>CAVTJD010000001.1:0-5546 GCA_963734995.1 uncultured Chloroflexia bacterium
CATAACAGCATCTGGCAGCGCGAGGGCCAGTCCATGCCGATAGGCGGCCGGTGTGAGGCGCAGGCCGACGAAGCGCGGCCCCTCGATCACGATGCGTTCGTAGACGGCGTGGATCACGTCGGACTTCTCCTCTACTAGGTCGGTCTTGTGCCAGGTTTCGGCCAGAGCATCGAGCCACTCCAGCGCTCGTTGCCCCGGTAGGTCGTGCGCCTGCTGCGACCCGATGGTGTCCAGCGATCTCGCAGTCGAGCCATTCGGTCGAGGTAGGCGGCATCATCAATGCGAGCGGCAGCGTGCTCCAGGGCGAGCTCGCGCATCTGGCGTTCGAGCCGGGCGCGGTCCATCGTGACCGGGCGTTCCCCTGCAGAGAGCACGGCGATGATCTGCGCCCGCACGCTGTTGTCGAGCTTGATCGACCCGAGCTGGGCCATGATCGGGGTCTCCCACGTCGAGGCGCTGATCCGAGCCTTCGAACCCCATGCGGACAGGGGTCCGTGTGCAGCTTGGCGATCCGCTCGGTGTTGCCCATTCGACCATCAGATCGGATCCGCCGCCCGCAAGAGCACTCCAGCAGGCCCGCCAGCAGGTCTTGCCGACCCCGGTGGCGCGGCCCGCCGCCTCGCGTCTTGGACTGCCGCACCGCCTCGACTCGCGCCCAGAGGTCGTCAGACACGGGTGGGTTCGCCCGCCACGGCGCAGGACGCCGGGTCTCGTCTCGACCGCGATGGCGACGCACCCAGCCGTTGTAGAGGGGGTTGATCAAGATCATCCGGATGCGGGAAGCCTCGAGGCCGGTCTCGTCTGCGAGCTGACGGGCGCTGACGGCTCCGAGGGCGTAGCGCTCGAACAGGCCGACGGCGGTCCCGATCGTGGTCGGGATCGATCTCGAGCGTATGCGGCGGATCTGTCATGCGTCGGAAGCCGAGGGCGGCATGGCCACCCGGGTCGTCGTGGTGGTCGAACTTGGCGGCGTAGCCGTCGGTGATCCGCTCGGACAGGCGGCGGCTGTACTTCTCGGCCCCGGCCGCCTCCGAGATGAGCTCGTCCCAGTCATGCGGGTCGGAGGAGAGGATCCGCCGGTCGCACATGACGAGCGCGACCCCGACGGGTGGAGGCCGTCCTCCAGGAGCTCGAGGGTCCGCCGGAGGTTGCGCTGCCAGCGGTCGGAGTAGCCGGCGAGGAGCAGGTCGAACGCGCCGGCCCGCGCCTCGGCGAGCATCTCGGTCATGGTCGCTGAGCGCCAGACGGTGCGGCCGCTGTGGGCGACCTGGTAGACGAGCCCGGTGTCGACGAGGCCGTGGCGCTCGATGAACCGGTCCTGCTGCTCGCGCTGGCTGGCCGGGCCGAAGCGGTCGTACTGGCCGGCCGTGGACTCGCGGATCCAACGGGCCACGCGCAGTCCGCGGATGTCGTCGAGCGGCCGCGGCAGGCGCTTCATGCCGCGGGGTCCGTCTTGGGCGGGTGCATCGCAACCACCTTCGCGCTGTCGGGCGCCACAGCCAAGCGCTCCCGGCGCATCTGGTCGGGGCCGTCGGGATAACGCCGATGGAGGGCCTCGACGTAGCGGGCGAGGGCGGCGATGAGGGGGTCGCGCTCGGCGGGCGGCTGCGCTTGTCGGGTCATACCAGGCCACCGCGCTGCTGCCGCCGACTCAACGGGGACCAGACCGAGCGGGTGAGCAGGGTGAGCAACGGTGCCAATCTCTGGTCCTTCGCCCATACGCGTGGGGAGAGGACCCGGAATCTGCCGAAATGCTCCCCCTGCTCACCCCGCCGGCTCATACGGACGGCCTCTGGACGATCAGTCCCTCGTAGACGGGGCTGCCATGGACGACCCGCCGACGAACCGGGAAGCCGAGACGATCATGGCGCTCGGTGAACGCCCGGCCGAATACCGGGGCTGTCATCGGCTTGGCGCCGACGAGAACGGCCCAGATCGCGTATTGCTCGTAGACCTTAGGTCCCGGCGTCGCGGCGTCGGCCTGGGGAACAACCCACTCTCGCAGGAACCCCCCGAGCGGGTCCTCCTCTGCGCGGTAGGCCGCCGTCTCGCGGGCGACAGCCGCAGGAAATGGGTGCAGTGTCCCGGCCGTCGCATAGGCGACGGCGCCTCGCACGGCCCAAGCGAGAATGCCCGGGGCTTCGCCAGCGAGAATGGCTGCGAGCCCCGGGTCTTCGGCCGGCGCATCGCTCGACTCGCCGCGCTTGGCGAATCGGACGGCCCATGGGATCAGCGCTATCCGACGCCAGAAGCCCTCGGAGGCATCGTCCGCGACTGGGAGGTGGTTCGTCGCGAGGTGAAGGGTGTGGCTCGGTTCCCACTCCTCCTGGCGGCCGTGGAGCTCGCGGCCGGTCATGAGGTCGATCGTGGCGAGGCGCTTGAGCGTGCCGCCCTTGAGCTTCGCGCCCTGCTCGGGCTCGCTCGTAAAGGCCAGGCGCGCGCCCCGCAGGCGCATGAGGTCCGACGTCGGAGCGCCGGCCGTCCGGTTCGCGTTGATGACCGTTTCGACGGCGATCTCGACGCTGTACTCGCCCGCCACCTCACGACCGAGCGTCCGGAAGGCGACGGACTTGCCGTTGTTGCCCGAGCCGTAGTGGACGGCGAGCAACTCCTTGGAGGTCCCGACAAGCGACGCGCCGATCAGCTTCACGAACCAGTCGATCAGCTCCTCGTCGCCCGCGAAGACTTCCCGGAGGAAGCGATCCCAGCGCGGACAGGTCGCCCGCGGGTCGTAGTCGAGCCGCGTGGACCGACTCACCATGTCAGCGGGTCGGCCGATCCGTAGGGCGCCGGTCCGGAGGTCGACAAGCCCGTTCTCGCAGCCGAGGATCCACGGGTCCGGATCCCAGGCGTCCCCACTGGTGGCCACCGGACGCATCGACGCCGCGATCCGGAGACCCGCCTCGATCGCGTCGTCCGTTGCGCCAGCGGTCCTGATGGCGCTGAGGGTCCGCTCGCGGATCTCGCTGTCGGTGATGCTGAGCGCCTCGGCGTAGCGGTCGCGAAGGACGTCCAGCCAGAGCCTCCGGATTCCCTGGTCGCGATCGGGTCGCCAGCGGTGACCGTGCCAGATGAGCCAGATCCGTCGACCGTGATCGAACCGGACGTCGGCGCCTTTGCGGTCCGCGAAGTGGTGGGCGGCGAGCGACTGTCGGCTGAGGTGATCCACTCGGTCAGCGGCCGCTGCGCCGGAACTCGCCCCGGGTGGCCTGCTCCCGATCGAGGTGGCGATCGTCCGAACCTCGTCGTCCGGGAGGGGTGGCATGCATCGGCCGGCGTTGATCGCCAGCAATGCGAACTCGATCTCGGTCGTCGTCATGCCGCGTCGGCGCATCGTGCCGGCCAACGACGTCAGCCGAACGTTCCGCTCGCCTTCGAGAATGCTGTCCGAGCCACCTGGTCGGTCGTCCGCACTCCGTCGCGATCGTGCGGCCTCGGCGATCCAGGCCGGCGCATCCGCGATCCCGTCCTCGATCGGGACGACCCACTCGTAGCGCACGCCGCTGCTGTGGAGTGACGGCGGGACGACGATGTAGGAGCCGGGTCCCCGGAGGTCGATGTGCTCCCTGACGCCGACCGTCGGGCGAATCGGGGTGGCGGTGCGGTAGATCAGATGGTGGCCGCGCCCCGTCTTCGCCATCACGGTCGTCGGGAGCTCGTCGCTCCGGAAGACCGTGGAGGGGTCCGCGACGTCCACGTCGACGACGATGATGCCGTCCGGAACGACCGCGCCGATGTTCGCGGTGGGCGACGCGCTCCACCACTTGCGGATCTGCTTGGCGTCGGTGGTCGCGTCGCTGAGGCCATTCTTGGTCCGCGGGTGCTTGCCGGGCGACGAGCACCCGGGCCGACCGCAATCGCATGCGCCGTCGATCGGCGTGTGAAGTGGGATGACTCCCCAACCTGCGGCTGCAATCGCCTGGGCGCTCTCGAGGAGGACGTTCATCGTTGGCCGACGCTCAGGATGCGTTCGAGACGCGTGCGGCGGACCCTGGGCTGGACGGGGTGCGACGATTGCCCCAACGGGCGGCATTGAGCCGGATCATCCGCGCGCGAAGCGCGTACTTCAACCGTCGCTCGCGCTCACCCGGGGACACATCGTCGGTGATGCCGGCCTCGGCGGCGAGGTTCGCTTCCCAGGCAGTGCGAGCCGGTCCGGTGTTGGTCCTGCCGCGAGCATGAACGGACAGCGCGCCGAGGCGCCCGCTTCGGACCCGCGTAGGGTCTTTGGGGAGGATGTTGGCCATGCACGGTGCTCCGGCACGCTCCCTGCCAAGGACGTGCGGTGTACCGGAGTGTTGGCATCATTCCTGCCCTACCGTGACGGAAGGGCTCGGACGCTCACTCGGCCGGGCGCGGCTATGGTGCCGCTACTTCGACAATCCTATTGCGGTGTAGTCGTGGACGTCAATGGATGCGGCGATCCTTTGGACGAGGACCGGCTTCGCGCAAGTGGTGCAGTCGATGACTGCAGGCAGGCGGATCGGTCGGTAGTAGAAGCGGCGGCGATCGGCTGACGGTTCCGAATCTGGCTCCCACCATCTGCTGGCCGTCGACCACCTCCGCGGCTTCGCCTGCCCATACCATGGCCAACCATCCGGGTGACGCGCCCCGTGGGGGTGCCCGACGATGGTCGGTCGGACCGGCGCTCCCCGCCGGTCACCGGCGATGGCAAGCTGGCCGACGACCACCTTCGCGCCGTCGATCATGGCGTCGAACAGCCTCCAAGTCGACGCACCTTGGGCAATAGGCGCTCCAGTGGGTCGACGCGGGATCGGTCACCATGACCGTGTCATGCGCCGTGCGTATGGCCGATCCCTTTCGAACGCTCATCCGCTCTCCCACGGCAAGCGAGCTGAACGAGCTCCCATCTGACTCGGACCACGGCAGTTCGAACGTACGTTCTGGACTCGTCCACCGGCATCCATGTCGGCGGGCATCTTGGGCACGTCGGCCGAGGGCATCGGCTCGCGGAGGTTGAGGCGGCTGGGACGCGTCTCGCCGAGCAGCCGCTTGACCTTCGTCGGGGTCGGCGCGGGGCCTCGCCTACCCACGGGTGAACACCGTGGCGGGCGGGCAACGATCCGCCTTGACTCCATGGCCGATATCGGCCATGTTATGAGCATGAGCACGAACGCAGAGGCCAACGCGATGACGAACTTCGAGACGCTGACCCAGGCGACGCTCCGGGTCGACGAGGCCGAGCGCCAAGTCCGGATCGCGGAGATCCGCCTGAACAGCCTGGTCCCGGGCGCGCCACTCCGCTACGGGGTCGAGGCGACCCGGCGCCTGCGGGCCGCGGACGCCGAGCTCGAAGCCGCCCGGGTCGCCTACGAGGCGGCGCAGGACCTGCCCGCCCGAGGACTGATCGGTGCTGACGCTCACCGAGGCCGCCGACGAGCTCGGGTTGGCGGCTTCGACGCTCCGCCACCAAGTCCAGGCCGGCCGGCTGCGGGCGCGCCTGGTGGGCAAGACCTACGTCGTCACCCCTCGCGAGCTCGAGCGCTACCGGCGCGAGCATCTCGGGAAGCCAGGCCGCCCTAGCC
>CAVTJD010000002.1:0-41632 GCA_963734995.1 uncultured Chloroflexia bacterium
CGGACGCCACCGCCGCCATGACGAAGAAGCGCGGACCACCGGCCAGCAGGAACCCCCACGCGTAGGTCAGGCGTCGCGGCAGCCGGTGTCCGAGCCACGCCGTCACACCGTTGCCAATCAGCGCACCGACGCCCAGCGCCGCACCCATCAGGCCAAGGGCGATCGGGCTCCCGGTGACCTCGTTCGACCACACCGGGGCCAGCACGCCGGAGAAGGCCGCATCCAGGAGGTTGGTGACCAGGACCATGGTCGCGATCCCCAGCAGCAGCCGGTCCGCCACGAGATGACCGAAGCCCTCGCGCAGCGACGCCAGGTAGCCGGCCTCGGTCTCCGGCTCGTCGTACGTTGCCTCATCCAACGGCGCGGTCGATCGTGCGCTCGAGCGGGGCACGAGGAGCGCGACGATGACCGCCGACGCCCCGAAGGTCGCGGCGTCGATGGCCACCACGGCCGGCGCCGACAGCACGGCCACCAGCACGCCTGCGAGCGGCGCCCCGACCATGCTGGCGGCGCGGTTGACACCGTCGTACCAGCCGCTGGCGCGCTCGAGGGTCGTGCCCGCCGCCTCGGTGAGCCCGGGGATCAGGACGTGCCGGGCAGTGTCTCCGATCCCGCGCACCGCGCCGGCCACAGCGACCAGGACCAACATCGTCGTCAGCTCCAGCCCGCCGTTCGCATACAGCACCGGGATCAGCGCGAACGTGAGGCCGGCGATCAGATCGCTGACGATCGATGTCCGCCAGCTGCCCATCCGATCCACGACCGGCCCGCCGAGCGCCTGGATCAGCACGTACGGCGCCATCTCCGCGAACACGATCAGACCCGTCTGCGCGGCGCTCCCGGTCGTGACCAGCACGAGCCAGGGCAGCGCCAGCATCGACATCCGGGTGCCCAGGATCGACACAAGGTTGGCCGCCAGCAGACCGGCCAGGCCGCGGCGTGTCCGAGTCGTGCGCGTCTGGACGTCAGCCATCGCGATCGCTCCCATCGTCGTCGCCGGTCAGCGCGGCCGCGGGGCGTGCCGGAAGGACCTGGAACTGCAGGACCACCCGCTTCGCGTCGGCGGGCGCCGAGCCCCGGTCGTCGGGGCGGTCCTGTCGGCAGCGTGCGGCGATCGACTCGAGGTCGGCGATCAGCGCCTTCGCCTCCGGGAGCGTCAGCCGCAGGCCGAGGTCGCTCATCGTGAACCCGTCGCTCCAGCCCGGGCCAAGGTCCTGCTCGGCCGTGGCCAGCCCCGCGATCGCGGCCTGGACCTGGCGGGCGTTGGCGTCGGCGACGATCCGCAGGTACTCCTCGCCCAGCGCCCGGCTCTCCTCGTCGGCGTCTCGCGGCAGATCGAACGAGGTCATGCGGTGCGCCGCGCGCCAGTATCGATCGCGCCGGCCAGTCGTCAGCTCGGCGTCCTCGACCACGAAGCCGTAGGCAGCCAGCTGGCGCAGGTGATAGCTGGTCGCACCGCTCGACTGCCCGGTCCGGACCGCGAGCTGGGTCGCCGTCGCCGGACCATCGGTACGCAGCAGGCCGAGCAGCTGGAGCCGGAGCGGGTGAGCGAGACCGCGCAACGACCTGGCATCGGGCCGAGCGATCTCGCTCGGATCGTGGCCGTAGGTCTGGTCGACGCCGCCGGCATCGACCGCGGACGGGGTGGAGGATCGCGGCGTTTGTTCGCTCATGCCGGCAGGATAGACCGCAAAGGAAGTTTTGCCAAGACTATTTTGCAAAAAAGTCCGGGCGAAGGTGGACGTCCGTCGTGGGCCGCGCGCCGCCGGTCGGGCGCCGACCGGCGCCAGCGCGCAGGAAGCGGCCGTGTTCGCTAGCATCGGCTGGTCCCGAGTTGTCCCCGAGGTGATCCGAAGTCTCGATGCGCCGCCCGTCGTTCGCGCTGCCCCTGATCCTGCTCACGCTCGCCGTTGCGGCCTGCGCGACCACGGCACCTGGCTGGACCTACGCGCCGCCCACCCCGTCGCCGTCTGCCGCGCCCGACGCGTCGGGATCGGCATCGACTGCGCCGTCCGCGGCGCCCTCGGCCGAGGCACCCACACCCGTCCCAGGTGGCAGCGGTGGTGACGGAAGCGCGACGGTGGTCCAGGTGTCGGCGCTCAACATCGCGTACAAGAGCAGTCACAGATCTCGGCCCCCGCCGGTACCGGGTTCACGATCCACTTCGACAACAAGGACGCGGGCGTCCCGCACAACGTGGCCATCAAGGACGCGTCGGGCACCAAGGTGTTCAAGGGCGACATCATCACGGGTCCCGCGCAGGCCGACTCCGGTGCCGGCCCTGGCCGCCGGGACCTACACCTTCGTGTGCTCGGTCCATCCCAACATGACCGGCACCCTCACGGTGGGGGGCTGACAGCGGGGAGATGCGCCAGTGGGAGCGAGACCGATGACCAGCCGGGTTGCAGCGCGATGACCAGCCGGATTGCAGCGCGATGACCGCCCGCGTCGACGAGGTCTTCTCCCGCGACGCCTACGCCCGGGCGGTCGAGGCACGCGTGCTCGAGGTCTCGACGACGGACGGCCCACCGCTGCTGGTGCTGGACCAGACCGTGCTCTACCCGGGCGGCGGTGGCCAGCCGTCGGACCGGGGCGTGATCCTGCGCGCGGATGACGGCCGGGCATGGACCATCCTGGCCACGCGTCGTGTCGGCGGCGAGGTCGTCCACGAGCTGGAGGCGCCGGCGGACGGCGAGCTGCCGGGTACCGGCGACCGCGTACGGGTCGACGTGGAGTGGGCGCGCCGCTTCGCGCTCATGCGCACGCATACGGCGCTCCACGCGCTGTGCGGGGTGGTCTGGCGTGACTACGGGGCGCTCGTGACCGGCGGGAACATGGAGCCCGGCGCCGGCCGGATGGATTTCGAGTTCGAGCGGATGTCCGGCGACCTGGTGGACGAGATCGAGGCGAAGGTCAACGAGGAGCTCCGCGCGGCGCGGGACGTGCGGGTCAACGTGCTGCCGCGCGCCGAGGCGTTCGCGATCCCGGACCTGATCCGGACAAAGGTCAACCTCCTGCCGCCCGGGATCGAGCAGATTCGGACGATCGAGATCGTCGGGCTCGACCTGCAGGCAGATGGGGGCACGCACGTCGCGAATACCCGCGAGGTGGGTCAGATCCGCGTCACGGGATACGAGTCCAAGGGTCGGATCAACAAGCGGATTCGAATCGCGCTGGGCAACACGTAGCGGCCCGACCCACACCATCTTTTCGGAGCATGGCCGCCGTGGTGTCGCCCGGTGCCTGAGCGCACCAGCTGGATGTCGCTCAGCGTTGCCCGGCGAGTGCGCGAATCGGTACCCTTGCGCGAAATACAGCCCGGACCGCCACAGTCCGCTTCGTCCCAAAGCCGGCAACGTGGCGGTTCCGCTGTTTTCGTGGAGGGAGGGCGCCGGGAGGTGGAGGCTCGCCGGAGGCCCGGGTGTCGGGGGAAGGCCCAAGGTCGCTCGCCTGGCGATGCGGCCGGCCGAGCAGGGGAACCGGACGAAACCTGAGGAGACCCGATTGCGAAAGCTCATCTCCGCGCTGAGCAGCATGGCACTGCTCTTCTCGCTGGCCGGCAGCGCCATGGCTGCGGGCCCGGTCGCACCCGCCGGTGGCAACGCTGCCGAGGCGCCGAAGGTCGACAACATCCCGAGCCCGATGGCCACCAAGCAGGCCGCGATGAAGCAGGTGGCCCTGCAGCAGGTCATGAAGGGCGAGGCGAAGGCGACCGGCAAGAACAAGGTGGTCAAGCTCGCACCCGGCCAGTACGTCGAGCTGGCTCGCCAGGGCGAGGACACGATCTGGACCGTCCTCGGCGAGTTCGGGGATCAGGTGAGCCCCGTGTACGGGGGCGATCCGGGGCCGATCAACAACGAGATCCCGGAGCCGGACCGCAGCGTCGACAACAGCACGATCTGGGCGCCTGACTTCAACCAGTCGTACTACGAGAACATGCTGTTCAACGCCGACCCGGGCGCCGTCTCGATGCGGAACTTCTACATCGAGCAGTCGTCCAACCGGTACACGGTCAACGGCACCGTCGAGGACTGGGTTCAGGTGCCCTACAACGAGTCGTACTACGGCTCGGACTACTGCGGCGGCATCGTGTGCGCCCGAACATGGCTGTTCATCCAGGACACCGTGAACGCCTGGTACAACGAGATGATCGCCGACGGCATGACGCCGGCCGAGATCAACGACTACCTGTCCAGTACGACCACTGGGATCGGTACGACTACAACGGCGACGGCAACTTCGATCAGCCGGATGGGTACATCGACCACTTCCAGGCCATCCATGCGGGTGAGGGCGAGGAGACCGGTGGCGGCGCCCAGGGCACCGACGCCATCTGGAGCCATCGCTGGTACGCCTTCTACAACCTGATCGGAGCCGCCGGCCCCGCCTTCAATCAGTACGGCGGCATTCAGATCGGGCAGAGCAACTACTGGATCGGTGACTACACCGTCGAACCGGAGAACGGCGGTGTCGGCGTGTTCAGCCACGAGTTCGGCCATGACCTCGGTCTGCCGGACCTGTACGACACGAGCGGCAACACCGGCGGGGCCGAGAACTCGACCGGCTTCTGGACGCTCTACTCGAGCGGCTCGTACGGCAACTCGGGCATCCCGGCCGACGGACTGGGCACCAAGCCGATCTCGATGAGCGTGTACGAGAAGATCTTCCTCGGCTGGTCCGACTACGTGGTCGTGCCCTATGGCAAGCACGCTTCCGTGAAGCTCAGCGGTGCGACGTCATCGACCAAGAAGGATCAGGCGCTCGTCGCCCTGCTGCCTGACAAGCCCGTCGCGACGGTCATCGGGCCGCCCTACGCGGGCAGCCAGTACTACTTCAGCGGTAGCGGCGACAACCTCGACGAGACGATGACCCGCTCGGTCACCCTCCCGGCGGGGACGGTCGACCTCAGCGCGAAGGTTCGCTACAACATCGAGCAGGACTGGGACTACGCGTACCTCACCGTCAACGGCACGCCGGTCGCCACGAACCTGTCGACCAACACCAACCCGAACGGGCAGAACGCCGGCGAAGGGATCACCGGGCTCTCGACCGGCTTCGACTGGGTCGACCTGACCGCCGACCTGTCGGCCTACGCCGGCCAGACGGTGGACATCGGGTTCTGGTACTGGACGGACGTCGCCCAGCAGGGCAATCCCGGCGTTGCCGCGCCGGCCGGGTTCGCGATCGATGACATCTCGATCACGGGCCAGCCGACCGATGGCGCCGAGACCGACCCCGGCTGGACGTACGACCCGGCTGGCGGCTTTCACGTCACAAGCGGGTCCGACACGTTCTCGTACTTCAACGCGTACTTTGCCGAGTACCGGAACTACGTCGGCTACGACGACAGCCTGCGCACCGGCCCGTACAACTTCGGCAACCTCGACAACCCGGATCTCCAGAACTGGGTGCAGCACTTCCCGTACCAGGACGGCCTGCTGGTCTGGTACTACGACGAGTCGTTCGGTAACAACAACATCGGCGACCACTGCCTGGCCGGCCGCTGTGGCGGGCTCTACCTGCCGGTTGATGCCCATCCGCAGCTGCTGATCCGCCCGGACAACGGCCAGGTGTGGCGACCGCGCGTCCAGTCGTTCGACTCGACCTTCGGGCTCCAGCGGACAGACAACGTCTGCCTGTACCAGAGCGGCCAGGGACCCAGCTGCATCGGCGGCCTCCCGGCCAACCCCGTGTTCGATGACAACCAGAGCTACTGGGTCGATCCGGCGACGACGCCGGGCATCGGCAACATGGGCTGGTCCAGCGTGATCGTCCCGAACACGGGCACCAGGATCCGCGTGGTGGGGACGTCCGACCACGGCAACTTCATGCAGGTCGCCGTCAACTAGAGAGACTGGCTGCGGGCGCTCCGCGCCCGATCATGCTCGATGGGGCCCGCCGGCGACGCCGGCGGGCCCCATCGTTACACTCGACGCGAGATGGACCCGCGTTTCCGGCGACCGCTCCTCGCGCTGGCCGCCGTGGCGGCGCTGGCCACGGCCGTCGTGCTCGGCGGGCTCCTGCTGGGTAGCTGCCAGGCGGCGCCACCCGCGCCGGACGTGACCGTGCCGCCGTCGATCGCCGCGAGTCCCGGGGTCAGCCCATCGGGCTCCGCCCCCGCGCCATCAGATACGCGCGCGCCCCTGCCGACGGCATCTGACGAGCTCGACGGGCCAACCGCGTCAGCAAGCCTGCCGCCCGCGACCGCCCGCCCGGCGCCCACTCCTCGGCCAGCGGTCACCCCGCTGGCCACGATCCCGCCGCCCGCGAGGTCGCCCCACGGACCGTCGCCGTCGATCGTCGTCCCGCCGCCGATCAGATAGCGTGCCCGGGCTCCGGATCAGCCGGTCGGGTCGTCCCCGGGGATGTCCTGCGCGTACTTCTCGGCGTGCCGGCCGGACGGGAACGCGCGCATCAGCCGCCGCAGCAGTCGGTGCAGCTCGGCCTGTTCGTCCGGCTCCAGAACCGACGCCAGGAGCGCCTCCCGCTGGGCCTGAATGCCCACCGTCCGGTCCCAGATCGCGTGTCCCAGCTCGGTGGGCTCGACCAGCGTTCCCCGCCGGTCGTTCGGGTCCGGCAGTCGCCGGATCAGGCCGTCCCGCTCCATCCGGTCGAGGCGGTTGGTCATCGCACCGCTCGACAGGCGGAGCCCGCGGGCAAGCTGGCCCGGCGTTCGTCGATAGGGGGGACCCGCGGCACGCAGCCGGCCCAGCAGGTGGTACGAGCGACGGTCGAGCTCGGAGGAGGCGAGCGTCTCCTCCATCGAGGCCTCGAAGTCATGAGCCAAGCTCTGGATCCGCTCGACGATCCCCTCCGTCAGCGGGTCGAGGGCGGGGATCTCCCTGGCCCACACCACCAGCATCCGATCGAGCTCATCGCGCTCGTCCGGATCATCGGGACGCTCACGGTTCGGGATCTGCGCGTGAGCCATGACCCGAGTATCGGGATCAGGTGTCTCGATGTCAAGTGACTCCATGTAGGACCTCTTGACATCGAACGATATCTCGGCTAGGGTTCTCGCTCGAGATCGAGAAACTTGAGATCAAACGGCCTTCATGTCGGAGGGCGTTGGAGGGATTGGCGATGTTGACGGTGATGTCGCACGAGCGCGAGGGCCAGCGACGGCGGGAAGGGCTCGCCACAGCAGCTCGTGATGAGGAGCAGCTGCGGTCCGCGGCGGTTGCCCGGCCGGTTGGACGGACAGCCAGGACGGATGTCCGGAGGCGGTTGGGGATGGTCCTGATCGCGTGGGGTGAGTGGCTGGCGCCGACACAGCGCGGCGCCGTCGACCAGGGTTGCTGATGATGCATGGGCGGCGGGACGCAGGTCCCACCGCCACAGGCCGGGTCCGGGGATGACCCGCTGGCCTCTCATAAGTCAAGAGCGGCGGCCTGCCTGGGGCAGGTCGCCGCTTTGTATCTCCCGTGCCGATCTCACCGCACGTGTGCCGCGCCGTTGTGTCGCCGTGCCGCCGTGCCGCCGATTCGACGGAGGACCATCAGGTCCCGATGTCAACCCGGGATCTGGCCGAGGGTGACCTGCACGGTCGACTGGGTGCCATTGGCCTTCTCCACTACCACCGGCACCTTCTGTCCGGGTTGCAGGCCGGCCAGCACGGTCGAGAGCGTGTTGCCGTCGGGGGTCGGCTTGCCATCGATCGACACGATCAGCTCGCGCGTCGTGATCCCGGCCTGGTCGGCCGGACCTCCGGGCTCGACGCTGTAGACCAGGACGCCCGGTGCACCGATGACGTTGGCCGGCTGGATGCCGAGGTACGCGCGATGCGAGTTGGTGACGTGCCCGCTGGTGATGAGCTGGTTGGCGAAGTCACGGGCGTCGTTGCTCGGGATCGCGAACCCGATCCCGGGCGCGGAGCCGCCGATCTGCTGATCAACCGCGGCAAGGGTCGGGATGCCGACCACGTTGCCGTTGATGTCGACCAGGGCCCCACCGCTGTTGCCCGGGTTGATGGCCGCGCTGGTCTGGATCGTCCCCGGCAGCGTGATGCCCCCGCCCTCGCTCACCGTGCGCCCGAGGGCGCTCACGATCCCCTGGGTGACGCTGGTCTGGAGGCCGAGCGGGTTGCCGACCGCCATCACGATCTCACCCACCGCGAGCTTGGACGAGTCCGCGAACGTGGCGGGCTGCAGGTTCGGAGCGTCGATCTTGATCACCGCGATGTCATTGGCCGCGAACGTGCCGACCAGCTTGCCCGGGAACTGGCGGCCATCCGCGAGGGTGACGGTGAACGTGGTCGAGGTTCCCACGACGTGGGCGTTGGTGACGATGTCGCCCTTGGCGTCGAACACGATCCCTGAGCCCAGCCCGCTCGGGGTCTCGATCACGACCACCGACGGCGAGACCCGTTGCACGACGGCTTCGTACTCCTGCTGCAGCTGACCGAGCGCCCCGGTGACGGTCGCCTGGCTGGGTGCCGACGTGGCCGTCGGAGCCGCTGTCGCCGAGGACGCCGCGGTTGCCGATGCCGGGGAGGCCGTCGATGAGACACCCGCCCCGCAGGCCGCAACGGCGAGCGCCGCCACGATGAGGAACGCCGGCACCACCGCGCGTGGTCGATGCGCGGCCGATGGGCTGCCGAGAGGACGAATGGGTTCGATGCGCCGTTCACGGCGCGCGCTCAACATGCGCACCTGTCACTCCGATCCGCGGTTGCAGCGCCCGGCGTCTGCCCGGCTCGATTGCCGAGGCGCTCGCGCGCACATTCCGCGCCTGTGGGTCGTCCGCGCGCAGCTCAGATGGGCGGCCAGCGGACGGTGCCGACTCTCACGTCGTTGTGCGATCTGTCGCGGAGCCTAGGGGCCGTTGCTTGTGGCTTTCTGAGAAGGCTGATCTCGAATCTGTGCGCGGTGCGCCGACCCCCGCGTCGACGTGTCGGTTCCGGTCAGCGCCTGGAGGCGACAGCCGCACCGCCGTGCCCCCGTCGCGCGCGGTCGCCCGTCCATCGCGGCTCGTTGTCGACGGGCAACGGACCTCGGTCCCGGTTATGGCAAGTGTTAGTACCAGTCACGGAGACTCCGGCAAGGGGCGATCCATCGGGTCGCAGGCCCGGGTTGCCGCCCCGCGCCAGGAAAGGAGCTCGAGGACTGAAAGGCCATCACAGGATGGCGACCGGGCAAGGGCTTGCCGAGTACGCATTGCTGCTCTCATTGATCGCCGGTTTCATCGTGGCGGTCACATTGCTTCTCGGAGGTTCGATATCGGCGAACCTCACCCGGTCGACCACGGAGATCTGCACTGCCGCGGCCAGCGCCGGCGTCGGCGATTGTTCGGCGGATTCGCCGACCGGAACGAGCTCTGACCCATCCGGGCCCGATGCACCGACCGCCAGCCCGCCACCGACCGCCAGCCCGCCACCCACACCTACCCCGACCAGAACCCCGCATCCGACGCTGCGCCGTGGCCGACGCGGACCCCGTGGCCGACGCATGCGCCGTGGCCGACGCAGACGCCGCATCCGACGCATGCGCCGTGGCCGACGCAGACGCCGCATCCGACGCATGCGCCGTGGCCGACGCAGACGCCGCATCCGACGCATGCGCCGTGGCCCACGCGGACGCCACATCCGACCCCCACCCCACATCCGACGCGCACGCCGCATCCAACGCATGCGCCGTGGCCCACGGGGCATCCGCATCACTGACGGATACCCGGATCACGAGCCTGGAACGACCCCCGGCGGCGACGCCCCGGGGGTCGTCACACGTCTCTCGCCGGTCAGCGCCACAGATCGGGTGGCGACACGCTCGCGCCGATCGCCGTCGCCAGGCGCTCCAGGATCGCGAACCAGTCGTACCGGCTGGTGATCTCCGAGGCGTGGAGGGTCACGAGGCGCCCGGGGGGCACGAGCTCCGGCAGGACCCGATCCAGGATTGCCTCGACCTCGTCGCGAAACGCGTCGTTCGTGGACCGGATGCCATCGGCCTGGAGCGCGACATCCGGCAACAGCCGGACCACCAGGTCGTAGGTCGTGGACCAGCGCCGAACGAGCGGCTCGACCGCGTAGCGGTCGTCCCCATCATTCGAGCGCAGGTAGTAGGCGAAGTTGTCCATCACGCCACGATCCGTGGCCAGGATGTCCGCCTTGCGCGCCAGCTCGAGCTCCTGGCGGATCTGCGACACGAGCACCCATAGCTGCGCCTCGCCCGTGGCAGCCTCATTGATCCCCAGCGGGTTGTCGCGCACGATCTCGCGCCCGAGCTCGACCGATCGACCGGCGCGCTGCGCCTCGGCGGCGAACGCAAGCAGGGCGGACGTCTTGCGAATCCCATGCGAGCCGATGAAGGCGATCTTGGCCGGACGCGGCCAGACAGGTGGCGTAGGGCGCTTGCGCGACATGCGACAAGGGTAGGGGGTGCGATCGCCCCGGGGTGGACCCCGACGGGCGAGCGCTCCTGGCGTTGCTCGCCGGCGCGTCCGGGCCGCGCCCGGGCATCGGATGGGGCAACATCAGCCGCATGCCGGACCTGCTTGACCTCATGCCCGACGTCGACCAGCCCTTCATCAGTGCTCAGCGCGAGGGCCGCGTACCCGGCGTGGCATGGGGCGTGATCCGCGACGGGGTGCTCGTCCATACGGGGGGCGCGGGCACGGCTCGCGACGGTGAGGATCGCCTGCCCGACGCCGACACCGTGTTCCGGATCGCATCGATGACCAAGAGCTTCACCGCGAGCACGGTGCTTCTGCTCCGTGACGAGGGCCGCCTGGGGCTCGATGACCCGGTGGCGAGCCACGTGCCACAGCTCGCCGCATGGCGACCGCCGACGACCGACAGCCCGCCGGTGACGATTCGCCAGCTGCTGACGATGACGGCGGGTCTGCCGACCGACGATCCGTGGGGCGACCGGCAGCAGGGACTCCCGCTCGACCGGTTCGCGGAGCTGCTGGCGGCCGGCCCGTCGTTCGCCTGGCCACCCGGCGTCGTGTTCGACTACTCCAACCTGGGCTACGGGATCCTGGGCCGTGTGATCAGCGCCGTGGCCGGCGCCGAGTACCGGGAGGTCGTGGAGGAACGCCTGCTGGGGCCGCTGGGCATGACGTCGACGGCGTACCTGGCCGAGGACGTGCCCGAGGACCGGTTGGCGCACGGCTACGTGCGCCGCGGAACTGCCCTGGTCCGGGAGGGCACCGACGGCTACGGCGCTTTGGCCTCGATGGGCGGCGTGTTCTCCACCGTGCGCGACCTGAGCCGCTGGGTCGCCGGGTTTCTGGACGCATTCCCGGCCCGCGACGATCCCGAGGGCTCGCATCCGCTGCGCCGCTCCACGCGCCGCGAGATGCAGCGAGTCCAGCGGGTGGACCGGACGGTCGTCGCGGAACACGCGCCGGACGCCCTGCCGCCGATCACCAGCGGTGGCTACGGCTTCGGCCTGTTCGTCCAGGACGACGCGGAGACCGGGACCACCATCGGGCATGCGGGCGGCTATCCGGGGTTCGGGTCGTACATGGCCTGGCATCCTGCGACGGGGCTCGGGATCGTGGCCCTGGGCAACCATCGCTACGCGCCGATGCGTCCGATCGGCGCCGAGGTGCTGGCCATGCTGGTGCGTGCCGATGCCGTGCCCAGGCGCCGCGTCGCGCCGCTGCCGGCGGTTGCCGCGCTGAGGCCGACCGTCGAGGGCCTGATCGCGCGCTGGGACGATGCGGTTGCCGATCGCGTGTTTGCGATGAACATGGATCTCGACGAACCACGCGAGGCTCGCCGCGAGGCCGTAGAGGGGATCTCCGCTGCGCTTGGCCCGTTCCACCCCGATGACGCTCGGCCCGTCGCCTCCGACTCGCCGGCGCACCTCGCCTGGTGGCTGCGCGGTGAGCGTGGCTGGCTGCGGGTCTCGGTGCTCGTCTCGCCCGAGCCGGCGCCACGGATCCAGGCCCTTCAGCTGACGTCGGTCGGCGATCCGTCCGCGGCGATCCGCGGCCTGGCCGAGCGGCTGCTCGCCCTCGCCGCGAGCGGCGACGCGACCTGGCCCGACGATCTTGCGACCGGTCCCGATCTGGACCGGATCGCCGTCCTGCGTGCCCTGCGTGCGGGCGATGCGCGCTTCGGGCGGCTGGAGCTCGGCCTGCCGGTCGCGGGCGACGGCCGGACCAGCACGACGTTCGAGCTGCGCGCCGAGCGCGGCCGGTCGACGCTCACGGTCCGCCTTGTGGAGGCGACGGACGTCGTGGCCGGTGTCTCGATCGTCGCGGCGGAGCAATCGTCGCCGGCGGAAGCCTGGTAGGCGAGCGGGTCACGCTCACCGGCGGCCCCCGGCGCCGCCCCGCGGTGCCGCCCCGCGGTAGGCCCCTCCCAGGTCCGGGGCCGGAGCCGGGGTCAGCCCGACGAGGGACCTCCTGCGTGCTGCGCGACCGGCCGAACCTGTGGCGCCGGCCGGAGCTCGGTTGCTGATCGCCGGATCCACACCAGCCCGATCGCCGAGACGGCAAGCGCCACCAGGACGACCACGTCCCAACCGCCATCGGAAGACCCTGAGCCCAGGCGGGGTGCTGCGAAGCCCGCCGATCGCCCGCCGTCGATCTGCCCCGCCGTCGAGCCACCCGATACCTCGCCCGTCGAGCCACCGGCCACGGCGGGTGAGGCGCTCGCGCCCGTCGTCGGGCGTGGCTCACGGGTCGCGCCCGCCTCGGATGCCGGGTCGGTTCCAACCGCCTGCCCATCGTTGCCGCTGCCGCTGCCGGTGGTGGAGGAGGTGGAGGTGGAGGACGTCGTCTGGCTGGTCGTGTCCGCGGGCGGCCGGGTCGGGGCGGCGGTGGGTCGCGGCGTCGGTGTCGGCGTGGGGGTTACCGCCGGTGTCGCCTTTGCCTTGGGGGTGGCTTTGGGTGCGGGCGTTGCGGTGGGTCCGGGTGTCGACGTCGCCTTTGCCTTGGGCGTGGCCTTGGGCGTGGCCTTGGGCGTGGCTTTGGGGTTGGCCCTCGGCGTCGGCTGCGGCGCGTGTGAGGCCTTGGTACCGGCCGTTGCCGTGGGCTGCGCAGCGGCCACCTCGGCCGGGCCATGGCCGATGAGCGCAACTGACCCGCCGCCCGCGATGAGCAGGCCCGCCAGGAGCAGGCCCAGAGGGTAGTGCGGGCCCCTCGCCGGAGCGGGCGGTCGGATCTCGCGAGCTCGCATGATGTCTCATCAGGCCCGCCGGAGCGCGAGCCGCCATTCAGGGACGCACCAACCCCACCGTAGCCCGGCAGCGATCGGGTGACCGACGACCGGACGTACCGGCGCCGCCAGGACCAAAGGGTGGTTGGGGCGGTGCGGCCGCGCACCCAGGATGAATCGACCATGACCACGCCTGTGGGCGACCTATCCATGTCCCCCAAGGCCGTCGACACGCTCCAATCGTCGGGCGACGTCGGCGAGCTCGTCGCGCAGCTGCGCGCTGGCATCACGAGTCTTGCGATGGGCGCATTCCTGGTGACCATGACCGCGCTGACGGCCATCGCGATCGGGGCCAGGTCGACATCTCCGGCTCTCACCGTGGTGGTTATTGCGGCCGGCGGCGCCGTCGCGGCGATGGTCGTGGTCCGGCTGATGCGCAGCGTGCTGCGTCGGGCCGACGCGCTGGGCGGCGCGAGCCACGACCTCACGGATCTGTACGATCGCGCGCGGCTCGACGCGATCCGCGACGGGCTGACGGGCCTGGGCAACCACCGCGCCTTCCAGGAGGAGCTCGAGCGTGCGGTCGAGATGGTTCGTCGGCATCGCCAGCCGACGGCGCTGCTGCTGCTCGACGTGGATGATCTGAAGCGGACCAACGACACGGACGGACACCAGGCGGGCGACGAGACCCTCCAGGACGTTGCCCGTGCGATCGTCATGAACAGCCGCCGGACGGACCGTGCGTTCCGCGTCGGTGGCGACGAGTTCGCGATCCTGAGCACCGGCGCCACATCTCAGGATGCCCTGACCCTCGGCCGGCGGATCCTGGCGATGGCGCTCGATGGCGGTCACAACACCGGGCGCCGTCCGGTCTCGCTCACCATCGGGATCTCGGGGATGCCGAGCCCGAGCCAGGATCGTCACCAGCTGTACCAGCACGCGGACGCGGCCCTGTACTGGGGCAAGCGTCATGGGCGCACGGACGTGCAGGTCTACGACCCGAAGCTCCACGGCGTCGCGGACGACGAGCGCCCGGCGGAGGAGCTGGCTTCGGCGGTCGATGCCGTCGTGGCCGGCGGACTGCTGACGGCCGCCTATCAGCCGGTGTACGCGCTGGACGATGGCCGGTGCATCGGTTTCGAGGGGCTCATTCGCCCGAACCCGGGGGCCGGCTTCCGAAACCCCGGCGCCCTGTTCGTGGCCGCCGAGGCCGTCAGCCGCACCGTCGAGCTCGACGTTGCCGCCATCCGGCGGATCGCGGACGGGGCCGCGAACCTGGCGCCCGACCATCACCTGGCCGTCAACCTCTCGCCGCGCACCGTCGAGGCAGTGGCCTTCAACCCGCACGAGGTGCTCGCGATCCTCGCCGCGGCGGGGATCGCCCCACACCGGGTGATCATCGAGCTCACCGAGCGCGAGGCCATCGAGGACATGGGCCGGCTGGTGCGCAACCTCGCGGTGTTTCGCCGTACCGGCGCCCGGATCGCCGCGGACGACGTCGGTGCCGGCAACGCTGGCTTCCAGCTGCTCAGCCACGTCGAGTTCGACGTGATCAAGATCGACCTGTCGCTGGTCCAGACGGGAGCCGTGCTGGCCCCCTCGCAGTCGGTGTTGCGCGCCCTGATCGATCTCGCCCGACGCCGTGGGGCGACCACGGTGGCCGAAGGGATCGAGACGCCGATGCACCTCGAGATCGTCCGCGAGCTCGGGATCGCAACCGGCCAGGGCTATCTGCTGGGGCGGCCGACGCCGGAGCCCGTCGCCGATCCGATCAACCTCGACGCGCTGATCGCGCGGCTGGACGCGGTCCACGCCGCGGATGGCGAGGTGCTTCAGGAGACCGCTCAGTCCGGCAGTCCGGGTCCGGCCGCGGCCTGAGGGACAGCCGCCTCGGAGACCCTCCTCGGCATCCGTCCGGCATCCGTCCGGCGTCCGTCCGGCGTTCGACCGGCGGCTCGCCCCACGGTTCGACCGGCCGCCGCGCCTACAGCGCCTTGACCGCCGACACCAGCTCAGTCAGGCCCGCCTTCGCGTCGGCGAACAGCATGCCCGTCTTGGGGTTGGCGTACAGCTCGTTGTCGATCCCGGCGTAGCCACGCCCCATCGACCGCTTGATCACGATGATGCTCTTGGCGTGATCCACGTCCAGGATCGGCATCCCCGAGACCGGCGAGCCGGGCCGCCGGGCGGCGGGGTTGGTCACGTCGTTGGCGCCGACGACGAGAGCGACGTCGGCACGCTCGAACTCCGGGTTGATGTCCTCCATCTCCTTGAGCTGGGGGTAGGGGACATTGGCCTCGGCGAGCAGCACGTTCATGTGGCCGGGCATCCGCCCGGCGACCGGATGGATCGCGTACTTGACGTCGACGCCGCGCTCCTCGAGCTGCTCGGCGAGCTCGCGAACGGCGTGCTGTGCCTGCGCGACCGCGAGGCCATATCCGGGCACGACGATCACCGCCGAGGCGTACGCGAGCTGGATCGCCGCATCGTCGACCCCGACCTCGCGGACCGTCCCGCCACCGGACGTGCCGGTCGCCGCGGTGCCCTCGCCCGTGCCGAAGCCGCCCAGCATGATGTTGATGACCGAGCGGTTCATGGCATCGGCCATGAGCTTGGTCAGGATCGCACCGGAGGCACCGACCAGGGCGCCGGCGATGATCAGGACCGGGTTGTTGAGCACGAACCCGGCCATCGCGACGGCCGTGCCGGTGAACGAGTTCAGGAGGCTGATCACGACCGGCATGTCGGCGCCGCCGATCGGGAGCGTCATCGTGACGCCGAACACGAGTGCCGACACGAGGATCGCCGCCACCACGGCGACGGAGTAGTTCCCGGCCCACAGGTACAGGGCCCCGAACACCGCGATCGCCGCGAGCACCGCGGTGACGATCCGGCCGCCCGGAACGATGACCGGGCGCGAGGGCGTGATCCTGAGGCCCATCAGCTTGCCCGAGGCGATCAGCGATCCGGTGAACGTGATGGAGCCAATGATGACGTCCAGGACCGATGCCACGTTCTCCTGGAGCCCGGGCACGCCCGTGAGGCGCAGGTACTCGTCGATCGCGATGAGCGCGGCCGCACCGCCGCCAACGGCGTTGAACAGCGACACCAGCTGGGGCATCGCGGTCATCTTCACGGTCCGGGCGGAGTACAGGCCGTACCCGCCGCCGACCACGACACCGAGCACGATGATCGCCCAGCCGACCGCGTTGAACGAGCCGGTTGGCGGCAGCACCAGCAGCCAGACGGCGGTCGCGGCGATGGTCAGCGCCATGCCGCCCGCCGACAGCAGGTTGCCGTTGCGCGCGGTAGCGGGCGAGTTCATCCGGATCAGGCCGAGCACGAACCCGACCGCCCCGGCCAGCCAGATCAGGCGGACGATCGGATCGATGGTCTGCGCGTCCAACGTCATCCCTCCACCTTGTCGGCCTTGGGTGCCGCGGGCTTGCGCTTGAACATCTGGAGCATCCGATCGGTGACCACGTAGCCGCCGACGACGTTGAGCGACGCGAAGGCGACGGCGAGGAACGACAGCAGGTAGGAGATCGGGTTGTCCGCGGTGGTCGCGATGATCATCGCGCCCACGAGCACGATGCCGTGGATCGAGTTCGCCCCCGACATCAGCGGCGTGTGGAGGGTGGCCGGGACCTTCGAGATGACTGCGAACCCGCACAGGATCGCGAGCACGAAGATCGTGAACGCCAGGTCGATGTTCATGCGTTGCCTCCGGCCGGTGCCAGCAGCTTGCGGACCGCCTCGGACACCACGCTGCCGCCGTGGGTGATCACGGTGGCCCTGGTGACCTCCTCCTCGAAGTCGAGGTTGAGCCCACCGTCCTTGACCATGTTGAGCAGCAGCGCGGAGATGTTGCGGGCGTAGAACTGGGACGCCGATGCGGGCATCGAGGCGGGCAGGTTCTCGGGCGCCACGATGACGACGCCGTTGTCCGAGGTCACCGTCTCGCCGGCGCTGGACAGCTCGCAGTTGCCGCCCAGATCGCTGGCGGCCATGTCCACGATCACCGAACCCGGGCGCATCGAATGCACCGCATCCGCGGTGACCAGGAGGGGCGGCTTGCGGCCCGGGACCTGCGCGGTCGTGATCACGATGTCCTGGTTGCCGATGACCTCGTTGAGCTCGGTCTGCTGCGCCGCGCGCTCCTCGGGCGTGAGCTCGCGTGCGTAGCCACCCGCGCCCGTCGCATCGATGCTCGTCTTGAGCCGGACGAACTTTGCGCCCAGGCTCTCGGCCTGCTCGGCGGTCTCGGGCCGGACGTCGTACGCGGCGACCACCGCACCCAGCCGGCGGGCCGTGCCGATGGCCTGGAGCCCGGCCACCCCGATGCCGAGGATCAGGACATTGGCCGGCTTTGCCGTGCCAGCCGCCGTGGTGAGCAGCGGGAAGTAGCGACCGTACGTGTTGGCGGCGATGAGGACCGCCTTGTAGCCGCCGACGTTGGCCTGCGACGAGAGCGCGTCCATCGACTGCGCGCGCGACAGGGTGCGCGGGATGGCGTCGAGGCTGATCGCGATCACGCCCGCCGTCGCCAGGGTCTCCATCAGCGACGGGTCGAGCAGCGGGCCAAGCAGGCCGATCACGACCTGTCCACTGCGCAGCGCCGAGACCTCGCCGTCGGCCGGCTTGCGGACGCGGAGAATGACATCGGATTGGGCGTACAGGTCCACGGTCGCGACGATCGTGGCGCCGGCGTCGACATACGCCTGATCGGGGATCGCGGCGCCGGTGCCGGCGCCCGCTTCGACAAGGACCTCGAGCCCGGCGGCCGTCAGCTTGCCGAGCGCTTCGGGCACCAGGGCAACGCGCCGTTCGCCGGCCGCCGTCTCCCGGGCGACGCCGACCTTCATGGGCATCACCGTTTCCAGACAGGACAAAAGGGGGTTGGACGCCGTTCAGTCTACCGGAGGCCGCCGCGACGGACGCGCATGCAGCCGGCGGCCGGTCCGTGACGAGTCGGCGCCCGGTTTCGGACGGTCGGTCGCTTCGCCCGCAACTGGTGCCCTGGGGGCACCGCGGGCAGGACCAACGGCCTTTCGCGCGCGTCGCGGAAACCGGGCACCATGGGCCGATGAGCGATCCCACGCCTGACCGCGGGCCCGACGACGAGGGCACCCCGCCGACCCAGCCCGAGCCGCCCGTGGATATCGAGGCGCAACCCGAGCCGGAGCCACGACACGGGCAGCCGTCCGAGCCGGGACCGGAGGAGCTCGCCTCGTCGACGCTCGACGCCCTCCCGGGATCGCTCGACGAGACGGCGACCGAGGAACGGCTCCGGCACCAGAACCGGCTCGCCGCCCTGGGCCTGGCCGTGGTCCTCGTGCTGCTCGCGTTCGGTGCGGGGTTCGCGATCGGTCGCGCCAGCGCACCGGCGCGGACCGTCGCGCTGGTGCCGGCGGCGACGCCCGGTGCCTCGCCCGCACCCGGGTCGAGCGCGGGTGCCTCGGGTGACGCGTCGCCTTCATCGCTCCCGTCCGACGGCCCGCGACTGGGGCAGGCCGACGCGCCCGTCACGATCGAGTACTGGGCCGACTTCCAATGCCCCTACTGCGCCCGCTTCGCCCAGGATGTGATCCCGCAGCTCACGTCGCGGATCGCGGCCGGCACCGTGGCGCTCGTCCACCGCGATTTCGCGTTCATCGGCAGCGAGTCGATCGATGCCGCGGTGGCCGTTCGATGCGCCGGTCGCCAGGGCTACTACTGGCCCATGCACGATGCCGTCTACGCCGCCCAGCAGGGTGAGAACCAGGGCGCCTTTGCCCGCGACCGGCTGGAGTCGATCGCCGCCTCGGTGGGCGTCGACGCGGCCACGTTCACCGCCTGTCTCGACGAGCGTGAGCCGCTGGTCGAGGTTCTCGACGACACCTCGGCCGGCGTACGCGCCGGGATCCAGTCGACGCCGACCATCGACGTCAACGGGACGCGCTTCCTGGGGGTGCCGGACATGTCCCAGTTCCTGGCCGCCATCGATGGCGCCGCGGCCGGGGCGTCCCCCGGCGTCCTGCCCACGCCCGCGCCAACGAACGACCCATGGGCGACCCTGCGGACGTCCGGTCGCGAGGCCGGCGACCCGTCGGCCCCGGTGACCGTGGAGCTGTGGATGGACTACCAGGCAGCTGCCTCGGCGACGGTGGTCAACGAGCTCGAGCCGGAGCTGCAGACACGCATCGCCACGGGGGCCATTCGCGTGGAGCAGCGAGATCTGGCGTTGCTCGGCGACGAGTCGGTCGTCGCCGCGGCCACCGTTCGCTGCGTGGCCGCCCAGGATGGCCCGACATGGTTCGCGCACGACGTGCTCTCGGGTGCAGGGCAGGGAGCGGGCTCGGGGATCTTCACCACCGTCAACGTCCTCCGCTTCGCGTCACGCCTCGGGCTCGACGTGTCGGCGATCAGCGCCTGCCTGGACGACGCCACGATCACCGATGCCGTGCGCACCGAGACAGCGCAGGGATCGGCGATGGGTCTGACCACTGCCCCCGCTGTCGTGGTCAAGGTCGGCGGGTCGGAGGTGGCGAGGTTCGAGGGCGACCTGGACGTGTCCGCGATCCTCAAGGCGATCGACGCCGCAGGCTGACCGCGGGTCGGGGTCACCGCCCTGGGGAACACGCCCGAGCGACTGCGGCGAAACCTTTTCCGGCCGCGACGCCTCGGACAGGGTGACCGGCTCTGACCGCCGGTTGGCGGGGTCTCGCCGCTTGTTGGCGGGTCTCGCCGCCGCGTTGCCATCTGCTTTCCGCGACTCCCCCCGCACTCCCCCCGGGGGGAGTCGCCTCCTCCTCGGGCAGATCGCCGCGCGCAGATCGCAGCGGGTAGATCGCCGGCGTGGCGATCCCGTGCACGCCCTCAGAGATCAGCGACGCTGATGATGCCTCGCCGGATGGCGAACTTGAGCAGCTCCACCCGGTCGTGGAAGCCCAGCTTCTCCATGATGTTGGCCCGGTAGTTGTGGACCGTCTGCTCGGACAGGTGGAACACCTTCGCGATCTCGCGATTGGTGTGACCGACGGCCGCCAGCAGGAGCACCTCGCGCTCGCGGTCCGAGAGCGCGGTGTAGGCGTCCTCCATCGGCGCGTCGTCGCTGCGCAGCACGTACGTGTTGACCATGCGGGTCACGATCGCCGGCGAGACGTAGGTCTGGCCGCGGGCCACGCTGCGGAGCGCGGTCACGAGGTCGGCCGGCTCGGCCTCTCGGGTCAGGAAGCCGTCCGCTCCGGCCTTGAGCGCGAGGCTGAACTGCTCGCTCCCGCACCGGCACTCGAGCGCGATGATCCGGCTCGACGGGGCGATGGCGCGGATGTGCTCGATGGTCTCGAACGTCGAGCAGCCGGGAGCCGAGAGCGAGAGGCACTCGGCGATGATCACGTCCGGGTCGAGGCGCTGGAGCGTCGTATCGAGCGCACCTTGCTCGGTCACCTCGCCCGCGACGCGCATGTCCAGCTCGGCGTCGATCACCGAGCGGAAGCCCGCCACGAGCATCGGGAAGTCGAACACGGCGAGCAGGACCGACAGCTTGCTGCTGCCCGTCCCTGAGCCGTTCGTCCTCACCCGATCCCTCTCGCCGACGCGCGTAGCCATCCAGGTTCCATCAACCTCGGCGCCCGGGCGCGACCGCACCCAAAGACGCACGGTCACTGTGGCGCGTCAAGCGGCCGCTCCGAAGGGGCCATCGGTCGCCTTGCCGACCCCTTTCGCCGGGGATCGATCCGGGACCACCGGGCCGCACGGCCCGGGTCGTTCGGGCAGTGGCCGGCACGCGCACCCGAGACACAGCCGTCGGGCGGGTGAAGCCGCACTCGATGCCGGTGGGCCGTGCTCGGCTCGCGCGAGCCACGGCCGGAGCGCCGCGCCCGTGCGCAGCGCTCCGCGCCGTGCTAGCGATCCTTGATCGGCATGAACGCTCGCTTCGGCTCGCCCACGTACAGCTGACGGGGGCGCCCGATGCGCGACTGCGGATCGGCCATCATCTCGCGCCACTGCGCGATCCAGCCCGGCAGCCTGCCGATGGCGAACAGCACCGTGAACATCTGGGTCGGGAAGCCCAGCGCCCGGTAGATCACGCCCGAGTAGAAGTCGACGTTCGGGTACAGCTTGTGCTCGACGAAGTAGGGATCCTTGAGCGCTGCCTGCTCGAGCTCCATCGCGATCCGCAGCAGGCGGTCGTCCTGGTGCATCCGGGCCAGGAGCCGCTCCGACGCCGACTTGATGATGGCCGCCCGCGGGTCGTAGTTCTTGTACACGCGGTGACCGAAGCCCATCAGCCGGTACGGGTCGTCGTGGTCCTTGGCCCGGGCGATCGCCTTGCCCACATCCCCGCCCTCGGCGTCGATCGCCTCGAGCATCTCGAGGACCTCCTGGTTCGCGCCTCCGTGGAGGGGGCCCCACAGGGCCGCGATCCCGGCCGCGATCGAGGCGTACAGGTTGGCGTGGCTCGAGCCGACCATGCGGACCGTGGACGTGGAGCAGTTCTGCTCGTGGTCGGCGTGGAGGATCAGCAGGATGCGCAGCGCGCGGATGGCGTCCTGGCTGCCGATATACGGCTCGCTCGGGACCGCGAACATCATCCGCAGGAAGTTCGATTCGTAGTCCAGCGCGTTGTCCGGATAGACGTACGGCTGGCCGATCGACTTCTTGTAGGCGCACGCGGCGATGGTGGGCAGCTTGGCGATCAGCCGGATCGTCGACAGCTCGATGTCGTCCGCGTCGTGGATGTCGTCGGAGCCCTGGTAGAACGTCGACAGGGCGCTCACCGCCGAGCTCAGCATCGCCATCGGATGGGCGTCCATCGGGAAGCCGTCGAAGAAGTGGCGGAACTCCTCGCGGATGAGGGTGTGCCGCTTGATCTCCGTCGTCCAGGTCTCCAGCTGGGCCGCCGTTGGCAGCTCGCCGTGGATGACGAGGTAGGCGACCTCAAGGAACGTCGATCGATCCGCCAGCTCCTCGATCGGGTAGCCGCGATAGCGCAGGACGCCGGCCTCACCGTCGAGGAAGGTGACCGAGCTGCGCGTGGGTGCCGTGTTGGCGTAGCCGTAGTCGAGCGTGACCAGACCGGCGTCCTTGAGCAGCGTCGAGATGTTGATCGCCGGCTGCCCGTCGGTCGACTGTTCGATCGGTAGCTCGAACTCACGCTCACCAATCTGCAGCCTGGCGACCGAGGTCTCCGAGGCCGTCTCCGGCCGCTCAATCGTGGTCATCGATGCCTATGCCTCCTGCAAGGTGAGGTCGCCAAGGACGCTCGACCGGTGGAAGATCCGACCCGGGTGCCGACGTACACCGTTGTCGCCAACCTGGGAACCTGTCCTTACGTTCCGTGCCCCGGCCGGCTGCTGGCAAGGGCCATTGGCAGGGGCCATTGGCCACCCCCTGGCATGACCCATGTCCCGCGCCGCCACGGCGGCCCGTTCGGGGCGGTGGCCATGCCACCGAGGACCCGCTACGCCGACCCGGCCAGATCGTCCGGCCCGCGCCACAGTCCCCGGTCCGCGTTGAGCACCCCGCCGCTCGCTGGCTGCCAGCCCTCGCCCGGCGGCCGTTCGCGGCGGTGCCAGCCTCGATCGAGCCTCGTGGAGAGCTCCGCCCAGGCGGGCACCGCGCTGGTACCGTCGGGGGCCTCGGTGCTGGCACCGCCGACCGCGCATGCGGCGGTCAGCGTGTCCTCGGGTGCCAACCCCGAGAGCAGCCCGAACAGGAACCCGGCGATGGTGGCGTCGCCCGCGCCGGTCGTGCCCGCCACATGGGTTTCGAACACCGTCGACGCCAGCTCGCGCGCCACCCAGCGCGAACCGAGCAGCCGCGGCACGGCCGCGATCCTGGACGTCTCGGCGCTGCGCACGTAGAGCCCGTGCTCGCCCAGCTTCAGGCCGGCGACCGCGACGCCGAGATCGAGCAGATCGCGGGCCAGGCGTGCGACCGAGGTCATGGCCGGCCGGTCGCCCGCATCGCGGAGCACGTCCCGCCCGAGCAGGTGGGCCGCCTCGTCGAGGCTCGGCAGGAACACGTCGACATGGGGCAGGACGCGTGCCAACAACGTCGGCCACGCGACTCGTTGGGCCCCCGGGCCGAAGGTTGCGTTCGCGAGGTCGAGCGACGTCACGACCCCGTGCCCATGCGCCCGGACCAGCAGGCGCTCGAGCTCGCGGCCGCCGTCCGCCACCATGGCCGCCATCAAGGGTGGGTAGCCGACGTGGAGCAGGGCGGACGACGCGAGCAGCTCATCCGGGACGTCGTCCGCGACGAACGTGTCGTTGACGCCCGGGTGGTGGGCGATCGCGCGATCCAGGCCGGGCCGATTGAGGACCACGCTGTACGAGGTCGCCGCGCCGCGGACCTGGAGCAGGTTCGATGCGCCGGCGGGCACCGCCTCGTGGATCAGCCGGGCGAGCGCCTCACCCGCCACGTCATCGCCAACCCGCGCCACCAGCGTCGTGCCCGCGCCCAGCCGGTGGAGCGCGATCCCCGTGTTGCCCACGCAGCCGCCAACCGCGAGCAGGGCCGGACCGATGACGTCCAGCTCGCCCGGCCGCAGTGCCCGGCCGTCCGGATCGGGCGGCAGCTCGGGGATGATGTCCAGGCAGACGTGGCCGGCGACGGTGATCAGGGCGGTCGGGGCGGCGGGCGTCGTCGGTGGGGAGGTGCGCGGCGCCGAGCGCCCAAGCGTGTCCATCACGCCCCATGCTATGCGGGCTGCCGCCTCCGGGACGGTTGCCGCCTCCGGGACCGGTCGTCAAACGGTGCGCGGACGTCGCGTTTCGATCGGCGCCGGCCGGAAGGGGCCGATCGAGTAGATTCCCGCCGCGGCCGTCGCACATGTCGGCGGCTCGCGAGCGCCCGGGCAACCCGGGCCAGTGGTGCGGGGTAGTGCTGTGGGCGAGACCAGCGAGGCGCGGCGACTGCGCGAGGCGTACCGGTCCGGTGTGCCGTGGCTCCGCTGGGGACCGTACCTCGCGGAACGACAGTGGGGCACGGTGCGTGAGGACGAGAGCCCAGACGGCGACGCATGGGGCTCGTTCACCCACGACCAGGCGCGATCGCGCGCCTACCGCTGGGGTGAGGACGGACTGGCCGGCATCTCCGACGAGCACGGGCGGCTGTGTCTGGCGCTGGCGCTGTGGAACGAGGCCGACCCGATCCTCAAGGAGCGGCTGTTCGGGCTCACCAACAGCGAGGGCAACCACGGCGAGGACGTCAAGGAGTACTACTTCTACCTCGACGCCACGCCCAGCCATTCCTGGCTGCGCTACCTGTACAAGTACCCGCAGCGCGCCTTCCCGTACCGGGATCTGGTCGAGACCAACCGAGCGCGGGGTCGGCACGAACTCGAGTACGAGCTGCTCGATACCGGGGCGTTCGACGAGAACCGCTACTTCGACGTGTTCGTCGACGTGGCCAAGGCCGCGCCCGACGAGGTGCTGCTCGAGATCACGGCGCACAACCGCGGGCCCGACCCGGCGCCCCTCCACGTGCTGCCCACGATCTGGTTTCGCAACGCGTGGACCGGCGACGAGACGGGCGAACCTGGCCGCCCGGGCCTGACCGCCGTCCCGGGGCCAGGCGGGTGCGGCGCGATCCGGGCGGACCATCCGGAGCTGGGCAGGCGGTGGCTGTTGCTGGACGGCGACGGGCCCCTGCTGTTCACGGACAACGAGACCAACACGGAGCGCCTGTTCGGCCGGCCGAACGCGACCCCGTACGTGAAGGATGCGTTCCACCGGTACGTCGTGGGCGGGGACCTCGGCGCCGTCAACCCGGCCCGAACCGGGACCAGGGCCGCCGCGCATCGCCGGTTCACCGTCCCTCCCGGCAGCCGTGTCACCGTGCGTCTACGTCTCACCGCGCTGGAGCCGACCTCGCAGGCGGCTTCGACGGCCTGGCCGGACGGACCGTTCGGGCCGGCGTTCGCCACGACCTTGAGGCGCCGCCAGCGAGAGGCGGACGCGTTCTACGCGTCCATCACGCCGCCATCGGTCGACCCCGATCGCGCCCTCGTGATGCGCCAGGCGCTGGCCGGGATGATCTGGTCCAAGCAGTTCTACTTCCTCGACGTCGACCGCTGGCTCCACGAGCACGGTGTGGATCCGTTCTCCTCGTCCGACCGGTCGAAGAACATCCGCAACGTCGACTGGGCGCACCTCCTCAACCACGACGTGATCTCGATGCCCGACACCTGGGAGTACCCGTGGTACGCGGCCTGGGATCTCGCGTTCCACACGGTCGCGCTGGGCATGGTCGACCCCGATTTCGCCAAGGACCAGCTCGAGCTGATGATCGGCGACCTGTACCTCCACCCCAACGGCCAGATACCGGCGTACGAGTGGAACTTCGGCGACGTCAACCCGCCCGTCCACGCCTGGGCCACGCTGTTCGCCTTCGACGCCGATCGCAACAATGGCCGGCGGTCGGACCGGGCCTTCCTGGCCGCCTCGTTCGCCAAGCTCGCCCTCAACTTCAACTGGTGGCTGAACCGCAAGGACCCGTCGGGTCGCAACGTGTTCCAGGGCGGGTTCCTGGGCCTCGACAACATCGGCGTGTTCGACCGCTCGGCGCCGCTGCCCACCGGTGGCTCGCTGGAGCAGGCGGACGGGACAGCCTGGATGGCGTTCTATGCGCTCAACATGCTCACGATCGCGATCGAGCTGGCCGGCGAGGCCCCCGCCTTCGGCGATCTCGCCGCCCGGTATGCGGAGCACTTCATGTGGATCGCAGGTGCGATGGACCGGGTGGGTGACAGCAGCGACGAGCTGTGGGACGAGGAGGACGGGTTCTTCTACGACGTCCTGCGCTTTCCGAACGGGCATGGCGAGCGGCTCAAGGTGCGCTCGATGGTGGGTCTGATGCCCCTGTGCGCGGTGGCCGTGCTGCCGGGCGACCTCGTGGAGCGGTTCCCCGAGCCCATCGCACGGGTCCGGCGGTTCCTGGCTCGCCATCCGAACCTGTCGGCCAACGTCGCGGCACCCACGGAGCCCGGGGTGCTCGGCAGGCGGCTGCTGGCCGTCCTCGACGAGCGCAAGCTGCGGCGCGTGCTGACCCGGATGCTGGACGAGGGCGAGTTCCTGTCCGCGCACGGGATCCGGTCGCTGTCGCGCGTTCACCTCGAGCAGCCATACGAGTTCGATGTCGGTGGCGCCTCGTACCGCGTCGACTACGAGCCGGCCGAGTCGACGTCGGGCATGTTCGGCGGCAACTCCAACTGGCGGGGGCCGGTCTGGTTCCCGGTCAACGCCCTGCTGATCCGCGCACTCCTCACCTATTACCTCTACTACGGCGACGCGTTCCGGATCGAATGCCCGACGGGATCGGGGAACTCGATGACCCTGTTCGAGGTGGCGCGCGAGATCAGCGATCGCCTGGTCTCGATCTTCCTGCCCGGGTCCGATGGAAGCCGGCCCGTCTACGGCGGGACGACCCGCTTCCGCGACGACCCGAGCTGGCGGGACCTGATCCTGTTCCACGAGTACTTCCATGGCGACAACGGCGCCGGCCTGGGCGCGAGCCATCAGACCGGCTGGACCGGGATCGTCGCCCGTCTCATCCAGCTGTTCGCACAGCTCGACCCGGCGGCCATGCTGGAAGCCGGCAACCGACCGGTGGCGGGGCAGTACGTCCGCGAGCTTGTCGATGCGGAGACCGAGTCGCCGCTGGCGACGTGACCTGCTCGGGGCGGCGGCCGAGGTCCTGCCCGAAAGCGCAGAGCTGGCGACCGCGCGTTGACATCGCGCTGGTGATCATGAGCTCCGAGCCGGACCCCACCTGATCATGCCGGGCTGCGGTGCGATGCCGGGGGCCCGATCCTCAGCTGCCCACCGGCGGCCGGGCCGGTAGCACGCCCAGCCGCACCAGCTCGCGGCGGAGCCGGTCGGCGCCTTCGAACCGGATCGCCCGGAACCCCAGGCGGGCAGCCGCCTCGATGTTGGCCGGCTGGTCGTCGATGAACACCGTCTCACGCACCGGCAGCGCGAAGCGCTCGATCAGGTGGCGGAACAGGCGAGGGTCCGGCTTGGTCACCCCGAGCTCACCCGAGATCACGATCCCGTCGAACCAGTCGAGGAACGGGAACCGCTCGCGCGTTGCCGGGAAGGTCTCGGCGGACCAGTTGCTCAGGGCGTACACGGGATAGCCCGCCGCGCGCACCTCGGCGAGCACGTCGACCGTGCCGTCGATCGCCCCCGCGAGCATCTCGGGCCAGCGCTCGTGGTAGGCGCGGATCAGCGCCTCGTGGTGCGGGTGGGCGGCCACGAGCTGCGCGATCCCCTCCGACCAGGGCCGGCCCGCGTCCTGCTCCGTGTTCCACGCCGCGGTCGTGACCTCGGCCAGGAAGGTCTCCATCTCCCCGGCATCGTCGAACAGCCCCCGGTAGAGGTGGCGAGGGTCCCAATCGATCAGGACACCGCCGAGATCGAACACCACCGCGCTGATCGGCGGTGCCTCGACCGTCGCCGGCTGCGCGGTCGACGCGGGATCGAGGGGTAGTTGACGCATGCCCTCCATTTGAGCACGACCGGGCGGTGGTGCGTCCGCGCGCCCGCTACGTGCCGATCGGCCCGCAACGACCATTGCATTCGGACCCCCCGGGGCCGATGATCGGCGCTCCGGGGCCAAACAGGAGGAGGCGGTTCGTGCACGCAGCAGGCGATGGACGTCGAGGTCGGACACGTTCGGTACGGATCGCGGTCCTCGCATCAGCGGCCCTGATCGGGCTGCTTCCGATGTTCGTCGGCCCGGTCGCGGCCACACCCCCCGACGGCCCCATCGTCGGCCAGGCCGTGAAGCATGACGTGTCCCCCGCGCTCCGCGACCTGGCGCCGCTGCCCGGCGGCGAGGACGACGAGCCCGGGCCGCCGCGCGACCTGCTCGAGAACCGCCCCACGCACGCGCACGGCAACGGTCCTGCCGTGACCGACCCCGTCGTCCAGTCGACAGCACCCGGCGGGACCGCGCCGTCCAACGTCTCCGGGTTCGCCGGAGCCGGCAATCTCGATGGCGTCTATCCGCCTGACACCAACGGCGACGTCGGTCCCAACGACTATGTCCAGTGGGTCAACCTGCATTTCACGATCTACTCCAAGACCGGCGCGATCGAGTACGGTCCGGCCGCCGGCAACACGCTGTGGAGTGGCTTCGGGGCGCCGTGCGAGACGCAGAACGCCGGCGACCCGATCGTGCTCTACGACCAGCTCGCGGACCGCTGGCTGATGGCCCAGTTCACCGCCTCGAAGCCGTATGGCGAATGCGTCGCGGTCTCTCAGAGCGGTGACCCGACCGGCTCCTGGAACCGCTACTTCTTCCAGCTCAGCACGCGGATCTTCTACGACTACCCGAAGATCGGGGTCTGGCCCGATGGCTACTACCTGACCGCGAACCGCTTCGGCGGCATCTTCGGGACGTTCCGCGGCGCGAGCGCGATCGTCCTCGACCGGAACGCGATGCTCGCGGGCGATCCCGCCGGCTTCCAGGAGTTCCAGACCAGCACGAGCTACGGGTCGCTGCTGCCCGCGGACATCGATGGCATGACGCTGCCGCCGGCCGGAGCCCCCGAGCCGATCGTCGAGATCGGTACCAGCGCGCTCCACACATGGCGCTTCCACGTGGACTGGTCAAACCCGTCTGCGTCCAGCCTCAACGGTCCCTCATCGACGGCCGTCGCCGCCTACAACGAGCTCTGCCCGTCGACCCGCAGCTGCGTCCCGCAGCCCGGCACGTCGGTCGGCCTCGACGGTCTCGGTGACCGGCTGATGTACCGCCTCGCCTATCGCAACTTCGGGGACCACGAGTCGCTCGTCGTGAACCACAGCGTCAACGTCAATGCCAGCGGACCGGTCCGTGCCGGCGTTCGCTGGTACGAGCTGCGCAACGCGACCTCGGGCACCCCAACCGTGTTCCAGCAGGGCACGTTCTCACCGGATGCGGCCAGTCGCTGGATGGGGTCGGTGGCGATGGACCACGCCGGCAACATCGCGCTCGGCTACTCGCTCTCGAGCAGCTCGGTCTACCCGTCGATCGGCGTCACCGGCCGGCTTTCCGGTGACGCGCTTGGCACGATGACCCAGGGCGAGACCACGGTCGTCTCGGGCTCCGGCTCGCAGACCGGATCCGGTTCGCGCTGGGGGGACTACGCGTCGATGACCGTTGACCCGACCGACGACTGCACCTTCTGGTTCACCACCGAGTACATGCCGACGACCGGAACCGCACCGTGGGCCACCTGGATCACGTCGTTCACGCTACCCGGCTGCTCATCGACACCGGTGACGGTGCCCGGCGCCCCGATGAACCTGCAGGCCACCGCGGGGAACGCGTCCGTCCATCTGTCATGGGATGCGCCCACGACCGGTGATCCGGCGACCGGCTACAAGGTCTATCGCGATGGCCTCGTCATCGCGACGCTGGCCGATGTGACCACCTTCGACGACACGAACCTGACCAACGGGCAGACCTACACCTACGCCGTCTCGGCGACCAATGCCGGCGGCGAGGGCGACCTCAGCGGCACGGCCGAGGCAACCCCGCAGGCATCGCTCCCGGGTGCTCCGACCAGCGTCCAGGCCACCGCGGGCGACACGCTCGTCGACCTGACCTGGAGCGCGCCGGCCGATGACGGCGGGAGTTCGATCACGGGCTACGTGGTGTATCGCGACGGGGCGCCGGTTGGCACGCCGTCGGGCACGAGCTTCGAGGACTCGGGCCTCACCAACGGCACGACCTACGCGTACACCGTTGCCGCCGTGAACGGCATCGGCATCGGGCCGGAGTCCAGCCCATCCGTGTCGGCGACACCCGCTGCCACCCCGGCCATCACGGTGCCGTCGGCGCCGCGGGACCTTACGGCAGGCGCGGCCAAGGGCCGGGGCATCCAGCTGTCCTGGACGGCGCCGGCCGATGATGGCGGCGCGCCCATCAGCGAGTACCGGATCTACCGGGACGGGACGCTGCTCACGACGGTGAGCGGCAGCTCCACTGGCTACAAGGACACGTCGACCGCGCGGAAGACCAGCTACAGCTACCAGGTCAGCGCGTACAACGGCGCCTACGAGAGCGCCCCGGCGGGGCCGGTGACGGCGACCGCGAAGTAGGTATCCACACCGGCCGGGCGCGCGACGGCCGCCGCCCGCCGCTCGGGTGCCGCGCCGTCGTGGTGCGGTGCTGGGCCGCCGGGGTCCCGCGCCGGGACGTGCGGTGCCGGGACGAGCGGTGCCTGGCCTCCCGCCGCCAACGGGCCCAAGGCATGATGTGTGGATGCGGATCCGCGACTTCGGCGTCGAGCAATGGATGAACCGGTGGGAGACCCGGTGTCGCTACAACCTGGCCGAGACGTGCGTGGCGTCGCTGTCCGTGGAGCAGCTGCTCGAGCTCGCCGGCATGACGCCGATCTCGCTTGCTGCTGACCTCGCCCCGCTCCGCCTGACCTACGGCGCCATCGAGGGAACGGAGCGTCTGCGGACCGCGATCGCGGGCCTGTACGAGACCGCGACCCCGGGCGACGTCCTGGTGGCGCACGGCGCGATCGGCGCCAACGCGCTTGCCTACGAGGCACTCCTCGAGCCGGGTGACGTCGTGATCTCGCTCGTCCCGACCTATCAGCAGCACACGGCGATCCCCGACAGCCTGGGTGCCGACGTCCGCGAGCTTCGGCTGCGGGAGCAGGACGGCTGGCTGCCCGACATCGATCAGCTCCGAGCGCTGGCGCGCGGCGCGGTCAAGGTCATCGCGCTGGTCAACCCCAACAACCCGACCGGCTCGCTGCTCGATGAGGAGCGCTTCGCCGCGATCGTCTCCGTCGCCCGCGAGCACGGCGCCTGGATCCTCGCCGACGAGGTCTATCGGGGGATCGATCAGGCAGGCGACGGCACATCGCCGTCGTTCTTCGACCGCTATGAGCGCACGGTCGCCGTGGGCAGCATGTCCAAGGCGTTCTCGCTGGCGGGCCTCCGACTCGGATGGGTCGTGGCGCCGGGCGAGGCGCTCGCGGCCGTCAGCCGGCATCGCGACTACTCGGTGATCAGCGTCGGCATGGTCGACGACCTCCTGGCGGCGATCGCCCTCGAGGCCGGCGACGCCCTGCTGACGAGGAACCGCGCGATCGTCCGCGAGAACCTGGGGATCCTCGACGCGTGGGTCGCCGCCGAGCCGGCGATCGACTACGTCCGGCCGGCTGCCGGGACGACCGCGCTGCTGCGGTACGCGTTCGACCTGTCATCGGAGGACGTGTGCGTCCGTCTGCTCGAGACCGAGGGCGTCATGCTCACCCCCGGCAGCGCGCTCGACATGGAGGGCTACCTCCGGATCGGGTTCGCCAACCACACGGAGGTGCTGCGAGCCGGCCTCGATCGCGCATCCGCCTGCTTCGCGACGCTGCCGGTCGCGACCGGGCCGTTGAACAGGGATCGGGAACCGACGTCCGCAGGGCGATGATGGACGATCTGCTGGAGCGATACGACCGCCTCGTCCGACGCCGGCCGCAGGGCGGCGACATCGAGCGCACCGACCACATCGTTCGCGTGATCGCCGACGGCTGGCGCTCGGTCGTGTGGAGCGACCTCGATGCGGCCGGCGCGAATGCGGCGATCGCCCGCGAGATCGAGCGGTTCGACGGCCTGGGTCAATGGGAGTGGAAGCTCTACTCGTACGACGAACCGGGTGACCTGCCGTCCCGGCTGCTCGCGGCCGGCTTCACGCCCCAGCCCGAGGAGGCGCTGCTGGTCGGGGATGTCAGCCGGCTCGCGTTCGACGACGCGCCACCGAGCGGCGTGGCGCTGGTCCCGGTCAGGGACGAGCGGGGCGTCGACCTGCTGCTCGGCGCGCACGATGGCGTCTACGGCTCCCACGACGACGGCTACCGGCGATGGATTCTCGACGAGCTGACCGCCGGGCGCGCCGAGGCGGTCGTCGCGATGGCCGGCGACCGACCCATCTCCGGCGGGCGGATCGAGTACCAGGCGGAGGGCGAGTTCGCGGGCCTGTTCGGCGGCGCGACCGTGCCGGACTGGCGGCATCGCGGCGTGTTTCGCGCGGTGGTCGGGTTCCGGGCGGCGCAGGCCCGCGCGCGCGGGTACCGCTACCTGCACGTCGACGCGTCGGATGACAGCCGGCCGATCCTGGAGCGGCTGGGGTTCCGGCGCCTCGCGACCACGACGCCGTACACGCATAGCTGACCGTGCGGGTGCCCATTGGCAGCACCACCCGGCGGGCGCATGATGAGCGCGGGTCCTTGCTCATGCTCGATGCTCGCTCGATACATGCGACCAGCCACTGGCACCGCCTCGACGACGGTCGTGTTCAGTGCGATGTCTGCCCGCGCAACTGCCGGCTCAATGAGGGCCAGCGCGGGATGTGCTTCGTGCGAGCCCGCGAGGGCGACGCGATCGTGCTCACGACCTACGGCCGGTCGTCCGGCTTCTGCGTCGATCCGATCGAGAAGAAGCCGCTGAACCACTTCCTGCCGGGGACGCCCGTGCTCTCATTCGGCACGGCCGGCTGCAACCTCGCCTGCCGCTTCTGTCAGAACTGGGACATCAGCAAGTCGCGGGAGATCGACACGCTGGCGGACGAGGCGACGCCCGAGGCGATCGCCGATATCGCCCTTCGACTCGGCTGCCGCAGCGTCGCCTTCACCTACAACGACCCGGTCATCTTCATGGAGTACGCGATCGACGTCGCGGACGCCTGTCGCGACCGGGGGCTGCGCACGGTCGCGGTCACCGCCGGTTACATCAACCCGACGCCACGCGCCGAGCTGTACCGCCACGTGGACGCCGCGAACGTCGACCTCAAGGGGTTCAGCGAGCGGTTCTACGCCGATCTGGCGGCGGGACACCTGGAGCCGGTCAAGGACACGCTGCGCTACGTGCGCCACGAGACCGACGTGTGGCTCGAGATCACCAACCTCATGATCCCGGGCTGGAACGACGCCGAGTCAGAGACCGATGCGCTGACCCGGTGGATCGTTGAGGAGCTGGGTCCCGATGTGCCCGTCCATTTCACGGCGTTCCATCCCGACTACCGGATGCGCGACACGCCGCCCACCCCGCCGGCAACGCTCACCCGCGCGCGTGCGATCGCGACGGCGAACGGCGTCCGATACGCCTATACGGGCAACGTGCACGATCGCACCGGGCAGAGCACGTGGTGTCACGCCTGCGGTGCCCTGCTGATCGAGCGCGACTGGTATGACCTCGGCGAGTGGGGCCTGGACGAGGCGGCATGCTGTCGCCGCTGCGGCACGCGGTTGCCGGGCGTGCTCGAAGCGACGGCCGGGCACTGGGGCGCACGTCGCCTGCCCGTGGCGATCGCGCAGGTCTGAGCGGCGGCGCGAGGCGGCGGCAGGCGGTCGGAAGAACCCGTACCGCGCGGCTACGCTTCCCGGCTTCGCTTGGCCTCGAGCAGTGCGGCGTCCGCCCTCGCCGTGAGCTCGTCGAGGCTCTCGTCCGACGAGAGCGAGGCCAGCCCGGCCGTGACCCCGACGCCGGTGGCGTGCCGCAGCGACTGATCGATGAGGGTGATCCGCTGCTGTACCTCGCCCGGGTCGATCGAGGCGATCCCGCACACGAACTCGTCCCCGCCGAACCGAACGATCGGGTCGTACGAGCGCAGGTTGGCCCGCATGATCGCCACCAGCATCCGGAGCACGCGATCACCGGCAACGTGCCCGTCGCGATCGTTGACGCCCTTGAGGCCGTCGACATCGATGAAGGCGATGACGAAGTTGCCGTCGGCCCGTCGTGCCCGGTCGATCTCGTTTCGCAGCGCGAGCCGGCCCATCTCGCGCCGGAAGGCCCCGGTCAGCGAGTCGAGGTGCGCGCGCTCCAGCCTGGCCTCGAGGCGCGCCCGCTCGAGCTCCGGATCCTCCCCGTCCTCGGACCCGGCATCCGGCCGGGTCGCGAGGCGCGAGGTCACGATCGAGTCGCGCTCCGCCGCGGCCTTGTCTCTCGTGTTGGCGATCGAGTCGCGCTCCACCGCGGCCTTGTCTCTCGTGTTGGCGATCGAGTCGCGCTCCGCCGCGGCCCGTTCCCGCGCCTCGGCCAGCTCGGTGCGCACGACAGCTGCCTTGAACATGGCCTCGACGATCTCCGTGCGCTCGTCGGCCTCGGATTCTCGACCGTTGCCTTCGTGCACCGCCCGCGAGGCGTCGACATCCGGGCCACCGCCGCTATCCGCGTCGGCGACGGCCTCACGCGAGAACGCCCTCGGAGTCGGATCGGCGGGGGTCACGGGGGGCACGGGGGTCACGGGGGGCACGGGGGTCACGGGGGGCAACGTGACCATGCCCGCCCGATTCTTGGATTTCTTCGACTTGCGCAGTTTCACCACGGACCTCGTTCCGTCGGAGGCTGTCGGGCATGCCGGGGCGCGGGGCACGGCACCGAGGTCCCTAGTATCGCGCCCCTGCCAGCCATCGGGAGGCCGTCTGGTGCGCGAACGCGCCTGTTCTGCGTCTGGCAGACCGGACGTCGGTGCGCGTGTGCCACGCGGCGCCGGGTCGATGGTCAGAGGCCCACGCTCGCCTGCATCATGCCGCCGTCGATCGTGTAGCTTGCCGCGGTGCCGTACGAGGCCTTGTCGGAGGCCAGGAACGCGACCAGGCGCGCGATCTCCTCGGGCTCGGCGACGCGGCCCAGCGGGATCGCGGACTCGAGCCGGGCGCGCTGCGCGGGGTCCGCGAGCGTGGCCTCGTCGATGGGCGTGTGCACCGCGCCCGGCGCCACGCCCACCACGGTGATCCCGTGCGGCGCCAGCTCCACGCCGGCGGTTCGCGTGAGCATCCGCACGCCCCCCTTGGCGGCGCAGTACGGCGCATTGCCGGGCATCGGCCAGTCCTCGTGGATCGACGAGATGTTGATGATCCGGCCCCCACCGCCCTGGGCGATCATCTGCCGGGCCGCGGCCTGGGTGCCGAAGAAGGCGCTCTTGAGATCGACCCCGATCACCCGGTCGAACTGGTCCTCGGTGGTGTCGAGAACCGACGTCCGCGTCTCCATGCCGGCGTTGTTGACCATGACGTCGAGCCGCCCGAAGGCCTTCACCGTCTCGTCGACCAGGGCGCCGATGTCCGGGACGCTCGAGACATCGGCCTGCTGGACTCGCCCCCGACCGCCCGCCTGCTCGATGGCCCGAAGCGTCGCGGCGGCCGCCTCGGCGTCCCGGTGGTAGTTGACCGTGACGCTGGCACCCTCGGAGGCCAGCTCCAGTGCGATCGCGTGGCCGATGCCGCTATCGCCCCCGGTGACGATCGCAACCTTGTTATCGAGCAGCATGGTGTACCTCCGGCCGTTGTTGTGGACCGATCATCCGTCACCACGGCCATGCCTGCCACGATCGATGCCGTAGGCTTGGCGCCGGAGCCCCGGCTCGACCCGCCGCGTGGGTCCGCCAGGCCGCGTCGGGTCCGTCAGGGGAGGTATCGGTGCGCGCGATCCTGGTGGGTGCGGGTGGTGTCGGGCGCGCCGTGCTGGAGCGGCTGGGCGAGCACTGGAGCGTGACCGCGATCGACGTCGACGCGGATCGGCTGGCCGAGCTGGCGGCCGATCGCCTGGTCCAGACGATCCACGGTGACGGATCCAGCCGCGTGACGCTCGATCGTGCCGGGCTGGGCGAGGCCGACGCCGTGGTCGTCGCGCTTCGCGATGACGATGTCGCGCTCGAGGTGTGCCGGCTTGCGAGGGGCGCCAACGTGCCGCGGGTCGTCTCGATGGTGGTGTCACCGTCGCGGCTTGCGGACTTCACCCGGCTACAGGTCACAGCCGTGCAACCGGATCGCCTGGCAGCCCGCCAGGTGGAGCTGACCCTCGAGCCGCGCCGTGTCGCGTCTGCGGCCTTCGCGGACGGGCAGGCCGAGGCGATCGAGTTCCGGCTCGCGCCCGACTCGACGCTCGCCGGGCGCTCGCTCGCCGAGCTGGGCCTGCACGGCTGGCTGCTCGTCTCGGTGCTGCGCGACGGCGAGCTCATCGTTCCGCACGGCCGGACGTCGCTGGCCGCCGGCGACCGCGTGACCGTGGTCGGACCCGCGACGGACCACGCCGCGATGGTCCGTGTGTTCACCGCGGGCGAAGCCCGGTTTCCGCTCGCCTACGGTCGCCGGGTGGGGGTGCTGATGGACGCGGGCGAGGACGCGGTCGTCGCCGAGGCGCAGACGTTCACCCGCCTCACCGCCGCCGAGGCGCTGGTGGTCATCCATCCACCCCGCGCGCGGCTCGACGGGGCGTCATCGAAGCAGCTCGACCAGCGCCTGGAGGCGCTCGGCGCCAGCGGCCCGAACGTCGAGTTCGCCGAGGGCGCCGGCGAGGACGTCGGGTTGCGCGACCTCATCGATCTCCGCGAGCGCGAGCACCTGGGCTGCATCGTGGTGCCGCGGCCTCGCGGCCTGCGCTCGACCGTCCGGCTGCTCACCCGGTTGGCGCAAACCGGCCTCCCGAGCCTGCTCAGCGCCGGTACGTCGCGGTACGAGCGCATCGTCATCCCGGCGCGCGACAGCCAGGGGGCGTGGGAGGCCGCCTGGGTGGCGCTCGATCTCGCGGCGGACAACTCGCTGCCCGTCGAGGCACTCGGCGCGAGCACCCCGCGGTTCCTCGTGACCGATGACGACGAGCAGGCTGTGCGCGACGCGGTGATGCGGCTGCGTGATGAGGGCTCGGTCCGATCGGTCGAGGTCACCGGACGGATCGTCAGGTCCAACCCGGTTCGCCTGTTCCGGCGCGTGCCGCCGTCCGCGCTGCTCGTGCTCGGCTATGGCCATGACACCGGTGGACTGTTCCGGCCGGGGTTCACCGCCGCCGTCGCCGCCGACGTGGCGGGCTCGCTGCTCGTCGTGCCGTCCCATCCGCGTCCGCAGCGGTGAGCGAATCCGGCGCGCTGCTGCTCATCGCCCTGGCGGCCCTCGGGCTGCCGCCGCTCGCGACCCTCGTCCGCCTGCCCGCTGTGGTGCTCGAGATCCTGTTCGGCATCCTCGTGGGCCCCGTGCTGCTGCTGGTCAGCCCCGACGCGCTGGTGGAGTCGCTGGGTGAGCTCGGCTTCCTGTTGCTGCTGTTCCTGGCCGGGTTCGAGATCGACCTCCAGGTGTTCGAGCGATCCGGGCCTTGGCCGGTGCTGCGTGGATCGCTCCTGTTCGGGCTGACACTCGCCCTGGCCGCCGTGGCGGCGCTGGCGCTGGGTCTCGGCATCTTCGCGACCCTGATCCTCGCGACGACCTCGGTCGGCCTGGTGGTGCCGACCCTGCGCTCCGATCGCAGCCTCTCGACGCCGTTCGGGCAGGACATCCTGATGGCGGCGCTGATCGCCGACTTCGCGACGCTCGTGGCGGTCTCGCTCGCATCGCTGGTGATCCGCGTCGGGCTCGACGCCGAGCTGCTCGCATTCCCCCTGTTCATCGGCCTGGTCGTCGCCTCATTTGCCACCCTCAGGGCGGTCGCCTGGTGGTGGCCCGAGCCGTTCGGCCGCTTCTTCGACCGTCGCGACCCCGAGGCGCTCGGCGTTCGCTTCGCCATGGCGATGGTCCTCGGTGGCGCCGGGCTCGCTGCGGCGCTGGGCATCGAGCCGGCGCTGGGTGCGTTCCTCGCGGGCACGGGTGTCGCGACCGTGTTCCGGTCTCGAGGCGAGCTGGACCACACGCTCGATGGCCTCGCCTACGGGTTCCTGATCCCCATCTTCTTCATCGGCGTGGGGCTGAGCTTCAGCCTCACCGCGGTCAGCGATCCGGGCGCCATCGCGTTCGTGGCGCTGCTGGTCGCCGTGGCCTTTGGGGTCAAGCTTGTCCCGTCGATCGCCGTGCTCGGGCGACGGCACGGGTTGCGGTCAGGCGCCGCGGCCGGGATGCTGCTGTCAGCCCGCCTGTCGTTGATCATCGTGGTGGCGCGCATCGGCGTCGAGCTGGGGGTGATCGAGCCGACCCTCGAGGCGGTGATCATCCTGCTCGCCGCGGCGAGCGCGACGCTCGCTCCGATTGGCTACCGGATCGTCGGACAGCCCGGCGGCCGGCGCTCGAACGCCTCGGCGGCGGGCTGAGCAAACGGCGTGCAACGACCGCAGTCCGGCGGCGAGGCAAACGCTCGGAACCGTGTGCTGCCTGGGTGCGGGGTGATGCGAGCACGTGCCCGCGGGGGGTCGGCTCCCACGGCCATCGGTGACGTTCTGCTTCAGCGAGCTGAGCCTCTCGAGCCCGGCTCGCCCGTCCCAGCGGTGCCGTCCCTACGAGGTACGTACCGAGGGCGAGCCATCGGCGGATCGATCGCGGCCTGCGACCAGGGTATCGGCCGATGAACCCCTCACCAGCACCATCGCCAGCCCCGCTGCCAGGATCGCCTGCGGCGCGGCCGTCAGCAACGTGTCGCTGACACCTGCCCCGAAGTTGACTGTCCGGAGCGCTGTCTCGGCGGTGAAGTGGATGACGAGCAGGATCGTGACCAGGCGGATGCTCTCACGCGACCTGGATCCAAGCGCGATCGCCACGGCCACGACCTCGGCGAGCAATGGTGCGCTTCCGACGCGCAGGATCCCCGGGACCTGATCGCCGACTGACACGCCCATGCGTGCCAGCACGGCACCTGGCACGATCGCGAACAGCAGCGCGAGACCACCGAGCAGGATCATCGAGGCAATCAGCAGAGTCATGTGCAACGTGTCGGCAGGACGCTTCATGGGGCGGTTCTCCTCGTCTGTCTGAACGCTTGGCAGGGATCGAGATCGCCTTGCGTCAGGCGGTGGTCGCAATTGGGGCTCGAGACCGGAGACGGAGGAGCCCCACCACGCCCCAGGCGGCGGTCACGATCCCGAAGTCCAGGGCGGTGACGTCCGCTGGGCCATCTGCCGGCAGCATGGCCACCAACCATGCAAGCGTCGCGAACGCTCCGGCAGCGAGGAGCACGACGCCCTCGAGACGGTCTCGCTGCGAGAGCGAGATCCGTAGGCCGACCAGGCCGGTGGCTGTTGCGAACCCGAGGAACAGGGCGATCAGGGTGTCCCATCCGGCATCGCCAACAAGGAACAGATACAGGATCGCGAGCGTGACTCCGCCCGCCAGCGCGCCGGTCAGGAGGCCCAGCGCTCGGGCGACCGTATCCGTGTTTGGGCTGCCAAGAGACAGGCCGACGATCCCGAGCGCGAGCGCGGCCATGGCGATGGGGACCACGAGCAGCGCGACATATGCCAGGCTGCCCTCCTCCGGTACGGCAGCGACCAGGGTGACGGCCATCAGTGCCGCGAAGTAGATGCCCCCGGCGGCGGTCAGGAGGGCTGCAGGACGATCAACCATGGGACGTCGGACCTTTCTGTCATCGCCCGCGGCCGATGGGTAGTCGGCGCTCCAGCGCGCGTCGAGCGCAGCGAAGGCGATATCCAGCACCTTCGCGGGCGTCAGCGCCGTGTCCGCCAGCAGCGTGCCGAACTCGTCGGCATAGCGAGCTCGCCAGCCTCGCGGATACAGGCGCAGCAGTATCGAGATTCGAGCGGGTCGGGATTGGGACGCGGCCATCCGGTCAGCCTCCAGCGCCCGATTCGGCGTTTCCGTTGAGTCGGATCAGGCCCGCCTGAACGAACCGGTCGAGCTGGTCGAGATGCGCGCGCAGGGCGGTGGCACCCAGGCCGGTGAGCCGATAGGGCCGCCTTCGGTCCTCGGCCGGCAGGGCCTCAACCAGGCCCCGTCGCTCCAGCCGCCCCAGGGCGGCGTACAGGGTGCCCGGACCGAGTGGTTGGCCCGCAGTCGCCTCGACGTCGGCCATGATCGCGTACCCGTGCTTTGGTCCACTGCTGAGGGACACCAGGATTGCGATGGACGGTTCGGTGAACCGACCGAGATCGGCGAGATCCGAGGGCATGACGGTCGATGGCCTCCAGTGAGCTGACGCCTCCCGGTCGGAGGGTCATGATATGACGCTGCACGATATATCGTGCGCCGATACTCTCAGGTCCGGGGAGGCGTGTCAAGTGCGCCGGGCAGCCGGCGATCCGGGCGACTCGATTGCGCCAGCCAGCAGCCGGATGGAGCGATCGGGCGAAGCGACCCGGGACCCGTCTTCCTGGGGGTCGTCTCGCCTGCGAGTCAATGGCGCGCCCGGAGGGCTGCAAGCGCGCGCGAACAACAACGACTCGAGCCAGGAGCGTCACCGCTCCGGCGACGTGGGCTTGCCTTCTCAGCCGGTGATGGCGCAGGAATCAGCCGACGACGTACCCGTCGAGGATCCGGACAAGCGGCGGGCCCGCCCGCCCGGGCAGCCTCGGGTCGCCACCGAAGGCGACGAGGTCCGCGGGCGCTCCTTCCTCGATGCCAGGCAATCCGAGGAAGCGACGCGCCGTCCACGACGCCCCACCGAGCGCGATTTCGCCGGCCAGACCCGCCTCCATCAGTCGGGCCACCTCGTCGAGGATGAGCCCATGGGCAACCATGCCTGCGTCGGTCCCGGCCAGGATGAGCACACCCGCCGCCGAGGCGCGTCGCACCATCTCCGGCTGCCGGTCGAGTGCCTCCTCCCATCGCCGCTGCTCGCCGTCCGGCAGGCCCATGCCCCGGGCTGTGTCAAGGATCGGCTCGCGGATCAGCATCGTCGGCACCAGTGCGATCCCCTTGCGAGCGATGGCGGGCAGGTGCTCCGGGGCCAGCTCGGTCGCATGCTCGATCGAGTCCACCCCGGCTTCGATCGCCATCTCGATGGCCCCTGCCGTCATCGCGTGGATGGCAAGCTGGCCGCCGACGGCATGAACGGCTTCGACGGCCGCCCGGAGCGCTCCCGGCTCCAGGGTCGGCGCGAACACACCGCGCCCGTCGATGAAGTCGCCCACGACCTTGGCCCAATGACCGGAGGCCTGGGACTCCTCGACGGCCGCGGCTGCCAGGCCGCCAGGCTCGACCTCGCGCGCCAGGCCCGGGAAGTAGCCACCCGGCGCGGCCAGAAAGCGTCCGCCGCTGAAGACGCGCGGAAGGCCATCGTCCGGTCCGATCTCCGAGGAGTGGCGGGTCGGGCCGCCAGGCTCGCGGATCGCGAGCACGCCGCTGTCGAGCTGGGCCTTCGCGCTGGCCCGGACGGCCACCGCGACCGGCGAGCCTTCCGGGGCCGGGCTCGCCAGCGCGAGGTGGGCGTGGGCATCGACCAGCCCGGGAAGCAGCCAGCCGTCCTCGACGATCGTTTCCGCGCCGTCGATCGGCGTGAAGGAGAGCCTTCCGCCATCGACGAACAGGTCACGTCGCTCCCCCATGGGCAGGACGACGCCGCGAAGCCGGAGTGGACGAACAGGCATGGGGCGCCTCGGTTTCAGGTGGCCGCACCGGAGACTCGTCGGAGAAGTATGCCTCTGCCCGGCTGCGCGGTCACCTCCGAGACTGCCTCGTCAGATCATCTGCACCTCTTCGTTCCCGTGGCCGCAATGCCGCTAGGACGCAGGGTTGCTGGGGACACCGTCAACGCCAACTGCGCTTCGGTCGCGACCCGAACCGACAGTTCCGGGCGTCCGCGCCGTCACAGCCGACCCACTCGTGGCGTGATGGTGGGCTGTCGGCGGGACCGACCAATAGCCTGACGCGCCGGTAGGTGGCGCGCCCGG
>CAVTJD010000003.1:0-37748 GCA_963734995.1 uncultured Chloroflexia bacterium
GTGCCGTCGATCGGCGACTGGGGGCGCCTCGATCAGACGTTCCGGCTGCTGGCAAGGATCGACGAGGCCACGTGCGTCCACTGCAACCTGTGCTACGCGGCGTGCAACGACGGCGCGCACCAGGCGATCCGCCTCGAGGGCACGAACGGGACGTCACGTCTCTCGGTGGACGGCGACTACTGTGTCGGCTGCCGGCTGTGCCAGTACGTGTGCCCGGTCGAGGGCTGCATCACGTTCGAGGAGCTGGAGGGCGCGGCCGCGATCCACTGATGAGCGGGGGCCGATCGGGGCGGTTACGCCTCGGGCGGCCGCACCGTATCGCTCGCCGCGTCCCGCGCCGCAGCCCGTGCCGCAGCCAGGGCCTCGACGATCCCGCCGGTCCACGGCTGGCCGTGGCCCGGCAGCAGCCACGCCGCCTCGATCCCGTCCAGCGCATCGAGCGACGCGAGGGCTGCCACCGGGTCGAGCGTGAATGGCGCCAGCCGCGGGCCGTCGACCCCCGTGAGCACGTTGTGAGTGGTCAACGCGTCGCCGACGAACAGCGCGTCGACGGACGGAACGTGGATTGCCACGCTGCCCGGCGTGTGGCCGGGCACGTGGATGAGCCGCGGGGCGCCGGGCACGTCGAGCGTGGCCGTCTCCGCGCCCTGGGTTCGCAGCTCCGCGATGGGCGTGGTGCGCAGTCCGCCCTTGCGCAATCCGAACCACAGGAAGGAGGCGAGCGGGCGCACGTGGACCGGGCCCCAGCCGCTGCTCGGCTTGTTGACGATGCCGCGGGCGCGGTCGGCGTCGAGCGCGTGGACGTACACCGGGATGCCCCGCTCGCGGCGAAGGCGCTCGGCATAGCCAACGTGATCGGTGTCGCCATGGGTCAGCACGAGCGCCCGGACGTCGTCGAGCGAGCGGCCCATGGCCGCGAGCTCCCGGACGAGGTCCCGGTATTGCCCGGACATGCCGGCGTCGATGACGGTGACCTCACCGCCGTCGTCGATGAGATAGCTGTTGACGAGGCCGTTGCCGACCCGGTGGAGGGAGGGGGAGAGACGCATGCTGGTGGTCCTGTACGAGGCTGCGATGTCCGGAATGGAGCCGGCATCTGCCGGCTGATCGCTAAGATACGTAGCCTTGATCGCTATTGTCAATAGCGATCCGCGCGGGCGAGCGTGGCTCGACGAGCAGTTCCCGTCAGCGCGCCTCGACGAGCGTGCGATCGTCGCCGGATCGGTCGCCCGCGCCCGGGCCGCCGGTGCCCAAGCCGCCTGTGCGACGCCGGCGCTCCCGCTTGGCCGCGGCCATCCCTCGATCGGCCTGGCGCAACGCCTCGTCGAGCTGCTCGAGGTTGCGCAGGATCCGGTAGCCCACCGACGCGGACACCCGGATCGTCCCGACCTCATGCTCGATCGGCTCCTCGACCGTGCGCACGACCCGGTCCACGATCGCCATCGCCTCGGTCTCGGTCTCGATGCCGGCCGCGAGCAGGACGAACTCGTCGCCGTGGAGATGGGCCAGGAAGTCGTCGCTGCGGCGCACGGCCGTCAGTCGCCGGCCCACGATCTTGAGCACGTCGTCGCCCACCGCGTGGTCGTAGTTGTCGTTCACAGCCTTGAAGCCGTCGAGATCGATGTAGAACACGCACGCACCGGCCCGCCCGGACCGCCGGAGATCGCTCGCATGCTCGGTGAGGGACAGGCGGTTGGGGAGCAGGGTCAGCTGGTTGTGGCGGAGCAGCCAGCCCGCCCGTCCGCGGTCCACCGAGGCCGCCGCGGCGGCATCCGCGATCACCAGGCCGGCAGGGACCCACCAGGCAACCTGCACGTACGCGGCGGCGAAGATCCAGGCGAGCGTCGATTCGGCGGTCATCATGATCCCGATCGTGCGCCACGGGATCCCGACGGCCTCGCTCGGTCGCCGTCCAGTGCGGGCCCAGACCATGGTCACCGCCAGCACCAGGTTCAGCGCGCAGAAGACCGCCGCACCCACCATCACCAGCGCGAAGTCGACGAACTCCGATCTGGGCGTCGCCGGTCCCCGAAGCCACAGCGTGACGATCCCTCCGAGCGCGGCGGGGATCACCATCAGCGCGCGGTTCGCGAGCACGCCGTACCAGGGGACCTCCCCGCGCAGCTCGCGCAGCTCGATGCTGCCGAGCATGGCCACCCACACGCCGGCGGCCGGGCCGCCCAGGGCGAACGCCCCGACGACCGGTGCCACACCGATCGTGATCGCCGTCCGACCCTCGTCGGCCGAGCCGCGCGACGAGGTGGCGAGGCCGACCATGATCCACAGCCCGATCCCCAGCAGCCGGGGGTCGATGCCGGCGATCGACCCCGGGAGAGCGATGCCCGAGGTGACCGGGTAGCGCGCCGTCGTCGCGGCGACCACCACGATGCCCGTGCCGACATAGGCCCAGACGATCGCGGCCACCCGGCCCGACGGCATCGAGATCGTGCCCAGCCATCGCCCGATCGCGGCGCGCGTGCTGGCTGCAGAGCGCGCCCCGGACGGACCGGTCATCCGACCGGCCACAGGGCTGGCGACCGAGAGGCGGGCATTCGTTCCTCGATGTGCCCGGCGGGCATGCAGACGGTCCCCGGGCGGCATCGTGGATCGTGCGTGACGACTGGGCCCATGGCCATGACCCAGTAGTCACCCGTCGCGGTGTGGGGCCTCGATCGAAGCCTGCATCCGGCCGATGCGGCATGATCGACGCCGGCAGGCCCGCGGGATCCCGACCCCGGTACCGGGTCGGTCCCTGCAGGAGGGCTCGTCATGGTGATCTGTGTCCCGGTGATGCCCGACGGATCGGTGGGTCACAGCTGGGGCCGCGCGGCACGCGTGGCCGTGATGCGGGTCGATGCCGGTGACGTCGTCTCGTCCGTCGAGCATGATGTCGGCTGGGATGCCGCCCACGATGCGGGAACCGAGGGGAGCCACCACGCGCGGATCGCGCGGTTCCTGCAGGACCAGGGGATCGAGATGGTGGTCTCCGGTCACATGGGTCAACCCATGGTGCGGATGCTGGAGGGCATGGGTCTCCACGTTCGCCTGGGCGCCACCGGAGATGCACGGGCCGCGGTCGTCGCGGCGGTACAGCCGGCCTGAGGCTTCGCACACCCGGCCTGATGCTTCGCCCACCCGGCCCGAGGCTTCGCACAGCCGGCCGACCGAGGCCGGGCGATCAGCCGATGAAGCGCGTCTCGCCGTCGAGGTAGCGGGCGCCAACCGGACGGCCATCCTCCAGGTAGATGCGCGAGAGCCGCGGCGACAGGGCGTCGAGGACCTCCCAGGCGATCGAGCCCCGAGCGGCGGCCAGGTGGTGCACCGTCATCGACAGGCCGTCATCGCCGAGCAGCACGAGCTCGTCGTCGAGGTCGAATCCCGGCACGTCGGTCACGTCCAGCGCCAGCGCGTCGCTGCTCACGCGCCCCACCAGCGGCACGCGGATCCCCCGCGCGACCGCCCAGCTCCCGGGTGCGTACGCTCGCACCCAGCCGTCCGCGTAGCCCACGGCGACGGTCGCGATCCGCGACGGACGGTTCGCGGTCCAGGTGCCCGCGTAGCCGACCCGTGCACCGGCCTCGATCTCGGTCAGCATGGTGGCCCTGGCGTGGAGGCTGATCGCCGGCCGCAGCCCCGTGAGCCGGGTCGCCACGTCCGGCGGCACCGGCGAGCTCCGGGGGCAGCACGCCGTAGAACGCAAGACCGACCCGCACGAGGTCGAACGAGGGAGCCTTGCTGCCCACGATCCCGCCGGTCGCGTTGAGGTGCCGCAGCCCGGGATCGATCCCGGCGGCGGCGAGGTCGGCCAGCGCCTCCTGGTAGCGATCGACCTGCGAGCCCACCGACACTGGGTCCTCCGGGGCCGCCAGGTGGGACCAGGTGCCGGCGAGGCGCTCCAGACCCGCGTCGAGCAGCCTGCGCGCCGCGCCGGCGGCAGCGTCAGGCGGGAGGCCGCCACGGCTCATCCCGCTGTCGATGCCGAGATGGACGCGCAGCGCGGCAACCCTGCGACGCAGGGCTCGCTCGGCGGTCCGCGACGGAGGACGCGTCCGACGCGACGAGCTCGAGATCGGCGTCCGCCGCCAGCGCCAGCACGGTCTCCGGGACCGGGTACAGCACCAGGATCCGCTCCTGAACGCCCGCCCCGCGCAGGACGAGCGCCTCGTCCAGCGTCGCGACCGCGAGCAGCCGGGCGCCACCCGCGACAGCCGCGCGCGCCGCCGCGACCATGCCATGACCGTAGCCGTCGGCCTTGACCACGACGCCCAGCGCGCAGCCGGAGGGGAGGAGGCCTCGCAGCACGCTGGCGTTGGCGGCCAGCGTGGACAGGTCGATCTCGAGCCACGACAGCCGGGGCAGCGGCGGCAGACCGGCCGCGACCAGGCGCGCCTCGATGGGCTTTCGGGGCTCGTCACGCGGAAGCGCTCGCTGGGTCATGGCTCTCCTTCTGGTGCCTCCGTGTCTGGCCTCGCCGGGCGTACCGGCAGGGTAGCGGTCGGGGCCCCGGATGCGGCCGGTCCGCCGCGAGCAACGTCTGCCACTCCCTCGACAGACAAGGTTTACTATCGGACAGATAAGGTTTACTATGCCGGCCATCCGACGCCCCGACGTCATCCCTCCGGCGCCGGCCCCGCCCGCCCGATCGTCTCCGCCCGAACGTTTCCGCCCGATCGCGAACCTGCAAGGAGGCAGCCTTGGCCACCGAACCCGCGGATGTGCTCATCATCGGCGCCGGCGCCACCGGAGGCGTGGTGGCCCTGCGGCTTGCGGAGGCAGGTTTCAAGGTCGTCTGCCTCGAGCAGGGCGACTGGCACGACCGATCCGAGTACCGCGGGTCGGAGCTCGACTGGGAGCTGACCATGCGCAAGCAGTGGGCGACCAGCCCCAACGTGCGCGCTCAGCCGCAGGACTACCCGATCGACGAGACCGACGCGGAGATCTCGCCGCTCATGTACTCGGCCGTCGGCGGCTCGATGCTGATCTTCGCCGGCGCCTGGCCGCGAATGCTGCCTTCGGACTTCCGGGTGCGCTCGCTCGACGGCATCGCCGACGACTGGCCGCTCGACTACGAGGAGCTCCGCCCGTACTACGAGCGCACCGACCGCCAGTTCGGCGTGTCGGGGATGGGCGGCGACCCTGCCTATCCGGCCGGAGGCGAGGACCCGCCGCTGCCACCGCTCCCGCTCGGGCCGGGCGGGCTCAGGGTCGCCCGGGCGCACACGAAGCTCGGCTGGCACTGGTGGCCGGAGCCGAACTCGATCCTGTCAGTCGAGTACGACGGACGCCATCCGTGCGTCCAGCGCGGCACCTGCCAGCAGGGCTGCGGCGAGGGCGCCAAGGCATCGACCGATCTCACCCATTGGCCCAAGGCCATCGGCCTCGGGGCGCGGCTGGTGACGGGCGCGCGTGTCCGAAGGCTCGAGACCAACGCCGACGGGCCTGGTGACCGGTGCCGTCTGGCGCGACCGGGAAGGCGGCGAGCACTTCGAGGCGGCCAGGGTGGTGGTGATGGCGGCGAACGCGGTCGGTACCGCGCGGCTGCTCCTGTTGTCGGCCTCGCCCACTCATCCGGACGGCCTGGGCAACTAGCTCGGGGCTGGTCGGCAGGCGGCTGATGATGCATCCGTTCGCCAACGTGGGCGGGCTGTTCGACGAGGACCTCGAGAGCTGGCAGGGGCAGTTCGGTTGCTCGATCGAGTCGTTCGAGTTCTACGAGACCGACGAGCGGCGCGGCTTCGTCCGGGGCGCCAAGTGGGGGCTTGCCCCGACCTTCGGCCCGATCAACGCCGCGCTGCCCAGCCGGGCCGGCTCGCTCGTGTGGGGCCCGGAGCATCACCTCCACGTGCGCTCGCATCTCGGGCGGGGCGCCAACTGGGGCCTGTTCGGCGAGGACCTGCCCGACGAGGCCAACCAGGTGAGCCTGTCGTCCACGCTCACCGACTCCTCGGGGATCCCCGCCCCCGAGATCCACTACCGGGTGTCGGAGAACTCGCGCCGGCTGCTCGACTTCCACATCGAGAAGGCGTCCGAATCGCTGCTCGCGGCGGGTGCCTACAAGGTCGAGGTCGACCGGCTGATGCGCTACTCGGGCTGGCACCTGCTCGGCACGGCCCGCATGGGCGACGATCCGAAGTCGTCGGTCGTGGACCGCTGGAACCGGGCGCACGACGTGCCCAACCTGTATATCGCCGACGGCAGCTGCTTCGTCACCTCGGCGGGCGTCAACCCGACATCGACGATCTCCGCCCTCGCCCTGCGGGCTGCGGACCACATGGTCGAGACCCGGTTCAACCAGCAGGTGCCGACGTGAGCGGCGCGAACGGCACGACACCGGGCGAGGCGGGGCAGCCGGCCATGCCGGACCCGCTGGACACGCTCGATGCCGACCGGCGCGCGGTGTTCACGGCGCTCGCGGGGTACCTCATCCCCGAGGCACACGGGATGCCGTCGGCGGGCGACGTGGTGGGCGACGTCCGGCTGCGGTTCGTGCTCCGGGCCCGCCCCGATCTCGTCGAGCCGCTGCGGGCCGCGCTGCGGGCCGAGCTGGGCGACGACCCCGCTGCGCGACTGGCGACGCTCGAGCGCGACGAGCCGGACCATCACGCCGCGGTGCTGCTCGCCGTCGTGGGCGGCTACTACACCGACGCCGACGTGCGCGAGCGACTGCGCTACCCGGGCCAGGAGGCCAAGACCCTCTACTCCTGGAAGGTCCCCGACTTCATCGAGGAGGGCCTGACCGACCAGGTGCTGGCCCGCGGACCCATCTGGCGCGACCCGGTCACCGGCCACCGGGCCGAGCGTCCCTGACCAATCCCGAACGCGTGGCCACCGATCCCGAGCACGGGTCGAATGGTCGCGAACGAGCAGCATCAGTGGAGACACCCATGACCGCACCCGCCGCCACGACCACCACCGGCTGGCTCGATCCGTTCCTCGCCAGCTGGCAACCGGGCACCGGCGAGCCGCTCGAGGTTCGCGAGCCCGCGACCGGCCGCCATCTGCTCACGCTCAACCGCTCGACACCCGAGGACGTGGCGCGCGCCGCCGCCGCGGCGGCCGAGGCGCAGGCGGCCTGGGCCGAGGTGAGCTACGTGGAGCGGGCCGCGATGCTGCGCCGCGCCGCCGAGATCTACGAGGCGCACCGCGACGAGCTCGGCACCTGGACCCAGCGCGAGACGGGTGCGATCCACGACAAGATGCACCACGAGCAGAACTTTGCGATCGCCGAGGTCCAGAGCGCGGCGACGATGCCCTGGCAGCCCTACGGCTCGCTCGTGCCCACCGTCTCGGCCGGGCGGCTGTCGATGGTCCGCCGGGTGCCGGCCGGGGTGATCGGGGCGATCACCCCCTGGAACTCGCCCAGCGTGCTCGGGATGCGCGTGGTCGCGCCCGCGCTCGCGCTGGGCAACGCGGTGGTGCTCAAGCCCGATCCCCAGACGCCCGTGTGCGGCGGGGCGATGTTCGCCGCCGTGTTCCGCGAGGCCGGGCTGCCCGAGGGTCTGCTCCAGGTGGTGATCGGGGACGCCGAGACGGGCGAGGCGATCGTCACCGACCCGAACGTGCACCGCGTGTCGTTCACGGGCTCGACAGCGGCCGGTCGCCGGGTCGGGGCGCTGGGCGGCGAGCGGCTCAAGAAGGTCTCGCTCGAGCTTGGCGGCAACAACGCGCTGGTCGTGCTCGACGATGCGGACCTCGATGCCGCGGCGTCGGCCGGCGCCTACGCCGCGTTCCAGTTCCAGGGCCAGGTCTGCTTCGCGACCGGCAGGCACATCGTCCACCGCAGCGTCGCGGCGGCGTACACCGAGGCGCTGGTCGAGAAGGCACAGCGGCTCCGGCTGGGCGATCCGTACCGCGAGGAGGTCGACCTGGGACCGATCGTCAACGAGCAGCAGCTCGCCCGAGTGGACGGCATCGTCCGGCGCTCGATCGAGGGTGGGGCCAGGCTCGCCGCCGGCGGCACGCATGAGGGCCTGTTCTACCGGCCGACCGTGCTCGCGGACGTGACCACCGATCTGCCGGTGTGGACCGAGGAGACGTTCGGGCCGGTGGCGCCGATCGTGCCGTTCGACACCGACGAGGAGGCGCTCGCGCTGGCCAACGACAGCGAGTACGGGCTCACCGGCGCCGTGTACTCGCAGTCGATCTCGCGCGGCCTGGCGCTCGCCCAGCGGATGCGCTCGGGCATGGTCCACGTCAACGACCAGACGGTCAACGACGAGGCGACCATCCCGTTCGGCGGCATGGGCATGTCGGGCAACGGCAGCCGGTTCGGCGGCGCGGCCAACTGGGACGAGTTCACGGAGTGGCAGTGGGTCACCGTCCGCGACGAGCCCAAGTCGTTCGCGTTCCCGTACTGAGCCGTCGTCGTGGCGTCGATCACCGAGGTTGCCCGGCTGGCCGGGGTGTCGATCGCGACCGCGTCGCGGGTGATGTCCGAGGCCGACTACCCGGTCAGCGCTGCCGCGCGCGAGCGCGTGCTCGACGCCGCCCGGACGCTGGACTACGTGCCCAACGCGCTGGCGCGCGGTCTGCTCAAGAGCCAGACGCCGGTCGTGGGCGTGATCGTCCACGACATCACCGACCCGTACTTCGCCGAGGTCGTGCGCGGCGTCGAGGATGCCGCGTCGCCGGCGGGGTTCCTGGTGATCACCTGCAGCTCCGAGCGTGACGCCGAGCGCGAGCGCTCGTACGTCCGGCTGCTGCGCTCGCTGCGGGCGGCCGCGGTGATCTTCGCGGGCAGCGGCATCGACGATCCGGCGCTCAACGAGGAGATGGAGCGGCACGCGGCGGGCATGCGCGACTATGGGGCGGCGATCGTCCATCTCTCGCCCCATGCCGGCGGCGAGCCCGACATCGGCGTCGACAATCGTGGCGGCCTCGCGGCGATGGTGGCGGCGCTGGTCCGGCTCGGCCATCGCCGGATCGCGTTTCTGGCGGGTCCCGGGACGCTGTACGTGGCGCGCGACCGCCTGGCCGGCTATCGGCTGGGGCTCGAGCAGGCGGGCCTCGATGCCGACGAACGCCTGGTGATCCACACGGCGTTCAGCCGCGAGGGCGGCGCGCTGGGCGTGGACACGCTGCTCTCGGGCGACGCCCCGTTCACGGCCGTCGCCTGCGCCAACGACCTGCTGGCGCTGGGGGCGCTGGGGCGGCTGGCCTCGCTCGGCATCGCCGTACCCGGCGATGTGTCGGTGGCGGGCTTCGACGACATCGCGGTGGCCTCGATGACCGCACCCGGCCTGTCCACCGTGCAGCTGCCGCTGCGCGAGCTGGGCCGGCTGGGGTTCGTGCACGTCGACCGCATGCTCGCCGGCGGTGAGGCGTGGCACGACACCCTGCCCACGGCGGTCGTCATGCGCGACTCGACCGCGGCGCCGCCGTCAGCGTCCCTATCCGTTCCGCGCCACAGCGGCGCATCGACCCCCATCAGCCCGGGAGCCAGCGCATGACCCTCGACCTCCGCGGGATCACCCCCGCCTGCATCGTGACCTTCGACGCCGACGGCCGGTTCGACGAGGCCGCCTATCGCCGATATCTCCAGTGGCTGCTGCCCCAGGGCCCGGTCGCGCTGGCCATCAACGCCGACACGGGCGAGGGCCCGCACCTGTATCCGGACGAGCGCGAGCGGGTGCTGCGAGTGGCCGTCGACGAGGCGGGTGACGTGCCCGTCGTCGCGGGGCTGTCGGCGCAGTTCACCGCACAGGCGGTCGAGGAGGCGAAGCGGGCCGAGGGCGCCGGCGCGCGCGGGCTGCTGGTGTTCCCGATCCCCGCCTACCAGGGCACGCCGCTCGATCCCTCGATCCCGGTCGCGTACCACGAGGCGGTCGCGCGTGGCTGCGGGCTGCCGCTCATCGCGTTCCAGCTCCAGCCGGCGCTGGGCGGCGTGATCTTCAGCGAGGAGACGCTGGCCCGGATCGCCGCCATCGACAGCGTGGTGGCGCTCAAGGAGGCATCGTTCGACGCGCGCCTGTACCTGCAGACGCGGCGCATGATCGAGCGTCTCGAGCGACCGATCGATCTGCTGACCGGCGACGACAACTTCATCTTCGAATCGTTCGTGCTGGGCGCCGAGGGCGCGCTGATCGGCTTCGGCACGCTGGCCACCGACCTCCAGGTCGAGATGGTGCGGCTCACCCGCGAGGACCGCTGGGCCGAGGCGCGCGCGATCTGGGAGCGGATCCTGCCGCTCGAGGAGGCCGTCTACGGCCAGCCGGTGCGTGACTACCGCGCACGGACGAAGGTTGCGCTGCGCGAGCTCGGGGTCATCGACGGAACCGTGATGCGCCCGCCGCTCACGCCGGTGTCCGCTGAGGCAGAAGCCCTGGTTCGCGAGGCCCTCGTCGCCGCGGGGCTGGCCTGATGGCGGACGGGCTGGCCGGCCGGGTCGTGCTCGTGACCGGGTCCAGCCGCGGGATCGGCGCGGAGATCGCGGTCCGAGCCGCGGGTGAGGGCGCCACGGTCGCCGTCCACTACCGCGGCTCGGCGGAGGGTGCGCGCCGAACGCTGGACCGGGTTCGCGCGGCGGGGACCGACGGCGACGTGTTCGACGCCGATCTCACCGACGGCGCGGCCGCCGAGGCGCTCGTCGAGCGGGTGATCGAACGGTTCGGGCGGCTCGACGGGGTGGTCAACAACGCCGGCCGAACGCAGGTTGGTCCGTTCCTCGAGCTCGAGCCGGCCGAATGGGACGCGGTCATCGCCACCGATCTGACGGCCGCCTTCCATACCTGCCGCGCGGCGCTGCCATCGATGCTCGAGCGGGGCAGTGGCTCCATCGTCAACGTCGCCTCTCGGCTGGGCCAGATGGGGATCGCGCGGACGGCCGCCTACAGCGCGGCCAAGGCCGGGCTCATCGGGCTCACCCGGTCGCTCGCGGCCGAGGTCGGCCCGCGCGGGATCCGGGTCAACGCCGTGGCCCCCGGGATGATCGAGACCGAGATGGTCACGGATCTGGCCGCGAGCGAGGAGGGGCGGCGGCGCCTGGCCGCGATGCCCATCGGCCGCTTCGGCCGTCCGGCGGAGGTCGCCGAGGCGGTGGTGTTCCTGCTCTCGGACGCGTCGTCGCTGTTCCTGGGTCAGACGCTCAACCCCAACGGCGGGGGGTACATGCCGTGAGCGGGCGTGAGCGCGCGAGCGCGGGCACGGGCGGCGCCGCGCGCAAGATCATCTCGGTGCGCGAGGCGGTCGGGCTCGTCCGCGACGGCGCGACCATCGTCATCGGCGGCTCGGGCGCGGGGCATGCGCTGCCGCAGCGGTTCATCGACGAGCTGGCCACGGTGTACACAGAGTTGGGTCACCCGCGCGACCTGACCACGGTTCGCGTGGTGGGCATCGGTGACTTCGCCGACCGCGGCTTCAGCCAGCTCGGGCTCCCCGGGCTCCAGCGGCGCACGATCGGCAGCAACATCGGCAACGAGCCGCGTCTCGGCGCGCTGGTCGAGGCCAACGAGATCGAGGCCTACTCGTTCCCGCAGGGCGTGCTGTCCGAGCTGATGCGCGAGATCGCCGCAGGGCGGCCCGGTCTCGTCACCCACGTGGGCCTGGGCACGTACGTCGATCCCCGCCAGACGGGCGGCAGGCAGAACGCGCGCACGACCGAGGACCTGGTCGAGGTGGTCACGCTGCGCGGTCGCGAATGGCTCCTGTTCCACGCGTTCCCGATCGACGTCGCGGTGATCCGCGGCACGACCGCCGACGAGGACGGCAACCTGACCATGGAGCGCGAGGCGGTCCAGGGCGAGATGCTGGCGATGGCGATGGCGGCCCGCAACAGCGGGGGCATCGTGATCGCGCAGGTCCGCCAGCTCGCCCGCCGCGGCAGCCTCGCGTCGCGCGAGGTCAAGGTGCCCGCGGCGCTGGTCGATCACGTGTACGTGGATCCGGACCAGTGGCAGACCTACATCACGCAGGATTCGCCCTACTACGCCGGCGCCCTGCGGCGCCCGGTGACCGACGACCCGCCGCTGCCGCTCGACGTGCGCAAGCTGATCGCCCGCCGGTCGCTGCTCGAGTTTCCACCGGGCGCGATCTGCAACCTGGGCTTCGGCATCAGCCAGCTGATCGGCCGCGTCGCGTGGGAGGAGGGGATCACCGACCAGCTGGTGCTCACGGTGGAGCAGGGGATCTTCGGCGGCGTCCCGGTGGCCGGCAACGAGGGTGGGGCCGGGTTCAACTACCAGGCGATGATCGATCAGCCCTACATGTTCGACTTCTACGACGGCGGCGGGCTGGACATCGCGAGCCTGTCGTTCGCCGAGATCGACGCCGAGGGCAACGTCAACGTCCATGCCTTCGAGGGCCGCGTTCGTGGTCCGGGCGGGTTCCCCAACATCAGCGCTCGCACGCCCCGGATCAACTTCGTGGGGACGCTCACGGCGCAGGGCCTGGAGCTCGCGATCGACGGCGGCGTTCGCGTCGTCCGCGAGGGCAGCCTCCACAAGTTCGTGCCCCACGTCCGGGAGATCTCGTTCAGCGGTCGGCTCGCCCGCGAGCGCGGCCAGCAGGTCCGCTACATCACGGATCGGGCGGTGTTCGAGCTGGCCGACGATGGCCTGGTGCTGATCGAGGTCGCGCCCGGGATCGACCTCGAACGTGACGTCATCGGCCGGATGGGCTTCCGCCCCCGGGTGGCCGGCGACCTGCGCACCTCGGATCCGCGCCTGTACGCCGCCGGGCCGATGGGGCTGGCGGCCGACTTCGCGGCTCGCGCGGGGGAGCGCCGATGACCGAGCCGCTGATCGCCCTCACGCTCGGGCGCGTCGCCCATCTCGAGCTCGTCAACCCGCCGCTCAACCTCGTCACCCGCGAGCTGCTGGTCGAGCTCGACGCCGCGCTCGGGACGCTCGAGGCAACGTCGCCCGGTGAGGTGCGCGCGGTCGTCGTGACCGGCCGCGGCGAGCGCGCCTTCTCGGCGGGTTCGCACGTCGGCGAGTTCGAGGCGCTGCGAGGAGGCGCCGCACGTCCACGGCTGGCGTTCGAGGAGCACATCGTGTCGCGGCTGGCCGGTCTGCCCATGCCGACGATCGCGGCGATCGAGGGCAATGCGCTGGGTGGCGGCCTGGAGCTGGCCCTCGCCTGCGACCTGCGGGTCGCGTCGGAGCGGGCGAAGCTCGGGCTGCCCGAGGTCCGCCTGGCGGTGATCCCCGGAGCCGGCGGCACCCAGCGGCTGCCGCGCCTGGTCGGCGTGGGCCGGGCGAAGGAGCTGATCCTGACCGGCCGGATCCTCGACGCGGCCGAGGCGGCGCAGATCGGCCTGGTCGACCGGGTGGTGGCGGCCGGCGAGGCGCTCGCCGCCGCCGACGGGATCGCCCGCGAGATCGCCGCGCGCGGACCGCTCGCGGTGCGCGAGGCCAAGCGACTGATCGACGCGGCGCTCGACGTCGAGCTCGAGGCGGGTCTCGCCGCCGAGCTCGACGCATCGGAGCGCATCTTTGCCACGGACGACATGGTCGAAGGGGCAGCCGCCTTCTTCGCCAAGCGCGATCCGGACTATCACGGCCGGTGAGGCGGCCTGCAGCGAGGTGGTATGCCCATGACTGACGTCGGCCGGTTCGGGGTCTTCCTGCCCTCCTACATCTGGGCGGGCGACGGTGCCGAGCGAGCACGCGGCATCAAGGCGTTCGCGCGCGAGGTCGAGGAGCTGGGGTTCGACTCCCTGTTCATCACCGACCACCTGCTCGCCGCCCGCCGCTTCTACTCGGTCAACTGGCTCGAGCCGCTGATGGGCCTCGCCGTGGCCGCCGGCGTGACGGAGCGCGTCCGCCTCGGCACCTCGATCCTGATCATGCCGCTGCGCAACCCGGTGCTCCTGGCCAAGGAGCTGGCCACGCTCCAGTTCCTGTCCGACAACCGGGTCATCCTGGGCGCCGGCGTTGGCTGGAACGAGGTCGAGTACGAGGCCGTGGGAGTCCACAAGAACGAGCGCGGCAAGCGCACCGACGAGATGCTGGACATCATGATCCCGCTGCTCGAAGGCGAGACCGTCACCTATCACGGCCGCTACTACTCGGTCGACGACGTGTTCATCGAGCCGCGCACCTCGCGGCGCCCAGAGATCTGGGTCGGCGGGGGTTCGCAGCTGGCCGATCCCAAGTCGCCCGACCTGCCCCGGTTCGTGGAGTCGGTCAAGGCGCGCACGATGCGCACCGACGGCTGGATCCCCCGGCCCACCTGCCCGCCCGACGACATCGCGCGCGACTGGGCAGAGCTCCGTACCTACTACACCGACCACGGCCGGAGCCCCGACGAGTGTGTCGTGGCGCACGAGAACTTCCTGCACCTGGTGCTCACCGACGACCCGGTGAAGGCACGCGAGGAGCAGCACCGGGCGTTCCTGCGGGTGATGAGCGCCGAGCGCGGCGAGCACTACCTCGAATCGGTCTACCTGTTCGGGACGCCCGCTGAGATCGTGGCCAAGCTCCAGGCCCGGATCGACGCCGGCGTGGAGTACTTCATGCTCCACACCATGACGCCCGATCCCGCTCAGCTCCGGCACTGGGTCGACGAGATCATCCCGGCCCTGACGTTCCCGCCAACCGCGGGTCCGGTGCGCCGGACATTCGCGGCGGTCGGGTAGGCCCCGGTGACGCGGCGGGTCGCGCTGCTGGGCAAGCCGCTCCGGCGGCGGCACTCGCAGGTGATGCACGACGCGGCGTTCGCGGCGGCCGGGATCGACGCCCGCTACGTGCTGCGCGAGCTCGAGCCGGACGAGGTCGAGCCCGCCGTACGCGAGGCGCGAGGACCGGAATGGCTCGGTCTGGGTGTGACCGCACCCTACAAGCGCACGGTCGCCGAGCTGTGCGACGAGGTCGAGCCCGACGCCCTGGCGATCGGCGCCGTCAACAACGTCGTGCGCACCGACGACGGGCGGCTGGTGGGGATCAACACCGACGCGCCTGGCTTCCGGGTCGGGGTCGAGCTCGCGATGGGCCGGCCGCTCCGTGGGCTCGACATCGTCGTGGCCGGCGCGGGCGGTGCCGCGCGTGCGGTCGTGTACGCGTGCCGCACCGCGGGTGCGCGCCGGGTCACGATCGGCAACCGCACGCGCGCCTCGGCCGAGACGCTGGCGACCCGGTTCGCCGGAGCCGGTCCGGGTGCGCTCGAGGCCGTTGCGCTCACCGATCAGGCGTTCCTCGACGCGCTGCGCGCCGCGGACCTCGCGGTCAACGCGACCACGGTGGGCATGGTCGATCCGGGGGTCACGATCCCGGTCGAGAACCTGCCGGCCGGGGCCACCGTGTTCGATCTCGTCTACGTGCCACCCGAGACCGAGCTGCTGCGGGCCGCTCGCGAGCGGGGCCTGCGGACCGCCAACGGGTCGGAGATGCTGATCGCACAGGCCGCGATCGCGTTCGAGCGCTGGACCGGCGTGGGTGGCATGGCGGACGTCATGCGGACGGCCGTCGCGCCGCTCCTCGCCGATCCGACGGCGACCGCCTGACGATGCGCTACGCGACGGTCCTCGACGCCGGCCGTCCGGTTGCCGCCCAGCTCGACGGCGAGCAGGCCGTCATCCTCGACCCTGCGCTGACGATGCGCGAGCTCGCCGCCCTGGGCCGCGCTCCGGCGCAGCTCGCCGGACGGCGCCTGCCGCTCGCCGCGGTGCGGCTCGGCCCGGCCGTGCCCGACCCCGGCGCGATCTACACGGTGGGCGAGAACTACCGGACGGCGGACGAGCCTCCGGGCAGCCGCCCGCCCAGACCGCTCATCTACGGCAAGGCCCCGAGCTCGGTCGGTGCCCCGGGCGCAACCCTGCGCTGGGATCGCACGCTCACCGCCAACGTCGACGCCGAGTGCGAGCTGGGCATCGTCATCGGGCGGCGGGCATCGGGCGTCCCACCCGAAACCGCGCTCGACCACGTCTTCGGTTACACGATCATCAACGACGTCTCGTCGCGCGACCCATGGCTCGACGGCGACCAGTGGCTGCTGGGCAAGTCGATGCCCGGGTTCTGCCCCGTCGGCCCGTGGATCGTGACGCCCGACGAGCTCGACGCGAACGATCTCCGGCTGGGCTGCACGGTCAACGGCCGGCCGATCCAGGACGGGCGAACGTCCGAGGCGCGGTTCTCGGTCGCCGAGATCGTCTCGTTCCTCAGTCGCCACCTGACCCTGCGACCGGGCGATCTCATTGCGACCGGTACCCCGCATCGCCTGCTGACCCCGCCCGGACCCGCCCGGCACCTCGAGCCGGGCGATGCCGTGACGGCCTGGATCGAGGGCATCGGCGAGCTGACCACCACCATCGGTTGAGGTAGCGAAGGAGGGCGATCCGTGAAGCCCGACACCGTGTTCCTGGGCGAGATGACGACGCTCGAGGTCGAGGCGTTCCTGCGCGAGCACCGGACCGTGATCGTCCCCGTGGGCTCCACCGAGCAGCACGGACCTCACGCGCCGCTGGCCACCGATGCGCTGATCCCGACCGAGGTCGCCCGGCGCATCGCCCCGCGCGTCGGCGCGCTCGTCGCGCCCGCCGTGAACTACGGACTGTCGTATCCGCACACCGGCTTCACCGGGGTGGTCCAGCTCCGGATCCCCACGTTCATGACCCTGATCGAGGATCTGTGCGTGTCGCTGGCGACGGTGGGCTTCACCCGGATCGTGTTCCTCAACGGCCACTACGACAACACCTACGCCATCGCCTACGCGTGCGCCAACGTGGCGTCGCGGCTGCCCGACGGCGTGCGCACGTTCCCGCTCAACTACTGGGACGGGATGACACCCGACGAGGCGGCCGAGTTCTTCGATCCTTCGAACGGCCTCCACGCCAACAAGGGCGAGACGGCCGCCGTGCTCGCGATCGACCCGAACCTCGTGGACATGGAGCAGGCCAACGAGGAGTTCCCGCCGTTCCCCGAGGTCACCAACGCGGCCGCCGTGCACACGGCGTTCTTCTTCTCGGCACCGGGCTCCGTGCACCGGGCGACGCGCAGCGGTACCTGGGGCGACGCGCGCGAGGCGACGCCCGAGTTCGGCGAGCGCTACCTCGAGGTGGTGGCCGACGCGACCACGAGGCTGCTGGACGACGTCGAGCGCACGTTCGCCGCGATGCCGCCCCGCTGAGCGGTAGGCTTGGTTGCCCGTCCGGCAGCGAGCCGGGCGGTCGTCGATCCTGAGGCGACCCGGCTTGTCCCAGCACCTTCGTCCATCATCCGGCGCCCTGACGATCTGTCTCCCGGACGTGCCGGAGCTCGAGGCGATGGGCGAGCTTCCCGCGCGCGTCGACGTCCGCCTGGTGCCCGAGACCGGGCCGGCCCCCGATCTCGATGGCATCGACCTGGTCGTGCCGCTGCACGGGCTCCGCGAGCCGCTGTTCGCCGCGCTCGCACGCCCCAACCGCCCCCGCGTGATCCAGACGCTGAGCGCCGGTGTCGACTGGCTGGTCGGCCACGTACCCGAGGACGTCCTCGTGTGCAACGCCCGCGGCGTGTACGACGTCCCGCTGGCCGAATGGGTCGTGGGGGTGATCCTCGCCCAGCAGCGCGGTCTGGCGGCCGCCCGGGACGCGCAGCGCCGTGGCGAGTGGGTCGAGCTGCAACCCGAGGAGCTGGCCGGTCGGCGGGTGGTCATCCTCGGCCACGGGTCGATCGGCACCGAGGTCGCGAAGCGGCTGCGCCCGTTCGACGTCGAGATCGTGGGCGTTGCGCGGACGGCACGCGAGGGTGTCCTCGGGATGGACGCCCTCGACGACGTCCTGCCCGCGGCCGATGTCCTCGTGGATCTCCTGCCGCTGACGTCGGAGACGGCCGGCTTGCTCGATGCCCGCCGGCTCGGGCTGCTCCCGGACGCGGCGCTGGTCGTCAACGCCGGCCGCGGCCGAACCGTGGACACCGACGCCCTCGTCGAGGAGCTGCGGACGGGCCGGTTGCGCGCCGCGCTCGACGTCACCGACCCCGAGCCGCTGCCCCCGGGTCATCCGCTGTGGACCCTGCCCAACGCGCTGATCACGCCGCACATCGCGGGGGACTCGCCGCAGGCGGAGGTCCGGGCGTTCAGGCTCGCCGGCGATCAGGTCCGCCGCCTTTCGGCAGGCGAGCCACTCATCAACCAGGTACCCCGCTACCAGCTGGTTTGACCGGCAGCCGGGACGCGCGCGGCGAACCCGTCTATCGTCAGGCGGTGCACGCCACGGACCCGACGATCCCGACGGACACGCTCGCGTTCCTGTTCACCGACATCGCGGGCAGCACCCGTCTGTGGGAACAGATGCCGGGGGCGATGGGCCGCGCCCTCGCGCGTCATGACCAGATTCTGCAGTCAGCGATCGCCGCCAGCGGCGGCGCTGTGGTCAAGACGACCGGCGACGGCATGATGGCGGTGTTCCCGAGCATCGCCGGTGGCATCGCCGCCAGCCTGTCGGCGCAGCGAGCCCTGGCGACCGAGCCGTGGCCCGACACCGGCCCGCTCCGGGTCCGGATGGGCCTCCACGCCGGCCAGGCGGAACGGCGCGGGGATGACTATTTCGGACCGACGATCAACCGGACGGCCCGGCTCATGGCCGCCGGGCATGGCGGCCAGGTCCTGCTGTCGGCCGCCGCCGCGGCGCTTGCCGGCGATGGGCTCGCGGACGGGGCAGGGCTGCGGGACCTCGGCGAGTACCGGCTCAAGGATCTGGGCCGGCCGGAGCGTGTGTTCCAGCTGGTGCATCCGGACCTGGGTGAGACGTTCCCGCCCCTGGTCACGCTCGACCACGCTGCGGGAGCGCTGCCCGTCCACGCCGGGACGTTCGTCGGCCGCAGGGCCGAGCTGGCCGAGATCGGCCGCCGGCTGAGCGACCCGGCCATGCGCCTGCTCACACTGACCGGCCCGGGTGGGTCGGGCAAGACCAGCCTGGCGGTCAAGGCGGCCGGGGACGCGGCCGACCGGTTCCGCGACGGGGTCTCGTTCGTGGACCTGTCGGCGGCACGCGACACCGAGGCAGTGCTGATCGCGATCGGCCGGGCGATGGGTGTCCGCGAGACGCCCGACCGGACGCTCATGGACGACCTGGGCGACCGGCTGCGCGGCCGGCAGGTGCTGCTCGTGCTCGACAACTTCGAGCAGGTCACGGCCGCCGCCGGGGTCACGACCGACCTCATCGGCGCGTGTCCTGAGCTGACGCTCCTGGTGACCAGTCGTGAGCCGCTGCACGTCCGCGCCGAGCACGTCTACCTGGTGCCACCGATGGGCGTGCCACCCGCGGAGCGGCGGGCCCTATCGATCGAGCGGCTGCAGGGCTTCGAGGCCGTCGAGCTGTTCGTCGACCGGGCGCGGACGGTGCGCGCCGACTTCCAGCTGACCGACGAGCACGCGGCAGCGGTGGCGGACATCTGCCGCCACCTGGACGGGCTGCCACTGGCGATCGAGCTGGCGGCCGCCCGGCTGCGGCTGTTCTCGCCCGAGGCGCTGCGTGACCGGCTCGGCGGTCGGCTCGATCTGCTCCGGAGCTCGGCCCGCGATCTTCCGGAACGGCAGCAGACGCTGCGCGCCACCATCGACTGGAGCTACCAGCTGCTCGACCACCGCGAGCAGCGGCTGCTCGAGATGCTGGCGGTGTTCGGCGGCGCCGATGTCGAGGCGGTCGAGGCGGTCGAGGCGATGGCCGTGGAGGCGATGGCCGCGGCCGAGGACGAGGCGATGGCCGCGGCCGAGGACGAGGCGGCGGACACCAGCGTCGACGTCATCGAAGCGCTCGGTTCGCTGCTCGAGAAGAGCCTCGTCCGCCAGGTGGACGAGGCGCACGGGGAGCCCCGTCTCCTGTTGCTCGAGACCATCCGCGAGTACGCGGCCGAGCGGCTCGCCGAGCGGCCTGGAGCCGCGCGGATCCGGGCGGCCCACGCGACGTACTACGCGCAGCTCGCGGAGCGGCGGCGCCACGAGCTGGGTGGCCCCCGCCGCGACCAGGTCGTCGATGCCCTGGCGCACGATGCGGACAACCTTCGCATCGCGTGGCGGCACTGGATCACCGCGCGGGACCTGGAGCAGCTGAGCCGGCTCGCCGACAGCCTGCTGATCCTGAACGAGGCCCGCGGCTGGTACCGCGAGACGGTCGAGCTCACGACCGGGCTGCTGGCCGTCCTCGCCGAGCGCGACCGGACGCCGGACGTCGCGGCCAAGGAGTTCTCGCTCCGGATGAGCCTGGCCCGCGCGCTGATGGCCACCCGCGGGTTCACCCCCGAGGTCGAGGAGGCCTTCACGCGTGCGCTGGAGCGGGCCGGACCGGATCAGGAGCTCCGCCGCGAGTTCACCGTCCTGCGCAGCCTGGCTAACCTCCACGTGCTGCGCGCGGAGTTCGGCAAGGGCATCGACCTGGGCGAGCGGCTGCGGACCATTGCCGCTGCCGAGCACGACCCGAACATGCGGATCGACGCCCTGCTGGTGCTCGGAACCGGGCTGCTGTTCACCGGCCGGCTGCGGGACGGGCTGGCCCGGCTGGAGGAGGCGATCGCGCTGTTCGACGCGAACCCGCCACGCGCGGTCGGCGTGCGCCAGGGCAACGAGCCGCGGGTCGCCTGTCTCACCACCTCCGGCTTCTCCCTGTGGCTGCTCGGCTTTCCGGACCGTGCGGTCGCGCGAGCGGATGCGGGGATTGAGCTCGCAGGGCGCCTGGATCACCCCTGGACGTCGGCATTCGCGCTGTTCCATTCCGGGCTGCTGCACCTGTGGCGGCGCGAGGAGGCAGTGGTGCTGGACCGGGCGACCCGGCTGCTCGAGGTCGCCGAGGATTACGAGTTCCGGATCTGGTCGGCGATCGGATCGTGCCTGCTCGGGGCCGCGCAGACGGCCCTCGGCGAACCTGAGGCCGGGCTGGCAAGGGTCGCGGAGGGGATGGCGGCATACCAGGGCATCGTCTCCCCGCCCGTGTTCCTGCCGATGCTCCTGTACGTCGCCGCCGGATCCCACGGGCGCGCAGGCCGCCCGGAACAGGGGCTGGAGCCGATCCGCGCCGCGATGGACATGATGGGCGGGGCCGGGTCGCACGGCGTCCTGTTCCCGGAGCTGTGCCTGCTCCACGGCGATCTGCTCGAGGCGGTGGAGGGACCGGGTGCGCCGTCGGCGACCGAAGCCTGGTCCCTGGCGCTCTCGGAGGCACGTGTGCTCGACACGCGCATGTCCGAGCTGCGTGCCCTGACCCGGTTGGGCCGAGCAGGTCCGGCCGGCGAGCGCGCGCAGCGCGTCGCCGCCCTCGCGTCGCTGGTCGAGACGCTCACCGAGGGCGCGGGCACGAGCGATCTTGCCGAGGCCCGCGAGGTCCTGGCAGCCGGGTGATCCCAAGCGGGGTGGTTGGGCCGGCCCCTGGTCAGGGATCGTCGGTCCGCCGGTCGGGGATCGTCGGGCCGGCACGTCCCGGCCCCGGATGGCATGCTCTATCCGTCACGCCGTCACGCCGCCGGGCCGGTGATCGCCCTCGGGCGCCCCGGCTCGCGTCCCCGGCCGGATCGGCAGGTCGCGATCGCGGACGACAGAGGCAGCGATGATCACCGAGCACCACGTCACCTTCGGCTTCCCGCGCATGTACAACGAGCCCGGCGAGCGGCGCGCGTTCCTGCCGTCCCTGATCGGGCTGCTCGCCGAGATGGGGGAGGACGTCTACGTCGAGTCCGGCAGCGGCACCGGCATGGGCATCCCCGACGAGGCCTACCTGGCCACGTCGCCCAACGTCCACATCGTCGACGAGGCCACCGCCTACCGCCAGGACGTCGTGGTCGTGCTCCGGGCGCCCGAAGGCCGGTATGAGCTGGTGCGGCCGGGGTCGATCCTGATCTCGATGCTGCACTTCAACACCCGGCCCGAACGCGTCGAGCTGCTGCACAGGCTGGGGATCGAGGCGATCGCGCTCGACATGGTCACCGGCGATGACGGTCGGCGGCTGGTCCAGAACCTGCGCGACGTGGCCCGCAACGGGCTGGCCGCCGCGTTCGATGCCCTGGAGCGTCGCTGGCCGCCGCTCCTGTCGCCCGATCGCGAACCGGTGAGCGTGACCATCCTCGGCGCGGGCGGCGTCGGGAAGCACGCGATCGAATGGGCGTCGAAGGCGGGCGACGAGGCCCGCAACGAGCGGCTGATGCGCGACGGCCTGCCCGGGGTGGAGGTCGTCGTCGCGGAGCGGAACCTGGCCGGCAACGAGGCCTACTTCCGGCGTCGCCTCGCGGCCACGGACATCCTCGTCGATGCCACCGCCCGTGGCGACACCTCGCAACCGCTGTTCCCCAACGCCTGGCTGGGCCTGCTACCCGAGCATGCCGTCGTGTGTGACCTGGCCGTCGACCCGTACCTGCTCGACGACGACCCACCGGTCGTGCGTGGCATCGAGGGCATCCCGCAGGGCAACCTCGACCAGTGGGAGTTCGGTCCCGACGACCCTGCCTGGGACCACCTGCCACCGGTCGTGCCCCATGCCAACCGTCGCACCGTGGTGTCGTGCTACTCGTGGCCCGGCGTTCGCCCGGAGGCGTGCATGGAGGCGTACGGCGCCCAGCTGACGCCGCTGCTCAAGACGCTCGTGTGGTATGGCGGGCGTGCCGCGATCAGCCCCCGGGTGTCGTTCCATGGCCGGGCGCTGTGGCGGGCCAGCCTGCGCCACCACCTGGGGCTCGAGCCAGCCGCCTGATCGACCGCGAGCCGGCCGCGAACGCGTCCAACCTACCTGCCGGTCTCAGGCTCCTGCGCCGCCTGCGATCCCTGATCCCCGCCCTTGATCGGGACCAGGTCGACCATGCGGATGCGGCGGGACTTGCCGGCCTCGGTTCGCACGATGGCGGCCGGGATCACACCCGCGACCAGGCGCTCCACGACGCCGGTCTCACCCGCCGATGACCCGGACCCGACGATCGACACCCGGAGGCCGATGGACAGGTCGTCGCGACCGCGCGGCGCCGCCGAGTTGATCACGGCCACCGTCGTCGGGGTGGTCTGCACGCGGGCGACCGGCGGCGGCCCCTTGGAGCTGCGCGAGCGGGGAATGAAGACCCGGCGCTTGCGCGTCAACGGGCTGACCCGTGCCGCGGGCACGAGGGGATGGCGAGGGCGGTTCGTTCGTGGCGGGGTCGTGTCATGTGTCTCCGATGTATGCCGACCACGCCCGCTGCCAGGGTCCTGTGGTCGTGGGGGTTCGCTGGAGGCAGCGAGATTGCCGGCCGGCCGGGGCGAGCTCCGCCACCGGCCGCCGGCACTGGTCGAGGGTCAGGCCGCGCTGACCTGGTTCGCGCGCGGGCCCTTGGGGCCCTGTTCGACCTCGAACGTGACGCGCTCGCCGCCGTTGAGGCGGTCGAAATCGAGCGGGGCCTGGATGCCGCTGCGGTGGAAGAAGTATTCCTTCCCGTCCTCAGCGGTGATGAAGCCGAAGCCGCGATCGGCCACGATCTTCTTGATGGTGCCGCTGGCCATGGGACCTCCAATCCTTCTCGAAGCCGAGCCACAGACGTACGGTCAGGCTCGAGAAGGGGGTCGACCACACGAGGCGACGCCGCAAGAGGCGGCGGCGCGACAACGATAAGCGCGATTCGCCGTTTGCACAACGCCTGATGCAACCGTCCGACCCGCGCCGAGAGCAGATCTGTCGAGGTGGACGTATAACTGGAGGCAACGGTACGAAACGCGACGATACGCGCGGGTTCCGCGACCGGTCCCCGCCAGCCACGTCCCACTGGCGCGACCCGTGTTCCCAATCATGGGACGGGGAGAATGCCAATGTCCCAGGCGCGCTCCTCGGCGCTCGTGATCGGCGCCGTCGCCACCATCCTGTTGGTCTGGATGGTCAATCCATGGGTGACAGTGCCGGATTCGCTGTCGCTCATCGTTCAATGGGGGTTCTGGATCCTGGCGATCGCGCTGGTCGTCGTCCTGTACATCGACTCGCGGCGCGACGCCGGATCGGACCAGATCGAGATCGAAGGACCGGCCTTCGCTCGCTTCCTGTTCGGCAACTCACGGGCAGGTCTCGTCTGGCTGCCGATCCGCCTGTTCCTCGGCTTCACCTGGCTCGAGGCCGGCTGGCACAAGTTCGTCGGCACCGGCTGGCTGGACGGTGGCGCGGCCCTGCAGGGCTACTGGCAGTCGGCGACCACCGTGTCCGACGCGGGCAAGGGCGCGATCACCTATGACTGGTATCGCGAGTTCCTGCTGTTCATGCTGAACAACGGCGCCTACGTCTGGTTCGCCAAGCTGATCGTGTTCGGCGAGATCGCGGTCGGGCTGGGCCTGATCTTCGGGGTCCTGACCGGCTTCGCATCGTTCTTCGGCGCGTTCATGAACATGGCCTACCTGCTCGCGGGCTCGGCCTCGACGAACCCGGTGATGTTCACGCTCGCGATCGGCGTGATCCTGGCCTGGAAGGTCGCCGGCTACTACGGCGTCGACCGCTGGCTGCTGCCGGTGCTCGGCACGCCGTGGCAGAAGCGCGAAGGGGGGGTGATGGGTCGGCCGCTGGCCCAGCCGGACGCTGCCGGCGGGGGCTGATCCCGGACCGGCGGGATCCAGAGGCCCGGTGCGCCGCGCGGCACACCGGGCCGGAGCCCGCTACCCCGCTACCCGGCGGCGGCGAGCTGGTCGGCGTACTTCTCGAGCGACCTGGCCACCCTGGCCAGCGGCTCCATCAGCGCGGGCGTGCACAGCTGACCGCACCGTCGTGCGAACGCGGCGGCATCGCGCAGCCGCTCCTCCATCAGCACCCATGCTGCCTCGCGATGCGGCAGGAGGTAGTCCACCGCGTAGAACAGCTCGAACCCGGGACCCGCGGTGACCCCCGGCTGATCGGGGCCCACCGGGAGGGTGGTGACGACGGCGCCCAGCGGCTTGATCGCCGAGTACATCAGGCCCACGGCGACGTCCGCCAGCACCTTGAGCTGGTCCGGGGTCTCGTCGGTCGGCGCGAAGTAGCGTGACAGCAGCTGGAGCAGGACCTCGTAGCTCACGTTGAGCAGGTCCATGGCCCGCGTCGTGCCCGGATCCGTGATCAACGGCACCACGACGCCCGCGGACTGGGGCCGGACGTTGGCCGCCACGACCGGGCGTACCGGCTCGAACGACGGATCCGCCCGCCTGAGCTCGAGGTACTCGTCGAGGATCCCGAGCAGCCGGCCGAAATGGGCATCACGCCACTCGCCCCGCGCACCCTCACCCTGCTCGACGATGGTGTCGATCGCCTGGTGCGCGGAGGCGAGATCGGTCACGGCCACCAGCTCGGGCCAATGGAAGTGCTCCGCGGTCGCCTGGGCGCCGGGCGGCCCGACGAACAGCCGCTCGGGACCGAGTCGCTCCTGGAGGTGCTCGAGACCGGCGGCGATCGACCGGTACAGCTGGCCGATCGTGTCGAACTCCTGGAGCTGCGGAACGATCCCGTCGCCATCGTCGTGCGGGAGCGGCACGGCCTGCGCGATCGCCTCGAACCCCTCGCCGTCGTTGACGTCCATCCCGTCCGGCCGCTCGAGGAAGGCAAAGTGACGAAGCGCCGCCTCCCCGAACGGGACCAGCTCGATCCGCACCCCGGCCGGATACGCGTACGCCGGCATCGGGAAGTTCGGGCGAGCCAGGCGCGGCGCCGCGCCCACCGCGGTCAGCAGGTTCTGGACGAGCGACAGGTGGAGCATCTCCTGGGACCCGATCTCGAGCAGCGTCCGGCGCCAGCGCTGGACCGCGGGCAGCGTCTCGGGCGTGAGCCCCTCGTCGATCTTGAGCTTGAGCGAGAACGCCGCGAACAGGTACTGGAGCATCACCAGGTGCTCCAGCTCGGCCGCCTTGCCCAGCGTGTAGATGAGCGCCTCGCGGTGCTCGAGCCCGCCCGTGTGCGCGTCATCGGGTCCTCGTCGGACCTCCAGGACGCTGGCCAACGGGCCGTGCGGGCCGGGAGTGCTGGTCTCGGTCATCGGACGCCTTTCTTCATCGGTGGAGGAGCTCGGACGGAGCGATTTCGGCAGCGCTGGTCAGCCCGTGGAGCCGGTGCCCGGTACGGCGCCCGCCGGGTGTTCATAGAGCCGGTCGTCGACGTAGCACCACTGCCAGTCCTCGTCGGGTTCGATCGACTGAATCATCGGGTGTGCCGTGTCCCGGAAATGCGCTGTTGCGTGCCGGTTCGGGCTCAGGTCGCAGCAACTGACACGCCCGCAGGTGAGGCACTGCCGGAGATGGACCCAGGTGCCGCCCGCCTCGACGCAATCGGCACAGGTGGCGGTGGCAGGTTCCATCCGCAGCGCCGGGTCGAAATGCTCGCAGGCCGATGTCATGAAACGGCGCATCCCCGATGGCTGCGTGGTGCCCGCGCAGGCGGCTTCCTGATGGTCGTCCCCGGCCCCGCGGACACTACCACCCAACGGGCGCGAAGGCCCTCGATGCCCGGCTGTGCACGGTCAGCTCGGGCGGTGCCGGTCGATCCCGACCGCTGGTTCGACGCGATCCCCTTGCGCCCTGCCGCCCTGTCGAACGCGCCTACTTTCGCGCTTGGGGCGCTCCCGGCGCCGGGGCCCGAGCCACGGTCCCGAGGGCCGCCGCCAGCTCCGGCTGCCGGGCGGCCGCGCGATCGAGATCCTCGCCTGCCATGGCCGCGTCGATCGCCTGCCGGACCGCACGCACCCCCGCGGCCGCTCCCATCGGGTGACCATGGACGGCGCTTCCGATCCCGATCGCCTGGTCGCTTCCCAGATCGTCGAGCAGTCGAGCCACGAGGCCGGCGTGCAGACCGCCGCCCGGCGCGGGCAGCGTCGGCCGGATCGCATGCATCGGGACGCGCAGCGCGGTGGCGACGCGGATGTGCGACGAGCGCGAGAAGCGCAGGCTGCCGTACGGTCCCGGATAGACCACGAGGTCCGCGCCGGCGAGGCGGGGCAGCATGCCAAGCACGAGGTGCGAGCTGATGCCGGAATATGGCGAGGCGTAGTGCGCGCCGGCAAAGGCTAGGTGAGCGAGCACGGGCACATCGATCGAGGGGTCGTCGGCGAGCATCGAGAGCGAAGCGATCCCGGTCGCCAGGTAGTCGACCATCAATCCCGTCGCGCCGGCGTCGAGCGCCCGTCGCGCGTTGTCCATCATCCGGTCGGGCCGATCGGTGATGTTCGCGAAGAACAGGGTCCGGCGGCCCGTCACCTCGAACGCCTGTCGCGCCGCGGTGGCATGGGCCCGGACCCGATCGGCCAGCTCGCTCCACGGGTGAGACACGAGCAGCTCGTCGTCCTTGACGGCGTCCGCGCCTCCCAACGCAAGGTCGCGAAACACCTCGCCGCTGTCGGCAGGCGACAGCCCGAGGGACGGCTTCATCATCACCAGCAGGAACGGCCGCTCTCGGACATCGAGCCGCTCGCGCAGCCCGCTGACCCCGAGCCGCGGCCCGGTGAACGTGCGCGTGAAGGACTCGGGCACCGCGAGGTCGATGAGTTTGACCACGCCCATGGACGCACATTCGCCGTACACGGTCGCGAGCAGCAGGGGAAGCTGGTCGCCGACGTTATGACGTGGGAAGGTGACCTGAACGATCCAGTCCATGGCGCCGCCGATGGGCGGGTCGGCCAGCTCATGGTCAGGCACCCGCCACAGACCGGTAACCCGACCGCCGTGCCGTGCCCGGATGTCCGCCGAGGCGGATGGGGGGACCCAGTTGCCCGTGGATTGGACGTCGGCCAGCACCTGGGCCGCGAGCTTGATGTCGACGCCGTGCTCGGCCCGGTACAGGTAGGTGGCCACGATCCGGTCGGGGTCGACGGGCGTCGCGGGCGTCGCTGGGACCTGGTTCGACCCGACGCTCATGGGTCGGCCTCAGGCTTGGCGAGCAGGCCGCCATGCAGTGGGTTGCGTGGCATCAGGGGACCTGCTCGTGCGTCCGCCTGATCAGCGGCGCCGGCCTCGTGCGGATGCCGGTCATCACCACGAGCGACCGCGTGCGGAGATCGGCCAGGCGTCGATGACATGCCCGTCGCGTTCCACCCACACCCGGTCATGCAGATTGAACGTCGTACGGATCTGCCCCGGCACCAGATCGAGGAAGGTGCCCAGCGGTGGTGCCGACCCCGAGATCTCGACCGTGGTGTGCTCGTCGCTCACCGCCGCTACCTCACCGTCGAAGCCACTGGGCAGCGGCCGGCCATATTCCATTCCGAGCACTCGCCGCCCCGCATCGAGGACGATCCTTCCGCGGTGCCGGCTGATCACGCTCGCCCGAACGACGGTGGCGCACCTGAACGGCAGGCCCAGCGGCAGCAGCTCGGGCTCCATCAAGCAGTACACCCCGGCCTGGATCTCCGTGATCGTCGGGTCCGCGATCGCCTCGCGCAGGGTGGAGGTGCCTGCCGCGGATACCACGTCGACCCGATACCCGGCGGCCCTGAGCGTCGCGGCGACCTCGCCCAGGATCGTGTACGCGGACGCGATCCGAGCCGAGCGATCGCCGACGTGCGGCCGGAGTCGACCCTCGAAACCCATGATGCCGACGAGCTCGATGCCCGGGAGGCCGTCGATGGCCGCGGCCAGTCGCTCGGCCTCGCTGGTCGAGCCCACGCCGCACCGGTGGACCAGGACATCCACGTCGATGAGGGTGTGGATCGTCACGCCCGCGGAGGATGCCGCGCGGGACAACGCGGCGAGCGTGTCGGGTGCATCGACCGCGACTGTCACCCGGGCTTGCCCAGCCGCCGTTGCGATCCGCTCCATCTTGCCGGGATCCACGATCTCGTTGGCCAGGAGCACGTCGTCGAAACCGGCCTCGACGAATGCCTCGACCTCGCCCACGGTCGAGCAGGTCACGCCGGCTGCGCCGGCGACCAGCTGGCGTCGCGCGAGGCCGGGCGTGCGGTGTGTCTTCACATGAGGCCGGACCGTCTTGCCCGATCCCGCGAGCAGGTCGGACATCGCCATCACGTTGGCATCGAACACGTCGAGGTCGACCACCAGTCCGGGCGTCGAGAACTCGGACGGAGATGCGGTCTCGGGCCCGGTCGCAACCACGATGGTGTCGCTCATCGCATCATCAGCCGCTGCCGTACGTCCGAGTATCGGGCGCCGCGAGCCACGTCGGGCTCGAACCGTCGACCGACGCGTACCAGTCGATCCACGGCATCGGACACGGACGGGTAGACGCCGGCCCCCACGCCGGCCAGCATGGCCGCGCCAAAGGCGCCCGGCTCTGCCTGATCGACAACCTCGACCGACAACCCGGAGAGGTCGGCATGGAGCTGGAGCCACCACGCCGAGCGGGCGCCGCCACCGGTCGCACGAACCAGGCGGGGCATGATCCCGTGGCCGCGCAGCTGATCGAGTGCATCGACGAACCGGCACGCGATGCCTTCGAGCAACGCGCGGACGATATCGACGCTCGTCGTCGCGAGCGTGAGCCCGGTGACCGAGCCGCCGAAGCCAGTCGCCGCGTCGACGTGGGGCAGCGGCGTGAACGCAGGATCGGCGAACACGGGCCCGGGCCCGGGCCCGGCCTCGCTCAGGCGCCCGTCGAGCTCGTCGATCGTGAGCCCGGTCAGCGATCGTGCCCAATCGATCACGCTCATCCCGTTGGGATCGGTGACCAGCACCGCAAACCCGGTGGGGCCGGGGTGTGGGAACACGCTCACCCCGCTGTGGACCAGCCCGTCTGGCCAGCCACGCTCGACGGGCATGACGAACGAGTGCCAGGTGCCGCAGGCGAGACCGACCACGCCGGTGTTGACCGCGCCGGAGCCGACGGACGCCGCGTATGCGTCGTATGCGCCGCAGACCACCAGCACGTCGGACGGCAATCCGCTGCGTGCGGCGGCGTCGGGCGTGATAGTGCCGATCGGCTCGGCGTTCGGTAGCACCTCCGGGAGCCACATCGGATCGATACCACATTCACCGATGCGGTCAGTCGACCAGCCACCGGACCCGATGTCGTACGTCGCCCACGTGCCGGCATCACTCCAGTCGGCCACGGGTCGGCCCGTCAGGTGGAGGGCGAAGTACTCATGCCAGTTCATGAACCAGCGGGTTCGTTGCAAGACGTCGGGCCGTCGCTCGCACCACCACAGGGCGCGGTTGACCGGATCCATGCGCCGCGGCACATGTCCGGCGAGGGCGAACCAGGCTTCCGGGGAGCGGCGTCCGGCCGTCCGGGCAGCCACCTCATCGCCGCGCGTGTCAGCGGTCATGAGGCATGGACCCAGGGGTGCTCCTTCGGCATCCACCGGGAACACCTCACGGCCGGACGAGCTGAACGAGATGGCGACGGGCGGGTCGCTCCTGACCGCTTCGTCGGACGTGACGTCCTTCAAAGCGGTCCAGAAGGCCTCGGTCGAGTCGCGAACATCGACCTCCCAGTGACCCGGCAGCGGCCGGTGACCGGCGACCTCGCGCCGCGCCGCAGCCAGCGGCGACCCGTCGGTGCGATAGGCCGCGACCTTGATCGCGCTGGTGCCGAGATCGATTCCGATCAGGCTCATGCGGCCCGAACCCTAAGTCTCGTCGGGGATTGTTTCCCCGGGCCGACCGATCCAACCGATCGTCGAGAGGATGGCCGTCTCGGTCTCGTCGGGGACGACGATCGCCAGCAGCACACCCTCCGCCGGTGATTCCACGGCGAGATTGATCTTCTCGGTCTCGATCTCGACCAGCGGCTCACCCCTGGTCACGGTGTCACCGACTGCCTTCAACCACTGTCGGACCACGCCCGTCTCGAGGTCCTGGCCAGCCTGCGGCATCACGACCCTGATTGCCACGTCACCCTCCTGCGGTGTGGATGCCTGCATCATAGCCAAATGTTCTCCGAATTGAAACGCAACGCTCCCAAGGACGAGCAGAGCCAGGTGGGATCGAATGATCATCGCAGCAGATTGCCTTGACCCGCGCGCAGACAGGCCCCTACAATCGCTTGCGTTCTGTGTTTGCAAACACAGCGATGAATAGTTGCCCGGCTGATCGTGGCCACCCTTTCCATGGCCGATGGCCTGTCGACACAGCGAGCGGCGCCGCCTGGCACGGAGGGAACGCCCTGGTGCACACGCCCCGAGAGGTGTCCGAGTCGTATTGGGCGGCAGAGTGCCGTCGGGACGTCGATGCCACCGTCGCTCACTACCATCCGGGCGGAACGTACGAGGGACCCGACGGGCTTCGGCGCGGCGAGGCGGCGATACGGCGCATGTACGAGGAGTCGGCACGCGACTACCCCGGTCTGGAGGTGCGGATCGTGCGCGAGTTCGCCGGCGATGAGACGACCAGCGCCCTCGAGTTCGACGCGCTGCTGGTCGATCCCGGGGGCGGGCGCCACCGGGTACGTGGGGTCAACGTGGTGTCGGTCCAGAACGGCCGGTTCATCTCGGTCCGTTCCTACGAGGATCCGCCGATGCGGCTGTGACCAGCCGACACCCCAGGGGGGGCCCAGTGGAGGAGCGCCAACGCGATGACATCGGCGATGGAGGCCATTCGACCCAGAACCGCCCCGGTTCGGTCGTACAGCACTCGGTTCGAGCGTAGTGAGACACCCATCTCGGAGGATGGGATGTGGCTCAACGGTCGGCAGGACGGCATCGATTGGTGTGATGTCGTCACGCGCGACGGTGAGGCGTACGGCGAGGTCAGCCGGATGGCCGCCGCGGAGCGGCGGGCCGAGCAGGTGACGCTGGGCGCCGGGACGACGGCAGTTGGCGCGACCGAGGGCGACTACGACGACCCGACGGCCGTGCTCTCGGGCGAGTGGGGACCGAACCAGCTGGCGCGCGCGGTCGTGTTCAGCCGGAACCCCACCGACCAGTACTTCCAGGAGGTCGAGATCCGCCTTCGCAGCTCGATGACTCCGCACAGCTGCACCGGCTACGAGGTGTTCTTCCGGTGCCTGAAGACGGACGCCGGCTATGCCGAGATCGTGCGCTGGAACGGGGCGATCGGTAAGTTCACATCGCTCAAGAAGCTGATCGGGCCGCAGTACGGCGTTCAGGACGGTGACGTGATCGAGGCGTCGATCGTCGGCAGCTCGATCACGGGCTACATCAACGGTGTCGAGGTGATCTCGGCGACCGACGACCGATATCCGACCGGGAGTCCGGGCATCGGCTTCAACTTCTTCGTGGGCGACACCAACGTCGACCACGGACTCCGTTCGTTCGAGGTGGACACGTACGACTGACCGGCACAGCCCGGTCGCTGGAGGAGGCTGACGTCATGAGAACCCCTCGTTCCCTGATGGTGTCGATGGTGTCGCTGGTGCTGGTCGCGGCGTGCTCGAGCACGACCGCGACTCCATCCTCAGCGCCACAGACAGAGACGCCCGCGACCACGGCGCCGCAGAGCGAGATGCCTGCATCCCAGGCGCCGTCGGAGCCCGAGGCCTGGACACAGAGCGATATCTTCCAGGGCTTCGATCCCATGTGCGTCGACCTGACGGGTTCCACGCCGGGCCCGAACGGTGAGCATTCGACCCCGGCTGCTGACATCGCCGACCCGACCGCCGACTGCCTGCAGCAGATCAAGGACCAGCATCTGAAGCTGGCGTTCCTAACGACTTGCTGGCCCGAACTGGATGTCGGCCATCGAGGCCGGCGTGAACGCGAAAGGCGGCCGAGTACGGCATCGACGTGGTTATGACGGCGTCGACCGAACTTCGATCCGGCCAAGGAGGCGTCCGACGTCGAGACCGCCATGGCGAGCCAGCCGGACATCCTGATCACGATCCCGGTCGACCCGGCGGGTGCCCAGGACTACAAGCCCGCCCTCGACGCGGGCATCACCATGGCCTTCTACGACAACCCGGTCGAGGGCTGGAGCGCCGGGAACCAATACGTCGACCATCGTACCGGCGACCACTACCGGATGGGCAAGGCGGCGGCCGACCTGCTGGCGGAGGCAATCGGTGGACCGGCACCTACGGGTTCATCCAGCTCGACGTCGATGTTCTACAACAGCCAACAACCGGGAGAAGGGGTTCCTGGCCGAGATGGCGCAGCGTCACCCGGACATCAGGAACGTCGCCTGGGCGGGGTTCACCGACGAACGACCGTGAGCGCGGCCGCCGACGCGATGCTGACCCAGCACCCGGACCTCGACGGGATCTACGTCTCGTACAGCGGCGCCGCGACCGGCGTGTTCGCGTCGCTCGCCGCGGCCAACAACACGCATATCAAGGTCGTCACCTTCGACCTCGATGCCGCCAACGACGTGGTCATGGCCACCGCGGGCAGCAACTACTACGGCACCGCGATCGAGCAGACCTCGATGAGGGGCCAACACCGTCAAGGCCGCGGTGCTCAGCGCTGCGGCGGGACCGTTCCGCCATTCATCGTCGTCCCGCCCTTGGCGTGAACCGCGACAATCTGGCCCAGGCATGGCGGAAGCACTCCACGCGGATCCGCCCGCAGAGGTGACAGGCGGCACTGGCGCAGTAGTCGACGAGCTGCGCCCTGGGCACGAGCTGGTCGCCGTGCACCCATCCGGCGCGCGCGGACGCTTCGCGTCCGCGCGCAGCGGAGGTCATGCGGGAGCATCACCAGATGAGCGGGACACGATCCGGCCAGCGCGCCGGGACCGGCCCGATCCGCTCCGCTTCCCGCGGGGCGCGATCGTCTATCTCGGCTTCGTGCTGGTGTTCGTCGTGTTCGCCATCCTGCTGCGCGAAAGAGGCTTCCTGACGATCGACAACCAGCTCAATATCCTGCGCCAGACGGCCTTCGTCTCGATCATGGCGTTCGGCACGACGTTCGCGCTCTCGGCAGGCGAGATCGATCTCTCGATCGGCCAGGTCGTGGCACTTGAGCGCGATGGTCGCCGCCGTGCTGCTGCGCGAACGCAATGCTGTCGTCGCGGTGCATGGGCGGGCTGTCGGTGGGCGTCGGCCGTCGGCCTCGCCAACGGTCTTCTGACCACCGGCTGCGGGTGCCGTCATTCCTGATCACGCTGGGCATGGCCGGCATCATCGGCGGCCTGGCCAGGTGGATCACGCAACTCAGCCCGGTCCCGGTGGTCGAGACGAGCTATACGTTCGTCTTCGGTTCCGGCGACGTCGGGCCGATCCCGAGCGCTGTTCCTGTGGACGCTCGGGGGCCTCATCGTGGCGCACATCGGCTACCGCAAGACGACCTTCGGGCGCGAGCTGCTCGCGACGGGCGGCAACCGGACTGGCGGCACGCTACTCGGGCATCAACACCGCGCGGGTGCGCATCGCGGCGCTGGTCATCTGCTCGACGTACGGCAGCCCTGGCCGGCCTGCTCTACGTCGGCCGTCTGCACAGCGCCCGGTACACCCTCGGTGAAGCGGACCTGCTGACGGTCATCGCCGCGGCGGTCATCGGCGGCACCAGCATGGCCGGCGGCCGCGGCTCGATCATCGGAGCCCTGGTCGGCTCACTGATCATGGGTGTCCTCAACAACGGGCTCATCCTGATGGGCCTGGCGGTCACCGAGCAGATGATCGCCCGCGGCGCTGATCATCATCATCGCGGTCGCCTTGAGCCTCCGGGAGGCACCGGAAGGCTAGACCCGCGGCCATCGACATGCACACGCCGAGTGACGATCGCGCCGCCGCAGATCGCGCTCGCGCGCACGGGGCATCCGCAAGTCCTTCAGCGGCGACGAGGTCCTGCACGGCGTGGACTTCACGCTTCAGCGTGGCGAGATCCACGGTCTGGTCGGCCAGAACGGCGCCGGCAAGTCGACCCTGGTGAAGATCATCGATGGCGCCTACTCGGCAGACGCGGGTCGAGATCGAGGTCAACGGCACGCCGCTGACGCGCGGCGAGCTCAGCGCATCCCGCGCCGGGACATCGCCATGGTCTTCCAGGAGTTCAGCCTCATCCCCACCATGTCGGTGGCCCAGAACATCCTGCTTTCGCGTGAGCCGAAGGGGCGCAGCCGGCTGATCGACGACCGCGAATTGCGTCGCCGCGCGGAGGCCGCGCTGGCCCGCGTGGGGGCCGATGTCGACCCTGACCGGCTCGTCGAGCGAGCTGCCCGTCGGTGCCACCCAGCTGGTCGAGATCGCCAAGGCCATCTCACAACAAGCCAGCATCCTCATCCTCGATGAGCCCACGGCGTCACTCTCCGCAGCAGAGATCGACCGCCTCGTCGCGGCGGTGCGCAGGCTCGCGGCCGACGGCATCTCGGTCATCTACATCTCGCACCACCTCGACGAAGTCCTGGCCATCTGCGACCGCATGAGCGTGCTGCGCGACGGCACGGTGACACTCGTCCGCACGACACCGCGGACATCTCCGTGCCGGTCATCATCGAAAGCATGCTGGGCCGATCGCTGGAGAGCGTGCTGGTCTACCAGGATCACGTGGTCGACCGCAGCGGCGCCCCGCTCATGCGCGTGAACGGACTGCGCAACCATCGACTCGACGATGTCTCGTTCGAACTCCATCGAGGTGAGATCGTCGGACTGGCAGGTCTGCTGGGCAGTGGCCGCAGCGAACTGGTGCGCGCCATCTTCGGCATCGACCATCTCGACGCTGGCACCATCGAGGTCGATGGTCGAGAGATCGATATCCGCGGTCCCCGAAGATGCGCTCGGCTGCCGGTATCGCGCTGGTGCCGGAGGATCGGGCGCGAGCCGGAATGGTGCGGGAGCACTCGGTCGGTGACAACATCCTGATGGCCGCATGGCGCCGCTTCTCGCGCCAGGGTTCATCGACGACCCGGCCGCTCGGCGCCCGGCAACGGGCTTCGTGGAGCAGCTCGAGATCATGACCCAGGGCCTCGATCAGCCGATCAAGGCGTCTATCGGGTGGCAACCAGCAGAAGGTCGTGGTCGCCAAGAACCTGACCGTCAAGCCATCGGTGTTGCTGTTGGATGATCCGACCGTGGGCGTGGACGTGGCATCGAAGCGCGAGATCCTGATGCAGGTTCGGGCGCTGGCGGAGCAGGGCGATGGCATCCTCATCGTGTCATCCGAGTTCGAGGAGCTCAGCGGCGTGGCGGACCGTGTGCTCGTCATCCGGGAGGGTGCCATTCGCACGTGTCCTCGACCGTTCAGCCGGCGACGACCTGTCGGAACGGGCGCTGTCCCGGGCGGTGCAGGAGTAGGGCTCAGTACTCCGGCACGAGCCGCCCGGCCATCACGTCGAGCTGGATCCGCTCCACCTCGGATCCATCCACGGACGCGGTCACGGCACGGAGCGACGCTGCGTCCGCTGCGCCTCCCACCAGCACGGCGCGCGTGTCCCGATCTGCGACGTAGGCGCGCACCGTCGGCGACAGCGGCCGATCGAGCACGCCGACCGGCCAGCGGACGCGCATCTCATCCATCGTCCACACAGCGGCGTCGCCTTTTCCCTCGGCGAGCAGGCGCGCGATCTGAGCGGTCATCGCCGGCAACAGCTGAACACCCAGTCCGTGAACTCCAACGCGGTGATGAGCTGCTGGTCAGCCGAGTGCTGATCGACGACGACCCTGATACCAGCTGACTCAGGTGCCGTGGCCGTGTAGAACACCCTGTGGCCGGTGTTGTACGTGAGGGGCGGCAGCTCGGCGATCACCGCGTCGTCCGGCGAACACAGCTCGCCGGCGGCGAACGCGGACATGACGACGAGGTGGCAGCGACCGTCGCGCAACGACTGGAGGCGCTGGCGGGACCCGCGGATGAATACCAGGAACACTTCGATACCCGACCGGACGAGGAGCTGCTTGATCGCCGTGGCGAGCGCTTCGTAGCGGGGCGAGGAGGCGAGCGGAAACGCGATCACCAACGGGCGATCGTTCTCGGCCACGGCCCACAGCCGTCCGATCGAGCGATCGACCATGAATGCCCCGAGCCGGCCCCGCATCTCGATCTCGACCGCACCGGCTTCCTGGAGCCGGGTCATGGCAAAGTGGATCGAGGACAGACTTGAGCGGTGCTGCTGTGCCAGCTGGCGCACCGTCGGCAGGCGATAGGGTGGCTGGGGTGCCACCAGCAGCTGGCGAGCGAGCGCCTCCACGATGTCGGCCACCGCGCGCGTCCGGTGGCGTTCGCGATTCTCGAACACGAGACGATCATAGCCGCCTACGGCTCGACGACGATGACCTCCACCCCCATCTCACGGATCTCGGCGAGCTCGTCCGGGTCGACACCGGGCGAAGTGACGATCCTGTTGACGGCCGACAGGGGTGCGACCCTGACCAGCGCCTCGCGACCGAACTTCGAATGATCGGCGAGCAGGGTGACCTCCCTGGCCGCGTCGATCATCGCCCGCTTCGCATCGACCTCCTCGAATGTCGGGTAGGTGAGCCCGCCGCGGGCAGACACGCTGTGGATCGCGACGAACGCGTGGTCGACGCGCAGCTCGGCGAGGGTCGCGGCGGCCAGCCGACCGCTGGCTCCGAAGGTGTTCGGACGCACGACCCCGCCCGTCATGACCACGGTCGCGCCCGGGTTGCCGAGCAGCTCGAGAGCGTTGGTGACGGCGGTCGTGACGATGACCAGGTCGGGCGTCTGGCGCAGGGCCCGAGCGAGACACAGGCAGGTGGTGCCGGAATCAAGAATGATGCGCATGCCGGGAGTGACGAGCTCGGCGGCGCGACGGCCGATCGCCACCTTCTCCTCCGCATGCTCCCGGAGTCGCACCGCGGTCGTGGTCTCGATCCCCGGACCCGTCGCGACGGCTCCTCCATGCGCGCGCCGGACGACCCCCAGCTCAGCGAGCCGGGACAGGTCACGCCTGATGGTCTCGTCCGTGACGCCCAGCTGTTCCACCAGGTCGCGAGCCCGCACGCTGCCCTGGCGCCGGACGAGCTCTGCGATGAACTCCAGGCGGTCTGCGGGCAGCAACTGCTGGGTCAAGGGTGCCGGCCCTCCTCGTTAGCCCGGTGGCTGTTGGGGACGATCGCCGATCGCTGACGATACCACATCAATCCTTGA
>CAVTJD010000004.1:0-696603 GCA_963734995.1 uncultured Chloroflexia bacterium
ACGATCACGCGCTCGATCAGAGTTCCGGCGTGCGCGAATCGGGAGTCTAGCACGGTGGAAACGACCGAGCCGACGGTCGCGAGCTCGGCCACAGCGCTCGGAGCGACAGATGCCGGAAACGCCAGGGTCCCTCATCAGCCACGGCAACGACAAGACAACGACAAGACGCACGGCAAGGTCGAGCTCGTCTGCCCCCGTGGCGGGTATGGCGTCGATGGTCACCTCGTCGAGCGATCTCAAGGACGGCTACCCCGACAAGGGCTTCATGATGTCAATCCCGAGCTACTGCCGTAGCCGACGGTGCGCTCGCCGATCAGAACGAGCCGAAGGAGCCGCAGCCCGGACGCGGCTGGCTGCGCTTTCGCGGGCGTCACCCCGCCGCACCCGGTCGGCGGCGACCACGCCCTCCACGGCGGATGGCATGGCCGGCCCCCAGCACGTCGGCGAGGCCATCCCGCGCGCCGTCGGCAAGGCCCGCACGCAGCACCCGCGCGGCTGCCTCGTCGGAACCGGCCGCGTCGAGGGCAAGCAACGCGGCGCCGAGGACGGGCCGCGCCTCGACCCGGTGGATTCGGGCTCCCGGCGCCTGGGCCGCCAGGCCGACCTCGATCCGCGCGTGGAAGGCATCGTCGCCTGTATCGAAGACACCACCCGAGAGGACGATCGGCGGATCGCGCCGCACCAGGTGCGCCCGGCGGATCGCCGCCGTCGCCATCGTGACGATCTCGTCTGCGAGACGGTCACGATCGCCCGCGCGACGGCATCCCGGGCCGCAGCCGAAAACACGTCGGGGGCGAGCTCCTCGAGGCGATCTTCAGCCAGCCGACCCTGGTGGATCGCGAGCGTCACGTCGATCGGTCGCCGCAGGCCGAAGCCGCCGGGACCCTGTGCTCGAGGAGCGTCCGCGGCCCCCGTCCGTCGCGCGCACGAACCGCTGCCCAGAGCGCCGCGGCCCCGAGCGCCTGGCCCCCGCCCCAGTCGCCCGAGATCTCGCCAAGCGCCGGGAAGCGCACGTCTCGGCCGTCGGGTGCCCGTGCCAGGCAGTTGATCCCCGCGCCACAGACGACGGCGACCCCCCACCCGGCGTCAACCCCGGCCCGGAGGGCCGCATGCGTGTCGTTGCTTACGAGAACCCAGCACCAAGGCATGCCGCTCGAGCAGCCGAGCAAGCCTGCGTTCCTCGCGGGGAAGTCAATGCCCGCAGCGCAGACGACAGCGAGATCCGCCCCGGGCGACTTCCGGCCGAGTCCATCAGCCAAGCCTGCGCGGGGTCGAGGATCCACCCTCACGGCGCCATCGAAGCCGACCCGCTGCTGCGACGCCGTGGATCCGCGGACGGCGGCGACGACGCTCCCGTCGGTTCGAAGAAGGACCACGTCCGTCTTGGAGTTGCCGACGTCCGCGGCGAGCAGGAGTCGCCCGAGCCCGGCGGCTGCGCGCCGGCCGGACGCTCTCGGCACCACGCCGCAGTCAGGCGCCGCGTGCACCGTGCCAGCCGACCAGCAGCGCCCCGTGGACTGGAGCTCCACCTCCGCGAGACGCCGTCACCGAGGTGAGGGCGGTCGTCCCGGCCGGGTGGATCGCCAACGTCCCGGGCCGCCTCGGGCAATCGGAGCGGCGCGCGGACCGCAGTCGGACCGTGGTTGGTCACAGCGACCAGGCCGCCAGTTGATCCGGTCAGCACGCCCGTCGTGATGTCGGGGTGATCGGCAGACGCGGGCGTGGCCGTGCCGGCGAGCGCCGCCAGACCAGCGTAGACGCCCCAGGCGCGATCGCCGGGGCCGTGGGCATCTGCAGTTTCGGCGAGGAGCAGCTCGATCGGGTGCGACATCGTCACCGCGTGCCCCGCGCCTCGGGTCGCCACGACGAGGGCCGGGTCGCCGATCGCGTCGACGGCAACGACGTCGCTGCCGGCCGCCGCCCGCAGGGTCGCGCTCCGCGTCGACGAGGCTGCCGTCGCTCGGCGGCAACACCAGCTCCTCGCCGGCCTGGAACGGCCCCCAGGGTGCGACGAAATGCAGGATCGCGGGCACGGTGGCCGGAGCTCGGTCGAGGATTCGGACGCCCAGCAGCTCCTCCATTTCGGGGATCGCGACGTCCGCCGAGCACGAGACATAGATCGTGCCGCCTCGTGCGAGGTGCTCGGGCGCCTTCGCCCACACCGCCGTCCGAACGTGATGCAGCGTGTTGGAGGTCGACGCCAGCGGGGCGGGCAGCAGGACGAGCCGCTCCATGGGCCAGATCCCGTCGAGCCGCTCGCGAGGGAACGTGACGGCCACGCTCGCACGTGTCCCGAGCACGAAGGCGTTGAGCAGCGCTGCCACGAGCGCCTTGGCATCGCGCTCCGGGCTCCAGACCGTCTCGGCCGGGACGTAGTCTCCGGAGGGCGCACCAGCCAGACCGTACCCCTTGGGATCGTACGGCTCCTGGTACTCGTGCGGGATGGGGATCGCCGCCGTCGCGACCGGCCCGTCCCCTGCGAGCCCATCCAGATCGACCCGGCGGACCGTCGTCGCGAGGTCTGAGAGTACCCGGCCGCGTGGGCGGAGCGTCCCCTTCCAGTCGGTCACCCCGAACTGCGTCTCGTGCGGTGCGCGAACATACGGAGCTCGGCGGTACGCTGCCGGATCGGCGTCCGTCCAGCACCAGGCGAAGAAGCCCGTCGCGCCGCGACCGAGCGCCGACCAGCTGAGCAGCCGGTCGTAGGCCGCAATTCGCTCCGGGTCGAACTGGGCGGACGAGGCACCGTATTCGTGGACCATCACCGGACGGCCGGCTCCCGCCGCCAACGCCGTCTCGAAGGCGGCGGCGTGGGTCATCCGGGCGCCGAGGAGTTGATCTGGGTAGAGCTCGGGCATGAAGATCGGGTACGGGTGCACCGTCGCGAAGTCGAGATCTCCCGCGACCACGTCAGCACGGAATGGTCCCCAGCTGACCTCCTGGCTCGCGGTACCGATCGTGACGAGCGCGCTCGGGTCCTCCGCGTGGATCGCCTCGACCAGGGTTCGTGTCCACGCCCGCGCCTCAGCGTCGGTGGTGTCGCGGAACAGCCACAGCGGCGGCTCATCGGTCAGGTCCCAGGCGAGGAGCGCGGGGTCGCCGCGCCATCGCCGGGCAAGGTGTGCGGCATGCGCGGCCTGGAGACGTAGCATGTCCGGGTCGCGATGCGGATGGCGTCCGGCGCGCCATGCCACGTCCCAGTACGCGTCGCCGACTTCGCCCCCGATGAACAGCGTCGGGTGTAGGAGGAGCCCATGGCGCCGGGCCGCTGCGAGGACCTCGTCGAGCGCTCGCAGGTGCGTCTCGTCATACCGGCCCGGCTCGGGCTCGATCGCGGACCACAGCAAGTCGATGCGGACAGCATCCAGCCCCGCGGCGGCCATGTTGGCGAAGGCGCGATCGAACGATTCGGGCCCGACCCGCCACGGCCAGTCCGGACCCTCGACAGGAACGAAATGCGCGCCGACAGGCAGATACGGGCGGTCGGCGAGGCGGAGGTAGCGTCGTCCGGAGGTAACCCGGGGATCACTCACGGGTGGTCACCTTGGAGGCGAAGACGAACGTCTCCGGGCGCCGGCCTCGGGCGTGGGCGAGCTGCCGTGCCAGCAGCTGGAGCGGGCCGATCGCGACGGCGGGTGCGAGGATCGCGCTCGTCGCGGGTACCGCCACGTGCTCAACCCGGTCGGATCCCGCCCGGAGGTCCGGCGGCCCGACGAACAGGACGGCCGCCTGGGCCGCGTCGAGCTCGGCCGCGAAGTCCCGGTCGAGGTCGACGGTCGCGGGCTCGAGGGCGAACAGCACGACCGCGAGGTCTGGCCCGACGATCTCCAGCGGGCCGTGGCGGAACTCAGCCGTCGGCATCGATGCTGCCGGGACGCCGGCAGCCTCCATGAGCGACAGCGCCGTCATCTCCGCCGCGGCCAGACCTGTGCCGCGTCCGAGGGCGATGATCGTGGACCGGCCACCCAACCAGCGTTCGACGCGGAGTCCGGTCGCGCCGGGATCCCGCAGCACGAGCGACGCTGCAGAGGCCGCCTCGCGCGCCATCCGGGTCGCCGTCGTGATCGCCTCGTCACCGGAGGCGCCAAGAAGCACCTCGATCACCGCCGCGAGGACGACCAGCGACCCCGCAAACGTCATCGTCGACGGGCAGACCTCTTGCCCGGCCCGCGTGTCGAGCGCGAGCTCGCCGAGTCCCGCAAGGGGGGTATCGGCACCATTGGTGATGGTGAGCAGCACAGGACCCGGCTCGCCCCGATCCTGTGCCAGGGTCTCAGCGAGACGGAGCGCCTCCGCGCTTCGCCCCGACTGGCTGACCAGGATCACCAGGCCCGCACGCCGAAGGCTGCGCCGCCTGGTGTGCAGCAGCTCTGCGGTGTCGATCGTGGTCGCCAGCTCTCCGGCTGTCCCGAGCGCTGCGGCGGCCGCCAGGCAAGCGTCGTACGAGCTGCCCATGCCGGTCAGCACGACCGGCGCGTGCCGCGGCAGCTCCGCGAGCCTCCGAAGCGTCGGCCCCTGCGCGGCAATCGCGATCGCTGCGCGCTCCAGCGCGCCCGGCTGGCCGAGGATCTCCTCGAGGTAGCGATCCGGGATCGCCGTCATCCGACGTCCTTCACGGCCCCGGCCGTCAGACCTTCGATGAACCGTCGCTGGAGGACCAGGAACACGATCACCATCGGGGCCACCGCGATCACGGTCCCGGCCATCGTCTGGCCCCAGACGACAGTGTTCCGTCTGGCCAGCAGCGCCAGACCCACCGGCAGGGTCCGCATCGAGTCCGAGTTGGTCACGATCAGGGGCCACAGGAAGTCGTTCCAGGCGGTGATGAAGGTGAAGATCGCGAGCGTTGCCATGCCCGGGACCGCGAGAGGAAACACGACCGAGCGAAGGATCCGCCACTCGGATGCCCCGTCGATGCGGGCAGATTCGAGGATCTCGTCGGGAATCGACTTGAGGAACTGGCGCATGAGGAAGATACCGAACACCTGGATAGCGCCGGGGGCGACGATCCCGAAGTAGGTGTCGACACCGATCAGCGGCCATACCTTGTGGAGCTCCACCATGATGCGGTAGAGGGGGATGAGGTTCACCTGGAACGGGACCATCAGGGTGAGCAGGAAGACGAAGAAGATGCCGTCCCGGCCGGGGAATCGCAGCTTCGCGAAAGCGTAGGCCGCGGCGGTCCCGAACAGCACGTTCAGGCCGACGATCGACGCCGTCACGATGACGCTGTTGAGGAAATAGGTCGGAAACGGCAGGCGCCGGAAGACGTCCTGGTAGTTCGCGAGCGTGAACGGATCCGGGAGGATGCCGCCCGAGAACACGTCGCCCGGCAGCTTGAACGAGGTGGCCAGTGTCCAGTAGAACGGCGTCACCATCACCAGCGCTGCGACGAGCAGAGCCGCGAACAGCACGAGCCCCCGGCTGCGGTGGCGCATCAGTCACGACTCCTCGAACAGGCGCAGCTGGACCAGGGACAGGATGGCCAGGATCACGAGCAGCAGGTAGGCGATCGCGGACGCGGTTCCGAGGCTGAGCCGGTTGAACTCGTCCACGAGGTCGTACACGATCGTCCGCGTCGAGACGCCCGGACGACCCTGCGTCATCACGAAGATCTGGTCGAACGTCTGGAAGCTGCCGATGATCCCGATGATGTAGATGAACACGATCGTCGGCCGGAGGCTCGGGAGCGTCACGTGCCGGAACCTGGCCCATTCGCCGGCACCGTCAACGCGGGCCGCCTCGTAGTATTCGCGGGGAATGGCCTGCAGGGCGGCTAGGAACACCATCGTCTCGAAGCCGAAGCCCTGCCAGATCGAGGTCACGACGACCGCCGGCAGGGCCGTGGTGGGGTCATTCAACCAGGCGCGGCCCGGGAGCCCGAACGTGCTCAGCACCTGGTTGATCAGGCCCTGGTCCTGGTACAGCATCTTCCAGACGGCGGCGACAGCCACGAGCGAGACCATCGTCGGCAGGAAGAAGGCGGTCCTGAACAGTGCACGCAGGCGAACGGAGTTGTTGAGGGCGATCGACGACGCGAGGCCGAGCAGCGGCCCGATGCCCATCCCCATGAGCACGAAGAAGAACGTGTTCTGGAGGGTCCGCAGGAAGCGCGGATCCGTGAGCAGGTCGGCGTAGTTGGCCAGCCCGACGAACGTCGGTGGCCGGATCCCGTTGTACTCGGTCAGGCTCCAGTAGCCGGACACGGCCATCGGGATGAGGAAGAAGACCGTGGTCACCAGGACCGCGGGGGCCACCAGGACATAGCCTGGCAGCCCCGCGCGAAGGCGCAGCACGCTCCTGCCTCCCCGATCCGGCCGGGCTACTTGGCCAGCTCGTCGTTGACGGCGGCGGCGGCCGCGTCGAGGGCCGTCTTCGCGTCGCTCGTCCCGGTCAGGGCGGCATCGAGGTTCTCACCGATGAGCCCGTCGATGTTCGACCACTGGGCGACGTACGGGAAGTGGGTCGCGGTCGACATCGCGTCGAGGAAGACCCCGAACGGCTTCTGGCCGCCGAAGTAGTCGTCGGGCTGACTGAGCTCAGGGCTGTTGAGGGCCGCCAGGGTCGCCGGCGCGGCACCGGTCACGGTGAACACGCGCGTTTGCTGCTCGGGCCGCAGCATGAACTGGGCGAGCAGCCAAGCGGCCTGCTGGTGCTGCGAGGTGACGGGGATGGACAGGCCGGTACCACCAAGGTAGGTGCCCGGCTGCTTGGAGTAGGGGTGGATGGCAACCTTCCAGTCTCCGGCCTGGTCAGGCACCCCGCTCTTGAGCAGGCCCATGTAGTACGGGCCGTCCGAGAACATCGCGACCCGCCCGTCGACGATGGCGGGCGGCAGATCGCCGTCGGCGTCAGACCAGTACAGGCCGGTACCGTCTGAGGCCAGGTTCATCTGGAACTGCAGGGCGTCGACACCCTCGGGGCTGTTGAAGGCGGCCGACTTGAGGTCGGCGCTCAGCAGCGAGCCGCCGTTCTGGAACAGGAACTGGGAGAAGTGGAAGGTGTTCGGACGCAGCGCGTACAGGTACTTGTCTGGAGTCCCGTCCCCGTTCGCTGTCCTCGGCCAGCGCCTTGGCCGCGGCTCGCAGCTCGTCCCACGTCTTGGGGACCGCGATCCCCTTCTGTTCGAACAGGTCCGCCCGGTAATACAGCGCGTACGCGTCGAAGTCGTACATCATCGTCACGTAGTCGCCGTTGTAGGTCATCGCCTCGACCGGTCCGGCCGAATAGACGTCAGTGATCGGCTGGCCGTTGATGGTGCCGCCGCTAAGACCGTTGAGACCCTGGAGGACGCCATTCGACGCGAGCGTCGGGATCCAGGTCATGTCCAGCGTGGCGAGATCGGGACCCTCGCCAGAGGACACCGCCACGTCGAGCTTGTCGAGGAACGTGTCCCAGTCGAGGTCCTGGCGGTCAACGGTGATCCATGGGTACTCGGCCTGGAAGGCGGCCAGCGCATCCGGCGTGAACGGCGTGACCTCCTTGCCGTAGTAGTCCCACACGGTGACCGTGACCGGCGTGGTGTCGAGGCTCGCCGCGGGCGCGCCGGACTCCACGGGCGCCGTCGTTGCCGGCATCCCCGTCGCGGCTGAGCTCGGCGGGCCCTGCGTGGCGGCGCTACCGCACGCGCTCACCACGAGCACCGCTGCGGCCAGCAGCGCGAAGGGGCGGATCGGGCGAATTCATGCTGCTTCTCCTCCTTGTGCCCGGCCGGCCGGGCGCTCCATCAGGTAGCTCACGCCTGTGCCGTCCGCGCGGCGCCGCGCTCGATCGGCTCGAAGCTCCGTGAGCGGGCTCCGCTGGTCTCGATGTAGTAGCTCGCGTGCTCGGGCGAGACGATCGTCCGGCTGTGCTCCACCGGGTGGTCGTCGGGCCCGGACGCGGTGCCCTCCAGGCAGATCACGGGTCGTTCGACCCGCAGGCCGAGCAGCCCTGCTTCGCGAGGGGTGGGGATGACCGCCGAGATCGTCTCTCGCGTGCGGGCGATCGGCACCTCGTACCGGCGCTCGAGGACCTCGTACAGGGATGCGACGGTGTAGTCCTCATCGAGCAGGCCGGGAAACCGCTCGACCGACAGGTGGGCCTGCTCCAGCAGGTACGGCACACCTTCCGCGCCGCGCACCCGCTCCAGATAGTGGACGGGACGACCGGGCTCCATCTCGAGCGCAGCCGCAACGGTCGGGGTCGAGGGCTCCACCCGAGCGGTCACCACGATCGCGTAGGGCACGAGCCCGCGCGCCCGCATCTCGTCACCGAAACCGGCTCGCGCCGCGATGTCACGGACGACCGGCGGGCGGCGGACGAAGGTGCCGCGGCCGCGCGCCCGCTCGAGGCGTCCCTCGCGGGCGAGCTCGCCGAGCGCCCGCCGCACGGTGATCAGGCTGCAGCCGTACCGCTCCGCGAGCTCCCGCTCCGGCGGCACGCGGTCGCCGACGCGCCACTCGCCCTCCTCGAGCGCGGCAGCGAGGTCGAGGTAGACCTGGTGATGCAGGGGCACCGGCCCGGATTCGAGACGGAAGCGAGTCATCAACGCCCTCATCGACCGGCGACGCCGGCTCGGAAGCTCATGGCCACGATCCACGCCTGGACCGCATGATGATAATGTTATACGCAATCAGCCCCGATACGGCAACCCCCTCTTTCACCCACCGGCAGCCATCGCCGCGGGAGGCGCACCGATGACCGACCAGACCGCCGGCCCCCTGAGCGGACCCTCGCGATCTGCGACCCAGGAGGCGCTGGCGCGCTACGAGGGCTCGCTCGCCGGCCAGATCGCCATCGTCACGGGGGCTGGTTCCGGCATCGGACGGGCGTCGACGCTCGCCATCGCCGCCGCCGGCGCGGACGTCGCGCTGCTCGGTCGCCGGCGCGAGCCGCTGGAGGCGGTCGCCGGCGCCATCGCCACGCTCGGTCGGCGGTCGGTCGTGCTGCCCGTTGACGTGACGGACGCCACGGCCGTCGAGGCCGCCGTCGCCCGGGCCACGGCGACCCTGGGGCCGGCGACCGTGGCCCTTGCGGGAGCGGGGGTCAACGCGTGGGCGGACATCGCCGACCTGGACCCCGCGACGCTCCGGTTGGCCCTGGCGACCAATGTCGAAGGCGTCGCAAACCTCGCCCGGGCGACGCTGCCCGCGATGCGGGCCGCCGGCGCCGGCAAGCTGGTCGTTATCGCATCCGACAACGGGCGCCGCGCCGAGCCCGGCGGGGGAGGCTACGTCGCCAGCAAGTTCGGTGCCGTCGGGCTCGCCCTGGCCCTCTCGCAGGAGCTCCATGCCAGCGGCGTGGGCGTCCACATCATCGAGCCCGGCTGCGTCGACACGCCGTGGTATCCGGACGAGGAGGACGCGCCCCGGGAGCGCATGCTCCACCCGGACGACGTGGCTCTCGCCGTCCTGTTTCTCGTCACTCTCCCCGCGCACATCGTCCTCGAGGAGCTGCTGCTCGTCCCGCGCGGTCTCCTGGTGCAGCCGTGGGCGTGAAGGTCGCCGTCGTCGGCGGTGGAAGCACGTACACCCCCGAGCTCATCCAGGGGTTTGTCAGCCGGGCGGACCGGCTGACGGTCGACGAGCTCGTCCTGCTCGATCCCGATCCGGAGCGGTTGGACATCGTTGGGGGGTTCGCAAGGCGGATCCTGAACCGCCAGGGATGGCCCGGCCGCCTCGTCCTCACCGCGGACCCGGCCGCAGCGCTTGACGGGGCCGACTACGTCATCCTCCAGCTGCGCGTCGGTGGCCAGCAGGCCCGCCTCCTCGATGAGACGATCCCGCCGCGCTTCGGCTGCATCGGCCAGGAGACGACGGGCCCGGGCGGGTTCATGAAGGCCCTGCGGACCGTCCCGGTGGTGCTCGACATTGCCGAGCAGGCTGCTCGCCGCGCTGCGCCCGGAGCCTGGATCGTCGACTTCACCAACCCCGTCGGCATCGTCACGCGCGCCCTCCTTGACGATGGCCACCGGGCGCTCGGGCTGTGCAACGTGGCGATCGGATTCCAGCGTCAATTCGCGGCCGCGTACGGGGTCGAGCCGGAACGGGTCGAGCTCGAGCACGTGGGCCTGAACCATCTCTCGTGGGAGCGCGGTATCCGGGTCGATGGCGTGGACCGCCTCCCGGAGATGCTCGCCAGCTCGCCTGAGCGTCTGGCCCAGGAGGTCGGCCTCCCGGTCGAGCTGCTGCGCACCGTGAGGGCGCTTCCCTCGTACTACCTTCGCTACTACTACGCGTCGCGGACCGTGGTCGAGGAGCAACGGACCGGCCCCAGCCGCGCCCAGGAGGTCATGGACATCGAGCGCGATCTTCTCGAGCTGTACCGTGACCCCGGCCTGGACGTGAAGCCGGAGCTTCTCGAGCAGCGCGGGGGTGCCTTCTACAGCGAGGCGGCGGCCCAGCTGGTGGCCTCGCTCCATGCCGGCACCGGCGACATCCAGGTGGTCGACGTCCGCAACGACGGTGCCCTGCCCGACCTCCCTGCCGGCGCCGTCATCGAGATCCCCGCCCGGGTCGACCGGTCCGGCGCCCGTCCCCTTCCGCTGGCGCCGCTGGCTCCCGAGATGCACGGCCTGGTCGAGCATGCGCTCGGCTACGAGGAGCTGACCATCGCGGCGGCCCGGTCCGGCGACCGGCGGACGGCGTTGCGGGCGCTCATGGCCAACCCGCTCGTGCCCGACTACGCCACGGCGCAGGACCTGCTGCCGGTGCTCCTCGACGCAAACCGTGGCCACCTGCCGCGGTTCTTCACCCGGTGACAGAAATGGGGGACGTCCAGACGCGCGGGTCCGCCGGGAGTGCATGGCCGGCGGGCGGGGGTAGCCTCGTGCTGGCGGTCGATCTCGGCGGTACGAAGCTCCGGGCCGCCCTGGCCGATGAGACGGGAGACGTCGGCGCCGAGAGCGTTGAGCTCGCCGTGGGCGGATCCGCTGATGCCGTCGTAGCGCAGGTGGCCGCGGTCCGGGAGTCGCTGGCCGGCCAGGTCGGACGATCGTTCGAGGACGTGCGGGCCGCGGGGATCGCGCTGCCCGTCGCGCTCCGTCCCGGGTCCGGTGAGGCCTGGTCGACGGGCAACGTCCCCAGCCTTGCGGGCGTCGTGGTGGCGGCCGCGCTGGTGCAGGCGCTCGGCATCCCAGTGGCCACCGACAACGATGCGAACTGCGCCGCGCTCGGTGAGGGGCGGCTGGGCGCGGCGGCAGGCGAATCCGACTACGCGATCGTCGCGATCGGGACGGGCGTTGGCTGTGGGATCGTCTCGGGTGGCCGGCTGCTGCGCGGCGCGCGTGGGGGCGCCGGTGAGATCGCGTCGCTGCCGCTCGGCGGTGACCCGTGGGCCACACGAAGCCGCCGGCTCGGGGCGTACGAGACCGTGGTCGCCGGGCCGGCCGTGGTCGCTCGGCTGGACGCTGCCCTCGCGGGCGGCGAGACCAGCATCCTGAAGCCGGGATCGCGGCTCCGCGCAATCGCCGAGGCGGCCGAGGCTGGGGATCGGCTCGCAGCGCGTCTGCTGGACGAAGAGGCCCGCGCAGCGGCGCTCGGCATCGCGGCGCTCCGGGCCGTCGTCGACCCGGCGCTCGTCGTCCTGTCCGGGGGCGTTGGCGCGGTCGCCGGCCTTCTCGATCCGGTACGCGCCCACGTTGCCACGCTGTGCCCGGAGCCGCCGCGCATCGTCACCGGGCTCCTGGGCGAGCGGGCCCCCCTCGTCGGGGCCCTCCAGCTGGTCCTGGACGTTCGCGCCGGATCGACCGAGTCGCCGGTGTGACGACGCAGATGCGGGCCGAGATCGGCGACATTCCGACCATTGTCGCCGGCCTCCTTGCTCACGGAGACACCGAGATCGCCCGCGTGGCCCTGGAGATTCGGCGTCGGCAACCGGGGGTGGTCGTGATCGCCGCCCGCGGCACCTCAGATCACGCCGGGATCTACGCACGCTATCTGCTCGAGGCGTACCTGGGTCTCCCGGTCGTCCTCGCCGCCTCCTCGCTCGCGACCATCTACGGTCGTTCGATGTCGTGGACAGAAGCGCTAGTGATCGGAATCTCGCAGTCGGGCGAGGCCCCGGACGTCGCCGCAGTCCTCGTGGCCGCCCGCCACGAGGGGGCGGCCACCGTCGCCCTGACCAACACGCCGGGCTCCCTCCTCGAGCGCGTCGCCGAGCTCACGCTTCCCTGCAGTGCGGGTCCGGAGCTCGCCGTCGCGGCGACGAAGACCTACGTGGCCGAGCTCGCAGTGCTCGCAGCGCTCGTCGCGGAGCTCGCCCGACACGCGGGGCGCCAGGAGGAGGTGACGGACCTCGCATCAGGGCTGCCGGCCGTCCCTTCCGTCCTGTCCCGGACGCTCGAGGCGAGCGTGGCATGGGTCGAGCAGGCAGAGGGGCTCGTCGAGGCGATGGCGGCATCGGACCGGGCGCTCATCGTCTCTCGGGGCTACAACTACGCGACCGCCCTGGAGGTCGCCCTCAAGCTGAAGGAGACGTCCCGCATGTTCGCGGATGGCTACTCGACGGCCGACCTGCTCCATGGCCCGCTCGCGCTCGCGGGGCCGGCCGTGCCCCTCGTCGTGTTCCGGCCCGACGGGCCGATGGGCTTTTCAATAGACGAAACCGTCGAGCGGGCGCGGAAGATCGGGGCGCAGCCTTGGATCGTGGGTGGCCGCGAGCTTGACCAGCTGGACGGTCGCCACGTCGCGCTGCCCATCGACCTCCCAGACTCCCTGAGTCCGCTCGCGTTCGCCTTGCCTGGCCAGCTCCTCGCCGAGCGGGTGGCGCGGCGGCGCGGGATGGACCCCGATGCACCGCCGGCCCTGACCAAGGTGACCCGCACCCTCTGACACCGACCAGTTGCGGGGCCTGCGATCACCCGCGGGAACAGCCCAAGCGACGCGCGATCGGGCTCGTGCGCCGGTTGAGTCCCCATGAGTGGTGTAGCAGCGGGGTCGTGAAGGGGAACGGCCACCGCGTCATCCTCGCGTCGTTCGATCTGCAATCGACGACACGAAGGGACACCACGATGGTCGAGACCGGGACCCAGCTCGGGTCGTGCCCAACCGACCACCTTCCATGGATCGGAATTCCGTCAGGCACCCGATGTCAACGACGTCCGCCGAACTCCCAGCTGTGTACCTCGATGTCCGCGTACCGATCCGCGGTCAGCACGGCGCGTGCTGCATCCGGGCTGTGCGCCCTGATGAGAGCCGCCGTGCCCAGCCACGAGGCGCCATCGTCGGACAGGAGCGGCCCGTACGCGATCAGGTCGTCGCGGTTCGGTGGCGCGACGAGGTCGGCCCCCGGGCCGGCGCCCAGTCCGAGCACCAGGTACCGGTTACCACCGGTTGTGCCGCCGGGGAACTCCCACATGGTGCGCCCGAGCAGGTTGCGCCACCTTCGCAGGAGCACGTCGCGGTACGCGCCGGCCTGGTAGTTGGGCTCCTCGAATGCGAACCGGCGCGCGGCAGCGGGGTCGGGCAGGTCGAGGATGTGCACGCTGCCGGTCAGCGTCTCGCCGTCGTCGGCGAAGGTTGGGCCTCGGGCGATGAGCTGCGATGCGTACCCGTCCATGTACGACCAGTGCCGCTCCAGCAGCTTCATGCGCAACGGCATCGAGCCGGGCCGGTCGCGGTGGTAGCAGAGGAACTCCATGACGGCATCCTATAGGGGCCGGATCCCGGATCTCCGGACAGGTCCGCGACGCGGGCCCATGACGGCGCGGCGAGCTGGGGCAGATCGCCCTGACCCGCGGTCAGCGTCATCCAACCATCACCGCCTTCCGCAGGCGAGTCCACGCGCTCATGCCAACGGCGCGGTCATCGTGACAAGCAGACCAGGCAACCTGGCCTCGCGTCGCGGATCCATGCGGGACCGTCACGGACGCGTCACGTATGGTCACCAGACTCTCACGGGTGGCCGAACACACCTTCGCTCCCACGTACGGCGACGGACGGCCGTTGCCCGCGCACGCCTCGATCGAAGATCCGCGCGCCGACTTCGACTCCGGCTTGTTGCTCCGCGTCCAGGCCGCCCTGCTGACGCTGCGTGACGGCCAGATCCTGCGTATCGCGAGCCCGGTTGCGACGGTCGCCGACGGCCTCAGGACGCTCGAGGACGCCAGCGGCCACGGGCTGCTGGCGATCGTGGCCGACCCCACCCGGCCTGGCTGGCGCTTCCATTACCTGCGCAAGGGTGCTGCCCGGACGGACTGGGCAGCCCATACCGCGAGCCTGGAACCTGGCGACACCGACATCGCGGACCTCATGCCTCGTCGGCTGTGGCTGTACGCGAACTACGACTGCAACCTCGCGTGCGACTACTGCTGCGTGGTCGCCGGTCCGCGAGCCGATCCGCAACGGATGCCGGCCGAGCGGATGGTGGCGCTGGCCGGCGAGGCCGCAACCACGGGCTTCGAGCGCGTCTTCGTCACCGGTGGCGAGCCCACGCTGCGCCCGGATCTGCCCGAGCTCATCGCCGACATCACGGACCGGTTGCCGCTCACGCTGCTGACAAACGCGATGCTCCTGCGCGGTCCGCGATGGGATCGGCTGCGGCCGCTGGTCGAGGCCGGGCGGCCGGTGGCGTTTCAGGTCAGCCTCGACTCGGCGAAGCCCGAGCTCCACGACCGGCACCGGGGCCGTGGATCCCATCGGCGGGCGCTGGAGGGGATTCGAACGCTGCAGGCATCGGGTGCCCGGGTCCGCCTCGCGGCATCGCTGCCCGAGGAGCACGTCGACGAGATCCCCGGTCTGCACGCGCTCGCCGATGAGCTGGGGATCGCGGCCGAGGACCGGATCTTCCGGCCGATCGCGCTCCGCGGCTTGGCGGCCGAGGGACAGCCGATCCGCGCGCGGGACCTCGTACCGGAGCTGACGTGCGACGCACGGGGCTGGTTCTGGCATCCGCTGTCCAACGACGACGACATGCGGCTCCGGCTCCCGCCGGACGCCTCGCTCGCGGACGCGCTCGCGGAGGTTCGCGCCCGCCTCGACACGCTGGCCGCCGAGCGCTCGTTGCGCCTGGATCGCTTCGTCTGTGGCTAGCCACGCACTCGCACGGGAGAACGACATGGCCCTCGGCACCGCCGCCACAACCGGCAGCTCGGTCACCGACATCGTCCGCGGCGCCTGGTTCGGGCGGGCGATGGCCGCGCTGCGGATCTACTTCGGGATCGTGTACCTCCACAACGGTCTGGCCAAGATCCTGCCAGCCGTGCCCAACCTGTGGCCGAACACGCCAATCGGCTTCGTCATCGCGTCCGAAGGCAACCGGAGTGCGCAGTCGATCCTCCAGTACGAGGTCATCCAGCAGCACCATCCGATCGAGCCGTACCGAGCCCTGGTGGAACAGGTGATCCTGCCCAACTTCGGCTTCTTCGGCTTCTCGCTCGGCGTCCTCGAGACGCTCGTGGGAGTCCTGCTCATCCTCGGGCTCCTTACGCCGCTCGCCGCCCTCATCGGCGCAGCCATGGCGCTGCATCTCCAGTTCGCCACGCTCTGGAACGACAAATGGGTCTACGAGTACTCCGTTGAGTGGGTGCCCCTTCTGTGCCTGGCGGCCTTCCGTGCCGGCCGCTGGCACGGACTCGACGCGAGGCTCGCGACCACCAGATCGAGATGGTTCGGATGAACCCGCCGGCGGGACCGGCCGGCGGCGCAGGAGCCGGGCCGCCCCGGACGCTGATCACCGGTGGCGCCGGGTTCATCGGGGGTGAGGTGGTCGCCGCCGTGCTTGCCGATGGGGGCGAGGTGACGGTGCTCGACGACCTGTCCACCGCCCTGCCCGACTGGCGCGATCGATTCGGCGACGAGCCCCGCCTGCGGTTCGTCGCCGGGAGCGCCACGGACCCGGCTCGCGTGCGCGATGCGATGACGGGCCACGGCCGCGTCATCCATCTGGCGGCCGGCACCGACATCGCGGGCGGCTACGGTCATCCGGAACGGGATTTCTCCAACGGCATCCTCGCGACCGAGGTGGTGTGCGACGCGATGCGCCACCTCGGGGTGCATGAGCTGTGGTACGCGTCGTCGGGGGTGGTCTACGGACGACCGTCGCGCGTGCCGACCAGCGAGGGCGACGGTCCGATGTTGCCCGAATCGCACTACGCGGCCGCCAAGCTGGCGGGAGAGGCGATCGTCTCGGGGTTCGCCCACCTCTATGACTGGCGGGCGTACGCGTTCCGGTTCGGCAACACGATCGGCGCCCGCTCCGACCACGGGGTCGTGCACGACTTCGTGGTCAAGCTGCTCCGCGATCCACGGCGGCTCGACGTGCTGGGCGACGGCTCCCAGGCCAAACCGTACGTCGCCGTGACGGATCTGGTCGCCGGGATGCGGCACGCCGTCGAGGCCGCCCCCGCGAAACCGCTGACGGTCCTCAACGTCGGACCGGAGGGGACCCTGACGGTCCGCGAGGTGGCCTCGATCGTTGTCGACGCGCTTGGTCTCGGTGCTGCCGATGTGGAGCTGTGCTTCGCAGGTCGGGCCGCCGGGGGTGGCGGCTGGCCAGGCGACACGGCGCGTGTCGAGCTCGACACGTCGGCGATGCGGGAGCTCGGGTGGGAGCCACGGCTGACGGCCGAAGGTGCGGTCAGGACGGCCGCGATCGCGATCGCGGCACGTTATCGCGCAGGGGACCTTGCCCTGGTGACCGGGCAGGAGCGGCGCGCGGGCTCCGCGGGCTCCGTCGCGCCCCTCGGGGCCAGATGACGGCACCCGGCATCCGCGCCACAACGGTCGGGGGCGTCCTCGAGCGTCCCACGCCCGCGACTCGAGCCCGGCTCGCCGCGCGGGCCATCGCAGCGGACCATGCCGCGCTGCTCGCGATGGCCGTGGGGCTCGCGTCCGGCACCTGGGTTGCCGCGGTCCTGCTGTGGCGAGTCGACACGCTGTCTGCCCCGCCATACGACCTGGCGTTCTTCCAACAGGTGATCTGGAACGTGGGCAACACGGGCCAGTGGGTCTCGGGGTTCAACCAGGGCTCGTTCCTGGGGCTGCATTTCTCACCCGCCCTGGTCGTGCCAGCGCTCGTCGAGCGGTTCGTCTGGCACGACGTTCGCACGCTCAACCTGTTCATGGCCGTTGCGCTCGGCGCTTTCGTGCCCGCCGCGTTCCTGTTCCTGCGGGCGGCCTTGTGGCCGGCCAGGATCTCCAGCCCGCTCGCTGCGGGTCTCACCCTCGGCATCCCCGTCTGGGGAGCGATGCAGCAGGTCGTCCGGGCGGACTTCCACCCCGAGACGTTCGGCGTGGTCCTGGCCCTGCTTGCCGGTTGGGCCGGTCTCACGCGGCGCATTCCCGCGATGTGGTTGCTCGCGCTCGCGGCGCTGGCGACCCGGGAGGACGTCGCATACGCGGTCGGCGTGGTCGGCCTGCTGGTCGCCGCTCGTGGCCGTGGCACGGCCCACCGCCACGGGCTGGCGCTGGCCGCGGTGGCCCTCCTCTGGGGCGCCTTCGTGTTCCTGGTTGTGATGCCCTGGCTGCGCGGCGAATTGGTCAGCGGTACCGCCAGCTACTACGCCTGGCTGGGCGGCGGCCTCGGCGCCCTCACTGCCCCGTTCACCAAGACGGCGCTCGTGGTCGACGCGCTGGCACGACCGGCGCCCTGGTTCGTCGTCCTCGGGTTGCTTGCCTCGACGGCCGGCCTGCCGCTGCTCCGCCCCCGCTGGCTCCTGCTCGTCCTGCCGCCACTCGCTGCTTCCCTGTTGTCGAGCCACTGGTGGCAGGCGAATTTGGAGCTCCAGTACCCGCTGATCCTGATCGTGCCGCTCCTGGTCGCGGCGGCGATGGGCGGACGGCGCGCGATCGTGCTGGCGACGCACGTCGCTCGCCGCCGTGCCGCCGGTCACACTCGGTCAACCCGGCGGGGTTGCCGCACGGTGGCCGCTCCGGCCGCGCTCGCGGTCGCCGTCGCGGTGGCCATGCCGGGCCTGGCGGGCGCGTTCGTCCAGCCTGCGATGCCGCCGTTCTCGGCGCGCCCGTCGTTCGTCGGCCGCTCGCCGGGCATCGAACGGCTGGAGCAGGTCGCCGCCAGCGTCCCGTCTGACGCGCTGCTGGTGGCGGACGAGGGACTCATGGCGCCGCTCGCCGGACGCGCCTCGATCCTGCGCCTGACGGCCGTTTCGAGGCCGCCGGCACAGGGCTACGTCGTCATCGACCGCGACGCCTGGTCGCCCACCCCGCAGGCCGCACGACAGCACGATCGGGTGGCGGCAGCGCTCGGATCGGACGCGCGCCCGCTGATCGCCGACGATGGCAGGTTCGTCGTCTGGGGTCCGGTCGCCGGCGTGGCGCCATGACGCCCCGAGTCGCTGCGGTCGTTCCCGTCATCGACGAACGCGAGGCGATCGGCGCGGTCGTTCACGGTCTGCGCGTCGCCGGGGCGTGCTGCGTGTTCGTGATCGACGGCGGCTCGCGGGACGGCACGGCCGGCATTGCCGCCGAGGCCGGCGCGCTCGTCGTCGATGAGCCACGGCGCGGCTATGGGCGCGCCTGTCTCACGGGCACCCATCGCGCCGTCGCGACGCAATCGGATGGCCATGTCCACGACGCCGTGGCCTTCCTCGACGGTGACGGCTCGTGCGATCCCGTCGATCTGCCCCGGCTGACGGCGGCCATCGGCGCGGCCGATGTCGTCCTGGGGCGGCGACCCGACCGCCTCACCGAACGCGGCGCGATGCCGCTGCACGCTCGGTTGGGAAACCGACTTGTCGCCGCCTTGCTGGGCGTCCGGTCTGGTCGACGGGTGGCTGATCTGCCGCCGTTCAAGGTGCTTCGCCGGACCATGCTCGAGCAGCTCGTGCTCGATGAGCCGGGCTACGGCTGGACCGCGCAGCTCGTGGCGCGCGCGCTGTCCGAACCCACGATCCGCATGCGCGAGGTGCCCGTCTCGTTCCGCAATCGGTGCGGCGGGACGAGCAAGGTGTCAGGCTCGTGGCGAGCCTCGGCGCGCGCCGGCCGGACGATGGTGACGGTTGCCGTCCGCGAGACACGGAGCCGCCCGATGGTCGCCCTGATGGCCAAGGCGCCGGGCACCGGCCATGCGAAGACACGGCTGGCGGTCGACCTGGGCGGCCAGCCGACCGGCGAGCTGTGGGTCGCCTGTCTCGCAGATGTCGCCACGGTCGTTCGCGAGACCGCGGAGCGCGACGACCTGACGCCGGTCGCGATGGTGCCGCGCGCTGCGGACCTCGGGTCGGTCGGCGAGACCATCGGCCCGGGCTGGACGGTGCTCGTCCAGCGGCACGAGGGTCTCGCGGCAGCCCTGGCCGAGGTGTTCCTCTCGGCGTTCGACCGTGGTACTGATCGGGCGCTGGCCGTGGCGGGTGACGTGCCCACCTTGCCGCCATCGCAGATCCGTGCCGCATTCCAGGCGCTCGACGGCGACCGGGATGGAGCTGTCATCGGCCCCACGCTCGATGGCGGCTACCACTTGATCGGCCTGCGCTGGGCAGGGGCGCCTCGCTGGTGGCCGCGGTCGATCCGGCAGCGGCGCCGTTCGCGACTCGCCCGTCGCCTCGATGCGGTGTTCGGGCAGCTGGCTCTGGGCGGCGGCTCTGCCCTGGAGGGCACCGTCCGCCGGCTCGAGCCAGCCGGCTGGCGGGTGAGGCACGTGCCCGCATGGCCGGACGTCGACACGTTGGCAGATCTCCAGGCGCTCGCACGCACCTTGCCGCACGACGGCCGGTGGGCACCGCGGACTGCGGCCTGGGTGGAACGACATCGCCCACTCATCGACGGCGCCCCGTCAGCGCGCCGCGAACCGCAATCCATGGAGCAGGAGGTCCGACCATGACCGTCACCGCAATCCCCACGGCCGTGCCGCTGGACGCCATCCGCGAACGGGCCGCGGACGTCGACCGCGATGCGAGGTTCCCGATCGAGGCCATTGCCGCGTTGCGCGAGGGCGGGTTCCTTGCGCTCGGGATTCCCGAAGCGTACGGCGGCCCCGGCGGCACGGCGACCGATCTGGTGGCCGCGGTCGAGCAGGTTGCGACGGCGTGCGCCTCCACTGCGATGGTGTACACGATGCATCTGGTTGCCGCGCAGACGCTGCTCGGCGGGACGACCGGTCCGGACGACGGCGTGAAGGCGTCGACGCTGCGCGAGATCGGCGCCGGTGGCCACCTGTCGACCCTTGCCTACAGCGAACGGGGATCGCGCAGCCACTTCTGGGCACAGGTTTCGCGGGCGACCATGCACGATGGCGCCGTCTCTATCGATGCCGACAAGTCGTGGGTGACGTCTGCCGGTCATGCGGACTCGTACATCACCGCGACCGGGGCCGTGGGCATGAGCGGCCCGCTCGAGACCGAGCTGTATCTGGTCGATGCGCGGTCCGACGGGATCGAGATCCAGGGCTCGTTCGACGGGCTCGGGATGCGTGGCAATGCCTCGTCGCCGGTCGCGCTTCGGGGTGTCCGCGTCGAGGCGGATCGTCGGCTCGGCGAGTCCGGCTCCGGGTTCGGTCTGATGCTCAGCGCGACGTTGCCGTGGTTCGTCCTGTGCGGCGCCGCGACATCGGTGGGCATCGCCAGGGCCGCCATCGATGCCGGGGCGGGCCACGTCTCGGGGGCCCGATTGCAGCACCTGGGTTCCTCGCTCGCGGACATCCCGGGCGTGCGCGCCCGGCTGGCCGAGGCCGAGATCCGCTATCTCCAGGCCCGTGCGCTGCTGTACGAGGTCGCGCGCCAGGTCGAACGCGGCGCGCCCGAGGCGCAGCTCGGGGTCCTGGCGCTCAAGGCAGCCGCCGCCGAGATGGCGATCGACGTCACGGACCAGGTGATGCGCGCTTGTGGAGGGGCCGCGTTCTCGAAGCACCTGGGCCTCGAGCGCAACTTCCGGGACGCCCGGGCGTCGTCGGTCATGGCTCCCACGACCGACGTCCTGCGAGACTTCATCGGGCGCGCGCTCACCGGGCTGGAGCTGTTCGCATGACGAGCGCCGATGCACGTCCCGCGTATCGGGTCGGGGCGGTCGCCTACAAGGCACAGGTGGTCACGATCTGGGAAGCGTTCAGACGCTGGTTCCGGGAACGCGGCTTCCCGCTCGAGTACGTCCTGTTCTCGACCTACGACGAGCAGGTGGCGGCGCTCCAGGCCGGCTGGATCGACGTGGCCTGGAACACCAACCTCGCCTACGTCGCCACGGTCCGCAAGACCGCCGGGCATTGCAGGGCGATCGCGATGCGCGACACGGACCAGAACTGGACGAGCCACCTGATCGTGCCCGCCGACGCACCGGCCGTGCGTGACGGCCTGCAGGCGATGCGCGACCGGCGGATCGGGTTCGGCGACATCGATTCACCCCAGGCCTGGATCCTGCCTGCGCATGCGATGCGTCGGGCCGGCTTCGACCCGCTGGTCGACTTCCGGGGCGAGCGACTCGACATGGATGTCGGCAAGCACGGGGACACGGGTGGGGCAGAGTTCGCGCAGCTCGAGCGTCTCCGAGCAGGCGATCTCGACGGGTGCGTGGTCTCGGCGCCAACATGGGCTGCGGTGCGCGAGGCGGGGGCCGATGCCGGCCTGGCCGTGGCGTGGACCTCACCGCCGTTCCATCACTGCAACTTCACGGCGATCGAGCCTTCCGCCGCCGATCACGACGGGTTCACCAACCTGCTGCTGTCGATGCGCGAGGACGACCCGCAGATCCGTGAGCCGATGCGACTCGAGTACGTCCACCGTTGGGTTCCACCCGACACCTCCGGCTACGCGGACCTGCTCGACGCCGTTCCCCGATAGCGCGCGTCGAGGGCCACTACGGCCTGGCTCGCGGCCCGTCGGCAGATGCGCGGTGCGTGGAGGCAACTGCCACGGGCCGCACCGACCCTCGACGGACCACACCGCACCCACCGCCGCCGGCCCGCCAGCCGTTGCCACCCGGCAACGACGGCCGGGAACCTTCGTACTATGCTCGTGCCGACCGCCGGAGACGAACGACATCGGCCGCGCGTCCCGCGTGACCCCTGGCGCGGTGCCGGCGATCCGCCCCCGCACCCGAGGAGGTCGAGGCCATGTCGCTGCTCCGACGCGTGGAGCAGGCCCAGAAGCAGCTGCAACAGCAGGACGAGGACACCGCCAACGCCTGGGTCCCGGCGCCGTCCGCGCCGTCCTCCCCGTCCGAGCCGGTCGAGACGCCGCCCCCGCCCTCGGCCCCTCCGGCCGTGCCCAGCCAGCGCAGCTCCGCCCGCGAGTCGTTGATCCGCGAGATCAAGCTGCGGTTGCAGCCCGAGGTCGAGAACTCGTTCGACACCCTGCTCGACGTCGCGGCGACGGACGTCTCGACCAAGATCGCCGGCATCGTCGACCGGGTGATCGCTGCCAACGGCTTTGCCGTGACCCGCGACGAGCGGCTGCGTCTGGTCGACGACCTGGTCAATGACGTGACCGGGTACGGACCGATGGAGCCGCTGCTGCGCGACGAGACGATCACCGAGGTCATGGTCAACGGCCCGGATCACATCTACATCGAGCGGAAGGGCAAGATCGAGCGCGTCGAGAACGCGTTCCTCAACGACGAGCACGTGCTGCGCGTGATCGACCGGATCATCACGCCGCTGGGCCGGCGCATCGACGAGACCAGTCCGCGCGTGGATGCCCGGCTGCCCGACGGGTCGCGCGTGAACGCGATCATCGAGCCGCTGTCGCTGGTCGGTCCCGTGATCACGGTCCGCAAGTTCTCGGCCCACCCGTACACGGTCGAGGACCTGATCCGGTTCGGGACCGCCACTCCGGAGATGTTCGAGTTCCTGCGGGTGTGCATCGAGGCACGGCTCAACCTGTTCGTGTCGGGTGGCACCGGTTCGGGCAAGACGACGACGCTCAACGTGCTGTCCTCGTTCATCCCCAACGACGAGCGGATCGTGACCATCGAGGACGCGGCCGAGCTCCAACTGCGCCAGGAGCACCTGATCACGCTCGAGTCGCGGCCGCCGAACCTGGAGGGCGAGGGCGAGATCACGATCCGGAACCTGCTGCGCAACGCGATGCACATGCGGCCCGATCGGATCATCGTCGGTGAGTGCCGTTCGGGTGAGGCGCTGGACATGCTCCAGGCCATGACCACCGGCCATGACGGCTCGCTCTCGACCGGTCACGCGAACAGCCCCAAGGACATGCTCCGGCGGCTCGAGACGATGGTGCTGATGACGGGCTACGCGATGCCGCTTCGTGCCATCCGCGAGCAGATCTCGTCCGCCGTCGATCTGATCGTCCACACGGCGCGCCTCAAGGACGGGTCGCGCAAGATCGTCAACATCACCGAGGTATACGGGATCGAGGATGACGAGATCCTGACCCAGGACGTGTTCGCCTTCCAGCAGACCGGCATCGACGAGGACGGCAAGATCCAGGGCGAGCTCCAGCCGACCGGCATCCGGCCGACGTTCATGGGCCAGTTCGCACGCAACGGCGTGGCCCTGCCGCCGGGTGAGTTCGGCATTCCCAGCGAGGACAAGGCGTTGCCTGGTCCGCGCCTGCCGATGAAGGGTCGGTGGGGGAGCGGCGACGCTGCGCCCATGGCGGTCTCGCAGCTGCCGTCCGGGTTCGGCCGGGCGGTCAAGGCCGGCGGGATGGTCTACATCTCGGCGATGGGCCCGATCGATCCCGACACCGGTCTCGTTGCCCGCGGCGGGACCAGGGACCACGCGCAGCAGTGCCTGGCCAACCTCAAGGCGAAGCTCGAGGAGTCGGGTAGCTCGCTGGACAAGGTCGTATGGGCGAACTGGTCGCTGCGCGACCCCACCGAGTTCGACACCTTCAACAAGGAGTGGTTGCGGTGGTTCCCGGGCGACGGGCCGATCGGCCAGAGCACGATGATGCCGCCCCTCCAGCGGCGAGCGGGCTTCAGGGTGTCGATCGGCGTGATCGCCGAGGTCTGATCCGGACCGGCGAGACCGCTACGGCCTGATCGGTGGCGCCGCTACCATCGCGTCGTGCGCACCGCCCGCCAGACCACCGCGTGAGCGCCGCTCGCTCCAGCTCCGGCACCCCTCGCTGTTTCGGTGTGCCCGGGGCTCGCCGTACGCGTGCCGTGGCGAGCGAGCAGGAGGCGGTCGTCGTCCTGTCTGGTGGCGAGCTCCGATACGTGCTTCGCCGCTCGCCCCGTGCCCGACACCTGCGCGCCGTCGTGCATCCGGACCGGGGCCTGGTCGTCACGCTTCCGGCCGCGTCGCGGCGGGGTCCGGACGCGGGCCGGTCGATGGTGGATTCGTTCCTGGCCGAGCGCGAGCCGTGGATCCGCCGGCACCTCGACCGCCAGGCCGTGACCCGGGCGCGCCTCGCCGGCCGGCCGTCACTCGACGCAGGTCGCCGGATCCTGTTCCTCGGCACGCTGCACCGCGTCCGCGTCACGCCGGCCCCTTCGCGCCTGCGCAGCACTCGGGTCTCGCGCGTCGGCGCCGACGACGGCGACGAGCTGCTCGTTGAGCGGGTAACCAGGGACAGGCGGACGACGGGGGCGATCCTCGAGGCATGGTTTCGGGCGAGGGCGCGAGCGGCGATCGCGAGCGCGTTGGAACGCCACGGTCCAGGTCTCGATGTGGCCCCCGCTCGGGTCGTGATCCGTGACACGAGCAGCCGGTGGGGTAGCTGCTCGCGCACGGGGACCTTGTCGTTCAGCTGGCGACTGATCCTCGCCCCGCCGGAGGCGCTGGAATCGGTCGCCGCCCACGAGCTATGCCACCTGCGGGTGTTCGGGCACGGCCGCGCGTTCCAGGACCTCCTGGCATCGCACGCGCCCGATCATGCGGTCTGGCGCCGGTGGCTGCGCCACCATGCGCCCGAGCTCCACGCTGCGCTCGACGGGTAGCTGTGGCGGGCGGCCGGGCGATCGGCCTCCCCTGGCGGACGCGGCGTTGCGCATATGATCCCACCCGTGGATGCACCGCCCGCGTTCGATCCCGATCCAGCCGGATTTGCCCGGCACTTTCCGCCGGACTTCGCCTGGGGTTTCGCCGCGTCCGCCTACCAGATCGAGGGAGCGGCAGCCGAGGACGGCCGGGGCCTGTCGATCTGGGACACCTTTGCCCGCCGGCCGGGCGCGATCGCCGACGGCGCCACCGGCGACGTCGCCTGCGACCATTACCACCGCTACCCGGAGGACGTCCGGCTGATGGCCGACCTGGGGGCTCGCGCCTATCGCTTCAGCGTCAGCTGGTCGCGGGTGCTGCCCGTGGGGACGGGCGCCGGCAACGAGCCCGGCCTCGACTTCTACGACCGCCTCGTCGATGCCCTGCTCGGTGCGGGTGTCCAGCCGCTGGTCAACCTGTTCCACTGGGACCTGCCGCAGGCGCTCCAGGATCGCGGCGGGTTCGCCAATCCGCAGGTCGTGGACTGGTTCGCTGACTACTCGTCGCTGCTCGCGTCGAGATTGGGCGACCGCGTCAAGGACTGGATGACGTTCAACGAGCCAGCGGTGTTCGCGTTCCTCGGCCACGCGGATGGCATTCATGCACCTGGGTTGCGTGACTGGCCGACGGCGATGCGGGTGGCCGACAACGAGCTGCGCGCCCATGTGGCTGCCACCCAGGCGATCCGCGCCCGGATCCGCGACGCGAAGATCGGCGTCGCGATCGACGTCAACCAGGTCTCGCCCGCGACTGGCTCCGAGCGCGACCGGATCGCCGCCGGCAGCTGGAGCTCCGCCCGCGACGCGTGGTTTCTCGATCCGCTGTTCGGCCGTGGCTACCCGGCGCAGGGACTCGACGCTCACCGCGCAGCGGGCCACCTCGATGGCGTCGACCTCGCCGACCCGCCGGCCGGTGACCTCGATTACATCGGCCTGAACTACTACCGGCGCGACTCGGTCAGCGCCAGGTCTGATCGGGCCTTCGACTGGGAGATCGGCCCGGCGGCGGGCTCGGAGCGGACGCAGATGGACTGGCACATCGCGCCCGACGGTCTGCACGATGCCCTGGTCGACCTCAACCGAACGTATGCGCCGCCCGAGATCGTCGTCACCGAGAACGGTGCGGCCTACCCGGATCGCGTGGACCCGGACGGACGGGTGCGCGACGGGGACCGGATCAGCTACCTGGCGCGCCACGTCGCCGCGGCCGCGGACGCCCTTCGCGCCGGCGTGCCGCTGACGGGGTACTTCGTCTGGTCGCTGCTCGACAACTACGAGTGGAGCTTTGGCTACACGCGCCGGTTCGGCCTGGTCCACGTCGACTACGGCAGCCAGCGCCGCACCCCGAAGGACAGCGCGAGCTGGTATCAGCGACTCGTTGGCCGAGGGCTAGGGCGCCCGCGCTCGTCCGGTCAGGCGGATGCCGCGAGGCCGTGACCTCGGGGGTGGAGCCCGGCGATCTCGACGGGCAGCCGGCCCGACGAACGGCGCCTCGCCGACCAGCGCGGCGGCCAGGGCCTCCATCGATGGCGGCAGGATGCTGTAGCTGCAGACGTGGGTTCGGGCCGATGGGTACGCCAGCAGGTCCCACGGCGTACGCAGCGCCAGGGTGACGGTCGGCGGGCCGGATGCGAGGGCCGCTGCAGCCAGCTGCGCCTGCCCCGGCTGGAGGTGGGCAGAGAGCGTCCCGACCACGACGAGGTCGAACGTCGAGAGCCGCTCACCGAGCCCCGCGATCGCCTCCGCGTCCGGTGTCGCCGGCAGCAGGATCTCCTCGACGCCCGGGAGCCGGCGACGGAGCGCCGATGCGAGCGTCGGGCGCACCGACGACGACGTGTCGGCCGGTGTCAGGTCGGCGGGCAGCGACTGGACGACCGCGATCCGCGCGCTCGCGGCGGGCTTCAAGCGGCAGCAGCCCCTCGTCGTTGCGAACGAGGGTGATCGAACGCCGGGCGAGCTCCGCGGCAAGCGCCTGATGCTCGTCGCAGCCGACGATGTCGAGTGGCGGCTGATCGCGCTGGCCCACCCATTGCCGCAGCCCGCGCAGCCGGTGCCTCGCCGCTGCGTCATCGCCGGCATCGAACAGGCCTCGCCGCTGCGCCTGTGCGAGGCCCTCCTCCAGCCGTTCCAGCGCAGATTCGTCGGCCGTGCCCAGCAGCACGTCCTCGCCGGCACGCAGGGCGGCGATCGCATCGACGATCTGCGCCGATCCCTGGGCCAGGGCGCGCATGTCCAGGGCATCGGTGATCGTGACGCCGTCGAACCCGAGCTGCCCGCGCAGCAGGTCGCGCAGCACTGCGGCGGACAGGCTGGTCGGCAGCTCGTCGCGCTGTCCGGCGAGCGCGAAATGGCCCGTCATGACCATCCGCACCCCCGCCCTCAGCGCCGCTCGGAACGGGACCAGCTCCCGCTCGGCCAGCTGCGTGCTCGTGCGGCGCACCAGGGGCAGCTCGTGATGCGGATCCGCCGCCGTGTCACCCGCGCCCGGAAAGTGCTTGGCCGTCGCCGCCACGCCCTCGTCCTGCAGGCCGCGGACGGTCGCCGCCGCGAGCCTCCCGACCATCTCGGGATCGTCGCCGAAGCTGCGGATGCCGAGCGCCGGATTGGCCGGATCGCTGGCCACGTCGCACACTGGCGCGTAGTCCACGTTGACGCCCAGGGCACGCAGCTCGCGCGCCATCGCGCCGGCGACGCGCTCGGCCAGGGCCTCGTCATCGGTCGCGCCGAGCGCCATCGCACCGGCGAACTGCGTCGTCCGCTCGCCCAGGCCGATCAGCTGGCCGCCCTCCTGGTCGGCGGCAATCAGCAGCGGCGGCTCGCCGGCCGGCCGCGCCCGCTGGATCGCCGATGTCAGCTCGCGCAGCTGCGGAGGATCGACGAGGTTGTGAGCGGGGAACAGCGTCACCCCGGCCACGCCCTGCTCACGGATCCGCCTCGCCGCCGATTCCGGCAGCTCGGTGCCGACGAAGGCGACCATGAGTCGCGCCAGCGTCATGTCTTCACCCGCCTGGCGTCATGCCTCCACGGAGCCTGCCATCAACGTCCGCTCCGAGCCCGGCCCGCCTGGCCTCACGCCTTCACGGAGCCTGCCAGGATCCCCCGCACGAATGCTCGCTGGAGCAGCAGGAACACCGCCAAGGGCATGGCCATGGTGACGAACGCGCCGGCCGTCAGGAGCTGCCACTGGCCACCGCGACTGCCGAGCAGGGCGTACAGCGCGGTGGGCATCACCCGCAGGTCCGTGGACACGCCCAGGAATGTCAGCGCCACGAGCAGATCGTTCCAGACCCACAGGAACTGGAAGATCGCAAAGGCACCCAGCGCCGGGATCGTCAGCGGCAGCACGAGCCGGATGAACATCTGCAGGTGCGATGCCCCGTCGATGGCGGCCGATTCGAACAGGTCGCGCGGCAGCTGCGAGATGAAGTTGTAGAGCAGGAAGATTGCCAGCGGCAGACCAAAGCCCGTGTGGGCCAGCCAGATCCCGATGAACGTGCCGTACAGCGATGCGCCGCTGTAGAGCTTGAGGATCGGGATCAGCGACATCTGGATGGGCACCACGAGCAGCCCCACCACGATCGTGAACAGGATGCCGCGGCCACGGAACGGGATCCACGCGAACGCGTATGCGGCAAACGCCGCGATCGTGATCGGGATCGCGGTCGCCGGGATGGTGACGATCAGGCTGTTGAGGAACGCATCCCCCATGCCACCGCTGGCGATGACCTGCTGATAGTTCGCCAGGGTCCACTGGTCGGCTGCGAACGGGTTGAACAGCGATGTCCACCACCCGGAATGGCTGACCAGCTCCGGGTTGCGCACCGATGTCACGAGCAGACCGATGGTGGGCAGCGTCCACAGGAAGCAGATCAGGAGGACGGCCAGTCGAACCGGCAGGCTGCGCAGGAGCTGCGGCCGCCATGCCGAAACACGCGTTCCTTGCCTTGTCGCGGACTGGGCCGACGCGGTCATGCTTCCCTCTGCTGGCGGCGGAAGTTGTGCAGGTTCAGGTACATCACGGGCAGCACGGCGACGAACAGCAGCGTGGCCATCGCCGCGGCCCGGCCGTCGTTGAAGAACTGGAACATCTCGTGGAACATCCGATTGGCCACCACGTCATCGTGGAAGCGGCCGCCGGTCGTCGCGAAGATGATGTCGAAGATCTTGAGCGTGATGATGGCGATGGTCGTGGTCACCGTGACGATGGAGCCGCGGATGGATGGCACGATGATCTTGAAGAACAGCTGTCGCTCGCTGGCGCCGTCGAGTCGAGCGGCTTCGATGATCTCGGTCGAGACGCCTTTGATCGCCGCCGAGAGGACGACCATCGCGAAGCCCGTCTGAAGCCAGATCATGATCACGATCTCGGCGGGGATGTTGAGCGGGCTGGTCGTGAAGAACGGGACCGGCTGCCCGCCCAGGCCCACGATGATCGCGTTCAGGAGCCCGATCTGCGGTTGCTGGGCCGGCACCCAGGCGTACATGAACCCCCAGATCACGGATGCGCCGATGAGCGAGATCGCCAGCGGCAGGAACACGAGCGTCTTGGCCAGCGCCTCGCGCCTGACCCGGTCGAACAACCCGGCGATGACGAGACCGAGGCCCACGCTGCCGCCGGTCGCCACGATCAGCCAGATAAGGTTGTTGCGCAGGATCTCGATGAAGTCGGGCTTGGTCATCGCGTTGTAGTTGTCGAGCGTGAGCGCACCATGGTTGTCGAAGAAGCTGCGTGCGACGGTCGCCACGCCCGGATACAGCAGGTACACGGTCAGCAGGATCAACGCGGGGCCGACGAACACCCACGGCAGGATCCGGTCGCGCCACTCCGGCCGCAGCCTGCTGACCAGTGACGCCACGCCGACGAACAGCAGCCAGATGCCACCCACCCCGACCGCGATGGCGATGATCGCGAGGATGATCTTGGCGATCGCCTGGTCACCCTGGCCGTTGCGCAGCTCGGTCGCGCCGGTGGAGTTGCCCAGCGCGTCGTAGATCCACGCCAGCAGGTTCTGCCCACCGTGGGGGTCGAGCAGAATGACGAGCCCGATGATGGACAGTGCCACGCCAACGAGGCCGGCGACGGGCAGAACGTATCGACGCAGCCCGGGTTCCGTGGTGCCCTCAGCGACGGTCATCGACCCTCCTCCCTAACCATAGTAACGGGGCGCGCCACCCTTGGTGAGTGGGCGCGCCCCGCACATTCCAGGCTGTCACCGGCTGAGCCGGCGCCAGCCTAGGAGGTCACTGGCTGGGCCAGCTCTCGTCGATGGCCTTCAGGACGGCATCCGTGTTGGTGCCGTTGTTGTTCACCCAATCAACGCTCTGGGTCCAGAACGTGCCGGCACCGACGGCACCGGGCATGAGGTCCGAAGCATCGAAGCCGATGCCCGCGGCCTTGTTGACGATGTCCGACGCGACCTGCAGCTTGTACGAGCCGGCGTACCAGTCGGCCGGCGTCGACGTGTTGGTGGAGATCGCGCTGCCGGCGAGGATCCAGTTCTGGAGACCCTGCGGCGTGGCCAGGAACTCAGCCACCGCCCGGACCTCCGGTCGGTCGTTGAGCATCATCATCGTGTCGGCGGAGCCTTCAACGTTCTGCTGGTTGGGATCGATGGTCGGGAACGCGAAGATGCCCACGTCCTGGCCGACGATGTACTTCGACGGCTGCCCCGAATCACGCTGATCCGGGAAGAAGTCCGGGCCGTACCAGGTCGGGACCTTCTGCATCCAGCAGTTCGGCGCCTGCAGGTCCTGGTTGAACATGGGATCCATGGTGGTCTTCTGGTCGGTGTTGATGATCGCCTGGGGACCGCCATAGACGTAGCTGTCGGTGAAGAAGATCTTGCCCACGTAGTCGTCGAAGGCGGCCTTGATGCCCGGATCCTCGAACTTGACCGTGTGGTTGATCCAGTTGTTGTAGTAGTCGAGGCCCTTCGTCTTGAGGACGACCTCCTCGATCCAGTCGGTGATCTGCCAGCCCGTCGCGTCGCCGGGGCCGCCGGCGCTGATGCACCACGGGTTGCTGCCGTCCGCCACGATCTGGTCGGACAGCTTGATCAGGTCATCCCATGTCGTCGGCACCTGGTAGCCCTTGGCCTCGAAGGCCTTGATCGGATACCAGATGGTCGACTTGACGTCGGCCTTGTAGGGGATGCCCCAGATCTTGCCGTCCTGCGACACCAGGCCGATGGTCGCGGGATGCTCGCTGGTCAGCTTGTTGGCGTCCATGAACGAGGCCAGGTCGATCACCTTGCCCTCGGCCGCATAGGCCAGGACCGGCGTCGGCTGCGCAAGCTGCGCAAGGTCCGGCGGGGAGCCGCCTTCGATCCGGCTCTTGAGCACCGTCTCGTGGCTCGAGGGAACGCTGTCGACCTGGATGTTGATGCCCGAGGCCTTGGCGTAGTCAGCCACCGAGGCCTGGAAGTTGGCGAGCTCGCCGCCCGTCCACTGCACCTGGATGTCGACCGTCTTGCCGGCCATCGGCTGGTCGGAACCCAGCGACTGGTCGAGCTCCGTGTAGCCGGTCGGGACGGTCGGCACGGCGGGCCCGAACGCCGGTGCGCTCGGCGCGGCCGACTCAGGCGCCATCGACTCCGACGGCGCGGCCGACTCAGGCGCCATCGACTCCGTCGGGGCCGCCGTGGCGGCCGGTGACGGTGTGGCGCTGTTGCCGCATGCGCCGGCCAGCAACATGACCGCGAACGCAAATGCGGACGTTGTACGTAGGTGATTGGCCACGAATTCCTCCTCCGAACTGCGATGATTCTGGGTGACGTGCGGTCGTCCAGGATCAGGCTGATTATCCGCACGCCACCAAATAACGACGTTGTGGGTTATCGCTCGGCCACCCCCTCTCGTTCAAGCAGGCCGATGTTACGGCGAGCGATCGCGGCCGCCCCGCGCGCACCGGGCGCCTCGGTCGGCGGCAGCAGCTCGACCGACGTATCGCCCAGGGCGGCCGTCACCAGGGGCGAGGCCGCACGTTCGCGGACGATGCGCGATCGGATGGGTTCGAGCAGGGCAGGCCCGGCGGCCGCGACGCCGCCGCCGATCACGACCCGCCGTACACCGAGGGTCAGAGCGAGCGATCGGATGGCTCGGGTCAGGTGGTCGGCCACTCGGCCGACGATCTCCGCCGCGACCTCGTCACCGGCAGCGCTGGCACGGAACACGTCGGCAGCGCTCGATTGCGGCGCCAGGACGGACGTGCGACCGGCCGCGATCGCCTCGTCGGCCTGGCGACCGATCGCCGGACCGGCGGCGATGGTCTCGAGGCAACCGCGCAGACCGCACGCACAGACGACCCCACCCGGATCGGCGACGACGTGGCCCACCTCACCCGCGAGGCGGTTGTCGCCGCGGAGGATCGCTCCGTCGAGAACCACGCCGGCCGAGATGCCGGTCCCGATCGCAAGGAAGGCCACGCTTGCCGGCGCCCGGGCCGATCCCCCGGCCGACTGATCGCTCAGCCACAGTGCCGCCGCGCGGGCGTCATGCTCGACGAAGACCGGCACCCCGAGCTCGGCCTGCAGCATGGGTCCCAGGGGCAGGTGGGTGATGCCCAGGTTCACGGCCAGGCTCACGGAGCCGCCCTCCGGGTCGACGTGACCGGGGATGGCGACACCCACCGCGGCCACGTTCCGCTCCAGCTGTCGCTTGCCGTCATCGACGAGCCCGGCGATCTGGCCGACGATCGATGACCGGTCCGTGGGCGCAACATGCGCATACAGGACCCGGTCCCGGGCGTCCGTGATGACGACCGATGTCTTGGTGCCGCCGACGTCGACGCCGGCGATCAGCGAATCCGCGAGCCCGGGCTCACGCGCCGCGATCATCGAACGAGCCCCAGACCCAGCTGCTGCTCCATGAGCAGCGCCGACGCACCCAGCACGACGACGTTGTCGTGCGCGCGACCGAACTCGATCTGCGTGTCTCGTGCGAGCAGTCCCAGGACGCTCGAGCGTGCCGACTGCCTGACCTCCCCCAGCCAGTCGTCGCCAAACGCCGCCACGGGCCCGACCAGCAGCACGTGCCGGACGTTGAGGACGCCGATCAGCCAGCCGACCGCGACGCCGAGCGTGCGTGCGGCCTCGAGAACGATCTGCCGGATGCCCGTGGTGCCGGCCAGGAAGGCGGCCACGAGGCCGTCCTCGTCGGCGATCGAGGGCTCGATGGCGTTGGCGGCGTCGACCAGCGCGCGCATGCCGGTCACGGTCTCGAGGCAGCCCTCCCGCCCGCAGCGACAGGGCGTCCCGGTGCCGCCCACCGAGACGTGCCCGAACTCGCCGGCGCCATGCCCGTCGCCCTGGAACAGCTGGCCGTTGAGAATGATGCCGGCGCCCACGCCGCGACCCACCTTGATCACGATCAGGTTTGTGGGCCGAGGGCGCCGGAAGAAGGTCAGCTCGGCGAGGGCGGCAGCGTGACTGTCGTTGGCGACCACGACCGGCACGCCGTAACGCTGCTCGAGAAGCGGCCCGAGGCGGAGCTCGGCCCAGTCGAGGTTGACCGACCAACGGACCGTCCCCGTGCTCGTGTCGATCACGCCGGGCACGCCGACGCCGACGCCGAGCAGGGGAGACGAGTCGTCGGCACGCAGAGCGTCGACCAGCTGATAGACGAGCTCGAGGGTGGCCTCGCCACCCCGTCCCTCGAGGGGCAGGCTGATCGAGCGGAGGATCTCGCCCCGCAGGTTGACGACGCCGGCCCGAAACTGCGCTTCGCCCAGGTCGAGCCCGATCAGATGACGGCCGTCGGGATCGACCCGCAGCATGATGGGTGACTTGCCGCCGCTCGATCGACCTCGTCCGAGCTCTTCGATCAGGCCGTCGTCGATGAGCGCACCGACGAGGTCGCCTACGGAGGTACGCGTCAGGCCGGTGAGCCGGGCAAGATCGGCGCGCGAGAGCGGGCTGCGATCATGGAGCGCGCGCAGCACCAGCCGCTGATTGAACGTTCGCGTCTGCTGGTGCGTTGCCTTCTCGGGCAGCACGGGCGCGCTGGCGCTCATCCGTTCGGGCACTCCTCCGGTCACAACGACCCTTCCCCTTGCCGAACGGGCTTTGGCAAGAGACTTGACAAAGTCCAATGCTGCATCGGTCGTCGGCCGCTGTCAAGTCGGTGGACAAAGGGTGCGCCACCGCCCGGAGGCGCCTGCAGGGCCGCTGCCAGGTGCGGCGAGGCGCGGTCGCTCATGCCGCGGGTCAACGCCCTGGACGGTTTTCGGGCGATCAGCCGCTTGTCTGACCCGCAGGGGACCATTGGCAGTCTTCGATTGCCCGGCACCGAGGGCACAATCCGGCTCGTACGCGCGTCATATGGGTGCCTCGACGGCAGGGCCGTCACAACCATCGTGTCTGGGGTCCCATGTCGCATCGTTTCGCCATCGCCCTCGTCTCCGTCCTCGCCGCCGGGATGGTCGCGGCCTGCGCCGGCGCGCCCCCGGCGCCCTCGAGCGGAGCGCCCGCCCCAACCCCCGGCCTGACGCCGCCAGCCCCGGCTACGCCTGACGTCAGCGAAGCCACCAGCGCGGAGCCGACCGCGACACGTTCTCCCGATGGCCCCGACGCCGGCAACGTCGAGGAACGGCCCCTCGGCCCCGAGCTGTCGGTCGAATCGGTGAACGCGACGACCATCCGCGCCACGATCGAGGATCGAGATGCGAAGGCGTGGCGGATCGTTGTCTCGGGGAGCGGGGTGCTCGCCAACGATCGGCTCGAGGTCGTGGTCGAGACCGGGGACGTGGCACCGCTGATCACCGCCACCGAGGTTCGCGACGGGAAGGTCGTGAGCGTCATCGACCTGTCCGAGTTCGGGGATCCGACGGCCGCCGCCGGTGGGTGCCACGCGACGCTCGGCGTCTGCATCGACTCCGACGGCTTCAGCTTGCCGAGCGACGGAGACGGCACTCTCGTCGTCGAGCTGCACCGGCTGGACGGCGCATCGCTGCTGTCCGTCGCCGGCGGGACGGCGAGCTGGCCAGGCGAGCCGTTCATCCTGGGGCCCTGGACCGACACCGACGCCTTCCCCTGGGATCCCGGCGTCTCCTTCTAGGGGTCTTCGAGCGCCAGGGGTCTTCGAGCGCCGTCCTGGCATTGGTCGCCGCGGAGTCCCGGACAGTCGGATCGGTGGCCCGCCCGATCCGTGCCCCAGGCGCCCACCTCAGCCGGGTGCCGAACCGCTGAGATCGACCGTGGCGAGCCTGTCCGCCAGGCCATCGAGGAGCAGCTCCAGCCCCGGCTCGAACTCGGCGGCGAAGCTGTAGCCGGGCTGCATCACGACCTCGGCGGTCAGCCGGGCGAGGTACGGATAGGTGTCAGCGGCGGCGGACAGGATCTGCTCCGCGAGCTCGGCCGCGCCTGCCCCATCGTCGAACGGCAGGCTTGCCTCCTGGATCGCGAACCCGTATACGAACGCGTCCAGAAAGGCGATCGCGTGCTGGACCAGCGTGGGCGGAAACCCACCCGCATAGAGCACGCCCAGCGTCGCGTCATGGTGGCGGAGCGTCATCGGGCCGGCGTTGACTCGGCTTTCCAGCAGCGCCACGGCCCATGGGTGTCGTCGCAGCACCTCGCGCTGCGACGCACATCGACGCCGCATCTCGCCTCGCCACTCGCCACCCACGACGGGTAGCGACATCTGGGCAAACACCGCGTCGACGATGCCGTCGAGGATCGCCTCCTTCCCGGGCACATGGTGGTACACGGACATCGGCTTGACGCCCAGCTCGGTCGCGAGCGACCGGATGGTCAGCGCGCCGATGCCATCGCGGTCGGCGATCGCGATCGAGCCCGCGATCACCCGCTCAGGCGTCAGCGGGTTGCGCCCGTGTGCTGTGGTGGCAGCCATCGGCGTGATCTCCTCCTCCCCGAGCTGGGCGACGGTCCGTCGACCCCTTGACATCGGTCGCTCGCCATCGTACCGTACTTAGTACGTCGTACTTAGTACGGTACACGCGGACAAGGATCCGGGGCGACGAAGAGATCGGGAGACACGGACATGACGACCCAGGCGGTGATCCAGCCCAGAGTGGCGACCTCGACCGGCACGATGCGGGCGATGTCACAGACGCGATACGGCTCGGCGGACGTCCTTCGCGAGACGGAGGTGGACGTGCCGGTTGCAGGTCCGGGCCAGGTGCTGGTGAAGGTGCGAGCTGCGGGCGTGGACCGTGGTACCTGGCATGTGATGACCGGCCGCCCGTACATCATGCGGCTGATGGGGTTCGGGCTTCGCGGACCGAAAGACCGGATCCCGGGGATCGATCTCGCCGGGACCGTGGTCTCGGTCGGCGACGAGGTGACGCGCTTCAGCCCCGGCGATGAGGTGTTCGGGTTCGGTCGCGGCTCCGCTGCCGAGCTCGCGGTCGCGCCTGAGGCGGAGCTGGCGCACAGGCCGGCGGCGCTGCGGCCCGAGGATGCCGCGGTGCTTCCCGTTTCGGCCGTGACCGCGCTGCAGGCTCTGCGCGATGCCGGCAGCTTGCGGCCCGGCCAGCGGGTGTTGGTGCTCGGTGCGTCCGGGGGCGTCGGCGGCTATGCCGTGCAGCTCGCCAAGGCGATGGGGGCCGACGTCACCGGCGTGGCCAGCGGTCCCAAGCTCGATCTCGTGCGCTCGCTCGGCGCCGACCACGCCCTCGATTACACGCATGAGGATCCGGTCGACGGGAGCGTCCGCTACGACCTGATCGTCGACACCGGCGGCCGGCGCCCGCTGCGTCACCTGCGCCGCGCGCTCACGACGCACGGGACGCTGGTGATCGTCGGTGGTGAGGGCGGCGACCGGCTGACGGGCGGCTTCGGCCGTCAGATCCGTGCCCTGATCTGGTCGGCGTTCATCCCGCAACGGCTCAAGGTGCTGATGAGCCGGCAGCATGCCGCTGATCTCGAGACCCTCGCCGAACATGTCGGCGCCGGCACGCTTCGGCCGAGGATCGACCGGACGTACTCGCTGGGCGAGCTGCCCGCCGCGATCCGCCGTCTCGAGTCGGGTGAGGTTCGGGGCAAGGTCGCGATCGTGATCTGACCACTCTCGCTCGGAAATCACGACGCCCGTCGCGTACGCGACGGGCGTTTCGAGCTCGCATTGTTTGGTGGGCCGGGGCAGAATCGAACTGCCACAGCCGAAGGCGAGGGTTTTACAGACCCTTGGGCTCACCACCTGCCCAACCGACCCACGAGTGCGGCAGGGATGGTACCGCACGTTGTATCGGGGCCGCGCGTCATCGCGGCGACCTCGATGTCGAGATGATCCCGGTGTCGGGATGGTGGAGATGAGGGGACTCGAACCCCTGGCCTCCGCGATGCGAACGCGGCGCTCTCCCAGCTGAGCTACATCCCCACGGGAGCCGCACCCGGCATGCCGGGCTGACCGGGCCGGAAGTGTAGCACGCAGCCGGCCGGTGGACCGTCCCCCGAGCTCGGCCGACGGCCTCAATTCCGGCCTCCCGGACCAGCTGCCGGTCTCCCTTGACGAATAGAACATATGTTCTATTATGGGACGTCCGATGGCCCGATCATCCGACGTATCCGAAGCGCTCTCGAGGCTCCAGGCACGCTGGGGACCGGCAGCCCTCCGACGGGGCGGAGAGATGGGTCTGGCGGTCGAAGGCGCCCTCGCTCGAGCACCGATGCCGGCCGAGTCCGCGGCGGACGAGGCGATGGTGCCGGCCACCATGCCGATCACGCCTGTGCGCGTCAGGCCCGGGCGTCGGACCGAGGAGCCCGATGGCCGGGTCATCTCGACCGGGTTCGCCGCGCTGGATGCCCTGCTCGGGCCGGGCGGGCTTCCGCGTTCGGCCACCGTGGCGTTCCGTGGGGGTGCCTCGTCGGGCAAGACCACGGTGGCGTTGCGGGTGGTTGCCGAGGCGCAGGCAACCGGAGCGATCGTCGCCTGGCTGGATCTCGCCCGTGCCTTCGATGCGGTGGAGGCGGTCTCCCGTGGCGTCCGCCTGGAGTGGCTCGTCGTGCTCACCCCGGTCGATCTCGAGGAGGGGCTGTCGCTGGCCGCGGCGTTGCTCGCTGCCCGGACGGTCGACCTGCTGGTCATGGATCTTCCGGATGGACGGGCCACGTCGCTCGCAGGGTCGCGAGTGGGCGATCGCCCGGCCCGGCTGGCGGCGCTGGCCAGGCGGGCCGGCGCGCTGCTCCTGCTGGTGGAGCCAAGCACCGTGGGTGCCGATCTCGGCGCTGCGCTCCGGGAGGCGAGCGGGCTGCGACTGGAGCTGACGCAGCTGGGCTGGATCCGGCTCGGCCGGGACGTGGTCGGACGGCGTAGCGCGGTGACGGTGGCCAGAGACAGGCACGGTCCACCGGGCCGTCGTGCCGAGCTCGAGATCCTGTACGCGGAGGGCGGCGACCGGGATGCGTGCCTGATGCGAGACGAGCTGCTCGATGGCCGGCCATCGGGCGTCCCGCCGGGGATCGCCGCCATCTCCCCACCGTTCTCCGACCTGAAAGGCCCCCCTCCATCGGCCGATACCCATGCGTCTGCTCCACCTGGTCTGGCCGCACCTCCCGCTCCGTCTCGCCCGATCCCGTCTCGAGTCCCAGGACGCCAACGGCACCTCCACCTCGTGGCCACCCGGCCCGGTCGTCCTCGGTGGGCAACCCTGGACGGAGGGGATGGTGGTCGACGCAGATCCGCTCGCCAGGGCGCTCGGTGTGCGTCGCGGGATCCCTCTCGGGGACGCCCACCGGCTCGCGCCCGAGGCGACCTTCCTCAACCTCGCGCCTGACGCGGATCGGGACGCCGTCGAAGCCGCCTGCGAGCGGCTGGTTGCGTTCAGCCCGGGGATCGTCGGGACGAGTGATGTCAGCGACCCGAGCTACGGGCGGATCGGGGTTCAGATCGATGGGCTGACCCGCCTGTGGGGAGTCGAGGAGACGCTCGTTGCCAGGATGGCCGAGGCGCTGGCACCGATCCTGCCCGGCCCACCCCGGGCGGGGATCGCCGGGACCGGCTTCGCCGCGAGCGTGGCCGCTGCCCATGCGCGCGAGGGGGACCGGCCGATCCTCGTACCACCCGGTGATGACGGTCGCTACCTCGCTCCGTTCCCGGCCCGTCTCCTGACCCGGGATCCAGACGTTCGGGCCAGGCTCGCCAGGTTCGGGCTGCGGACGATCGGCTCGGTGGCGGCCCTGCCTCGGTCCGCCCTGGTCGCGCGTTTCGGCGACGAAGGTGCCCGGCTGCATGCGCGTGCCACGGGCGAGGAGACCGAGCGGTTCCGGCCCCGTCGTGCCGCCGAGCGGATGGCGCTCGCCCTGCCCCTCGAGCCACCGGTAGCAGGCCTCGAGGCGGTGCGGTTCGTGCTTCGCCGGCTCGCGGCGACGCTTTCGGATCAGCTGCGAGCTCGAGGTCGGGCGGCGGCAATGGCCCGACTCGTCGTCACCTGTGACCTCGCTTTCGCGCGTGCCGGGACGCCGGCCGAGGTTCGCGTCGAGCATCGTCTCCCGGAGGCGACGGCGGATGCCGAGGCCATCGAGCGTCTGCTGTTTGCCAGGCTGGAGCGGACACCACCGCCGGCGCCGGTCACACGCCTGGAGCTGGAGCTCGGCATGGTCGAGCCGGCATCAGGGCAACAGCTGTCGCTGTTCACGCCACAGGCGGCACGAGGCGCCCGGCTGGGCTGGCAGCTCGCCCGCCTGGCGATCGTATTCGGGGCTGACCGGGTGCATCGGGTGGAGCTGGCCGATCCCGAGGCCATCGTCACCGAGGCTCGTTGGCGCTGGGTGCCGGTCTCGGGTGCGGTGGCCGGGGAGGAAGACCAGGCATGACGCGGTTCCTGCGTGAGCATCCGGCGATCGAACCCGAGCTGGATGACCGTGGCCGGCTGATCGCGATCCGCTGGAATGGCCGCCGTGAGCCGGTCGAGGTGTGCAACCGCTGGCGGGTCGATGAGTCCTGGTGGCGGCAGCCGATCGCGCGCGACTACTTCAAGGTCGTGGGCCAGAGCTGGCTCGCGCTCGTGTATCTGGATCGGGTGGCCGGGACATGGCACCTGGAGCGGTTCTACGACTGAGCGGCGGCCGCGCACGGATCCGCTTGTCGGGCGAACCTCGCGGGGATCCGGCATGTCCAGCCGCGATCGATGGCGGCGACCGGTCGGATGTCTGGCGGCACCTGGCGCAGGCGACGCTCAGCCTTGGCTGAGCCGGAGCGAACCTCGATCACCCGTCAACGCGTGACAGGTTGGCCGAGCGCGATCGACGTGACGAGCAGGACCAGGAACAGGCCCACCAACAGGAACAGTGCGTCCAGGTCACGAGGCCGAGTCGTCTGCATCGCCGGTGCGTCCCCCATCTCCATGACCGGTCCCGGCCGGTCGCCGGCAGCATAGACGTCCAAGCCGGATCCTGTGTTGCGCTCGCGTCAACATCCCGTTGCGTGGCCGCAGCGCCGTCACACCCGATGTCATCGGGGCAGGTTTCGCGGCGAAGCCGGCGCGAGGCGGACGTCAGCCCGGAAGAGCGGCCACCACGAGCAGGACGAGGAGCACGAGCAGGGCGGCGACCAGCAGGCCAGCCCCGATCACGTCGCGCCGCGTCAATTCCATCGTCTGAGATCTCCTTGGTCGCTAGCCGCCGGCTCCGGCGCAACCGGCACCGTACAGCACCGTGATCATCGTCGATTCGCCCATCGGGCGGAAGGTCAGCTGGATCCGGCATTCGGGAACATCGCTTTGCGTATCCAGCACCCGGCTGCCGTCCTCGAGCGGATCCGAGAGGTCGACCGAGCTGTATCCCGCCGCCTCGAGTGCATCCCGGTACCAGGCCGCGACATCATCCACCGATTGCGAGGTCAGCAACGCATCGCTGACCGGTTCGGCCGGCGGCTCGGCGGGCTCTGCGCCCGGAAGCCGTGGGAAGCTGTCGGGGACCGCATCGAGGATTGCGCCCCAGTCCGTCTGCGTGACGGGGATACGTGTGGCGGGTGGTCCAGGTGCCGTCGATACGCCCCCGGGCACGGCCGTCGGCTCGGGAGCCAAGCTGCGGGCGTCGGACGGGGTCACCGATGGGCCTGCCGCGGTGGTCGGGATCGGCCGCGCCGTGGTGGCATCGGAGCCACAGGCGCCAACCGTGATCGCGAGTGCTGCCGCGAGCACCACGACCGAGAGGGACCGGGGAGATCGCCAGCAGATCGATCGCAGAACTCGTGTCACGCTCGCCATCGTAACCGGCGCCGGATGGAGCACGGTGAACGGCTCTCGTGTCCCCGGCCTGCCCAGGGTCCGGGAAAGGTCGACGGGCGCCATCGCAACGCCGTCGCCATCAGGTCCGCCCCGGCGACGTCCACGTCGGCCGGAACGGTGGTGTCGTCACACAGCGGCTTCGACCATCGCCGGCAGCAGGACCAGGACCAGGCCCATGACGAGCGCGATGGCGACCACCCGCAGCAGGAGATCGACGAGGATGCGGCGCGAGGGTCGTCGGACCGGGTCGGCAATCACGCGCATTCAGACGCATGGGCGACGGGTTTGGTTGCGTGCCGCGGCGGCGATTTCGACCAGTGGCCGGCGTTCCGAATCGAACGGATGTTCTACACTCGGTGTCACCGTTCGGAGAGACCGATCGTGGCCGGACCCGCCTACGCCGAGCTGCACTGCCACAGCCACTTCTCGTTCCTGGATGGAGCGTCGTCGCCGGCTGATCTCGTGGCTCGGGCAGCGGAGCTGGGTCTGAGCGGGCTGGCGATCACCGATCACCAGGGCCTGTACGGAGCGGTGCGGTTCTCGATGGCGGCCGACGCCGCGGGCATCCGACCTGTGATCGGGATCGAGATCGAGCTCCAGGATCCGGTCGTGCCGGATGCTGCCGGCATCGTGATCCCGGCGCGCCGAGCGTGGCGACCCGGACGGCGGGTCTCCGTGGAGGCCGCCGGATCGCGGGCCATCGACGGGCGCCCGGATCGGCCCCGTCCCGAGCGTGCGCGACTTCCCGGTCATCGTGCGGTGGTCAAGGAGGACCAGCGCGGGGTGGGCGAGACAGGGCGTGACCCGCATCTGGTGCTGCTGGCCCGTGACGCAACCGGCTGGCGGAGCCTGTGCCGCCTCGTGTCGCGGGCGAACCTGGCCGGCACGAAGGGCGTCCCTCGGTTCACCCAGGCGCTGCTTGCCGAGCACACGGAGGGGCTGATCGCGCTGTCGGGCTGCCGGCACGGGGAGCTGGCGCGCCGGCTCCGAGCCGGCGACCGATCCGGGGCCAGGGCCGCCGCCGAGCGGTACGCGCGACTGTTCGCTGATGGATCGGGTGCGGGTGGCGACACGGCTGCCCGGTGCGGCTTCTTCGTGGAGCTCTCGCACCACCTGCTCCCGGACGACGACTGGCTGGTGTCGGAGGCGGCCCGTCTCGCCGACGAGCTGGGCCTGCCGGTCGTGGTGACCAACGACGCCCACTACGCGCTGCCGGCGGACCGTGAGCTCCAGGACGTGCTGACCGCCATCCGTCACGGGCGAGCGGTGGAGCAGCTGCGAGACCTCCGCCGACCCGACGGTGAGTCGTACCTCAAGTCCGGCGCCGAGCTGCTGGCGATGCCGCCCGGGGAGCCCGCAACGGCAGCCGTGGATTCGGTCGCTGCCCGGGCCTGGCGCGAAGGCGTCGCCGCCTCGGTCGAGATCGCAGCCGCCTGCCGGGTGGATCTCGTGTTCGAGCGCTACCGGTTCCCCGGGTTCGAGGTGCCGGCCGGCGAGACGCCGTTCAGCCATCTGTCCGAGCTGTGCTGGGAAGGGGCTCGCCGTCGCTATCACCCGCTGACGCCGGCCGTGGTGCGGCAGCTCGCTCACGAGCTGGACGTGATCGAGAAGACCGGCCTTGCCGAGTTCTTTCTGATCTGCTGGGACCTGATGCGGTTCGCGAGGTCGCGCGGGATCCCGGCCCAGGGACGCGGCAGCGCTGCGGACTCGATCGTGGCCTACGTGCTGGGGATCACGCGGGTCGACCCCATCCGGCACGAGCTGCTGTTCGAGCGGTTCATCAACGAGGGCCGGACCGCATACCCGGACGTGGACATCGACTTCAGCTCCGCGCGGCGGGAGGAGGTGATCCAGTACGTCTACCAGCGCTACGGCACCGAGCACACGGGGATGGTCTGCAACCTCGTCACGTACCGGGCACGGTCGGCGGTGCGCGAGGTGGGCTACGCGCTCGGGTTCCCGCGACCGCTGGTCGACCGCGTCGCCAAGGCGCTCGAGACGTACGACTCGGTGATGGTCCGCCGGGACCTCGAGGCCGAAGGCGGCTTCGCCCAGTTCTTCGCACGACCGGGCGAGGCACCGGGCGATGGCGTGGCAGGCGGGGAGCGGCGACTGGCCGCCGAGACGACCGTGACCGGTGCGGCATCGCTGGCCGGTGCCCGTGGTCTGACCGATGCGATGGGCCAGCTCAACCACGAGCGTGGCGGGCACTACCGGGGCGGTGAACGCCAGGAGGCTCCGCCCGTCGCCGGTACTCGGTCTGCCGACCGTACTCCGCCCGCCGCCGGAACACGGCCCGCTGATCGTGCCGGGCATCGGGCCCGCGCCTGGGCACCGAGCGAGGATGAGGGCGGCCCCGGCGATTCCCCGGTGAGCGAACGCTGGATCCGCGAGGGGCCACCAACGCGGACGCTCGAACGACGGCGGGACGCCCGCGCCGCCATGGACCGCGAGGTCGCCCACCGGCTGGATCCCGAGAGCGGCGTGTTGCTGCCAGCTGACCGCCGGTTCGATGCGCGTCCGGCGGGGTACAGCAGCGTGGCGCGCGTGGAGCCGCTCCCCGCACCGGACCGCAGCCGTCATCGAGGCTCGGTGGCCCATCTTTCGGACTGGGAACGCTGGCTCGAGCTGTGCGCCCGGATCGACGGCTTCCCGCGCCATCTCTCCATCCACTCCGGCGGGATGCTCGTCACCGCCGCCCCGCTCATCGACATCGTTCCCATCGAGCGCGCGACGATGAAGGACCGTGTCGTCGTTCAGTACGACAAGCGCGACGTCGAGACGATGAAGCTGATCAAGCTCGACCTGCTCGGTCTGGGCATGCTGGCCGCCATCGACGAGACGCTCCGGCTCATCGAGCACGACTGCGCGACGTGTGTCGATCTCGACCGGATCCCCGAGGAGATCCCCGAGGTGTTCGAGATGCTCCAGGCCGCCGACACGGTCGGCGTGTTCCAGGTCGAAAGCCGGGCCCAGATGCAGACGTTGCCCAAGTCGAGGCCCCGCAACCTCGACGACCTCGTGGTGGAGGTGGCGATCATCAGGCCCGGGCCGATCCAGGGCAACGCCGTCCATCCCTACCTGCGGCGCAAGCAGGGCCTCGAGCCCGTGAGCTATCTCCATCCCAGCCTCGAGCCGATCCTCCACGACAGCCTGGGCGTGATCCTGTACCAGGAGCAGGTGATGAAGATCGCGATCGACGTCGCGGGCTTCACGCCGGCGGGCTCTGACGCGTTCCGGCGCGCGATGGGCACCTGGCGCTCCACGCACGAGATGGAGAAGCTTCACGCCCAGTTCGTCGAGGGCTGCGTCCGCGTCCAGGACATGGCGCGCGACGATGCCGAGGAGCTGTTTCGCCAGTGCGCGGCGTTCGCCAGCTTCGGCTTCGCGAAGAGTCACGCCGCCGCGTTCGCCCGGACGGCGTACGAGTCGAGCTTCCTCAAGCTGTTCTATCCGGCCCAGTTCGTGATCGGGCTGATCAACGCTCAGCCGATGGGCTTCTACCCGGTCGAGGTGCTGGTCAACGACGCGAAGCGTCACGGCGTGGCCGTGCTTCCGGTGGACATCAGCCGGAGCTCCTGGCGAACCACCACCGAGTGGGTCGGGCGACCGGGCTGGGCGCTGGCCGGGGCAGCAGGCGATGCGGGGTTGCGCGACGGTGACGAGGGCGAGCCGCTGCCCGAGGGGTGTGGGATCGAGGACCGGCCGGCGCCGGTGCGCTCGAGCGCGTGCGTGCTCCCCAGGACCGCCGCCCGGGAGCGCTGGGCGGCGGAGGGCGTGACCGGCTGGGGCGTCAGGCTGGGTCTGCACCTGGTCAAGGGGATCGGCGAGGAGCGACAGGCGAGGCTCGATACGGAGCTGGCGCGCGGGCCGTACACGTCGCTGGCCGATGTGGTGGAGCGAACGGGCCTGCCGGAGGAGGTCGTCGAGCGATTGGTCCGGGCGGGGGCGCTGGATTCGCTGGGGCGGCCGAGAAGGGAGCTGCTGTGGCAGCTGCGTGAGGTCGCGGGGGCGACGAAGGGACGCCTGGACGGGCGGACCGTGCGTGGGGCCGGGGCCGCCGCTCGCCGTGCGGCGGGGCGCCCGATGGACCTGCGCCTGCCGGCCACCGAGGCCCCGCCACTCCCCGGGGTCACGGAGTCGGAACGGCTGGGCGATGCCTACGCGGTGATGGGGCTCGATGCACGCCGGCAGGCCGTTGGCCTGTTCCGCGGCGCGCTCGATCGGCTGGGAGCGGTGACCAACGCGGCACTGTCGGATCGGCAACCCGGGTCGGTTCGGATCGGCGGGCTGGTCGTGACGAGGCAGCATCCGATGACGGCGCGGGGCACGGTGTTTCTGGCGCTCGAGGACGAGACCGGGATGGTCAACGTCACCCTGTGGCCGGACGCCTGGCAGCGGCTCCGATCAGTGGTTCGGCGTCACGCTCTGTTGCTGGTTGACGGGGATCTTCAGCGGGAGGCGAACGTGATCAATGTCGTGGCGCGCTCGGTGACCCCGTTGATCGAGGCGGCCGGGACAGCCGGCGGACCCACCTCGCCCGTCGGCGTGAAGGCGATCGGACAGGCCGGGTTGCGGCGGCTCGGCTAGGCGCGCGAGTTGGTCTTCATGTTGCCCCGACCGCGCTGCGCCTTCGGCGGGTGTTGCGAGCGGTTCGGGTTGGCCAGGTTGAGGAAGCGCCGGTACCAGGCGGCCAGCGACGCGAACAGCGCCGAGCCGAACGGTGCTGCAAGCAGGCCCTGCAACGCCAGGAACGGCGGCGACGATTGGCTGCCGACCGCATCCGCGTAGGCGGGGCTCAGCACGATGACCGCGAAGCAGATCGCCGCCACCAGGCCGACCAGCGCGCCGATGAGCCAGCTCGCCTTGGGTGCCGCGAACCCCGCGAGGAACGCCGCACCCACCGGCGCAGGCATCGGGAACACGAACATCTGGAACGCGAAGTAGACCAGGGTGATCATGAGGCCGTTGGTCGCCGTTGGGGTTCCTGACAGGGTCGACGTGCCGGCGGGGACGAAGATGAAGAACAGCACGGTACAGGCGATCGCCAGTGACGCCGGCACCCAGAAGGACCAGTGCCGAACCAGCGTCGGGAGCGACTGGAAGTCGCTTCGCCAGTCGACCGGGCGCGACGCGGCCCGCATCGAGGCCACGATGCCCGGCCGCTGCGGCCGCGACGACGCGTTCTTCGACGCCTGACTGTTCCTCGAATGCCGTGAACCTGCGTCCTCGGCCTCGACGGTCGAGTCGTCGTCCGCGGCAAGCGTGGCCTGCTCGGCGCGATGGCGGCGACGGGCCTCGGTGCGATCGGTGCGCTTCGCGCGGGCCAACGGATCCTCCAGTCGACAGCCGGTCGGGCAGCCTGCCGTCAATCGATGAGGGCAACGCGCCAGAGCGGCAATGTGCGGCGCCCGACGCGGCCTCCACCGAGTGCGGGTTCGCCGGTGCATCGTACCGGGTCTTGGTCGGAAGGGTTGAGTCGGGGGTAAGGCGCCCGTCCTAGCATCGCCTCGGTCACCCGCCGCCGACGACTCCCGCCGGGAGGTCACCGATGAGCCATGCCCGGATCGCGGCGGCGGCCGCGATGTCACTCGTCCTGCTCATGGCGTCGAGCGCGGTGGCGACGCCCGACACGCCGCTCACGACGGTCGAGCCCGCCTCCGTGGTCGACTGGCCGGTATCGACTGGGCTCCTGGTGGCCGAGGTCGTCACGGGGGGCGCATCCGCATCTGACGAATATGTGGAGCTGACCAACGCGTCGACGGAGCCACTCGACCTGCTGGGGCTGGAGGTGGTGTACGTCACCGCGACCGGCTCGACGGTCACGCGCAAGGCGGTCTGGGACAGCTCGCTCATGGTGGGACCGGGAAGACACCTGCTGTTGGCGAACGCGTCGGGCATGTTCGCCGCGGCCGCCGACGCGACGTACTCGGGCGGGTTTGCCGCCACCGGTGGGGCGATCGTGCTCCGATCCGTGGGCGGAGCCCCGATCGACGCCGTCGGCTGGGGAACCGCCGCGAACGCGTTCGTCGAAGGGGCCGCCGCTCCCGCTCCCGACCCGGGAAGCTCCATCGAGCGCCGACCGGGCGGCACGGCGGGCAACACGATCGACAGCAACGACAATGCGGCTGACTTCATCGCCAATCCCGAGCCGGAGGGTCGCAACCTGGCGGCCGACCCGCAGCCGCAACCCACGCCGACGCCGACACCGTCCCCGGCGCCTTCGGCAACCCTGACCCCATCGCCATCGCCGTCGCTCACGCCCGCGCCGACCGCCACGCCCGCGCCGTCGCTCACGCCCACGCCGACCGCGACCGCCACGCCGGCGCCAACCGAGTCGGTGTCCCCGTCCCCCAGCGCAACACCGTCGCCGACACCGCATCCCTCACCAACTCCGGCACCCACGGCGTCGCCGTCGCTCACGCCTGAGCCGTCGAGTGTTCCGTCGCCCAGCCCGGCTCCCACGCCCACCCCGGCGTCGGTCACCGCCATCTCTGTTGCGCGCGGTCTCGCCGACGGGTCGGACGCGACCATCCAGGGTGTCCTGACCACGTCGCTCGGAGCCCTCGAATCGGGCCGCGCCGGCTTCGTCCAGGACGCGACCGGCGGGATCGCCCTCTACCTCGACGCGCCGTTCTCGAGCCCGATCGAGGAGGGAGCCATCGTCACGGCCTCCGGAACGGTCGGCAGCCGCTACGGCCAGCGCACGCTCCGCGTGACGACGACGTCGGTCGTCGTCGTCGGGACGGCCGAGCTTCCGGCTGCGGTCATGGTCGCGACGGGGTCCGCGACCGAACCTCTGGAAGGCCTGCGGCTCGAGGTGCGCGGAACAGTGACCGATGCGCCCTCGTCTCTCAGCGACGGCGTCGGGCTCAACGTCGATGACGGATCGGGCACGCTCAGGGTCGTCGTGGCCCCTGACGCGCTCGGCGGGCTCAGCCCGGCGCCGGGCATGATCGTTCGGGCGCAGGGTCCGCTCGGTCAGCGTGACAGCACCGGCTCCGGAACCGCCGGCTATCGGCTCTATGCGACTCTGCCCGGCGAGCTCGAGCTGAGCGCGCCCGAGCCCACACCCACATCGCCCCCATCGCCCTCGCCGTCGCCCGCGGCGAGCCCGAGCCCAAGCCCCACGCCGACCCCGAGCCCGACCCCCGCGCCAACGCCCGCGCCAACGCCCTCGATCACCCCCACGCCGGCCACGATCCACGCCGCGCGGACCGAGCCCGTCGGCACCCGGGTGACCGTCCGGGGCGTGGTGATCGCACAGAACGGTCGCCTGGGAACGCCACCCCTGTTCGCGATCGCGGACGCCACCGGGGGCATCGTTGTCCGGCTGCCTGATGGCGTGCCCGCTGCTGCCCGAGGGACGCTGGTCGAGGTCCGCGGCCCGATCGCCGACCCGTACGGCCAGACCGAGCTCCGGCCCGGCGACGACGGCATCACCGTGCTCGGATCGGCCGACCTCCCGTCGCCGCTGGTGCTCGAGGCAGGCGGCGCCGGCGAGGACACCGAGGGACGTCTCGCGACGATCCACGGTGCCATCGCCACCTCGGCGACCCGCGCCACGAGCGGCGATCTCACGTTCACGATCACCGGTGACGACGGGGTCACGCTCACGATCCGCGCGGACGCGTCTGCCGGCCTCGACAAGGCGACGTTCCGGAAAGGGCTCGATGGCACCTTCACGGGCGTGATCGGCCAGCGAGCGTCGCGCAAGGGAAGGCTCGACGGCTATCGGCTGTGGCTCCGCGACGCTCACGACGTCGAGCTGGCGTCGGCACCCGCGCCGTCCGACACGTCTCCGTCACCGTCGCCATCGTCGACGGATTCGGCGGCTGTCTCCACCGTCGCGGCCGCGCGGATCCGGGAGGGTCACAGGGTCACGGTCGAGGGTGTCCTGACGGTCGACCGAACGCTGCTCGACGCGACCGGCCGGCGGACGATCGTCGAGGACGCCAGCGGAGCGATCGAGGTCTACCTGTCCACGTCCGACGATTCGATCCACGCCGGCGAGGAGGTGCGGGTGACGGGGGTCGTCGGGCGGGCCTATGGCGCACCGCGCCTGAAGGCCGATGAGATCCGGGTGCTCGGCGCGCGTCAGCCGGCTGCGCACGTGCTTCGCGGCCGGCCGAGCGCCGCGAACGAGTGGGACCTGGTCCGCGTCAGCGGAACGATCACCGATGTTCATCGCGACGGAGATCGATGGCTGGCCGAGCTCGACATCGGGGGCGGGAAGCTGCTCGTCCAGGGCCTCCCGGGAAGCTCGATCCCGTCGACGGCCGTGATCGAGGGCCGTCCGGCAACGATCACCGGGATCGTGAAACGACCCTATCCGACGGCAACCGACCGCCGCTTCTCCATTGTTCCGCGCGGACCGTCGGACATCGCTCTTGGACCAGCCGGACCGGGCACCGGGGCCGCCGCGGGTGGCTCGTCAGTCGCCGGCGCGCCACAGGCGGTCCTCGCGATGGGCGGCGACCTGGCGCAGGCCGGTGCTCCCGACGTCGATCTGCGTGACCTGGCCAGCTACCTCGGCAAGCACGTTCGGGTCGGTGGGTTGGTCACCCGGAGCGCCACCGACGGGTTCGACCTCGATGATGGCACGGCGACCCGACGGGTCGTGCTGACGGGTTCGGCGATGGAGCTCGCCGGCTCCCTCGTGCCCGGCGATGCCCTCAACGCGACCGGCGTGCCGGAGTCGAGGCAGGGAATCGTGCTGGTGGTCGGGGACGCATCGTCCATCGAGCTGGCCGGGGACTTGGGTGGCGGCTCGGCGATCGACGAGGGAGGGTCTCCAGGCGCGACGGCGGACATGGTCACTGCCGGTGGCGCATCGGGCACGGCCGTCAGCACGGCGGCGGTCGGCAACGTTGCGTCCACGCCGATGGCGGCCATGGTCGGTGGCGCGCTGCTGCTGATCGTCATGACGTCGCTGGGCATGACGGCGGCATACCGACGCCGCGCGGAGCGACGCCTCCGCGCCCGGATCTCGGACCGTCTGGCGACAGTGGTGCGCGGCACGGCAGGGACCGACCAGGTCGCCGCTCCGGCGCCCACGGCGGTGGCATCGGCCGACGAAACCGCGCCGGCCGGCCACGGAGGGGTCGGTCTGCAGGCGCAGATCAATCGTGAATTTGCTTGACGGTGCTCGAATCAGGCCCCTATCCTCGGGCGCATTGTCACGCCGAACGAGCGTGACGCACGAGGAACCGACCTCTTGCCGAGTGTGGACGTCCGCGTCGCGATCCCCGCCGGCGACCGGCAGTACCACATCGGGCTCGGGCCCGGCGAGCTGGCTGACTACATCCTGCTCCCCGGTGACCAGGACCGGGTCGACCATGTCGCCGCGCGCTTCGACTCCGTCGAGCTTCGCCATCGCCATCGTGAGTTTGCGACCGCCACGGGAACCTACCGGGGGGTCCGCGTCTCATGTGTGTCGACCGGGATCGGTTCCGACAACGTCGAGATCGTGATCAGCGAGATCCTCGCGATCACGGACCATCCAACCTTCATCCGGATCGGCTCGTCCGGCGCGCTCCAGGCCGACATGCGGCTTGGGGACCTGGTCATCTCGACCGGCGCAGTCCGGCTGGAGACGACGACCAACTGGTTCGTGCACGACGGCTATCCGGCCGTCGCACACTATGAGGCCGTGCTGGCACTCGAGGAGGCGGCGGCCAGGCTGGGCCATCGGCATCACGTGGGGATCACGGCGACGGCACCTGGGTTCTTTGGTGCGCAGGGCCGCCCGATCCCCCAGTTGCCGATCCGCTACCCTGACCTTGCCGAGGAGATGTCCCGCCAGGGCATCCTCAACTTCGAGATGGAGGCTTCGGCGGTGCTCGTGCTGGCTGGGCTCGGCGGTTGTCGTGCCGGCGTCGTGTGTGCCGTCTATGCCAATCGCAGCACCGGCGAGTTCGTCGTCGGCGATGCGCAGCAAGAGGCGGAAGCTGCCGTCGTGGATACGGGGCTCGAAAGCCTGCTGATCCTCGCGGAGCTTGACCGCCAGAAGTCAGTGGCCGGAGCGGTGCGATGGCGCCCGTCGCTCTGGGCCCAACCATGAGCGCCAGACCCAGCGTCCCCGCGGGTGCGAGAGGCGTCCTCTCGTGACGCGGCCAGCGTGAGGAGGAGCGGATCCAATGGCTGAGGCCTACTGCGTCAAGGACAAGATGAAGGTCGAAGTCCAGAACCCGCAGCAGATCACCATGAAGAACGGCAAGCCGGCGCTGCAGGGCACGTGCCCCAAGTGCGGCGGCAAGGTGTTCAAGATCGGCGGCTGACCGTCGGGAAATCGCCGAACACGCAGGGCCCTCCGGCATAGCCGAAGGGCCCTTCGGTCGTCTATGGGAGGGAGCCAAGGGCACGCGAAACGGGGCCGACCGTCGCGGGAGCGGATCCGGAGCTTTGCTACCATTTCTGCGAACCCTCGATCCTCCCGTCTGCGAGGTCACGCTCTGTCCGCATCTCCGGCCGCCGCTCCTGACCTCGCCCGCGATCAAGCCGCGGAGCCACCGGCCACGCCGCTCCACAGACGTTTCCTGACGACGCGCGCCCCGGCCGCCGGGCCCGCGCGCACATCTGGCCTCGGGGTCGCCGCTGCCGCCGCCCGTTCATCGGTCGCAGCCGCGCTCCCGATGCCGCCCCGACAGCCTCCCTCGGGTTGCCGGCTCGGGTCGGTCGTGAGGTCAACAACAACCGTTCCGTCGAGCGCGTCTGCCCAGGCGCTCGACGGCCCGCGTCCCCAGTCGAAGGAGGTCAACCGATGACAGTTCGCGTCGGTATCAATGGTTTCGGACGGATCGGCCGGCAGTCTCTGAAGGCGCTCATCGAGCGCGCGCCGAACATCGAGGTCGTCGCCGTCAACGACATCGTCGACGTGCCGACCAATGCGCTCCTGTTCAAGCACGACTCGACCTACGGCGCCTATCCCGGCGAGGTGAGCCACACCGACGATTCGATCGTCATCGACGGGCACGAGATCAAGGTTCTTCAGGTTGCCGATCCGGCGCAGCTGCCGTGGGGCGACATGGGCGTCGACATCGTGATCGAGTCGACGGGTCGGTTCACCGACGCGGACAAGGCACGCGCCCACGTGACCGCCGGCGCGAAGAAGGTGCTCATCAGCGCACCCGCCAAGAAGGAGGACGTGACGATCGTCCTCGGCGTCAACGAGGACGCGTACGACCCCGACAAGCACGTGATCGTCAGCAACGCCAGCTGCACCACGAACTGCCTCGCGCCCGCGGCCAAGGTCGTGCATGACAAGTTCACGATCAAGCGCGGCCTGATGAACACCATCCACAGCTACACCAACGACCAGCGCATCCTGGACGTGGCACACAAGGACCCGCGACGAGCTCGCGCGGCCGCGCTCAACATCATCCCGACCACGACCGGTGCAGCACGGGCGCTCGCGCTCGTGATCCCCGATCTCAAGGGCAAGTTCGACGGGTTCAGCCTGCGCGTGCCGACGCCCACCGTGTCGGTGGTGGACTTCACGGCAGAGCTGGCCACCGAGACCAGCGTCGAGGAGCTCAACCAGGCATTCCGCGACGCCGCCGCCGGGCCGTTGGCCGGGATCCTCGGTGCGTCCGACGAGCCGCTCGTGTCCACCGACTTCCGTGGCGACACGCGCTCCTCGATCGTTGACCTCCCGTCGAACATGGTGCTTGGCGGGAACTTCGTGAAGGTCATCGCCTGGTACGACAACGAGTGGGGCTATAGCTGCCGCGTGGCCGACCTGGTCAAGTTCATGGCGGACCGACTCCCGGCCTGACCGAGCGCAGCCCCCAGAGAGGAACCGAAGATGGACAAGCTCACCGTCCGGGATCTGGACGCTGCGGGCAAGCGCGTCTTCGTGCGCGTCGATTTCAACGTCCCACTCGAGGATGGTCGGGTCACCGACGACTCGCGCATCCGCGCGGCCCTGCCGACGATCCGACATCTGCAGGCGCAGGGTGCGCGAGTGATCCTCGCCAGCCACCTCGGCCGCCCGGCAGGCAAGGTCACCGACAGCCTTCGCCTGCGGCCGGTGGCCGAGCGGCTCGGCCAGCTGCTGGGTCGCACCGTTCCGGTCACGGGCGATGCCCTCGGCGCCGGGACCGAGGACGCGGTCCGGCGCCTGCGAAATGGCGAGATCCTGCTCCTCGAGAACCTGCGCTTCCACGCCGAGGAGGAGAAGAACGACCCCGCGTTCGCCGAGGCGCTCGCCTCGTACGCGGACGTGTATGTGAACGATGCCTTCGGCACCGCGCACCGGGCGCACGCGTCCACGGTCGGCGTCGCCAAGCTCCTCCCCGCCTACGCGGGGTTCCTGATGGAGAAGGAGCTGGCGAACCTGGGCAAGCTGCTCGAGAACCCGGAGCACCCGTTCGCGGCGATCATCGGCGGCGCCAAGGTCAGCGACAAGATCAAGGTCCTCAAGCACCTGATGGACAAGGTCGACGTCATGGTCATCGGGGGCGGGATGGCCAACACCTTCCTGCTCGCCCAGGGCAAGGCCGTGGGCAAGAGCCTCGCCGAGCCGGACCGGGTGGAGGACGCGCGCGCGATCCTCGCAGCCGCGGGCGAGAAGGGCGTCGAGCTCGTGCTGCCGGTGGACGTCGTCGTCGCCAAGGAAGTGACCCGGGGCACCGAGTACCGCACGATCTCGGTCGACAAGGTGCCCGCGAGCTGGCACATCGTCGATCTGGGCAAGCAAAGCCTGGCGAACATCGAGGCGTCGCTCGCGGACGTCCGGACGGTGCTCTGGAACGGTCCGCTGGGCGTGTTCGAGATCCCGTCCTTCGCCCACGGCACCAAGGCCATCGCCCGCTTCCTTGCGGAGCGTGCAGAGGCCGGAGCCGCGGTCGTGATCGGTGGTGGCGACTCGGTCGCCGCGATCCAGCAGCAGGGACTGGCCGACAAGATGACCCATATCAGCACCGGCGGCGGCGCGTCGCTCGAGTTCCTCGAGGGTCGCGAGCTGCCGGGCGTCACGGTGCTCCTCGATCGGGAGCCGGAGGCTGTCAAGTGAGCGATACCACCATTGCCTGGGTCGACGCCCGGGAGATCCTCGATTCGCGCGGCAACCCGACCATCGAGGTCGACGTCGTCACCGAGGATGGCTCGCTGGGGCGGGCCGCGGTGCCGTCGGGCGCCTCGACCGGGATCAACGAAGCGGTCGAGCTGCGCGACGGGGACAAGTCGCGCTTCGGTGGCAAGGGGGTGCTGACCGCGGTCTCCAACGTCACCGAGCGCATCGGGCCCTCGATGCTCGGCTACGACGCGGCGGATCAGGCCGGGATCGACGCCGCGCTGATCGAGCTCGACGGCACGCCCAACAAGGCCGAGCTGGGCGCGAACGCGATCCTCGGCGTGTCGCTCGCGTGCGCGCACGCGGCGGCCTCGAGCCACGAGCTGCCGCTGTACCGCTACCTGGGTGGCGTCGGCGCCCGCATCCTGCCCGTCCCGCAGTTCAACATCCTCAACGGCGGCAAGCATGCCCAGGACTCCACCGACTTCCAGGAGTTCATGGTCATGCCGGTGGGTCTCGACTCGTTCCCCGAGGCGCTGCGCGCCGGGGCGGAGATCTTCGCGGCGCTGCGGACGATCCTCCACGACGAGGGCCATGCCACGGGGCAGGGCGATGAGGGCGGGTTCGCGCCGTCCCTCGGCTCCAACCAGGCCGCGGTCGAGGTCATCCTGCGCGCGATCGAGAAGGCCGGCTACCGGCCCGGCGAGCAGGTTGCGATCGCCCTCGATCCGGCCTCGAGCTCGTTCCTGGTCGAGGGAACCGGCGTCGAAGGCAAGGTCGGCCGCTACGATCTCGCCAAAGAGGGCCGCACGCTCGACTCGGGCGAGATGGTCGACCTGTGGGCGGACTGGATCGCGCGCTACCCGATCGTGTCGCTCGAGGACGGTCTGGCCGAGGAGGACTGGGCTGGCTGGAAGGAGCTCAACCGACGGCTGGGCGACAAGGTCCAGCTGGTGGGTGACGACATCCTGGTCACCAACCCGGCATTCATCGCGCGCGGCATCCGTGAGGATGCGATGAACTCGGTCCTGATCAAGCTCAACCAGATCGGTACGGTGAGCGAGACGATCGACGCGATCGGCCTCGCGCGACGGGCCGGCTGGTCGGCGGTCGTGTCGCATCGCTCGGGCGAGACCGAGGACACGACGATCGCGGACTTCGTGGTGGCCATGGGCACGGGTCAGATCAAGACCGGCGCCCCGTCGCGCTCGGAGCGAGTCGCCAAGTACAACCGGCTGCTGCGCATCGCGGACGAGCTGGGCGACGAGGCGCTGTTCCTCGGCCGTGCGGCCCTGACCGGCGGCGGCCCTGCGGAGGGTTGACCCTGCACGACCCGATACGCGTCCCGAAGCCGGGCAGCCTGTGAGCCGGATCGTCGATCGCGGCGCGATCACCGCGAGCTGGGTGGGCGTGGGCATGGCGGTCACGGTCGGGATCAGCTTCCTGCTGGTCATCCCGATCGAGTTCCTGATCGTGCCCTTCGCCCTGCTGGGTGGCCTGCTGATCGGCTACTACGCGAACGCCCGGTCAGAGCGGGCAGGCGGCCCCTGGTCGCGCATCCTGGCCAACGCCCTGCTGGCGGGTCTCGTGACCGGCATCACGTTCGCGGTCCTGCTCCTGGGCATCAAGGCGCTGTTCTTCGCTGCGGACAACGGCTACCGGGATGCGGCCTCCGGTGGGCCGCTGACCTGTCAGACAGGCGCCGACTGCGTGTATCGCCGGTACCTCGACATCGGACGTGGGCCGGCATTCGAGCAGGCCGGCATCACCGATGTCGCCTCGTTCACGAGCTTCTACTGGCAGGAGCAGCTGAGCAACGCCGGCCTGCTGGTCGTGCTCTCGACCGGTGGGGCGGTTGTTGGCGGTCTCATGTTCGGCGTCGCCAACCGTCGCCCCGATCCGCGATCTACGTTCGCTTCGGGCGCCTGAGCCGGAGCACTCGCGGAATCGAAAGCGCCCCGGTCGTCGACCGGGGCGCGCTGACGTCCAGGAACCAGGCGGCGAGCTAGTCGGCCTTCTCGGTCTTCTTGGCACGGGGCTTCGCCGCCGGCTTGTCGGCCGCGGCCTTGGCCGTGCCCTTGGCCGCGGTGGTCTTGGCCGTGCCCTTGGCTGCGGCGGTCTTGGCCGTGCCCTTGGCGGCAGTCGCCTTGGCCGTGCCCTTGGCGGCAGTCGCCTTGGGAGCCGTGGCCTTGGCGGCCTTGGCCGTGCCCTTGGCAGCGGTGGCCGACTTGGGCGCGCTGGTCCTGGCGCTCGAAGCCTTGGACGCGGTCCGCGGCGTCTTCGTCGCCGGGGCGACCGCCTCATCCGTCGCGGCGGTCGGTGCGGATTCGGCACGCGTCGTCTTGGACAACGCGGCGCGAGCCTTGCCGGCGGCGGTCTGTGCGCCCTTGGCCTTGGCGGCCTTGCCGGCCGCGATGCGCGCTTTGGCGGCCTTCACCGCGGCGGCCTTGCCCGTGGTCTTGGCCACGTGGCTCGACGCAACGACGTGAGAGCCACCGAGCGCCGCGTTGACCTTGCGGGTGAGCCGCGACTTCCGCCGCGCGGCGGCGTTGGGATGGATCGCTCCGGCCTTGGCGGCACGATCGAGGGCCGAGATGGCCTCGTTGAGCGAGGCCGCGACATCGGCGCCTTCGGGCTGCGTGGTCGCGACCGATACGGCCTTGGCAACGAGCGTCTTCGCCGCCGACCGCCGGGGCTGCAGGATCGCGTGCCGGCGCTCAGCTCGGCGGACGCGCTTCAGCCCGGACGGGGTGCGAGCGCCCTGCCATTTCCTGGGCGTTCTGGCCAAGGTGCTTGGTCTCCGTTCCGTGTGTGCGGGTGGTGGGCAGCCTGACGGGCGGACGGGCCCGTGGCGCGACCGCGAATGGTAGCAGGTGCCCTGGGAACGGACCAGCGGGGGCGCAAATCGATGGCTTGCTCCTTGCCTGCCATACTCGCCGCATGCCCGATCAGCCGTCAGTCGCCCACTGGTTCCCTGACTGGCAGCAATATGCGGCCCGGATCACCCTCGCGATCTGCGACCTGGATCCAGTGGCGCTCGCCCTGCGCGCATCCCCCGAGCAGCTGCCGATCTGGGCTCTCGTGGCGCACACGGCCGGGGCTCGCCTGTACTGGCTGTGCGGCGTGTGTGGTGAGGAGAACAGCGCACCGGAGCCGATGCGTGGCATGGCGTCCGGGTTCGGCTGGGAGGATCAGCCGGACCATCCACGGACCGCCGCCGAGCTCGTGGACCTGCTCGACGCCTCGTGGGCGATCGTCGAGCGAACCCTCGCGCGCTGGACGCCGGCGATGATGGCCGACCAGATCGAACGACGATCGATGAGTGGTGCCGTGGAGCATCACACGCGGATCTCGATCCTCAACCGCATGTTCAGCCATGACGCGTACCACGCCGGCGAGACCTCGCAGCTGCTCGGCGGTGCCCACCGTACCCAGATCGATCTGTGGGCCCAGGAGCCCGCCCGGGGCTGAAGGCCGCGGCGCCGGGGAGGCAGCCCTCAAGCCGGCGGGGTCGGTGGCCCGGCCCGGGATCGGTCCGCCAGTTCTATATCTAGCCGGCGCGGCGGCGATCGGAACGGTAGCGGCGGATGAGGGCGTTGGTCGAGCTGTCGTGCGCGTCCTCGGCCGGAGCCTCGGTGCCGGCCAGCTCGCCCGCGATCCGCGTCGCGAGCACCTTGCCCAGCTCGACCCCCCACTGGTCGAACGAGTCGATCCCCCAGATCGTTCCCTGGACGAACACCTTGTGCTCGTAGAGCGCGACGAGCGAGCCGAGCGCGCGCGGAGTGAGCCGATCGAGGAGCAGCACTGACGTCGGCCGGTTGCCCTCGAACACCCGGGCGGCGACCTGGTGCGCCGGCACCCCGGCCGCTACGACCTCCTCGCGCGTCTTGCCGAACGCGAATGCCTCCGCCTGCGCGAACAGGTTGGCCATCAGCAGGTCGTGGTGGTCACCGATCTCGGTCGTCGGGTTGACGAAGCCGATCAGATCCGCGGGCACGATCCGGGTGCCCTGGTGGAGGAGCTGGTAGTAGGCGTGCTGGCCGTTGGTCCCGGCGGTACCCCATTCGATCGCGCCCGTGCCGTACGTCACCCGTTCGCCATCGAGACGCACCGACTTTCCGTTCGACTCCATGTCCAGCTGCTGCAGGTAGGCCGGGAACCGGGACAGCTCCTGGCTGTAGGGCAGGACGGCGTGGGTGTCGAACCCGAGGAAGTTGCCGTTCCAGATGCCGATCAGGCCCATCAGCACCGGCAGGTTCCGTTCGGGCGGCGCCATCAGGAAGTGCTCGTCCATCGCGCGGAAGCCGCTCAGCATCGCGCGGAAGTCGTCGGGCCCGATCGCGATCATCAGCGACAGGCCGATCGCCGAGTCCATCGAATAGCGCCCGCCGACCCAGTCCCAGAACCCGAACATGTTGGCGGTGTCGATGCCGAACTCCGCCACCTTCTCGGCGTTCGTGGACACGGCCACGAAATGGTGCGCAACGGCAGCCGGGTCGGCCAGCGTGGCGAGCAGCCAGTCACGTGCGGTGCGGGCGTTGGTCAGCGTCTCCAGCGTCGTGAACGTCTTGGAGCTCACGATGAACAGCGTCTCGGCGGGATCGAGGCCGCGGGTGGCTTCCCGGATGTCGGTGCCGTCCACGTTGGACACGAACCGGTATGTCCGCGACCGGTCCGAGTAGTGCTCCAGCGCCTCGGTCGCCATGGCCGGACCGAGATCGGAGCCGCCGATACCGATGTTGATCACGTTCCGGATCGGCTTGCCCGTGTGTCCCGTCCAATCGCCGCTGCGGACCCGGAGCGCGAACGCGGCCATGCGGTCAAGGACCGCATGGACATCCCCCACGACGTCGTGCCCGTCGACCATGAGGCTCGCCCCGGCCGCGGCGCGGAGCGCCGTGTGTAGCACCGCCCGGTCCTCGGTGACGTTGATGCGCTCGCCCGCGAACATCGCCGCGCGCCGTTCCTCGACGCCGGCAGCCAGGGCCAGGGCGAGCAGCTTGGTCACCGTCTCGTCGGTGATCCGCTGCTTCGAGTAGTCGAGATAGACACCGGCACCGTCGGCTGCCAGGCGTTCCGCGCGGCCCGGATCCTGTGCGAACAGATCGCGAAGGTGGCTGTGGCGGATGGCGTCGGCGTGGTCCGCAAGGGCCCGCCACTCTGGTGTCCGGTCGATCGATGATTCGGGGGTTGATCCGTGTCCAGTCATGACGCTCGCAGCGTATACCCGGGGCTCGCCGGCGGTGGCGGCCTCGTCAGCGGTGGCGGCCTCGTCAGCGGTGGCGGCCTCGTCAACGGTCCGCCGCGGCGACCCACCCATCGGCAGCCCGCAGATAGAGCTCGCCGGAGCCGATGTCGAACCAGGCGCCGCGGATGAACAGGTTCGCGTCCAGCTCACGTGAGCGGATCCAGGGGAACGTCCGCAGGTTGTCCATGGAGCGCTCGACCGAGCGCAGCTCGAGCCGGTGCTGGCGGTCCGCCGGGCGAATGGCGTCGTCCGCGCTGACCTCGCGGGCGAGGTCGCGCAGGGTCGCGACCCAGGTACCGACAAAGTCGCTGGGGGTCAGCGGATCCGGCTCCTCGAGGGCAGCCGCGACGCCGCCGCAGCGGCCGTGGCCCATGACGACGATCTCGTGCACGTCCAGCGCCATGATCGCGTACTCGAGCGCTGCGCTGACGCCGTGGCGATGGGGATCGGGCTCGTAGGCAGGGACGAGCGCGGCGACGTTGCGTACGACGAACAGCTCGCCCGGCCCGGCGTCGAACACGGTCTCGGGGGCGGTCCGGGAGTCGGAGCAGGCGATCACAACGGTCGACGGTCGCTGACCCTGCTCCGCAAGCTGCCGGTAGCGTGCCTGCTCGGCAGCGAAGCGGGTCGCACGGAACCGTTGATAGCCGTCGACGAGCGGCTGGGGGAGATCGTGCTCGGGAGTGGTCATGGCGCTCGATGGTAGCCGCCCTCCGGCGACGCCCGCCCTCACCCCACAGGCGGGTGCCGCTACACTCCCGCCTCGTGACCATCCCCCAGGACCGGCTGCGCAACTTCTCGATCATCGCGCACATCGACCATGGCAAGTCGACGCTCGCGGACCGCCTGCTGGAGCTGACCCACACGATCGAGGGCCGGCAGATGATGAGCCAGGTCCTCAATTCGATGGACCTCGAGCGCGAGAAGGGGATCACGATCAAGGCCCGTGCGGTACGCCTCGTGTACACCGCGAACGACGGGCTCGAGTACGGGCTGGACCTGATCGACACCCCCGGGCACGTCGATTTCAGCTACGAGGTGAGCCGCAGCCTCCAGGCGTGCGAGGGCGCCATCCTCGTCGTGGATGCCGCGCAGGGCATCGAGGCGCAGACGCTGGCCAACGTCCATCTCGCCCTGCGCGAGGGCCTCACGATCATTCCCGTGATCAACAAGATCGACCTGCCGTCCGCGCAGCCCGATGTGGTGATCGAGGAGCTCGAGAGCGTGCTCGCGATCCCGCGCGAGGAGGTCATCCTGGCCTCGGCCAAGGAGGGCACGGGCGTGCCGGAGATCCTGGAGGCGATCGTGACCCGGATCCCGCCCCCACGTGGCGACCCGGCGGCGCCGTTGCGGGCGCTGGTGTTCGACAGCCACTACGACCCGTACAAGGGTGTCGTGTGCTACGTGCGGCTTGCCGAGGGCACGCTCCACGACCATGACACGATCCGGCTGATGGCCAGCGGCGCGGAGACCGAGCTGCTGGAGCTGGGGGTGTTCCGGCCACAGCTGATGCCGGTCGGCCGGCTGGTCGCGGGCGAGGTGGGCTACATCGCCACCGGGCTCAAGAACGTGCGTGAGGCGCAGGTGGGCGACACGGTGACCGCGGTCGCTCGGCCGGCGACGAGCCCGCTGCCCGGCTACCAGGAGGCGAAGAGCCTGGTGTTCGCCGGCCTGTACCCGCTCAGCGGCCCCGACTACCCGCTGCTGCGCGATGCGCTCGAGAAGCTCCACCTCAACGACGCCTCGTTCACGTTCACGCCCGAGAGCTCGGTCGCGCTCGGATTCGGGTTCCGCTGCGGCTTCCTCGGGCTGCTCCACATGGAGATCGTCCAGGAGCGCCTGGAGCGCGAGTTCGACCTCGACCTGATCGCCAGCGCACCGTCGGTCGAGTACCGCGTCACGCTGACCAATGGGCGAGGCACGCTCACCGTCGACAACCCGGCTCGCTTTCCCGATGTGGGCGAGATCGAGTCGATCGAGGAGCCCTGGGTCAAGCTGGGCGTGGTGTCGCCCGATCGCTACATCGGCTCGCTGATGGAGCTGTCCACCGGCCATCGCGGCACGTTCGAGAACCTCGAGTACCTCGATCCGCAGCGCGTGCACATGCATTTCGAGCTGCCGCTGGCGGAGCTGATCGTCGATTACTACGACCAGCTCAAGAGCCGGACGCAGGGCTATGCCTCGATGGACTACGAGGAGGCGGGCTACCGGCCGGCGGACCTGGTCAAGCTCGACGTGCTGGTCGCCGGCGAGCCGGTCGACGCGCTGAGCCTGATCGTCCACCGGGACCGCGCCCAGACGACGGGCCGCCAGCTGACCGAGAAGCTGCGCCAGCTGATCCCGCGCCAGATGTTCGAGGTCCCCCTGCAGGCGGCCATCGGCAGCCACGTCGTCGCTCGCGAGACCATCCGCGCGATGCGAAAGAACGTGCTCGCGAAGTGCTACGGTGGCGACATCACCCGCAAGCGCAAGCTGCTCGAGAAGCAGAAGGAGGGCAAGCAGCGGATGAAGCGCGTCGGCTCGGTGGAGATCCCGCAGGAGGCGTTCCTTGCCATCCTGCGGGTGGGCGAGGGCTGATGCCCTCACGCGCGGCCCGCCCCACGACCGGCCACCCCGAGCCCTGACGGTCCGCGATGCCCCACGTCGACCTGTCCGACCTGCCCGGGATCAGCGACATCCCTGACCCGCTGCGGATCCTGATCGTGCTCGGCCTCGCCGGGTTGCTGGTGATCCTGCGCCTCGACGCGGAGCGGTTCAGCGCGGCCGAGTACGACGACGTCGACCGATGGGGCAACCAGCCATCGCTGCTGCGCAGGCTTGCCTGGTACACGCTCGGCATCGGCGGGATCCTGGTCGTGCTGACCATCCACCCGCGGCCCGCGACGGATCTGTTCCTGGGGCTGGGCGACCGGCTGGGCGCGGTGATCCTGGGCCTGGCGTATGGCGCGCTCGGGACGACGATCGCGCTCGCGATCGCGTTCCTCCGCTACCACCACCTGCGCCTGCCGTCGCCGCTCGCCTATCCGGGGGCGGTGATCAACGCGATCGCCACTGCGTTCATCGACGAGGCGGTGTTCCGCGGCGTCGTGTTCGGGTTCCTGCTGCTCACCGGTGTCGACCCCAACGTCGCGAACCTCACCCAGACCCTGCTGTACGGGCTGGCGACCCGGCTCGGTGCACCGGGCCGGCCGTGGTACATGCTGGCGACGGTGCTGGCGATCGGGTTCGCTAGCGGCTGGGTGACCGGCGTGACGGGCGGCATCGGGGCGGCGTTCCTGGGTCACGCGATCACTCGCGTGGCGATCTTCCTGACCACCGGTCATGCGGGCCTGCCGAAGGCGCGCGGCACCGAGGTGGAGGAGGTCGAGCGGCGGCGGCGCACGCCCGAGGGCTGGCGGGTCCTCGGCCCGCGCGAGGCAACGCGGGACCACTGACCACGGCCGGATCGCAGCCCGCCATCGGATCGCCACCCACGGCCGGATCGGGGCCAATGAGCGAGCCGGACCCGAACGTCCGCCCGGGTCAGGCATCGCCACCCGTCGCGCTCTACGTCCACGTCCCGTTCTGCGTGTCGCTGTGCCCGTATTGCGATTTCGTCGTGTACGCGGGTGCGGCCGCGCGTGGGCCGCGATCCCGCGTCGATCCGTTTCTGGCCGCGCTGCGTGCGGAGATCGAGCTCCGTGCCGATGCGCTCGACGGGCGCTTTCCAGCCGGCCGTCCACCCCTCGAGAGCGTGTACCTCGGCGGGGGCACGCCGACCCTGCTGCCGGCGACCGCCGTAGCGGGCCTCTTGGACCGGATCAGGGCGCGGTTCGGGATCGCCACCGGCGCCGAGGTCACGATCGAGGCCAACCCAGGCCGGGACGAGCGGGGTGACGCGCGGGCACTCGTCGCGGCCGGGGTGACCCGGGTCTCGCTGGGCGCGCAGTCGTTCGATGCGACGGAGCTGCGACGCCTGGGACGGCGGCACGCGGCGAGCGACGTGGCGACGGCGGTGGCCGACGCGCGTGCCGCCGGGATCGGGTCGATCTCGCTGGACGTGCTGTACGACGTGCCCGGCCAGACGCTCGACGGCTGGTCGGCGACGCTCGACGCGGCCCTGGCGCTGGTTCCGGATCATGTGTCCGCATATGCGCTGACGCTCGATGACCCGGACGCCGAGGGATTGACCGGTCTGCTGGGCGATCATCTGCCGACGCGCGCCGGAGTTCGCCGCTGGCGCGCGCAGGCGGCGCGCGAGCAGGACGACGACCGGGCGGCCGATCAGTACGCGCTCGCGGTCGAGCGCCTCGGTGCGGCGGGCTACCGGGGCTACGAGATCTCCAACTGGGCGCGTCCCGGGCACGAGAGCCGGCACAACCTCGCGTACTGGCAGTCGCCGGGCATACGAGGCGGTGGGGCCTGGGGCGCACGCGTTCGACGGCACGACGCGGCGCTGGAATGCGGCACGGCTCGACGGCTACGTGCGGTCGCTGGCGCCGGCGGACGGATCGGCCGCGCAACTGCCACCCGGCGGCTCGGAGGCGATCGATCCCGCGACATCGGCTGTCGAGGCGGCGATCCTGGCGCTTCGCCTGGACACGGGGCTGCTTCGCGCCGAGGCCGAATCCGGACCCTTCGGGCCACACCTCGCCTGGGCTCGGCAGGAGGGCCTGGTCGAGGAGATCACCGCCGGTGACGGGCCGGGAGGATCCGAGTCGCGGATCCGGCTGACGACGCGCGGCCGGCTCGTGTCCAACGAGCTGTTCGCAAGGCTCGTATAGCGGGGTCGTGGGGCGGCCGGCGGGGTCGTCGAGCGGCAGCCCGGCCGGCAACGACGGCGACGGCTCCATCGGCTGCAGCGTCATCGCGCGCGGGTCGAGAATGGAGCTCGACATGGATGCTTCCGAAGTGGGCCTGCGAACGACATGAGCCGGGATCGCGCCGAACTGCTCGACGCGCTCGAGCGCCAGCCGCGGGTCGCCCTCGCCGCGCTGCCGACGCCGCTCGAGGAAGCGCCGCGCCTTCGCGACGCCCTCGGTGGTCCATCGCGCTGCCCGCGCATCCTCTGGAAGCGCGACGACTTGACGGGCCTCGCCGGCGGCGGCAACAAGGCGCGCAAGCTCGAGTACCTCGTCGCCGATGCGCTGCGCGCCGATGCCACGGTGCTGGTCACGACTGGCGGGTCCGGGTCGAACCACGCGCGCATGACCGCAGCCGCCGCACGCAGGGTGGGGCTCGGCGCAAGCCTGGTCCTGACCGCGACGGAGCCCGAGCCGGAGGTTCAGGGCAACCTGCTCCTCGACCGGCTGCTGGGCGCCGAGATCGCGTTCGTCCCGGCCGGCGACCCGGCGCTCGCCGTGGGTCCCGGCGAAGCAGCCAGGGTCGCAGAGGTCATCGCCGGGCTCGAGGCGCGGGGTGAGCGTCCGTATCTGATCCCGCTCGGCGGGTCGAGTCCCGTGGGCGCCCTCGGCTACATCTCGGCGACGCTGGAGCTCCTGGATCAGATCGACGCAGCCGGCGAGCGGCCCACCCGCCTGTACGTGGCCGCCGGCTCGCGTGGCACGGTGGCGGGGCTCGTCGCGGGGGCGCTGCTCGCCCACGCTCCGTATCGGGTGTACGGCGTGGCGGTGAGCGGAGGCGACCCGCAGAAGACGGCCCGCGCATCCGAGATCGCGCGCGAGGCGGCTGAGCGGATCGGCGTTCCGCTCGGCATCGACCCCCAGGACTTCGAGACCGACCACGCGCAGATCGGCCCCGGCTACGGTCTCGCGACCCCGGCCTGCCTGGAGGCGATCCGGCTCGCAGCACGGACCGAGGGCATCCTGATGGACCCGGTCTACACCGGGAAGGCGATGGCCGGCCTCATCGCCGACATCAGGATGGGCAGGATTGCGCCGACCGAGACGGTCGTGTTCCTGCACACCGGCGGTCTGCCCGGGATCTTCGCGCATGCCGCGGATCTCGCCGAGATGGAGTGATCCGTTCGGGCCCGCGCGAGTGAACGGTGGCGGCGACGATCGCCCCATGGTCGCGTTGACACCCTGAACGGGCGCCGGGTAGACTGTGCGTACCACCGTTAGCACTCTCATGGTGCGAGTGCTAACCAACACAGGAGAGGCTAGATGGCGCGTCGCGTGCGTCGCTCCAGCGGCCCCCTGGACCTCCGCTCCCAGGCGATCCTCCGGGCCGTCATCGAGGAATACATCACGACCGCCACACCGGTCGGCAGCCAGGCGCTCGTCGACCGGTATCGGCTGGGTGTGTCCAGCGCGACCGTGCGCGCCATCCTGGCGGAGCTCGAGGCCGCCGGCCTCCTGACGCATCCGCACACGTCGGCCGGTCGCGTGCCCACCGAGCATGGCTATCGCTACTACGTGGAGGCCATCACCGAGAGCGCCCCGCTCGAGCCGGTGGAGCAGCTGATGATCCGCCACCAGTTCGGCCAGGTCGAGTACGCGAGCGAGCAATGGTTCCGGCTGGCGGCGACCACGCTGGCGTCCCTGACCCGGTCGGCGGGACTGGCCACCTCGGCCAAGCCGCGCTCCGCGCACCTGCGCCACCTGGACCTGGTCTCCATCAGCGAGCGCAACGCGAGCCTCATCCTCGTGCTGCGCGAGGGCGCCCTCAAGCAGGTGCTGTTCGCGCTTGACGAGCCGGCCGAGCAGCACGAGCTGACGAATGTCGCGAACTACCTCAACGAGATTCTGGACGGGCTCACCGCACGCGACGCGCAGCGAGTGCTCGACGAGCTGGATCCGGCGGTCCCGGGCCTGGCCCTGCCACGCCAGGTCGGGGCGCGGATCGTGCACGCGCTCAGCGAGTTCGACGCGGCCGCGATCGAGGAGCTGTTCTCGGATGGCCTGCTCAACGTGATGGCGGCGCCGGAGTTCGCCGAGAGCGAGAAGCTGCGTCGCGTGTTCGCGGCGCTCGAGAACCGTGCCTACCTCGCGCAGCTCATCGCCGGTGTCTCGGGCTCGAACCGGGTCCGGGTGTTCATCGGGCACGAGAACCCGGCCGAGGAGATGGCTGACGTGTCGCTCGTGCTCGCCCCGTACGGCAACCCGGGGCGTGCTGTCGGCGTGGTCGGGGTGCTCGGTCCGACCCGCATGGCCTACCCGCAGGCGATCGGTACCGTGCGCTTCGTGTCCGGTCTCATGAACGAGCTCGTCGACCACCTCTACGCCTGATGGCGCCAGCGACAACGATGACCAATCGACCCCCCAGCCACCGGAGACCCATGACCCGCAAGACCCGTGCCGAGGAGCGAATCGAGGCCATCGACACCTCCCCGGCCAAGCTCACCGAACAGATCGAGGCGCTGCGCGCAGAGCTTGACGAGCAGGCGGCCAAGGCCGACGAGTACCTGCTTGCTCTCCAGCGCGAGCGCGCCGAGTTCACCAACTTCCGGCGCCGAACGGCCGAGGAGCGCGAGCGTCTGCTCGGGCTGGCCGGCGAGGACCTGATCCGCAAGGTGCTCGCCCTGGCCGACGACTTCGACCTTGCCATCGAGAGCCGCCCACCTGAGCTTGGCGAGGATGCCTGGGCCGAGGGTGTCGCCGCGATCGACCGCAAGCTGCGCACCCTGCTCGAGAGCGAGGGTGTGACGGCCGTCGAGGCGTCGCCCGGTACGCCGTTCGATCCGCGTGAGCACGAGGCCGTGGCGAGCGTGCCGGGCACGGGCCGCGCCGATGGCGAGATCGTGGACGAGATCCGGCGTGGCTACCGGCTCCGGGACCGGGTCATCCGGCCGGCGCTGGTGGCGGTCGCGGCCGCCGGCGATGGCCGGGACGGCCCAGTCAACTGACCCAACGCACCAACCATCCAACCCCCAAGCGCGTTCCACAACGACACCAACGACCAGGAGAGGCTCCCCGAATGGGCAAGATCATCGGCATCGATCTCGGCACGACGAACAGCGTCGTCGCGGTGATGGAGGGCGGCGAGCCCACCGTCATCCCGTCGTCCGAGGGCAATCGCACCGTCCCGTCGGTCGTCGGCTTTGCCAAGACCGGCGAGCGCGTGGTCGGCCAGCTGGCCAAGCGCCAGGCCGTCACCAACCCGACCAACACCGTCTACTCGATCAAGCGCTTCATGGGCCGCCGCTGGGACGACCCTGAGGTCCAGCACTCCACCGGTCTCGTCCCGTACAAGGTCGAGAAGGATCCCAAGTCCGACGGCATCCGCGTCGTCGCCGACGACAAGCACTACTCGCCGCCCGAGGTCAGCGCGATGGTGCTCCAGAAGCTCAAGGCCGACGCCGAGGCGTACCTGGGCGAGAAGGTGACCGAGGCCGTGATCACGGTCCCGGCCTACTTCGACGACACCCAGCGCCAGGCGACCAAGGACGCCGGTCGCATCGCTGGCCTCGAGGTCAAGCGGATCATCAACGAGCCCACGGCGTCCGCGCTCGCCTACGGCCTGGACAAGAAGCACGACGAGAAGATCGCCGTGTACGACCTGGGCGGCGGCACGTTCGACATCTCGATCCTCGAGCTGGGCGAGGGCGTGTTCGAGGTCAAGGCCACCAACGGTGACACGCACCTCGGCGGCGACGACTTCGACCAGCGCGTGATCGAATGGCTGCTGGCCGAGTTCAAGAAGGACCAGGGCATCGATCTGTCCAAGGACCAGCAGGCCCTCCAGCGTCTCAAGGAGGCCGCCGAGAAGGCGAAGATCGAGCTGTCCTCGACCGCATCGACCGAGATCAACCTGCCCTACATCACCGCCGACGCGTCCGGTCCCAAGCATCTCGTGATGAACCTGTCACGGGCGAAGCTCGAGGACCTGGTCGCGGATCTGATCCAGAAGACCAAGGCGCCCGTCCAGGCTGCGCTCAAGGATGCCGGGCTCAAGGCGTCGGACATCGACGAGGTGATCCTGGTCGGTGGCATGACCCGCATGCCGGCGGTCCAGGAGCTCGTCAAGGCCGTGTTCGGGAAGGAGCCCCACAAGGGCGTCAACCCCGACGAGGTCGTCGCGATCGGCGCCGCCATCCAGGCGGGCGTGCTGGGCGGCGAGGTCAAGGATGTCCTGCTGCTCGACGTCACCCCGCTGTCGCTGGGCATCGAGACGCTGGGCGGGGTGATGACCCGGCTGATCGATCGCAACACCACGATCCCCACCTCGAAGTCGCAGGTGTTCTCGACCGCGTCCGACAACCAGAGCCAGGTCGAGATCCACGTCCTCCAGGGCGAGCGCGACTTCGCGACTGACAACAAGACGCTGGGGCGGTTCATCCTCGACGGGATCCCGCCCGCGCCGCGGGGCATCCCGCAGATCGAGGTCACGTTCGACATCGATGCCAACGGGATCCTCGACGTGAAGGCCAAGGACCGGGCGACCGGCAAGGAGCAGCAGGTTCGGATCACCGCATCCTCGATGCTGTCCAAGGATGACGTGGACCAGATGGTCCGCGATGCCGAGAGTCACGCCGATGAGGACAAGAAGCGGCGCGACGAGGTCGAGCTGCGCAACCAGGCCGAGCAGCTGACCTACCAGGCCGAGCGCACGCTCAAGGACCTGGGTGACAAGGTGTCCGCGGAGGACCGCGCCGAGGTCGAGAGCCAGGTGTCCGCGCTGCGCGAGGCGCTCAAGGGCAGCGACACGGAGCTGATCCAGGCCGGCATGACCAAGATCGTGGAGACGCTGTCCCGCGTCTCGACGGCGGCCTACCAGGCCGCTGGTCCCGAGGGGGGCGACGGGGCCGATGGGCCCGATGGGTCCGGACCCGATGCCGGGGAGGGTGCCGACGGTGCCGACGCCGGCGAAGGTGCCGGCGCCGGGGACGAGACGGTCGAGGGCGAGTTCAAGGAGGTCTGACCTCCAGGTTTCACGCGCATCTCACGGCCCGCCGGCAACCTGCCGGCGGGCCGTTCCTCATACCGGCGGGCCGTTCCTCCTCCAAGCGATTGCATCCCGGTGACCGCCGCGGGCCGGGTCCCGATCCTCGCCGGCGTCCAGGCAGGGACTGGCCGCTAAACGTGCGCGTTGACAGTATCACGTTGTTCGGGCTACGATCCGAGGTAACCGACCGACCGACCGGTCGGTCGGTCCACACCCGAACGAAGGTTTCGATGACCAAGCCAGACCCGGCCGAGCAGAGCAGGAACCGCCGCGAACGGATCCTCGATGCCGCGTTCCACGCGTTCGCGACACGTGGCTACCGGGACACGGCCGTGGACGACATCGCCGGTGCTGCCGAGACGTCCAAGGGCGGCATCTACTTCCACTTCCCGAACAAGGAATCGATCTTTCGCGAGCTGATGGACACGACCGCGGACAAGCTGGTCGGGCGGGTCGAGCGCGCGGTGGCCCTCGAGGACGAGCCCGTCGCGCGCGCCGATGCCGCGCTGCACGCGGTGCTGACGACGTTTGCCGGCCACCGGACGATGGCGCGGCTGCTGTTCCTGGACACGATGGGCGCGGGCCGCGTGTTCCAGGCCGAGACCAATGCGCTCCACGAGCGGTTCACGCGCCTCATCCAGGGCTACCTCGATGAGGCCGTTGCGTCGGGGGCGATCCCACCGATCGACACGCGCATCGCGAGCATCGCCTGGTTCGGCGCCCTGAACGAGGTCGTCGCGCGCTGGCTGCTCGCGGACCACCCCGAGCGCCTGGAGGACGCGTACCCGGCGCTGCGTGCCGTGCTGCTCCGGAGCGTCGGCGTCGGCGAGGGGCGGATCGGGGAGCTGCCGCCGCTGGATCCCGCGCGCGACTTCCCGGAGGCCGTCCGGTGACGCACGAGCCGCAGACCCGGCCGGCCGCGCCGCGAGGCCCGCGGGTGACGGCACGGGACGTGGGCCGCGCCGCGTGACCGTCCGAGACCCGGCCGAGGCTGGTCTGGCAGAGCGTCTGGGCGACCTGCTCGATGCGCCGGCGTCGGCCGCATCCGAAGGGCTGGTCGCAACGACGCAGCCTGTCGACGCCCTCGATCCGATCACGCTGTTCGCGGTTGCTGCCGAGAACGGCCTCGACGTATCGCTGTGGCTGCAGCCGGCCGCGGGGCTCGCGCTGGTGGGGGTCGGGCGAGCCTGGGGAATCGAGCCCGACGGTCCGGATCGGTTCGCCGTGGCCGAGCGCGCCTGGCGCGACCTGGTGCGCGATGCGCGGGTCGACCGGTCCGAACCGGAACCGGTCGCCGGACCGCTGCTGCTGGGTGGCCTCGGGTTCTCGGGTCGCACGCCCGCGGCGGCCGGCCCCTGGGGCTCGTTCGGCGCCGCATCCCTGGTCCTGCCGGACCTGGGCTATGCGTCCGCCGGCGGCCGATCCTGGCTGACGGCGTCGCTGGTCGGATCGGCCGCGCACCCTCGCGAGGCTCGCCGGCTGGAACGAACCTGGGACGGGCTGCGCGCCCGTGCGCGCGAGCTGGCTCCAAGCCCGAACGGGATCGTTGCTCGCCCGGTCTTCGCCCCACTCTCGATCATCGGGGAGCAGCCGGACCAGGCGGCCTGGCACCGGCTGGTCGGGATGCTGGCAGGCGCGGTCGGACGCGGACGCCTGGACAAGGTGGTCCTCGCGCGGCAGGTCGATCTTCGATCGCCGGTCGAGCTCGATGTCGCGAACGCGCTGCGCCGGCTGGCGGCCAGCGCCCCCGAGAGCACGATCTACGCGTTCCGTCGCGGTGAAGCGACCTTCCTGGGCGCCACCCCCGAGCGGCTGGTGCGGACCGAGGGACGGCGGTTCCGAACGATGGCGGTGGCCGGCACGATCGGTCGCGGTGTCGATGCTGCGGCGGACGCGGCACTGGCGGCCGAGCTGCTCGCATCCGACAAGAACCGCGAGGAGCATGCCATCGTGGCCGGCTGGATCCGGGATCTTCTGGCACCGCTTGCCGAGACCCTCGAGGTTGCGCCCGAACCGGTGATCATGCCGCTGCGCTTCGTGCAGCACCTCGCGACCGAGATCACGGGCACGCTGCCGGACGCCCACGGGCTGCTCGATCTGGGCGGCCGCCTCCATCCGACCCCCGCCGTCGGCGGCCAGCCACGCGACCTGGCTCTCGAGCTGCTGGACGAGCACGAGGGGTTCGACCGCGGCTGGTACGCGGGCCCGGTGGGCTGGCTCGGCGTCGACGGTGACGGCGAGCTGTGCGTTGCGTTGCGGTGCGGGATCGTGGAGCGGACGCGAGCCACGCTGTTCGCCGGCTGCGGGATCGTGGCCGACTCGGACCCCGATGCCGAATGGGAGGAGTCCCGGATCAAGCTGCGGGCCGTGGTGGCCGCGCTGGGGCGCCTGGAGGATGAAGGGTGAGCGACGCGTCGCTCCTCCGCGCGTTCGTGGGCGAGCTGGTCGCGGCCGGGGTGCGTGACGCGATCGTGTGCCCGGGGTCGCGGTCGACGCCCCTCGCGCTGGCGCTGCGTGGCGCCGACGACATCCGCGTCCGCGTCCTCCTCGACGAGCGGTCGGCCGGGTTCCTTGCCCTGGGCATGGCGCGGACCGCGCGACGCCCGGTGGTGTTGCTGGCGACGTCGGGCACCGCCAATGTCGAGCTCGCGCCGGCCGTCGTCGAGGCGTCGCTCTCGCGCGTGCCGCTGGTGGTGCTCACCTCCGACCGACCCCCGGAGCTTCGCGACCGTGGCGCCCCCCAGACGATCGACCAGGCGCGCCTGTACGGGTCGGCTGCCAAGTGGTACGCGGAGCTGCCGCTGGCCGATGGCGAGCCCGTCACCCTGGCGCACGTCCGATCCGTGGTGGGCCGCGCGGTGGCTACCGCGGTCGCCGGTCCGGCGGGGCCCGTCCAGGTCAACGTCCCGTTCCGCGAGCCGCTGCTGCCTGACGGGCCGGTGGTCCTCGCGACGGGCGATGCGCCGGCGGAGCCGTTCACCGCGAACATGGTCGGCCGGCGGGTGCTCGATGAGGGGTCCATCGACCGGCTCGCGTCGAGGATCGAGGGACGGCCGAGGCGCGGCCTGATCGTCGCAGGCCCGGACGACGATCCGCGGCTGGCCGTGGCCCTCCCCCGGCTCGCCGAGGCGACCGGCTTCCCGATCCTCGCCGACCCGCTGTCGGGGCTGCGGGCCGGTTCCCATGATCGGGCGATGGTGATCGCGCGCGGGGACCAGCTGTGCCGCCCGGGACCCTGGATCGAGGCGCACATTCCGGAGCTCGTGATCCGCACGGGCGCCATGCCCACCTCCAAGCCGATCGTGGAGCTGCTGGCCAGGGCACGACCGGAGCTGATCGTCCTCGACGGCGATGCGGGCTGGCGCGAGTCGGCCGTCATCCCGGCGACGTTCGTCCATGCGGACCCGGCAACGACGGCCGAGGCGTTGGCCCGGCGGCTCGGCCCGGGGCGGGCAGGCACGGTGTGGAGCTCGGATTGGCGGCGCGCGGACGATGCAGCCGACGAGGCGATGACCTCCTGGCTCGCGAGGCTGGACGAGCCCTTCGAGGGGGCGCCGTTTCCCGCGCTCGCCGAGGCGCTTCCGGATGGCGCCGTGCTGTGGGCCGGTAACTCGATGCCGGTGCGCGACCTCGACGGCTGGCTGCCCTCGACCGATCGATCGATCACGATCCGTGCCAATCGCGGCGCGATGGGGATCGACGGGGTGGTCTCGACCGCCCTTGGCTCGGCGGCCGTCGCTCCGGGGCCGGTGGCTCTCGTCGTGGGCGACCTGTCGTTCCTCCACGATCTGAACGCGCTGGTCGCCGCCCGGCTGCATGACCTGTCCGCGACGATCGTGCTCGTCGACAACGACGGCGGCGGGATCTTCTCGTTCCTGCCCCAGGCGCAGCCGTCCGCCGCCACACCCGGGACGGGGCTTCCCGAGCACTACGAGGAGCTGTTCGGGACGCCGCACGGGATCGACGTCGGTCCGATCGTGGCGGCGCTCGGCGGCGAGCACCGGGTCGTCGGTCACCGCGAGCTCGGGGCGGAGATCCGGCACAGCCTCGGGCGCCCGGGTGTCCGCGTGCTCGAGCTGCGGACCGATCGGGCGCGCAACGTCGAGCTCCATCGCGAGGTCGAGGCGCTGGTTCATGTCGCCATCGGCCACGGGGCCGTCGCGTGACCCGGATCGCCGTCAACGGCGCGCGCTACGAGGTCCGGATCGCGGGTCACGGGCCGGCGATCCTGCTGCTCCACGGGTTCACCGGCCGAGGCGCCGACTGGGGCCCGTTCCTGCCCGCCCTGCGCACCGGCCGGACCACGGTCGCGGTCGATCTGCTCGGACACGGCAGGTCCGACGCGCCGGCCGCTCCGGCCCGCCACGAGCTGGCGGCCCAGGCCGCGGATCTGGCCGCCATCCTGATCGATCGGCAGCTGGCGCCCGCGATCGTGCTCGGCTACTCGTTCGGCGCCCGTGTCGCCCTCAGGCTCGCCGCCGATCGCCCGGACGTCGTTGGGGCGCTCGCGCTCGAGAGCCCGTCGGCCGGTATCGAGGACCCGGCGGCCCGCGCCCGTCGCCGTGCCGAGGACGAACGTCTGGCCGAAGCGATCGAGCGGGACGGCATCGCGGCCTTCGTCGATCGCTGGTGGGCGACGGCGGCCGTGTTCGCCTCCGAGCAGGCGCTTCCGGTTTCGACGAGGAGCCATCTTCGAGCGCAGCGCCTGCGCAACCGGCCCGCTGGTCTCGCGGCGTCACTCCGGGGCGCAGGCCAGGGCGCCATGGAGCCGCTGCATGCACGCCTGCCCGCGATCCGGGTGCCTGCACTCGTCCTTGCCGGCTCGCTCGATCCCACCGGTGCCGCCCGCGCCCGCGAGGTCGCCGGGTGCCTGCCCGCAGGGCGGATCACCATCATCGACGGGGCCGGCCACGCCCCGCACCGCGAGACGCCGGCCGCGTTCCGGCGAGCCATCCTCGACTTCCTCCAGGAGGTGCCAGCTCCATGACCGACGCCGTCGCCTGGACGCCCGTCGCCGAGTACCACGACATCCGCTACGAGCACTCCGGAACCGGGATCGCGAAGGTCACGATCAACCGGCCGGAGGTGCGCAACGCGTTCCGACCCCAGACCGTGCAGGAGCTGATCGACGCCTTCGCTCGCATTCGCGACGACGCCGGCATCGGCTGCGTCCTGCTCACGGGCGAAGGTGACAGGGCGTTCTGCTCGGGCGGCGACCAGCGCTACAAGCGCCAGTCGGGTGGCTACGTCGGCGATGACGGCATCGCCCGGCTCAACGTGCTCGACCTGCAACGCCAGATCCGCTCCCTACCGATCCCGGTGATCGCGCTCGTCAACGGCTACGCGATCGGCGGTGGCCACGTGCTCCACGTGGTGTGCGACATGTCGATCGCGTCCGACAACGCGATCTTCGGCCAGGTCGGTCCGAAGGTCGGGAGCTTCGATGCCGGGTTCGGCGTGGGGCTGCTCGCGCGGCTGGTGGGCGACAAGAAGGCCAAGGAGATCTGGTTCCTGTGCCGTCAGTACTCGGCCCAGGAGGCGCTCGACATGCACCTGGTCAACAAGGTCGTCCCGCTGGCGGACCTGGAAGCCGAGGGCGTGGCCTGGGCGAACGAGATCCTGGAGATGAGCCCGACGGCGATCCGGTTCCTCAAGTCGGCGTTCCTGGTCGCCACCGACGGGCTGGCCGGGCTCCAGGAGTTCGCGGGCAACGCAACCGGCCTGTTCTACACGACCGACGAGGCGCACGAGGGTTCCCGGGCCTTCCTCGAGAAGCGGCCCACCGAGTACTCGAAGTATCCGAGGCGGCCTTGAGCCAGCCTGCCGCACCGGCGGCGGCTCCGTCCGCGGCCCGGCCGTCACCCGTCCGGATCTGGCTGCTGGCCGCCCGCCCGGCGACGCTGCCGGCCGCGCTTGCGGGGGTGGTGGTCGGGATCGGTGCGGCCCTGGGTGTCGGTGGCCAGCTGCGGATCGATACCGCGCTCGGCTGCGTGGCCGTCGCACTGCTGCTCCAGGTGGTCGCCAACTTCGCGAACGACCTGTCCGACTTCCGGCGCGGCGCGGATACGCCGGATCGCTCGGGGCCCGTGCGGGTCGCCGCCGCCGGTCTGGTGACCGAGCGCCAGCTCGAGGTCGCGATCGCGATCACGATCGGGGTCGCGGGCGTGATCGGGCTGTGGCTCGCGTACGTCGGCGGGCCGGTGCTGATCCTGCTGGGGGTGCTCGCGGTGGTGGCCGCGCTCGCCTACACCGGTGGTCCGCTCCCGTACGGCTATCGGGGCCTGGGCGAGGTGTTCGTCTTCGTGTTCTTCGGGCTGGTCGCCGTGATCGGCACGGCCTATCTCCAGGTGCTCCGCCTGGAGCCCGTGTTCGTCGCGGCGGCGATCCCGGCCGGAGCGCTGATCACCGCGATCCTGGTGATCAACAACCTGCGGGACATCCCCACCGATCGGGCCGCGGGCAAGCGCACGCTGGCGGTGATGCTGGGCGTCGAGGGCACGCGGATCGAGTACGCGGTGCTGCTCGTGGTGGCATTCCTGGTGCCGATCGGGCTGGTCGTGGAAGGATGGTCGGCGTGGGCGCTGACGCCGCTGCTGTCGCTGCCGCTGACATGGCCGCTGCTCCGGACCGTCTGGCGCTTCCGGGAGCCTCGGGAGCTCAACCCGGTGCTCAAGGGCACGGCCAGGCTCTCCCTGTTGTTCGCGATCCTGTTCGCGATCGGGCTGGCCCTGGGCGCGCCGGGCCTGGGCTCGGCGATATGAGCGCACGCTCGTGAGCGAGATCGTCTCGATCCGCGCCGACCGGGTAGCGCTGCCGTTCCGCCGCCCGTTTCCCACCTCGACCGGCATGTGGGTCGAGCGCGAGACGTGGCTGCTCAGGGTCACCGACCGGGACGGGCGAACCGGGTACGGCGAGGCCGTGCTCGAACCCGACGATGGCGAGACGGCGGCGACGGTGCTGCGGCTGCTGATCCGGGACGTGGCGGAGCATGCCGCGACCGGACGCCTTCCCCGGCCGGACGAGCTCGAGGGTCATGGGCGCCCGGGCCGGTCGCTGCGCGCGGCGCTCGATGGTGCGGCGCTCGACCTGCGGACCTCGCCGGCGGCGTCGCTCACCGCGGATGGGGCGGGGGTGGGTGTCAACGCGACGCTCCCGGCGCTGGGACCGGCGGCATCGGCCGAGGCGGCGCGACAGGCCGTGGCGGCGGGCTTCCGAACGCTCAAGATCAAGGTGGGCGCCGAGCGCGAGACGGTGACGCTCACCGACCGGGTGGGTGCGGTCCGGTCCGCGGTCGGGCCCGACGTCCGGATCCGCCTGGACGCGAACGGCGCCTGGGATCCCGAGACGGCGAGCGAACGCCTGGCGGGTGTGGCGCGGTTCGAGCCCGAGTACGTGGAGCAGCCGCTGGCCGGCGACGATCCGGCGCTCCTCGCGGCGCTGCGGCGTCGCGCCCGGGTGCCGATCGCAGCGGACGAATCGGTGGCCTCGCTGCGCGCGGCGAGGGACCTCCTCGAGGCGGATGCCGTTGATGTGCTGGTGGTCAAACCGTCGCGCGTGGGCGGCCCGGTCGTGGTCGCGGAGATCGCCGCGATGGCCGCTGACCGTGGCGTGCCGGTGGTCGTGAGCACGCTGTTCGAGACGGGCATCGGGATCGCCGCCGCGCTGGCGCAGGCGGCCGCCCTGCCCGACGTGGCTGGCGGCGAGCCCGATGCCGACGATGGGAGGGAACGTGACCATGGGCTGGCGACCGCGGGGCTGCTCGAGCACGACCTGCTGCTCGATGGCCTGCCGGTCGAGGACGGGCGGATGCGGCTGCCCGACCCGGTGCCTGGCGGTGGGCTGGGGATCCGGCTCGACGAGCGGGCCGTGGAACGCTACCGGACGGAGTCGATCGAGGCGGTTGGCCGGTGAGCGGCGGCGTGCTGAGTGGCGGCGTGGTGAGCGGCGGTGCGTTGAGCGCTGACGCGGTGTCCGAGCAGCTGCGTGCGCACGCGCGGGCCGCTCGCGATTCGCCCGCGCTGCTCGAGGGCGAGGTGGCCGTCAGCTGGGCGGACCTCGACCGTCGATGCGAGCGCGTGGCATCGGAGCTGTCGTTGGCGGGCGTGCGTCGGGGCGACGTCGTGGCGATCACGGTGCAGCCGTCGGGTGACACGATCGCCGCCATCCTGGGTGCCCTGCGCGCCGGTGCCGCGGTCGCGCCCGTCTCGGGACGCTTGACCGAGGCGGAACGGGCGGCGGTCATCGACGTCCTGGATCCCGTCCTCGAGCTCGGGCCGGCGGCGGCCGTGCGGCGCGGGCGGAGGCTCGCCGGCCCTGCCGTCGTGGTGATGACATCGGGCACGACCGGGCGGCCCAAGGGCGTGGTGCTCTCGCCCGCGGCGATGATGGCCAGCGCCGACGCATGGATCGCGGCGCTGCCGCCGGCCACCGGCTGGGTGCTGGCGCTCGGGCTGGGGCATGTCGCCGGCCTGGGCGTCGTGTGGCGGGCGATCAGGGCGCGGGTGCCAATCCGGATCGTTCCCGCCATCGAGTCCGAGGCGATCCTCGCGGCGGTGACCGCGGAGCCTCCGATGAGCCACCTGTCGCTGGTGCCGGCACAGCTCGCCCGGCTGCTCGACGGCTCGGACGATGCCGCGCCGCCCGCGACGCTGCGAGCCGTGCCGCTGGGCGGTGGGCTCATCGCCCCGGCGCTCGTCGCGCGCGCGCTCGCCGCCGGCTGGCCGGTGGTGCCGACCTATGGGCTGAGCGAGGCCGGGTCGGGCGTCACGGCGCTTTCGACCAATGAGGCGCGGGAGGACCCCGGGAGCGCGGGCCGGCCGCTCCCCGGGGTCAGCGTCTCGATCGACGACCCGGACACGGACAGGGTTGGCGAGATCCTCGTGGCGAGCCCAGCCGCGTTCGACGGCTACCTCGACGAGGAGTCCCGTCCACGCGGCGCGCCGATCCGGACGGGAGACCTGGGCCGGCTCGATGATGCCGGGCGGCTGTTCGTCGTCGACCGGCGGACCGACCGGATCGTGCGCGGCGGAGAGAACATCGCCCCGGCCGAGGTCGAGGCGGTCCTGGAGCGGCACCCGGCGATCGCCGATGCCGCGGTCATCGGGCGACCCGACGCGACGCAGGGCCAGGTGCCGGTGGCCGTGGTGGCCGTCCGTCCGGGCGCCGCACATCCCGGGTCGGCCGCGCTGGCCGCCCATGCTCGGGCCTCGCTGGCCGGGTTCAAGGTCCCGGTGTCGTTCATCCGCGTGGCAGCGCTGCCGCGCACGAGCGGCGGCAAGCTTCGGCGAGGCGAGGTCCGCGCCATGCTCGACCGACCGCTCGTCGGCAGCCTCGTGCGCCCGGACGGGACGCGGATCGGATGGCGCTCGACGGGCACCGGGCCCGAGCCCCTGATCCTGCTCCACGGCACGCTGTCAACCGCGCGCCAGCTCGACCGGCTGGCCGCCGAGCTCGCGCGCCCGGGTCGGCTGACCGTCCACGCCGTCGATCGCCGGGCGAGCGGTGCGAGCCGGGTCACCGACCCGGCGCCGCTCGACGTTGCGGTCCACGTCGACGACCTGCTCGCTGTCCTCGTCCATCTGGGCATCGACGCCGCGTCGCTGGTCGGTCTCAGCTTCGGCGCGGTGCTGGCGCTCGAGGCGGCGGCCCGGCACCCGGAGCGCGTGGCCGGTGTCGTGGCATGGGAGCCGCCATACGTGCCGCTCGCCGACGAGCCGACCCGCGAGCGCCTCGCTCGCGTGGCCGCGGCGACGCGAGCGGCGCATCAGCGAGCGGGCGCGCCTGCGGCGGCGGAGACGTTCCTGCGGGGCGTGGCCGGTGACGCCGCCTGGGAGCGCCTCCCGGACCGTGCCCGCGCGTTCCTCGCCGGCGAGGGGGACGTGGCACTGGCCGACGCCGGGCTGCTCGGGCTGGATCCCGATGGGCTTGCCGGGATCGCCGCCCCGGTCATCCTCGTCACCGGCTCGGCGAGCGAGCCGTTCTATGCTCCGATCGCGCGCGCGCTGGCGACGCGCATCCCCGGTGCGCGCCTGGCGGAGCTCGACGGGCTGGGCCACGCGGCACCGATCACCGAGCCCGGCCGTGTGGCCGCCACCTTCAGGGCGTGCCTGGAGGGCGTACCTGGAGCACCGGCCGTGACCCTGGAGCATCAGCCGTGACCACCGACCCTCACGACAACGCACCCTCGGGAGCCTCGACCGGCGCCGGCAACGCGGCGGCCAGCGGCGAGGTTCGCGCGATGTTCGACCGCATCGCGCGCGTCTACGACCCGATGAACCTGGCGATCAGCGCGTTCCAGGAGCCACGCTGGCGACGCCATCTGGTGCGGGGCGCACGGGTGCGAGCGGGTGGCTCGGCGCTGGACGTCGCCACGGGCACGGGCAAGGTCGCCGCCGACCTGCGCCGGCGGGCCGGCGCCAACGGGCGCGTGCTGGGGGTGGACCTGTCACCGGGCATGGTCTCGATCGCCCGGCGCCGGTTTGGCGGTACGCCGGGTCTCGAGTTCGTCGTCGGCGACGCGCTGGCGCTGCCGACCGAGGATGGGGCGTACGACGCGGCCACGATCGCGTTCGGGATGCGCAACCTGCCCGACTACCGGCGCGGCTTCGAGGAGATGGCGCGCTCGGTTCGGCCGGGCGGTCGTGTGCTGTGTCTCGAGATCGCGCGGCCACGCAGCCGGCTTGCCCGGTTCATGCGCTGGTGGTTCGACCGGATCGTGCCGCTGATCGGCCGGCTGGCCGGCCAGGGAAGCGCGTATGCGTACCTTGTACGCAGCGTCCAGGCCTACCCGGCGCCCGAGCGAATCGCCGAGATCATGTCCGAGGCCGGTCTGGTCGACGTCCGCTGGCGCGGGCTCACGGGTGGCATCGTCACCCTCCACGAGGGCACCGTTCCGGAGCGCTGACGCGGCTATCATCCGCCGGTGCGCCCACCGCTCGGTCGAGTCGTCGACACGATCGCCCCACCTCGCCTTGGCCGCAGCTTCCGCTGGCTGTTCGCCGCAACCCTGGTCAACAACGTCGGCGACGGCGTCGTCCTTGCCGCGGGACCGCTGCTCGTCGCCTCGCTGACCCGGGACCCGTTCCTGGTGTCGCTGGCGTTGTTCATGGACTACCTGCCCGTCCTCCTGTTCGCCCTGGTCGGCGGGGTCGCGGCGGACCGATTCGATCGTCGGCGGATGGTCATCGTGGCCGACGTCGCGCGCGCCCTCGTGCTCGTGGCCCTGGTCGTTGCGATCGTGACGGGCGTCGTCGGGATCGCGCTGGTGCTGCTCACCCTGTTCCTGCTGGGCATGGCCGAGACGTTCGCGGACTCGGCGAGCAGCACGCTGCTGCCGGGCATCGTGGCACGCGGCGACCTGGGCATGGCGAACGCACGGATGCAGGGCGCCTTCGTGCTCGCGAACCAGCTCCTGTTCCCACCGGTGGGCGCCTTCCTGTTCGTGGTGGGACCGGCCGTTCCGTTCGCGGCCAACGCGATCAGCTTCGCGCTGGGCGCGGTGCTGATCAGCCGGGTGGCGGCGGGTCGTCGCGCCGAGCGAACGGCCGCAGCGAGCTCGGTCCGAACCGACCTCGTCGAGGGGATCCGCTGGCTGCTGCACCACCCACCGATGCGGACGCTCATGCTGACGATCTTCGCGTTCAACGTGACCTTCGGCGCCGCCTGGTCGGTGCTCGTGCTGTACGCGGCAGACCGGCTGGGCATGAGCGAGGTCGGGTTCGGTCTGCTGACGACCGCGGTCGCGGTGGGCGGGCTGGTCGGGACCAGCGCCTATGGCTTGCTCGAGCGGCGGTTCTCGCTGGCCGACATCATGCGAGTCGGGCTGCTGATCGAGACGTTCACGCATCTTTCGCTCGCGCTCACGACGTCGCCGGCCTGGGCGCTCGCGACCCTCGTGGTGTTCGGAGCGCATGCGTTTGTCTGGGGCACGACGGCGACCGTCGTCCGCCAGCGCGCCGTCCCGGACGCCGTGCTGGGCCGGGTCGGCGGGGTCTACCGGGTGGGTCACACCGGCGGCATGGTCATCGGGACGCCGATCGGCGGGCTGCTCGCGACCGCGTACGGGATCACGGCACCGTTCTGGTTCGGGTTCATCGGCTCGGCGGTCCTGGTCGCGATCTTGTGGCGCGAGTTCGCCCACATCGTCAATGCCGCGGACGAGCCGGCCGAGTTCCCATCGCCTTCGGCTTCATGACGGCTTCTGACCGGGGTGCTGGGGTACCATCGCAAACCCTGCCCATGACCGATCCTGTGCCCCGCCCATCGCTGATCCATGCCCGAGGCCTGACCAAGCGGTTCGGCTCGTTCACCGCTGTCGACGCCATCGACTTCGACGTCGCCGAGGGCGAGTCGTTCGGGTTCCTGGGTCCCAACGGTGCCGGCAAGACGAGCACGATGCGCATGATCGGATGCGTCTCTCCCGTGACCGACGGGACGCTGCGCGTCCTGGATCTCGACCCTGCGGCGGACGGCGCACGCATTCGCGGCCGGCTGGGCGTCGTCCCGCAGCAGGACACGCTCGACACCGAGCTCTCGGTGCGCGACAACCTGATCATCTACGGCCGCTACTTCGGGCTGCGGCGGGACGAGGCGGCACGTCGCGCGGCGGAGCTGCTCGATTTCGCCCAGCTGACCGAGCGCGCCAACGACAAGGTGGAGCCGCTGTCGGGCGGCATGAAGCGGCGGCTGACGATCGCGCGTGCGCTCATCAACGAGCCGTCGATCCTGCTCCTCGACGAGCCCACGACCGGCCTCGACCCGCAGGCGCGGCATCTGCTGTGGGAGCGGCTGTACCGGCTCAAGCAGCAGGGCGTCACGCTCGTGCTCACGACCCACTACATGGACGAGGCGGAGCAGCTGTGCGACCGGCTGGTCGTCATGGACAAGGCCCGGATCGCCGCCGAGGGCAGCCCCCGCGAGCTCATCGAGCGCTACTCGACGCGCGAGGTGGCCGAGCTGCGGTTCCCGGTCGGCATCCAGGAGACGCTCGACGGGCAGCTGGACGATCTGGGCGAGCGTGTCGAGCAGCTGCCGGATCGCGTGCTCGTCTACTCCGACGACGGCGAGGCCGCCGTGGCCGCCGTCCATGCGCGTGGTCTCCGTCCCGAGACGGTCCTCGTCCGGCGCAGCTCGCTCGAGGACGTGTTCCTGCGCCTCACCGGGCGCAGCCTGATCGAGTGATGACCAACGATCCTGCGGGGGCCGCCTGATGGCGATTGCCGGCGCGCTTCGCGGTCGCGCGCCGAGGCATCAACCGACCGGCGACGCCGTGCCGCCGCGGCGCGCGCTGGACGGTGCGCGTGCCGCGTACGCGCACCAGGTGCTCCTCTACCGGCGGACCTGGCGCGGCTCCATCTTCGGCAACTTCGCGCAGCCCGCGCTGTTCCTGCTGGCGATGGGCGTGGGTCTGGGCACGTACGTGGACCGGGCGAACAGCGCCTCGATGGGCGGCGTGTCCTACCTGGAGTTCCTGGCCCCCGCGCTGCTCGCCTCGTCGGTCATGCAGGGCTCGGTGTTCGAGGCCACGTTCCCGGTGCTGGGCGGCTTCCACTGGATCCGCCGCTACCACGCGATGTACGCGACGCCGCTGTCCCCGTACGCGATCGCCTTTGGCCAGCTTGCCTGGATCGCCACCCGAGCGACGCTGGTCGGCGCGATCTTCGCCCTCGTCGTGATCCTGTTCCGCGCGGCCCCGACGGCGGGCATCCTGCTGGCGGTCCCGGTCGGCACCCTGACCGCCCTTGCGTTCGCCGCCCCGATCGCCGCGTTCATGACCACCCAGCGCGACACGGCGGCGTTCAGCAACATCTGGCGCTTCGGGATCACGCCCCTGTTCCTGTTCAGCGGCACGTTTTTCCCGATCGAGCAGCTGCCCGAGCAGGTTCGCTGGGTCGCCTGGCTGCTGCCGTTGTGGCACGGCGTCGACGTGTGTCGCGCCCTGTCGCTGGGAACGTTCACCCAGCAGCTGCCGCTGATGATCGCCCACCTGGTCATCCTGGGCACGGCCGCCGTGCTGGGCACGATCGCGATGTTCGTGATGTTCCGACGGCAGCTGGAGCGATGACCGCGCTGGCCTCGCTCCCGCGCATCCTCCCGATCGGGCTCGGCAGCCGCCGTGCGGCGTTGCTCATCGAGCGCAACGTGTACGTCTACCGACGCGGCTGGATGGTCCTGTTCTCGGGCTTCTTCGAGCCGCTGTTCTACCTGCTCTCGATCGGTCTGGGCATCGGCGGCATCGTGGGCGACATCCCGGGCCCGAACGGCACCTCGATCCCGTATTCGCTGTTCGTGGCACCCGCCCTGCTGGCCACGGCGTCGATGAACGGTGCGATCGCCGAGTCCACGTTCAACGTGTTCTTCAAGCTCAACTACCAGAAGACGTACGACGCGGTGCTGGCCACGCCGCTCGGTGCGGGTGACGTGGCACTGGGCGAGATCGGGTGGGCGGTGATCCGCTCGACGCTGTACGCGATCGGGTTCGTGGTCGTGATCGCCGTGCTGGGCCTCGTCCGGTCGCCGTGGGTGGTGCTCGCCGTGCCCGCCGCGACGCTGCTCTCGTTCGCGTTCTCGTCGATCGGCATGGCGGCCACGACGTTCATGCGGTCATGGCAGGACTTCGACCTGATCCAGCTGGTCGTGCTGCCGCTGTTCCTGTTCAGCGGCACGTTCTATCCGATCAGCGCCTACCCGGAGCCGTTCCGGCTGATCGTCGAGCTGACGCCGCTGTACCAGGGCGTGGACCTGATCCGGTCGCTGGTGATCGGGACGGTCGGTGCCGGCCAGCTGCTGAACATCGCCTACCTGTCGGCCATGGGCCTGATCGGGCTCGCGATCGTCGCGCGTCGCCTGGACCACCTGCTCCTCAAGTAGCCGGCCCGGCCGCTCGCGAAGGTGCCGTCAACCGCCGCCGGTGCGGGGTGCCTGTGGCGAGGCGGCGACATCGCGGCAAGACGCAGCGGTCGCCTCCGTGCCGGCCCGCCCCGTCGCCCCCCGCCTCACCCCTCCGCACCTGCTGCTCGTGCGGATCGACTCGATCACATACCCGCTGCGTGGGTGCAGCGGACACACTTCCCCAGGGTTTGCGCCGTCAACACCCGCAGACGGCGAGGAATTGGCCCCGAACCCATGCGCATACCCGCGGGGTGGGTACTGGCGCATCTGTGCCGACACCGACCTGCCCGAAGACCCACCGTGCGGGTAGGTGCATTGATGCCAGCCCCGAATCGGGGCGCACGATGCACCCGGTGGGCATCTGCGCAAGTGCGGCGCCGGTGGCGCCCGACGAGACCCGTGGGGTGGGTGGATGACCAGGTCGTCGGGGTTGGCCGCCGCGGTTGGCCGCCGCGGCCGGCGTTGCACGGGCTGCCCCCGGCGCGTGCCCGAGCCGCCCGTGCAGGTGCCCGGGTGACGGCGCCCCGTGAGGGTGCCCGAGGCCCGTGGCCCCGTGGCGGCTTGGCCGGATCCCCGATGTGACCTGCCCCCCGCCTGGGCCAGGCGGGGGGCAGCTCGTGCGATTGCGTGCGCTGTCAGCTTCCGGGTGGCCGAGAGTGGGCTGACGACACGGTGACCGGTGTCTCGGTTCGATCCTCGCCCTGGGAGGCGATGATCAGGTAGGCGCCGGGGGCGGTGGCCTCCGGCACGGTGACCACGGCAGAGCCGGTGCCATCGGGCTCGATCAGGACCTGATCGAGGAACATGGGCGCGTCGGCCTTGCTCTTCTTGGACCCGAGCGCCAGGTCGACCGTCGACCCGGCCGGGAACCCGGCAACCGTCACCGGGAGGGACCCGCCGGCCCGAACGACCTCCACGACGCCCGTCGAGACGGACGCGAGCGTCGGATCGGTCACGGTCACGGTGGCGGTGCGAGAGACCTTGGTGCCGGCGATGTCGGCGACGACCGTGACCCGCGCGTAGCCGGCGCTGGTCGCGGTGAACATGCCGTCGGGGGTGACCGTGGCGCCCGCCGTGTTCGGCTCGCTGAGCGCGAGCTTGAACTCGTAGGTCGCCTCGGCGGCCGGTACCACGGCTGCGGACAGCTGGATGCCGTCGTCGGCCTGGCTGAGGCTGACGGCGGTGTCGCCGAACGCCACCATGTCGGCGAACCTGGTGGCTTCGTCGGCGACGTAGGCGCCGGCGTAGACGACGACCGGGAAGGTGTCGGACTTGGACTGGCCGTCGGCGGTCACGGTGGCGGTGATCGTCGCGACACCGGTGCCCACCGGGCTGACCGTGCCGGTCGAGGTCACGGTGGCGACGGCGGGATCGCTGGACGTGTAGGTCACGTCGACGGTCGACAGGTCGAAGAAGGAGTCGTCCGTCCTGGTGGCCGACAGGTTGGCGTGGATCGTATCCATCGGCGCGGCCGTGTTGAGCGCCACGCCGTCGGGGATGACGCGAACGACGTTGAGCCCGACGGTCGGCGGACCGGTCACCGCGAAGTGGCCCGTCAGGCCGGGCTCGCTCGAGGTGCCGATGGAGTAGGTCCAGGCTCCGCGGTCCCAGGTCTTGGCATGGGTCTGGTCATCCCAGAACCACAGGTCCGCGACCTTGACCGGGATCTCCACGGTTCGGGTCTCGCCCGCCCCGATGGCGACCTTGTCGAAGCCCTTGAGCTGGCGCAGCGGCCGGTTGACGCCGTCGGCGCCGGGCGCGGTCACGTACAGCTCGACGACCTCCTGGCCGGCGACGGACGAGGTGTTCGTCACGTCGACCGCGAAGGTGATCGTGTCGTCGCCGGCGACCCCGGCGTGGCCGACGATCCGGTCGTTGGAGTACTGGAACGTCGAGTACGACAGCCCGTACCCGAACGGATAGGCAACGTCGCCGGTGAAGTACTCGTACGTGCGGCCGTACGTGTCGGCGGTCGGCGCGAGGCGATAGTCGTTGATGTGGGCGAGCTGCGACTGGTCCGCATACCAGGTGAAGGTCAGCTTGCCGCTCGGGTTGGCCTGGCCGAACAGGATCCGGGCGAAGGCCTCACCCTGCTGCTGGCCGTTGTAGTTCGACCATACGATCGACGGGACCTTGTAGGTCTGGACGCCGTTGCCGTCGTCGTAGGTCCAGGGCAGGCGGAAGGACTCGATGTTCATCTGGCCCACCGCCTGGATCCAGACGACCGTGCGCGGGTTGAGCTCGGCGGCGAGCTTGGCCAGCTGGTCCTGGTAGCGCGGCAGGTCCAGCGAGTAGCGGTCCATCTCCTCGGCCGACTCGTTGTTGCGGGTGCCGACGTAGACGACGACGGCGTCCGCATTCCTGACCTGCTCCTGCTGCTCAGGCGTCAGGCCCACGGAGTAGGCCGGCGGCTGGTATACGAAGTACAGGCTGACCGGCGAACCGGTGGTGCCGGTGTAGGGAACGTAGGTGGCCGAGGACGAGGCTCCGTTGGCCGGCACCGTGGCCACGACCGGCCCGGTCTCCGAGCCCTCGTGCACCACGAACGAGCCACCCGCGTAGATGCTGTTGTTGTTCGTCGGGTTCGTCGTGCCGTTGCCCTGCTGGCGGACCGCCACCTGGGTGGTGCCGTCCGGCAGCGTCGTGCTCACGGAGAACACGCCGCCCCAGTCAGCGTTGGGCATCATGGGGGTGGGGTTGCTCGACACCGGGTCGTACTGGATGCCACGCCAGCCGAGCCAATCCCACGTGTCGTTGCGCACCCGCGGCGGCGGGTCCGACGTGAACGTGACGGCATTGACGTCGTCGAGGAAGGTCACGCCCAGCACGCCCGGCTTCTGGCCGTAGCGCGGCGTGATGCCGTCGATCTGGGTGACCGACGCACCCGGTGCGTAGGCCTGGATGGCAGCGTTGAGCGCCACCTGCGGCGTCCGCGGTGCCGGGCTGGGGTTGCCGGAGTAGCCGCCCAGGTTGTACTCACGGCCCAGGTAGCCGAGCAGGACGATGTTGTCGGCATCCTCGGGCTGCAGCGGCAGCGCCGGGGTCGAGCCGCCGATGGGCGCCTCGTTCTTCAGCAGCACCGGGGCCTCGTTGGACATCTGGTCCGCCGTCGCCACGTGTGCGGCGCTGTGCAGCTGGTTTGCCGTCGTGTACTCGTTGGAGCGCCACTGAACGTCCGCGGCGGGGTCGAACTCGCCCAGCCGCATGCGCTCGGCGAACACCCGCACCAGCACCACGTCGAGGTCGTCCTCGGTCACGAGGCCCTGGTCCCGCGCGTCCGGCAGCGTGTCGCGGTAGCTCCAGCTGCTGCAGTCGAGATCGGCTCCCGCCTTGATGCCGTAGGCAGATGCCTCGGTCTTGTTTACGGGATGATCCCAACCGTCGGGCGTCCAGACGTGCCGGTCCCAGATGTCCCGGATCGCGTCGCAGTCGGTGGTGATGAAGCCGTCGAAGCCCCAGGTGCGCCGGGCGAGATCCTGCACGTACTCCGTGCTGGCCGACACCGGCACGCCGTTGACCTCGTTGTACGCGGTCATCGTCGAATGGGCGCCGGCACCGTTCTCGCCGAGCAGCTCGCCGAACGCCGGGGTGTAGTACTCGCGCAGCTCGCGCTCGGTCAGCACAGAGTCGCCGTTGCGCCGGTAGTTCTCGGCGTTGTTGGCGAAGAAATGCTTGGGCGTCGAGACGACCTTGGTGTACAGCGGGTCGCCATTCTGCATACCGCCGACGAACTGGCTGCCGATCTCGCCCACGAGGTACGGATCTTCCCCGTACGACTCGTCGGCGCGGCCCCAGCGGGGGTCACGGGCGATGTTGATCGTCGGTGACCAGTAGGTCAGGTCGCGGTTGCTGGAGATGTTGTAGGCCCGGGCCTCATCGGAGATCGCGGATGCCATCTCGTTGACCAGGTCCCGGTTCCAGGTGGCGGCGATGCCCAGCGCGGACGGGAACGACGTCGCGCCGCTGTTGGCGACGCCGTGCAGCGCCTCGTTCCAGTACCGGTACGAGGCCACGCCCAGGCGCGGGATCGCCATGCCGGCAGGACGGCTGCCCTGGGCATTCACCTGCCAGACCTTCTCGTCGTACGTCATCCGTGAGACGCGATCGGCCGCTCGCTCCTCGAACGTGTACGTTCCGGAGCTATCGAGGTAGATCGGCGTCGGATCGGGCTCGCCCACGGCGGTCGCCATCGGCGTGAACCCGGCCAGACTCGTGCACAGCAGGACGCCCACGAGCGCGCCCCTCGTCAGCTGAAACCGCAGCGTGCCTCTTGAGGGCCCACGCGCGAAGCGTGTTGTCGACCCCAATGCACTACCCCTTTCGTTGGTGGTGGCGTCCGGCCGCCGGGCGGCGGAGGTGCGCCAGGGCTTCCACGGCCTTGCCCAAGGGAGCTTCCAACCCCGAGGTGACCGCGATAGCCGTGCGCGTCCGGTCCCGGCGACCGCCTCCCTCGGTACCTCCTCAGATCCTCTTCCTGGTCCGATCCTCCTCACACATGAACCGCATGCGTGCCAGGAACCGAGAGGGAAGCGCCCGGCGGGCGCGCAATCGGGATCCGGCACAAGCGCTCGAGCCTGACGTGACACCCCGACGGCCGAGGGCGATCCATCCGTGGGCCAACGGGCGCCGCCGCCGGCTCGAACGCGTTTGTTATGTAACACTACAAACTACGGTGACAGAGCCATCCGGCCCGTCAACCAGGCCTATCTGTGCCGCGACAACGGCCGGCCCATCTGAGTGTTCCGCGTGGCTCGTCCGCCACCCCGCGAGTGGTCCGCGCGCCCACCCCGGAGACACCGTTCGATACGATCGCGGGGCATGGGACCATCGCTCGTCACCAACCCGATCGGCGCATCCCGGGCCGCGCGTGACCTCGCCGAGCTCGACGCGGCCATCACGACGTGCCGCGCGTGCCCGCGCCTCGTCGCCTGGCGCGAGGAACAGGCTCGGGTCAAGGTCAGGCGCTTCCGCGACGAGACCTACTGGGCACGGCCCGTGCCCGGGTTCGGTGACCCCCGTGCCCGGATCGCGCTGATCGGTCTCGCCCCCGCCGCGCACGGGGCAAACCGCACGGGGCGGATGTTCACGGGCGATGCCTCGGGCGATTTCCTGTGGCGCGCGTTGCATGCGGCCGACATGGCCAGCCAGGCGTTCGGGCGCCGGGCCGGTGACGGCCTGGCGTTGCGCGGCGTCCGGGTCACGGCCGCGGTCCGCTGCGCTCCGCCCGCCAACAAGCCCACCAGCGCCGAGCAGGCGACCTGCCGTCCATATCTGGCCCGCGAGCTGGAGCTGCTGCCCGAGCTCCGCGTGCTCGTGGCGCTGGGCGGCCTCGCCTGGGACGCAGCGCTCCGCTCCCTTCAGGCGCTCGGGCACGCTACGCCGCGACCGAAGCCGCGCTTCGGCCACGGCGCCGAGGTCGAGATTGGCCCGTTCGTCCTGCTCGGCTGCTACCACCCGAGCCAGCAGAACACGTTCACCGGCCGGCTGAAGCCGCCGATGCTCGAGGATGTCCTTCGGCGCGCGGCCGCCGTTGCCAGCGAATCGGGCCCGATCGAGGAACGAGGGGCCGACCTCCCGTAAACTCGGCAGCGCCCATGGTCAGCGAACGAGATTTCTACGAGGTGCTCGGCGTCGAGCGGGGAGCTGGCGACGCCGAGATCAAGCGCGCCTTCCGCAAGCTCGCGCAGCAGTGGCATCCGGACGTCAACACCGATGCCGAGGCGCAGGAGCGGTTCAAGGAGATCAACGAGGCGTACCAGGTCCTGTCTGATCCGCAGCGCCGGCAGGCGTACGACATGTTCGGCCGGGCCGGGCTGGGCAGTGCCGCTGGTGGCGGTGGCTTCGAGGCCGGGTTCGGCGGCTTCTCGGACATCTTCGACGCCTTCTTCGGGGGCTCGATGGGGGGCGCCGCGCGACGGGCGCGGCCACAGACCGGTTCCGATCTCCGGTACGACCTCCGGATCACGTTCGAGGAGGCCGTGCTGGGCACCGAGAAGGAGATCGAGTTCCCGGTCCTGGGGCGCTGCGAGACGTGCGAGGGCACGGGCGCCAAGCCGGGTACCACGCCCGGCGAGTGTCCGGAGTGCAAGGGCAGGGGAGAGATCCGGTCGGTGCGCCAGACGATGCTGGGCCAGATGGTGAACGTCGCCCCCTGCCCGCGCTGCCGCGGCGAGGGCCGGATCATCGACACGCCGTGCGAGACCTGCCGCGGCGAGGGCCGGACCGAGCGCAAGCGAACGCTCCGCGTGGCGATCCCGGCCGGGATCGACGAAGGGCACCAGATCCGGCTCTCGAACGAGGGCGAGACCGGCCCGCGGGGCGGGGCACCCGGCAGCCTGTACGTCGCGGTCCACGTCGCGTCGCATCCCGAGCTCAGCCGCGAGGGCACGGAGCTCTACTACGAGGCCGACCTCTCGATCGCCCAGGCGGCGCTGGGGACGAAGATCCAGGTGCCGACGGTGGACGGCGACGGCACCGAGATCGAGATCAAGGCCGGCACGCAGCCCGGGACGGAGATCCGGCTCCGGGGCCGCGGCGTGCCCCACCTGCGCCGGCCGTCGGTCCGCGGCGATCTCCACGTGATCGCCAACGTCATCGTCCCGACCCGCCTGTCCAAGCGCGAGCGGGAGCACCTCGAGGCCTACGCAAAGGAGGCGGGCGACGCCGTCTCGCCGCCCGGTGGGCTGCGCGAGAAGCTGGGCCTGGGTTGAGCTCGGACGGTCCTGCGGGGGTCGATCCCCTGGCCGGGATCGACCTCGAAGCCGCGGCGGCCGAGCCCGGCGCCTGGCTCGAGCTCTCGGTGGCGGCCGACCACGAGGCGGTCGAGGCCGTGTCCGAGATCCTGACCCGGGCGGCACCCGGTGGCACCAGCGTGGAGCCCGCGTTCGAGCTGGTCGATGAGGGGCTGGCGGCACGCGTCGACCTCGCCCGCCCGGCCCTGGTGCGCGCCTACCTGCCGTTGCTCGACCCGTCCGCGTCCCGAAGTCGCGGTCCGGCAGGCCGAGCGGGAGCTGGGTCATCTCCAGGCATTCGGCCTGCGCCCCATCGGCGACCTGGCAGCCCGCGCCGTGCACGATGCCGACTGGGCGAACGCGTGGAAGGCGCACTTCCCGGTGCTCCGCGTCGGTCGTCGCCTGGTGATCCGGCCCACCTGGCGGCGGCATCGCCGGGCGGCAGGGGATGTGGTGCTCACGCTCGATCCGGGGATGGCGTTCGGGACAGGCCTCCATCCGACGACGCGGCTGTGCCTGGCGGCGATCGAAGCGCTGGCGGACGACGGTCGGTTGGCTGGCGGCAGCCGGGACGGGGAGCCGGCACGGGTCCTCGATGTCGGCTGCGGGTCGGGGATCCTGTCGATCGCCGCCATGCGCCTCGGCGCGGACAGCGTGCTCGCGGTCGACGTCGACCCGATCGCGGTCGAGGCCACACGGGCCAACGCCCGGCGCAACCGCCTGGGTCGCGTCATCCGCACCCGCGAGGGGAGCTCGCCCAGCGGCGAGGGACCGTTCGACATCGTGCTCGCGAACCTGATCGCCTCGCTCCTCGTCACGCTGGCCGACGGCCTGGTCGCCGACCTCCGCCCCGGTGGCACCCTGCTCGCCTCCGGGATCTTCGCCAACCGGGAGCGCGACGTGGTCGATGCGTTCGCCGCGCGGGGGCTGGTCATCGCGAGGCGCTGGACCGAAGGCGACTGGGTGGCCCTCGAGGCACGGCGGCCGGGCTAGCGGTCGGGTCGGCGACGATCGGGGCCAGCGTCGGGTCGGCGGCGGCCGGGCCGGCGGTCGGGGCGGCGACGCACGGCCAGCGCGGGGTCGTGCGCTACGATCACGGCTCGATGCCCGACCTCGCGCCGACGTTCTCGCTGATCCTCGCGACCCACATCACGCTCGCGATCGCCCTGTTCGTCCCGGGCCTGCTGCTCCCGTTCACGCTGCGCAGCCGGCGCCCGCCCGACGATCCGGGCGCGCTCGTCCGCCTCCTGACCTGGGTGCAGGCGCATGGGACGGTGGTGATCGGCGCCGGGCTGGCGATCACCGGGCTCGCGATGCTCGCTGTCCTGGGGCCGAGCCTGCTCCGCCAGCCGTGGCTGATCATCAGCCTCGCGACCTATGCGGTTGCGGCCGTCGTGCTGTTCGTCATCCAGCGACCGGGCCTGCGCCGGCTCCAGGCCGGACGGGCAGCGGTCGGCGACGCGGACCAGGCTGCATGGCGCGAGGGCGCTCGCCGGCAGCGGTACGTTGCGTACGGCGTCACCGGTGCCGTGGGGCTGATCGCGTTCCTCATGTCCACCAAGCCCGAGCTGTGGTGACGGAGCCCGCGGCCCGCCCGCGGTCGGCGGCGATCGTCAACCTCGGGTGCAAGGTCAACCAGTCCGAGATGGAGGCGGCGGCGCGCCTGCTGCGAGCGGGCGGTGTGCCGCTCGTCGACCCGTCGCGACGGGCGGATCTGTACCTCGTCAACACCTGCACCGTGACGTCGGTGGCCGATGAGAAGTCGAGGACCGCGGTGCGCCGCGCGCGCCGCGCGAACCCCGATGCCCGCATCGTCGTGACCGGTTGCTCGGTGCAGGTCGACCCGGACGCCCTGGCTCGCGCGGACCCGGGCGCACGGCTCGTCGACAACGAGGGGAAGGCGGGGCTGCTGCGCGAGCTCGAGGCGCTGGTCACGCTGGGTGGCGCGACCGATGCCGACGCGGACGCGCCGCACGGCCCGCTCGATGCGGCCCTGCCGACGCTGTCCGGGGTCGAGGCCACGGCCGCTACGGGGATCGACGGGATCGCCGACGATCGCGCCTCGGTGGAGCGGACGCGGGCGTTCGTCAAGGTCCAGGACGGCTGCTCGTTCCACTGCACCTACTGCATCATCCCGCGGGCGCGCGGCGCCGAGCGCTCGCTGGCGCCCGAGGTCGTCCTGGCCGACGTGCGACGTGCGCTCGCCGCGGGCCACCGCGAGATCGTGCTCACCGGGATCAACATCGGGACCTACGACGGCGGCTGGTCGGAGCGCGGCGCCCGTGGGTCGCACGTCCGCAGCACGCTGACCCTCGCCGGCCTCGTCCGCCGGATCCTGGCCGAGATGCCGGTGGAACGGATCCGGCTCAGCTCGATCGAGCCGCAGCACGTGGACGACGAGCTGCTCGAGGCGTGGGTCGAGGGCGCGCCGCGAACGCTGCCGCACCTCCACCTGCCGCTTCAGTCTGGCGATGACGGCGTGCTGCGCCGGATGGGCCGTCGGTATCTCGCTGCCGACTACACGCGGGTCGTCGAGCGGGCACGGGCCGCGATCCCGGGGCTGGCGGTGCACGCGGACGCGATCGTGGGCTTCCCGACCGAGGACGAGGCCGCCTTCCGACGGACGGTGGATCTGGTCCGCTCCCTCGAGCTCGCCGGGCTGCACGTGTTCCGCTACTCGGAGCGCCCGGGGACCCCAGCGACGCGCATGGCCGGGCAGGTCGACGGGGGAGCGAGGAAGGCGCGCGCGGGCGAGCTGCTGGCGGTGGCCGCGGACGCGCGCGCCGCGTTCGCGAGGCGTGGGCTCGGGACGGTGACCCGGGTGCTCGTCGAATCGCGGCTCGACGATGGGCGCTGGGCCGGCCATGCCGAGGACCACGTGTCCGTGGCGGTCGACGCGGCGAGGGGACCGGCCACCACGCCCGACGATCTCGAGAATGCGATCCTGACGGTGCGCCGGACCGCCATCGACGCCGGCGCTCCGGACCGGGTCATCGGGGAGATCCTTGCCGTGGACCCAGCGCGCCGCGTCCGTCGGGCAACCATGCCCGTCATGGTTGCCACGCCAGCATCGATCGGAGGAGCGCATGCCCGCTGACTGCCTGTTCTGTCGCATCGTCGCCGGCGAGATCCCCGCCGCCAAGGTCCACGAGGATGACGCGGTCATCGCCATCCGGGACATCAACCCCCAGGCGCCGACGCACATCCTGCTCATGCCGGTCACGCACATCGCCTCGGCCGCGGAGCTCACGACCGACCACGCGGCGCTGCTGGGCCGGCTGTTCGGTGTGGCCGCCGATCTGGCGCGCAGCGAGGGGCTCGAGCGTGGCTGGCGGCTGGTCGTCAACGTTGGCCCGGAGGGCGGGCAGACCGTCGATCACCTGCACATCCACCTGCTGGGTGGCCGGCCGATGCACTGGCCGCCCGGATGAGCGAGGCGTCGAGCCCGGAGCGTCGCGGCGGACCTCCGGTCTGGTTCGCGCTGCTGGCGATCGCGAGCCTCGTCGTCGGCGGCCTGCTGGTGATCGCGAGCGTGCTCGGGGTGGGTATCGGCGGCTCGGCGACGCCGACCATCCCGCCCACGGGCCAGGCGGCACAGCACACCTTCGATCTCGTGTCGACCGCGCTCGAGGACGCGGCGTTCCAGGTCCGGATTCCCCAGTCGGACTATCGCCCGGGCGAGAGCCCGGCGCTGGTCGACGTTCCCCGGCGCCTGATGCAGGCGGTGCTGCCATCGGACCCGCAGCACGGCTACATCGTCATCTACGAGCTGTCCTCGAACGACGAGGCCGATCGCGTCGGTCGCGACTTCGCCGCGTACCTTGCCTCCGGGACGGGCGCCATCCAGTACCCACGCGATGCGCGGTTCGTGATCCAGCGCGTCGGGCAGACGCTGGTGTTCTTCACCTGGTCCCCATCGGTATCGCCCGATCCCGAGGTCGCTCGCCTGGCTGCCACGCTCGAGACCATCGGCACGCCCGTCCAGCCCTGACAGCATCGGAGGCAACCCCGTGAGCCAGACGTTCCGCGCCACGATCCAGCAGACCGGCAAGACCGCCTGCGGCATCGAGGTCCCCGAGGCAGTGGTCGATGCGCTCGGCGGTAGCCGGCGCCCGGCTGTCGTGGTGACCCTCGATCAGTACACGTATCGTTCGACGGTGGCGCCGATGAACGGTGGCTTCTGGGTCGGGGTGAACGCCGAGCACCGCGAGGCATCCGGGCTCAGGCCCGGCGACGAAGTCGCGGTGACGCTCGAGCTCGACACGGCGCCCCGCGAGGTGGAGGTGCCGCCGGAGCTCGCTGCCGCGCTCGCCGCCGATCCGGTCGCCAGGGCGTTCTTCGACGGCCTCTCGTACAGCAACAAGCGCGTGTTCACGCTGAGCGTCGAGGGCACCAGCAATCCCGACACCAAGGCCCGCCGGGTCGCCAAGGCCATCGCCCTGATGCGCGAGGGTCGCGTTCGCTGATCGGGTGCGGGTCACGCTCGCACATCGGGCGCAGGGTCAAGCTCGCGCATCCGGCGATCAGGCCGGGCTGGCTTGCCGGCTGCTCGATGTGTCGACCGCCGCCCACGCACGCACCTTGTCGCGCTTCACCTTGAGCGTGTGGGTGCGCGGAAAGTCGTCATCGGGCCATAGCCGCCAGCCCGCGATCCGCTGGTTCGGCCCCAACGAGGCGTTGGCTGTCTTGATCGCGATGTCGATCCCACGCCGGACGTCATCGGCATGCCGGACGTCATCGGGCGTCGACCCGTCCGCAGCGCCGGTCGCGATGGCCTCGCGCAGCCTTGGCGCGAGCACGACCGCCTCGATCCGGCCGGGCTTCGTCTCCAGGGCCACCGAGTCGGGGATCCCGGCGACGCGCAGGGCGTTCTCGATGTCCTCGGGAAACACGTTGAAGCCATTGGGCAGCACGATGATGTCCCGCTTGCGCCCGTGGAGGTGGAGCCGTCCTCGCTCATCGAGCTGGCCCAGGTCTCCCGAGCGATACCAGCCGTCCTCGGTGTGCGCGGCCGCGGTCGCCTCGGGATCCTGCCAGTAGCCCTTGAACAGGGTCGGCCCGCGGAACTGGATCTCGCCGTCGTCGGCGATCCGCATCTCGACCGGCTTGGGCGGCCATCCGACGCAGCCCGGTGGGTGATCGTCCATGGTCGTGCACGACCCAGCCGCGGTCTCGGTCGCACCGTACCCCTGGAGCACGATCACGCCCAGGTCCTCCCAGGCCTGCTGGAGCGCCGGGGGCAGGAACGCGCCGGCGGTGGCGAACAGCCGCACTCCGCCACCGAGCTGCTCGTGAACGCGCCGGAACAGGCGCCGGCGTGCGCGGTAGGGGAGCAGCCTCGCGATCCGGCGCAGGCGTCCGAAGGTCCTCGCGCGGCCCTGCTTCTCGACCTCCCGCTCGATGGCGCTCCACAGGAGGTCGACGAACTGGGGCACCAGGAGCATCGTGGTCACGCGGTGCTCGCGAAGGGCGTCGAAGATGACCCGCGGGTTGCGGCTTCGCACGTACAGGATGTCGGCGCCGACGTCGAGCGCGTAGTACAGCGAGACTGCCTGCTCGAGCGAGTGGGACAGCGGCAGCAGCGACACGAGACGATGCTCCATCGGGTTGATGATCCGGTGGAACGAGGTCACCCCGGCGAGCACGTTGTCGTGGGCGAGCATCACGCCCTTGGGGCTGCCCGTTGTGCCCGAGGTGAACACCAGCTCGAACACCTCGTCGGGAGCCGGCCGTGGCCACGCCGCGACCTGTGCCTCCCAGTCGGGCGGGAACGTTTCGTCAGGGTCCGCGGCCAGGTCCTCGATGAGTGTCGTCGGGAACCGTTCGAGGCCGACCTCTCGCGGGTCCGGTGCGTCGCGCCCGCTGCCCAGCAGGAGCCGGACGGCACCCGATCGCTCCACGATCCGCCCGATCGTGTCCGGCGCCATCCGAGCGTCAAGCGGGACGAAGATCAGCCGCGCATACATGGCCCCGAAGTAGGTCGCGGGCAGCGCGGGGGTCGACGGCGACCAGGTGAGGACCCGCTCGCCGGGCTGCAGGCCCAGCGCGCGCAGCCGCCACGCGGCGAGGCGGCTCCGCCGCAGGAGCTCCGTGTACGACCAGTGGTAGGTCGTGCCGTCGTCGCGCCGCAGCCCGAGCGCATTCCGGTTGCCGTACCGGCGCGCGACGTCCTCGATGAGGTCGACGAGGGTCTGCATGCTGGGCGTGATCCTAGCCGTCGCGCGCGTCGCGATCCACGTCGGGCGGGTGGAACCTCACGCGTCTCGCCTCCGGCGGTTGGAACGCGACGCGTCTCGCCTCTGGGTTGGAACGCTGCGCGCGCGTGTCGCCTCCGGGTTGGAACGCTGCGCGTTCACTCCGGCGGTTGTGCGGCGACAGACGCGCCGTCAGCCGCCCATTGGCTCGCCCGACGTTCCACCTGGCGGGTGTCGCCGGAATCCCGGCTGCTGACGCCGCCGGATGGAACGCGTGCCGAGCCACGGATCGTGCCGACCGCCGTAACGAACGCCAGGCGATCCACGGGGCTGGTGGGGTCGCGCGGCCCGGCCCCAGCTACGCGCCAGTGGCGCCGCTCACGTGCCGCGTCTCCGGCAGCAGCGCGATGAACGGCAAGGCGAGCAGGGCGGCCCCGGCTGCCAGCACCAGCGCGGTCTGGAGCCCGATCGCCTCCCCCAGCGCACCCACCGCCACCGTCCCCAGGGCGCTCGTGAGGGTGATCACGAAGATGCTCAGCCCAACCGCCGCGCTCCGGTTGTTCGGCAGCAGCTCCTGCATCAGCACCAGCTGCACCGGGCCCGCGCTCAGGAGCACCACCCCGGCGATGGCGAGCATGACCAGGGTCAGCGGGCCGATCGGCAGCAGCAGGGCGACGATCAGCAACGGGGCGCCGACCCCCGCGGCCAGCGCGAGCATCGGCCGGCGCCCGATCCGATCCGAGAGGGTGCCGCCCAGGAACGCCCCGGTCGCGCCGCCGATCTCGAACGCCGTGACCGCCGCGCCCGCGAGCACGAGCCCGGCGCCCGTGTCCGTCAGATAGGTGGGGATGAACACCAGCATCCCGACGCTGGCCATCGACAGCATCACGCTCGCGCCGGCAAGCAGGAAGAACCCGCGACGGGCCGAGCGCAGCGCGACCCGAACCGAGCCCGCCGGGTGACGCAGGTGGACCTGCGGCCGGTGGGCGATGCGCGGATAGAGCAGGCCCGCCGCCACGATCCCGGGGACCATCGCGATCCAGCTCCAGCCCAGCCCCACGATCGAGAGCACGGTCGCGATGACGACCGGTCCAAGCGCCCGTCCAGATTCGCCGCCCGTCATGAAGATCGAGGTCCCGCGACCCCACTGAGTCCCCGAGGACCGCGTGACCAGCGCGGCCGCGGCCGGGTGGAACACGGCCGAGCTCAGGCCGGCCAGGGCCAGCAGCACCGCGACAGCGAGGGTCGTCGGCGCCAGGCCCAGCAGCCCGATCGCGATCGCGGTGGCTGCAGGTGCGAGCACGATCCAGTAGCGGGTATCGGCGCGATCGGCGATCACGCCCAGGACCGGCTGGACGGCGGTCGCGACCCGGAAGACGGCGGCCAGCAGCCCGGCCATCGCCAGGCTGATGCCGAGCTTGGGGATCAGCAGTGGCAGCAGGACCCCGATGAACGCCGGATACGTGTCGTGGACGAGATGGCCGCCCGACACGAACAAGATGGTCGGCGTGTCGAAGGCAGCGTCGGTCCCGGGCGCCGGCTCACCGGTCTCAACAGGTGCGTCGGGGACCGGTTCGGCCTCGAGGGCCAGGGACGGGTCAGGGCTGGATGCGGACTCGGTGACCATTGGCCACCATTGTCGCCCGTTCCCGGCGGCCGGGCTGCGAGCCGTCAGCGCCCCGGCGAAACGCTGTCGACCGGGTCCGCCGGCTACGGCTGCGCGGGTTGGCGAAGGCCGTCGAAGGCGAGCTCGAGCAGTCGATCGGACAGCTCGGCACCCTCGGGCGATTGCTCCCCCGCCTGCGCAATCGCGCCCACGAGCCGGATCACGTCCTTCAGCTCGACGTCCGTCCGAACCGCGCCCGCGTCCTTCGCCCGTTCGAGGAGCGCGCCGCCGGAGGCGGCGATCTTGGCATGTGTGTCGGCGAACAGCGTGGTGGTATCCATCGACGAGAGCAGCGAGCCGGCGAGCCCGCGCTTCTCGGTGATGTACGCGACCAGCGCCCGCAGCCACTCGAACATCGCGCGGTCCGGCGGCAGCGTTGCCAGGTACTCCTCGCCCCGCGCGCACAGCCGGTTCACCCCGTCGCGGTAGACCGCCTCGACCAGGGCGGCCTTGGTGGGGAAGTGCCGGTACAACGTTCCGGAGCCCACACCCGCTCGCTTCGCGATGTCGTCCATCGACGCCGCATCCGTCCCGCGCTCGCTGAACGCCTCACGGGCAACCGCGATCAGCCGCTCCACGTTGCGTCGCGCATCCGCACGCATCGGTCGCGCCCCGACCTGCCCCCTTGTCGATGCCGTCATCGAATGCTGACTCCCTGGGGTCCCGCCGACCCAGCCCGCCCGACGCGCACTGTCACTGCTGAACTTGCCACTTGCAAAACGGAGACTGTCCCCGTATAGTGCGCGGCGTAACCGGAGACTTCCTCCGGATGACTATACACCGAAGCGTCGCCGGGTCGGATCCAATCCGGCCGACGCGGACCGATGCGTCGCCGGATCGGATCCAATCCGGCCGACGCGGGCTGTTTCCCCCTCCCTTCATGCCAGGAGTGCGTCCCTTCATGCCCGATTCCCGTCCCTCCAGGATCCTGCGGCGGCTGGCGCCGTCCGGAACCGCAACCCAGAGCCCCGGCGCGACCCTCGCGCTGATCGCCACTGCCTACCTGATGGTCGCGCTCGATGCGACCGTCGTGAACGTCGCGCTGCCCAGCATCGCGACCGACCTGTCCTTCACCCCGGCCGGCCTGTCATGGGTGTTCGATGCCTACCTGCTCACCTTCGGTGGGCTGCTGCTGCTCGGCGGCCGGACCGGCGACGTGTTCGGACGGCGGCTCGTGTTCGGCGCCGGCGTCGGCCTGTTCACCGTGTCCTCGCTGCTCGCCGGCATCGCACCGTCATCGGAATGGCTGATCGCCGCCCGTGCCCTGCAGGGGATCGGTGGGGCGATGATCACGCCCAACACGCTGGCCCTGCTCGCCGCCAACTTCGGTGAGGGCCCCAGCCGCAACCGGGCCCTCGCGGTCTACTCCGCCGTCGCCATGAGCGGTGCCTCGATCGGGCTGATCGTCGGCGGCGTGCTCACGACCTGGGCCAGCTGGCGCTGGGCGCTGCTGGTGAATATCCCCATTGGCGTCGCCATCGTGGCCCTCACGCCGCGCTGGATCCTGGGCACCGAGCGCCGGCCGGGCCAGCTCGACGTGCTCGGCGGGCTGACCTCGACGATGGCCATGGGTGCCATCGTGTATGGCCTCATCCACGCCGGGTCGAGTGGCTGGGACGGCGAGACGTTCCTCACCCTGGGCGCGGGCGTCGTGCTGCTGGTGGCCTTCCTGTGGCTCGAGCGACGCCAGGTCCAGCCAGTGCTCCCGCTGCACCTGTTCGACGACGGGCGGCGGGTGGCGGCATACGCCACGCTGTTCCTGATCCCGGGCGCCGTGTTCGGCACGTTCTTCTTCCTGACCCAGTTCCTCCAGGACATCCGGAGCTTCGGGCCGTTCGGCGCAGGGGTCGCGTTCCTGCCCCAGACGGGCGCGACGATCGCCGCGGTGCGCGTCGCACCTCGATTGGTCGCCCGGTACGGACCTGGTCGCGTCCTGACCGCCGGCGGGATCGCGATCCTGGCCGGGGTCACGTGGCTGACCCGGATCTCGGCCGAGAGCGAGTACGTCACGGCTGTGCTCGTGCCGCTGGTGCTGATCGGGATCGGCGCCGGGTGGAGCTTCCTGCCGCTCAACGCGACCATCCTGGCCGGGGTCGGCCGAGATGAGGCCGGCGCCGCATCCGGGGTCGCCGGGACGATGCAGTGGGTCGGTGGCTCGTTCGGCCTCGCCGTGATGACGGCGGTGTTCGGGGCGGCCACGGCGTCGGGCGGCAGCTCGGCGTCACCAGCCGACGTGTTCGCCCAGGGGACGTCCGCCGCGCTCACCGTGGGCGTGGTCCTGGCGATCGGCGTGATCGGCCTGGCGGCGGGGGTGATCACGCGCCGCTCCCCGTCGGCGTCGACGCAGGTCGCTACGGGCCCGGAGTCGACGGCCGTCGGCTGAGTGGTCAGTGCTTGGGGTGGCGGTGGTCAGCAACGACCGCCGTCACCCTTTCGCCGTCGTGTGGCCGCCGTGCTCAGAACGGAACCTGGTGCCAGGTTCGCCCGCCGTCGTTGGTGAGGAAGATCGTGCCGGTACCGCCGCACGCGGCCTCGGACACCAGGCACCCGCCCATGTCGACGCCCTGGATCATCCCGTGCAGCCGGTCACCCCACGACTGCCAACCTGCGTCGATCGTTCCCGGACCGGGTGCGGTCTCCCAGGTTTGGCCGCCGTCCCACGTCTCCTGGAGCTCGGTCGCCTGGAACGGGCGGTCGGCGATCGAGACACTGGCGAGCGCCAGCAAGTGGTCAGCATCGAACGCCGTGAGCCACTGGAGCTGACCCTCATCGAGCAGGGACGCTCGCCACGCCTCGTGCCAGGTGACGCCAGCGTCCGCGGTCTCGAGGGCCACCACCGGAGGCGACCCGCTCATGCCGTCGCGAAAGTACGTGCCGACGAGCCGGTAGTGGTCGGCACCGATTGCCACCAGCCCGCGCGGCCAGAACTGGGTCCCGTCGCCCACACCGGGCAGCTCCCCATCGCGCCAGGTCCGACCGCCATCGCGGGTGACCCGGATCGACGGCGCCCCGAGGTCGGGCTGCACGACCCCGACCTGGCCCGCCCACCAGACCGAGGTGTCGCACGGGGCATCGGGCACGCCCGTCCAGGTGTCGCCGCCGTCGTCGGTGACGTAGCCGGTGCAGCGCTGGAGGGCCACCTGCTGCTCGATCACCAGTCCCGCCAGGGCTATCCCATGATCGATGTCGGTGAAATGGACCAGGGCCACGACGCTGCCACCCGCCGGTGCCGTCAGCCCGGCGATGGTCTTCGGCTGCCAGCTGAGCCCGCCGTCCGACGTGGCCCACACCACGAACGGTCCCGTGCCGTCGATCTGCACCGCCTGCCCCAGGTACCCGTGATCGGCATCCAAGAACGCATAGCCCGTGAGGGTCGGGTCCGGGAGCCCGCGAGGCTCGGACCAGGTCTGTGCACCATCGGTCGTGATCCGCAGGTTGCCGGCGTCATCGATCAGCCACGCCGTGTTTGGGTTGATCCACGCGCCCTCGCGGACGACCGTGGGCTGGGCCACGGGCGAGGGCAGGGCGGGACCGGTGAACGCGGGCAGCGTCGGATGGGGCGACGCGACCTCCGTCCGCTCGCGTCCGGCGCCCACCAGGAGGCCTGCCGCCACGACCATCACGATGAGCGCCGCCGCGGCCAGACCCAGCCGCAGCGCGCGCCCGCCGAGCACGGCCGCCTGCCGCATGGATCGGCCTCGCCGGATGCCCGGATCGATGGACGGCGACGCGAGATCCTCCACGTGAGACACGAGCGACAGCGGCGTCGGTGGCGGAGTCAGCGTGCGTCGGAGCTCGAAACGCAATCGCTGCTCGGCAGGGGTGAGCTGGACGGTGTCGTTCATCGGACGTCCTCCAGGGACGGTTCGAGCGTCCGCAGCGCGTAGTGAAGACGGGACTTGACGGTGCCAGGCGGCACGCCCACCCGGTCCGCGATGTCATCCACGGTGAGGTCGGCCCAGTAGCGCAGGATCACGACGATCCGATGGTCCGCGTCCAGCCCGGCCAGGGCACGGCCGATCGCGCTGCGCGTGAGCGCATGCGGTGTGTCGTCATCGGTCGTTTGCTCGGGCGGCACGTCGATCGTCCGCACCCGGCCGCGCGCGCGAGCACGAAGCCGCTCGCGACAGACATTCACGAGGATGCGCTGGAACCACGCCTCGAAGCGGGTCACGTCGCGCAGGGTGTCGCGTTTGCGCCAGGCCTGGGTGAACGCGTCCTGCGCCGCGTCCTCGGCATCGGGGGCGTTGCCCAGGATCGCCCACGCCAGGCGGTAGGCCGCATCGACCTGACGCCGGGTGAGTGACGCGAACGCCTCATCGGTCGTGCGTGCTCGCCCGGTCGCGTTTGCCTCGGCCAACGCCCTCGGCCCTCCCATGGCATCGATGCGGCGATGTTCCGCAACCATGCCCGATTCGATGGCCGGGGACACGCGTTTCGTTCACGTCTCTCCACGAGCCGTCGACAGGCGGCGTCGGCGGCCGGTCCGGTGCGAGAATCCGGGCGGGATCAGCTTGCCGCCACAGGAGCCGCCATGCCCGCCCTCACCACGTACCTCGACGATTCCCAGCGAGCCGACCGGCTGAGCGGCGGCGCGCGGATGATCCCGATCCGGACGCCGCGGGGCGAGTTCCGCGTGTGGACCAAGCGCCACGGCAACAACCCGGACATCAAGCTGCTGCTGCTCCACGGCGGGCCGGGCGCCACGCACGAAGGGTTCGAGGCCTGCGACAGCTACCTCCCCGCCGCGGGCGTCGAGTACTACTACTACGACCAGCTGGGCTCCTTCTACAGCGACCAGCCCGACGACCCCGACCTGTGGGAGCTCGACCGGTTCGTGGACGAGGTCGAGCAGGTCCGGCTCGCGCTGGGTCTGGATCGGAGCAACTTCTTCCTCGCGGGCATCTCCTGGGGCGGGCTGCTCGCGATGGAGTACGCGCTGCACCACGGCGACGCGCTCAAGGGGCTGGTCATCTCGAACATGATGTCCAGCTGCCCCGCCTACAACGCGTACGCGAACGATGTGCTGATGCCGGCGATGGATCAGGGTGTGCTGGCGGAGATCAAGGCCCTCGAGGCCGCGGGCGACACCGACAACCCGCGCTACATGGAGCTGCTGATCGAGCATCACTACGTGCACCACGTGCTCCGAATGCCCGCTGACGAGTGGCCCGACCCGATGGTTCGGATGATGACGCACGTCAATCCGGCCGTGTACGTGCCGATGCAGGGCCCGAGCGAGCTCGGCCTGAGCGGCAAGCTGCTCGATTGGGATCGCACCGAAGACCTGGCCCGGATCGAGGTGCCGACGCTGGTCATCGGCGCCGCGCACGACACGATGGACCCGGCGTTCATGGCGGACATGGCACGTCGCCTGCCCAACGGCCGCTACCTCCACTGCCCCAACGGCAGCCACAGCGCGATCTACGACGACCAGGAGACCTACTTCGCCGGCCTGACCGACTTCCTGCTCGGCGTCGGCGGCCGGGGGTAGCGGCGCGAACGATCGTCACGATCGAGTCGCGGCCACGGGGAAGTGGCGAGCCACCTCGGACAGGTATGCCCTCCCCAGCCAGTGGCCGTTGTCGCGAAGCCAGTCGCTGAATCGGTGCTCGCCTCTCGGTAGCTCGGTGCTTACCAGCAGACCATCCATCAGGCCCTCCAGCTCCTCGCGCGTGAGCAGCACGTCCCCAACGGTCCTCCCAAGCGCGCCGGCAGCGAGGAGCGCCAGCGGGGACGGCATCTGCACGAGTCGCGAAGACGATCCGACCGCGTCGCGGATCGCCACCACAAGCTCCTCGAAGGAGTAGATCTCGGGTCCCACTGCATCGCAGATGACATCGTCCTCGCGAGCGGCCGCCTCGAGCGCCAGGGCAACCAGGTCGTCGACATGGAGAGGCTGGACGCCGTACCTGCCGTCACCCGGGATCCCGAAGATCGGCAGCCGCCGGAGCAGCCACGCGATCGAGTTCGGAAGGATGGGCTCGTCACCGAACAGAACGGTCGGTCGAAGCACCGCGTGTGAGACACCTGAGCGCGCGAGTGCGGCCTCGACCTGTGCCTTGCCCCGGTAGTAGGACAGCCGGGATGTCGGCGACGCATTGGCGATGCTCACGTGGACGATCCGTCGCACGCCCGCCGCCCGTGCCGCCTCGATCAGGATGATCGAGTTGCGGACCGCAACGGCGTGCGTGAGACCGCCTCGCGGAAAGCGAACCCAATACGTGTTGAACAGGGTGTCGACACCATCGAGTGCGGCAGCGAGCTGCTGTGGACGATCGAACCCGAGCGGTTCCGCCGACACGCGTCCGGTGAACGGGTCCGGCCGATCGGGGTGATTGGTGAGATTGACGACATCGTCTCCTTGCTCGAGGAGGCGCGCGGTGAGATGGCGCCCCGAAAATCCGAGCGCTCCGGTGACTGCATGGCGAGTCATGTCGGTCTCCAGTCAGGCGGCCGTGGGTCATTGCTACTTGCTACTGTCCGTGAGCAAGTAATATCGTCAACGCGTGCTACCGTCAAGTCGCACGTTTGGCGCACCAGACATGTCCGCACGTTTGACCCACCTCTGGTGCGCGCGTACACTCCGCGGGCCTGCCGGCAGGTTCGGCGTGCTCGTGCACGATCGACCGCCGGGACGCCCCCTGCGCCGCTGGGCATCGCGCGCGGGAGGCGGGTGCGAGACCACTGCCCGAGGAGGTGAACCGGGATTGGCCGAAGTCCGAGTGGGTGAGAACGAGACGTTCGAGAGCGCCCTCCGCCGCTTCAACAAGAAGATCCAGCAGAGCGGCATCCTCGCGGAGGCTCGCCGGCGCGAGCACTACGAGAAGCCGTCGGTGAAGCGGAAGCGCAAGGAAGCGAAGCGCAAGAAGAACGCACGCGCGAGCCAGGGCTGACCTCCGGCGGCGGCACCCCGATGGGCCGGCTGCCACGGAGACCGCGAAGCCCCACGCGTCGACCGGGACCTGGATCCCGGCGTCCCACCATCGGCGCAGCTCGCGGGCACGGATCGTCACCGACGAGCCGTGACACCCGAGGAGCCATCCGGTGACCCTTCGCGAACGACTCCAGGCCGATACGACCGCAGCAATGCGGTCGGGTGACGCGCTGCGCCGCGACACGCTGCGCATGGCCCAGAACACGATCTACAACCTCGAGAAGTCGAAGCGCGCGACGCTGTCCGAGGACGACGTGATGGGCGTGATCGTGCGCGAGGTCAAGACCCGCCGCGAGAGCGTCGAGGCGTTCCGCAAGGGCGGTCGCGAAGACCTGGCATCCAAGGAGGAAGCCGAGATCGCGATCCTCCAGGACTACCTCCCGCAGCCGCTGACCGAGGACGAGCTCAGGGCGCTGGTCCGGGAGGGCATCGCCGCCACGGGGGCGGCTTCGGCGCGCGATCTGGGCAAGGTGATGGGCTGGCTCTCCCCGAGGATCCGGGGACGGGCCGACGGCAAGGCCGCATCGGGGCTGGTCGCGCAGGCGCTGGCCTCGACGGACCTCGACGCCCACGACACGAGGCACTGACGCACCTCCAACCGGAGGAGGGCTGACCGATGCTGGCTACATCCGCGGAACCCGCCACCCAGTTCACCCGTCGGGACCTGTTCCGGCTGCTCGCCGCGTCGGTGCTGCTGGTGGCCGCGATGTCGGCCATCCTCGGCGTCGATGTGCTGCCGGCCCAGCCGCAGCTGGAGGTGGGCAAGCCGGCGCCGACCGACGTCGTGGCGCCTCGCGCCGCGGAGTACGAGAGCGCCGTGCTCACCGCCCAGGCCCGGCAGGCCGCGAGCGCTGCCGTTCAACCGCAGTACGACTTCACCGCCGAGCAGGCCGAGGCGATCGCATCCGAGCAGGCCGCGGCGTTCGAGCGACGGGTGGCCCCCGTGGATGCCGCGTTCGCGGACATCGTCTCGCCCGAGACCCGGGCCACGTTGCTCCAGCAGGCGATCCCCGATCTCACCAACGGGCCGAGAACGACGCTGGTCGGACTGACGGTCGATCGCTGGCAGGCGGTGCGGACCGAGGCGGCCAAGGTCCTCGACACGATCGAGCGATCGGAGCTCAAGGACACCGAGGTTGCCGCGATGCGCGACCGGCTCGCGGGACGCATGGGCGGCGACCTGAGCGCCGATGAGCGCGACCTGGCCGCGGCGCTGATCTCGCCGCTGGTCGTCGCCAACTCGGCCTACTCCGAGCAGCTCACCCAGACCGCCCGCCAGCAGGCCGCCGATGCGGTGGAGCCGGTCCTCGCGAACTGGCAGCGTGGCGACATCATCGTCCGCAAGGGTGATCGGGTCGATCAGGCGGCCGACGAGGCGATCAGCTACTTCAACCTCAACGAGGGTGGCCTCGACGTCGCGCGTCTGGCCGGCTTCGTGGTCCTCTCGATCCTGATCGTCGGCCTGTTGCTCGTCTGGACATGGCGCTTCCGGCGCGAGTTCTGGCACCGCAACAACGTGCTCCTGCTGCTTGCGCTGCTGCTCCTGGTCGCGGTGGTCGGGATCAAGCTGACGGCGGGCCGCGCCTGGCTTCCGTACGCCATGCCGATGGCCGCGGTCGGGATGCTGATCACCGTGCTGCTCGATGGCGGCGCGGCGGTCGTGCTCATGGCGCTGCTGGCGGTCCTGGCGGCCGCGGTCAACGGGACGGGGCTCGAGCTCGCCGCGTACATCATGTTCGGCGGGATCGCCGGCATCGTGACGGTCCGCCGCGGTGATCGGCTGGCCGTGTTCATCCAGGCCGGAGCGGCCGTGTTCGTGATGAACGCCCTGGTCGTGGTCACGTTCACCCTGCTCGGCGACCGCGACATCCGGGGCCTGCTGGAGCTGCTGGGCGCCGCTGCCGTGTCGGCGGGCGGCTCGGCGGTTGCGGCGGTGGGCAGCTTCGCGGTGCTGGGCTCGCTGTTCGGGATCGTGACCGTGTTCCAGCTGCTCGAGCTCGCCAACCCGTCGCAGCCGCTCCTGCGGCGCCTGCTGGTCGAGACGCCCGGCACGTACCACCACTCGCTGATGGTCGGCAACCTCGCCGAGCGCGCCGCCGAGGTGATCGGTGCCGATCCGCTGTTGGCCCGCGTGGCCGCCTACTACCACGACATCGGCAAGCTCTCGAACCCGGGTGCGTTCATCGAGAACCAGGCGGGCGGCGACAACATCCACGATGAGCTCGATCCGGCGACGTCGGCGCAGCTGCTCAAGAGCCACATCAGCGAGGGCATCGACATCGCCTACAAGTCGGGCCTGCCCAAGGCGCTGATCGCGTTCATCCCGCAGCATCACGGGACCGCGGTCATGTCCTACTTCTACGCACGGGCCCGGGAGCAGGCGGCGGCCCCGTTCGGCGGGCTCGAGACCCCGGAAGGGCGCAAGGCTGCCGACGCGGTCGACAAGCGCAAGTTCCGCCATGGCGGCCCCAAGCCCCAGTCGCGCGAGGCCGCGATCACCATGCTCGCCGACTCGGTCGAGGCGTCCGTGCGGTCCCTGTCCTCCCGCGACGAGAAGGCGATCCGGGCGATGGTGGCGCGGATCTTCGAGGAGCGGATCGCGGACGATCAGTTCGACGAGTGCAACCTGACCCTGCGCGACATCGAGCAGATCCGTGAGGCGTTCGTCCAGCAGCTGCTGGGGATGTACCACCAGCGCATCGCGTACCCGCAGAACAAGGTGGTCGAGCTCGAGTCGCGGCGGGCGTCCGGCGAGCCGTAGCCGACGACGGGCCGTCACCGGTCCGTGCGCCGCGCGCTCAGTCCGTGCGCGCCGCTTCAGTCCGTGCGCGTCGCTTCAGTCCGTGTCCGCGTCCGCTTCAGTCCGCGTCCGGGGCGTCCTCGTCGGATTCGCCCGATCGGCGGGCCAGCTCCTCGTCGGTGATGATCTCGGCCCCTTGGGGGAGCCCATCCGTGTACACCAGGCCCTGCAGGTGGTCGTGCTCGTGCTGGATCGCACGGGCCAGCCAGCCATGGCCCGAGATCGTGACCCGCTGACCGTTGCGGTCCTGGGCGACCATCACCGCGTGCTCCGCCCGGCGCCGCAGCGCCCGGTAGCCCGGTAGCGACAGGCAGCCCTCCCACAGGTCCTCCTCGCCTGAGCGGTGGACGATCCGTGGGTTGACGGCCTCGTACAGGCGGTCGTCGACGCGGATGACGCACACCTGGAGATCGACGCCCACCTGCTGCGCCGCCAGGCCGGCGCCGGGCACGGCGTCCATGGTCTCCACCATGTCGTCGATGAGTGTCGCGAGCTCGCGATCGAACCGGGTCACCGGGCGGCCGGGGAGCCGGAGCCGCGGGTCGCCGAACAGAACGATGGGTCGAAGGGTCACGTCGCAACGGTACCTCGGCCCGACGCATCGGCGCGGCCGCATTCAAGCCTGCGCTGCGGTCCGGACGCGGTAGCGTGTGGGGATGCGAAGCCTCTACCTGGGCCCGTGGCGGATCGACGTGGAGCGGCGCCCCGACGTCCCGAGGATCCTGCCCGCCGCCGTTCTTGCCCGCTCGATGGTGGCGGCGCTCGAGGTGGCCGGCGCGCCGTCGCCCGCGTCGATCGGGCTGATCATGTCCGGCGATGCGGAGCTGGCCGACCTGAATGCGACGCATATGGGCAAGACGGGTCCAACCGACGTCCTGTCGTTCCCGCTCCTACCGCCGGAGGCGTTCCCGGATCACCCGGGCCGGGTCCTCGACGCTCATGCCGGCAGCGCCTTCGTCCTGCCACCCGGCACACGCTCCCACCTGGGCGACATCGTGATCTCGGTCGAGCGGGCGATCGACCAGGCTGCCGCCGGGCGCGGTGGACAGACCGGGGACGTTCGCTGGGATGCCCGCGACGAGCTGCGGTTGCTCGCGGTCCACGGCACGCTGCATGTCTGCGGCTGGGACCACGCCGAGCCCGAGGAGGAGACGGCGATGCGCGAGCTGGAGCGTCGCCTCCTGGGCTGATCTTCGACCGTGGCGCACCGTCTCGTCGGACCAGCGCTTCGCCCGTCGCGCACCGTCTCGTCGGACCAGCGCCTGGCCCGTGGGCGGTACCATGCGCGCGAGCCCCGCCGGACCCGGTCCCGGGGCCGTTCGCCGTGTTCGGGCATCGTCGCCCGGGTCGCAGATCAGGAGGAATCGGCCGGATCGTGAAGCTCGTCGTCGGTCTCGGCAACCCCGGAGCCAAGTACGCGCGAACGCGCCACAACATCGGCTGGATGGTGCTCGATCGGCTGGCGGATCGGGCCGGTCGCTCGGGTCGGGGTCGCCAGCGGGATGCGTCGGAGAGCATCCAGGTTCGCTATCGCGGTCTTGAGCTCGTGCTCGCCAAACCCCTCACCTATATGAACGATTCGGGGATCGCCGTGCGCAAGCTCCTCGCACGCGAGCGGGTGCCGCTGGCCGAGGTGCTGGTGGTGGTCGACGACTTCGCGCTGCCGTTCGGCAAGCTGCGCTTCCGCGAGGGTGGGTCGCACGGCGGACACAACGGCCTGCGCTCGATCATCGAGGAGCTGGGCACCGAGAAGTACAGTCGGCTCCGGGTCGGCATCGGGGAGCCGGGCCGGGGCGCGATCGATCATGTCCTCTCGACGTTCGCGCCGGACGAGGAGGCGCGCCTGCCGATCGTGCTCGATGCCGCCGCCGACGCCGTCGAGGCGTGGGCGCGCGACGGGACGTCGAAAGCGGCCAACCAATTCAACGGGTTCGAGCTCGAGTCACCGCCGGAGGCGGTCGACGGTCCCGCGCCCGGCGAGGTGGGCGGACCGGCCGATGAGTCCGGCGTTCGGCGCACGCGCACCGGGTGGCGGCGGATCCTGGGCGGGCGCTCCGACGACAGCGATCGGAAGGATGGCGGACCGCGGTGACCGATCGTTACCGGGGTCGCACGACCCGGGAACGGCGTCTCGCCGAGAAGGTCGCCCTCGAATGGGCGGAGCGGCGCGCGGCAGCCGAGGCGCACGAGCGCGAGATCGACCTGGACCGGTCATCCGCGGAGGCCGAGGTCGAGCTGCTCGATCCCGCGGCGCGTGCGGCGGGTACCGAGGCTCGCCACCCGGCGCCGGGACCAGGGCGGCGCCGGTCCAGGCCATCGTCCCGTGCCGGCTCACCGTCCCGTGGCGCCGGCCGTCGCGTGCCGGATCTGGGCGTCCTGCCCAGGCTGCTCCATGACACGGGTGCCTTCGCGTCGCTCCGGGAACGGCTCGGCGGTGCCCCGGCGGCACCGGGCATGCATGGCCGCCACGCCGGCATCACCACGGTGCCGCACGGCGCGAAGTCCTACCTCGCGGCGGCCCTCGCGCTGGCTGCCGACGGAGAGCGCATCTGCTGGGTCGCGCGTGACGCGGAGATCGGCGATCGCGTGGCCGAGGAGCTGGCGGCATGGCTCGGCGACCCGTCGCTGGTCGCGGTGCTCGAGCCGCGAACCTCGCTCGCCTACGAGCGGAGCGAGCTCGTTCCCGACGAGACGGCCGCCCGTGTCGCGGCGCTGGCGGCGTGGCGATCGGGGCACGCCCGCGTGCTGGTCGCGAGCGTCCAGGCGCTGCTCCAGGCGACGCTCTCCCCGGATGATCTGCCGGAACGTCCCCGGAGACTGATGGTCGGGACGCGGATCGGGCTCGACGCGCTGCTGGCCGAGCTGTTCGACCAGGGCTACACGCCCGTGGTCGAGGTCGCCGGGCGTGGCGAGATCGCGCGTCGGGGCGGCATCGTCGACGTGTTCCCGCCGTCGGCCGAGCTGCCGGTGCGGATCGAGTTCTTCGGCGACGAGATCGACTCGCTGCGCGCGTTCGATCCCACCGACCAGCGGAGCACCGGCGAGGTCAGGCAGGTCGCGCTGCTGCCCGCAACCGAGTTCCTGCTGCCGCGGGGTGGCGTGGACGAGATCCGGTCGCGGCTCGGACGGCGCGCGCCGCGGTTGCCCGAGCGCCTCGCCGCCGACCTCGACCGGTTTGCCGGCAATGCCGCGACGGGTGGCCCGGACACGCAGCCCCCCGCGATCGGGCGGGCGCTCCATGCCGGCGACGCGACCGAGGTGTGGGCGCGGCTCATCGCGCCGGCCACCGCCCTCGATCATCTCGACCCATCGTCCCTGCTGGTGCTGGACGAGCCCGGCGACCTCGCCGATGCCGCGGACTTCCTGTGGCGTCAGGCCGAGGAGCGCCATGCGGAGATGGTCGAGACGGGCGAGCTGCCGCGTGACTGGCCGGCCGCCTACCTGCCCGCACGCGACTGGAAGGCTCGCCTGCACGGTGCGCGGACGCTGGAGCTCACCTGGCAGTCCGAGGCGACCGAGGCGCAGGGCATGGCGTTTGCCGCGAAGGGCCTCGCGTCCGGTGACCTGTTCGGCTGGCGCGAGCCCGTCCTCCCGCCGGGTCGCACCGAGCGCCTGGTCGAGGGCGTGGAGCACTGGCTGGGCGAGGGAGCACGCGTCGTGCTCGCCTCGGACCAGGCGCCTCGCCTCGCCGAGCTGCTGGGCGAGGCGGGCCACGCGGTCGGCATCGTCCATCGCGTGTCGGAGGCGCCACCGCCGGGCGCCATCGCGCTCGTGGAGCGGTCGCTCAACGGCGGCTTCGAGGGTGGGCCCGACGGGCTGGCCCTGGTCACCGACCGCGAGCTGTTCGGCTCGGTCCGCGTTCGCCGCCCCAAGGCGCTGCGCCGGATCGTGCCGCGAGACCTCCTGGAACGGCTCACACCGGGCGACCTCGTCGTCCACATCGACCACGGGATCGCGCGCTACGAGCAGATGCTGCGACGCGGCGAGGCGGGCCAGGAGCGCGACTACCTCGAGCTGTCGTTCGCCGCCGGCGACCGGATCTTCGTCCCGGTCGAGCAGATCAACCGCGTCAGCCGCTACTCCGGGGGCGAGCACCCGACCCTGTCGCGCCTGGGCGGCACGGACTGGCTGCGGACCAAGCAGCGCGTCCGGCGGGCCGTCAACGACCTGGCGGAGGAGCTGCTGGCGCTGTACGCGAAGCGCGAGGCGGCACAGGGCTTCGCGTACGCGGGCGACACGCCGTGGCAGGGCGAGCTGGAGGCGTCGTTCCCGTACGAGGAGACGCCCGACCAGCTGCGGGCCGCGGCCGAGGTCAAGGCGGACATGGAGACGCGCCGGCCGATGGATCGGCTGGTGGTGGGCGACGTGGGCTACGGCAAGACCGAGGTTGCGCTGCGGGCGGCGTTCAAGGCGATCCAGGACGGCAAGCAGGTCGCCGTGCTCGTTCCCACCACCGTGCTGGCGGGGCAGCACTTCACCACGTTCTCACAGCGCTTCGCCGCCTTCCCGATCACCATCCGCCTCCTTTCGCGGTTCGTGGGCGCGCGCCAGCAGCAGGCGACGGTCGCCGGGCTCGCCAGCGGAACGGTCGATCTGGTCATCGGGACGCACCGCCTGCTGTCCCGGGACGTCGCGTTCCACGACCTCGGGCTCGTCGTCGTCGACGAGGAGCAGCGGTTCGGGGTCGCGGCCAAGGAGCGGCTCAAGCAGCTCCGGGCGGCGGTCGACGTGCTGACGCTGTCGGCAACGCCGATCCCGCGGACGCTGAACCTGGCGCTCGCGGGGATCAGGGACCTGAGCGTGATCGAGACGCCGCCCGAGGACCGGCTGCCGATCCAGACGCGCGTGGCGGAGGCGTCGGCCGGCCTGGTCCGCGACGCGATCCTGCGCGAGCTGGATCGTGGCGGGCAGGTGTTCTACGTCCACAACCGGGTGGAGACGATCGAGGCGCAGGCCGAGCAGCTGCGGCGGCTGCTGCCCTCGGCACGGATCGTCGTCGGTCACGGGCAGATGGCCGAGGGTGCGCTGGAGCGCGTGATGCTCTCGTTCGCGGACGGCGCGGCGGACGTCCTGGTGTGCACGACGATCATCGAATCGGGGCTCGACATCCCCAACGCCAACACGATCGTGATCGACCGTTCCGACACGCTCGGCCTGGCGCAGCTGTACCAGCTTCGGGGCCGCGTCGGGCGGTCGAGCCGCCGGGCGTACGCGTACCTGCTCTATCGCCGGCGGGAGCGGATGAGCGAGGAGGCCCGCAAGCGACTCCAGGCGATCTTCAACGCCTCAGAGCTGGGCGCGGGGTTCCAGATCGCCCTCGCGGATCTCGAGATCCGCGGGGCGGGGAACATCCTGGGCGGCGAGCAGTCAGGGCACATGGCCGCGGTCGGGTTCGATCTGTACAGCCGGTTGCTGGCCGAGGCGGTCGAGGAGGCGAAGGCTCGGCGCGAGGACCGGGAGCCGGTGCGCGAGGCGCCGCAGGCGGTGGTGGATCTCCCCGTCGATGCGCATCTCCCCGACGACTACGTGGCCGACGAGGCCCAGAAGCTCGAGCTCTACCGGCGACTCGCCCGGGTGCGGACCACCGGCGATGTGGCGGCGTTCCGGCAGGAGGTCATCGACCGCTACGGACCGATGCCGGCTCCCGTGCTACGGCTGGTCGAGGTGGCCGAGCTCCGGCTGTCGGCCGAGTCGGCAGGGGTCGCCTCGCTGGCCCGCGAGGAGGGCTGGCTGGTCGTTCGCTTCGGCGCAAGCCTGTCCCGTGCGACGGCGATGCAGCTGCTCGCACCGGGGGCAGCGGGCGGAGCGGCTCCGCTGCCAGGTGTCCGACCCGGTGACATGACGTTCGCGTCGAACCAGGTCCGGATCCGGCTGCCGCGCGATCCGCTCAAGGGCTGGACGCTGACCCAGGCGGTGGTGTCCAGGCTGGTGGCGGCGGCAGCCACGCCGGCCGGCTAGTCCCGGCAGCCCGCGAGGCTCGGCGCCCGGCGAGCCGCGCCGACCTTGCGGATCGCGTCAGACCTTGCGGATCGGATCGCCCACGCGCACCGTGCCGCCTCGCACGATGCGGCAGTTGACGCCGCGCATGCGCAGCTCGCGGCCCGTGGGATTGTTGATCCAGCGCAGCGCATCGACGCCGAAGCGGGCGCTGAACTTGGAGCACCCGGTGTGGGGCTTCTCGCTGATCTCGACCTCCGCGTCGCCGATCGCGACCCGGGAGCCGGGCGGGAGGTGCTCGACACCGAGGTCGAAGTCCACGTAGAGCTGGTCGCCCGCAAGTGGCCAGCGCGACCGATCGGGCTCGATGGCGGCGAGCGCCCGCGTGTTGATCAGGGTGAGCTGCGTGGCCCGGTCGGGCGAGCGGCTGCCTCGGGCGACCCAGCCGTCGCCGGTCAGACCGGTGTCCACGTCGAGCACGCCCTCGTCGAGCAGCTCGCGCTCGTCCACCGCCGGGCGCCGGACGATGAGCTCGACACGGCCGACATCGCGCGGCGCCGAGCGAACGGTGGGCAGGTGCTGGTCGAAATCGCGATCAACAGGGGTTTGCATGTGCGTCAGTGTCGCCGATCATGTCCAGATGGACATCCACCCGGCGCACCACGATTCGCGCGGGGACATCGGCCTCCGTCCGTGGGTGACCGGCGACCTGGGCCTGATCGAGCGGCTGCTCGGGGATCCGGTGATGACCGAGCACCTGGGCGGGCCGGAGTCACCCGAGAAGCTGTGGAACCGCCTCGCGCGCTACGTGAACATGCCAGCCGAGGCCGGGCGGATGTTCGTGATCACGGTCGGGCCGGAGCGCACCCCGGCGGGATCGGTCGGGTTCTGGCCGCATCCGATCCGCGGCGAGACGGCGCTCGAGACGGGGTGGAGCGTCCTTCCGGAGTTCCAGGGACGCGGGGTTGCCACCCGCGGAACCACCCGCTGTCTCGAGATCGCGGCGGCCGAGACGCCGTACCGGACGATCCACGCGTTCCCGTCGGTCGACAACGTGCCCTCGAACGCGCTGTGTCGCACGCTCGGGTTCGAGCTGCTGGGTCCGTTGGATTTCGAGTATCCGAAAGGTCACTGGATGGTCTGCAACGACTGGTCGTTCGATCTCGACCGGCTGCGCCACGCCCGCTCGTGACGGACGACGGGACGCGGGTCCGAACCCGCCTGCGCTGGCCGCGTCGTCGACGGCGACGAGTCGCGCGCGTGGTTCTGCTCGACACGGCTGGCCGCGTCCTGCTGTTCCGCCTCGAGCCCGGCCGCGACCCCGAGGGTCGGGGCTACTGGTACCTGCCGGGTGGCGGGATCCGGATCCGCGAATCGATCGAGGCGGCGGCCCGGCGCGAGCTGCGCGAGGAGACGGGGATCCGGGACGTGACGTTCGGGCCGATCGTGGGTGCGCGGACCGACGTGCGCTTCCGGTTCGCCGGCCGTCAGTTCGTCCAGGACGAGTGGTACGTGGCCGGCCGCATGGGCGAGCGAACGGAGGTCGCGAAAGGCCGCCTCGCCGGAGCCGAGGGCGACGCGGTCGAGGCGGCCAGGTGGTGGACGGTCGAGGACCTCGTGGCGACCGACGAGGTCGTGTATCCGCCCGGCCTGACGGACCTCATCGAGCTGGCCGGGGCCGAGGCGGGCTGACGCGCGCCGCCCGCATCGAGTCGCGGCCCCGAGGCCGGCTTTGGCGCACCACCGGCGACCTATGATCTCGCCCGTGACCACGCCCAACGCTGTCGATCACCTGCCGCGCACCGCGTTCGCGTCCCCCGGTTCGCTGCGCATGGAGCTGACGCGGCTGGCGCTTGCCGGAACGAAGACGGCGACGGCGAGCCTGGTCGCCGAATACCGGATCGACGACGAGTCGGTACCCACCGCCGGGGATCGACAGCTGCTGGTCGACAGCGCCGATCGCCCGGTCGCCGTCGTCGAGACGACGAGCGCGCGGGTGACCAGGCTGGCCGACGTCGACGATGCCCACGCAATCGACGAGGGCGAGGGGTACGCCAACGCGGCCGAGTTTCGCGTCGCGCACGAGCGGTACTGGAGCGGCGAGCTCGAACGGTTGCGGGCAGGCCTGGGGGACCCATCGTTCGCGCTCACCGACGACACGCCCGTGGTTGCCGAGCGCTTCCGGATCGTCGAGATCCTCGGTCCCGCCGCGGATGCCGGGATCGTGGTCCGGCCGGCGATGACCGCCGACCGGCCGTCGGTCGATGCCTTCCTCGCCGATCACGATGCGGCCGTCGTGGCGCGCCAGGGCGAGCTCGTCGACGCGCGCCTCCACCCGGCGTTGCTCGCCGCGGACCGGGACGGTGGACTGGCCGGTGTTGCGACCTGGATCGCAGCCGGTGATTCGGTCGAGCTCCTCACGCTCCATGCGGTTCGGCAGTGGGCCGGTGCCGGCACGGCCCTCGTCGCGGCGGCGCGCACGCTGGCTCGGGCCATCGGGGCGCGCCGGCTTTGGCTCATCACCACCAACGACAACACCGATGCCCTCCGCTTCTACCAGCGCCGCGGGTTCCGGCTGGCCCGCGTCGATGCCGGCGCCGTCGACCGCAGCCGAGCGACGCTCAAGCCGGCGATCCCGGAGATCGGCCTCCACGGGATCCTGATCCGGGACGAGCTGGAGCTGGAGATGGACGTGGATGCGGCGCGGGACCGATGACACCGCCCGTCCGGACGGCGACGACGGATGAGCTCACCGAGGGTGACCTCGCGGGCATGCGGTCGCTGTTCGATGCCGCCTGGCCCGGGGGCCGCTTCGACGGCCACGACTTCGAGCATGCGTTGGGTGGCCGGCACTGGCTGATCGAGCATGAGGGCCGGATCGTCAGCCACGCCTCGGTGGTGGGCAGGCTCCTGGTCGCGGACGAACGCCCGCTGCGAACCGGGTATCTCGAGGCGGTGGCGACGTGGCCCGACCTGGAGCGCCGAGGGCTGGGCAGCGCCGTGGTCTCGGCGGCGGACGCACACATCCGCGAGAGATACGAGCTCGGCGGCCTGAGCACCGGCCGGCCAGGGTTCTACGAGCGGTTGGGCTGGCGCCGATGGCTGGGCCCGACGTTCGTCAGGATGCCCGACGGCCCGGTGCGCACGGCCGATGACGACGGCGGGGTCCTGGTGCTGGCGACGCCCGGCACGCCACCGCTTGACCTGACCGCGCCGCTGTCGTGCGACTGGCGCGAGGGAGACGTCTGGTAGCGGCCCTGCTACCCCAGCAGCTCATCGAGGATGCGCGGCATGGCATCGACGACCAGGGTCAGGTGGCCGTGCTCCGCGAACAGGTGCGGGCAGGCGCCCCCGACGTGAGCCGCCAGCCATTCGCCGTGCGCGAACGGCACCATCCGGTCGTGTGCGCCCTGCCAGATGTGCACCGGACCTCGGATCGAGCCCAGGTCGAACCCCCACGGATGGACGAACGCCATGTCGTCGTCGTACCAGCCCCAGTACGACTCGCGCAACGCGCCGCGGAACAGGCTCGCCAGCCACTCGGCGAAGTCGTCGTGGATCGAGCCGCGATCGACCTCGTCGGCGAGATCGCCGAGCGACGCGGAGACGTCGGCGGCCGTCACGTTGCGCAGGATCGGCCAGTTGCGCTCCTTGAACCCGATCAGGGCGTCCGGTCCGTCGAGCGCGGCCTGGAACTCCTCGACGTTCTCGGCACCCATCCCGGCCAGGTAATCGAGACCGTCTGCCGGATACGGCGCGACCGAGGCGATCGTGGCCGTGCCCAGGACCCGCTGCGGCATGACCGCGGCACAGGCGAGGGCGTGCGGTCCACCGCCCGACCAGCCCATGACCCACGCCCTGTCCGCGCCAATCGAGTCGAGCACGGTCTGCGTATCGCCCACCACGTCCGCCACGCTGCGGCCCGGTCGGCGCGTGCTCGCGCCGTAGCCCGGCCGGCTGAAGCTCACGTAGCGCAGCCCGCGCTGCGCGAGCTGCTCGACGAACCTGGGAAACGGGATGCCGGCGCTCGGGGTGCCAACGTGGAACACGAGCGGCGTCCCGTCCTCGGGGCCCGCCAGCCAGACGTCCAGCCGCCGCCCGTCAGGGGTCTCGAGGGCGAGGGGCTCAGCCGGGACCGCGATGTCCGTCATGGGTCATTCTCCGCTGGCTGGGTTCCTGATGCAGCACGCCCTCGCCGAGTCCCTACGCGGGCGGCGCCGGCCGGCGCCGCGTTGATCCGGCATCGCCGCCCTCGCCACCGAGATCGAAGCTGCCGGCCGCATCGGCCATCTCGTTGAGCGCCTCCTCGCTCAGCTCGTATTCACGCACCGACCCGCCCAGCTCGGTCAGCTTGGCCGACACGGTCGGCGCCTGGTCCACGGCCACCAGCACCCCGACCGCGGCCTTGCCGCCCGACAGCTCCCAGCCGATCTCCTGCCGGACCTCGGGCTTGATCCCCAGGCCCTTGCGGTGCAGGGCGCCCATCAGCCCCCCGCCCACGATCCCCGCGGCCAGCCCGACCGGCGTCAGCATGGCCAGCGCGATGCCAATACCGGCCCCCTTGCCCATCGTCCGCCGGCCGACCTTCTGGGTCTTGAGCTGCCCGTACGCATCGGCCACCAGGATGCCGATGGCGTTGAGCTTGACGTCCGGATCCAGCTCGTCCCACGCCTGCAGCCGAGCGACAGCCGCGTCCGCGGCGACCTCATCGGGAAAGATGCCAAGGACCACCTCTTTGGCCGCCATGGACGTCTCCTTCGTTCGTTGGCAGGACACCGCCGGGGAGCGGGCCGCAGGCATCTCGCGGGCGGGCGCCCCGTCGCGACCCTGGCCGGTCGCATCGGCGGGGCGTCGCTAGCATCACACAGCGAGCCGGGCTCCGCACCCGGGATCAGGTGGCCAGGTTCCGGGGCGGCGTCCGCCGGCATCCACCGGCCGATCGACGACGAGCGTGAACGAGCCGGCCGAGCCGAGCGCGGTCGATCGCCCGTCCACGCTGATCGTCTCAACGTCATAGCCCAAGGCACACCTCCCGTGCGCAGGATGCACGGTCATGCGACGACGCGCTGCAGGCACGTCCCCGGGCACGTCGCAGGCCCGTTTCCAGCCCTGATCCACGGTGGTACGGTCCGGCCATGACGAACCTCCTGATGACCGACGCATTCGATCACCACGTATGGGCGACGCTCGAGCTGATCGATGCCTGCCTGCCGCTCACGCCGGCGGAGCTCGATACCGCGGTCCCGGGCACCTATGGCTCGATCCTCGACACCCTGCGTCACCTGGTCGGCGCCGATGCCAACTACCTGCGCGTGCTGAGCGACGGAGCGATCGCCCCGATCGATGAGGGCCCGATGGGTCCCGCGGAGCTGCGTGCCGAGATGGCGACCCATGGCCCCGCCTGGTCTGCGCTGCTGGCGCGCGGATTGGACCCGGATCTGGTGCTGATCCGGCGTCGCGACGACGGCTCGGAGACCCACGCGCCGGTCGGGATCCGGCTCGCGCAGGCGCTGCATCACGGGACCGACCACCGGAGTCAGATCTGCACCGCGCTGACCACGCTGGGGGTGGAGCCGCCGGCGATCGACGTCTGGGACTACGCTCTCCACGCCGGCACGCTGGTCGAGATCCCGCCTTCGAGCTAGCCCGATGGACGACGACGGCTACTTCGGCGAGGACGTGGCAGCCACGTACGACGACCCCGCTGACGAGTCCAACCAGGCAGCGGCCATCGATCCCGCCGTCGACGTCCTGGCAGACCTCGCCGGCAGCGGCCGGGTCCTCGAGCTGGCGATCGGGACGGGTCGCATCGCGCTGCCGCTCGCCCGGCGAGGCGTCGAGGTGCACGGCATCGAGCTGTCGCGGGCGATGGTTGCTCGCCTGCGCGCCAAGCCGGGCGGGGCGGACATCCCGGTCGTGATCGGCGACATGACGACCACGCACGCCGACGGCTCGTTCGCGCTCGTCTATCTCGTGTTCAACACGATCATGAACCTGACCACCCAGGCAGCCCAGGTTGCCTGCTTCCGCAACGCGGCGGCGCATCTCGAGGAGGGTGGCTGCTTCCTGGTCGAGGTCGGCGTTCCCGACCTCCGGAGGTTGCCGCCCGGCGAGACGGTCCACCCGTTCGACGTGAGCGACGATCATCTGGGCTTCGACGAGTACGACGTCGTCGACCAGGGGATGATCTCGCATCACCTCACGCTCGAAGACGGCAGCTGGCGGCGCCTGTCGATCCCGTTTCGCTACGTCTGGCCGGCCGAGCTCGACCTGATGGCGGAGCTGGCCGGGCTGCGGCTCCGCGAGCGGTGGAGCGACTGGGAGCGGCGGCCATTCACGAGCGACAGCCGGCGACACGTCTCGGTCTGGGAGAAGCCGACGACGCTGCCGCCGCGCAGGGCCGCGGGCTGACCACGCCGGCGACCGATCCGACGCGCCGCGGGTTCAGGCATCCTCGACCAGCTCGAACACCTCCTCGATCGATCGGTCGAAGGTGCGCGCGATCCGGAGCGCGAGGGCCAGGGACGGGACGTAGCGACCCTGCTCGAGGACGATGATCGTCTGCCGCGTGCAGCCCACGGCGTCGGCGAGCGCCTGCTGTGTCATCTCGCCCGCCTCGAACCGAAGACGCCTGATGTGGTTGGCAACCGTCGCCCTGGGCATCGGGTCATGACCGCCGGTAGGCGAGCAGGATGCTCGCGTTGGACACCAGCAGGCTCACCAGCAGGCACGACCAGAAGATCAGGTAGAGATACGCCTCGGGGATGCCCGGGGCGCCACGATAGGATTCCTGGAGAGCGATGATCCAGACGGCGAGCACGACCAGCATCGCCGCTGCCTGGCCGGTCGGCGCATGCGAGAGGATCGCTCGGTCGCGTTCGTCGAGGTGTCCATCGGACCGGCCGGCCCAGGTGCCGGCCACGATCATCGGGACGACGAGCACGGCCATGCTCACGATCAGCAATACGGTCCCCAGCAGGCGAAGCGTGTCGTCCTCGTCGTAGGCAACCGGCCCGACCGAGGCGACGACGGCGGCCGCGGCGACCAGCGGCAGCAGTCCCAGGCCCAGCGACCAGCGCACGAGCCGCTGCAGCGGCGTGACCGGGAGCTTTTCGCCGGGCGGCAGGTGGAGCGGGGGAATGACGGGCCGAGCCCGGTACGAAGCCACCAGCACGACGACGCCGACGAGGCCGACGGCAAGGACAGCCCACAGGATCACGAACATCTGCGTGCCTCCGAAACGGCTGGCACGATTGTAAGATATTTCTTACACTATGTCAAGTTGTTCGGACGCACGCATGAAGCGTCAGGGTTCAGGCGACACGCGCCGCCCGAAGGGATGGAAGCCCGGCTCCTCGATCGACCAGCTCACGACGTACCGCGGCCTGATCCGGATGTATTGGGGCTTGAAGGCTGGAAAGCGCGGGTTGATCGATTCGCCGCCCGTGGCGTGGGGCTCGGCATCACCACGGACCTCGATCGCGTGGGCGCCGTCCGGCGCGGCGTCGTCCACCAGGAACGTGACCCGCCGGTTGCGCTGGACATCGCGCCATTTCTTGGTGGCCCCGAAATCGATGCCACCGATGTCGATGGCGTCCTCGTCCCGGTTGTAGCGGTAGGTCACCGGGACCACGTGCGGCTGGCCGTCGGCGCCAACGGTCGCCAGGCGACCCATGGTGTGCCCTTCGAGGTAGGCGATCTCGAGCTCGGTGAAGACGCTCACGATGCTCGTCACCATACCGTCCGGGTGGACGGATTCGGTCAGGTTTGCGCGAGCGAGCGCTGACGGCAGCCTGACCCCGGGCATTGCGTGACTGATGACAGCGCGATCAAGCGATCGGTTGCATGCTTGGCGCATGACGACGCCCTGGTTCGGACTCCACCTGCCCAGCTACACCTTCCCCGACAGCCCGCCCGAGCAGCTGTTCGACCGCATCGTCGAGCAGGCCCGCGCCGCCGAGGCAGCGGGGTTCAGCCTGGTCACGGTGATGGACCACCTCAACCAGATCCCCGGGATCGGACCGCAGACCGACCCGATGCTCGAGGGGTGGTCGGTCCTGGCGGCGCTCGCACGTGAGACACGAAGCGTGCGACTGGGAACGCTGGTCACCGGTGTCACGTATCGGAACCCGGCGCTCCTGGCGAAGCAGGCGACGACGCTCGACGTGATCTCGAAGGGTCGTGCGGTGCTGGGCCTCGGCGCCGCCTGGTTCGAGGCCGAGCACGTCGGGCTGGGTTTCGACTTCCCGCCGATCCGCGAGCGAATGGACAGGCTGGACGAGGCGCTCGCGATCGCTCGCGCGATGTTCTCCGAGGAGCGGCCGACGTTCCAGGGCCGCTACTACCGGATCGAGGCGGCGCTCAACGTCCCGCGTCCGATCCAGCCCGGTGGTCCGCCGATCCTGATCGGCGGTGGCGGCGAGCAGCGGACGCTCAAGATCGCGGCCCGGTACGCCGACATGACCCACTGGTTCCCGCTGGGGCTGGACGTGCTCGAGCACAAGACCCAGGTGCTCGCTCGGCACTGCGAGGCGATCGGGCGCGATCCGGCGACGATCGAGCGGACGATGGCGACCCCGGTCCTGGTCGCCGCCACGGAGGCGGAGGCGGACGCGTTGCGCGGATACCTGCCGCCCGAGCGCCGTCCTCACGTGGTCACGGGCACGCCCGAGCAGTGCGCCGATGCGCTGCAGCCGTACCTCGAGGCCGGGTTCACGGGGTTCACGTTCAACAACCCGCTGTACCGAACCCCGGACCAGATCGCCGTGGTGGGCGAGCTGCTGCGGCTGATCGGCGGGTAGGCGTCTACGCCGGGCTGCCGGTCCGGGGTAGCGTCGATGCGCCTTGACCCGGGCGCGCCTGCACGCCACACTCTGCTCGGCTCGTTCGATGACCGCCACCGGCGGTCCCGGGGCCGGAATGGAGGTCGTATGGCCAGGGTCGAAACCCCCGTCGCGTCGCGCCTCCGGAGGGCATTCGCTCCGATCGTCCGCTGACCATCGCCTCGGTCATCGTCGACGTCAGAGCCGTCCCGCCGGGGACGGCTCTCGTGTGTCCGGGAGCTGGAGCACGACGCGTCCGGACGCGCCCCTCCTGCTGGAGCCCGAAACCCCTTGCGACGATCACCCAGCTTCCGGTGCGGTCACTGCCGTCTCGACGTCCCGGCCGACGCTCCCGGAACCCGCCACCGGAACCATTGCCCGAGCTGCCTCTGGAGCCGTCACGTGGACGACGTGCCCGGCGACCGTGCCGCCGAGTGCGGATCGTCGATGGAGCCGATCGCGATCACCGTGCGCGGTGACGGCGAATGGGTCCTCGTTCACCGCTGCACCGGTTGCGGCGAGATCCACCTCAACCGGACGGCGGGCGACGACAACCCGCTGCTGCTGGTCCGGATCGCGGTCCGCCCGCTGGCCCAGCCGCCGTTCCCGCTCGACCGCCTGGGCCGGCTCTGAGCTTCGCGTCCGAACGGAGCCCCGGCTCAGGCATGATGGTGGGGTGTCCTCCATGCCCACGCTCGAGCCGGCTGGTACGCCGCGTGCGGGCGAGCTGTTCTCGCCCGAGCTGCGCAGCCTGACCATCGGGCTCGTGTCGACGATCACCGTCGTCGCCCTGGAATTGCTCGCGATCGGCACCGTGATGCCCAAGGTCGCGGACGAGCTCGGCCAGCTCGAGCTGTATGGCTGGGTGTTCTCGGGGTTCTTCCTGGGCACGCTGGTGGGTACCGTCGTTGCGGGCGGAGCGCTCGACCGGATGCCGCTGCCGCGACCGTTCGCGGTCGGCCTGGGGCTGTTCGCGCTGGGGTTGGCGATCGGTGGCCTTGCGCCGTCGATGCCGGTGCTGGTCGTGGCGAGGGTGATCCAGGGCCTCGGCGGTGGGGCGGTTGCGCCGACCGCCTATGTGGCCATCGGTCGCGGGTTGCCGCAACGGCTCCAGCCGCAGATGTTCGCCCTGATGTCGGCCGCCTGGGTGCTGCCCGGCGTGATCGGGCCCTCGATCGCGGCGATCGTCGGTGAGCTGACGACGTGGCGGCTGGTGTTCCTGGGTCTTCTGCCACTGCTCGCGATCGCCGGCGCGGTGGCGCTGTCGGCGTTGCGGAACGTTCCCGCGGTGGCACCGGAGGCCGAGCATGCGGCCGCGGCCGCGACGGTCCGGCATCTGCCCAACGCCCTGCTGGCCGCGGTCGGGGCGGGCACGCTCGTTGCCGCGCTGACGGTCGAGGCGCTGCCCGTGGCGATCGCTGGTTCGCTGGCCGGCGGGGCGGCGTTGCTGATCGCGTTCCGTCGGCTGACGCCGGCGGGGACCCTGGCGCTCGCGGTCGGCGTGCCGGCGGCGGTCCTGCTGCGCGGCGTGATGACCTTCGCGTTCTTCTCCGGTGATGCGTACATCCCGCTGCTCCTCCAGACCTGGCGTGGCACGCCGGCCACGCTGACCGGCATCGTGTTCACGGTCACCACCATCGCGTGGTCGAGCGCAACGTGGATTCAGGCGCGACGGATCGATCGGGTGGGACCACGGCGGTTCGTGGCGCTCGGGTTCGCCTGCCTCGCCATGGGTGCGGCGCTGACCGTGCCCGCGGTCATGTCGACGGTTCGGCCCGAGATCGTCATTGCCACCTGGGTGCTGGCCGGGGCGGGCATGGGTTTCATGTACTCGGCGGTCACGCTGGTGGTGCTGCGGGGCGTCCCTCCCGCGCAGCAGGGGTCGGCATCATCCGCTCTCCAGCTGTCGGACATCCTCGGCACCGCGCTCGGCGCGGGTCTCGGCGGTGCGCTCACCGCCGTCGGTGAACGGAGCGGTGGCGACGGCCTGGGCTGGGCGATCGCGGGCGTGTTCGCCCTGTCGCTCGGCGCCTCGCTGTTCGGGCTGGCGGCATCGGGCCGGATCGTCGGCCCGCCTGATGACCGACGACGATCGGGTTCCGGCGTGGGCGCAGGTGAAGCCCGCGAACGTGCCACGCAGGGCTCATCGGTCGATCGGAACCCCCGCACGGCTGCGGTAGACTAGCCCTCCGGCCCGCCACCCGCTTCGCCGGTCGTCCTGGGCGCCGCCCAGCGCCCTCACCGGGAGGTTCCCAGCTCGATGTCCGCCGAGACGCTTCGCGCGACGATCCGTGAGATCCCCGACTTCCCGAAGCCCGGCATCCTGTTCTACGACATCACCACGGTGCTCAAGGACCCGGCCGCCTACAAGGAGGCGATCGACCTGATGCTCGAGCCCTATCGGGGCGAGCGGGTGGACCTCGTCGTGGGCATGGAATCGCGGGGGTTCATCTTCTCGGCGCCGCTGGCGTACCTGCTGGGAACCGGCCTCGTGCCGGTCCGCAAGCTGGGCAAGCTGCCGGCCGAGACGATCACCGTCGAGTACGCGCTGGAGTATGGGTCGAACACGCTCGAGATCCATCGCGACGCGATCCAGCCCGGGCAGCGCGTCCTGATCGTGGACGATCTGCTGGCGACGGGTGGCACCGTGCGCGGGACGATCGACCTGGTCGAGCGGCTCAAGGGCGAGGTGGTTGGCCTTGCATTCCTGGTCGAGCTGGACTTCCTCAAGGGCCGCGAGCGGCTCGAGGGACGGAAGGTCACCAGCGTCATCCGGTACTGAGGCCGATGCCGTCGCCGCGCGGTGCCGCGTGGCATCGGATGTCCGGGTCGTGACCTCGTGATGGCCCGCCGATGACCGATCCCGATCGGCGCAAGTTCTTTCGCGAGTTCGCGGGCGACGTGATGAGCTCGGTGGGCTCGGTCATCGGCGCCGCACAGGTGCTCCAGCAGCAGTCTGCCGAGGCCGCCAGGGAGCTGCTGGGCACAGGACCCGAGCCCGGCGCCGGGCCCGACGGAGGATCCGCCACGGCCGAGCAGCCGGCCGCCGGTGCCGGCTTCCGGGCGCCGTTTCGCTGGGATGGCGACGTGTGCCGCGTGGTTGATCAGCGGCGGCTGCCCGACGTCCTGGCCGACCTCGAGGTCCGTGGAGCCGCCGACGCGGTCAACGCCATCCGAAGCGAGGCGATCGTCGGGGCGCCGGCCCAGGCGCAGCTCGCCGTCATCACCCTCTCGCTGATCGCCGACCGGTCGGCCGCCTCGCGGCCGTTCGCTCGCCGCGCGACGCTTCGCGGCGCCGGGAACGCGCTGCGCAACTCGCGCGCGGCGTCGGTGGCGATGATCACGATGGTGGAGCGGATGATCGCCGTGCTCGAGGCATTCGACCTGCAGGCTGACGGTGGAGTGATCGCGGCCGCGATGCGCTGGGAGGCCGAGACGATCATCAGGGAGACGACGGACTCGCATGGCGCGCTGGTCGAGCGGGTGCAGACGGTGCTCCCCGGAGAGGCGGATGCTCCGTTGCATGTGCTCACGATCGGGAGCACGGGACCGATGGGCGGCGGGCAGCTGGGGACGGCCGGCTCGGCCATCATCGCCGCGCATCACGCGGGACGGCCGATCCACGCACTCGTCGCCGAGACGCGCCCCGGGATGGCAGGATCGCGGATTCTCGCCTGGGAGCTGCGCGAGGCAGGTGTCGCGCATGCCGTCGTCACCGATGCCGCGGCGCCAGGGTGCATCGCGGCGGGCGAGGTGGCCGCCGTGGTCGTCGGCGCCGACCGGGTGACGGCCAACGGAGACGTGATCGCGGTGGCCGGCACGTACCCGCTGGCCCTGGCCGCGGCGGCCGCCGGGGTTCCGGTCATCGTGTGTGCCACCACCACCACGTTCGACCTCGCGCTCGCGTCCGGCGAGGATGCGCCGGTCGAGCAGGGCGCGCCGGGCCGGGTGGTCCTGATCGGGGAGCATCGGGTGGCCCCGGAGGGAACGCAGGTGCGCAGCCCGCTCCAGGACGTCACGCCGGCGTCGTTGATCGGAGCCATCGTCACCGAGCAGGGCGTCCTGAGGCCGCCGTTCGAGGCCGGTATCGCTGCGCACGCCGAGGCGGCCGCGGTCCGGGCTGCTGCGGTGGTGAACCCCTGGATCCCGGTGGCGGCGACGGTCGCGCCCGAACCGGCCGGGACGGCGATGGCCGGCGAGGCTGCCGGCGCCACCCAGACGGAGGATGTGGTCCCAAAGGGCGATCCCGTCCCGACGGGCGATGCCACCCAGAAGGGCGATGCCGTCCAGACGGACGATGCCGCCGATCCTCGATCGGACGACACCTGATGGCCAGCGTCGTGGTCGGGCGCTCGGGCTCGATCGCCGCCCACCACACCACCGATCGCGCGCTCCTGCGCTCGTTCCTGGAGCGCGACCGGCTGTTTGCCGCATACGCGATCTGCGATCTCGAGGACCGGGAGTTCGGACGCACCAAGTGGGGGGTTGCGCGGTCGGGCGACGACGTCGTCGCCGTCGGTCTCGAGTACGGCGGGCTGACACCACAGCCGCTGTTCGTGACCGGGACCAACGACGGCATCAGCGCGATCCTGCGCGACATCGTCCGGCCGAGGGCCGCATACCTGGGCGCCCGCTCCGAGTCCCTGCCCGCCGTCGCTCGCCATTACCGAGTGGAGCCGGGGCCGCCGATGATCCGAATGTGGGTCGACCGCGCCCGATTCCTGCCCGTCCCGGCACCCGTCGCGCGTCTCCTGCCGGTCGAGGTCGGCGAGCTCAACCGCCTGTACCAGCTTGGCTTCGCCGCGTGGCTCCCATCGAGCGCCGTGGCCGAGGGCGTGTACTTCGGGATCCGCGTCAACGGCAGGCTCATTGCTGCGGCAGGGACGCACGTGATCTCGCGCGAGGCGAGGCTGGCGGTCGTGGGCAATGTCCTGACCCATGTCGAGTATCGAGGTCGCGGGTACGCCAAGGCGGTGACCTCGGCCGTGACGGCCGAGCTCCTCCGCTACTGTGATCAGGTGGTGCTCAACGTTCGCTCGGACAACCCGCCGGCGATCCAGGCATACCGGCGGCTGGGCTACATGGAGCATTGCCAGTTCGAGGAGCGCCTGATCCGCCGGATCGCGTCGCCGCTGGCCGACCTGACCGCGCCGCTGCGCCGGCTGTTCGGCCGAGGTTCCGACGACCCGGGTGCATCCAACCAGGCCCGCATCGAGCAGGCGCATCAGATCAAGTCGCCGGTCGACGGCGTTGCCGAGGAGCCCAGATGACCCGATCCATCTCCACCACCCCGCACGACGTGACGGACCTGTCGCTGGCTGCCGAAGGGGTTCGCCGCATCGAGTGGGCCGAGCGGGAGATGCCCGTGCTGCGCCAGATCCGCGAGCGGTTCGAGCGCGAGCGGCCGCTCGACGGGCTGCGGATCGGTGCCTGCCTGCACGTCACGACCGAGACGGCGAACCTGGCACGCACGCTCAAGGCCGGCGGTGCCGAGGTCCATCTCGCCGCGTCCAACCCGCTGTCCACGCAGGATCCGACCGCCGCGGCGCTCGTCGCCGAGTACGGGATCTCGACCTATGCCCGCCGCGGCGAGGATCGGGACACCTACTACGCACATCTCGGGGCCGTCGCGGACGTCCATCCGGCGATCACGATGGACGACGGCTGCGACCTCGTGTCGCTGCTCCACAGCAGCCGTCGGGATCAGCTGCCCGAGATCCTGGCCGGGACCGAGGAGACCACGACCGGGGTGATCCGCCTCCGCGCGATGGCCGCCGACGATGCCCTGGCGTTCCCGGTCGTGGCCGTCAACGAGGCGCTGACCAAGCACCTGTTCGACAACCGCTACGGGACCGGCCAGTCGACGCTGGACGGGATCCTGCGGGCGACCAACCTGCTGATCGCGGGCCGAAACGTGGTGGTGGCCGGCTACGGCTGGGTGGGCCGCGGGATCGCGCTGCGGATGGCGGGCCACGGGGCGCACGTGGCGGTCGTCGAGGTGGACCCGGTGCGGGCCCTGGAAGCGTTGATGGACGGGTACCAGGTGATGACCGTCGGCGAGGCGGCCCCGTGGGGCGACCTGTTCGTGACCGCCACGGGCAACATCAACGTCTTCCGTCGCGAGCACTTCGCCTCGATGCGCGACGGGGCGATCATGGCGAACTCCGGGCACTTCGACGCGGAGCTCGACCTCGCCGCGCTGCGCGAGATGGCCGAGGGCCATGTCCGCGAGGTCCGCGAGAACGTGCAGCAGTTCGACATCGGCGGCAAGCGGCTCAACCTCGTGGCCGAGGGGCGGCTGGTCAACCTGGGTGCCGCCGAAGGGCACCCGGCCGCCGTGATGGACATGAGCTTCGCCAACCAGGCGCTGTCGGCGGAGTACGTGGCCCTCCACCATGCCGAACTCGAGCCGCGCGTGTACGTGGTCCCCGAGGCGATCGACGCCGAGGTGGCCCGGCTCAAGCTCGGCGCGGTCGGGATCACGCTCGATCCCATGACCCCCGAGCAGCTGGCATACGTCTCGTCCTGGCAGCAGGGGACCTAGCAATGGTGGCGGACGAGCGAGATCACGAGGCCGGCGGCACGGGGGTCACCGTCGCGCCCTACGGCAGCTGGGCGTCGTCGATCACCATCGATCTCGTGGCGGGGTCGGCGTTGACGCTCGGCGAGCCGTGGATCGACGGCGGCTCGGTGTACTGGCTCGAGGGACGACCCGCCCAGGCCGGCCGGCGGACGCTCCTCCGCCATGATGCCGATGGGATCACGGTCGAGCTGACGCCCGATCCGTTCCGCGCCGGGGATCGGGTGCACGAGTACGGTGGCGGGTCGTACGCCGTCGACGGCGGCCGCGCGGTCGTGTCCTCGATGACCGACGGCCGCCTGTGGCTGATGGAGCCGGGCGCGGCTCCCGGCGATCTTCGGCCGATCACGCCCGAAGGCCCGTGGCGGTACGCCGACCTGCGCTTCGACCCGCGTGGCGATCGCCTGCTCGCCATCCGCGAGACACACGACGCCGACGACCCGAACCGGTTCGACATCGTGGTCAACGAGCTGGTGGCGGTGGCCCTCGACGGCTCCGATGGTGCGGGTCGGGTGCTCGCGACCGGACCGGACTTCATGGCCGCGCCGCGGCCGTCGCCGGACGGCCGCAACCTGGCATGGCTCGAGTGGGATCACCCGGACATGCCATGGGACTCGACGCGGCTGCGTGTGGCACCGGTGCTGCCCGATGGCGCGCTCGGCGAGGCGCGGACCATTGCCGGCGGCGGAGGGGTCTCCATCGCGCAGCCGGAGTGGTCTCCGGCGGGGGTCCTCCACTACGTATCCGATGCGACCGGCTGGTGGAACCTGTACGCGCTCGATGGATCCGACGGGCTCGACGGACCCGCGCGCAACCTCGCGCCGATGGACGCGGAGCTCGCGGATCCCGCGTGGGTGTTCGGGCGATCGTCGTACGGCTTCCGGCCCGAGGACGGTGTCCTGGCCGTCGCGAGGTCGGCGGGTCGGGACGCGTTGCTGGTCATCGCCGACGACGGCTCGGTACACGAGGTGGAGTTGCCGTTCAGCGAGCTCGAGGGCCTCCAGGTCGCAGGCTCGACGGCGGTTGCCGTCGCGGGCGGGCCGCGCGACCCGATGACGCTCGTCCGCTTCGACGCGGTCAGCGGCCGACCCATTGGTGTCCTGGCGCGCGGCGTGTCGGTGCCGCTCGACCCGGAGCTGCTGCCGCAGGCCGAGCTGATCGAGTTCCCGACGGGCGACGGCGAGACGGCTCGGGCGCTGTACTTCGCCCCGGCCAACGCTGCGTTTCGCGGCCCGGACGATGCGCGGCCGCCGCTGATCGTCCTGTCCCACGGTGGGCCCACCGGGAATGCGTCGTCCGCCCTGTCGCTGGACCGGGCGTTCTTCACGTCGCGCGGGATCGCGGTGGTGGACGTCGACTACCGCGGGTCCACGGGCTACGGGCGGCCGTACCGCGACGCCCTCAAGGGTCGCTGGGGGATCGTGGACATCGACGACTGCGTGGCCGCGGCGCGGTTCCTCGCGGACCGGGGCTCCGTTGACCCGGCGCGCATGGCGATCCGTGGCGGGAGCGCCGGGGGGTACACGACCCTGGCCGCGCTTGCCTTCCGACCGGCGGCGTTCGCGGCCGGGATCAGCCACTACGGGATCGCCGATCTGGAGCTGATCCACGAGGACACGCACAAGTTCGAGTCCCGCTACGACGAGGGGATGATCGCGCCCTGGACCGAGGCGGGACGGCGCGTGTTCCGTGAGCGATCGCCGATCCACTCGCTCGATCGCGTCCGTGCGCCGATGCTCATCTTCCAGGGGCTCGACGACCGGGTGGTGCCTCCGTCCCAGGCCGATGCGATGGAGGCGGCGCTGCGCGGCCGGGGCGTGCCGCACGTGGTGATCCGGTTCGAGGGCGAGGGGCATGGGTTCCGGCGCGCGACGACGCGGCGGGCCACCTACGCCGCCGAGCTGTCCTTCCTGGGCCAGGTGTTCGGGTTCTCGCCCGCCGACGACCTGCCGCCGCTCGAGGTTCCCGGACTCGGCTAGGGCGGGCGAGGGCCACGTACGTGAGTGGTACGCTCCCGGAGCCGTCCACCAAGCACAGTGTCGGAGCCGATGAGCATCCTCGATAGCGATCACTACCTGTTCACCTCGGAGTCCGTGACCGAAGGTCACCCGGACAAGATGTGCGACCAGATCTCCGATGCCATCCTGGATGCCATCCTGCGCGAGGACCCCGATGCCCGCGTCGCGTGCGAGGCGGCGACCACGACCGGCCTCGTGCTCGTCCTGGGCGAGATCTCGACGGCGACCTACGTCGACTTCCAGGCCGTGGTGCGGGACACGGTCCGCGACATCGGCTACACGCGGGCCGAGTACGGTTTCGACTACCTGACCTGCGGAACGCTGGTCAGCGTGAAGGAGCAGTCGAGCGACATCGCGATGGGGGTCGATGCGGCCCTCGAGGTCCGCTCGGACGCGGCACCCGCGCACGAGCTCGGCGCCGGCGACCAGGGGATGATGTTCGGCTTCGCCTGTCGCGACACGCCGGAGCTGATGCCCCTGCCGATCGCGCTGGCGCATCGCATGGCGCGCCGGTTGGCCGAGGTTCGGCGCTCCGGCCAGCTGCCATACCTGCGCCCGGACGGCAAGACGCAGGTGACCGTCGAATACGAGCGCGGCGTGCCCAGGCGGGTGCGCACGGCCGTGGTGGCGGCGCAGCATGATCCCGACGTCCGGCCGGAGCGGATCCGCAGCGACATCGCGGAATACGTGATCCTGCCCACCATCCCGGAGGAGCTGCGCCCCGTCGATCCGGTGATGCACGTCAACCCGACCGGCCGGTTCGTGACCGGGGGGCCGATGGGCGACGCCGGTCTCACCGGCCGCAAGATCATCGTCGATACCTACGGTGGGATGGCCCGTCACGGCGGCGGCGCGTTCTCGGGCAAGGACCCGACCAAGGTGGATCGATCCGCCGCGTATGCCGCGCGCTGGGTGGCCAAGAACGTGGTTGCCGCCGGCATCGCGGATCGATTCGAGCTCGAGATCGCCTACGGCATCGGCATCGCGCGGCCCATCTCGCTCAGCGTCGAGTCGTTCGGCACGGGGCGCATCCCGGACGATCGGATCCAGCAGCTGGTGGAGCGCCATTTCGACCTCCGGCCGGCCTCGATCATCGATGCCCTGGATCTGCGCCGCCCGATCTACCGGGCGACGGCCGCATACGGCCACTTCGGACGCGAGGACCTCGACGCGCCGTGGGAGCGCACCGACAAGGCGGCGCTCCTGGCCGCCGAGGCTGGCCTCCCCGAGCCCGTCCTTACACCGGCTGAGTAGCGCGGCAGACCGCCCGGGCATCAACCCGGCATGGCGCAGAATGGCCTGATGTACGTCGTGATCATGGCCGGCGGCGGCGGCACGCGGCTGCGCCCCCTGAGCATCGCGGCCCGACCCAAGCCATTCCTGCCCCTGCTCCCGACTGGGGAGACGCTGCTCCAGCGAACGGTTCGCCGGCTCGATGGACCCGAGCTGGGGCCCGTTGACGTCGTGGTCGTCGCGTCCGAGGCGTACGCACCCCTCGTCCGCGCTCAGGTGCCTGGGGTCGAGGTGCTCGCCGAGCCCGAGGGCCGCAACACGGCGGCGGCGATCGCGCTCGCCACGCTGGCCATTGATCGTGACCCGGACGAGGTGATGGCCGTGCTGCCCGCGGATCATCGCATCGACCCGGCCCGGGAGGGCGTGTTCAGGGGGGTGCTCCGGGATGCCGCGGCCGGGCTGGCTACGACGCCGTTCGGCATCGAGCTGCCGCTGGTGACCCTGGGCGTGGCACCCAGCGGCCCGTCGACGCAGTACGGGTACCTCCTGCCACGCCACGGGGCCGGCCGGGACATCGAGGGCCTGCGCGCCTATCCGCTCGAGGCGTTTCGCGAGAAGCCTCCGCCCGCCGACGCGGAGGCGCTCTACCGGCAACCTGGCGTCGCCTGGAACGCCGGCATGTTCCTGTGGCGACGTCGCGTCATCCGGGAAGCGCTCGAGCGCTACGCGCCCTCGGTCATCGCGCCGATCGCCGACGGGCTGCGCGCAGGCACGCTCGTGGATGCCTACCGATCGCTCGGCGCACGCTCGATCGACTACGAGGTGATGGAGCCGGCGGCACGCGACGGGCGCGTCGTGATGGGTGCGATGGATGTCGGCTGGACCGACGTCGGGACCTGGTCGGCACTGCTCGAGGTGCTCGGGGCTTCGGGTATCCGTGGGGCCGTGATCGAGGCGGGCGAGCCCGTCGGCGCGACATCGGAGGACCTGGTGGTCGAGCGCACGGCCGACGGCACGCTCGCGGTCAGCCAGGGCGAGGGTACGATCACGGCCAGTCAACCGACCGCCGTGCTCCGGGACGCCCGTGCCGCACGCCAGGCGGTGCAGCAGCTCCTGGACCGGTGCGCAGCAGCGGAGGCCAACTCGTGACCAACATCGCCGACGCACCCGTGCCCACTCGCATCGTGTTCGGCACCGATGGCTGGCGGGCGCGGGTCGCCGACGAGTTCACGTTCCACAACGTCCGGCGGTGTGCCGAGGGCGTGGCGCAGTACGTGGCGGACCAGGGTGCTCAGGCCAGGGGCGTGGTGATCGCGTACGACCGGCGGTTCGCCTCGGAGCATTTCGCCCGCGCCGCGGCCGAGGTGCTGCTGGCGCGCGACATCCCGGTCGCGATCAGCGAGACCGGGGTACCCACGCAGATGTGCTCGTTCGAGGTCGTCGAACGGGGGGCGGCGGCCGGGATCGTCATCACCGCCTCACACAACCCGTGGACCGACAACGGGTTCAAGGTCAAGGCGCCCACGGGCGCGGCGGCCGGAGCCGAGATCCTGGGCGCCATCGAGCGGGTGCTGGCCGCCAACGGCGAGCGTGGCATCGAGCGCCGGCCGCTCGACGACGCGGAGGCCGCGGGCATGGTCGAGTGGTTCGACCCGTTCCCGGGCTACGAGCGCTTCGTGCGGCGAACGATCGATATCGATGCCCTCAGGGGCGCGGACCTGTCGATCCTGGTCGAGCCGCTGTACGGCGTCGGGTCGGGCTGGATCCCGCGCCTGCTGGCGGGCGACCGGATCCGGGTCACCGAGATCCATGGCGAGCGCAACCCGTACTTCGGTGGCGTCAACCCCGAGCCCATCCGGCCCAACGTCGACGAAGCCCTCGCCCGGATCGCCGGCGGCGGGTACGACCTCGGGCTGCTGCTCGATGGCGACGCCGATCGCGCAGGCGCGGCGGACGAGCGCGGGACGTTCCTCCACCAGCTCGAGGTGACCGGGCTGCTGATGTACTACCTGGCCGAGCACCGGGGGCTGCGCGACCCGGTCGTCGTGAGCGTCAACAACACATCGACCGCGGCCAGCCTGGGCCGGCACTACGGGATCGAGACGCACGAGGTGCCGGTTGGCTTCAAGTTCATCGGACCCCGGATGATCGAGACGGGCGCGATGCTGGGCGCCGAGGAGTCGGGTGGGTTCGGCTTCGGGATGCACCTGCCCGAGCGCGACGGCATCTATGCCGACCTGATGCTGCTCGACCTGTTCCTGCGCGAACGCGAGCGCGGCCGCTGGCCGGTGTCCGAGGCCGTGGCCCGGTTCCACGAGCTGGCCGGTCCGTCGTTCTACCGGCGCATCGACGTCCATTTCGATCGACCCTCGTACGACGCGGTCAAGCAGCGCGTGCTGATCGGCCTGCGTGACGATCCGCCGGCGACGCTCGCCGGTCAGCCCATCGCCCGAACCCAGGTCCTGAGCACCAACGACGGCCTGAAATGGTTCCTCGACGATGGCTCATGGCTCCTGGTCCGCGCCAGCGGCACCGAGCCCCTGGTCCGCGTCTACACCGAGGCGACGACACCCGAGCTTCGCGACGAGCTCGTGGTCACCGGGGAGCGACTCGTCAGGGGTCGCTGACCCGCGCTCGCAGGTCGACACAGACGCCCCGGGGGTGTCGCGCCGACGCTGCTTCGGCGGTCGGGCCCGGAGCCGCCTCGACCGCCTGCCGCGAGGGCTCGGCGGTGGACCCCGAAATACCTGCTCGATGGCATCGAGGTGGCACGTCACCGTCCCCATTCGGGGGCTGACCGATGCCGCGTCCGACCGGCCATTCGGCAGGGCTGACCACGTGGCACGGGGGGTGTAGGCTTGCCAGCAGTGACCGCCATCACCGGTCCTGGTCCGACCGGACGGCGGCCCTCGTGGGCGCCCCCGATGCGGGCGACTGGAGGTTGATCGGCGATGCACTCCTCTCTCATCGGCAAGGTCGAGAAGGCAAACCGCTACGCTCGGGAGTTGGACCGGATCTCGATCGAGCGAGTCGCCCTGACGTTCCGCGGTGACAACGACACTCACCACGTCAGCCTCGACGCCGGGCAGTGGCATTGCACCTGCCACTACTTCGAGAGCTGGGGTTCCTGCGTCCACCTGCTCGCGCTCCAGAAGATCTTCGGTGTGATGCTCCCCGAGGAGGCGCAGACGTCGATCTTCAGCGCCCAGACGGCGAGCGCGATCGCCTGATCGAAGGGACGCGGGCTCGGCCGGCGACGCGTGCCGCCGGCCGAGTTGACGCACGCCCGCGTCGTTACGGCGCCACGTTGACCCTCCAGTACCAGGCGCCGCTGCTGTCAGGGCCGAAGCGCGCCTCGACCTGAAGGCTCCATGTCCCCGCCGTGCGTGGCACGGCCACGGCGATCGGGGCGTTCGAGCCGGCGCCGCCGTCTCGTGGGGTGCCGGCCTCGCCGTCGATGACGCGTGCCCATCGCGCTTGCCACGAGGTCACCGAGATCGCCGGATCGAACGTCACCTCGAGCGAGGCACCCGGTGCTGCCGACCCATGGGCCCGCCCGATGATCCATGGTGCGTCGCTCGTCATGCCATCCCACGAGACCGTGCCCAGGTCTCCCGCGACGGCCTTGCCGGAGAGGCCGGTGAGCAGCGCGGCAGGTGGTTCCAATGGCAGCTCGGGCTGGCTGCTCGGTGATGAGCTCGGCTCCACGGTGGTGCTCGGCTCAACGGTCGTCGCCGCAGTCGGCGTGGGCTGGGTTGGCACCGGACTCGCCGTCGGTGTCGGCGAGCCGGAGGCGTCCGGAGACGAGGTTGCGCCCGGTTGCCGCAGCGTCGCAGCCTCGGGCGATCCGGCGGGCCCGGCCGTGCACGCCGCCGTCGCAACGAGGAGCAGCGCAAGCGCGGTCGAGCGGATCATGGTGGCGGTGCGCGATCTCATGTCGGGTCGATCCCTTCCGTCACTGCAGGGCGCCGAAGGCCGCACAGCCGCTCGGACCGCAGGAGCCCGTCACGGACACGGAGATCGTGCCCGACGATGACGCGTGGAGGCCCTCGTTCGACGGCTTGGGGAAGTGAGCCCGATAGCTGCGATCGGCACGGATGCTGATGGTCGCGCGGTACGTGCCCGCCGACCCCGCGGTCATGGTCACGACATTGCTCCAGCCGCTCGAGAGATGCTCCTGAAGGACAACCTTGCGACCCGTGATGTGGTTGTTCGAGAGCTTGCCCGTGCCATCGCTCAGGAGCGTCGCCGTGAACGTGACCTTGCTGCCTGCCGTGACCCATGTCTGCGACGCGGTCATCGACAGCGCGGTCGGGACCGACAGGCAGGTGCTGTAGTGGGTGGTCGTGTTCGGAACGTCGTACATCTGCTGCAGCGACGCGACGTCGCACCGGGCGAACGAGTCGGCGTCCCAGCCGACCTTGGGCTTGGTGTGCGAGTACGTCTGGACGACGGCGTCGGAATAGTCGCGGTCGTCCGCGTAGTTGACGTGATGGTCGAGCCCCAGGACATGCCCGAGCTCATCGAGCGTGATCGTCTCGGCCCGGTAGCAGCCATTCGGCGCGCCTGTCATCTCACACCAGCGCAGCGTGCCCCAGTCGAACCGATGGCCGTTCTCGCGCAGCCAGACGCCGAACCAGTCGGGCGTCGATCGGCGCATGCACGCGAGCCCGTTGATGCCGCACGGCACGCTCGGTCCGTAGTAGATGGCGTTTGATGCCCCCGAGGCATGCGCGAAGGCGGGGGCCTTCGATGCGCGCGATCCGTTGGCATCGCCCGCCGCGGCCTTGACGGCACTCTTCATCGCCGAGGTGAAGTTGCCGCCGGTCCATCGCCAGTACAGCGTGGTCTTCGCCTTCATCGGGCCACCGCTGAACGTGGGGTCGGGGTGGTGAGCGGTGGCCGGCGCCACGATGAGCAGCGCCAGCAGCGCCGTCGCGAGCAACGCCGTGACGGCGGGTCGGGCGGGCCCGGACCGCCGGTGGCTGGATGCGCAGGTCATGGCTGGACCTCCTCGATGGTCTCGACGGAGGTGGTGGCGAGGTCGACCTGCCGGGCCGCGTCGATGCCTGACAGGTCACCGTCGGGCGCGACGAGCACTGCACCGGGCGCCAGGTCGACCCCGGCGTCCGCCATGGACCCGCGACGGACAGGAGCTAGGTTGCGCCCCGCCCCGAGCGTCGTGCGAGCGTGTGTCTCGATGTTCATGCCGGCGAGGGCGCCATCGGGTGCGTCGAACACGAGGACGTGATCCGCGATGCCCCCGAGCTCCGCGGCACCGGTGACCTCGGCGATCGACGTCCGGGCGCCGGTGGTCGGATCGACCGACAGCACCGGGCATGGCCAGCCATCGCAGACCGCGTAGGCAACCAGCCGACCGGCCGCGAACCCGAGGGAAGGGCCGGTCCCGGCCACCGTCTGCAACCCACCGCCGGTCGCATCGAGGATGCGGGTCCGGCATGCGCGCAGGCCGCATGCGCCGACGATGAGATGCCCGTCGGCGGACTCTCTCAGATCGGTGGTGAAGGTCGGTCCATAGTCGGGATCGATCGGCAGCCCGTCCAGCACCTGGGTGGGCGCTCCGCCGTCGATCGGCTGGCGCCAGATGCCCCGATCGTCTCGGGTTGCACGATCGACCCGGTGCTCCCACAGCGTCACGCCGTCAGCGGCCAGCAAGGCGCTCCGGATCACGGACGACGCCTCGATCTCGAGGCTGACGCAGCCGCGCACCAGGTCGACGATCTGCAATCGCGAGCGTGAGCCGTCATCGTCGCCCACGATCAGCCGGCCACGGGACGGTCCGGATGCGAACGACTCGGGGGGCAGGTCGACGGTTCGGGTGGAGTGGCCGGGAGCCGAGACGGTGAGGCGCTGGCCGGCGAGCGTCCCCGACTCGTCGAGGAGCGGCGTCAGCCGATACCACGCAGCGCTGCCGGACTGGGGCGGCGGCAGCGGCGCTGCCGCGCACGGCGGAGGCTGCCAGGGTGGATCGGATGCGAGCGACGTGGCGATGCCGCCGGAGCCGACCAGTGACGCCACCACGGCCAGGGGCACGAGCGCTCGAACCCATCGAATGGCCTCCATCGGGACCTCCTCCGGCGGGGATGCGGTGTGGCGGGAGGAGGGCGAGGTGGCCAGTCTGACCCGTGCCACTTAGCAGCGACTTACGCGGTGCGGCGGTGGTACGCTTCCCGCCGACATCGGGCATCTTGCCCACCACAGACCGACGGCATGATCGCGAAGCCGGTGTGATTCCGGCACAGTCCCGCTACGGTGACCGCCCCCCTGGGGCGCAAGTCCGGTCGCCGATCCGCCGTCGTCGCTCGAGCCTTCGAGAGAAAGGTCAGGCGCGCCGTGCGATCCACCGCCTGACCCCTCCTTCGATCCCGAAGCGAGGGGTTCCTGTTATCTGAGCCACCTTCCGTGACCGGAGTGTTTCGTGGACGCACGTAGCCCTGCGGCGCATCGCCGCCACAACCGACCGCCGATCTCGCTGCTCCCGTTCCTGCTCGCCGTGATCGCGATGCTCGCGGCCTGCACCGGGTCGGCAACCCCCATCCCGCCCACTGCTGCGCCCTCCGTGGCCACGGCGGCCCCTGCCTCGACCCCGACCGCCACGCCGGCACCGACGCCGGCACCGTCGTTTCCGGCCCAGCTCACCGACGACGAGGGCACGAGCGTCACGATCCCGGCCGAGCCGACCACGATCGTGTCCCTGACCCCGGCCGCGACCGAGACCCTGTTCGCGCTGGGGGTCGGCGACCGGGTCGTGGGCAAGGTCGAGGATTTCAGCGTCTACCCGCCCGAGGCGGCCGACGTGCCTGACGTCGCCAGGTTCGGCTCCGTGGACGTGGAGAAGATCGTCAGCCTGGGGACGGACCTCGTGATCGCAGGGGGCAACAACTTCAACCCGCCCGAATCGATCCAGAAGCTCCGTTCGCTGGGGGTCCCGGTCCTCGTGGTCTATGCGCCTGACGTCCGAACGGCCCTCGCGGACATGATGCTCATCGGCCGTGCGGTCGGACGCGTCGACGAGGCGGCCACGCTGACCGCGACCGTCCAGGCCGCGTTCGACGAGGTGGCGGCGGCCACCGCCGGTCTGCCCACCCCCCGCGTGTTCTACGAGCTCGACGCGTCGAGCGGGTTCTTCGGCCCCGCGCCCGACTACTTCGGCACGGAGATGATCCGGGTGGCCGGCGGCGATCCCCTGACCAGCGGCACACCGGGCGTGTATCAGATCCAGGCGGAGCAGATCCTGGCCTTCGATCCGGAGGTGATCCTGCTGGGCGACGCGGCATACGGCGTGACACCCGACCAGGTCGCGGCGCGACCGGGCTGGAACACGCTGACGGCCGTCGCGAACGACGCCGTCCGGCCCATCGACGATGTCATCGTCACGAGACCTGGCCCTCGACTGACGGACGGGATCCGGACGCTCGCGCTCGCCATCCATCCGGACCTCGTGCTGGCGTCCGATGGGCCCCCCGGCGATCCGTCGGCGAGTCCGTCCTGATGGCCGTCGCCCCCGCCCCCGCCGGCGCGCGCGGCGGGACGTCGATCGCGCTGCCGGCCCGACGCTTGGGCCGCGCGGGCTGGCTCGCCCTGGCGGGGGTCGCGTCCCTGGCGCTGGTGCTGGTCGCCGGCATCGTGCTGGGCACGGCGGATCTGTCACCGTCCACGACGCTCGCGATCCTGGGCCACCGGCTGCTGGGCCTCGGTGGCCCGGTGACCTGGCCGGCGACCTCGGAGGCGATCGTGATCGACCTTCGCCTGCCGCGCGTGCTCACCGCGATGGTCGTGGGTGCCGGGCTGGCCGTGGCCGGGGCGACCTTCCAGGGGTTGCTGCGCAACCCGCTGGCCGACCCGTACGTGCTGGGCACGGCCTCGGGCGCCGCGCTGGGGGCGGCGATCGCCGTGCTGATCCCGGTGCGGGCGATGATCCTGGAGTTCGGCCTCCTTCACGGCCTCGCGTTCCTGGGCGCGCTGGCGTCGGTGACCGTCGTCTATCGACTGTCCAGAACCAGCCCGCTGGCGCCGCTGACGTCGCTGCTGCTCACCGGCTACGCGGTCGGCTCGCTGCTGGCCGCCGGGCTGGCGATGGCGATGTACCTGTCCGGAACCGGGCTGCGCGAGATCTTCGCCTACCTGCTCGGGGGGTTCGATGGCACGTCATGGATCCGGCTGGCGGTGGCGGCCCCACTGATCATCGGCGGCAGCCTGTTGATCCTGCTTCGCGCGCGACAGCTCAACGGGTTCCTGCTGGGCGAGGAGGCCGCCGCGCACCTGGGTGTGGATGTCCGGCGCGAGCGCACGCTGCTGCTTGCGCTTGCCTCGCTGGTCACGGCGGCGGGCGTCGCGGTCGCCGGGCTGATCGGGTTCGTGGGGTTGGTGGTCCCGCATCTGGTTCGGCTCATCGTCGGGCCCAACGCGCGTCTCGTGGTGCCGATCTCGGCCCTGTTCGGGGCCAGCCTGCTGGCGTCGGCCGATGTTGTCGCCCGGCTGCTGGGTGGCATCCCGGTGGGGGTCGTGACCGCGGTCATCGGGGCGCCGTTCTTCCTGGCGCTGCTGCGCCGGGCGCGGACGGGGTATGAGCTGTGACCGGGACGGCGAGCCGCGTCGGCACCGTCGCGCGGCGGATCCTGGAGGCGGATGGCATCACGGTCGAGGCCCGCGGGCGAGCCATCCTGCGCGACGTGTCCATCGCGCTGGCGACGGGAGAGCGTGTGGCGCTGGTCGGACCCAACGGAGCCGGCAAGTCGACGCTCCTGCGCGTGCTGTGCGGGACGCTGCGTCCGACGGCGGGCCGAGTGGAGCTGACGGGCTCGCCGATCGCGACGCTCGAGCGCACGCAGGTCGCGCGCCGCCTGGCCGTCGTCCCACAACAGACCGCTCTCCCGTTCGCGATGCGCGTGGAGGAGGTCGTCGCGCTCGGGCGCCTGCCGCACGAGGCGGCGCTCCGGGGCGCAGGCCCGGCCGACCGGGCCGCGGTGGCGGCGGCGATCGAGCGGGTCGGGCTGGGTCATCTGCTCGGCCGCGATGCCCGCGAGCTGTCGCTCGGGGAGCGCCAGCTGGTGCTCCTCGCCCTGGCCGTCGCCCAGGCGTCGCCCGTGCTGCTGCTCGACGAGCCGACCGTGCACCTCGATCTTCGTCACCAGGTGGAGGCGATGGAGCTGCTCCGCGACCTCAACGAGCGCGATGGCACGACGATCGTCGCGGTGCTCCATGACCTGGGGCTGGCCGCCCATTTCTTCCCACGCCTGGTGATCATCGATCGCGGTCGGCTGATCGCCGATGGGCCGCCCGCCGAGGTGCTCACGGACGACACGATCCGCGACGTGTTCGGCGTTGAGCCCGCGCTGGTCCGGCTCGCGGCATCGATGGAGGCTGGCTCGCCGGAGCACGGCTGACGCAGCGCTGGCCCCCGATCCCGCGACGTGCGACCCCGCAGGGGCGGCGCCAGGTCGCGACTCGGGCTACGCTTGTGCCATGCCCAAGCTCGCGCGGTTCGGGCCTTTGCCGACCGTGGCCGCCCTGTTGATCTCCGTGGTCGTCGTCGCGTCATGTGGCGCATCGCAGCCGTCGTCGCTCGCCACCTCCGGCCCCGACGGGGCGGCCTCCCCGTCGATCGACGCCGGACCGAGCGCGCCCCCGGCAGCGTCCGACTCGTCGGAGCCGTCCGAGCCCCCGGCTTCGTCAGGGCTGCCAACCGAAACCGACGAACCCGCGACAACGCCACCGGCGGCGACCTCGACACCCGCTGAATCGCCGGCCGATTCGGCGACACCGACGGCCGAGGCCCCGTCGTCCTCGCCTGCGTCCGGCGCAGCCGACGCCTGCACCGTCAGCAACGACGGGAACCGCGACTACCTGGTTCGAGTCGCCGATTCGGTCGACTGGCCGCTCCTGTGTGCCGTGCTGCCGAGCCACTGGATCTTCCGGCGAAGCGAGTACCACCTCGCGCGTGGTGGTCGGATCCAGATCGAGTACGACGGTCCCGGCGGGGCCGGGCTGGTCGTCCAGGAGGGCGGCTTCTGCTCCGATCCCGGCGGCTGCGTGCCGGCCGGCACCGACCTCGGCGACGCCGCGCTGGGCCCGCTGTCGGGGACGCTGATCGGACTCGACGATGGTGGCTTCGCGATCGTGGTGGATCGGGGAGCCACACCCAGCTGGTTGATGGTCGCCCACGGTCTCGACCAGGCGACGGCGGTGACGCTCGGCGCGGCCATGGTCGAGGTCGGCAGCTGATCACCCCGCCGAGGCGCCGGTAGCCGGCTCCTCGGCCACCGCGCATCCCGCATGATTGCCGCATGCGGATCGAGGACTTCGAGCTCGAGCGGTTCTTCGCGCGCTACGAGTTCGCCGTGCGCCACGTGCTGTGCGCCTCGGATGTCGAGGGCTGGCCGATGGCCGATCTGCTGGCGCTGGCCGATCCGGAGGCGGCGGCCCTGTGGCATGGGCTCCGGCTCGGTTACACCGAGGCGCCCGGCCATCCGCTGCTGCGCGCCGAGATCGCACGGCTGTACGAGACGCTCGACGCGAACGGCGTGCTGGTGTTCAGCGGCGCGGAGGAGGCGATCTTCGTCCTGGCCAACGTGCTCCTCGGGCCGGGCGACCATGCGATCGTCGTGTGGCCGTCGTACCAGAGCCTCCACGCCGTGGCTCGCGCGACCGGGGCAGACGTCTCGCTCCACGAGCTCCACGAGTCCGACGGCTGGGCGATCGACGTCGATCGATTGCGGGACCAGGTGACGCCCAGGACCAGGCTGATCGTGGTCAACGTGCCGCACAACCCGACCGGCAACCTGCCCGCCGCCGCCACCTACCACGCCGTCGCCGAGATCGCCGCCGATGCCGGCGCCCATCTCGTTTCGGACGAGGTGTACCGGTTCCTCGAGCTCGATCCCACCGACCGGCTGCCCGCCGGCGCGGACCTCGGTCAGCACGTGGTGTCGGTGGGAGTCATGTCCAAGTCGTTTGCCCTCGCCGGGCTGCGAATCGGCTGGCTGGCCACGCACGACGCGAGGCTGCTCGACGCGGCGGCCCGGTTCAAGGACTACACCACGATCTGCGCCTCGGCACCCGCGGAGATCCTGGCGCTCATCGCCCTTCGGGCCCGGGAGGCCGTCCTCGCGAGGTCGCGCACGCTCATCGCCGGCAACCTCGCCCTCCTCGACGGCTTCTTCGAGCGCCAGGCGGCCCATTTCGGCTGGGTTCGCCCCGGGGGTGGGTCGGTCGCGTTTCCCTCGCTTCGGGCGTCAGTCCCCGTCGACCGGTTCACCGAGGACCTGCTCGAGGCGGAGGGCGTGCTCCTGGCGCCGGGCTCGGTGTTCGGTCATCGGGGCAACCATTTCCGGATCGGCTTCGGGCGGGAGGATCTGCCGGTCGCGCTCGAGCGGCTGGAGGCGTTCAGCCGGCGCACGCTCGGCTGAGGATGGCGACGGCCGGGTCCCGTGCGGCAGGGCTCGGGCAACCCTGGCTGCTGCAACCGGCAACCGGCAACCGGGTTCCGGCCGAGGCCGGCCGGATTCGCGATCAGGCGCGCTTGCGATCGAGATCGAGGAACGGCAGCTCCACCACGGTCGCGCCGACCCTCCCGCGGTGGCCCTCCACCGTCCACTCCACCTGGAGCCGGCCACCGACGCGCTCGTGGCGCGCGGGGACGGAGGCCAGCGCGATCGACTGCTTGAGGATCGGGCTCCAGCCGAGCGACGTGGTCTTGCCCACGGCCTTCCCATCCGCGAACACCGGCACCGACGAGCGATCGACGACCGGCGAGATCGACGGGGGCAGGCCGTGCTCGTCGAACAGCCGCTCGATGTCGTACCAGTCGAGGACGAGACCCACCAGCCGGCGATCCGGTCCGCCGTTCGCCTGTTCGTTCTGGAGGGCGCGCCGACCCACATAGTCCGCCTTGTCGAAGCTGATCAGGCGTCCGAGCCCGATCTCGAACGGGCTGTAGTGCTGCTCGGGGTTCATCGCGTGGCGCGCCGACGTGTAGTCGACCTCGATCAGGATCAGGCCCGCCTCGAGTCGCACGACATCGAGCGCGAGCATCCCGGCGGGTCGGATGGCGTAGGCCTTGCCCGCCTCGAACAGGGCATCCCAGACGGCACCGGCGCGCGCGGCCGGGATCCACAGCTCGTAGCCCAGATCGCCCGTGTAGCCGGTCCGGCTGATGTCGATCGCCGTCCCCGCGATCCTGGCAGCCCGTCGCCGGAAGTACCGCAGGTCGCCGAGCTCCTCGCCGGTCGCGGCCTCCAGGACGGCACGGCTGTAGGGCCCCTGGAGGGCAAGCGCGGCGACCTGCTCGCTGACGTCCTCGATCTCGACGTCCAGGCCCGCCGCGTTGAGCATCAGCCAGCGGTACTGCGGATCGGCGGCCGTCCAGCGGAGCTCGTGCTCGCCGACGCGGTGAATCGTCCCGTCGTCGATCACCTTGCCGTGCTCGTCGCACCACGGCGTGTAGTAGACCTGCCCGACCTTGAGCCTCGTCGCATCGCGGGTGATCACCCGGTCGGCAAGACGGATCACATCGGGGCCCGTGAGCCGGTACTTGTACAGCGGGCTGACGTCGATGACGGCGACGGCCTCTCGAATGGCGTTGTACTCGATGTCGTGGGCATCGGCGTACGCGGAGGACGCGAAGTAGCCCGACCACTCGCGCCACTGCATCTTGCGGTTGAGCGCTGCGGCGCGGGGATGGAACGGGGTGCCGATGCTCACGAGGCTCCTCCTGCGATGACGCCCTGAGTATGCCCGGTCGCGACCCCGATCCGGCGGAGGAGGGTCGCCTGCCGGGCCGTGACCGCCGCCGCCCGCGGGACCGCCGCCGCCCGCGGGACCGCCGCCGCCCGCGGGACCGCCGCCGCTCGCTGCGCGATCGCTTGGTCGCACGCGTGGATGGATGGCTCGCATGGCGATCAGAACGTCCCGCCCATGGCTGGTGCACGGGACAACCTGCACGCCAGGCGAGCAGTTCGAGCTGCCACGGGATGTATCGACCGCTGCGCGATCCCACCGTGTAGCCCGGGCCTGTGCCATCGCCGGGTCGCATGGCGCGCCGCGTCGCCGTTCGCCGCGCCGGTCGGTCCCACCCGTGCAGCCCGGACCTGTGCCGCCGCCGCGTCAACCGACGGCCGCGCCGCCCGCCTCGACTCCCGTAGACTGCATGGGGACTATGCAGCTCGCATAGACCTTCGGCAGCGATGCGCCGCGCACGGCCATCGTGCCTGAGCCGGGCGCCAGCAACTCGGAGGTACGCGTGCCGCAGCGCTACGACGCGGTGATCATCGGTGGCGGGCACAACGGCCTGGTATCGGCCGCGTACCTTGCCCGGGGCGGCCTCAAGACCCTGGTCCTGGAGCGTCGCCACGTCCTGGGCGGTGCGGCGGTGACCGAGGAGATCGTGCCCGGGTTCCGGTTCAGCGTCGCCAGCTACGTGGTCAGCCTGCTGCGGCCCGAGATCATCCGGGACCTCGACCTGCCCCGGTACGGTCTGGACATCCTCCCGCTCGACGGCACCTTCACGCCATTGCGCAAGGGCGAGGGCCCGCACGTGAAGGGACGCAGGGCGAGCACCGGCGACTACCTGTGGCGGGTCAACGACCACGGACGCACGGTCCAGGAGCTTCGCCGCTGGTCGCTCAACGACGCCGAGGCGTACGAGGAGTACGGCCAGCTCATGGTCGAGATGGCCCGCTTCATCAAGCCCATCCTGAGCATCGTGCCCGGCGATCCGACCTCCAACGACCCGCGCCCCCTGCTGCCGGTCGCCGCGCTCGCCCGACGGTTCGCCCGCCTGCCCGAGCGGCAGCAGGCCGTGTTCATCCAGCTCATGACGATGTCGGCGGCGGACTTCCTGGAGCAGTGGTTCGAAACCGATCCGCTCAAGGCGACCATGTCCGCGTCGGGGATCATCGGCACCTACCAGGGGATCCGCTCGCCCGGGACCGCGTACGTCCTGCTCCATCACTACATGGGCGAGATCGACGGCGCGTTCCGCGCCTGGGGCATCCCGAAGGGCGGGACGGGTGGCGTGTCGTACGCGATCGCCCGTGCCGCCCAGGCGCAGGGCGCCGAGATCCGCACCGAGGCGCCGGTGGCCCGGATCAACGTCCGAAACGGCCGCGCAACCGGCGTCGTGCTCGAGAGCGGCGAGGAGATCGAGGCAGCCTCGGTGCTGTCGTCCGCCGATGCCAGGGTCACCTTCCTCGATCTGCTCGAGCCCAACACGCTCGATCCCGAGTTCGAGCACGAGGTGCGCCGGTTCAAGTTCCGCGGCAGCTCGGGCAAGGTCAACCTCGCCGTCGACCGGCTGCCCGACTTCAGCTGTCTTCCCGGCGAGGGTGAGCACCTCCGCGGCGCGATCAGCTTCAGCCCCTCGATGGCGGAGATGGAGCAGGCCTACGACGACGCCAAGTACGGGCACTGGAGCCGCCGGCCGTACGTCGACATGATCATCCCGACCCTGGTCGACCCTCAGATGGCGCCGCCCGGCAAGCACGTCATCAGCTGCTTCGTCCAGTACGCGCCGTACAAGCTCGCGCCCGAGCTCGGATCCTGGGATGACAATCGCGACGCGTTCGGCGACGCGGTGATCGACCGGATCGCCGAGTTCGCGCCCAACATCCGGGACATCATCATCGACCGCCAGGTGCTTACGCCGCTGGACATCGAGCGGACGCTGGGGCTCACCGAGGGCAACATCTTCCAGGGCGAGCTGTCGCTCGAGCAGCTGTTCTTCAACCGCCCCGTGCCCGGCTACGCGCGCTTCCGGACGCCGGTTCGAGACCTCTGGCTGTCGGGCTCGTCGACACATCCGGGAGGCGGCCTGATGGGCGCCAACGGGCGGCTCGCCGCGATCGAGGTGCTGCGATCCCGCGGGCGGCGGGCGGCCTGATGACGACCACGACGCCGACCTCCACCTTCGACGCTATCGTCATCGGTGCCGGGCACAACGGGCTCACGGCGGCGGCATACCTCGCCCGCGACGGCATGCGCGTGCTGGTGCTCGAGGCTCGCGACCGCGTCGGCGGCGCGACCGTCACCCAGGAGCTCGCACCGGGCGTGCGGGTGCCGTCGCTGGCCCACACGGTCGGCCGGCTCCGGCCTGCGGTGGCCCGCGACCTCGACCTGACCCGTCACGGCCTGTCGCTGGTCGCGCCCGAGGTGCGCGTGTTCGCCCCGCAGCCGGACGGCCGGGCGGTGACCCTGTGGAGCGATCTCGCCGCCAGCGTTGCCTCGCTGGAGACGTGGTCGAGCGACGACGCCGCCACGTACGTGGAGTTCGACCGGCAGGTTCGGGTGCTGGCGCGGTTCCTGGGCGAGCTCGGCGACGAGACGCCACCCGAGGTGCGGGGTCCGGGTTTCGCCGACGCACTGCTGGGGCTTCGCCTGGGGCGCGCGTTCCGAGGCCTGGGCCGGGACGACGGGCGCACGATCCTGCGAGTGCTCCCGATGGCGGTCGCGGACTACGCGGCCGAGTGGTTCGCGAGCGAGCCCATCCGCGCCGCGGTGGCCTGGCGCGGCGTTCGCTACACGGCGATGGGACCCTGGTCCGCCGGGACGGCGGCCGTGCTGCTGGCCGATTCGGTCGGGAGCGAGGCGGGCGCAGGCGGCGAGACGGTGTTCGCCCGGGGTGGTCCCTCGGCGCTGGCTGAGGCGCTGGCATCGGCCGCGCGCGAGGCCGGGGCGGAGATCCGGACCGGAGCGAAGGTGACGGCGATCACCGCCATCGACGGACGAGTGACGGGCGTGACGCTTGACGGCGGGGAGGAGATCGACGCCACGACCGTGGTGTCGGGGATCGACCCCCGGCAGCTGCTGACCGGGCTCGTGGATCCGGTCACGCTGGGCCCCGAGCGACGCTGGCGGGCAGGCAACATCCGGACGCCGGGCTCGGTAGCCAAGGTCAACCTCGTGCTCGACGGCCTGCCCGAGTTCCCGGCCGCGTCGGACCCGCGCGTGCTGCGTGGCCGGGTCCAGGTCGGCACCACCTCGATCGACGACGTGGAACGCTCGTTCGACCCGTCGAAGTACGGCCGGCTGCCCGAATCGCCGGTGCTCGAGGCGACCATCCCGTCGCTCGTCGATCCATCGCTCGTCGATGCCGCTCCCGAGGGCACCCAGGTGATGAGCATCCTTGCCCAGTGGATGCCGGCCGGGCTCTCGGCGGACGAATGGGCGACTCGCCGCGATGAGGTTGGTGATCTCGTGATCCGCACCCTCGAGACGGTGGCGCCGGGAATCGGCGATCGCGTCACCGCACGGCAGGTGCTGACGCCCGCGGATCTCGAGTTCGAATACGGGCTGACCGGGGGTCATCCGCTCCACGTGGAGCCGGCACTGGACTCCTTCTTCCTGTGGCGGCCGCTGCTCGGCTGGGCGCGGTATCGGATGCCCGTGGCGGGTCTTTACCTCGCCGGCTCCGGTGCGCACCCGGGCGGCGGCGTGACCGGGGCGCCGGGTCGGAACGCGGCTCGCGAGGTGCTCGCCGATCGGAGGCGCTCGCGGCGCTGAGGGCGGATCGATGAGCCCGGCTATCGTTGAGCTGCTTGAGGTGGACGACGTCGAGCATCAGGGCGGCCGTGCTGTCTCCGTGCTCCGGGCTTCTTTCGGGCCGCTTGCGGTCAACGAGCCGTAGACCACGATCCGTGATCAGGGGGCGGTGAACCAGTCCCAGACGGTGCCCCTGAACGCGGTCTGGAGGCCATTCGGGCCCCACAGCAAGTGCCGCACGCCGGCCGGGCTCGTCCCGACCACGACCAGCCCGTAGATATCGACGTCTCGCGTGCCGTCGACTCGCACGGCACCGGTGAGGTGGTCGTCGATCAGATTGAGATGGGCGCTTGCGAACGGCGCCGTTTGACCCGGCGCCACCGCGAGGCCGACAGCCGTCATGCGCCACGCCTCGAGGCGGAGATCGGTCCAGCCGATCAGGGCGGCCGTCGACCTTACCTCGACCTGCACGGTCGCCACGCCGTCGCTCAGCCTTTCGCCGGAGTCGCCGATGACCTCCGCCATGCTCGGCGGAGCCGGGCGGCCGATCACGTCCATGCCCTGTGCGCGCCACAGCTCGTCGAACGACGCGTAGGGTCCGCTTCCGACAGCCTCGAGGGTGGTGGTCGTCGCTGACCCGACCAGCAACAGGCCCACGGTCGTCGGGAGCACGATACACAGGGCGAACACCGTCACGACATGCGCACGCCGGATGCGTGGACCCGCGCGATCGATGGCGACCAGCGCACCCGCGGCAAACGCGACCGGGACGGCGAGCAGCGCGATCACCGCTGGCCAGCTGAGCACGACCGAGACGCCGAACAGGACCCAGGTGCCGATTGCGATCACGCCCGGGACGGCCAGCCATCGACCCAGCTGCCGGGCATCGCGGCGGCTGCCGTTTGCGACGGTCCGGGTCGCAGCGCGGGCTGCGACGAGCGCCCCGCAGGCCACCGCGGTCACCCACAGGCTGTCGGCCCATGACGCGGACGGGACGCCGGCCAACTCCACTCGAACGCCGGTCAGCCGCTGCAGCAGCATGATGCAAACGACCACCACCATGGCGATCGACAGGGCCAACCCGTAGCCCAGGATCGTGCCGCGGATGATGCCGCCCACCGCGGCGACCGTGCCACCGGCGATACCTGCCGCGAGCCGGCGAGGGGTCTGGTGCGCCCCGCGCAGGCGCCTCGCGAGCGAATCCGCGGGCCCCAGGCGCTCGATCACGGTCTCGGCGGCGTCGTCCGGCGTCATTCCCCGGGCAACGCTGTCCTCGATCCCGTCGGCAAGATGCGCGGCGAGCTCGGCCCGGACCTCCCCGGCCCATGGCTCCGGAAGGCGGAGCTCCGCAGCCACCGCGGCAAGGTACCGGTCCACACGCTGGTCAGCCACCGGAGCCCTCCGGGACGACGATCCGCCCGATACCGACGGAGAACGTGGTCCATTCTGCGAGGCTGGCCTCAAGTCGCTGTTGGCCCGTCCGCGTCAGCCTGTAGTAGCGGCGTCGCGGACCTCGCTCGCTGTCTCGCCACGTGGCGCTGAGGGCCCCGTCTGCCTCGAGGCGATGGAGGGTGGGGTAGAGCGATCCCTCGGAGGGCGCGAACGCACCGTCGCTCCGCTCGCGGATCCGGCGTGCGATCTCGTACCCGTACAGCTCGCCGTCGCCGATCACGGACAGCACCAGCAGCGGCGTCGTTCCCTTCTGCAGCTCCGAGCCCAGCGGACGGGATGCCCTTGCCATCTGCTACCTCATAACACGAGGTAGTCATCTTCGGGCCCCCTGGCCACGCGGTCAAGGGCCGTTTGCGGCCGTCTCCATGTCCGCGCCGGCAGGGTCATCGTCGCTCGGGCGGGACGCCTTTCGGCAAGCCGATCTCTCCGAACGGCGGTCGATGCCGGTGCCTGGCTAGTCGCCCTGCGGTCCCGTCTCGGCGGCCCCGGTCGCCTGCTCGTCGAGCGACCATTCCCAGGTCCTGATCTGCCGGAGCAACCGGCGGCCGGTGAGGTCGAGGTGGATGGGCGTGACAGCGATGCGCCGGTTGACGACGGCGTCGAAGTCCGTCCCGGGGACGCTGATCCCCGATGGCGGCGGCCCTCCGATCCAGTAGTAGGGGATGCCGCGCGGGTCGATGCGCCGGACCAGCTCGTCCTGGTAGATCCGCCGGCCAACCCGGGTGACCTCGAACCCCGCGCAGTCCTCGATCGACACCGCCGGCACGTTGACGCTCAGCAGCTCGCCACGCCGCAGGCCGTGCTCGAGGATGTTGCGGGCGACGACGGTGGCCGCGCGCTGCGCGAGGTCGAAGTCGACGTGCTCGTAATACTCCTGCGAGATCGCGAACGAGGGGCAGTTGTTGATGACGCCCTCCATCGCGGCGGAGACCGTGCCCGAGTAGGTGATGTCGTCGCCCAGGTTGGCACCGTAGTTGATGCCAGAGGCGACGAGGTCGAAGCGCTCCTCGAAGAAGCCCAGGAACGCGAGGCTGACGCAGTCGGTCGGGGAGCCGTCGACCGAGAAGCCGACGGAGCCATCGGCCAGCGCCCGCTCTCGCACGCGCAGCGGGCGCATGAGCGTCTTCTGGTGGCCCACGGCCGACTGGTTGGTGTCCGGGGCGACGACGGTGACCTCGCCGATCGGGTCGAGAGCCCGCTTGAGCGCCAGGATGCCGCGCGACTCGATCCCGTCATCGTTGGTGACCAGGATCCGGGGCCGGCTCGACCAGTCACCCAGCGGGCGGCCGATGCGCTTGAGCGAGCGCCGTCTGCCGCGCGGACCGGCGAGCGGCTCACCGCGTTCCTTGTCCAGGTCACGCCGCTCGGCCCGCGCACGCTCGCGCGTCATGTCCGGGGTCTGCCCGTCCGGGGCCTGCGCGGCCCGATCCTGGCTCGGCTCGCGATCGTCGTCGCTCATCCGCCGCTTGCCGCCCCACCCGTCCCGGGCGCCTGCCCGTCACGAAGCCCGTCGTGGGGTCTGACCTCCGGGCTCGAGGCCACCTCGTCGACGTCCGCATCCACGCCGGGAACCGGCTCTCGCGGTTGGCGCACCGCGCGACCCTCCCGCTCCGCCAGCCGCCGGGCCGCGCGATCGGCGACTGTGCCGCCCTCCCTGGATCGGCCGTACCAGTGGAAGAAGAACGCCGACAGCACCGCCGCCACCGGGATCCCGAAGATGGCCCCCGCGAAGCCGGCGATCTTGGAACCCACGACCACCGATGCCAGGACCACGATCGGGTGGATGCCGACGGCACCGCCCATGAGGCGCGGCTGGAGGATGTTCATGGTCGCCAGCCACGCGAGCGCCATCACGATCAGGACCGGGATCGTCGCGCTCGGTTCCAGCAGCAGCGCGACCGCGACCGGTGGCAGCCACGACACGAACGGTCCGAAGAACGGGATCGCATGGAGCACGCCCGCGGCGACAGTGGTCACGGCCGCGTAGGGCAGACCGAACACGATGTTGACCAGCGCCGTGAGCACCCCGAACGAGATACCCATGATCGCCTGACCCCGGAGGAATCCGCCGAACGAACGAGCCACGCTGTCCTGGAGCAGCCGGGCCTCGGTCGCGAACCCGGGCGGCACCAGCCGGTACAGGAACGCCGAGATCGCCTCCCGGTCGACCGCGATGTAGATGGACAGGATGACCAGGATCAGGATGTTCCCGATGATCCCGATGCTCGCGACCGCTAGCGACTGCAGCGGGCCGACGAGCTCGAGCGCCCACTTCTGGAGGTTGTCGACGATCTGGGGTGCCTGATCGACCAGGTTGACCGAGAAGCCGAGGTCGGCGAGGCGGTTCTGGACGTCGGTCAGCAGGTTCGTCAGCTGATCCTGGAACCGGGGTGCGTTCTGGAGGAACTCGTTGATCGAGGTCGCCAGCGTGGCCGATGCCTGGACGAGAACCGCCAGCAGGATCACGACGATGGCCAGGTAGACGATGATCACCGCCCCCGCCTGGGGCATCCATGGCAGCACCCGCATCACCAGCCTGATGAGCGGCAGCAGCGCGAACGACAGGAGCCAGGCGAGGAAGAACAGCAGCAGGATGTCGCCGAACGAGTAGAGCAGGTTGGCGGCGTCGCCGAGCACGATGAAGCCGAGCGCGATGACCGCCAGCACCAGCACGGCATCGACGAGGCGGCGCTGACGATCGGTCCAACCGTTGGGCATGCGCTCAGCCTACGACGCTGACGGGTCGGCCGGTAGTTGGAATTGCGGTCCCGAGGCACCGCGAGGTCCCTCGTCGCCCGAGCCCGCAGCGGGACCGACGACGCGCCTGTCATGGGCCGCCGACATCACCGCCCTGCCCGATCGGGCAGACAGAACGGGAACCGTTGACCACCCGGTCGCCCGCCGGACATGCTTACGCGTATGGACTTCGCGCGTGACTCCACGCGTCGCTCCAGGCGTGGCCCGCGATCGCAGACGGCCACCCGAATGCAGCGGGTGGCGGCAACGGAGCTGCCGCGCCAGGCGCCGATGACCGAGGAGAGCGTGCTGCAGGCGCAGCACACGGCCGGCAATGCCGCCACGACCGCATTGCTGCAGCGACAGACGGAGGCGCCGGAGCGTGAAGGCGGGGCGCAGGGTGCGCCGCCGGCGCCGGTGGCCCACCCGACCCTTCGTTTCGGCTCACAGGGCGACGACGTGAAGCTGCTCCAGATGAAGCTCCGTCAGGTCCGCGAGCGGATGTTCGATCGGGACGTCAGCGGACGCGCTCGCATCGATGGCATCTTCGGGCCGCTCACGCGCCAGGACGTGCTCGACTTCCAGACCGACACGGGCCTCGATGCCGATGGCATCGCCGGTCCCCGAACCTGGGACGCGCTCGACTCGCTGGTGCCGGGGACGCCGAACCAGGCGGTGGAGGAAGGCCTCGACGACGCGTTTCTGGCGGCCGTCGACCTCAAGCACGCCGGTCGCTACGAGGAGGCGCTGCCCGTATTCGAGGACCTCATCGCAACCTCGACCACGCCCGAGATGATCGGCCCCGCCGCTGCCAACGCCGGAGTGTGCCACCATCAGCGCGGTCGCTTCGGGCTTGCCGTGGCGCGCTACGAGCTGGCGCTCACCGGCCGGTTCAACCAGGAGGAGCTCAGGGCCCAGCTGCTGGCCGACCTGATGCTGGCGCGGCAGAACCAGTTCCTGGACGATCCGCCCGCGGACCCCGAGCCACTGCCACCGGGCGCCGAGCGGGGAGAGGTCGCCGGCAGCGAGGGGGGTGGGATCACCGAGCGCCAGCCCGTCAAGAGCGGCGACTCCGGGCCCAACGCGGACCTGTACAAGGGCAAGCTCGCTCACGCGATGGTGGGCTGGGGTCCGCCGATGCCCGCGGGCGACACCATCGACGGAGCCACCATCGCGCGGACTCGTGAGTTCCAGGAAGCCTGCGGCCTGGCGCAGACCGGCGAGGGGGACGCCTCGACCTGGCACGCGCTTGATACCTTCAGCCACGCCGACGTGCCGTTCTCGGTCATCAGGCCGCACTGGGACCGCAATGCCGCCGCGTCCTCGGTCGCCAGGTCCGACCCGGCCGCCGGGCTACCGTTGCTGGAGGCCAACCGGGACGAGGGTCGCTCCCTTGGCCTGCCCGAGGACGCGAAGCTGACCGAGGCACAGATCGGCCGGACACACCATTACCTCGAGCACTTCGCCGAGGCCGTCGAGCACTACAACGTGTTCCTGTCCCGGAACATCCCGAACCCCGAGCAGCTGGCACTCACCACGGAGCTGCTGGGCCGGGCACGCCGGGGTCTGCCGCCGCCCGACTGACCGCGACCGCGGCGGGGTGTGGGCACCTCGTGTCGAGTGTTAGCGGAGGCCCATCTTCGCGTGGACCTCGGCCATCGTGGCGGCGGCCATCGGTCGGAGCCGATCGGCACCAGCCTCGAGGACTCCCTCCACCTCGGTCGGGTTCGCCATCAGCTCCGCATACCGCTCGCGCGCGGGCGCGTAGTGGCGGATGATCCGCTCGGCCAACAGCTTCTTGGTATCGACGCAGCCGGTTCGTGCCGTTCGTTCGCCGTCCCAGATCTGCTCGAAATCATCGCCGAAGAACCGGTGCATCTGGCACACGTTGCACACCTCCGGCCGGCCGGGATCGGTGCGCAGGATCCGCTGTGTGTCGGTGACCATCGACATCACCTGCTTCCGGATCAGATCCGGCTCGCCCAGGACGTCGATCGTGTTGCCCAGCGACTTGGACATCTTCCGGACGCCATCGGTGCCCAGGACCACCGGTGCCTCGGTGAACACGGCCTGCGGCTCCGGGAACGTGTCTCCGTAGCGGTTGTTGAACGCGCGAACGATCTCGCGGCTCAGCTCGAGATGCGCCGCCTGATCCTTGCCGACCGGGACCAACCCGGCCTTGTACAGCACGATGTCAGCGGCCTGCAGGACCGGGTACGTCAGCAGGCCGTGGTTGACGTCGTCGGGCTGGTACTGCTTCTTCTCCTTGTACGTCGGCGTCCGCTCCAGCCAGCTGACCGGCGTGACGGTCGCCAGCAGCCACATCAGCTCGGTGTGCTCGGGGCGATGGCTCTGGACGAACAGGGTGCAACGCTCGGGATCGAGCCCCAACGCGAGCAGGCTGGCCGCCATCTCGCGAGTCCGGCTGCGGACCAGGTCAGGATCGTGCGTGCTGGTAAGCGCGTGGTAGTCGACGATGCAGTAGATCGCCTCGTACTCGTGCTGGAGCGCCACGTAGTTCCGGACGGCACCCAGGTCGTTGCCCAGGTGCAGGATGCCCGACGGCTGGATGCCGGAGAAGATCCGCGGACGCTGGACCGGCGCCTCGGTCGGGGCGGGAGCGGGTTCGAGCTGGATGGTCATCGCGCCCGAGTGTACGGGATCGTCCCGGTCGTTCGGGCGGGACATCGGGGGTCGATCTCGTCGAACCCGGGTCCGTTCGGCACTCGTCGGTGAACCGACCCCGGGCGACGCTGGGTCGATGGCTGCACGCTTTCCCGCATCGACCGCGCCAACCTCGACCGACGCGGCAACCTCGACCGACGCGGTAGCCGTGAGCGACGCCGCTGCACCGCGGGCGAAGGCTGCCGCGCTTGTCCGTGACGTGATCCTGGGCGGCCAGGATGGCCTGGTGAACGTGCTGGGCCTCGTGCTCGGGCTGGCCGTCGCGACGGGGGACACCCGGATCGTGGTGACCGCGGCGCTGGCCGCGATGTTCGCGGAGTCGATCGCGATGGCCGGGGTCGCCTACACGGCGAGCGGCGCCGAGCGAGAGCTCGCGGTCCAGGTCGCCGAGCGACTCGATGCCGAGCTCAGCGAGCGAGCCGATCGCCGGCGCCGGGATCGGCTCGCGGCCGCCGATCACGACGCGATCGTCGCCGCCGCGGTGGCGGCCGCCGATGCCGAGGCTGACGCATGGCGCGCCGAGCTCACCCGCTGGCGAGCGGCGATGGCCCCCGTGCGCGAGACGCAGCCCGTCCGTTCCGCCGTCGTGGTGGGCCTCGCGACGATCACCGGCTCGGCCGTGCCGTTGATCCCGTTCCTGCTCCTCCCCTCCGACATCGCCCCATTCGCGGCGCTGGTCGGCGCCGCGGTCGTGCTCGGCCTGGCCGGCGCGGAGCGAGCACGCCTGACCGGTGGCTCATCGCTACGCGCCGGCGTGGAGATGGTGGCCATCGGGTTGTCGTCGGCCTTTGCCGGTTATCTGATCGGCCAGCTGCTGCGCATTCCGTCCTGAGCCGCGGAGGGCCCGACCGAACGGAGGGCACGATCGAGCTGAGGGCCGACCCGGCGGAGGTCTGACCGAACGCAGGGGCCCGACGGGCACGGGATGACGGGCGCTACCATCCCGGCATGTCAGCAGCCAGCGGCGGAGCAACCATCGGCGCGGCCTTTGGGCCGGCCGCGCGACCATGAGCGCCCAACCCCTGCGGGTCGCGGTGATCGGCGCCGGGACTGTCGGCCGTGAGGTCGTGCGTGCCTTTCTCGATCGCTCGTCGCGCCTGGGACCGGCCGACGGACGCCCGCTCGTGCTCGCCGCGGTCGCCGAGAAGGCCATCGAGCGCGCGATCGCATCGGGGATCCCGGAGGACCTGCTGACCGACGCGCCGGCCCACCTCGTCGCGGGTGGGGACATCGACGTGATCGTGGAGACCATGGGCGGTGCCGAGCCCGCCCACACCCTGGTCGGTGCCGCGCTCGGCGCCGGCCGGCACGTGGTGACCGCGAACAAGCACGTGATCGCGCACTACGGCCCTGAGCTCGAGGGCATCGCCCGCGGAACCGGCGCCACCCTGCGCTTCGAGGCGGCCGTGGGGGGCGGCATCCCGTTGCTCGGGCCCATGGCGCTCGATCTCGCCGCGAACCGGATCAGCCGGGTGCGCGGGATCCTCAACGGCACCACGAACTACATGCTCACCGCGATGGCCGATGAGGGCCGTGACTACGCGGAGGTGCTCGCGGACGCGCAGGCTCGCGGGTACGCGGAGGCCGATCCGACCGCCGACGTCGAGGGTCTCGATGCCGTCAACAAGCTGGTCATCCTGATCCGCCTCGCGTTCGGTGCCTGGGTCGACCCCTCGGCGATCGGGAACCGACCGGGAACCGTGACGGGTGCAGCCGGCCGTCCCGGGATCACGGGCGTGACGGCCGAGGACGTGGCCGCCACCGCCACCCACGGCCGAACGCTGCGCCTGATCGCGACCACGAGGCTGGCCGAGGACGGCGCGATCGAGGCGTCGGTGGTCCCCATGGCGGTCCCGACCGGCTCGCCGTTCGGGCGCTGCGACGGGGTCCTGAACCGGATCGAGGTCGACGCCACACCGGTCGGCGGGGTCGCGTTCGAGGGTCCGGGTGCCGGCGGTCCGGCTGCCGCAGCGGCCGTGCTCAGCGACCTCGTGGCAATCGCGCGGGGCGTCGGGTCGACCTGGGCCGGAGCCGCGCCCGCTGTCGAGTGGTCGTCGATCCCGGTGCGACCGGTGGCCGCCGAATGCCTCGCGGCCCCGTCCGGGGCGTGCTACCCGGTGGGGGACTGACGTCCGATGACCGAGACGCGATCGACCCGATCATCCCGGCCCCAGCTCCTCGAGCGGTACCGCGCGTTCCTCCCGGTGACCGACGCAACCCCGGTGGTGTCGCTGGGCGAGGGGGCGACGCCCCTGGTGCACGCCCGGCGGCTGGGCGAGTCGCTGGGTCTGCGAAACCTGTACCTCAAGGTCGAGGGCCAGAACCCCACCGGCAGCTTCAAGGACCGGGGCATGGTGATGGCCGTGGCCAAGGCGCTCGAGGCCGGCGCCCGGAGCGTGATCTGCGCGTCCACCGGCAACACCTCCGCATCGGCCGCCGCCTATGCCGCCGCCGCGGGCCTGGAGTGCGTGGTGGTGCTCCCGGCGGGCAAGATCGCGGTCGGCAAGCTGCTCCAGGCGATGGTGTTCGGCGCCCGGGTCGTGTCGGTACGCGGCAACTTCGACGATGCATTGCGGGTGGTCCGGGCGCTGTCCGAGCAGGACGATCACCCGATCACGCTGGTCAACTCGGTGAACCCGTTCCGGCTCGAAGGCCAGAAGACCGCCGCGTTCGAGATCTGCGATGACCTGGGCCGGGCGCCCGATGTGCTGGCCATCCCGGTGGGCAACGCGGGCAACATCAGCGCGTACTGGCGGGGGTTCCGCGAGTACCGCGACGCCGGCCTGTCGTCGGACACGCCGCGGATGTGGGGCTTCCAGGCTGCCGGGGCAGCACCCCTTGTCAGCGGTCATCCTGTCGAGCACCCCGAGACCGTGGCCACCGCGATCAGGATCGGCAACCCCGCGTCGTGGACCCTGGCCACGGGGGCTCGCGACGAGTCTGGCGGCCGCATCGATGCCGTGACCGACGACGAGATCCTGGCCGCATACCGGGCGCTCGCGCGAACGGAGGGTGTGTTCTGCGAGCCGGCATCGGCGGCATCCGTGGCGGGCGTGTCGAAAGCGGCGCGCGCGGGGGAGCTGGACCCGGATGCGCTGGTCGTGTGCGTGCTGACGGGCAACGGGCTCAAGGACCCGACCACCGCCGAGGCCGGGTTGACGGTCGAGGTGACCGAGGCCGAGCCCACGATCGGCGGTGTCGCGACGGCCCTCGGATGGACCTGACCGGAACGACACCTGTTCCGATGTCGGCCGATGGCTGGGCCGCGATTGTCGGACGCCGCCTGACGGTCGAGATCCCGGCATCGAGCGCGAACCTCGGTGCCGGCTACGACTGCCTGGGGCTCGCGCTCGAGCTGATCAACCGAATTGCCGTCGAGGCGACCGCGGATGGTGACGGAGCGATCGAGCTGGAGGTGACCGGGGAGGGCGCCGGCGAGCTCGAGGCGAGTGCATCGAACCGTTTCGTCGATGGGCTCGAGGCAGCGCTGGCGACGGTCATCGGGCCCCGGCCGGCGACGATCGGCTGGCGAATCGAGATGGCCAACGAGATCCCGCTCGCCCGTGGGCTGGGCTCGTCGGCGGCCGCCACCGTGGGTGGCGTCGTCGCGGGCAGCGAGCTCCTGGGCGGGGAGGCGGGCGGCCTCTCCCCGGAGACCCAGCTGCGCATCGCGACCCGCATCGAGTCGCACCCCGACAACGCCGCCGCGGCGCTGTTCGGCGGGTTCGTGGTCTCGGCACAGCTCGGCGAGCGGGTCGAGGCCGTTCGCTTCGATGCCCCCGACGGGCTTCGCGCCGTGCTGTTCATCCCCGAGAAGCGCCTGTCCACGGCGGACATGCGTCGCGTCCTGCCGGCCGAGGTGCCGTTGCGCGACGCGGTCAGCAACATGAGCCGGATCGCGATCGGGGTCGCCGGGATCGCGTCGGGCCGGTTCGAGCTGCTCGCGGACCTCACCGTGGACCGCATCCACGAGCCGTACCGCTCGGTGGCCTTCCCGCAGCTGCCGCGGCTCACCGGCGCGGCGCGGGCCGCCGGCGCGCTCGGCGCATTTCTGTCGGGCGCGGGCTCGACGGTCCTCGCGTTCGTGGCTCCTGGCGGAGACCCGGCGCCGGTCCGTGAGGCGCTGGTCGACGCCGCGGCGGAGGTCGGCCTGGAGGGGCGGAGTGCGATCGTCGCGCCGCGGAACCGTGGGCCCGAGCTCGTCGCGCACTGATCATCGCGCGCCGTCAGCAACGCCTCAGGGTCGCCCGACACCCCCGGCCGGGCCGATGGCCGGCAGCGGCACACCATCGCGCATCAGTGGGTCGGGCTCGGCTTCGCCCCGCTCCGTGTGCAGCGGGATGACGCCCGCCCATACCGGCCAGGTCTCGTCGCCCGGATCGTCGTGTCCGGTGTCGTCCCGGATCTTGGCCGACGCCTCCCGGAGGTCCGTCCAGAGCACGGACGTCTGCTTGCGTTCCCGCTCCGTGATCGGGCGCAGCTGAGACCAGCGGCCCGGATAGAGGTGCTCGATGAACGCCTCGAGCGCCTCGTCCATCTCGTCCCGATTCGTCACCAGATGGGCCGTGCCGAGCACCATCACCGATCGATAGTTCACCGAGTGGTGGAAGCCGGAGCGAGCGAGGACCAGGGCGTCGAGATGGGTGATCGTCAGGCACACGTCGGCACCGTCGACGGAACGCAGCATCCGGCTGGCCCGTGATCCGTGCCAGTACAGCCGGTCGCCCCGGCGCCATACCGCCGTCGGGGTGACGAAGGGCTGGCCGTCGACCACCCAGCCGACATGACCCACGATCGCCGCGTCGATGATGGCGTCGATCGTGGCCCGGTCGTAGTGACCGCGCTCGGGCAGGCGGCGAACTCGGGTGCGTTCGCTCGGTGCGAGGTCGCGCCCGCGCGCCGCAAGCCTGGCGGACGCGCGCGCGGATGGAGACGCGGGACGCTCGGCGCTCACGTGGTGCTCACGCTCAGCGGCGGTAGAGGATCCAGAGCGACACGCCTGCGGCGTATCCGCCCGGCGCGCCGATGTACCCCTGCGGCCCCGGCATCCCCATCTGGGTAGCCACCGCCCCGATGTTCGCGATGCGCCAGCCATCCGGCGCGCGCCTGGCCGCGTCGGCGGCGACCCAGTCCCAGAGCGCATCGCCGAGCGTCGTGTCCGCGGTGACCAGCAGCTGGTCATCGCCGATGAGCCGTTCCTTCATCGCCCCTCCTTCGTCGTGCATCCGTGTGGGGATGATTGACCCCAGCGTACTTGCCCGCCCGCCCGCGCGTCGCCCGGATCAGCGCGAGCGCCCGCGCGCGAACCCGCGCGTGATGGGCGCTCCGCGTGATCGCCTCGCGTGATCGGCCGGTGCGCGTGAGATGCGCGCGACCCGCACCCGTCTCAGCCGGACTTGTCCGCCTCGTCGTCGGCGCGGCGGTCGCCTCCCTGGCGGGGTGGCGTCCACGATCGATCCGCATAGCGCATCTGCCGCTGGATCAGCTCATCGTCCAGGCGCTGGGCGTCGGCCCGCAACAAGGCTCGCTCGCGTTCGACCTCGTCGTTGGGGAGGTCGTCCGGTGGCTTCGTCGGCGATCGTTCCGGGTTCACGGGCGCTGCATCCGCCGCACCAGCGGGGTCGGCATCGGAAGCGGACCGGCCCTCGCCCGATCCCCCGAGTAGCCGCCGCAGGAACCCCATCCTCAGGCGGCCGTATGGGATCCGATGAACGTTCGCACCTGGTCCCACGCCTGCGCGGAGGTCGTCGCGAACTCATCTGCCTTGCGATCGAAGAAGCTGTGCGGCGCGCCAGCGAACGTGGTGACCTGGTGCTCGACGCCGGCGGCGGTCAGCGCCGTCTCGAACGCGCTTACAGCGTCCGCCTTGATGCCCTCGTCCGCACCGCCGAACAGACCCAGGACCGGGCTCTCGAACGTGCTCGCCACCTCGGCCGGTGCCGGGCTCCCGTTGTAGGTCTCGCCCACCGGCCAGCCGTAGAAGCCGATGACCCCCGCCAACCCAAGCCCGAACCCCGCTGAGAGAAACGCAAGGCGCCCGCCGAAGCAGAAGCCGATCGTGAACAGTGCCCTGGTGCCCGCGATCTCGCGGAGATGGGCGGCCGCGGCGGTGACGTCGAGCTGCAGGTTCGGGAACCGCGTCTGGTTCACGTGCTCGCGGAACTCGAAGCCTGGCCCGCGGTCGCCGATGCCGGCCGTCCGGCCGAAGTAGTCGATCGCGATCGCATCGACACCGTGCTCCGCGAACCGCAGCGCGAGATCCCGATAGTAGGCGTGCAGGCCACGGACGTCGGGCAGGACCACGATCCCCGCACCGGTCGGCTCTGCGGCGCGCGCCACGTAGCCCATGAACCGGTTGCCGTCGGCCGCCTCGAGCGTGACATCCCGGGCGTCGAGCGAGCCACCGGCGATGGGCGGAATCGGCGGTCGGGAATCGTGGTCGAAGCACATGCGGGACGTCTCCTGATCCAGTTGGTGGGTGCTCGTCGCCTCGATTGTCGCCCTCCGGCCCGAATCCGTCCTGAGGGCCGAACAGCGCGGGTGACCGATGGATCACGGCGACCCTCCGCTCTTCGTCCGGACGCCCCAGCCGGCCTGCTCGCGGGCGGTGGCGCTACGAGCAGATCGGGAAGCTCTTTGGGCCGTCGTGCCTGCGCAGGTCCACCGACGAGCCGTCACTCGCGTTGAACACGGCGTCCCAGGGTGTGATGAGGCGAAACACGCCGGGCTGTCCGTCGAGGGTGCCGTCGCCGGGCGTCGAGTCCCAGAACGAGCCGTCAACATCGATCGGCCCGAGCGTCCCGCACATCGGCATCGTGTAGGCATAGTCGATCCCGAGGACCGCGCCGCGCGGCGAGGCAGGCATGAACGTGACCCATCCGTTGCCCCCGTCGACAGCCCGCCGTGGCGCAAGGTCGCCGGCGGCCGGCGCGGTCGGGCGTGGTCCGGGGGTCACCGGCAGCAGCGAGCAGCCCGCGACCAGGAGTACCGCGGCGAACGCCAGGAGGTTGCGGCGGTGCGTCACGACGAAGGACCCTCCGCTGTCGAGGACATGGTGACGAGCTGGGCTCGCGCGCGGTTCCCGGCTCACGGGCCGCCGGGCGGACCGCTGGCTCGGGCGGACCGCTGGCTCGGGCGGACCGCTGACTCGGGCAGCTGCGAGGGTGCCGGACAGGGTGGCGAGGGCCTGGCTACCGAACGGGGATCCGAGTCGGAGAACCGCCCGGGGTGCCGGCTCTCGGTAGAATGCGGTCATGCCCAACCCCCTCGTCGTGATGAAGTTCGGCGGCTCATCCGTCGGCGATGCCGAGCGCATTCGCCACGTGGCCCGGCGGATCATGCGCGAGCGCGCCAGGGGCACCGATCTCGTCGTCATCGTGTCGGCGATGGGCGACACCACCGATGAGCTGCTGTCGCTCGCGGCGGCGATCACCGACGACCCCGATCCCCGCGAGCTGGACGTGCTGCTCGCGACCGGCGAGCACCAGAGCGCAACCCTGATGTCGATGGCGCTCCAGTCGCTCGGGGTGGCGGCCATCAGCCTCACGGGTCCCCAGGCGGGCATCACCACCGACGGCCACTATGGCAAGGCGCGGATCGCCGGCATCGACCCGCGGCGGGTCCGTGCCGAGCTCGCGGCCGGCAAGGTCGTGATCGTGGCCGGCTTTCAGGGCATGAGCGTGGCTGCGCTCGAAGGCCTCGACCTGACCCCCACGGCGTCCGACGTGCATGCGGCCGAGATCACGACGCTGGGACGGGGTGGCTCCGACACGACCGCCGTTGCGCTGGCCGCGCAGCTCAAGGCCGATCGCTGCCAGATCTTCACCGACGTCACCGGCATCTACACGGCCGACCCGCGGATCGCGCCCGATGCACGGCAGCTGCCCGTCATCGGCTATGAGGAGATGATGGAGCTGGCCCACCAGGGCGCCCAGGTGATGCAGGTACGTGCCGTCGAGCTGGGCTGGGTCAACGACGTCGTCATCGAGGTGCTCAGCTCGTTCGAGGACGCACCCGGAACGCAGATCAGGGAGGACCCGCTCGTGGAGCAGCGGAACAAGGTCCGGGGGATCGCCCACGACCGGAACGTCGCCAAGATCACGCTGGTAGAGGTTCCGGACCAGCCGGGCGTGGCCCGCGGCGTGTTCGGTCCGCTCGCCGACGCCGGCATCAACGTCGACATGATCGTCCAGAACGTGGGCCACGGCGGCGCGACCGACCTGAGCTTCACCATCCCGCGGGTGGAGCTGGCAAAGGCGAAGCGGATCCTGGACCCGCTGATCCGGGATCTCGGGTTCAGGGATATGAGCACCGACAGCTCGGTGGCCAAGGTCTCGATCGTGGGCGCCGGCATCCACAACGCCCCGGGGTACGCCGCGAGGATGTTCGGCACGCTGGCGGACGCGGGCATCAACATCGAGATGATCTCGACCTCCGAGATCCGGATCACCACGATCATCGCCGAGGACCGCGTGGAGGAAGCCGTTCGGGCCCTGCACACGGCCTTCGAGCTCGAGCAGCCCGAGGCAGCTGAGGCGGCCGGCACTGCCGCCGGCTGATCTCATGGCCGGGGACGCGGCCGTGACCGGGAACGAGTCGTCGGCCCATCCGCTCGGGGATGCCACCGATCCCGCCCCCCGTCGGGCCCGGAACGTCAGCGACGCCATCGTCAGCGACGCCATCGACCGGCCCGCCGAGGTTGCCGAGATGCGCGCCGGTGATCCCGTCATGTTCGGTCGGACAGGGCACTTCGCGAGCGTTGGCTCGACCAATGACATCGTGCGCTCATGGCTGGCGGCCGGCGAGCCCGAGGTATGTCTGGCGACCGCGGACGAGCAGACAGCGGGTCGCGGCCGACACGGGCGAACGTGGGTGGCGCCCCCCGGCTCCGCGCTGCTCGCGTCGCTTGGCTTCCGGCCGACGTGGCTCGCCCCGGATCGGATGTGGCGCCTGCCCGCGACGGTCGCGCTGGCGATGTGCGATGCGGCCGAGGATGTCGGCGGCCTGCGCCAGGGGGCGATTCGCCTGAAATGGCCCAACGACCTCGTGATCGAGGTCGTTGGGCCGAACGCGACGCTCGCGCCCGGGCTGGACGTTCGTGACGCGCTGGACCGTCTCGGTGGCCCGCTCGACCTGCGCAAGCTGGCGGGTGTGCTGGGCGAGACCGACGGCCTCGGGACCGACGATCCGCGGGTCATCGTCGGCATCGGTATCAACGCCGACTGGGCCGCGGCCGATTTCCCGCATGGGTTGCGATCCTCGATGACCAGCCTGCGCGAGGCGGCGGGTGGTCGCCCGATCGAGCTCGGATCGCTGCTCGGCGCGTTCCGGGATGATCTGGAGGCGCGGATCCTGGCGCTTCGAGCCGGCTTCTTCGACCTCGCAACGTGGGCCGAGCGCCAGGTGACGACCGGCCGGCTCGTCGTGCTCGAGCCGCTCGGGCTGCCCGAGCGGCTGACATCGGCAGACCCGGGGCCGGCGTCGCCCGACCCGGAGGCGGTCCGAAACGGACCTGCGGGTGGCGAGCCGGCGGCGGTGCTCGCGCTCGCCGTCGACGCGGCAACCGGCGCGCTCGTCGTCGAGGACCGCGGGCGGCCGGGCGGCGAGCGCCTGGTGCATGCGGGTGAGGTGCGCCACGTGCGACTCGCCCCGGAGCCGGTGTAACGCCGTGGCTCGTCCGGTGTTCGGAAGGCACGTGCGGCCGGCGAACGAGACGCTGGCAGCCAGCTTCACGCCAGATCGGCCGACCCGAGGGGGCGTCGTTGCGCTCGACCGGGACCGTCCGCTCGTCGAGGCCGCTCGTCGTGACCCCGCCCAGTTCGATGCGCTGTACCGGAAGTACGTTGCCCAGGTGTATACCTTCGCGCTCTACGAGCTCGCCGACCATCACGCCGCCGAGGACGTGACCGAGCGCGTCTTCACCCGGGCGCTCGCTGCGCTGCCGCGTTTCCGCGAGCTCGCGGCACCCGAAGATGGCCCGCTGGCGTCGACGTTCCGTGTCTGGCTGTTCCGGATCGCGCGCAACGCGATCGCCAACGAACACCGAGCCCGCCGTCGCCGACCCGCCGCCTCGCTCGAGGCGGCGCTTGGCGCCGGGCTCGCGATCGCCGATCCGGTGGACATCGAAGCCACCACCGTGATTCGCGATGAGGCGGCCACGGTGATCCGCGCGCTCGAGCATCTCCCCGAGGACCGGCGCCGGGTCCTCGTGCTGCGCTTCGTGGACGAGATGAGCACGAGCGAGATCGCGGCGATCCTGGGTCGCTCGGAGGGCGCCGTTCGCGTCCTCATCCACCGAGCGCTCGAGGCCGTGGCCGCCGATCTCGGGCTGCGTCGGGGGCGCCACTGATGCGGGGAGGTCCGCCGGACGCCGACCCGCTGGAGACCGAGGCCCTGGTCTCCGACGGCTACCTCCATTCGCTGCTGGCGGGACATCAGGGACGCCTGGCCGGCGACCTGGCCGAGGGCGCTGCGGGGTCCGAGCTCGATCTCGACCCGTCGGTGCGGGAAGCCGCCGACCTGCTCCGAAGGACGCTGATCCGCGTCCACCCGTCGTTCCGGTTCGAGGAGGGCCTGGCCGCGCGCCTTGCCGCATCCGGCCGGTCGCTGGCTGGCGGCTCGACCGGCGGCGCGACCGTCATCCCGCTTGGCTTGCCTCGCATCCGCTCCACGACCGATCAGCGCGATGCCCCGGCGACGCGTGCGCCGGCGACGGATCCGGCGCGCCGGGCCGGGCGCCTGGCAGATGGCAATCGCCACGGCCGACACCGGCCTCGCGGCCGGGAACGGCCCCGCCACTGACGACGATGCGTTCGCAGGCCCCATCGCCGACGGCCCGATCCCGGCGTTCGACTCGCGTCTCGCCGCCGCCCGCCGCCCGCTGCTCATCGGGGGTGCCATCACCTCCGCCGCGCTGTCGCTCGCCGGTGTCGCCTGGGTGGCCTGGCGCGTGGCCCGGACCCCGGGGATCGGCGAGATCGAAGGGACCGCCTGAAATGCCGCTCAAGTTCCCGTCCTTCCGCTCCCGGCGCGAGGAGTACCCCGAGAAGCTGTGGACGCGCTGCCCATCGTGCGAGGAGCAGCTGTTCAACAAGCAGCTCGAGAAGGCGATGAGCGTGTGCCCATCGTGCGGCCACCACTTCCGCCTGTCCGCACCGGTTCGCCTGTCACAGCTGCTCGACGAGGGCACGTTCGACGAGCAGGATGCGGGCCTCGTCTCGGAGGATCCGCTCGAGTTCGTCGACCAGAAGCCGTATCCGGACCGGCTTGCGGCAGCTCAGCTGGCAACGGGCCTCCGGGACGCTGCCGTCTGGGGCTTCGGGGCGATCGAAGGTCAGCGCATCGCGATCGTGGTCATGGACTTCGGGTTCATGGGCGGCTCGATGGGCGCCGTCGTCGGCGAGAAGATCGCTCGGGCGGCGGAGGCCGCGCTGGCCGAGGCCGTGCCGCTCGTCATCGTCTCGGCGTCGGGCGGAGCCCGGATGCAGGAGGGCACGCTCGCGCTGATGCAGCTGGCCAAGACCATGGCCGCGCTCGAGCGCCTGCGGGCGGCCCGCATCCCCTACGTGTCGATCATGTCCGATCCAACGACCGGCGGCGTGTTCGCCTCGTACGCCGCGATGGGTGACATCAATCTCGCCGAGCCCAACGCGCTGATCGGGTTCGCGGGTGCCCGGGTGGGGGCGGGGACGATCGGGCAGGAGCTGCCGCCCGGGTTCCAGCGCAGCGAGTTCCTGTTCCGACACGGCTTCGTCGACCGCATCGTCCGGCGCCCGGAGCTGCGGCGGGAGCTCGCCCAGCTGCTGCGGTTCCTGACCCCGCACAGCACGGAGATGGCTCGTGGTTGACCGGATCCTGGGCCGCGGACGCGATGGTGGTGGTCGCGACGGTGGGGGCCGCGAAGACGAGGGCGATGATCGCGAGACCGGCGATGCGGCCGAGCAGGATCCGAAGGCGGCGGTCTGGGCGCGCGTGCAGCTGGCACGGAACCTTCGCCGACCTCGGACGCTGGAGCTGCTCGCGGAGATGGCCGACGAGTTCATCGAGCTACATGGCGATCGCCTGTTCGGCGATGACGAGGCCATCGTCGCCGGGTTTGCCCGGATCCAGGGTCGCCGAATGGTGGTGGTCGGTCAGCAGAAGGGGACCGACACCGAGGAGAACGTGCGGCGCAACTTCGGAATGCCACACCCGGAGGGCTACCGCAAGGCCATGCGCGCGATGGAGCTGGCCGAGCGGTTCGGGCTACCCGTGGTCACGTTCGTCGACCTGCCCGGTGCCCATCCCGGACCGGAGTCCGAGGAGCGGGGCATCGCCGAGGCGATCGCGCGCTCGGTCGGCCTGATGACCCGGCTCAGAACGCCGATCGTCACCGTGATCACGGGTGAGGGAGGTTCTGGCGGCGCGCTCGCGATCGCGGTCGGGGACGTCGTGCTGGCGCTCGAGAACGCCATCTACTCGGTGATCACCCCCGAGGGTTGTGCCAGCATCCTGTGGCGGACCAGTGATGAGGCGGCCACGGCCGCGCTGGCGATGCGGATGACCGCAGCGGACCAGCTGTCGCTGGGCGTGGTCGACGAGGTGATCCCGGAGCCGACCGACGGAGCGCAGGCGGACCCCGCGGAGACGGCACGACGCCTGCGCACGGCCATCATCCGCGAGCTGGACCGCCTCGCGGCGATCCCTCTCGACCAGCTGGTCGAGGCTCGCTATCGCCGGTACCGTTCGCTTGGTGCGTACGGCGAGCTCGCCGGCCCGCCGCCAACACCCCCGATTCCGCCCCGCCCCGGTCTCGCCGATAGACTGCGCAGCCTGATCGAAGCCGGTCAGCGGGCCATCCCTGCGCCGCTCCCCGTGGGGCGGCGCGACGACCCGCCCGCCCGCGAGGACGTCTAGCCCATGCCCGACCACAAGCCGTCAGATAACCGCCCCAGGCCATCGGCAGGCCGCACCCAGGGCGACCGGACTCCCGCCCAGCGCCAGGCCGACCATGCGAGCCTCGCGCGCCTGTCGGAGACGCTCGTGCCGGCCCTCGTCCAGAAGCTGGCGACCAGCGGCCTGGGCGAGCTGGAGGTGCGCGAGGGTGGGTGGCGGATCCGGCTCCGCCGGCCGGCGACCGCGGCACCGGGTCCCGCCCGGCGTGGGGATCGGCAGCGGCCGGGCGCTCATGGCGAGCGCGACCCTCGATCCTCGCGCGACGGTCTCGGGTTCGGAGCGAGCGGCGCGAGCGGCACCGGAGCCGGCGATGCGGGCAGGAGTGCGACAGCCAGCGTGGATGCGGGCCGGTCGGCAACCGGCACGGAGCACCAGGATCAGATCGGCGACGGCATCGGCGTTGACGGGTCGCGGCGGGTCGTGGCCACGTCGCCCGCGGTCGGGGTGTTCCGCCCCGGGCTCGCGGTCGGGACTCGGGTCCAGGCGGGTGACCGCGTCGGCGTCGTGGACCTGCTGGGCATCCCGCAGGACGTGCCATCGCCCATCGACGGCATTCTGGTCGAGGTGTACCCGGGCGTCGGCGAGGCGGTGGAGTACGGCGAGTCGATCGCCATGGTCGAGGCCGATCCCGAGGCCGCCGACCCTGCCGCCGGCGGGGTGGACGACGAGCCAGCCGGGGACGGCGAGTGATGTTCAATCGGATCCTGATCGCAAACCGCGGTGAGATTGCGCTCCGCGTGCTGCGCGCCTGCCGGACGCTGGGCGTGGAGGCCGTCGTGGCCTACGCGGAGCCTGATCGCGAATCGCTGCCCGCCATGCTCGCCGACGAGGCGATCTGCATCGGGCCAGCGGATGCCCGGCGCTCCTACCTGTCGGCACCGGCCCTGATCTCGGCGGCGCTCGTCACCGGCTGCGACGCCATCCACCCGGGCTACGGCTTTCTGTCCGAGGACGATGCCTTCGCGGACGCGGTCCGATCGCATGGCCTGACGTTCATCGGCCCGTCCGCCGACGTCCTCGAGCGGTTCGCGTCCAAGGAGGAGACGCGCCGTCTCCTTGCGGCCCACGGGTTGCCGACCATCCCCGGCTCCGGGCTCCTGCGCGATGACACCCAGGCCCTCGAGGAAGCCGAGCGGATCGGCTACCCGGTGCTGATCAAGCCGTCCGCCGGTGGCGGAGGCAAGGGGATGCGCATGGTGCGCAGCGCGCGCGAGCTGGCCGCCGTGCTGCCCGTGTGTCGCTCCGAGGCCCGCGCCGCGTTCGGCGACGATTCGCTGTACCTGGAGCGCTGGCTGGAGGAGAACCGCCACGTCGAGGTCCAGGTGGTCATCGACCGCTTCGGTCACGGCGTGCACCTGTGGGAGCGCGATTGCTCGGTGCAGCGCCGCCACCAGAAGATCATCGAGGAGTCTCCGTCGCCGGCGATGTCCGCGGCCGGCCGCAGGGAGCTCGCCGAGCGTGCGATCAGGGCCGCCGTTGCGGCCGGCTACGAGAACGCGGGAACGCTCGAGTTCCTGGTCGACAGCGAAGGCAACGCCTACTTCATCGAGATCAACTGCCGGATCCAGGTGGAGCACCCGGTGACCGAGATGCTGACCGGCATCGACATGGTGGCGCTCCAGATCCGGATCGCCGCCGGTGAGCCACTGGGCTTCACCCAGGCCGATGTCGTGCAGGTCGGCCACGCGATCGAGTTCCGGATCAACGCCGAGGATCCCGAGCACGACTTCCGACCCGGGGCGGGCACGGTGGACCGGTTCAACGCACCGGGCGGACCGGGCGTTCGCTTCGACTCGCACGCCTACGCCGGGTACGAGGTCCCGCCCTACTACGACTCGTTGCTGGGCAAGCTGGTCGTGTGGGCGCCGACCCGGGACGAGGCGATCGCACGATCCCGAGCCGCGCTCAACGAGCTGGTCGTGGACGGGGTCGTGACCAATGCCTCGATCCACCGCGCATTGCTCGCGTCCGAGCCGTTCCTCGAGGGCCGGTTCACGACCAACCTGCTCGACCGGCTGGGTCCCGGCGCGTTCCTGGCCGCGGCGGAGCGCGTATGATCGGCCACCCGCCTTGCACCCCTGCACCGACCCGCACGCATCATCGCGGCGTCGTGCGTGACACTCCCCACGATTCCGTCAGGAGCCGTTCGTGACCGCATCCCAGCCAGCCCCGCCCCCGACCGACCCGACCGCCGCCGGCGCGCCCGCGTCGCCGGATGCCGAGCTCTCGGTCCGCGAGATCGAGGCGCTCATCCCGCATCGTTGGCCATTCCTGCTCGTCGACCGGATCGTCGAGTACGACCCGGACGCGAAGCGGATCGTGGCCATCAAGGCCGTCACCGCGACCGAATGGTTCTTCCAGGGTCATTTCCCGGGCCTGCCGGTCATGCCCGGCGTGCTGCAGGTCGAGGCGCTGGCGCAGACGATGGCCGTGTTCGTTGCGCGGCAGCCCGGCTTTGGCGACCGCATCGGCCTGTTCGCGGGCATCGACGAGGTTCGCTTCAAGCACATCGTGGTGCCCGGCGACACGCTCCGGCTCGAGGTCACCATGGACAAGCTCGGCAGCCGCTTCGGTCGTGGACGCGGGGTGGCCACGGTCGATGGCGAGGTCGCGTGCCAGGGTCTGCTGAGCTTCATCATCCCGCCGGCCGGGGTCCTTCGATGACGGCGCACACGGACGGGGCGGACCGATGACGCGACTCGCGCTCCTCTCGGACGTCCACGGCAACGTGGCCGCGCTCGAGGCGACGCTGGCCTCGATCAGGACCGAGAAGCCGGACGCGATCCTGGTCGCCGGTGACCTCGTGCTCAACGGCCCGGAACCGGTGGCCGCCGTGGATGCGATGCGCGCGCTCGACGCCGAGGGTGTCTACATCGTGTCCGGGAACACCGACATCGCCGTCGCCGACTTCGACTACGCCGCCGCCTTTCCGTGGTATCAGGATGGCGTGCCCGATTCGGTCCGGTACGCGGCCGAGTGGGCGCACGACGAGCTCAGCGATGCGCACCTCGACTGGCTGCGCCGGCTGCCTGCCGAGCGGCGGCTGCGGACCGAGGACGACACGCTGGTGCTGGTGGTGCACGCGGCACCCGGCTCTCAGACCCGCGGGTTCGACCAGGCGCTCGATGCGAGCGTCATCGTGGAGCGGGCGACCGCATCCGACGCGCGCGTCCTGTGCGTCGGCCACACCCACATGCCCGAGGTGCGTGACCTGGGCTGGAAGGTCATCGTCAACGGCGGCAGCGCCGGTTACGTGTTCGACGGCGACCCGACCGCGTCGTGGGCGCTGATCACGCTCGAGGCAGACGACGTGAGCGCCGAGATCCGCCGCGTGGAGTTCGACACGATGGCCGTGGCCAACGCCATCTCGGCCCGCGGCCTGCCGGGCGACGTCTATCGCGCCGCCACGGTGCGGACGGGGAAGCTCGTTCGATGAGCTGGTCCTGGCCGCAGCAGCCGCGGCGTGTCGTCGTCACCGGCCTGGGCGCCGTCACGGCCCTGGGCAACGACGTCGACTCGACCTGGGCTGGTCTGCTGGCCGGGCGCTCCGGCATTGACCGGGTCACCGCGTTCGACCCGTCGCGGCTCGTGGTCCAGATCGCCGGCGAGGTCAAGGGGTTCGACCCTTCGGACGTCCTCGGACGCAAGGAGATCCGGCGCACGGACCGCTACATCCAGTTCGCGCTCGTATGCGCCCGCCAGGCCATGGAGCATGCGGGTCTGCCTGCGCGGTTCGACGACGCGACGGCGGCACGTGCCGGGGTGATCGTCGGGTCGGGCCTGGGTGGCGTCTCGACCCTGTTCGACAACGTGCTGCTGATGGGCGATCGGGGCCCGGACCGGATCTCGCCGTTCTTCATCCCGATGGGCATCGCGAACGTCGGTGCGGGTCAGGTCGCGATCGCGTGCGGCGCCACGGGACCCAACTTCTCCACGGTATCCGCGTGCGCCACTGGCGGTCACGCCATCGGCGAGGCATGGGAGACCATCCGGCGCGGTGACGCCGACCTGATGATCGCCGGGGGCGTCGAGGCCCCGATCCACGAGGCAACCCTGGGCGGATTCGCGGCGATGAAGGCGCTGTCCCTGCGCAATGACGATCCGCCCGCGGCGTCACGCCCGTTCGATGCCGGCCGGGACGGGTTCGTGGTGGGGGAGGGCGGAGCGGTGCTGGTGCTCGAGGCGCTCGATCGGGCCGAGGCGCGTGGGGCGGCGCCGTTGGCCGAGCTGGTGGGCTATGGCGCCACCGCAGACGCGTCGCACATCACCCTGCCGGCACCGGGCGGCATCGGGGCGGTACGGGCGGTCAGGCGTGCGCTGGAGAAGGCAGGCCTCGAGCCCGAGCAGATTGACCACCTCAATGCGCACGCCACCTCCACGCCACCCGGCGACGCCGCCGAGCTGGAGGCCATTCGCACCATCTTCGGTGAGCACGCGCCGAGCGTCGCCGTGACCGCCAACAAGTCGATGCTGGGGCATACGCTCGGCGCGGCCGGGGCGATCGAGGCCATCGCGACGGTGCTGGCGCTGCGCGACGGCCGGGTGCCGCCCACCATCAACCTCGAGGATGTCGACGAGCATGGCGTGGGGCTCGATCTCACGCCCAACACGGCGACCAGCCGCCCGCTCCACGCCGCCGTCTCGAACTCGTTCGGGTTCGGCGGCCAGAACACGGCGCTGGTGTTCCGGCGGTGGGACGCCTGAGGCAGTGATGGGTTCGATGGGCGAGCCGCTGGACGCGGACCGGGAGGAGGAGACGATGCCCGAGATGGGGATCGTGGGCAGCGGCAGCTCTGTCGAGCCGGGCGTTGACCCCGTCACGGGCGATGGGCTGGCCGAGCCCGTCGCCGTGGGGCCCGGGGACGCCGACGGTGAGGACGGCGTCACCGATCCTGTCGCGAGCACCGATGTCGAGGTTACCGCCGACGGTCCGGCGCCAGGACAGCTTGCGGGCTCCGATTCGTCGCTGCTGGCCCTGGTCGACAAGCTGGCCGCGGTGCTCCAGCGCAGCGACCTGGGCGAGCTCGAGGTCGCCGCCGGTGGGACGACGATCGTGCTCCGGGCGCCGGCGTCGATCGAGCGATCGGTCGGGTCGCTCGCAGGGGTCGCGCTTGCCGAGCCGTCGCCGGCAGCATCGGATGTGGCGGGCCGGTCAGGGTCCGGATCGCAGGCCGCGCGTCCGGCCGAGCCCGCCGCCCGACCGGCCGTGACGGCGCCGCTGACCGGGATCTTCTACACCGCGCCGTCCCCCGGGGCCATGCCGTACGTCGCGGTCGGGGACCATGTGTCCACCGGCCAGATCATCGGCCTGATCGAGGCCATGAAGCTGTTCAACGAGATCAAGAGTGACCTCGCCGGGCGGGTTGCCCGCGTCTGCGTGGACAACGGCGCGCTGGTCAAGGCCAAGCAGGCGCTGATCGAGGTGGAACCCGTATGACCGATCCCGTGCCGCGCTCCGTTCGGGTCACCGGCTGGGGCCGCTACGCTCCCTCCCAGGTGCTGACCAACGCCGACCTCGAGCGGATGGTGGACACCTCGGACGAATGGATCGTGACCCGGACCGGCATTCGGGAGCGTCGGGTTGCGGCTGCCCATGAGACCACCGCGTCGATGGGTGCCGTCGCGGGTCTGCGGGCCATCCGCACCGCGGGTCTCGACCCGGACGACATCGACGTGATCCTGCTGGCCACGCTCACCCCCGACTACTGGATGCCGTCCACGGCGGCGCTGGTCAAGGAGGCGATCGGGAACACCAGGGCCTCGGCGTTCGACGTCATGGCCGCCTGTTCGGGCTTCGTGTACGCGTACTCGACGGCAACCGCGTACATCGCATCCGGCATGGCGCGCCACGTGCTGGTGATCGGCTCGGAGCTGTTGACCCGGTTCCTGGACTACACCGATCGCAGCACGTGCATCCTGTTCGGCGATGGCGCCGGTGCGGTCGTCCTGTCGGCGACCGACGAGCCGACGGCGCCGGTGGGCATCGAGCTGACCACCGAGCCCCAGGGCGCGTACATGATCTGGCTGCCCGCGGGCGGGTCCAAGAGCCCGCCGTCGGCGGAGACGATCGCGCGCGGCGAGCACAAGATCCGGATGGAGGGCCGCGAGACCTACCGGTTCGCGACGCGGACGCTGGCGTCGACGGCGCTGGCGGCGATCGACAAGGCCGGGCTCGCGCCCGGCGACATCGATCTGTTCGTCCCCCACCAGGCCAACATCCGGATCATCGAGGCCGTGGCCAAGGGTCTCGACCTGCCGATGGAGCGCATGTTCGTCAACCTCGACCGGTACGGCAACACGTCGGCGGCATCGGTCCCGATCGCGCTGGCCGAGGCCGTCAACAGCGGTCGGGTCGAGGTGGGCGACCATCTCGTGTTCGTGGCGTTCGGGGCCGGCTTCACGTCCGGGGCGGTGGCCATGGAGTGGACAGCAGACCCGGCGCGCGGCAGGGCCGGTGAGGCCGCCGTCCGGCCCGAGGACGTGTCGGTCCGGCTGCCCGTCGCGTGGGACTCGGTCGACCCTATCCCGCCGGCGCTCGCGGAGGTGATGCGCCGGCCGCTGCCGGTGGACCTGGACCTGTCCGACGTGGCCCCGGGCGAGCCCGAGCACGCGCCGTTGGCCAGCCGCTGAAACCAGCTCACTCGTCCGGGCCGACCCCGGGCAATCCCCAGGAGGAAGGACCGAATGCTCGATCTCACCGGCAAGGTCGCCATCGTCACCGGTGGCTCGCGCGGCATCGGCCGGGCGGTCGCGCTGATGCTGGGCCGGCAGGGCGCCGATGTGGCGTTCATCGACCGGGCGGCATGCCTGATCGACGACCACACCAAGGGCGACGTGGAAGCGCTCGGTCGCCGGTCCGTGTGCGTCGGCGGCGACGTCACCGACCCGGCGTCGTGTGCCGAGACCGTCGACGAGACGATCAAGGCGTTCGGCAAGGTGGACATCCTGGTCAACAACGCGGGCATCACGCGCGACGACCTCGCCATGCGGATGACGGATGAGCAGTGGGCCGACGTCATCAGCGTCAACCTGACCGGCTCGTTCTATATGGCGCGCGCCGTCCTCCGGCCGATGCTCAAGCAGCGCTCGGGCCGGATCATCAACATGTCCAGCGTGTCGGGCCAGATGGGCAACGCCGGCCAGGCCAACTACTCGGCCTCCAAGGCGGGCCTGATCGGGCTGACCAAGGCGCTCGCGCGCGAGGTCGCCTCGCGCGGCATCACCGTCAATGCCGTGGCGCCGGGGTTCGTGACCACGGAGCTGACCGACTCGCTGCCCGACAAGGTCAAGGACGCGATCAAGGGAGCCACACCGCTCGCCCGGTTCGCCACGCCCGACGAGATCGCGGCTGCCGTGACGTTCCTCGCCTCCGATGAGGCCGCCTACATCACCGGCCAGGTGCTGGGCGTGGACGGCGGCCTGGCGATGATGTAGCCGATGCCGTTCACGGTTGAGCCGACCGCCATCCCCGAGGTTCGGCTGATCCGCCCCAGGACCTTTCCTGATGGGCGGGGATGGTTCGCCGAGGTGCTCCGAGCGGGTGCGTTCGAGGAGCTGGGGCTTCCGGGGCGTTTCGTCCAGATCAACCAGTCGCGCTCGTCAAAGGGCGTCATCCGGGGTCTGCATTTCCAGTGGGATCCGCCGCAGGGCAAGCTGATGCGGGTCGTGACGGGCCGGGCGTTCATGGTCGCGGCGGACATCCGCCCGGGGTCGCCCACCCTGGGTCAGGTCGCGACGGTCGAGGGCTCCGACGCTGAGCCCGTGCTCTTCTGGGCGCCGGCCTCATTCGCCCGCGGCTTCGCTGCCCTGAGCGATGTCACCGAAGTCGAGTACTTCTGCACCGCGGAGTACAATCCGGCACGCGAATCCGCCATTCGGTGGGACGATCCCGGGCTGGGGATCAGATGGCCGGTGGCGGATCCGGTGCTTTCGTCCAAGGACGCGAACGCCGGATCGCTCGAGGACTGGCTCGGCCGTCCCGACTCCGCCGCTTTCGACTACGTGGCGTCCGGGCGCCGAGATCCCGGAGATGCGCCGCGGAGTGACAAATAGGGACCATTGGGTAGTGTCTGGTGCGGTTGCGCTGGGCTAGGGTTCGTCGGGTCCGTCCGCCGAACGGTCCGATGGACCATCGCCGCTCCTGCTGATTGCGACGTCATCGAAGAGGGGGCCAGTTGAACCGCCGTTCCGCCAGCATCGCTGCGGTGCTCTCATTCCTGTGGCCGGGCCTCGGGCACGCATACCTCGGTCGCCGACGGACAGCGATGGTGTTTGCCCTGCCGGCTCTCCTGGCCACCGCCGCGATCGTCATCGCCCTGCTGGGCAACCTCAATTCGCTGCTCGCCTTCCTCATCACCCCGAGCGGGTCGATGACCGTTCTGGTCCTCGTGTTGCTGCTCGGTGCCTGGCGCGTGATCGCCATGATCGACTCGGTCGCCATCGCGCGCCGACTGGCCGGCCTCAGGCCTGTCGCGATGGCCGTCACGGCCGTGCTGGTCGCCGTGGTCGTCGTTACCCACGGCGCCCTCGCCTATACGGCCTATACGGCCTACGATGCGAGCTCGAAGATCTTTGTTGCAGACGGCGGTCCCGACAGCCCGCCGTCGACGGACGGAAACGTCACCTTCGATCCGTCCGGCTCCGCCAGCCCGGAGCCGACCGACGAGTTCATCATGACCCCGGGGATCACGCCGCCCACCGCGGACTCCCGCATCAACATCCTGCTGACCGGGATCCACGGGTCGCTCACCGACACGATGCTCATCATGAGCGTCAATCCCGTCGATGACTCGGTGGTGATGCTGAGCCTCCCGCGCGACGTCTCGAACTTCCCGCTCTATGACGGCCGGACGTTCAGCGGCAAGATCAACTCGCTGATGAGCTGGGCGCGCAATCACCCTGCTGACATGCCGGACGGGCCGTTCCCGACCCTGGTCAAGGAGCTTGGCTACCTGATCGGCGTGCCCATCCACTACTACGCCGCGATCAACCTCGATGGCTTCGTCAAGGTGATCGACGAGGTCGGTGGCGTCACGGTCGACAACCCGCGGGCGATCAATGATCCCGCGCTATGACTGGCTTGACGGCACGCACGGCTTCACGCTCAAGGCAGGCAAGGTCAAGCTCGACGGGCGCACGGCGCTCGCCTACGTGCGGTCGCGGCAGGGCGTTGGCGACAGCGACTTCACGCGGGCCGCCAGGCAGCAGCAGCTGCTGGTCGCGCTGCGCGCCAAGCTGACCTCGCCTGACATGCTGCCCAAGCTGCCCGACATCATCAAGGTGGCCGGTGACACCGTGCGCACCAACCTTCCGACGGACAACCTCGATGAGTACATCGGCCTGGCGCGCAAGATCGACACCAAGAGCATCAAGCAGTACGTGCTCGGTCCGCCCTACTCGATCCACCCGCCGAACTAGCACGACCGGCGGCGTTTATACGCTGAAGCTCCAGATGGACAAGATCGCCGCGCTGTCGATCAAGCTGTTCGGGAGTGACAGCAGGTACGCTGCCGACTGATGGTTCGCCACCGGCTCCGACTGCTCCGGCTCTCGTTGCTGCTCGGTGATGGGCTGGCGGCGATCGGCCTGTTCGTGCTGGTGTCCATCTACCGCTTCGGCGATGGCTGGATGGCCACCTGGCAGAACGCGGGTGCCGCCTGGTGGGTCTGGGCGCTCGCGTACGGCGCGCTGTGGGTTGCCGCCGAATGGCTCCAGGAGCTCGATCAGCTGCGGTCACGCTGGACCTTCCGAGGCGAGGTCGTCGACATCCTCCGCGCCGCGTTCCTGCTCGCGGTGTCGGTGTTCAGCCTGCTGTTCCTGGTCCATGCGCCAAACGTCAGCCGCCTGCTGCTGGTGATCCTGTTCGCCGGCCAGATCGTGTTCTCGATCGTTCAGCGGCGGGCGATGCGTGCGGCGCTGGCGCTCGTCAGCCATCGTGGGATCGGCGCCCGAAACCTGCTGGTGCTCGGGACGGGCCCGGAGGCACGGGCTGCGGCCAGGTTGCTCGAGCGCCAGCCCGCCCTCGGCTATCACGTGATCGGCCACCTCGGCCGCCCGAGCCCCAAGTGCGAGGTCCTGGGCCCGATGGAGGCCATCGAGGCGATCCTCCATGAGGGCGTGGTGGACGAGGTGGTCGCTGCGTTCGGTGACGACGAGGTCACCTACCTGGAGCCGGTCGTCGCGCTGTGCCAGCAGGAGGGCAAGCGGCTGCGCGTGGTGTTGCGGCCGGGCCTGGGCGCCATCAGCGGGGGCCGCGTGGAGACCGTCGGGGGGCGCGAGATCCTCACTGTCTCGAACGGCCCGGACCGCCTGATCGGGCTGATGGTCAAGCGCGTCCTGGACGTCATCGGTGCCGCCCTGGCGTTGGCGGTCCTGTCGCCGTTCCTCGTGCTCATCGCCGTCGCTGTCCGTATCGACACCCACGGCCCGATCCTGTTCCGCCAGACGCGGATCGGGCTGCATGGTCGCCCGTTCACGATGCTCAAGTTCCGGACCATGGTGCCCGACGCCGAGGAGAAGCTGGCCGAGCTCGCGGACCAGAACGTGATCAGCGGGCACGCGTTCAAGCTGGCCGTGGACCCACGCGTGACCCGTGCCGGACGTTTCCTCCGGCGAACCAGCCTCGACGAGCTGCCGCAGTTCTGGAACGTGCTCCGAGGCCAGATGAGCCTGGTCGGTCCGCGCCCGCCGATCGCTGCCGAGGTGGCCGGCTACGACCTGTGGCACCGTCGACGTCTGTCGATGAAGCCCGGGATCACCGGCCTGTGGCAGGTCTCGGCGCGGCTCGAGGAGGAGTTCGACCGTTGGGTCGAGCTCGACCTCACCTACATCGACCGCTGGTCGCTGTGGCTGGATTTCAAGATCATGGTGCGAACGGTGCCCGCGATGTTGAGTGGGCGGTAGGAGCACCACGTCGCGATGGCGCGTCAGCCGCGGCTGACCCGTCGCATGCGCTATCCCGTGAGGGGGGCTACTGTCTTATCACCCGAGGCAGCGCATCGAGTACCGCCTCGGCATGTCGGTTCCACCGAGCGTCAGCCAACACCTCGGGCACATGGCGTCGGGCCAGCACGGAGGCGGCCGCGTCGTGCAGGTCGGTAGCCGAATAGGTGGTGTCGACGACTGCGTCGAGCGGGCCGGCCTGAGCGGCAAGATCACCAACATCGGTCAGCACGACGGGCCGCCCAACCGCATGAGCCCTTGCGATCACGCCGGACGAGTAGCCACTCTCGTACAGGCAGAGCACCACGTCAGCCAGGCTATACGCGGCCAACTCCTCTTCGTCGGTCATGGCACGGTCGACCCGTATGATCCTGAGCGGCGAGTTCATGGGTGGGACGAGCGCGGCATCGATGTCCCATTGCCCTTGAACACGTCCGGCGACGAGGAGCGTCCGGATCGGCGATCCGGGCACCGCCGTGCTGGCGACGGCCCTCTCGATCCCCTTGCCTGGCTTGAGATTGCCCACGATCAGCGCGATTGGACGCTCGAACCCATCCAGCCTCAGCAACGTGGCGGCACGATCTGTCGGGAGCTCTGGCACAGGGCGAAACGACCCAAAGGGTGCAACGACGACCGGTGCATCTCTGGGCAGGAAGTTGGTGAGGTCGACTTTCGCCTTGTTGCCGTGCACGACAAAGAGGGGGATCTGGGTCAGACACGCGCTATACCACCTCCCCCGCTGGCTCCGGAGCACAGGTATAGGATCGTGCGCGACCATAACCACGGCTTTTCCCGCGGCGCGGAGCATGCGCAACGCCACATAGTCGATCGGCGGTACATGAAGAAAGTGCACAACGACGAGTTCTTTGCCTCGGCTCACGCGCAATGCTCCGGCGAGGCCAATGCCGTACGCAGCGCCTCTCACCAGTTTGGGAAGGCGCCGATTGAATGCCAAACCAAACATCCGGCTCCGCACCACGCGTGCCTTGGTTGTGAGTCGGTGACTGGCAGACCGTGAGACCACCGTTACGTCGCAGCCGAGCTCCGCATACGCATCCACCAGTGCGTCGTTGTAGTGTCCCATTCCACCTACGACCCCAAGAGGCTCCAGGTAGAGGACAGATCGCTGCTTCACGTGGACTCCAGCATGTCATCCTTCGTTGTGGCATAGCGCGTGTTTGTTGTGATGGGCTGACGACGCCGAGATGCCTTCATGGAGTGCAAGCCTGCGGTCGCGGGGGAGGTTGGCACGACGAAGTCCAGACCGGGATTACGATAGTGTGACAGAGGAGCGTCAATGACCACCGCCCCGACAGTAGTTGCCGAGATCGGATGCAATCATGGCGGCGACCTATCGTTGGCCATGCGCATGATAAGCGTAGCGGCACAATTCTGCGAGGTTGACGTCGTCAAGTTCCAGAAGCGACACGCACGGACCCTGCTGACCAAGGAACAGTATGAAGCACCACATCCAAATCCAATTCATGCGTACGGCGTAACCTATGGCGAGCATCGCGAGCGGCTAGAGTTTACGGCGGCAGAGCACGAGCTTCTTCGTGACGCGGCCAAAGAGAATGGCGTCGTCTACAGTACCTCCGTCTGGGACGTTCCATCGGCACGGGAGATCATTCCGCTCGATCCTCCGTACATCAAGATCCCGTCAGCATGTAACATCAACGCGGAACTACTTAGAGTCCTCTATAACGAGTATCGAGGGGACGTTCATGTGTCACTTGGCATGACGAGCCGGAGGGAAGAGGACGATATCGTCGGGGCCGCGTCAGCAGATGGTCAACTCGGGAGGGTTGTCCTATATGCGTGCACGTCTGGGTACCCGGTTCCATTTGACGACCTCGCCTTGTTGGAGATCGAGCGGCTGTCGAAGACGTATGGAGGAATGGTTCGCGGCATTGGGTTCTCTGGACATCACCTTGGGATTGCCGCAGATATCTCAGCGATGACCTTGGGGGCGACGTGGATCGAGCGCCACTTTACGCTTGACCGCACGATGAAGGGTACCGATCACGCGGCGTCGCTCGAGCCCGATGGGCTTCGTCGCCTTACCCGCGATCTGCGAAACGTTGCCCGTGCCTTGGAGCCCAAGCGATCGGAGATACTGGCAATCGAGGAGGATCAGCGCAGGAAGCTGAAGTGGAGACCCTCTCGGTGATTGCGATCATCCCGCTCAGGGCAGGGAGCAAGGGAATCCCACACAAGAACGTGCGTCTGATCGCTGGTAAGCCACTCTTCGCATGGGTGGTCGAGGCGGCGCTCGCCGCTCGGAGCGTCGAGCGTGTGGTCATATCCACGGACGACCCAGTGGTAGCTCGAGATGACTGAGACGATCCGGACTCGCTGGGGAGGGGATCGGCTGACCGTCTTCCAGCGTAGCCCGGAAACCGCCACGGACAGCGCGCCTACGGAGTCTGCGCTCCTCGAGGTTGTGGAGCATATCGACGGGCCGAGCCTCATCTGCCTACTGCAAGCTACGTCGCCGCTTACGACTGCAGCTGACATCGACAAAGCGGCCAGCCTATTCTCGAGCGGCGGGTGGGACAGCCTCGTTTCCGTGGTGCCTCAGCGACGGTTCCTGTGGACGGCTGGCGAAGACACAGCCATTCCCGTCAACTATGACCCCCAAGCCCGCCCGCGACGGCAGGACGTCATGCCAGTCCTGGTCGAGAACGGTGCTGTGTATATCACCAGTCGCTCGGCACTCAACGCATCAGGATCACGACTCAGTGGACGCATTGCGATTTACGAGATGGATGCCGCAACATACCTGGAGTTGGATGAACCTGAAGACTGGCAGATCGTCGAAGAGCAGCTTCGATCCCGGCCCGATGATGGGCTGAGGGAGGCCGCGCGCTTGGTTCGGCTTGTCCTGACGGACGTGGACGGGGTTCTCACCGATGGTGGAATGTACTTGGGGACCGACGGCGAGGAGTTGAAGAAGTTTGCTACGCGCGACGGCAAGGGGTTCGAGCTCTTGAGGACGGCCGGCATCCTCACCGGCATGTTGACGTCGGAGTCCGTGGAACTCGTCGCGCATCGGGCGCAGAAGCTCAATACATCTGTCGCACTGGGGTGCACCGACAAACGCTCCGAGGCCGACAGGCTGCGAGCTGCTCACCAATTGACCTGGGATGAGCTCGCCTACATTGGCGATGATCTGCATGACTTGGAGCTGATGGCGGCCGTTGGGCTGTCTGCAGCTCCGTGCGACGCCGTTCCCTCTGTGCGGCGCGCCGCGAGATATGTCACGCGAGCGCGAGGCGGCGGCGGCTGCTTTCGCGAGCTTGCCGACCTGATCTTGGCGTCGCGCTGAGGGCCGGGAAGGCCGATGGTCCGCCGAGTTCTGTTCGTGGGTTTAGGCGAAGGCGAGACGCCTGTCTTTCGAGAGCTGTCGCGGCTTGCGCAGTCTGTGGGCTACGAGTCACGACTCATCACGCACTTGCCTCGCCTCGCTTCCTCACCGGGTGAGTCGTTGGCGGAGTCCATACGCAAGGCGAAGCGAGCGGACGTCGACCACGGTGTTGAGTCTGCCATCCTCGCGAACGGTCACCCAACGGTCGCCTACGCAGCACACTACGACCGCGATTGGCATTTCGCGACGTGGCCTGACAAGCGCCGGCATGTCCTTGCCGTCGGCACGGCTATCGGAGGCGTCCTCGATCGGTTCCAGCCCGATGTAGTCGTTTCCTCCGTGGGCGGCGAGACGGTGCGCGTGGTCACGGAAGCCCTGTGTCGAGACCGAGGGATACCCACACGTTTCTTCAACGCCCTGCCGCTCGAGTCGCAATTCGTTCTCATCGACCGCTTGGACGCACCCTTCGTTAGCGGTGCAGGCTCTGGCCGCGGTCAGCCGGCCCTGGGCGAACGACCTCCCTCCCCGGCTCACAGCGTCTTGGTCCGCGAAGGCACCCGTGTGACCCTCGGTGAGGCTCTCGACAGAGCACGACAGACCGTGGGTGAATCGCGTTCCGTCTACCCGAGGGCCTGGCTCGCTCGAAAGACTCTCGCGACGCTGCGAAGAGGCGCACTGACGCGATTGCAGGTGCAGGCCCGCCCGCACTTGTCGGGGTCGTATCGTGTTCTCTATCCCCTGCATGACGAACGGGACTTTCAGGTAGCTGTCCGGGAACGTCATGCCATCCCTCAGGCTGCCTTGATCCAATACGTGTCAAGCGTCCTGCCCGCTGATGTGGTGCTCCTTGTCAAGCCCCACCCGCACCATGCGCCCGATCACCATGAGTTCCTCTGGCGGGACGTAGTACGCCTGCCGAACGTCGAGATGCTGCCGCCTCGGACGACGGCAGCAGACGCCATCGCTGCAGCTGATGCGGTGCTCACTTTGGCATCGTCGCTGGGCTTCGAGGCTGTTTGTGCCGGCCGACCAGTCATTTGCTATGGTCGTCCGTTCTACGGTGGTCGGGGGCTGACCATCGATGTTGCCGACATACGATCCCTTACCGAGGCTGTCGAAGCGTCGCGTACATTTCGGCCGTCGGCTTCCGACACAGCTGCTCTCCTCGACCAGATGTTGGCATCGTCGTTTCCTGGGCAGTTCACGCCGCTGAGCGGTTCTCCCCGCAACATAGAGGCGCTGTTTGCCGGCCTGCTCGTTGAGATCCGCGACCTGAGCGACCGGTGATCGCCACGTTGCTTCGCCGCATTCGCGTGTGGCTGCTCGCGGCAACCGTGCTTGTACTCGCACACATGCGTGGCAACACGCAACGCCAGACAACACCGGCAACTGCAGCGTTGATCGGAGCTTATGGCAACGGGAACTATGGAGACGACATCGTGGGGATCCAACTCGTGCGCGAGCTTAGGTCCCACGGCTACTCTGTGACCCTCGTTGCTCGTGGCGCCGATGTGGCACGCATCGACGCAGATCGCGTCGTCACGGTTGGCGGTGGCGTTGCGGGAGTACTTCGATGCGCATGGGCATGCCGCTCGGCGCGCGTTGGAATCCTTGGTGGCGGAGGCCTCCTCGAAGGGCGCCCCAACGACATCCATGTACATCGTCTCGTGCTGGAGTACATTGCCAAGTTGTTGACCGTCGGAATCCACGGCGGGTCGTTGATCGTCCACGGCATAGGGATTAGCTCCGTCCCCTTCAGCAGCCCTGTCGTGGAGCGGGCAATGGGCGCTGGGCTCCGGGCCGTCGATCACCTTAGCGTGAGGGATGAAGCCAGCGCGACAGCAGTCGGTCGGCTAGGCGCGACGGCGGTTGTTGTTCATGACCCGGCGACGACTCTCCTGTCAGAGGTCGTCAGCCTCGAGGGTCCGACAACCAGGGTCGGGCTGGTAGTCCTGGACCGACATCTATGGCCCACATTTGATCCAAGATCGATGCGCGTCGAGCAGGCGACCGCGCGGGCCGGGGATGTGGCTCTTCTGGCGGAGATGGCCCTCGCTGATCTTGGCGAGGACGGCTCGCTCCTGCTGATTCCATTCCATTCCAGCGATTCCTCGCTGCTGGACGCGGTCAGGACCGAGTTGACACGTCGCGGACTGCCCGATGAGCGACTTCGCACCGTTCCTTACCCGCTGTCGGAGGCAGCCGAGGCATTTCGCCTGCTCTCGACCTGCGAGGTGGTCATTTCGATGCGCTATCATCCGGCCCTTGCCGCGACCATGGCGAGGCGCAGGCTCCGGATCGTGGAGCTCGTTGCAGAAACTGACCTCGCTTGAGTCCGCCTTGGGGGGGACGTCCGGCCCCTCGCGCGCGGATTCACCCAAGGAGACATTGGCTGGCTGGCTGCCGCCTACCGAGGTCGCGTCGGCGGACCATCGTGCATCCTGACGCCCCCCATCTGGGAGCGGGTCGCTGGGAGTTCATCCGCTGGCTGGAGGCAGACAGTCGTCCTGTTCAGGTCAGCCTGGCGACATCGACGGCGTTGGCGGTGTTGTCGCCGGTGCGGTTCGTCGTACTGGTGGCAGCGATGCAGCCGGCCGACTATGGGCGCCTCAGTGTCTTCGTGACGTTGGCCACGCTAATTCCATTCTTCGTCACCTGGGGCACGAGTCTCCAGTTCCAGCGGATCACGCGATTCTCCGGGCCCACAACGATGCGGCCGCTCTTTGCCTGGGGGTGAGGGCCGAAGTCGTCGCGGCGCCCGCCGCTTTGGTGGCGGCGATCCTGATTACTGCACCGTTCGCCGATGGAGACCTTTGGCTGCCCGCCTTGGTCACCGTTCAAGCGCTCGGCCTTGGCGCGGTGTCTTGTGCTGGTCAAGCCTTGCTCGGATTGCGCCACCGATCGATCAGCGCGTTTGTGACATTCGGCAGCAACGTTATGCCAACCATTTCGGTCCTGCTCCTGCTGCCCCTGGGACTTGCCGGCGATATTCGGTCAGTGCTCGCCGTCTGGGCTATTGGCGCAGTCATGTCGGCAGGGGTGGCCATCTGGGTTTCGAACAGGCTTGCAGATCGGATGAGCTCCGCCGTGGGGCAGGGCGGTGGGAGGGCGACTCCAAGCCTTCGAGAGGGGCTGGAGTCGATCCCCACCTTGGCTGGGGCGTGGGTTCTGCTGCTCATCACCAGAGTCCATCTGGGAACAGCACTCGGCAACGAGCAGCTGGCATCCTTCTCGCTCGCATGGACGGCCGCCGATCTCGCCTTCCTCGTCTCGGTGACGCTGATTACAACCGCCAGTACCGCGATAATGGACGGCACCGAGTCCGCCCTGCGCATGTTCGGACGGGCGACAGGGATCGCATTGCTTCTCCTTGTTCTGGGATCGCTCGCGGTCCCCGTCGCACTCCTGGTGTTCGCGAAGGAGGGGTACGCGTTCTCCTACAGCCTACTTGCCCTCACGGGGGTCGCGACCGTGGGTCGACTCGCCATCAGTGCATGGCTTCCTGTATCGGTCCGGCACCGATCCGTCTGGACCCTGTCGGAGCTCTACGTCGGTGCCGCAGTGACGCTGGTGGTTGTCTTCTCGCTGTGGTCGTTCGCGGCCCCTGACACGTACGCTGCGGGGCTGGCGTTTGCGTGCGTGGCAGTTGGGCTGCTCCACGCGGCCATCGCGCACCGGCGACGCAACCCGCAGGCGCTCCAGGACGCAGAGCCCGAGGGGCGTTAGGTAGGACCTCGGCGCCGCAGCCGCTTGGCGCTCCGGATCATCAACGCCGCTACATCCTCCCGCCCCTCTGCTGTGTCCTCGACACGCGCGCTGGTCGTCGCGCCGTACGCGAAAAAGGCGAGGGTCACGCCTTCGAAGACCCAAAGCCAGGGTCGAAGGAGGGCGTTGTTCGCCGACGCCATCGCGACCACGAGCCCAATGAAGACCTGTGGTGGTGGATGGCGCCATGGTTGCCATGGAAGGCCGACCGATTGAGGGAGCGCGACGATAAGCAACAGCATGACGACGAGGGCCACCGCGAGCCCGAACACGCCTTGCTTCCAGAAGAAGTCAACATAGGCATTGTTCGACGTGGCCGGCAAGTCCCGGTCACGTATCGCGTCGTGCAAGCGAAGATCGTTGCCGCCGAACAGCCAGGCACTATCGGACATGCTGTCGAGGATCAATCGCTGATCCATGACCCGCGTGTCGAGCGACGACGTGGTTGACCGAGGGGATAGAAGCCCAAGCGAAAGTGGAGTCAGCAGCAGGCTGAACGCGAACAGTCCCCCGACAGCAAGTCGAGCGACCTGACGTCCGTGCGCAGGTGGCGGGACCAGGGTCGATATAGCCGCTGCGAGGGCGAGCAGCGCGGTCCTGCTGGCGGCGAGCAAGCTCACAATCAAGGCGACAAGAACAAGGCCGACATTCCGACGCCCAAGTCCCCAGACCGCAGCGTAGCCGGCGACGATCGCCATCCATGTGCCTTCCTCGAAAAGGCCAGGAGGTCTGCCGATTGGCGAGAACTCGCGGTTCGCAAACGTAGAGATCAAGCCTGTCGCTGCTAGAACGCCCTGTACCAAGGGCACGATGATGATGATCGCCAGTGAGGTCGAAAGGGCTGCTGGAGCGAGGTCGCCCGCGGACCGGAAGACGTCGAAGGCAACGACAAGAAGGCACATATTGACGAGGACCAACGAGGGAAGGAGCACGCGGGCCATATCATGGTGCGCGACCAAGGGCGGAACGGACAGGAGTCCGATAATTCCCGCGCTGCCAAGCGCGACGCGATAAATGGGATCGTGGGAGCGTAATCCGCCACGTGACCTAAGGATGCGATAGGCGACCCAGCCCAGCGCGACGAGGTGGACTGGACGGATTGTTACCCCAAGAAGGTCGAGATGAACGATCTCCAGGCATGATGCGACCACCAGCGCCATGAGCGTGGCTCCCGAAACCTGTTGGTGCCTCGCTCTGATGGATTGCGTCACCTCGGTCGCCTAGACGTCAGGTCAACGAACGTGATTGCGCAAAGGTTCGACGAGGCTGCGCGCCGGCGTTAGTGACGGACATCGGCTCCCTATACCAGCCAAGCGCGCGACCACCCCGACGCCGAGGCGCGCAAATCGCAGTGCGGCGATCGTACGCGAGGATGCGGCTGCGGTGTGCACTAGTGCGACTGAGCCGTCCCGGAATAGCCGGCGCATGTTCGCAACTAGCCCCGAGGTCGGGCCTGGCCACGAGCATGGCTGTGGTCCCAACCTCGTCGGTGGCAAAGTGCCGCTGGGCCGCTAACACGGCGCCCACCCTCACTCGCCAGATGGTCCTGCCTGCCCAATGTCCGCGGAATCCAGGTATTCCTCAATCGCGACATCCCACGACCGCATCCGGTTCAGACCATGCAGCTCCAGCATGTAGTTACGCATGATCTCACTCCTCGGGCGCGGCGCGAAGTAGGTCTCTGCGAAGAACGATGAGTCCACGGGACGCACCTCAATGTCATCGCGTCCGAGATGCGCGACGATCTTGCGGGCCACATCCAGGCGGCTGCCCTCACCCAGGCATGCCATGTGGTAACGGCCGTAATATCCACTCGACACGAGCACCTTGAGATTCTCCGCAAAGTCACGTGTATAGGTGGGCGTCCCAAGCTTGTCAGAAACTGCATGGATCACCGAAGCGCCGGATCGTATCTGGTCGACAACCTTGCGGACGAACTTGTGATCACGATCGGCCCCGCCGATCATCCATCCCGCGCGGACGATGAACAAGCGAGACAGGATCTGGAGCGCAACGATCTCGCCTTGATACTTTGAGTCGCCATAGACATTGATCGGGTTGGCGACATCAAACTCGGTATAGGGACCCTCCTTCGTTCCATCGAACACCCCCGCCGTGCTGATGTAGACCATGGGCACGTCCGTTTCTCGACAGGCAAGGGCGACGAACTCAGTTCCGATCGTGTTCGTCAGATAGGCATGGTCTGGATCCTGCTCACAGACCTCGAGGTCCGTCTCGGCCGCAAGATGCAAGACGAGTTGCGGCTTGACGGCGACGACCGCCGCCCGAACAGCCATCGGGTCGCGGACATCAAGCGCCTTCATCGGCAAGCCATCAACACTTCGAGGCGCCAAGTCCGTCGCCGTGACGTCGTGACCGGCTCGAACAAACGCCGGGTAGACCGCACTCCCAAGCATGCCCGCAGACCCCGTTATCAACACCCTCATTGAGCCGCAGCCCCCCTCGAACGCCGCCGCCGCCCGTTGGCAGCCAGACGCTGGAACATTGCTTCGTACTCATCTGTGATGCGATCCCAACTGTACTCATCATGAGCCCAATCGGCGGCTACTGTTCGCAGCCGTTGCCTTTCCTGGGGATGCTCGAACAAATGCCGCAGAGTCGCAGCAAGACCATCCACCGGGTCGATTGGCGAATAGATCAGACCCGCGTCTCCGACGACGGCTCGATTGGTATCGGTGCCGCGGACGACTACGGCGTTGCCGGCCGCCATCTGCTCCAACAATGCCGGGCTGGTACCGGATGTCGGCGAAGTCTGCACATAGGCGAATGCGTGGGTCGTGAGTTGGCGATACGCCGCACCGTATTGGTAGCCAGCAAAGATCACGTCCGGGGTCGCCAAGTCCTCGAGCTGCGTGCGATATGCCTGCGCAAATGGTGCATCACCAACGATGGTCAGGCGCATATCAGCCAGATCCGATCGGTGGAAGGCTTCGATGAGCTCCTCGACCTTCGTCTCTGGCTCGAGGCGTCCCACCCACAATACATATCGATCATGCTCAAGGCCAAATTGTTTGAGAGTATCAAGGGACGGGTCCCTCTCAAAGGCTGCCCCATAGGGGACGTATCGCGCATCGATCCCGTACTCGGACCGATATCGATCGCGGATCACTGGATTGTCGGCAATCACAACGCTCGCCGTGATGCCGGCGATCCGCTCGACGAACCGTAGATAGCCTGAGGCGATCGAACCCCACTTGGCACGCTTCCAGTCCGCGCTGTCGACGTTCAGGACGACCGATGCTCCAAAGACCCGAGGGAGCCAGGCAACAGGTGTATTGCCGACACCGCAGATGTAGACGACGTCAAAACGCTGCAGCGCGCCATGGACGACGCTTGCCGTCGTGTGGGTGATGGTGTCGAGGTGCTTCGTCGCGATGGATGGAAGGTGGTGCAGGATCACACCACGATACGTGCGGAGCTCCCGGTGACCGACAACGTGGGGCCTGTTGTACACGGCGACGTAGTGGCCTCGCTCCGCAAGTGCGGGCGCCAGGTGCTCGTAGAAGGTTTCGAAGCCGCCGTAGCTGGAGGGGATGCCACGGGTACCCATGAGGCCGACCCTCAGCGACGGCGTGCTCCGCCCTGTCGTAACTGGTGTTTGCGGCATGTCAAGGGAGTGTACCGGCCTTCTTCCCCAAAGTTGCTGGTGAGAGGCTAGGCAACCAGGACCAGCGCTGTACGATTTAATCATGAAACTTGGCTGGGCAGCGACCGCCTGCCTCCTCGCCGCCGTCACAACCGCCTGCTCGCCGAACGAGCCAACGCCGACGCCCGCCCCGAGTCCCATCGTCACCGCGGAGGCGACCCCCTCGGCGGCCCCTCCGGCGACCACCCAGCCATCGCCCTCCGCCTCGGCCGTGCCCTCACCCTCGGCCACACCCGAAGTTGCGTCCGGCCCTGTCCTCGGTCCCAACGCCGACTACGCGGCGCTCGACGGCGTGCTCGCCAACCCCGGCGCGCGGGATCGGCTGGCCGTCGCCGTGATGATCGACGACAACGTGGCCGCTCGCCCCCAGTACGGCTTCAACGCTGCATCCATCGTGTACCAGGCGCCGGCCGATGGTGGCGAGGACCGCTACATGGCCGTGTTCCAGGAGCAGCAGGCAAAGCGGGTCGAGGCGGTTCGCAGCGGCCGGCCGTACTTCGTGAACTGGGCGTCCGAGTACCGGGCGGCGTTCGCGCACTACGGTGGCGACGCCAAGACGCTCGCCTACCTGCCGACGATCAACGGCAAGGTCATATACAACGTCGACGCGCTGTTCGGCAGCCACGCCGCGTTCCGCCGCGACGGCAAGCGCCCGGCGCCGCACGACGGGATCACCTCGACGACGGCAGTTCGCAAGATGGCCGTCAAGCACGGCGCGCCGTCGACGATCCCGACGACCGTCGAGGTTCGCCCGTTCGCCGATGATCTCCCCGCGGACCAGCGTCCGGCCAAGGGATCGATCCGCATCCCGTACAACCGCGGCGCCACCAGCTACACCTATGACAAGGCGTCGAACTCCTACCTGCGCTCGGTGGCCGGGAAGGCGCAGTACGACAAGGCCGATGGCAAGCGGGTGACCGCCCGGAACGTGGTGGTGCTGTTCATGAAGCTGTCGGTCGACCCGGAGTCCGAGCCGCATCACCATCGCCCGTTGCTCGGCCATATCGGCAGCGGCAAGGCGCTCGTGTTCCGCGACGGGCACGTGATCAAGGGAACGTGGCGCAAGAGCTCCGAGTCCGGGCTGACGCGTTTCTTCGACGCCGCCGGCAATGAGATCACGTTGGTCCGGGGGCGGATCTTCATCCAGGTGGTGAGCAAGAGCACGAAGGTGACCTACCAGGCTCGGGCCTGACCCCGCGCGCGAACCCGCCACGGTCCGCCGCAGGAACCCGCCACGGACCACGGGATCGGGCATTCTCCCCAGTACCTTCGATTGGTGCCGCGCAGCCAGGCGCGATGGCAGCATCCGGGAGATGCCTCGGATACCGGCCACCGTTCATCGGATCGCCGCCCGTCCGACGAGCGCGTCGGCGACTCGCCCGCACTCGATCGCACTCGGCGGCGGTTTGCTGTTTCTGGTCCTCGGGCTGACGGGCTGGGTGCTGTTCGGGGGACCCGAGTCGATCCAGGAGCTCCTGGTGGTCATCGACCTGACGGTCGGTGGAACGGTCCTGGCCACGGGTTCGCTGGTGGGACGCGCTCGGGCGGCCGAGGCTCGCCGTGACGCGCAGCTGGGCGTGCTGCAGCACACGGCCCGGCGCATGAGCGTGAGCCTCACTCAGGAGGGCGTCGGGCGTGCCGTGGTGGAGGAGACGCGGCGCGTGGTCGACTATCACAACGCTCGCGTCTACCTGCTCGAGCTACCCGACGACCTGGTGCCGATCGCGTTCGAGGGTCGGGTAGGCGCCTACGAACGCGTCGATTTCGACATCCTGCGGACGAAGGTGGGCGAGGGGCTCACCGGCTGGGTCGCGCGCCACCGGACGCCGCTCCGGATCGACGACGTGCTCGCCGATCCGCGGGGCCTGACGATCGCGGGCACGGACAATGTCGACGAGTCGATGCTGGTGGTGCCGATGCAGCACGACGACGAGCTGATCGGCGTGATCACGCTGTCGAAGCTTGGGCTGTACCAGTTCGACGACGATGATCTGCGGCTGCTGACGATCATCGCCGACCAGGCGGCCACGGCGTTTGCCGAGGTGGACCTGATGGCCGAGACGACCCGCCTGGCGGCCGAGCTGCGGCAGCTCCTGGACATGAGCAGCGCGCTCACTCGCAGCCTCGACCCGCGTGCGGTGGCCGACCTGATGGCCGAGCACCTCGCCCGCGCGGTCGGTGCCGACCAGGCGCAGATCAGCGACTGGGACCGGCCGAACGACAGGCTTCGCACGCTGGGCTGCTATCCGGTCGCGACTCGCGACGGCCTGGATGACTTCTACCCACTGGGTGACTATCCGGTCACGCGACGGGTGCTGGAGTCAGGATCGATCGAGGTGGTCGACGCAGAGAGTCCCGATGCGGATGAGGCTGAGGCCCGGCTGCTGCGCCAGGACAGGATGCGGGGGGTGGTCATGATGCCGCTCATCGTGAAGGACCAGGCGATCGGGCTGGTCGAGCTGGTCTCGGCGGGCAAGCCCACGGTCGATCCCGGCCGCATCACGCTGGCCCGAACGATGGCGCACGAGGCGGCGATGGCGCTCGAGAATGCACGCCTGTACGCGACGGCGCGCAGTCTCGCCGACCGCGACCCGCTCACCGGGTTCTTCAACCACCGCTATCTCCAGGAACGACTGACCGAGGAGGTCGTCCGGGCAACACGCACCCATCGGCCGGTGAGCGTGGTGATGCTCGACCTCGACGACTTCAAGCTGGTCAACGACTCGTTCGGCCATCTGTATGGCGACGGCGTGCTGGTGCACGTGGCGGACCTGATCAGATCGGTGCTGCGCGCATCCGACGTTCCCGCTCGCTACGGGGGCGACGAGTTTGCCGTGATCCTGCCCGAGACCACGCGCGAGGATGCCGCCCAGGTGACCCGACGCCTGCTGGCAGCGTTCCGGGAGTCGCCGTTTGCGGCGGACGGACGCCAGCCGTTCCCCATCGGTGGCTCGATCGGGGTTGCGACCCACCCGGAGGATGGCCGCTCTGGAACGGACCTGATCGCGGTTGCCGATGCCCGCCTGTACGCGGCCAAGGACGCGGGCGGCAACCAGGTGAGCGGCGGATCACCCGCCCGGCGAGGAGCAAACGTGGCTCGCCGGGCACCGTCGCACGCGGGTCATCGGATGCCTCCTGCGATCTCGCCCCTGACGCAACCGGATCCGGCCGTGGCCAGTGCCGCTCCAGTGGGGTCGGGTGGGGCCTGATCCAGTACGGAAGTACCACGAGGCGGCGGGCCGACAGTACTGGACGGTGACCTTGCCGAGCGCCCGCCGGAGCCCCATGCTACGGATCCAGGGTGAGACTCCGGGGACGAGATCTGAGCGACCTGTGGCGGCGCATCGATCCGCGCGGCCTGTCCCGGCGCCCCTCCGTCGCAATCTTCGTCGCCCTGGGCGCGATCGAGCTGGTCCGGCTGATCATCGACCCTCGCCCGATCGACCTCCTGGTCCTGGTGCTCGTCGGCCTGGTCGGACTGGCAGCGATCCGCGAGCGCGAGGCGGTCGCCGGTAGCGAGGGGACGCGTCGCACCGAGGCGGAGTCGTTCGCCCGGATCCTGCGCGGCCTTGCGCGCTCGGTATCGCCCGACGCGATCGTCGCCGCGATCGTCGAGGAGCTCGGCGTGGGAACCGGAGCTGACCATGTCGCCGTGGTGCGGCGACGGCCCGACACGAACGTGGTCGAGGCGATCCTGTCACCCACCCGCCCTGGAGCGCCGACCTCCAGGACGTCGCTACCGCTGAGCGAGCTCGAGGATCCGGCCGAGGCAGCGGCGTTGTCGAACCTGGCCGTCGCGGCATCGCGCGGCCGTCGGCTGGCGGCGATCCCGATCGAGCCCGATGCCGACATGGACCCGGAGCTGGTCCCGCTGCGTGTCGCCGGCCCTCGGCTCGTGGGGGCGGGCGCCACGAGCGGGGACCGGCTCGATCACGACCTGTCGGCTGGCGCCGCGGTGGTCGCGTCGTTGCCGCCACGCACGGCGAGCTCGTACGTGGCGACCGGTGTGGCCAGAGGCACCGATGCTCGCGGGCGACGAGGCCCACAGGCGACACTGGCACGCGAGGGCTCCGAGCAGCGCATCGCCGACCGCATCGCCGACCGCCTGCGCGACATCTACGGGCTGCGCAACGTCGTGGCGGCGCCGCTGCGCGTCAACGGTCGCACGGAGGGCGCGATCCTCCTCTCCCGGCGCACCCGTGAGCCGTGGCCGGCGAGCGCGGGGCGCATCCTCGAGGCTGCCGCCGTGGAGGCATCGGCGGCGCTGGCTCGCGTGTACACGCTCCGCGACGCGGAGACGCGCGCGCGAACGGACGCGCTGACCGGGCTGCCCAACCGGCGTTACTTCGACGAGTACCTCACGCTCCTGGCACAGCGTCGGCGGGCCGAGGACCGGGTGGGCGTCCTGATGATCGACATCGACCGGTTCAAGCGACTCAACGACACGTTCGGGCATGCCGTGGGGGACCACGTGCTGCGCGAGGTGGCCCAGGCGATCGCGTCGGCCGTCCGCGATGACGATGTGCCGGCGCGGTACGGCGGCGAGGAGTTCGCGGTGCTGCTCAAGAGTCCGACGCCCGAGATGGCCGTTGAGATCGGTGAGCGTGTCCGCCGGGCCGTGGCCGGTCTCGACCTCCGCTCGCTCGGGGTGCCCGGCGTGAGCGTGTCGGTGGGTGTCTCCGTGGCCGATTCGCCGGACGAGCCACTCGACGCCCTGGTCGATGCGGCCGATCGGGCGCTGTATCGCGCGAAGCGCGGCGGGCGCGACCGGGTGGTCGCCGCGTAGCTGGCTCGCCGACGGCCGCCGCCGTCTGCGGCCGCGGACGTAGCTCGTCGACCCGCTGTCTGCGGCCGCCGAGGCAGCGGTCATCGGGGCAGGGTCCATCGGGGCAAGGCCTATCGGGGCAGGGTCCATCGGCCACCGTCTGCGGCCGGCGCGACAGGGGCACCGCCGGGTCTGGAACGCGACGCGTTCCCTGCGGCGGTGAGGGCCATCCACGACGCTGGAATGGCCCGCTGCGGATCGCAGGACGTTCCATGCGGCGGTCAGGGCCGGGTCTGGAACGCGACGCGTTCCGTGCGGCGGTGAGGGCCATCCACGACGCCGGAATGGCCCGCTGCGGATCGCAGGACGTTCCATCTGATGCCCTCAGAGGACCGCGGCACCGCCAGCTGGAACGCCGGGCGATCCACGCCCCGCGGAAACCGCTGCAGTGAACGGCTGGCGTTCCATTCGCGCGGCACGACCCCGACCGAAGGACACGCCGCCACCTGTCGGCTCGTCACGGAACGGTTCCCGCTGTTCACCGTCTTCCCGCGTGTGCCGTCACCCGCGATCCGGCCCGACCCGGCGATCCGGCCCCGACCCGGCGATCCGGCCCCGACCCGGCGATCCGGCCCCGACCCGGCGATCCGGCCCCGACCCGGCGATCCGGCCCCGACCCGGCCTACCATGCGGCCATGTCCGAGCTGTCCAGGAACGGGACCCGTCCATGAGCGCCGATCCGCCCACGGGCGCCGACCCGTCCATGAGCGCCGATCCGCCCACGGGCGCCGCTCTCCCGAGCAATGGCGAGCTTGCGCGGATCTTTCACGAGATCGGCGACATCCTCGAGGTCAAGGGCGAGCTCGTGTTCAAGACCGTGGCCTACCACCGCGCCGCGGACGCGATCGCGCGCACGCCGTTCGATGTCGCGACCGCGTACGTCGCGGGTGATCGCCATCCGATCCCGGGTGTCGGGCAGGCGATCAGCGACAAGATCGTGGAGCTCGCCACCACCGGGCACATGGCCGTCTACGAGCGGCTTCGGGCCGAGATCCCGGCCAGCCTGGTCGCTCTGCTGCGGATCCCGGGCGTCGGGCCCCGGACGGTCCGCCTGGTGCACGAGGAGCTGGGGATCGAGACGCTCGACGATCTCAGGCACGCGGCCGAGGCGGGACACCTGCGCGGCCTCAAGGGCGTCTCGGCGGGCACCGAGCAGCGGATCCTCGATGGCATCGCGCAGCTCGAGTCGCGACCGCAACGGCAGCTCCTGGACCGCGCCCAGACCCTCGCCGACGAGCTCTGCGCACAGCTCGAGGGCACCCCTGGCGTGCGCCGCATCGTTCAGGCCGGCTCCCTTCGGAGGCGCCGCGAGACGATCGGCGACCTCGATCTTCTCGTCGAGTCAGACCAGCCACGAGCGGTGATCGAGCGCTTCACCCAGCTCGGGATGGTCGACCGCGTCATCGGTGCCGGTACGGCCAAGGCGAGCGTGCGTCTCCTTCGCGGGCCGCAGGTGGACCTGATGGTGATGCCGCCGGGGGAGGCGGGCACGTACCTGATCCACTTCACCGGCTCCGCCGCCCACAACGTGAAGCTGCGCGGGCTGGCGCGTGATAGGGGCTGGAGCCTGTCCGAGAAGGGGTACCTGCGCCTCGGCGATGACGGTGAGCCGCTCACAGGCGCGGCTGCGGAGCTGCGCACCTTCCAGGACGAGCAAGGCGCGTACGCGTTCCTCGAGCTGGCATGGATCTGCGCCCGAGCTGCGGGAGGACCGTGGCGAGGTCGAGGCCGCCCGCGACGGACGGCTGCCCGATCTGATCCAGCTCACCGATCTGCGGGGTGACCTCCACACGCACTCCGACTGGAGCGACGGGGTCCATCCGATCGAGCAGATGGCCGAGGCGGCGCGCCGACGCGGCTACGCCTACCAGGTGCTTACCGATCACTCGCAGAGCCTGGGCATCGCCCATGGGCTCGAGCCCGATCGTGTGGAGCAGGAGCGGTCGATCATCGCCGCGCTGAACGCCCGCTTTGCGGCCGAGGAGGCGGCGGGCACCCTGCCGCCGGGCGCCGATCCGGGTGGCTTCCGGCTGCTCCACGGCTGCGAGCTCGAGGTCCGGGCGGACGGCACCCTCGACTACGACGATGACCTGCTCGCTCGCTTCGACATCGTGGTCGCCTCGGTCCATGTCGCCCGTCGCCAGCCGCGTGCCGAGCTCACGCGCCGGACGCTCAACGCGATCCGCAGCCCGCATGTGGACGTGATCGCCCATCCCGCCGGCCGCATGATCCAGTCGCGCGATGACCTGGATCTCGACTGGGACGCGGTGTTCGAGGTGGCCGCGGCGACGGGGACGGCGCTCGAGATCAACGGCTCGCCGCACCGGCTCGATCTCGCGCCGGAGCGGGCAAGGCGCGCGCTCGGGGCCGGCTGCCTGCTCTCGATCGATTCGGATGCGCACCGGACCGAGGAGCTGGACTACGTTCGCTGGGGCGTCGATCAGGCGCGCCGGGCATGGGTGGAGCCGGACCGCGTGGTCAACACACGGACGCGCGACGCGCTGCTGGCGTGGGCGGCGGGCAAGCCGTCTCGCGTTTGAGACCTGCGGGCCGGGTCACGCCTCCGCCAGGCCAGGTCGCGCCGGCACAGGACTCGGGCGTGGCCGAGCCGTCGGGCGTGGTCGCGCTGGCGCCGGGCGCGGCAGCGGTCTCGCGGTGGGACGTACCATCGGGCCCGATGAACCCCACCGACCGATCGCTGATCCACGCGCGCCGCGAGCTCGTGCTCGTGGCTGTCGTCCTGGTCTCGCTGGCGAGGTTGGTGCCTCCGGTCGATGCGTTCCTGGTCGCGGGGCTGCTGCCCGCGGTGATGCTGCTTGCCGGTATCGGTGTCGTGGGGAGCGCGCAGCCGGGCAGCCGCCCGTTCGAGGCGCTGCTGGTGCCGGCCACGCTCACGGGGGGTGCCGGAGCGGCGATCCACCTGGTTCCGATCGGCCTGGGCATCGTGCCTGCGCTCATCGCCTTTGCCGCACTGCTGGACCGAGCCCTGGCGCTCGAGATGCGCCTTGCGGCCGAGGTGACGGGCGCGACGGAGTCGGATCGATCGCGTGTCCTGCTGGTGGCGGTCGTGACCGCATTCGTGGCGTTCACCGGGATTGCCGCTCTGGTGCCCGGTGGCATCGCAGAGCCCGGAGCCGCGGGTGACGGATCGGCGCTGTCCGCCGGGTGGCTGGTGGTGCTGGCCGTGGACGACGCCCTGGTCGGGTTGCTGCTGGGCTATCGCGTGGCCGTGTTCCGGTACGGGACCGTGCTCGACGCCGCTCGCTCCGCGGTGACCTACGCGATCGTGGTCGCGATCGCCGCCGGGGCGATCCGCGCGATCGACCTGCCGCGCCTCGTGGGGCCGGCCGTGCTCACCCTCGTGTTCTACCTGTGGGATGCGCTCCACGGCACGGCCCCGGCACGGCGCCGTGAGCCTCGCTTCCTGTGGGAGACGGTGCTGCTGGTGGCGCTCGGCGTGGTGGTCGTGCTCTGGAACCAGCGCCTGCCCGGATAGGCACGGAGCGACGAGACATGATGCGAGCCTTCCGTGCTTGAGCAGCCGTCGCCCGCACCGGTGGTCGTTTGACGGGCCGGGGTGGGGATGCTAGAAACACGTGCCCGCGCCCGATGCCGCGCGACCGCTCCTCCTGCCCGCCGCAGGCACAACGCGTCCCGATGGACGAAAGGACATTCGCTCCGTGACCTTCCCCGAAATCGACGCCGCCACCCAGTCGCCTGCCGGACAGACCCGGATGAAGCGACAGCTCGCCGAGCAGGCCATCGCCCAGGCCGCCGCCGCCGACTGGAGTGAGGCCGCCGAGACGAACCGCCGGCTGCTCGAGTTCGGCGCCGACTCGGAGGCCGAGAACCGGCTGGCCAAGGCGCTGTGGGAGCTCGGGGAGCTGGGTGACGCGCGCGAGCATTATCAGAAGGCCCTCGCGCTCGACCCCACCAACCGGATTGCCGAGCGCAACATCGAACGACTCAAGGTGCTCCTGGTCGATGCGGGTGAGCGAACGGTCGCTGCCAACCCGGGTTCGAAGGCGCCCGTGAACATCTTCGTCGAGGAGACCGGCAAGACGGGGTTTGCGCACCTCACCAACCTGGCGCGCTCGGCGGAGCTGGCCCAGGTCAACCCCGGTGACCTCGTGGAGCTGGTGCCCGAGGGCAATCGGCTGATCGCGATCAGCAACGAGGTCCGGATCGGCGTCGTCGAGCCGCAGGTCGCGGCCCGCCTGATCAAGCTCATCGCCGACGGCAACAAGTACCTCGCCGGGGTGACCTCGCTGGGCGACAAGGACGTGCGCCTGATCATCCGCGAGGTGTTCCAGGATCCGCGCAACTACGGCAAGGTCAGCTTCCCCACCGCCGCCAAGTCGTCCGACCTCCGCCCGTACACGAAGGGCACGCTGCTGCGCGAGGACGAGGAGCTCGAGGAGGAGCTCGAGGACGACGTCGAGGACGAGGAGATCGAGAACCTCGAGCGCGTGCTGCCCCCGGAGGAGACGACGGACGAGGCGTTCGAAGAGGAGACGGACGACCTCGACGAGTCCTGACCGCTCGAAGCCCGTGCGCAGGAACGAGCCGTCGCGGTGGGCACGGTCCACTCGGCGCGGACGGCTGAGACGAGGCCCGAGGTGACGGTCCGCCTCCCGGACCGCTGACCGATCGCGCGGCGCGCTTCCGGAACGGGTGGCCAGGGTCTGCGACAATCCCGCGCATGGCCGGGCGAGCGCTCCTCCTGCGCACCGAACCGGGCTTCAGCCTGCCCGCCTTCGAGCGCTTCGCGTCCCCGCCGCCCCCGTCGCTGGTGGCGGCTCGCATCGAGGCGGCTTCGGCGCCCGGCGACATCGTGCTCGACCTGTTCGGGCGGGGTGGCTGGGTGGCTCGGGCCGCGATCGACCACCAGCGCAAGGGCGTCAGCCTCGAGTCGACGCCGCTCGATCGGTTGCTGGCCGAGATCGTGCTTCGGCCACCGGATCTTCGCCATTTCGACGCGGCCGTCCAGGCGCTGGCCGCCTCGGCACGGCGCGATTCGAGCCTCAAGGCGTCGATCACGGATCGCTTCGCGAGCCGCTGTGCGACGTGCGATCGGTCGGTGACCCTCGATGACCTGATCTGGACGGTGGATCCCGCCGACGCCGAGGCCGACGAGAGCCGCGGCCTCCCGGGCCTTGCCGACAGGGATGGACCGATCCCCGTGCGCAAGCACTACCGGTGTCGGGTGTGCCGCGATCAGCTGGGTGGCGGTGAGCAGCGCCAGGCTCCGCCCGACGACCACGATGTCGCCCGGGCCTTCGACCAGGAAGGCCTCGAGGCACGCGCCCGGCTCCTCGATCGGTTCCCGGTGCTCGAGGGCGGCGAGTCGCTGCCCGGCGAGCTGCTCGACCTCCACACGCCGCGCCAGCTGGTCGCGCTGGCCTCGATCCTCGAGCGAATCGAAGGCGATCTTCGCGCGGCCCCGATCTCGGCCGCCCTCCGGTTGTCGCTGCTCCATGCGCTCGGGCCGGCAAGCCGGCTGGCGACCTCACCCGGCCGCACGACGATGCTCCGGATCGTCGGGGGCCATGTGCGACTTCCGAGCGCCGCCCACTGGCGGGAACGCAACCCGTGGACGGCGTTCGAGGACGGGGTTCGGCTCGTGCGTGGCTTCGTTCAGCGACTCGAGAGCGGCGCCTGGGGACCGGTCCCGGCGCGGCTCGGCGAGGATCTTCGCAGCCTGGTCGAGGGGTCCGCCACGGTCGTGCTCAAGCAGGGGACACCGGCGGCCCTGGCGGCGCTCGGCCTCGAGGTCGAGCACCTTGCCGGGAGCCCGCTTCGTCCGAGGGTCGGGCTGGTGCTCGGCGTACCCCCGACCCGCCCGGCCGCGGAGCGGCTTGCCTGGACCTATCACGCCACGGCCTGGGTTCTGGGCCGGGACGCGGCTGCAACGCTGCCGCTCGAAGCGTTGTTCGGGCCGGCCATTCGACCGTCGTGGGGCTGGCAGGCGGCGACGATCACGCGCTCACTGCGCGCGGTTGCCCCGACCGTGCATCGTGACGCGCGGGTCGTGCTGATGCTCGAGGGCGACCGGCCGGATGCCCTGGTCGCAAGCGTCATCGGGGGAGTGACCGCCGACTACCGCCTCGTCTCGGCCCGGCTCGCCGAGCCGGGCCGGGAATCCGGCGGTGTCGTGGAGCTGGTGCCACCCGGGTCGGGCGCGATCCCCGGTGGGCCACGAACCCGGGCGAACGTGGTGCTGCCGCCGCTGCCCGGCGGCGCCGGCGACCCCGACGTCGCCCGGTCCGACCGCCTGTTCGCGCCGCCCGAGCGGTCGGTCAACGCGCCGTTCTCCGCCAGTGAGGCGGCTCGCGCGGTGGTCAACGCAACGATCGACGTGCTCAAGCTGCGCGGCGAGCCGGTGTCGTTCGAGGGGTTGCTGGGTGAGATCCTGGTGGGCCTCGATCGGGCGGGCCATCTCCGGCGGCTGGTGCGACCGGCGACGGGGGAGTCGGGCAGCCCGAGCGGAGGTGCGCCGTCCGGAGGTGCCGAGTCTGCGCAGCAGGGTACGGCGGGCCGCTCACCCGCGACTCGTCCGGTCGATACACCCGGCACGGATGAGATCGCCGCCGATGAGGCCGAGGCAGACAAGATCGTCGCCGATGGCATTGGCTCGGGCACGACGGCCAACGACGCGGCATCTTCGGACCCCGACGCTGGCTCCTCGGACCCCTCGGGCCTGGGCGCCGGCGACGGACAACCCGATCCCGCGCGACGATCCGGGCGAGATCAGCAGCGCGACCATGTCGACCGGCTGCTGACGCTCGTCCAGGATGCGCTGGCCGAAGCCGACGGTCGTCGCCTCGTCCGGCTCGGCGATCGCTGGTGGCTGGGCGACCGGGCCGACCGCGACACGGCAGCCGTCCCGCTCGCCGACCGGGTCGAGTGGGCCGTCTACAGCCTGCTGTCCACGGCCGGGCCGCTGTCGGAGCCCGCGTTCCTCGATCGGATCGCCGGCCTGTTCACGGGCCCCGATCTGCCCGACGAGGCGCTCGTGCGCGCCTGCCTCGAGAGCTATCGGAGCCTGGCCAGCACCACGGATCGGCTCGTCACCGTAGATGACCTCACTCGTCGCAGCGTCGAGCACAGCATGCTGATCGCGCGACTGGTCGACCTGGGCCATCGCCTCGGGTTTGCCGCCTGGATCGGCACGCGCCAGCAGCCGCGGCGCGTCGGCGGCGTGCCGCTGGCGCAGTTCCTCGACGATCGCGAGCTGGCGGGCCCGCCGTACCTCGGCAGGGTCCGCGCGGAGGATCTCGAGGATGTGGACGTCATCTGGTACGTGCGCGGCCGGGCGGCATTCCTGTGGGAGGTCGAGTGGACCGCGATGCTGAGCGAGACGGTCCTTCGCCGGCACGCGCGGATCGCGCACGACGAGCGCCTGGTGCGCTTCCTCGTCGTGCTCCCCGAGCGCATCGAGCTCATCCGTCACAAGCTCGAGCGATCACCGCTCCTTCGATCCGCGCTCGAGGAGGACGGCTGGCACATCCTCAAGGCGAGCCACCTGCGCGAATGGTCCACCCGGGACGAGGTGACGCTGGCCGATCTCGAGCCGCTGCTGGGGCTCGACCCGGCGATCGAGCGCACCGGCGATCAGATGGCGCTGTTCGGCAGCTGATCGCGGCCCGTCGGCTGGTAACGGTCCAGCCGCTGGTAACGGCCCGTCGGCTGGTAACGGTCCAGCCGCTGGTAGCGGCCCGCGCCCATCCTCCGCGGTAGGCTAGGCGAAACCACCCCGCCCGGACCGCGGTCGCGAGCGGGCCATCCTGTGACCACGCTCCGGGGGTGACGATGACCACCGCAAGCTCCGCGACGTCCAGAATTCGACGAGATCGCCAACCGCTTCTGGGAGGAGTCGCTCCGCATCTCGCCGACGACCGCGACCCTGTACGGGGATGACCGCTACGACGACCGGCTCGAGGACCCCGGGCCCGAGGGCCGGGCGGCCGAGCGTGCGCTGGCCGAGCGGATTGCCGGCGAGGCAGCCGCGATCGATGATGCCGACCTCTCGGTCGAGGATCGCGTCACCCGCGACATGCTCCAGGTGGTCGCGGACCTCACGATCGAGGCCAACGACCTCGCCTTCCACGAGCTGACCGTCGTCGATCAGATCCATGGCCCCCAGACGATGCTGGCGCAGGTCGCCCAGTTCCAGCCTGCCGATACGCCGGAGCGGCTCGACGCGTGGCTTGCCCGGCTGCGTGCCTACGGTCCGTACATCGATGCCGTCATCGACATCCTGGACGAGGGCCGTGCATCGGGCCGGACGGCCGCGCGCATCGTGACCGAGCGGACGATCGAGCAGCTGCGAGGGATGCTGGCGCAGCCGGTCGAGCAGTCGCCGGTGGTGGCGCTCTCGAGGGTCGCGAGCGAGGCGGATCGGGAGCGAGTCCTGGCCGTCGTCAGGGAGGTCGTCCTCCCGGCCGATCAGCGCTACCTCGACGCGCTTTCGGGCGCCTATCTCGCGGCCTCGCGCGAGGACCCCGGGCTGACATCGGCACCCGGTGGCCACGAGCTCTACCATCACGCGATCCGGCGCTGGACCACGCTCCCGCTCGAGCCGGCCGATGTCCACCAGGTCGGACGCGACGAGCTGGCGGCGATCGATGAGGAGCGGCGCGCCGTGGCCCGGGAGGCCGGCTTCGGCGACGATGTGGCTGCCTTCCGCCGATCGCTCAGCGAGGACCCGGCCAATCTGCCCGACTCGCCCCAGGCGCTCGTCGCCCGGGCCACCGAGGATATCGGGCGCGCGATGGCCGTCGCACCGAGCGTCTTCGGGCGGCTGCCGAGGGCCGGCTGCGAGGTCCGACCGGTCGAGACGTTCAAGGAGAAGGACTCGCCGTTCGCGTACTACTTCCCGCCCAGCCTCGACGCCTCGCGCCCGGGCATCTACTACGTCAACACCTACGACCTGCCAAGCCGCACCTTCGGCAAGCTTGCATCGACCACCTTCCACGAGGCCGTGCCCGGCCATCACTTCCAGATCGCCCTGGAGATGGAGCACCCGAGCCTCAACGCGTTCCGGCGGCTCGGCTCGCGGATGACGGGCAGTGCGTTCGCGGAGGGATGGGGGTTGTACTCGGAGCGACTGGCGGTCGAGCTGGGTCTGTACCGGAACCTCGCCGAGCGACTGGGGATGCTCGACGCCCAGGCGTGGCGCGCGTCGCGCCTGATCGTCGATTCCGGGATGCACGGCCTGGGCTGGTCGCGCCGGCAGTCGATCGACTGGCTGCTCGATGCGGGGCTCTCGGAGACAGATGCCGTCATCGAGACCGATCGCTATATCGCCTGGCCCGGCCAGGCACTCACGTACATGACGGGGATGCGCGAGATTCGGCGCCTGCGGCGAGAGCTCGAGGCGCGCGACGGTGCAGCGTTCGACCTTCGCCGGTTCCACGACGAGCTGCTGGGCCATGGGTCGCTGCCCCTGGCGACGCTCGCCCGCGAGCTGCCGCGCTGGCTGGCGCCGGTGGCCTGAGCGCGGGCACTAGGTCATCCAGAGCCCGCGGGGCCGAGGCTCCGTCACGGCGCGTGGACTGACGCCGCCGCTTCCCACCGCTGCCCGCGGCCCCGTGCCGGCACGTCAACGCATCGACCGGAAAACACCGCGGATCGGAGCACCCTCGCCCGATTTCGTATGCGGTATTCGCACGTTGGACGGCCCTGGGGAACGATATTCGTATTGACGCACCAGGAGACCGTGTGGCACGATCGAAACCCCGTTCCGCTGTCCGCAACACGGGCTGCTTCATCCGAATCTGCGCGCGGGGTCCCGGTAGTCGCCGCATCGGCCTCGACGTCCATCCGACACCCACCGGGAGCGCAACCCTGGAGGCAACATGACCGCCGAATTGACCACCCGGGCCAACCCTCAGCTGGCACGAGAGCGCCAGAGCGCGATGTACCGGCGCGCACGCGCGACGCTGCCGGGCGGCACGAACTCCAACTTCCGGGCCTGGGGCGACGACACGGTCTACGTCGATCGTGGCAAGGGCGGCTACGTGTGGGACCTCGACGGCAACCAGTACGTCGATCTGCGGATGGGCTACGGGCCGGTGATCCTGGGCCACGGTGACCCGCGCGTCGACGACTACGTGAACGAACGGATGCGGCTGGGGGTCAGCTTCTCGCTTACCAGCGAGGACGAGGTCCGGGCGATGGAGCTCGTGAAGGAGCTCAACCCGTGGATCGGCAAGGCTCGGATGACCGTGTCGGGCACCGAGGCGACGATGCACGCGATGCGGGTCGCCCGCGCCTACACGGGTCGCAACAAGATCGTCAAGTTCGAGGGCCAGTACCACGGCGTCCATGACTACGCGCTGATCAGCGTGCTGCCCAACGACATGAGCGACCTGGGCAACGCGGACAACCCGGTGGGCCTGGCCTGGGGTCGCGGCATCCCGCAGGCGGTTGCGGACACGATCGTCCCCGCGCGCTACAACAACCTCGAGCAGCTGCGGCGGCTGTTCGAGCGTGACGGCGAGGACATCGCCGCGATCATCGTGGAGCCTGTGCTGGGCAATGCCCAGGGGATCCTGCCGCGGCCCGGCTTCCACCAGGCCGTGCGGGCCCTGACCGAGGAGTTCGGCATCCTGCTCATCTTCGACGAGGTGAAGACCGGCTTCCGGTTCGCCAAGGGCGGTGCCGCGCAGCACTTCGGGATCACCCCCGACCTCGCCACCTATGCCAAGGCGATGGGCAACGGCTACCCGGCGGCCGCGTTCGCGGGCCGCGAGGAGGTCATGTCGGTCCTGCCGGACAAGGTCAGCCACGGCGGCACGTATGCCGGCAACCGGGTCGCCGCCGCCGCGGCGGTCAGGACGCTCGAGATCCTGCGCGACACCGATGCGCTGGCGACCATCAAGGCGACCGGTGAGCGGATCCAGTCGGGGGTCCGGCAGCTGCTGGACGCGAAGGGTCTCGCCTACCATCTGACCGGCCACCCGTCGATGTTCGGGATCATGTTCCGCGAAGAGGTCGCGAGCGAGTACCGCGATTGGGCGACCACCGACCACGAGCTGTACGACGCGATCGCGGTCGGCATGCACGCACGGGGGGCGATGCCGGAGCCGGACAGCCGGGAGCCATGGTTCGTGTGCGAGGCGCACGCGGAGGGGGACACCGTGGACCGCATCGTGTCGATCTTTGGCGACTCGCTCGACGCGGCCCTCGAGCTGCGCGCCAAGGGCGTTCCGCTACCGCACGAGCAGGAGGCGGTCTACACGAACGCCGAGCCGAAGCAGGACTGAACGGACGACGGTGCGTTTCGAGGAGGACATCGAGCAATGACGTTCGACGGGAACGCCGTCCGGTCGGTTGACCGGGCGGCGGCCCTGTTGCTGGCGTTGGGGGAGAGTCACGGAGAGGCAGGCGTGACGGAGCTGGCCCGGCGGCTCGGCCTGCACAAGTCCACGGCGTCCCGGCTGCTGGCCACGCTCGAGAAGCGCGGCCTCGTGGAGCAGGATGAGGAGAACGGCAAGTACCGCCTGGGCCTGGTCGTGATCCGGCTCGCCGAGCGGGCCGAGCGCACCCTCGACCTCCGCGCGATCGCGATGCCCGAGCTCGACCGTCTGGCGCGCGCGACGCACGAGACCACGGGCCTGGGCGTGCTCGATGGCGATCTGCTGCTCACGGTGGCTCAGGCCGACGGCCCCAACCTCGTGGCCATGGGCGACTGGACCGGACGCTCGGTCCCGCTCCACTCGGTTGCCTCGGGGAAGGTGCTGCTCGCCTCCCTCCCGGAACGCGAGATCATGCGTCTCGTCCGGCGGGGCCTGGAGCGGTTCACGGACCGCACGATCACGGGGTTGGAGCCGCTGATCGAGGAGCTCGCCCGCGTTCGTCGGCGCGGGTTTGCCACAGCCTTCGGCGAGTTCGATGCGACGATGAACGCGATCGCCACGCCCGTGCACGACGCGCGGGGCTCGGTCGTCGCGGCCGTGGACGTATGGGGTCCGTCGTTCCGGGTGACGCCGGGACGGGTACCCGAGCTGGTGCAGCACGCACGCGAGGCGGCTGGCGCGATCTCGGTCCGGCTCGGGGGCACACCCGCCTGATCGGCTGGTGATACCGGCCGTCCTGCCGCGACCGGCGGCTGATACCCGGCCGCCGGTCCCGCGTCGCCGGTCCCGCGTCGCCGGTCCTGCGTCGCCGGTCTGCCGCGCCTGCTCGGGCTGCCGGTCTCGGGCTGCCTGCTCGGGCTGCCTGCTCGCCCGGCGAGCGACCGGTCTCATCGCCGTCCGATCTGTTCGCAGAGCGATCGGTTCGTGCTGTGCCGAGGTGGCTGGCGCAACAAGCTGAACGCCCAGCGAGCCTGGCTTGAGGCGGGCGCACCAATCGATCGCCCAGCGATCGGCACCGGAGCGTCGCCCAGCGAGCAGCACGGGAGGGCCCCACTGGCGATCGGCACCGGAGCGTCGCCCAGCGAGCCTGGCTTGAGGCGGGCGCACCAATCGATCGCCCAGCGATCGGCACCGGAGCGTCGCCCAGCGAGCAGCACCGGTGCCGCCGTCGCGGCACCGGGGACGCGCGAACCGACCCTTCTCGACTAGGCTTGGGTCGATGAACATTCCGCCCGACCTCGCCGATCGCATCCTGGCGTTCATCGCCGATCCGCTCATCCCCATCGCGCTGATCGCGGGTATCTCCGTGGTGCTGATGCGCCTCGTCAGCCGAACGGTCCGCCGTGTCATCACGACCCTGTTCGACCGGCAGTCCCAGCTGGGTCTGACCGGGGACCTCCCCGAGGCGGAGATCGTCAAGCGCATCGACACGCTCGATTCGCTGGCGACGAAGTCGATCCACGTGTTCATCCTGGCGATCGCGCTGGTCATGATCATGGGCGAGCTCAACTTCGACATCGGCCCCGCGGTCGCCGGCCTGGGCATCGTCGGGATCGCGGTCGGGTTCGGCGCCCAGAGCCTCGTGCGTGACTTCTTCAACGGCGCCCTGATCCTGATCGAGAACCAGTTCGGCGTGGGCGACGTGATCTCCGCCGGGGGCGTAAGCGGCGTGGTGGAGGACTTCAGCCTGCGGCGGACGACGCTCAGGGATCTGAGCGGGGTCGTGCACACGGTGCCCAACGGCGAGATCACGGTGACGTCGAACATGACGCGCAGCTGGGCACGGGTGAACGAGGACGTCCAGGTGGCGTACGCGACCGACATGGCCCGCGCGTTCGACGTGGTGACCGAGGTGGGGCAGGCGATCCACGACGACCCGGAATGGAGCGAGCGGGTCCTGGAGCCGTTGAGCGTGCTGCGCATCAACTCGCTCGATGACTCCGGGGTCACGCTCAAGGTGACCGGGAAGGTCCGGGCATCCGATCAGTGGGCGGTGGCGGGCGAGCTGCGACGCCGCCTGCTGCTGGCGTTCGCCGATGCAGGCATCGAGATCCCGTTCCCGCATCGCGTGGTGATCAGCGGCACCTCCGATGGGCCAGTGGCGCCGACGTCCACCGACCCGACCGGCGGCTGACCGTTCCGGGGAGCTCGCCCCGGCGTGATTCCCGTGGCCGGGCAGGGACGATCGGGGCGCTCCGGCGCGTAGAATGGCGCGACCAGTGTCGCAGTCGGAGGGACCCGTGAGCGTCGATCCCCAAACGCCGGGCGGACCCGAGATCGAGAACCTTCTCGCTGAGACGCGCACGTTCCCCCCGACCCGGCGTTTGTCGCTCAGGCCAACGCCACCCAGGCCCTGTACGACGAGGCGGCGGCCGACTACGTGGGGTTCTGGGAGCGCCAGGCGCGCGAGCGGATCAGCTGGTTCACGCCGTTCGAGAAGACGCTGGAATGGGACCTGCCCGACGCAAGATGGTTCGTGGGCGGTGAGCTCAACATCACCTACAACTGCCTCGACCGGCACGTCGAGCGGGGCCTGGGCGACCGGGTCGCGTATCACTGGATCGGCGAGCCCGGCGACACGCGGACCCTGACCTACGCCGATCTGCTGCGCGAGGTCAGCAAGGCGGCGAACGGGCTGCTCGAGCTGGGCGTGCGCAAGGGCGATCGGGTGGCGATCTACATGCCGATGATCCCCGAGCTGCCGATCGCGATGCTCGCCTGTGCGCGGATCGGCGCGCCGCACACGGTGGTGTTCGGCGGGTTCAGCGCTGAATCCCTGGCCGGCCGGATCAACGACTGCGGGGCCAAGGTCCTGATCACCGCCGACGGTGGCTGGCGGCGGGGCAACAAGGTGGGCCTCAAGCACCACGCCGATGCGGCTGCCGCCGACGCGCCGACGATCGAGCATGTCGTGGTCGTCGACCGGTTCGGCGACGGGGTCCACATGGTGCCGCGACGCGACGTGTGGTGGCATGACCTCGTCGAGCGCCAGTCCGATGTCTGCCCACCGGTGCCCGTCGACGCCGAGCACATGCTCTATCTGCTGTACACGTCGGGAACCACGGCCAAGCCCAAGGGGATCCTCCATTCGACGGCGGGCTACCTGCTGGGTGCGGCGTTCACCCACTGGGCGGTGTTCGACGTCAAGCCCGAGGACGTCTACTGGTGCGCGGCCGACATCGGCTGGGTGACCGGCCACTCCTACATCGTCTACGGGCCGTTGGCCAACGCCACGACCGGGGTCATGTACGAGGGTGCGCCGGACACGCCCAGCTGGGACCGCTGGTGGCAGATCGTCGAGGACTACAAGGTCACGATCCTGTATTGCGCGCCGACGGCGATCCGCGCGTTCATGAAGCAGGGTGAGCAGTTCCCGGAGGCCCACGACCTCTCGAGCCTGCGAGTGCTCGGCTCGGTGGGCGAGCCGATCAACCCCGAGGCGTGGCGCTGGTATCGCGACGTCATCGGTGGCGGCCAGGCGCCGGTCGTGGACACCTGGTGGCAGACCGAGACGGGTCAGATCATGATCAGCCCGCTGCCCGGCGTGACGACCACCAAGCCCGGGTCCGCCACCTTCGGGCTGCCCGGCGTCGAGACCGACGTGGTGGACGGAGACGGCAAGTCGGTGCCCCTGGGCTCGGGCGGCTACCTCGTGCTCAAGAAGCCCTGGCCGGGCATGCTGCGCGGCATCTACGGCGACCCGGAGCGCTTCCACCGGACGTACTGGAGCCGCTTCCCCGGCATGTATTTCGCGGGTGACGGCGCCAAGCGCGACGAGGAAGGCTACCTGTGGCTGCTCGGTCGCGTGGACGACGTGATGAACGTCGCCGGACACCGGATCAGCACGGCCGAGGTCGAGTCGGCGCTGGTGGACCATCGCTCGGTTGCCGAGGCCGCGGTGGTGGGCAAGACCGACGCCATCAGCGGCCAGGCGATCTTCGCGTTCGTGATCCTCAAGTCAGGACAGGAGCCGACCGATGCCCTCGGGGTCCAGCTCCGCGAGCACGTGGCGTACGTGATCGGCCCGATCGCGCGGCCGAAGTACCTGATGTTCGTGCCCGACCTGCCCAAGACCCGATCGGGCAAGATCATGCGTCGCCTGCTGCGCGATATCGCCGAGGGGCGGCAGCTGGGCGACGTCACCACGCTTGCCGACGCGACCGTGGTCGACACCATCCGCGACAACACGGGCAAGGCCGAGGAGGAGTGACCGGGTGCCGTTCGGCTTCCTGAGGCGCCGCAAGCCACAGCAGGCTTCCGGGGGCGCTGACGCATCGGGTGGTCGTGAGGCCACGGCAGCCAATGCCTCGCTGCATGCCGGAGCGGCGCGCGGGGTCCCGTTCATCGCGCTCACCGAGGACTGGCGGCTGCGCGGGCAGATGGAGATCAGCGGACGGCTGTCCGATGCTCTCAACCGCCGCGAGGCGATCCCGATCACGGCCGTCAGCTGGGGCCCGCCCGATGGATCGGCGCCGCTCGAGGACGCGCCCGGGCTGCGCAGCGTGGACCCGTATGACCTGATCCTGGTGACCGCGGGCGATGACAGCCTGCCACCGCTGACCGACTCGGAGCGCACCGCGCTCAAGGTGCACAAGGTCGAATATGACGTCGCGCTCGAGGTGCCGCCGTTCCGGGTGGTGGGCACGGTCTACCTTCACCCGGGCTCCGAGCCGGAGCGGCTCCTCGACCGCTCATCGGAGATGTTCGTGCCGATCGTTGACGCGGTCGCACGCCTGGGCGACGTGGAGGTCAGCGACCCCGAGGTCGAGGTGATCCTCGTCAACCGCTTCTATCTGCGTGGCGTGAGCCAGGTGGACAAGCGCACGGGCGCCCCGCACCAGAAGCTGCCGGGCGCCCCGTTGGGCGGCATCAGCTGGCAGGACCGCTCTCGCTGACGCGGCAGTGGCCGGCGAAGGCAGGGTCTGTGAACGCCCGGACTGTGGAAGCCAGGGTCTGTGAACGCCCGGTCTGTGAACGCCAGGGTCTGTGAACGCCCGGCGTTCGGTCGGATGCCTGATCGACCGCTCCCGGGACGACTTGCTCGCCGCGCGATCAGCCCATCGCAGGCGGCGGGCTCCACGCGCTGACATGCTCGTCAGGCGTTCACTGCGTTCCGCGGGCGCACCATCCGATCGGCTGGCGTTCGATGACACGGGGATGCGCCCAGAGGCTCGGCACGCGGCACGCGGGGACCCAAGACGGAGGACGCCCGCGGCCATGCGGATGGCACTCGGCCACCGGGATGGCGCGCGGCCGAGGCGCAGGGGCCCAGGCCGGCACTGACCGGGGCCCCTCAGGCGAGGGACGGGTCAGGCGAGGACGGGTCAGGCGAGGACGGGTCAGGCGAGGGACGGGATCGAGCGTCCGAACAGGCGCAGCGAGGTCCGCGCGGTGCCGGCGTCGGCGACGCCCAGCAACCGATCCGCCATGATGTCGAAGTCGAGCGTGATCCGCTCCTTCGGCGCGAGCTCGAGGAGCGTCTTTCCCTCGTTCGCCCCGCGGACGACGAGCAGACCCCCCGATCGGACCTGACCGAACAGCGGGATCGCCACGGCGCGCTCCAGGTCCTCGACCTTGATACCGCTGTTGGCCCTGTTTGCGATGAGCGCCAGGCGATCGCGCATGCCCAGCTCCTCGGCGACGTCGCGCAGCTTGATGGTCGCCGAGATCGCCGGCATGTCCGGGGTCACCGGTACGAGGATCCGGTCCGCCCGATCGAACATCGACCGGTTGAGGGCGCTGTACGACGGATGCAGGTCGACGATCACGAAGTCTTCGTGCCGCTTGGCCACCGCGACCGCGCTGGCCACCCGGCCGGGCTCGAGCAGCTCGGTGCCGATCGGGCTTGACGCGAGCGGCAGGACCTTGAGCCCCGAGGAATGGACCGAGGCAAGCTCGTCGAAGGTGAGCACCGGGCCACCCTCGAGCTCGTCGCGCCAGGCGTCGATCACGGTCGGCACGGCATCCATCCCGAGCGAGGCCGGGACGTGGCCGGTCACCGTGTCGGCGTCGATCAGCAGCACCCGCTGACCGCGGCCGACCAGCGCCGACGCGAGGTTCGTGGCGACCAGCGTCTTGCCCACGCCACCCTTGGGGTTGAACACGGCAAGCACCTGGCCCGGCCGTGTCCAGTCCTCCTGCTCAAGGTCGCCCTGGAGCACGGGCCCGCTGCCGTCGTCGATGACGACCGAACGGATGCACATGGCCTCGACCCGCCAGCGGATCGACTCGGCGGAATAGGGCCGGGTGAGGTACTCATCGTCTCGGTGTCCGGCGGCGTCCGGGTCCAGCTGCTCGAGCATATGGTTGCCGACCACGAGCAGCGCCGGGATGCTGCGTCCCGACTCGTGGAGCATTGACCACGCATCCGAGCCGACATCGGGGTCTGACTCGACGTCGATGATGGCAACCACGATGTCCCGGCGTGCACCGAGTGTGACCCGAAGCTCTTCGGGATCGCGGACGAAGATCGGGTCGAAGCCGCCCTTGCGCAGCTCAGAGCCGACCGGATCTCGCTCGTTCTCAGGCAGGAGCGCGGCAATCGCCGGTCGGGACGTGTTCGCGACCATCCTCAGGACTCCGTCTCGGGATCACGTGCCGTCACCTGCACCGTGCCCTCTTCCGCGCTGGTGACGCGCGCCGCGAAGCCCTGCAGCGTCGGGATCACGTCACGCAGGACCACGTCGGGTCGATGGGTGACGCTGAACACGAACTCGCCGTCGGGGCCGGACGATACCGACACGCCCTGGACGCCGGGCACTCGCCCGAGATGGCGCTTGAAGCTCGCGATGCTGGCTACCGACACGAGGCCCGACACGATCACGCGGGACGTCTGCGGCTCGCCGTCGGCGTCTCCACCATGCCCGGGCAGCAGGCTGGCCAGCCGTCCGGCAAACGATTCGGTCTCGAAGGTGCCGTCATCGACCGCGACCTCCGTTGCTGTCTCGCCCTCGCCCTCGACCTCACTGTTGCTCGCCTGACCGCGGAACAGCTCGGCGGCCATCTCGGCGACGTTCGCCGCTGCCTCGGCCTCCTCGGCCGAATCCGACGCGGACTCCGCCGCTACGACGGCCTCGGCGGCAGCCTCCAGCGCGGCCATGATCGCGCCCCGATCGACCGGCTCGCCCGACTCGTCACCACTGGGGAAGCCCTCGGGCGTCTCGCCGGCCGCCCAGCGCGGGACGTCAGCACCAACCTCGTCGCCACCCTGGGCGTCGTCGCGGGCCGCCGGTGTGGACCAGTCGCCCGACGTCTCGCCCCACGCGATGCCGCCATTCGGCGACTCGGCGGACGCGGGATCGGCAGCGTCGCCGTCATCGGCCTCGGCAGCCGTGTCCGCGTTGCCGATCGTCTCGTCCAGGCCTGCCGTATCCACCTCACCGCTGCCTGCGGTCGACTCGGCGTCGCCATCGGCGTCTTCGGCGGTCGTGTCGGCGTCCGTTGCCGTCTCAACCTCGCCCACCGCGACCTCGGCCTCGCCCTCCGCGACCTCGGCCTCGCCCTCCGCGACCTCGGCCTCGGCCATCGCGTCAACCTCGGTCTCGCCTTGCTCGTCGGTTGCCGCCTCCGGGTCCCCGACCATGGTCTCTGCCTCGGCCGCCGGCTCGGTCTCGGCCGGCTCCGCCTCCGGCGTCGCCTCGTCGGTGTCCCGTGTGATCCAGGCGTCGAACGTCGGCGCATCCGGCATCGATTCGGCCAGGGTCGCCAGGCGAGCCGGGTCATCCTCGCTGCGAAGCCGCTCGAGATAGGCCTCCATGTCCGCCTGGTAGCGGGCGACCTCGGCCTGGACGTCCTCGACCCGATGCTCCACGCTCGCGGCGTGATCGCTCAGCTCCTGCTCGAGCGTGGCCTTGCGAGCCGTGATCTTCTCGTCGGTCTCTTCCCGGATCCGCGCGATCTCGGCCTTGGACCACTCGCGAATGCCGGCGATGTCCTCATCGGACTGCTGACGCAGCGCGGTGGCGCCCTGGGTGGACTGCTCGCGGATGGCCTCGACGACCTGGCGCGCGTCGGTGTCGGTCTGGGCCAGGGACTGGTCTCGTGCCGTCTCCGCGGTCGACCGGATGGCGGCCGACAGGTCGGCCATCAGCTTGGACGGCTTCCTGGGCGTCGCAGCGGGCGCCGAGGCAGCGGGGTTGACGTCGACCATGAGTGGCTCCTCGGCACGTGGGCCGTCTTCGGCCTCGGGTTCGGGCTGGCGGGGCTCGTCGTCCAGCTGGCGGGGCTCGTCGCCCCCGATGCCCAGGCGCGCGTGCAGATCGGTCTCGGGCCAGCCGAGACCGTTGTCCTCGGCCGCGGGCGCGCTGGCGTCCTCGGTGGCCTCTTTGGCCTCGGTGGATGGGCCCTCAGCCGCCTCGTCGTGCGAGCGGTCAGAGCTCCACGGGAGCCGGAAGCCGGAACGGGTATCGGTCGACGCCATGAGCCAGGAGATCCTCCACGGGCAAGCCTGGGCGGTGCTGGAACGCCACAGTAGGCGGCAGAGTGGGCTGCGGTGCAGTCGCTAGAGGTACCACTGGCGGGTTCCGGTGGTACCGGCGGTGGTGCCGGAGGTGGTGCGAGCGGACGGAATCAAGGCCGCATACCATGTCTGCGTGACCCCCTCGGACGAAACCAGCCTGCCCCCTCCGAGGTCCCTGCCATCGCCTGCCGGCGACGCGGACCGAGCAGCCCCGGATCATGTGACGGACCAGGGCTCCGAGCCGACCGCGCTGACCGACCGGCTGGAGCGTCCGTTGCACGACCTCCGCATCTCGGTCACCGATCGGTGCAACTTCCGCTGCCCGTACTGCATGCCGGCCGAGGTGTTCGGTCGCGACTTTGCGTTCCTGCCGAGGTCGATGGTGCTGTCGTTCGAGGAGATCGCCCGGCTGGCCTCGATCTTCGTCGAGCTCGGGACCCGCAAGCTCCGGATCACCGGCGGCGAGCCGCTCGTGCGGCGGGACCTGCCGGTCCTGATCGGGTATCTGTCGCGGGTTCGTGCACCCGACGGTGCGCCGATCGATCTCACGCTGACCACCAACGGATCTGCGCTGCGCGCCCTGGCGGCGCCGCTGGCCGCGGCCGGGCTCGGGCGGATCACGGTCAGCCTCGACTCGCTCGACGACGCCGTGTTCAGCGCGATGAACGGCGTCGACTTCCCCGTGTCGCGGGTCCTCGAGGGCATTGCCGCCGCGCGCGACGCAGGCCTGGCGCCGATCAAGGTCAACACGGTCGTGCGGCGGGGCATGAACGAGGCGTCCATCCTGCCGCTGGCCCGCTGGGCGCACGACGAAGGATTGATCCTTCGCTTCATCGAGTACATGGACGTGGGTCACTCGAACGGCTGGCGCCTGGACGATGTCGTGCCTGCATCGGAGATCCTGGAGACGATCGATGCGGAGCTGCCGCTGGAACCGATCGCGCCGGGCTACCGTGGCGAGGTCGCCGGCCGGTACCGATACCGCGACGGATCGGGCGAGCTCGGCGTCATCGCGTCGGTCACCCGGCCCTTCTGCGCCGACTGCACCAGGGCGCGCCTGTCGGCCGACGGGCACCTGTACACGTGCCTGTTCGCGGTCGCCGGCAGCGACCTCAAGACGCCCCTGCGGGCGGGCCAGACGGACGGCGAGCTGGCGACGCGTATCCGGGCCGTATGGTCGGCACGGGTCGACCGCTACTCTGAGCTACGAAGCGAGGCGACCGAGCGGCTGCCGAAGGTGGAGATGTTCGCGCTCGGCGGATGAGTCGCGATACGCGCCCAGTGCCGGATCGATCGGGTTGGGCGGGACCTGGCAGCCGATCGTCCACACCTCGTCCACAGTGGGGGAAAACTCGTGGATGCGGCTTCCGTGGCGAGCCGGCAGTTCGTGGAAAAGCGCCTTGGAGGGCACTCGCCCGGAGCGTATCTTGAGTTCTGCCCGAAGGGGCCGATGGAGGTCCGGAGCGGAGGCGATCGCCTCAAACCCGCTCCGCCCGACCGGCTGAGATCACCTCAAGGCCACGTCGGCGTCCGGTCAGCGATCACATCAACGACCGACGCTCTCCGGTCGCTTCGGGCGCTTCATCTGCCGGCAGGTGCAGCCCGCAAGGGAGGTACCGGCTGGACGCCCGGACGGACGTGACCGGCATCCCGGTGTCGGTACTCCATCCGGGCGTTGAAGCGTTAAGGCGGCCAGTCCGGGCACCCCGAACGGCACGCCCGTGGCACGCCCAGTTGCACTCCCCGGCCCCCGTGCCGATTCCCCGGCCGCCCCGCGCCATTCCCCGGCCCCGGCCCCCCGCCGCCATTCCCCCAGCCGCCCGTGAACACGCAGCGTGCAATTGGATGCGTGGCGCGACGTCTCGAACGCGGGGCGAGCAGGACGACGCCTTGGCCGCGCCGGATGCAACAGCCTGGTCGCCCGGCGAGCGAACGATGACCTGGTGTCGGGTCCACGCGCTGACTCGAACGCCGGGCGTTCGCCCTCGGTGAGGCCGAGGCCCGGCTGAGACGGCGGGCGTTCGCCCTCGATGAGGCCGAGGCACGGCTGGAGGCGGCGCGGGGCACGAGATCGACGCCCGGGCGGGGCACGAGATCGACGCGGGCGCGAGGGGTGGTCGATGCCCAGAGCTCGCTGAACCGATGGATCCCCGCACGGTCCGGGACCCGGCAGCGAGCGACTCGTTATGCTCGCCCATGACATGTCGGACACGCACGCCGAACCCCTCGATCGCTCCCGGCCCATCCCTCCGTCCGAGCAGCCCGGCCGCCTGGCCGCGCTAACGGCCGCCGTGCGTCGCCACAGCGACCTGGTGCCGCGGGTCGGCATCGTCCTGGGCTCGGGCCTCGGTGACCTGGCGGATGCGCTGGAGCATCCGACCGCGATTCCATTCGAGGCGTTGCCTGGCTGGCCGGGGGCCACGGCGCCCGGCCATGTCGGCCGGCTGCTGCTCGGCCATCTGGGCGGCGTTCCGGTGGCGGCGCTCCAGGGACGGTTCCATCTGTACGAGGGCAACGACCCAGGGCTGGTGATCCAGCCCGTCCTGCTGTTCCGCAAGCTCGGCGCCGGCATCGTCGTGCTCACCAACGCCGCGGGCGGCGTCAATCCTGCGTTCGGCCCCGGCACCCTGATGGTGGTCTCCGACCACCTCAACCTGACCGGGCGCACGCCGCTGCTCGGCCCCAACGCCGACGACCTGGGGCCGCGCTTCGCTGATCTCACGGACGTGTGGACGCCACGTCTGCGCGAAGCGCTGCACGCGGCTGGCGCGGCCGAAGGCGTGGCGCTCGAGGAGGGCATCTACGCCGGGCTGCTGGGTCCGACGTACGAGACCCCGGCGGAGGTCCGTATGCTGCGAAGACTCGGCGCAGACGCCGTGGGCATGTCGACCGTGCTCGAGGCGATCGCGGCCCGCTGGGTTGGGCTCGAGGTGTGCGGCGTGTCGCTGGTCACCAACGCGGGCGCCGGCTATTCGGGCAAGCCGCTCGCCCACGAGGAGGTGCTCGCCGCGGGTGCCGAGGCGGGGCCACGTCTGGCCAGGGTCCTTGCTCGGTTCGTCAGGGGATTGCCGCCCGCGTAGGCCTCAGGGCCCCGCCCGCCCGACGAGCCGTCCGGCGCTGTCGTGGGCCTACTTGCGCGTCGCCGCGTTGCGCGCGGCGCGATCCAGCAGCCAGGCCAGCACGAACACGCCGATGAACACGCCGATGAACAGCAGGCCAAGCCGGTCGTACCCCGACATGGCGCCGCCCAGGCCGGCGAGGCCGGTCGTGGCGGCTGCGATGATGAAGGCGACCACGCCGATCGAGGTCACGGTCTTGCTGGGCCGGTTCATGCGCTTGTCGCTCCCTCGCGATGACGCCGCAACCGGCGCCGGTGGTGTCACTTGACCGGCAGGTCCCTGCCAGCCTTCCTCGCCTCGTCGCGCTGCCGCGCCCAGGCCGCCAGCACGTTGTCCTTGTGCGGGCGGATCGGGCAGTGCTCGTCGCGGTTGTTGAACTCGTCGCAGTACCCGAGCGCGACGCACTTGGGGGCGAGGAACGCGCCCAGGAATGGCGACACGTTGAACACCTCGTGCCGGATCAGCTGGAACAGCCGCCGGATCTCCCATTGCGCCATCGTGCACAGCCGCAGACCGGACATATGGATCAGCGCTCGCAGGTTTGTGGTCATGACCAGGTTGGTCCGGGTGGCGTTCGGAAATATGAACCGGGCATCCTCACCGGGCACGCCGGCACCGAGCAGCTCGACCGTACAAGCCGAGCGCCCCGTCGACCTGCTCCTCGTACCGGGTGCGCAGCTCCGGGTCACCGTCAGCGATGGTGGCCGGCAGCATGGTCGCGGCGCCCTTGTACTTGACGTACCGCTGGCTCTGCTGGTCGAAGGCCACGCCGGCTCGGTGCCGCACCAGCTGGTGCGAGAGCGTGCGTGACACCCCGCTCAACGCGAACGTGAACACGATGTGCTCGATGGTCGAGCCGTGTCCCGACTCGATCACGTTCGAGATCAGGCGCTGCATGCTGGCCGGCGCCACCTCGCCCTCGACCGCGCGCCGGAAGATCTCCTGCGGCTCGAGCTCGGAGTAGCACGTCCGGCAGGCGGTATAGACCAGCGGCACGTAGTAGCGCTCCACGATCGCCTTGTCCGGGAACAGCAGCGTCGCCTTCATGCCCAGCTCGTGCCGCCCGGGGTTACGCGGGATGGTTGCCCGGGGGCGCTCGGGAGCGGGGGCGTCTGCCATGGCCGTCAGTCTACCGGCCGGTTGGTCGCGCCAGGACGCGCCCTTTGCCGAGGAGGCGGCTCACGGCGCAACCCGATCCGGGACGGGCGCATCCCCCTTTGGGAGCGGCACCGCCCCGGTGGGGATCGCCACCTCCTCGCCCAGCGCGTAGCGGACGCCGTCCGGCAACGGGAACGCCGCCCCCTGGGTTCGATAGCGCGCCAGGTCGTCGGGGTCGAGGCGGTCGGCGGCATCGGCACGCGTCGCCCGCTCGAACGCCTCCTGGACGACGCCGGCGAGCATCGCGCCCGACGATGCCTGCAGGCGCCGCGCGAGTCCCTGCAGGCGGGCCGCCCGGGGCAGGTCGCCATCCTCGACCGCAACCGCCGACAGGTCGTCCAGGGCCATGGTGACGCCGGCGATGTCGCCCGTCTCATCGAAGATCCGGAGGGCGTCGCGGATCAGGGATCGTGCCTCGTCCGCCTCGCCCAGCTTGAGGCGTGCCGACCCGAGCTGGTGGAGCGCCCACGCCTCCTGCGTCCGGTCGCCCACCTTTCGATACAGCTCCAGTGCGTCGCCGAATGCCGGCGCCGCGCTGATGTTGTCGTTGCCGAAGTAGGCCTGGATGCCGATGCCCCACAGCACGTTGGCCGTGCCCCGGTCGTCACCCAGCCCCCGGTACATCCCCAGCGCCTCCTCGAGCATCTCCGCCGCCCGCCTGCGGCCTTCGGTGTCGTCAGTGGCCAGCATCGAGTAGGTGAACGAGAGGTTGTAGAGGGCATTCGCGATCTCGGTCTCGTCTCCGAGCTCGCGCCAGATGGCGAGCGCGGCGTCGTATGACGGGCGAGCGCCGTCCATGTCGCCGTGCCAGTACATGATCCCGCCCATCACCTCGTGGGCCCGCGCCCGAAGCCGGTCGGGCAGGGCGGGGAACCAGGATCGTCCGGTGAGCGCCTCCATCCGGGCCCTCGCCTCGCGCAGGTGGCCTCGCTTCTGCCAGTAGCGCCAGATCGAGATGGCGATCCCGAGCGCGAGCTCACCCTCATCGTGCGCATCCGCCCAGTCGATCGCCGCCCTGAGGTTCGCGTGCTCCAGCTCCAGGCGATCGAGGATCGCACGCTGGCCGCTGCCGGCGATGTCGGGCTCGAGGCGTCGGGCCAGCTCGGCGTACGCGCGAGCGTGGCGCTCGCGAGCCCGCTGCTCGTCGCCCGAGACGGCGAGCTGCTCGAGCGCGTACTCGCGGATCGGCTCCAGCAGCGAGAAGCGTGGCTCGCCGTTGTGCTCGTCCGAGCGCACCAGGCTCTGGTCGACCAGGGCCGCCAGGCCCTCGAGCACGTCGATCCCGAGCTCGTCGGTGGGTCCGCCGACCGACTCGGCGCACGCGAGGTCGAAGCCGCCCAGAAACACCCCCAGGCGCTCGAACAGGCGACGCGTCGGCTTGTCCAGCAGGTCGCAGCTCCAGGCGATCGCGCCGCGCAACGTGCGCTGGCGCTCCGGGACATCAGCGGCAACGGCGCCCGGCAGATCGAGACGACCTTCCAGCCGTTGATGGATGGCCGCCGGCGTGAGAAATCGGAGACGCGCCGCAGCGAGCTCGATGGCCAGCGGGATGCCGCCCAGGTGCGCCACGATCGACGCGATGTCGTCGGCATTTTCGTCGTTGAGCTCGAAGCCGGGTCTGACGGCTCCGGCCCGGGTGATGAACAGCTGTACCGCGCCGAAGCTCGCCAGCGAGGCGGGGTCGTGGCGCCGCAGCACAGCCGGCAAGTGCTCGCGCTCGTAGGCGCCGAGACGATCGAGCTCGACCGGCGCCGGGAGGCCCGGTACCGGGTACTCCTGCTCGCCCGAGATCCGGAGCGGCGCGCGACTGGTGGCCACGACCCGAAGCTGGGATGCCCGCCGCAGCAGGATCGCGAGGTCGCCGGCCGCCTCGGTGACCTGCTCGAGGTTGTCGAGCACGAGGAGCACGCGACGACCCTCGAGCTCGCTGCCAAGGACCTCCAACGGCCCGCGGCTGGGGTCGTCGGTGACACCCAGCACGTGGGCGATCGCCGAGGTCACCAGCGTCGCGTCGCTCACCGTGCCGAGCGGGACGAACCATGTCCCGTCGGGGTACTCGTCGGCGACCGCCGCCGCCAGCTGGAGCGACAGTCGCGTCTTGCCGGTCCCACCCGGACCCGTGAGCGTGACCAGCCGGGCGCGTGTCAGCAGCGCCCGCGTCTCGTCCAGCTCACGCTCCCGCCCGATGAAGCTGGTGAGCTCGACCGGGAGGTTGTTGGGCCGGGCATCGAGCGATCTGATCGGCGCGTGCTCGACCGGCAGCCCTGCCAGATCGAGCTGCGAGATCTGCTCCGGGCGCAGGTCCTTGAGCCGATGGGCGCCGAGTGCTCGCAACGACATCCCGTCGGGCAGGTGACCCGCGACCACCGCGGCCGCGGCCTCCGACAGCAGGACCTGACCGCCGTTTGCCGCACCCGCGACGCGCGCGGCTCGGTGGACGTCGTGGCCGACATAGCCCCCGTCGCCGTCCAGCTCTCCCAGCCCCGTGTGCATGCCCATTCGAACGCGGACCGTCACGCCCTCCGGCCACGGCTCCGCGTGAAGCGCGGCCTGCGCCGCCGCCGCCGCGCGGACCGCGCTGGTGGCATCCCGGAACACGGCGAAGAACGAGTCGCCCTCGGTGGCGACCTCCTGGCCCGCATGGGCCGCGAGCGCGGCGCGCACCAGCTGCCGGTGCCGATCCAGCACCGGTCGCCAGCCGGCGGTGCCAAGCCGATCGACGAGCGCCGTCGAACCCTCGATGTCGGTGAACAGGAAGGTCACCTGGCCGGTGGGACGCTCGCTGCCGGTGGGTCGCTCGCTACCTGGCACGGGGACGGCTCCGATGCATCATTCGAGGTCGGGACGCTCGGTGGCGCTCAGGTTCGATGGTCCGCCGACAGCTCACGCAGGCGCCGGGTCACCACTCGCAACACGGCCAGCGCAACCCCCGGCTGCTCGCGCAGCACGCGCTCGAAGTCCCACGACGCGATCGCAAGGCACACCGTGGGGGCGGACGCCACGACCTGGGCGATCCGCGGCTCACCGTCGAGCACCGACAGCTCGCCGAAGAACTCGCCGGGACCCAGGCTGGCGACGACGGCGCCGTCGCGGACGACGCGGGCCTGCCCGTCGGCGATCACGAAGAACCCGGTGCCGATCTCGCCCTGGCGAGCGATCACGTGCTCGGCCGGAAACTCGACCTCGATCGCCGCGGCCGTGACCGCGGCGAGGCCATCCGCGTCCAGGCCCCGAAACAGCGGACATCCCCCGATCAGCTCGATACGCCGGTCGTGGGTCAGGGTCATGCGTGTCCTCCGAGCCGTGGGGTGGTCATGGTGCCCCGCGTGTCCCCCCGAGTCAACGCGTTCCGCGGGCCTGTCCCATGGCCCGCGATCGTCCCGCTCCCCGATCCCGCCCAGGTGTGAGAGCATGCGCTGCGTCGGACGACCGGGGCGCGCAGCGGGGGCTTGGAGGAAGCTGGCGACATGGCCACGCGGGAGGAGATCGCAGACATCCTCGCCGGGTTCACCCTGTTCGGGGATCTGCAGACACCGCAGCTGCTGTCGGCGGCCGGGGTGTTCGAGGAGGTGTTCTTTCCCGAGGGCGAGCGGATCCTTCGCCAGGGCCTGACCGGGTCGGGGTTCTACGTCATCCTCGAGGGCGCCGCCGACGTCATCGTCGATGGCACCAAGCGGTCCACGCTCCAGCGTGGTGAGTTCTTCGGCGAGGTGTCGATCCTGCTCGGCGAGCCGCCGACGGCCGACGTGATCGCGACCACGGCCCTGCGCTGCCTCGTCATCCCTGGGCCCGCCGTCGAGGGCTTCCTCGAGGCGCATCCAAAGATGATGTTCCGGATGCTCCAGGCGCAGGCGCGGCGGCTGCGGAACGCCAACCGCTGGCGGAGCTGACGGCCATGCCCTCCGACCCCCGCCCGTTCCCGCCGGGGGAGTACCCGGCGATCGTCGTGGGCAGTGGCCCCGGCGGTCTGCAGGCAAGCTACGGGCTGCGCCGGAACGGCGTCGCGCATGCCGTGCTGTCGGCCGACCCGTCGCCCGGCGGCATGTTTCGCAGGTGGCCGTTCTTCCAGCGCCTGCTGTCGTGGACCAAGCCGTACGCGCCCGAGGAGCGCACGAGCCGCGAGTACCAGCGCTTCGACTGGAACAGCCTGATCGCCGACGAGCCCGAGCTGCGATCGCTCCAGGCCGAGCACCTGGACGGGTCGTCGTACTTCCCCAGCCGACCGGAGATGGAGGCCAACCTCGCCTCATTCGCGGAGCGTGCCGGCATCGCCATCCGATACGGATGCACCTGGGAGCGGACGCGCCGCGAGGAGGGATCCAAGGGAACGACGTTCGTGCTCGAGACCACCGATGGCGAGTACCGGACCCGGGTCCTCGTCCTGGCCGTCGGCGTGGCGCAGCCGAGGATGCCCGAGAAGACAGCCGGCATCGAGCTCGCGCGTCACTACGCCGAGACGCGCGAGGCGGCCTGGTACGCCGGCAAGCGCGTGTTCATCATCGGCAAGCAGAACTCCGGGTTCGAGCTTGCGTCCGGGCTTGCCCCCTGGGCGTCGCAGATCGCCCTGAGCTCGCCTTCGCCGGCCAAGCTGTCGGTGATGACGCGCTCGCTGGTGGGGGTTCGCGCCCGCTACGTGCAGCCGTTCGAGGACAACTTCCTGGGGCTCGGGGTGTCGATCCTCGATGCCTCGACCGAGGGCATCACCCGGGTCGGCGATGCGTACCGCGTGGACCTCAGGCGTACCGACACCGGGTCGCCGATGAGCGTGGAGGCGGACGAGGTCATCGCGGCGACCGGTTTCACCTGCCCGCTGAATGACCTGCCGGCGCTGGGGGTCACGACCGTGGGACGGTCCGAGCTGCCGGCCGTCACGCCGATGTGGGAGAGCGTGTCGGTCCCCGGGATCTACTTCGCCGGGACGATCAGCCAGGCGGCGCCGGGTCTGCGCAAGCACGGTATCCCGGCCAACTCGGGCGCCGTGCATGGGCATCGCTACAACGGCCTGATCCTGACGCAGCACATCGCCGAGGCACGGTTCGGCGTCGAGCGATCGCGCCCGGCCGTGCCGGAGCGCGACGTGATCGGCTACCTGCTCCGCGAAGCGACGTGTGCGCCGGAGCTGTGGCACCAGAAGGCCTACCTGGCGCGGGTCCTGTCCGTGTCCGAAGCGGATGGGACCCGTGACGAGGGGATAGTGCCGTTGGTCCACGCCCTGGACACGATGGACCGCGACGTGATCGCCATGACCGTCGAGGCGGACGGCACCGGCGCGATCTACCCGGTGATCTACGTGCAGCGCCAGGGACGCACCGAGGAGCACCCACTGCCCGGACATCCGTTGCTCGACTTTGCGACGGCCGAGCACCGTGCGGCAGCGGCATCGGCGATCGCATCGCTGTTGCCCTCCTATGGCCGCGGGAGCTGACGAGCGCACCTGCCGGGCTTCGCGGCCGGAGGCGGACGTGGCGGAGTCGGGCCACCTTCTCTGCCGCTCGCCCGGCGTTCGGATCATGCGCGCCCGACCCCCGGGTGCGTCGTCCCGCTCGCCCGGCGTTCGGATCATGCGCGCCCGACCCCCGGGTGCGTCGTCCCGCTCGCCTAGCGTTCAGGGCCGGCGTCAGGCCGCACCAAACGACCGCTGGGCGATCAAGGCCACGCGCGGGCGCCATGCTCGAGCTCTGTCGCGGCTTTGACACGTCCGCCACGTAGCCGCATCCAGCTACTTCGGCACTGATTAGCCATTGCCAGCTAATCGCCAGTCGGGTAGTCTGCCGCGGATGACGAATTGACCCACCGGGATTGTGCTGTTCGGCGATGTCGTCGATTCGCGGCGGGACCCGGGCTCGGCCGCCTGGCTGCGCTCGCTGCGCGACGACCTCGACGCGGCCTATACGCGCGCTCGGCGGCTTGCCCCGTTCGGCTTCACCCAGGGCGACGAGCTGCAGGGTTTGCTGGCGCCCGGCGAGGACCCGTTCCGGGCCGTGATCCGAGCGGCGCTCGAGCCCGATGCCCGCGCGCTCCGGTGGGCGATCGTCGCGGGGGACATCGAGCCCGGTACGGGTCCCGCGACCGAGCGGACGGGTCCGGCGTTCCTGGCCGCGAGGACGGTCCTGTCCGAGGCGAAGGCACATCGCGACGGCCTGCGTGCCGTGACCGGGAATCCGGACGCCGATGCCCTGCTGCGGGATCTGGGGCCCCTGCTGGCCGAGCTGCTCGATCGCCTGACGGCCCGCCAGCGCCAGCTCGGACGGCTGCTGATCGTGGACCAGCTACGCCAGTCGGAGGCGGCAGATCGGCTCGGCGTGAGTCGGGCGACGGTCTCGGTGATGGCCGATCGGGCCGGGGTCCGGCACCTCGAGCGGCTCGCGCGCGCGCTCGCTGCGATCTTCGCCGACGGCGTTGCCGGTGTCCGCGCCGATGGCGTGAACGTCACAGGCGAGGACGGCACGGTCGGCTCGCCGGCGGGCGGCGCCTGATGGCCGACGCCGTGCTGGTGCTCGCCTGGCTCCTGTTCTCTCATCTGGTCGCCGACTTCGTGCTGCAGAACGACTGGATCGCCATCAACAAGGGCACCGATGGTCGCGATGGCTGGAGGGCGCTCGCGCTCCACGGCTTCCACGTTGGCCTGTGCCTTGCCCCGGCCGTGCTCGCGTTCGGCTACCGGGGTCTCGCGTACCTGGTCCTCGTGGTCGTATCCCACATGATCGTGGACCGCTGGAAGGTCCGCGCGACGCAGCGAGCGGAACGCGAGGCACAGACACAGGCGCGGCTGCGCATGGAACGGATGGGATCGGTGGCCACGCCCGGTCTGGGCGCGGCCTGGACGCCGTGGCCGGGCATCCTGTTCGCGGCCGATCAGGTGCTGCACGTCACGTTCCTGGTCGTCGGCTGGCTGGTGCTCCTGGCGGACGTGCCGATCCTGCCCGAGTTCGCCCGCTTTGCGGACGACGTGTTCGGGAGCTGGAACCTCACGACGGTTCACGCCGCCATCCTGACCGCCGTGGTGGTCACGTCGCTGGTGATCGTCAACACTCGCGGGGCGTACTACTTCGTGCTCGCGCTCGTGTCGCCTCGCGACCTGGTGCCGCTCACGACGACCTCCGTGACCACGAACACCACCGGCAGCGAAGGCGCGACGACGAAGGCCGAGGGCGAGCAGGGTGCCGGGGAGAGGCCGGTCGCCGAGGGCGAGCAGATTGCCGAGCGCGCGGCGGCGGCCGAAGGCACGCCGGCGATCAGGGAGGCGGCAACGGCCGACGGCCCGTCCGTAACGAGGGCCATGGCAGCGGGCGAGACCGGGGCGAAGGGCGCGCCCCCGGACGAGCGGTCAAGCTCCATGGACGCGGTCCCAGGCGGCGTTCCGGCACAGATCGGGGCCACCATCGGCGCTCTCGAGCGCCTGCTGATCGTCGCGTTCATCCTCGTCAACGCCGAGGTGGCGGTCGGGTTCGTGCTCGCTGCCAAGACCATCGCCCGGTTCAAGCAGCTCGATGACCGCGGGTTCGCCGAGTACTACCTGCTGGGGACGCTCGCCAGCGCGTCGGTTGCGATCGTCAGCGCGGAGGTGGCGCAGGTGGCGCTGCGGACCCTCGGGTCCTAGGGGCAAGCCCGCTCTCAGACCAGGTTGCGCGGGATGCGCTCCTGCCACTCACGGGTGAAGAACGGCTCGCCGTCGAGGCGGACATCGAGATCGACGCGCACATCGAACGCGCCCTCATCGGAGGCGATGTCGCCGGTCGCGTGGATGTCGACGTCGAACCCGTCGCCCGTCCAGCGATACACGACGTCACTGTCCAGTCGCGCATGGGCCGGATCGTCATCCGACGCGGTGAGCACCAGTCGCTCCGAGCTGTACACGCGAGATCCGTCCTCGAGGATGCTCGCCCCGCCCTCGCCGAGCGTCACCGTCACCGTTCCGCCGATCACGTCCCGCTCGATCCGCCACACGGGCGGATCCTCCTCGTCCGAGCCGACCTCGCGCAGACCGGCCGGCTCGCTGCGGAAGGAGGGCGGCTCGAGGGTCGATCACGGACACCGGCAGCACGGGCAGCTCGAGGCGCGAAGCGGCCGACGGTCCGTGATGCACGCGCAGCTCGCCGGCGACGGGCGACGGCCACAGGACGGGCCAGTAGCTGGTCAGCACGGTGAGCCGGACCCGGTTGCCGGGCGTGAACCGGTAGCCGGTCGTGCGCAGGGGAATTCGAACCTGCTCGGTGGTGCGTGGACGACTCGGCATGGGCGCCGGGTCGACATCCGACAGGCGGTGCGTCAGGTTGCGCACGCCCGTGGCGACCAGCGCCGAGGTCCCGTCGGGGGACACCTCGGACAGGCGCACGACACAGGTCGCGACCGGCATCGTCGCCGTCACATGGAGGACGGCCTGGGGGACGCCGATGACCGCCAGCGACTCGCGCAGGGGCTCGCTGGTGTAGGTGAGCCCGAGCGCCTCGTCGGGTCGCAGGTCCCGCGCCAGACCGTTGGGTTGGCCCCCAGCGCCCCAGGACAGAGCGCCGGCCGTTCCGGCCGTGGCGCGATGCTCCAGGGTGCGGTCGCCATCGGCGTCGTTCGCGACCTCACCCAGCGTCTGGTCGCCGAGGTGCCAGATCCGTGGCCCCGTCCCCGGCACCGGGAACGTCTCGGCCGCCCGCCAGCGGCCCGGCCACTCCCGTGGGAACGGCTCCGGCTGGGCCCATTCGTGCTCGAACCAGGTGACCGCCGGCTCGTCCTCCCAGCCGTTCTCGATGCCCTTGAGATAGCGGTCGAAGAATCGAACCAGCTCGTGGTACCAGTCGAGGTTGGGGCCCGGGTAGGCGTCGTCCGGGAACGAGTGCACCCAGTTGCCCACGAGCGTCCGCACCGACGTGGCTCGGGTGCAGCGCTCCTGGATCCGGAACGCCGCGTCCACGTAGGCATCGGTCCAGCCGGCGACCTGGAACACTGCGCAGGTGACCGCTTCGTAATCGGGCGCCAGCGACCCCCGTCGCCAGTACGGCCCGTCGGTCTGCTCGCGGATCCACGGGAACAGCCAGGGTGGCGTCTGCTCCAGGCGCTCACGCCACTCGTCCCGCCACCGCTCACCCCGGAACGCCGGCAGCGGCGGCATCGCGTTCATGCCCAGCTGGCTGACCGCGTACTGGCTCTTCTCGCTGGCCGTCACGCAGCCGCCGCGGATATGGACGTCGTCGCGGTAGCGGTCGTCGGTGGCGTACATGGGCAGGATTGCGCGCAGATGCGGCGGCCGGAGCTTGGCGACCTGGATCGAGGTGAAGCCGCCGTAGCTGATGCCCCACATGCCGACGTTGCCGTTGCACCAGGGCTGGGCGGCCAGCCATTCGACGGCGTCGTACCCGTCTCGCGTCTCGGCCTCGGTGTACTCGTCCTCCGCGATCCCCGGCGATGACCCGGTGCCCCGGACGTCGAGGCGGCACAGCGCGAAGCCACGTGCGGCGAGCCATTCCCCGCGCGACACGTCAGCGTTCCGGCGCCAGTTGTCCTTGCCGTAGGGGATCATCTCGAGGATGACCGGGAAGCGCGCATCGGGACCGTCGACGCGCGCCAGCGGCAGCCAGATGTTCGCCGAAAGCTCGAGACCGTCCCGCACCGGGATGCGCACGTCCCAGCGAACCTCCACGTCGTGGATCGGCTGGCTGGGCGGGGCAGGCCGAAGGGCAGGCTCGACGCTCACGACACCGAGGATAGCCGCGACGCGCAGGGCTTCGGGACGAAGATCCGCATCCCGCGTCCGCCGGCCCCAGCCCGCGTCCGCCGGCCCCAGCCCGCGTCCGCCGGCCCCCTGAACGCCAGCCGTTCGATACGCGTCCCGGGTGCACGGATTGGACGCCGCGCGTTCAGCATGTCGCCACCCCGGCCAGTGGCGCATCACGTTGCCCGCGGTGCGTTCCGATCAGCGCATGGGGCGCCGGTGATGGGATGGAAGGAACGCTCGGCGTTCATGCTGCCTGCCGTCGACGCCCGTGACCCGTGTCGCTACCGTGTACCCGTGAGCAATCATGAGCTCGAGGGTCCCATGCCGGCCGATGCCGCTGTCCGCACCCCGGATGGGGAGGTCTCGCAGCCCGTCGGTCCATGGCGGCGACGGTCCAGGGAGGTCAGCTACGCAAATCCGTGGATCGAGGTGCTCCACGACGAGGTCGATCGGCCCGATGGCAGCCCCGGGATCTATGGCGTCGTCCACTTCCGGAATGCCGCGGTCGGTGTCGTGGCCGTGGACGGCGACGGGCGGCTGCTGCTGGTCGGCCAGCATCGATACGCCCTCGACGAGTACAGCTGGGAGATCCCGGAGGGGGGCGTCCCGCCCGATGAGCCGCTCGAGACCGGCGCGCGCCGCGAGCTCCGCGAGGAGACCGGTTACGAGGCAGCGACGTGGCGCCGGCTGTGCCGGCTCTCGGTGTCCAACTCGGTGACCGACGAGGTCGGAGCCCTGTTCCTGGCGACGGACCTCCGGCCGGGAACCGCGTCGCCCGACCCGACCGAGGAGCTGGCGCTGCGATGGGCAACGCTCGACGAGGTGCTGACCGAGATCGCGGACGGCCGGATCCACGACCTGCTCACGATCGCCGGCGTGGGCATCTATGCCGCCGAAGCGAGCAGATCCGGGTGACCCGGCCCGACCCCCGTGCGGATCTCGCAGGCCCCAACCCGGCGGCCTTCCACTACGGCCCGGCGCACGTGATCATGCACGGCAACCCGGCGTTCCTGGAGCTGTTCGGTCAGGCGAGCGTGGGCGTGCCCGCCCGGGAGGCGATGGCAGAGCTGCCTCGCGCCGCGTTCGAGCTGATGGACCGGGTCTACCGTGAGGGCCGGCCGCTGGCGCGAAGCGTGACGACGCCGGCCGGAGAACGCCGCCTGGTCGTCGTCCCGCGACGCGACCCGGAGACCCGGGAGACCTATGGCGTCGCCACCCATCTCCGGCCTCCGAAGCCACGTCCGTGACGGCGCCGGACGCTCGATCCCGACAGGGCCACCGTGGCGACCGCGTGGGGCGAGGACGCAGCACCCGATACCCAACTGCATCGGCCCCGGGCCGCGCGACGTGCATATCCCCGAAGTGGAGACCGGCGTGGCGAATGGCGACCTGACCTTCCGGTTCGCGACCGTGGCCGACCTTCCGGCGATCGTCGCCCTGCTGGCGGACGACTCGATCGGCGCGAGGCGCGAGCTGGTCGGTGTCCCCGGCGAGCCGCCCGCACCCGAGTATGTGCAGGCATTCGCGGACATGGCGGCGATCCCGGGCAATCGGAACCTCGTCGCCGAACGAGATGGCGTGATCGTCGCCACGCTCCACATCGCGATCGTGCCGGGCCTGTCTCGTGCCGGGTCTCGGCGGGCCATCATCGAGGCGGTGCGCGTGGCGTCCGCTGCGCGCGGACGCGGGATCGGTGGTGCGCTGGTCCGGCGAGCCGTGGAGATCGCCAGGCAGGATGGCTGCGCGCTGGTCGAGCTGACCTCGTCCAAGCAGCGGGAAAGGGCGCACGGGTTCTACCGCCGGCTGGGCTTCGAGCAGAGTCACGAAGGGTTCAAGCTGGAGCTCCGGCCGGGCGACCGGCGCGACGCCGACGGCGCATAGGATGGCCCCGACGGCCGGTGTGACGCCGACGGGCAAATAGCGCGACCCGGCCGGCTGGGCGGCGAACAGGGCGACTTCGCCCGGGTGCGAGGGGCAACCCCGACGGCCGGCGGGACCCCGCGACGCCGACGGCGAATAGCGCGACCCCGGCGGCGGTGTCACGCGCGGACCCGGATTTGGAACGGGTCGCACCGCATGGATGATGGCTCCCGTACCATCCGGCGCACTGGTGTCCAGCCGCCGAGGCGTCCCACGCATGTCCGACGAGCCCGTCAATCCCAATCGCATGGCGCGCGCCGCGTTCGAGGCGTCGCTGCCCCGAGCGGCGTACGTCGATGAGGCGTTCCTCGATCGCGAGCGCGACGCCATCTGGTGGTCCGAATGGGTCGCCGTTGGACGCGCCGAGCAGCTCGCGAACGCCGGCGACTTCCTGGCCGTGGACGTGGCCGGTGAGCGGATCATGGTCGTCCGCGACCGTGCCGGCGGGCTGCACGCCCACTACGACCTGTGCCGCCATCGCGGCTCGCGCCTGACCACGGTCGACCAGCGCCCTGACCCGACCACCGCCATCGGCGCTCCCGGTCCGTCGGGCACGTTCAAGGGCGTGATCCGCTGCGTCTACCACTCGTGGTGCTACGAGCTCGACGGGCGGGTCCGCAATGCGCCCTTCCTGGGCGAATCGGACGCCTTCGACCCAACGGCATTCGGGCTCCACCCGGTCGCCCTCGATGCCTGGGGTGGCTGGCTGTTCGTCAACCTGTCACCGGAACCGGCAGCGGCCCAGCCTGTGGCGACCCCGTCCTTGGCGACCCACCTGGGCGGCATCCCGGACCGCCTGGCTCGCTACCCCCTGGCCGACCTGCGCGCGGCTCGCCGGATCGTGTACGACGTACGCGCCAACTGGAAGGTCATCGTCGAGAACTACAACGAGTGCTACCACTGCTCGGGCGTGCACCCGGAGCTGTGCCGGATCGTGCCCGCGTTCAAGGAGAGGGGTGGCGGCAACCTCGACTGGGATGCGGGCATCCCGCAGGCCGAGGGCACGTTCACGTTCACCGCGACCGGGACGACCGACCGCGAGCCGTTCCCCGGGCTGGACGCCGAGGAGCGGGTGCGCCACAAGGGCGAGCTTGCATATCCGAACCTGATGATCAGCCTGTCCGCGGACCACGTGGCGGCGTTCACGCTCTTCCCGAAGGCGGCGGACCGGACGCTGGTGGTGGTCGACTTCCTGTTCCACCCCGATGAGATCGCCAGGCCCGGCTTCGATCCGTCCGATGCCGTCGAGTTCTGGGATCTCGTCAACCGACAGGACTGGGCCGTGTGCGATGGGGTCCAGGACGGCATGACGTCGCGGCGGTTCCGGTTTGGCTGGTACGCACCGATGGAGGACCTTTCGCTCGACATCCGGCGCTACCTGGGCGAGCGCCTGGGGGCCGATGTGGCCGCGGTGGCCGGGGAAGGCGATGTCGGCGATGTCGCCGTCGGCCTCGAGGGCGCCGACGGTCGCGTCGGCCTCGACGGTCACGTCGACCTCGAGGGCCGCGCCGCTCGTGTCGGCGGCACCGAGCGATGACCGACGAGTATGACGTCACCGTCATCGGGCTCGGGGGAATCGGTTCGGCGGCCGCCTGCTGGGCATCGAGACAGCCCAACCTCCGCGTGCTGGGCCTTGAGCAGTTCGACATCGGGCACCCGTACGGCGCGTCCGAGGATGTCAGCCGGATCATCCGCCGTTCGTACCACCGCCGCGACTACGTTCGCCTGACGAGGCATGCCTACGAGGCGTGGGCCGAGCTGGAGCGTGAGAGCGGCACCCAGGTCGTGTTCCGCACCGGTGGCCTGGACGTCGGCCCGCGCGAGCCGGCGCAGGGTGTGGCGATCGACATCGGGGCGTACGAGCGGGCGATGGACGGCGAACGGGTCTCGTACGAGCGGCTCGAGGCGGACGAGATCATGCGGCGATGGCCGGCCTGGCGGCTCGACGAGCGCCATGTGGGTCTGTTCCAGGCGGACGCGGGGATCGTCGATCCCTCGCGCGCGAACGCGGCGCACCGACGGCTGGCGGAGGCGCGCGGCGCAACGCTGCGCGCTCGCGCCCGGGTGACCCGGATCGTGGACGCAGGGGACGAGATCGAGGTCGCGCTCGAGGATGGCAGCCGCGTCACGACCGGCAGGCTGATCGTCGCCGCCGACTCCTGGACCAACGACCTGCTCGAGCCGCTCGGGCTTCGGCTCCCGCTCACCATCACCCAGGAGCAGGTCAGCTGGTTCGCGCCCGCGGTTGGATCGGACCTGTTCGCCCCCGACCGGTTCCCGATCTGGATCTGGATGGACGAGCCGTCGTTCTACGGATTTCCAACGCACGGGGAGCCGGGGCCGAAGGTTGGCCAGGACGTCGGCGGCCGGGAGGTGACCCACCGGACGCGGACCTTCGAGCGCGACGAGGAGGCGCACGCTCGCGTGGCCACGTTCCTCGCGGCCCACCTGCCGGCGATGGCCGTCGATCCGTTCCGTACCAAGACCTGCCTGTACACGCTGACCCCGGACCGGGATCTCGTGATCGACACCCTGCCCGGGCATCCGGCGGTGCAGGTGCTGCTGGGGTCAGCCCACGCGTTCAAGTTCGCTTCACTGTTGGGCAGGATTGCGGCAGATCGCGCAACGGGTGGCCACTCGGACGTCGACGCCGATCTCGGCGCCTTTCGCATCGACCGCCCGGGATTGCAGGCGACGGACCCGGCGCGATCGTTCGTCGTGTGACCCTTGGTGGCATTGTTCCGGACCGTTTGGACCGGTCATTGGCCTCTCGACCCATTCAGGATGCCCACAAGGTGCGACGCCAAGTTGCGCCGCCCCCCGCGTTGTGCCACGCTCCGCGCCAGCCCACCGCCCGCAACGGTAACGACCGGTCTACCGCCGATAGGCCCTGACCGGCCGGGGTACGAGGAGGAGAACTCGGATGCCCGTGTCTACCCGGCCACGATTCGTTCGGTCGAGCCTTGCGTTCCTGCTCGGCGTCATGCTGCTCCTGCCGTCCGCCGCCCCCGCGGCGGCAGCCGACCCGACGGTCCTCCGGGTCGGCACGACCCAGGACCTCGATTCGATGAACCCGTTCCAGACCGCGCTGGTGGTGGGGTTCGAGGCGTTCACGCTCAACTACGAGCTGCTGGTCGGCTTCGATCAGAACCTCAGCCCGGCCCCCGAGTTCGCGGACTCGTGGACGGTGTCCGACGACGGCAAGACCTACACGTTCAAGATCGATCCCAACAAGAAGTGGTCGGACGGGCAGCCCGCCACCTCCGAGGACGTGCGCTGGACCTACCAGTTCATCCTCGATGCCGCCAAGAGCGACGCCGGCGCGACCTGCCTCGGCTATCTCGATCCGTACCTGATCGACGCCGGGCTCAACAAGGTCGAGGCGCCCGATCCTCAGACGGTCGTGCTGACGCTCGACCGACCGGACGAGCGGATTCTCCAGTCATACGTGCCGATCCTGCCCAAGCACATCTGGGGCGACCTGACGATCGACAACATCTGCGACTTCCAGAACGAGCCGCCCGTGGTCGGATCCGGTCCGTACCAGGCGCAGGAGTGGCAGACGGGGCAGTTCATCACCTTCAACAAGAACCCCAACTGGACACGCAGCCAGCTGGGCCCGGACAGCGTCGTGCTCCAGATCTTCAAGAGCAGCGACACCATGGTCCAGGCGCTCCAGTCCGGTGAGCTCGACTACGCGCACGGCGTCAACCCGCAGCAGTACGACGCGCTCAAGGGCGTGGCCAACATCGATGAGACGGCGGCGACCGCCAACGGCTATACGGAGCTCGGGTTCAACACCTACGGCACCGGCACCGGCAAGACGATCAAGAACGGCGGGCCGTCGACGACGGCGCTGCTCGATCAGAAGTTCCGCGATGCGCTCGGCTATGCGATCGACAAGCCGGCGCTCGTCGACAAGGTGCTCGGCGGCTACGGCGTGGCCGGCTCAACCGAGGTGCCGCCGTTCCAGACCCGCTGGCACGTCGAGCCCGATCACCCGCGGACGTTCGACATCGAGGTCGCAAAGCAGAAGCTGACCGACGCGGGCTACGTGCTCAACTCCGACGGCAAGCGCCTGGACAAGGACGGCAAGCCGATCAGCCTGAGCCTGGTGTTCCCCGACAGCGACGCCAACTACCCGCAGGCGGCCCAGTTCATCCAGGCGTGGTTCCAGGAGCTGGGCATCGACGTCTCGCCTGCCCAGTTCGACTCCGACACGCTGATCGACAAGATGCTCCCGCCCGAGGCCGGCGACTACAAGGCCAAGTTCGACATGTTCATCTGGGGCTGGGGGGGTGATGTCGACCCCAACTCGCTGCTGAACATCTTCACCTGTGACGAGATCGGCAACTCGTCGGACAGCCTGTTCTGCGACCCCGTGTACGACGGCCTGTTCAAGCAACAGAACGAGGCGACCTCGTACGACCAGCGCCACGAGCTGATGGCGCAGATGCAGAACCTGATCTACGACCAGGCGCCCTATCACATCCTGTACTACGACAGCAACCTCGAGGCCTGGCGCACCGATCACTTCACCGGCTGGGCATTCCAGCCCGCTGACAACGGGTCTCCGCTGTTCGGCTACGGCTCATGGGGCTACCGGCAGCTTGCCGTGGCCGGCAGTGAGCCCAGCCCGACGGCGGCGCCCAGCGAGAATGCGATCAGCTCGCCGTCCGGAAGCGGCGCGGCCGCCACGCCGGCACCCACGCCCGAAGCGTCGCAACCCACGTCGTCGAGCGGCGACAACACGGTCCTCATCGCGGTAGTCATCCTGATCGCGGTAGTCGTCGTCGTGGGTGGGTTCCTCTTCATGCGGCGCCGAGGTCCGCAGGCCGAGGAGGAGTGATCCCGGACAGCCTGCAGACCCGATGACACCAGGCAGGCGGCCGCCCGCGGCGCCGCCTGCCACCCGCCCCCAGCTGAGGACGAGGCGTGGGCTCTAGGTATCTCGTTCGCCGGATCGTTCAGGCAACCCTGACGATCGCGTTCATCCTCGTGCTGAACTTCTTCCTGTTCCGGCTGATGCCCGGATCACCGGAGCGGATCCTCACCCGCAATCCGAATATCTCGGCCGAGACGAAGCAGGCGCTGCGGGCCAAGTGGGGACTGGACAAGCCGCTCGTCCCGGACCAGTTCGTCGCGTACGTCGAATCGACGGTGCAGGGCGACCTCGGGTTGTCGTTCAAGTACCGCGGCGAGCCGGTAACCGAGGTGCTGGGCGACCGGGTGTGGCCCACCGTCATCCTGTTCGGCACCGGTGAGGTCATCGCCGTGATCGTCGGCCTGGGACTGGGCGCCTATGCCGGCTGGAAACGGGGTGGGGCGGTGGACTACGTGGGCAACGGCGTCTCGCTGGTGCTCTACTCGACCCCGTACTTCGTCATCGGCATGTTCCTGCTCGTGATCTTCGCGACGGCGCTCGGCTGGTTCCCCACCAACGGGATGCTCACCGTGGGGGCAACCTACAATTCTGTCTGGGCGCGGCTGTGGGACTTCGGGAGCCACCTGTTCCTGCCCCTGGTCACGGTGTCGATCGGCCTGATCGGCCTGTACTCGATCCTGATGCGATCGTCGATCATCGAGACGCTGGCGGAGGACTACGTGCAGACCGCCCGTGCCAAGGGGTTGCGTGACGGGCGGGTGCTGCGCGCCCACGCCCTGCCCAACGCGCTGCTGCCGGCGGTCACGATCGTGGCCTTGCAGCTGGGCTACGTGATCGGCGGTGCGATCACGGCCGAGATCGTGTTCAACTGGCCCGGCCTGGGCACGCTCACTGTGGACGCGCTGGCGGCCCGCGACTACCCCGTGCTCCAGGGGATCTTCCTGCTGCTGGCGATCTCCGTCGTGCTGGCCAACCTGGGAGCCGACATCATCTACGGCTACCTGGATCCGAGGGTTCGGGTATGACGGCGGGTGTGACGACCGGGGTCGACCTGGGGCCGGGCCGGCTCCGGCTCCGACTGCGCAACCTGCGCTCGTTCGGCACCCGCTTCGTCAAACGCCGGGACGGCGTGCTGGGGCTCGCGATCCTGCTCGTGTTCACCGTGCTCGCCCTCGCACCGCAGCTGTTCGTGGGACCGCTCGAGACCGCGGTGACCGCGAGCGGGAGCCGTCTCGAGGCACCTTCGGCGATGCACATCTTCGGCACCGATGAGCTGGGCCGTGACGTGCTCAACCTGACCATCCACGGGACCCGGACGTCGATGGCGATCGGCCTGCTGGCCACGCTGATCACGGTCGTCATCGGCGCGGTGATCGGGATCGTGGCCGGGTTCGTCGGCGGTGCACCCGATACCATCCTGATGCGCCTGTCGGACTTCTTCCTGGTGCTGCCCACGTTCGTGCTGGCGCTCATCCTGGCGCCCGTCCTGCTCGACGTGATCGGCACCAACGCGGAGCTGTTCGGGATGCGCATGACGCTCGTCGTGATCGTGGTCGTGATCGGGATCACCAGCTGGGCGGGGACCGCGCGCATCATCCGCAGTCAGACCCTGTCCCTGCGCGAGCGTGCCTTCGTCGATCGCGCGCGGGTCATCGGCGGCAGCGGCTCGCAGATCATGCGGCGCCATATCCTCCCCAATGTGATGAGCCTGATCGTGGCGAATGCCGTGCTCACGTTCGCGGGCGCGGTCCTGACCGAGACGACGCTGTCGTTCATCGGGCTGGGCGATCCGTTCCAGCCGTCGTGGGGTCAGATCCTGAATGCCGCCCAGGGCGCCGGGGCGCCCGGTCTCGGCGCCTGGTGGTACCTGGCGCCGCCGGCCGTCTCGATCATCCTCGTCGTGCTCGCGTTCACCCTCCTGGGGAATGCGCTCGACGACGTCCTCAACCCGAAGCTGCGGGCCCGCCAGTGACCGGGACCGGCGAACCCCAGCCCCGCGCCACGGCGCCGGCTGCCGCGACCGGCGCCGCTGACCTCGTTGTTCCGCTCCGTGAGCGCCGCCAGTGGCCGATGCCCAAGCAGGCGGTGCCGGGCGCCCCGTTGCTCGAGGTCGATGACCTGCGGGTTCACTTCCGGCTCGCCAGCGGCAGCGTCAAGGCCGTCGACGGCGTCTCGTTCCGGCTCGAGGACGGCGAGGCGCTGGGACTCGCCGGTGAGTCGGGCTGCGGCAAGACCACGACCGCCCTGTCGCTGGTGCGGCTGCTGCCCCAGAACGCGAGGATCAGGTCGGGCAGCATCAAGCTGTACGGCATCGACCTGGTGCCCAAGACCGAGCGGCAGCTGCTCCGCTACCGATGGCGCGAGATCAGCATGGTGTTCCAGGGCGCGATGAACGCGCTCAACCCCGTTCGCCGGGTGGGCGAGCAGATCGCGGAGCCGATCGAGATCCGGCTCGGCCAGTCGAAGCAGACGTCCCGCCGGCGGGCCGCCGAGCTGCTGGAGCTGGTGGGCATCCCCAAGCAGCGCGCCTCCGCCTACCCGCACGAGCTGTCGGGCGGGATGCGCCAGCGGGCGATGATCGCGATGGCCCTCGCCTGCGACCCGGCCGTGGTCATCGGCGATGAGCCCACCACGGCGCTCGACGTCATGGTCCAGGCCCAGATCCTGGAGCTGCTCGAGCGGCTGCGCCGGGATCTCGGGCTGTCGCTGATGCTGATCACGCACGACCTCTCGGTCATCGCCGAGACGTGCGATCGAGTGCTCGTCATGTATGCGGGGATGGTGGCCGAGGAGGGTCCCGTGAGCCGCGTGTTCACGGCGCCTCGCCATCCGTACACACGCAAGCTGCTGTCGGCCTTCCCCAACATCCGCAGTGACCGGCGCACGCTGGAGGTCATCCCGGGTTCGCTGCCGGACCTGCGGGATCCGCCGCCCGGTTGCCGGTTCGCGCCGCGCTGCGACCATGCGATGCCCGTGTGCTCGGAGGTCGTCCCGCCCGAGGTGCGGTTCCCGGACGGCGTGCGCGTCGCGTGCCACCTGTACCCGCCGTCCGCCGAGGCCGTCCTGGTCCGGCCCGAGGTCCCGGTGGCGGCTGCGGCAGCCGCGGCCACCGTATCCGCATCGCAGCTCGGCCAGGGCGGCTCGGCGGCCGCAGTGGCTGGCGGTCAGGAGTCGCCGTCATGAGCGGCGAGCTGCTCCGCGTCGAGGGGCTGCAGGTCCATTTTCCGATCCGTGGCAGCCTCATGGACACGCTCAGGCGCCGGCCTGCGGGCGCGGTTCGTGCCGTCGACGGGATCGACCTCTCGATCCGCACTGGAGAGGTGCTGGCCCTCGTCGGCGAGTCCGGCAGCGGCAAGACCACGACCGGCCGGGTCATCGTCAAGCTGACGCGCCAGACAGGTGGCCGGGTCTTCTTCGATGGCAACGACGTCAGCGACCTGTGGGGCGTCGGCCGGCTGCGCGCGTATCGCCGCCGGGTCCAGATGATCTTCCAGGACCCATACGAGACGCTGAACCCGAAACAGACGATCCGCGATTTCGTCGCGGAGCCGATCGAGGTCAACAAGCTCGTCCGTGGCCGGAGCGCCATCGACGAGCGGGTCATGGCCGCGCTCGACTCATCGGGGCTGCGCCCGGCCTCGGATTACGCCGACCGGTATCCCCACGAGCTCTCGGGGGGGCAGCGACAGCGAGTGGTGATCGCCGGCTCGCTGGTCCTCGATCCGCAGCTGGTGGTGGCCGACGAGCCGGTCTCGATGCTCGACGTCTCGATCCGGACCGAGCTCCTGCGGCTGATGCTCGATCTCCGCCAGGAGCGCGGCCTCACCTACCTGTTCATCACCCACGACCTGTCGCTCGCATGGGTGCTCGCGGACCGGATCGCTGTCATGTACCTGGGCAAGATCATGGAGATCGGCCCTGCCGCGGACGTGATCGGCTCGCCGCGCAACCCGTACACGCAGGCGCTGGTGTCGGTGTCGCCGTCGCCCGACCCGCCGGAAGCCGGAACGCGGGCGCAGCGCACGATCCTGGTCGGCGAGACGCCGGACGCCGCCCACATCCCCTCCGGATGCCGGTTCCATCCACGCTGTCCGCTTGCCTTCGACCGGTGTCGCGCGGAGGAGCCGCCGCTGATCGATGTCGGCGGGGAGCACCAGGCGGCCTGCTGGCTGGCCGAGAGCGGCGCCAGGGGTCTGCCGGTGATGGCGACGGCCGTGCCCTCGCCCGGTGCGTCGGCGGTGGGCCAGGCGGCCGTCGTCGGGGACCCGACCGAACCGGGAGCATCAGCCGCCAGCGTCTGAGCGAGCCGCCAGCGTCTGAGCGAGCCGCCAGCGTCTGAGCGAGCGCACCGCCGCGGCGCCGTGTGCTCAGGCGGCGCTGGCAAGGTCGATCGCTGCCGGTGCCGCCTCTTCGCTGATCTCGACCGCAATGGCGCAGACCGGGCAATCGAGCGTGCTGGCGTCGGCGTGGAGCGCGGTCGGCGAGTCGCAGAAGGGGCAGTCGACGATGACCATGGCGCGTGGTCCTTCATGTCGCGGTGGACGACGTGGTCGCCGCCCTGTGCCGGCATCCTCGTCCCCACCTGTGACACCTTGGCTGTCACAGGTGGGCCGTGACCCGGTGTCGCCGAACAGGCGCGGCCCCCCGGTGTCACGAGCGGGCGGCATCGGCCGTCAGCGGGTCATGACCACCCGAACACGGCACAGGCTCGACAATGGAGCCATGAGCAACCCCGCCGTCGAGACCCACGGCCTGCGCAAGACCTATGGCCATACCGTGGCGCTCGACGCGCTCGACCTGCGAGTCGAGGCGGGTGAGGTGTTCGGGTTCCTGGGGCCCAACGGGGCCGGCAAGACGACGGCCGTCAAGCTGCTGCTGGGATTGACCCGGCCGACGGCCGGCGACGGACGCGTGCTCGGCAGGCCGTTGGGGGACAGGGAGACGCGGGGCCGGATCGGCTACCTGCCCGAGCTGTTCCGGTACCAGGCGTGGCTCACCGCGCACGAGGTGCTGATGCTCCACGCGCAGCTCGCGGGGCTGCCGGCTGCCTCGCGCCGGACCGAGATCGAGCGCGTCCTTTCGCTCGCCGGTCTGGCCGATCGGGCGGACGACCGTACCGGGGGCTTCTCGAAGGGGATGCAGCAGCGCCTGGGTCTCGCCGCGGCGCTGCTCGGCGACCCGGCTCTTGTGATCCTCGACGAGCCGACGTCGGCGCTCGATCCCGTCGGCCGGGTCGATGTGCGGGCGATCATCGGCGAGGCACGAAGCCGGGGCTCGGCCGTGTTCCTCAACTCGCACCTGTTGGGCGAGGTCGAACGGTTGTGCGACCGGGTCGCGATCGTGCACCGGGGGCGTGTCGTCGCCGCCGGCGCGCTGGGCGATCTGCTCGGTGAGTCGAGCGTCCGCATCCACGCCACCGGGCTGCCCACCGGGCCCGGCGCCCTGGCAGGGCTGAACGAGCTCGGCAGCGTCGAGCGCAATGGAGATCGGCTCACGATCCGACACGTGGACCCGGTCCGGATCCCGGATGCGGTCGCGTTCGTGGTCGGGCTGGGCGGTCGGGTGCACGCGGTCGATCCTGGCCGTCGCTCGCTCGAGGAGCTGTTCCTGGGCCTGGTCCAGGGCACCGATCCCGTGGTGCCCGACGACGCGGCCGGCATGGTCGACACGGAAGCCGCAATCCTGGCCGGTGGCGAGGGTCTCCGATGACCCCGCGCCTGGTGCTGGTGATCGCGGGGCTCACGCTGCGCGAGATCGTCCGGCGGCGAATCGCCTGGGTGCTGCTGATCCTGGTCGCGATCAGCGTGCTGCTGGTTGGCTTCGGCGTCGATCGCCTGGTCACCTTCGCGCGGGCCGATGGCGTCGAGGAGCTCGAGATCAGGATCGGCGTGTCGCAGGTCCTGATCATGATCGCCTTCATGTTCAGCTTCGTGCTTGCGATGTCGGCTGCCTTCCTGGCCGCGCCGGCGATCGCGTCGGATGTCGAGACGGGCACGGTGCTCGCGATGCTCGCGCGTCCGATCCGGCGCGCCGACCTGATCGTCGGCCGCTGGCTCGGGCTGTCGATCGTGGTCGCGGCCTATGCGGTGCTGTCCGGGTTGCTGGCGATCGCGGTGGTCGACCTGGTCAGCGGTCACCTGCCGCCGTCGCCGCCGACCGCCGTGGCATTCCTCGCGTTCCAGGCGGTCGCGGTGCTGACCCTGGCGCTCGCACTCGGTACGCGGCTACCCGCGATCGCCTCGGGCGCGATCACGGTCGTCGTGTTCGGCCTCGGCTGGTTCGTGGGTGTGCTGGGCAACGTGGCGATCGCATTCGACGCGACACCCATGGCCAAGGTCTCCGACGCGTTCGGGGTGCTGCTCCCGACCGACGGCCTGTGGCGAGGCGTGATCTACGGACTCGAGCCGCCGCTCGTGCTCCTGCTCTCGTCGGGCAGCAGCGCCAAGGCACTCAAGGCGAGCCCGTTCTTCGAGCTCTCGCCGCCCGAGACCACGTTCGTGATCTGGAGCGCCGTGTGGGTGCTGCTCGTGCTGGGTGCGGCGATCGCCCTGTTCCGCCGCCGCGAGCTGTAGCGCAGGTCCGAGCCGTAACGACGTTCCGAGCCGCAGCGCAGGTCCGAGCCGCAGCGCGGGTCCGAGCCGTAACGACGTTCCGAGCCGGAACGCCCGTCACGGCCGGGGTTGTCGCCGGTCTCGCCCGGCCCTCGAGGATCAGGGCAGCGGCGCGAGGTTGAACAGGTTGCTCCGCAGCGGGCGCGTTCCAGCAGGTCGATGGGCGTTGTACACGGCCCGGAACACGTCCGCCGACACGATCTTCCGGCCCTCGCTCCCGTAGATCTTGATCCGATACAGCCGCCCGGACACGCCTCGATGGGTCAGGTTCAGCCGGTGCAGGTCGCCGACGTTCGTACGAGGGTCCGCCTGCATCATCGCTGACAGTGTCTCTCGGCTGATCTGGCTCGTCGTCCAGGCGTAGTACGGCGCCGCAGCATCGTAAGCTGATCCGTCCGGCGCACGGTCCTCGACACCGCGCAGGTAGGACACCTTGCCCGCGACGACCTTGCCCCCCGACGACACGAATGCGTACTCGTTGCTCTCGGTGGCCCCGCCGCCCGTCGAATGGTAGAGGGCGTTCACGACGCTCGAGCCGGACATCAGGATCGCGCCCGGCGCCCCGTCGATGATCCCATTCGTCTTCGTTGTCTCGACCTTGGTGCCACGGTAGACCTGGGAGCGGCTGTCGTCGTACAGGTCGAACGCGCCTCGGCTCGGGTGGAGGCGTCGAACGGCATAGCTGCGCGAGGCGACCGTCTGTGCCTCGAGCGCCGCGCTGGGCCAGGATGCCGGCATCTCGGCCGGCACGACCCCGCGAAGGTAGTCGTCGAGCCCCACGTAGTTGACGACCTTGAGGTTGCTGCTCTTGAGCTTGACCTTGAGCTTGCCGCGATACGTGTCGTATGCGGATGGCTTCGAATACAGCTGGAGCGTCGTCGCCTCGGTCGCGGGCTGGATCAGGAGTGCGCGCGACACCGTGGTGTTGAGCAGCACGGTGGTGCCGTCCTGCGCGAGCACCCGCAGGCGCCAGACAATGGTCGTGGTGCCGTTGACCGTCCGGCTCTTCCGCCAGATGCGTGCCTGGGCGTCGGCCGGGAACGTGCCGTCGATGCCTTTGATCGTCCAGTCGCCGCCACGACCGTAGACGATGAGCGGCGCCTTCGCGATCGCGCGGTAGCCGGTCATCAGCAGCACGCGGACGTTGCGCGCCGGGTTTGTCGTCGCCAGCGCGCTGCCCGTGTAATACGCGCTCAGGATCTCGTTCGCCGTCTGGCCGGCCAGTGCGCGGCCGCGAGCCCCGTACTGGTTGAGACCCACGCCGTGGCCGTTGCCGCGCCCGAAGAACTGGACGGTGTCACCGAGTGTGGCCGTCGTCGTTGGCCAGGTGGGTGGGGTCGGGGTGGGGGATGGGCTGGGTGTCGCGCTCGGCGTGGGCGTCGGGCTGGGTGAGGGATCGGCCGATGTCGTGGGTGTCGGCGACGGGGACGGCGACGGGGACGGATCGGCCGCCGACACGGGGCCGACGGCCGCCATCCATAGCCAGAGCGCGCCAACGACCGCTGCCGAGAGCAGCAGCGACGCGAGCGTCCCGCGGTGCAGCCGGCCGACGTTGGGCGCCGGGCCCGCGTCGATTGGGGAGGCCATGTGCGCCAGTATGGCGGTGCCCTGGGTCACCGGCCATACCCCTCAGGGGTCACCTGCGGGCTGCCGCTCGTACCATTCGGCTCCCTCCGTCCCCCGGCACCCCTCGTTCGGCCACCCGCGTTTCCCGCGTCTCCCTTGCTCTCCCCGGCCATCCCCCCGACACCGGCCGCACCCGCATCGCCCGGTACCTGATCAGCGACCCACCCCACGGGTCCAGACGAGCGCTGCTCCCCGGTGACCCGGGCAGGGACCCATGGGGTGCATGCAACACGCCGAGACGCCGCCCGGACCTGCGCACCTACCCGTCAGCCGGGTGGTAGCGCAGCTCGCCGGCTCGATACCTGTGCCAGCACCCAGGGCACGGGTCGCTGCCGAGGTGTGTGCCCACCGCCCAGCGTGACACCCGGTGATCCGCCTCACCCACCTGATCGAGTCCACCGGTTGCATGCACCCGGTGGGTGGCTGATCAAGTGGGATGCGGTGGGGCCAAGGCGCCGATGGAGCCGGGGTGGAGCGGGCGCGGGTGCAGCTGGGGCACCGAAGGCGCGGGCGGGGGCGCGGGTGGAGGGAAGGCGCGGGTGCAGCTGGGCACCGAAGGCGCGGGTGGAGCGGAGCGCGGCGAGCGGTCGAGGACGGAGGGAAACCTGGACGGGCGCGGCGGCGATGCCGCGATGGCCGGGGTGGCGAAGCCGATGGCGAAGGCGCTACCGTCAGGCCATGCTCCGCATCTGGCTCGGTCATGGTGCCTCGGGCAACGCGTCGTCGATGACCCCGTGGGTCGACGGGCTCCGCGCGCTCGGGTTCGATGCCCACCCCCTTCAGCTGCCCCGGCGTCGGGCGGAGGACGCCGTCGCGGCGCTCGAAGCCCAGGTGCCCGACGAGCCGGGAATGGTGATCGGCGGCCACTCGTTCGGTGGGCGGGTGGCCTCGCTGGCGGCAGCGGGGGTTCGCAATCCCGCGGCTGCGATGCCTCGCGGTGCCACGGCCACAGAACCACGCGACGACGGTGTCGGGGACGGTCGTGACCCTGCGCCGTCCGAGCGCAAGCACCCGTATGCGGCGCTCGTATGCCTCAGCTATCCGCTTCACCCGCCGGGCAAGCCGGAGCGGGCTGCCGCCCGGACGGCGCACTGGCCCCGGATCGACGCGCCGGCCCTGCTCCTGTCGGGCACCTCGGACCCGTTTGCCAGGATCGGCCTCCTCGAGGCGTCGGTGGCTCAGCTCCAGCGCGGCACGCTCGTGACGTACCCACGGCTGGGGCACAACGTCAAGCCCATGATCGACGACGCGCTCGGGCGGATCGCCGAGTTCCTGGCCGCCGAGGTGCCGGGCGCGAGCCGATGAGCGTGCCGGCGACTCGCGACGATCTCGTACGCTGCGGTTGGGGCGACGGGCCCGATCCCGAGTACCGCACGTACCACGACCTCGAATGGGGCGTGCCCATCCGCGATGAGCGCCGCCTGTTCGAGCTCCTCGTGCTCGAGGGTGCGCAGGCGGGTCTCTCGTGGGCGACGATCCTCCACAAGCGCGAGGGCTACCGGCGGGCGTTCGCGGGGTTCGACGTTCCCTCCGTGGCCGGCTTCGCCGAGCGCGACATCGAGCGCCTGCTGGCGGATCCGGGCATCGTTCGCAACCGCGCCAAGATCACGGCGGCGATCGGCAACGCACGGGCGACACTGGACCTGCAGCGTAGCGGCTCGGGCCTCGTCGAACATCTCTGGTCGTTCGTTGATGGCCGTCCGATCGTGAACACCTGGACGACCCTGGATGAGATTCCTGCCGAGACCGACGTGTCACGGGCGATGAACCGCGACCTGCGGGCTCGCGGCTTCCGGTTCGTCGGCCCCACCATCTGTTACGCCCTCATGCAGTCGGCAGGCCTGGTCAACGACCACCTGGTCTCGTGCTTCCGCCACGCAGAGGTGGACCCGCGCGCATAGGCGCACTCGCGCACGCAGAGGTGGACCCGCGCGCATAGGCGCACTCGCGCAGGCGCACTCGCGCAGGCGCACACAGACGCCCATGGACGCAGAGGCGAGCGAGCTGGACTCGCCCAGGCGCGGGAAGCTCAGCGAGAGGCGCGCCAGGCGTCTCGCAGCTTCATCCGGCTGCCGGTCTGGAGCACGGCGCCCGTGTAGATCCGGCCGCCCACCACGAACAGCAGCCAGATCGCCGCCAGCATCAACCCGATCGACAGCGCGATCTCCCAGGGGTCGATGGCGCCCAGCGCCACTCGGAGGGGTACCACCATGGGGGCCGACGGCGGCAGGAAGGTCATGATCCGGGCGACGATCCCGCTCGGCTCCTGGGTCACGAACGCGATGGCGATGATGTACGACAGGGTCGCCGCCATCGAGACCGGCATGGCCGCGTTCTGCGCCTCATCGACGCGGGACGCGAGCGCGCCAAGGGTCCCGAGCGCCGTGGCGTAGAAGGTGAACCCGAGCACGAACCAGGTCAGCAGCTGGACCACCGCCCCGATCGTGGTGGTCGGCAGCGTGATCTGCCCGCTGAGCACCGCGGCTCCGATGCCCGCAGCGACCAGGACGACCAGCTGCGTGATCGCCAGGAGACCGATCCCGAGCACCTTGCCCATCAGCAGGTCGCGTGGTCGGACGGTGGACAGGATGACCTCGACCACCCGGCTCTGCTTCTCCTCCACGACGCCGGTCAGCACCCACGTGCCATAGGTGAAGATCCCGATGAACATCAGGATGATCCCGGCGTTGGCGAAGATGATCGATGTCGTGTGCTCGGCTGTCGGCGGCTCCAGGGCGGTGATCGAAGGCGGCGCCAGGAGCTGGCCCGCCGTCCCCGCGCGGACCGCGATGACCGCGCCGCTCACGATGGCCTGGAGCTGGCTGCTCGCCTGATCGAGCACGATGAGCTCGCCGGGGCTCGACAGGTCGGCCGGGACGACCAGCGCCGCGTCCAGCTGCTTGTCCTTGACCGCTGCCTCGGCAGCGGCACGATCGGTGACGCTGGACAGCTGCAACGTGGCGTCGAACCGGGTCGCGCTCGCCTGCAGGGCGGGGCCCAGCTCGGCCGGTGTGTCACCCACGAGCGCGATGGTGGTGGCCTGGTTGCCGCCCAGCAGCACCGCGGGCAGCAGGAACCCTGCCCCGAGCAGAAACACGGTGAACAGGAGCGCGAGCAGGTAGCCGCGACTCCGCCCGCGCTCGAGCACCTCGCGGGTCGCCACCAGCCTGACCGCCCGAACGCGCCCGACCGACCGCCGGTTCGGCGGCGTGCGGTGCCGGGTCATCGTTCCACCTCCGCCATCGTGGGCTGGGCCTCGGTCACCGCCTCCATGAACAGCTCGGACAGCCGCGGAGGCTCGAACGAGAACCGGCGCACCTCACCGGCCGATCGGGCGGCAGCGAGCAGGGCGCTCAGATCGACCGCCTCGTCGACCAGCAGCTTGACGCGGTCTCCGTCGTGTTCGAGCACGGTGTGGTCGTTGGTCGCCGACAGCCATGCCCCGCCGCTGCCCGCGACCTCCACCTCGAGATGACGCCGGCCGGATCGGGCCTTGAGCTCGTCGATCTCACCATCGGCGACGACGCGGCCACGGCTGATGATCACCGCGTCCTCACACACCTCCTCGACCAGGTCGAGCTGATGCGACGAGAACACCACCGCCACCCCGGCCGACGCCCGCTCGTGGAGGACCTCGGCCATCGTCGCCACCCCCAGCGGATCGAGACCCGAGAACGGCTCATCGAGCACCAGGAGCTCCGGGTCGTGCACCAGGGCAGCCGCCAGCTGGACCCGTTGCTGGTTGCCGTGCGACAGATCCTGGAGCCTGGAGCGAGATCGATCGGCGAGCCCGAACCGCTCGAGCCAGGCAGCGGTTCGCTCTCGCGCCTCGCTGCCGGACAGCCCGTGCTGTCGGGCGAAGTAGACGAGCTGCTCGCCCACCCGCATCCGGGGGTACAGACCTCGCTGCTCAGGCATGTAGCCGAAGCGCAGCCGGGTGGTCGCGTCGATCGGGCTGCCCTCCCATCGCACGTCGCCCGCATCGGGTGTTGCCAGGCCGAACACGCAGCGCATGGTGGTCGTCTTGCCCGCTCCGTTTGGGCCGAGGAACCCGACCAGGCGACCCGGCCGCGCGGTGAACGATGCCCCGTCGAGCGCGGTGACGGGGCCGTAGCGTTTGGTGAGGTCGTGGATCTCGAGCATCGTCACCCCGGGGAGGCAGGCGCCGCCGCTGTCTGACGGGCGGGCACCCAACGATAGCCGACGCGCCGGAGAGGCGGGCCGAAGGCGTCGTTGCCGGACGGGTCGGCTCCAACCGCCCGCCGGTGCCGTGCTCGATCCCCGGCCGGCCGGCCGGGGCGATCCCGCCCATCGGCCCGTGCGTCCGTCTTGCGCGATGCGCGAACATGGCGACCATCCCCGGAGGTTCGCCACATGCCCACGTCCGAGCCGGGCCAGCCCGGCAGCCAGCAAGGCTCTGTGCCGTCATCGCCGCCTGCGCCGCCCGAGCCGCGGCCGTCGGCGTCCGGCGCATCGGCTTCGGCCGGATCATCCGCCGGGCCTACTCCCGCCGGGCCCACCCCCGCCGGATCGGCAACCGCAGGACGGCCACCAGCTGGCGGCCGGCCGGGGCCCGCGCCCGGCGCGCTGGTGCTGGGGATCATCCTGGTGATCGCCGGCGGCGTCATCCTGGCCGGACGCCTGCTCGACATCACCCTCGGCCCCAACTCGTGGCCGCTATGGATCATCGTTCCCGGCCTGGCGATGCTGCTCGGATCGCTCGCGATCCCGTCACGTGCGGGCCTCGGGCTGGCGATCCCCGGCGCGATCCTGGCCATGGTCGGCCTCGTCCTGTGGGTCCAGGACACGTACGACCTGTACGCCACGTGGGCCTACGCCTGGGCGCTGGTGGCACCCACGGGCGTGGGCATCGGCATGATCGTCCACGGGATCGTCGAGCGAGACCGTTCCCTGGCCGTCGATGGCGTACGCACCGCGGTGGTCGGGTTGGGTCTGTTCGCTGGCTTCGCCCTGTTCTTCGAGGGGGTGGTGGGCTTGTCGGGGCACCGGATCGAGAACCTCGATCAGGTCCTGCCCTACGCCGCCATCGGGTTCGGTCTGCTGCTCGTGGTGCTGTCGCTGCTGGGTGACCGTCGCCGCCGGGCGGCCTGACGAGGGCGCGAGGCCTGACGAGGGCGCGAGGCCTGACGAGGGCGCGATGCCTGACGAGGGCGCGAGGCCTGACGAGGGCCCGATGCCTGACGGAGGCGCGAGGTCTGCGGACCCGCCGCGCAGCCTGACGGCCTGACACCCGGCGCGCAGCCTGACGACGGGCCCGTCGTCCCTGGCGGGGCCTACTCGATCTCGAGCACCGTGTAGCGGATCTCGCCGCCCGGGGTCAGGATCGTCACGGCGTCCCCGACGCGGCGGCCCATGAGGGCGGCACCGACGGGGGACACGCTGGAGATTCGACCCTCGGCGACGTTGGCGACCGGGGTGCTCACGATCTGCATCGACGACTCCTCCCCGTCGACCTCGACCCGCACGTGCGAGCCGAGCTCAACCCGTGCCCCGCGCTCGGTGGGCGCCACCACGACGGCCACCTTGAGCGTGGCCTCGATCGACCGGATCCGGCCCTCCAGGAAGCTCTGCTCCTCGCGAGCTGCGTGATACTCGGCGTTCTCCTTGAGATCGCCATGCTCGCGCGCCGTCGCGATGCGTCGGATGACCTCGGGGCGCTCCGCGAGCAGGGCGTCGAGATCCGTCTGCAGCCGGTCGCGGCCCTCGGGTGACAGGTAGACAGGCTCGGGCGCCTTGCGCGGCGACCCCTGGGCGGCGTACGCCGCGGCACTTGCGATCCGACCCGCGCCCCGGCCCTTGGCCGGCCGGCGACCCCGCTTCGCCTCGTCCCGGGCTCCGTCGGCCTCGGCGGCGGGGAGGTCGACGATCCGCCGCACCGGGGGCGGCTGGGGCGGCTTGATGTCGGGCAGCAGCGGGTTGCTGATCCCGGTGTCCCTGCGCGGCCCTGATGGCGAGCGCAGGACCGCCCACGGCAGGATCGCCGCCCCGTCCGGCAGCGCCCTTCGTTCCTCGGCCGGAACGCCGCTCGCGAACGCGTCCAGCAACGCGTCCTCGTACTCCTCGGTCGCGTCGGTCGCGGCCCACCACACGAGCAGATCCGTGACGTTCCGCAGGAGGTGCAGCCACAGCCCGGATGGCGCCGGACGCGGGTCACCGGGCGCAGTCCGGGCGACGGCCGCGATCCGACCCCCGACCGACCGCCCCGAGCTGCCGATGAGCAGCACCTGCTGCGAGGGGAGCCAGAACGATTGCAGCCGGTGGAGCAGGTCGCGCGAAGCCGGCCGCACGCCATCGAGTCGCAGCTCAGGCACGCGCTCGAGCCACTTGCCGACGCGCGCGAGGTCGAGCGGAGCGGTTGGCATCGGGGCCGTGAGCTCGACCACGTAGACGCCGGGTCCGGCGTGATGAACGGGACGGCCCCAGGTGGCGGGACCGTCGGCCATGAGACCGACCTCCCGGAGCAGGCCGGCGGCGGTGGAGTCGTTGGGCATCAGGACCTTGCAGCTGCGATCGGGACGAATGGTGGTGTCGGGGCGGGTTTGGCTTGCGTCGGCGACGAGCCGGCCGGCCCGGGGACGGCGGACAGGCCACGGGAGACGGTCGACACCCCCCGGCGAGGGGCGGATCGAGATCGCGATGACGACACCGCGACGTTCCGCCCGCCCGGCGTATCGTCTCACCAATCATGCCAAGCCGACCCGCCGATCGATCATCCGAGCGAGCCGCCCACCGCGACCCGCTCGAGCGCAACCGCAGGCTATCGCGTATCCCCGGTGTCGCGCTTGCAGGTCTCCTCGCGCTGGTCGCCGTGGTCGCCCTCATCGCGACCTCACTGGGGTCATCGAGATTGGACTCGGGCCCCGGCGCGTCCACGGCATCCGGCCCGGCGATCGCCATCGTCGGCAGCCCGACACCGGAGGGCGGACGATCGCCGGGGGCGTCGGGCTCCCCGCCGCCGTCCGCGCCGGTCGCCGCTTCGTCGCCCACGGAACCCGCCGGCACCGGCACGCCCGGCACATCCGGCACGCCCGGCGCATCCGGCACGCCCGGCGCATCCGGCACGCCGGACGGTCCGACGTCGTCCTCACCGGCCCCGATCCCCGCCGCACGGCTCCAGGCAAAGCTCGACAAGCTGCGCGAGAAGGGATCGTTGCCGGGCGTCTCGGTGGCCATCGTGTGGGACGATGGGCGGAGCTGGGTCGGAACGTCCGGCAAGGCCGACGTCGCGACGGGCCGGGCCGTGACCCCGGACAGCGGCTTCGCGCTGGCGTCCATCTCCAAGACCTTCACCGCGGCGGTGGTCCTGCAGCTGGTCGACGAGGGACGTCTCGAGCTCGACTCGCCGATCGCGCCGCTGTTGCCCGCCTACAGGCTCAGTCACCGGATCACGCTGCGCATGCTGCTCGACCACACCAGCGGCCTGCCCGACTTCTTCCTCAACCCCAGGATCGACAAGCTCCTCCAGGGCGATCCGGGCGCGACGTGGACGGCGGAGCGCGCGTGGTCGATGGTCACGGGCAAGCGACCCAGGCCGGGGTCGCTCTGGGCCTACTCCAACACCAACTACCTGCTGCTGGGCGAGATCGTCGAGGCGGTGACCGGCAAGCCGCTCGCGACCGAGATCCGGACCCGGCTGCTCGACCCACTGGGACTGAAGGACACCTGGTATCAGGCCGCCGAGCGGCCCCGTACGACGATCACGGTCGGCTATCGCCTGCTGGTCGGAAGCACGGGCAAGGTGCGAGCGGCCCCCGTCGCGCCGGCGAGTGACGTGATGCCGTTCCGGTCCGTGATCACGGCGGCCGGCGGAGCCGGCTCCATCGCATCCACGGCGCTGGACACCGCCCGCTGGATGCAGGCATTCGCCGGCGGTCGAGTCCTCTCCCCGGCGATGCAGAAGGCGATGCTGCGGGACGTGGAGACGACCCGGGCGCTCAAGGCACGCATCCCCTACGGGTTGGGCATCCAGGAGGTCGAGCTTGCCGGCCACCTGGCGCTCGGACACTCGGGCCGGTATCTCGGGTTCCGGAACGTGGTGCGGTACCTGCCCGCAGAGGGCGTCACCATCGCGGTCCTGACCAACCAGGGCGGCTACGACCCGGCGAAGATCGCGCAGGCGTTGGTCAGGATCGTGCTGCCGCCAGCGGATCCGAGCCCGTCGGCCTCACCCGGTACGTCGGCCTCAGCCGGTACGTCGGCCTCAGCCGGTACGTCGGCCTCACCGGCGTCATCGTCCCTGGCGACACCCACGGAATCCGAGGTCGCTGCCGGGCCGGGATGATCGATCCGACCTCAGGCGACGCCTGATCGGCGGCGGCCGCGAGCGGCCGGGGTGCGGGCCCGATCCCGTCCACCGCCTGACCCACCCGCACCACGCGGCGTTCGGAGCGGTTGCGGCGTCACGTCGCGGCGGGGCGCAAAGCCTTCCTCCACGGTCCACGGGATCGCCAGCCGCAGCAGGCGCTGGACGCCGCGCAACAGGTCCGCCTCGTCGATGCACACCAGGCTGACGGCGTCACCGGTTGCCCCGGCGCGCCCGGTTCGCCCGATGCGATGGACGTAATCCTCGGGGTTCCACGGCAGCTCGAAGTTGACGACATGTGGAAGGTCCTCGATGTCCAGGCCGCGAGCGGCGACGTCGGTCGCGACCAGGACCCGGATCTCGCCCGCCTTGAACCCCTCGAGCGCCCGCGTCCGGTCCGCCTGCGCGCGATCGGAGTGGATCGCGGTGGCGGCCACGTCCCGGCGGTCCAGCCATGAGGCGAGTCGCGACGCCGCGAGCTTGGTCCGCGTGAATACCAGGACCTGGTGCCAGTCGCCGGTGACGATCAGGTGGCGGAGCAGCTCCTCCTTGCGGTCTCGATCGACCGGATAGACGAGCTGGCGCACCGACTCGGCCGCCGTGCCGTGACGAGCGACCTCGACGGTTTCCGGGTCGTGAAGGATCGAGCCTGCCAGGCCCTTGATGTCGTCCGAGAACGTGGCCGAGAACAGCAGCGTCTGCTTGCGCGATGGCAGCAGGTCAAGGATCCGGCGGATGTCGGGCATGAACCCCATGTCCAGCATCCGGTCGCCCTCGTCGAGCACCAGGATCTCCGCCTGTGCGAGGTTCGCCGCGCGCTGGCCGACGAGGTCGAGCAGGCGCCCGGGCGTCGCGACCAGGATCTCGACCCCGGCGCGGAGCTCCTTGATCTGGGGATCGAGCGGGACGCCGCCGTACACCACGGCCGAGCGCAGCGGCACATGGCGGCTGTAGGTCTTGACCGAGTCCGCGACCTGGACGGCGAGCTCGCGGGTGGGCGTCAGGACGAGGCAGCGAACGGGGTGCCGGGCGGGCGAGAAGGAGGTGTTGGCATAGGGTCGCAGGCGGTCCAGGATCGGCAGCGTGAACGCCGCCGTCTTGCCGGTTCCCGTCTGCGCCGCGGCGAGCACGTCGCGCCCCTGCAGGACGATGGGGATCGCCCGCTCCTGGACGGGCGTGGGGTCGGTGTATCCCTCCTCGGCCACGGTCTGCAGCAGGTCGGCGGACAACCCCAGATCTTCGAAACGCAAGGCGGTTGGTGTTCTCCAGTCCGGGCGGTGGGCACCGCCGGGGTTCAGGGTCGTTCGCCCATCCGGCCCGGCGCCCGCGCTTCGCGGCGAGGGCGGCGACAGCCGCCGGATCATCTGCAGCATACCCGACAATGGGTGCATGGGCGCACGCGGCACACGGGCGATCGATGCGGCGAAGGGCCGCGGCACCAGCTTCAGTCTGCATGAATATGCACACGATCCTCGTACCAGGGTGCCGGCCGGCGGTCGCGGGTACGCGCTGGAGGCCGCCGATGCGCTGGGCATCGAGCCGGCGCGGGTGTTCAAGACGATCGTGGTCGAGGTCGACACGCGGCCGACGCTCGCGCTCGTCCCCGCCGACCACGAGGTCGACCTCAAGGCCGTCGCGGCCGCGCACCGGGGTCATCGCGCGGCCATCGCCTCGGCCGCAGCTGCCGAGCGAGCGACCGGCTATGTGCTGGGCGGCATCAGCCCGCTGGGCACGCGCCGTGCGCTGCCGACCGTCGTCGACGTCTCAGCCCTCGAGCATGCGACAGTGCACGTCTCGGCCGGGCGCCGGGGCCTGGAGCTCGAGCTCGAGCCGCACGATCTGGTCGCGCTGACCGGGGCGGCGGTGGCAGCGGTCGCGCGGCGGGCCTGACGGGACGGCGCCCGGGGCCCTAGCCGCTGATCTCGGCCCGCTCGGTCCACAGCGCCGACACGACGAGCGAGATCACGAGCCACCCGAGCACGACGGCGACCGCCAGGTTGGGATCGAGCTGGGTGGTGAGTGACTGGCCCTGCGTCGCGGCATCCTCGGCGATGGTGCTCGTGTTGACGGCCGAGGCCGCGGCGAACGGGAACCACTTGATGACGTCGGGCAGGAACAGGCTGGCCAGGCCCTCCGCGAAGTAGAGACCGATGCCGACGCCGATGCCTGCCAGCTGGCTTCGCGCGATGGTGGCGATGGCGAAGCCGAGGGCGGCGTTCATCGACAACCCGAGGCCGGCCCGCAGGAGCTGCTCGGGGAGGCGGCCCAGCGCCGCCGTGTCGCCGACGCCATCGAGCGTGACCCCGGTGAGGAGTGCGCCACCCGCGGAGGCGAGCACGCCGATCACGAAGGCGCCCAACAGCCCGAGGCAGGTGAAGGTGGCCACGGCCGCGTAGCCCAGCAACGTGTAGCCGGCCCGGCTCTCCCCACGGGCGACGGCTGCCTTGAGCGTCCCCCACGTCCACTCCGACCCGGCGATCGCGGCACCGTAGGTCACGGCCAGCAGCCCGCCGATGCCCAGGATCATGGCCAGCACCAGCTCGTAGGCCTGGGGGAAGGTGACGAACAGCCGGGCCGCCAGCGCGGCGTCGGGGTCGGCCGTCTGCTGTTGCGAGGCGGCGATGACGGCGATCAGGATCAACGCCAGCAGCCCGATCAACAGCAGGAAGGTCACGTATGTGGCCGGCCGGCGGATGAGCTTGCGCAGGTTGGCGCGATAGAGCCTCATGCCGACCACCCCGTTGGCGGAGCCGGCGGACCCGAGGATGGCTGTCCCGGCGGGGGCGGCGGCGACCCGTCGGGGGCGGGCGCGCCTGCGATGCCCGGCCGGCCCGAGGTGAGCTCGAGGAACAGCGTCTCCAGCGTCGTGCCCGCCTCGATGCGGGCCGCGTAGATGCCCGCCGAGGCAAGCGCCCGGTTGAGCTCCGCGGACCTGGTGGGGTCGAACCGGACACCGATCCAGCCGGGCTCGGGGCCGCCCTCGAGCGTGGTCGCCCCTGGACCCAGCATGGCATCCAGGGTTGCCACGGCGCCCGTCACCTCGCTCGCGGCGACCAGGATCCGGACCGATCCCTCGTGGCGAAGGAGATCCGCGATCGAGCCCTCCCGCACCAGCCTGCCGTTGGCGATGATCCCGACCACGTCGGCGAGCTGCTGGACCTCGGAGAGGATGTGGCTGGACACGAGCACGGTCTTGCCGGCCGCTGCCAGCGACCGGAGCGTGTCGCGCATCCCCACGATGCCCGCGGGGTCCAGCCCGTTGGCCGGCTCGTCGAGCAGCAGCAGCTTGGGGTCGCTGAGCAGTGCCGCGGCGATCCCCAGCCGCTGCTTCATCCCCAGCGAGTAGCGGGACACGCGGTCACCGGCGCGCTCGCCCAGGTTGACCAGGCGCAGCAGCTCGTCAACGCGCGACGCAGGTGTCCGGGCACCGGTGGCTGCGATCGCCCGCAGGTTCTCGCGGCCCGATAGGAACGGATAGAACGACGGCGTCTCGATGAGCGAACCCACCTCGAACAGCCGGCGCCGGTCGCGGCGCCCGAACGGTCGGCCAAGCACCTCCACGCGACCGCCATCGGGGTGGATGAGACCGGTGAGGATCCGCATCGTGGTCGTCTTCCCGGCACCGTTCGGTCCCAGAAAGCCGTAGACCACGCCGGTTGGCACGCGCAGGTCGAGCCCGTCGAGCGCCACCTGGCTGCCGTATCGCTTGCGCAGACCCTCGGTTGCGAGCGCTGCGCCCGACCCGAATCCCTCGGTCACGATCCCTCCCGGACGCCGGGCGAGGGCACCTGGGCGTGGCCCCCGCGGCGTGCCCTCCAACGATACCGTGACTCCGAACGGGCCGACCGGCCGCTGGGCGGGCACAGGGGGTGTCTGGCATACTCCGCCCGTTCCCCGGCGTCGGCCGGGGGATCCAGCGCAGCCCATCGCGCCCCAGAACCTCAGGCTCCGCGATCGACCGCCGCGCCCCCGGCGCGGCGTCCGGCAGGAAGGAGGCAGGACGCTTGCCGCTCAGCAGAGACGGCGCCCAGCGGGCGTCTTTCAGGAGGGTGCGGACGCTGCTCGTCGGCATCCTCGCCGCACTCGTGATCGTCGTCGGCGTGTCGGTGACCGCGCCGGTCGCCCAGGCGTCCGGCCACAAGGTCGTCATCGTCGTCGGCCCCGTCGGCTCGGCCACAAGCAGCTACAAGCGCAGCGCCCGCAGGCTCGCCGATCTGGCTCGCAGCTACGGCGCGAACGTGGTCGAGATCTACAGCCCCAACGCGACCTGGAAACGGGTCAAGACCGCGGCGCATGGCGCCAACCTGCTGATCTACCTGGGTCACGGCAACGGCTGGCCCAGCCCGTACAAGCCGTTCTCCACCAAGTCCAAGGACGGCATGGGCCTCAACCGCGCAGCGCACAGCGGCAACCGGAATCTGCGGTACTACGGCGAGTACTACATGGCCCGGCTGGGCCTCGCGTCGCACGCCGTCGTCGCGCTCAATCGCCTGTGCTACGCGTCCGGCAACTCCGAGTGGGGCGCTGCGAACCCCACCAGGTCGACAGCCATCAAGCGCGTTGACAACTACGGCCGGGGCTTTATCCGCGGTGGCGCGCAAGCCGTGTTCGCGAGCGGGATCACGAGCGTCAAGTACGTCATCAAGGGGCTGTTCAAGGGCTCCGCGTCGATGACGATGAGCAAGCTGTTCTGGACAGACCCCGCCAGGACGCACAAGTACGATTTCTCGTTTGCGTCGCGGCACTTCGCCCGCGTCCGCGCCACGATGGACCCCTACGCGAAGCATCGCTACTACCGATCCGTGATCGGCCGCCTCTCGACGACCGTGGGTGACTGGCGGAGCGGCTGAGGGCATCCTCAAAACCGGCCTGTCGGCATCGCGCGTGGGGCGCGTGGGCCTTCGTCGCGCTGACCGTGCTGCGCTCGAGCGCAACCTCCGTCGTCGCTCAGCGCCGCATCTGGGGCACCATGGGGGGCATGCCGCAACGAGAGGCCGCCATCGACCATGCGTGGCGTCGCGTCCGGGTCGCCGCGCCCGCCCGCAAGGCCGGGACCCCGCACGGTCGGTTGACGTTCCTTGGCCACTCGACCGTGCTGATCGAGGTCGACGACCTGCGGATTCTCACCGACCCGGTGCTCCGCGAAGGGATCGGACCCGTTCGCCGCCAGGTTCAGGCGGTGCTGCCGGAGCTGTTCGCCGACCTCGACGCGATCTTCATCAGCCATGGTCACCATGACCACCTCGACCCCCCGTCGCTGCGCCGCATCCCGGGCAAGCCCACGCTCATCGTTCCCAAGGGTTTCGGCCGCATCGCCAGCCGCCTCGACCTCGGTCCCGTCGAGGAGGTAGAGCCCGGCGATCGGCTGTCGATCGACCGGGTGCACCTTCAGCTGATCCATGCCGAGCACTCGGGGCGTCGCGAGCCGCTGGGCCCCACCGGGCCGGCGCTGGGGTGCGTGGTGGCCGGCTCGCGGACGGTCTACTTCCCGGGCGACACGGACCTGTTTCCGGAGATGGGTGACCTCGCCGGCACGCTCGATGCGGCGATGCTGCCCGTCTGGGGTTGGGGTCCCACGATCGGCGAGGGACACATGAACCCGGTGCGTGCGGCGGCCGCGGCCGCGATCCTGCGTCCCCGTCTCGCGATCCCGATCCACTGGGGCACGTTCTATCCGGCCGGCATGCGGCGGGTCCTGCCCCGCCCGTTCGACGAGCCCGGGCGCGAGTTCGAGGCTGCGCTGCGACGGTTTGCGCCCGACGTGCCGGTACGCGTCGTCGCGCCGGGCGAGTCGCTGGACCTCCCGGCCCCTCACTAGAGGCTCGCCGGTCCTCCCGCGCCCGACCCAGCTGCCGGGTGCCCGCCAGTCCCCTCCCGTTGACGGGTCTCGTCGTGATCGCACCCGATCACGGGCCTCGGCATGCGATAAGTACTAGTGGACTTGACAAAAGAGAAAGCAGACCTTAGAAATACGCAAGTCTCGATACGCACTTGAGGTAGCCGACCGTGGCACCGCCGCACGACGTCATCGCCATCTGCCCCGTCTGCACCCACGAGCTGAGCGTCACGCGCCTCCGCTGTGGGGAATGCGGCACGGTCATCGAAGGCGAGTTTGGTGTCGGGCGTTTCGGACGCCTCAATCGCGAGCAGACGCAGGTGCTGGAAAGCTTTCTGCGCAGCCGGGGCAACCTCCGAGACATGGAGCGGGAGCTGGGCATCAGCTATCCGACGGTCCGTTCTCGTGTCGAGGCGCTCGTCCGAGCGCTCGGCTTCGGGCCCCGTGACGAGGGAGATGCTGCCGACGCCGTGACAGAGGGCCAGAGATCGGCTGCCGCCGGGGCCGCGACGCAGGACGTGCAGGCCGGTCGCCGCGACATCCTCGAGCGGCTGGCGCGGCACGAGCTGAGCGCCGACGCTGCAGCCGAGGCCATCCGCGCCCTCGGGAGGAACAACCAATGACCAACACGGCCGATCCGGCCTCGACCGAGCGAACGTTCGATCTCGGGCCGGGTGGAGAGGTCGAGATCACGTTGCCCGGCAATGACGTGCGCGTGCAGGGGGTGAATGGCGAGCGCGTCACGGTGCGGGCGCTCGGCAACCTCGCCATCGACGAGGAGCTTGCGATCGAGCACACGCCCGGCAAGCTCCGGATCGTGTCCGGGGACCATGGCTACCGGCTGGGCCCGATCCGGATGTGGACGCATGCTCCGTCGGCCCTGGAGATCGAGGTTCCGCGCGATGCGCGGCTTGCGCTGCGGACGATCAGCGGTGATGTCTCCGCGCGAGGGATCGCGGGTGGGAGTCGCTGGGCCAGCGCGTCCGGCGATCTGCGCCTCGACCTTGCCGGAGGTCCGGTCTCCGCCGAGTCGATGTCCGGTGACGTGACGCTCGACCTGAGCGCCCCGACCTCGGTCGCTGCCCGCGCGGTGTCCGGCGACGTGCGCGTGCGCGGGTCGCTGATCGACAACCTCGCGGCGTCCACGACGAGCGGCGACATCCGGGTGGAGGCGGGATTGGCCGCCCACGGTGAGCACCGCATCAGCTCGGTCAGCGGCGACGCGGAGCTCGTGACGCCGAGCCCGGTCCGGGTCGCGGCCGAGACGGTCACCGGCGATGTGCGCGCGTCGGGTCGCCACACGCAGGAGGGTCGGCGGGGCCACAGGACGCTGGTCTCGGGCTTGGGCTCGGTTCGGGTTTCGATCCGCACGACATCGGGGGACATCCGGATGCGAAGCGTTGCCGGGCCGGCGTCCGCGACGTCGTCCGCGTCGGCGCCCGGCACATCGTCCGGATCGGACGAGCCCGTCGCGGCGCCACGACCTGAGCGGGCAGCAGGCGAGCTGACGGCTGACCCGGCGCCTCGCCCGGCGTCGCCGACCTTCATCGCCGAGGCGGAGGCCGCGCCGAACCTGGTTCGTGATGTGGCGGCTGCGGGCGATGCCGATCGCGTCGCTCGCCGCGAGGGCGCCCGGCTCGAGATCCTCAAGGCGCTCGAGCGAGGCGAGCTCGACGTCGAATCGGCCGCCCGCCGGCTGGAGGGCCTGGACGGGGATGGTGAGATCGATGGCTGACGACGTCCTCGACAACGTCCTGCGCCTGGTCGCCGAGGGCCGGCTGACGGCCGAGGAGGCCGCACCCATCCTGGCCGCGCTCGATGACGCGGGAGATGGTGCGAGCCGGGGCCGGTCGGACGCCGGCGACGCCGGCACGACGCCCGGATCCGACCCGAGCGCGGGATCCCGGTCATCGGGCAGTCCCGCCACCTCGCTGCGGATCGAGGTCACCGAGCGTGGCCGCCGGGTGGTCAACCTGCGCCTGCCGATCGGCGTGGGCCGGTTCGCCATCGACCGGGTTCCCGGCTTGTCGGGTGACCAGGTCGATCGTGTTCGTGAGGCGCTCAGGTCCGGGCTGAGCGGTCCTGTCCTCGAGGTCGATGACGAGGACGACCAGGTCAGGATCGTGCTCGAATGACCGCCATCGCCCGCGCCCGCTCGCTGCCCATGTGGCAGGCCCTCGACATACGGGACTTCCGGCTGCTGTGGGCGAGCGAGGCTGTCTCCCTCCTGGGTGACCAGTTCCAGCTCATCGCCCTTGCATGGCTGGTGATCTCCCTGACCGGCTCCGGCCTCGCGCTCGGGACCGTGCTGATCGCGGTGGCCGTGCCCCGGGCGCTGCTGCTGGCTCCATTCGGGGTCGTCGCCGACCGTCGCCCCACCCGCAGCCTGATGCTCGTGGCTCACCTCACGCGCGGCGCCATCGTGGCGCTGATCGCGGTGCTGGTCGCTGCGGGGATGGCGACCATCCCGGTCCTCGTCGCGCTGAGCGTGGTGTTCGGTGTGGCGGACGCGCTGTACCCGCCGGCCCAGCAGGCGTTCCTGCCCCGCGCTGTCGGCGCCGATCGCCTGCCCTCGGCCAATGCCTTGCTCCAGGGCACGATGCAGCTGGTGTCGATCGTCGGACCGCCATTGGCGGCCGTCGCCATCGCGCTCACCGGGACCGGGATCGCATTCGGCGTCGATGCCGCGTCGTTCGTGGTCGCGGCGGCCCTGATCGGCCTGATCGCCGGAGGCAGCACGGTCGCGATCCGCCGGAGCCCGGGCGAGGCCGGATCTGCCGGCGATCCCGAACCCTCTGCCGATCCGGCCGCCGAGGACGGCTCCGAGTCGTTCGCGGGAGCGCTACGGGCGGGCATCGCCTATGTCGCGGGCGACCCGGCCATCCGAACCATGATGCTGGTGTCGCTCGTGCTCAACTTCGCGCTCGTCGGTCCGGCCGAGGTCGGGATGGCATGGCTGGCGAGGATCCGCTTCGACGCCGGACCGGCGGGTCTGGGCGTGATGGCCGCGGGGTTCTCTGCGGGCGCGCTCGCGGGGACGATCCTGGGTGGCAACTCGCGCCTCGACCGCCAGGGGAGGATCGTGGTCGGTGGCGTGGTCATCGCAGGCCTCGCCGTCATCTGCGTGGGCGTGGTGTCCTCGCTGCCGGCCGTGGTGGTCGCCATGGCGGTGCTCGGCATCGTCATCGGCTACACCAACGTGATCGCCGTCTCGTGGCTCCAGGCGCGGACCACGCCGGACCTGCTCGGCCGGGTGATGAGCCTGGTGATGCTGATGAGCTTCGGGATCGCGCCCCTGTCCATCGCGATCGCAGGCGCCCTGATCGACATCGACGCGACCGCCATGTTCGTCGGTGCGGGTGTCATCGTCCTCGCCGCAGCGCTGATGGCGACGGCGATGGGGTTCCCCGCGCTGCTGGACGGGAGATCAGGTCCGCAGCGCCCGGAGCCACGCATCGCGCCCGGCGCGGAGGCGAGCGAATGAGCGCGGCGCGTCGGCTGTCCACACCCGCCCCTGCATCAACCCTGGTCCCAACCGGAAGGAGCGTCCCATGCTGCTGACCGAAGATCGATACCGTGAGCACGAATGGCGACACGCCCGCGACGAGCGGCTTCGCATCCACCAGCATCTCCAGGTCGTTCGCGAGGCACGCGGCGACGCCCGCCGATCCACGTCGCTCCGGCGACGGCTGGGCGCGTCCATCGTGCGGCTCGGTCGTCGTGTCGCCGGAGAGCCGGTCGGCTCGCCGGTCCTGACCGCCTGACCGCTCGATCAGCTGGTCGCGCTCGTTGGCCGTCCGGATGTCAGGCGGCGTTCGGCACCGCCACCCAGTAGGCCTCGCTTCGGACCGCGTCCGCGGGCAGTCCGTGCTCGCGGAGGGTGCTCGTCACAGCGTCGGTCATGCCCGGGTTGCCGCACACGAACGCCACCACCGATGACGGGTCGGCGCCGTGCTCGGCCAACAGCCCGGGCAGCAGCGCGTGCACTCGACCGGTGGCGCCGGTCCAGGCACCGTTGGCCGGATCGTGTGGACGGGAGATCGCCGGCACGTAGCTGATACGGCCACGATCGGCCAGGGCCTGGAGTCGGGGTCGGTAGGCGAGATCGGTTGCATGGGCAGCACCGTGGACGACGATCGGCCGGTGACCCTGATGGCCGTCCGCGACCTCCCTCAGGCGACTCTCGAGCATCGACAGCAGCGGCGCGATCCCGGTCCCGGTGGCGACGTACAGCGGTCGCCGGGGATCGGCCGGGTCGGCGGTGAACAGACCCTTCGGCCGGCCCAGCCGGACCCTGGCCCCCACACTCAGCGGCCACAGCCGGGGCGTCAGCTCGCCCGCGGGTACCAGGCGGATGAGGAACTCGAGGGTGCCGGCTTCGCCCGCGGGGGATGCGGTCGAGTAGGGCCGCTGCAGCGGGCGCCCGTCGGTCTCGACGCCCAGCGCGAAGTACTGGCCGGAACGGAACGGCGGCACGCCGTCGTCGGGCCGCACCCGCAGGCGGATGATGGTTGGGCTGATGTCCTCGCGCTCCACGATCGTGGCATTCGGCGCCGCGGCATCAGCCGTCCGCCGCATCCCGACGCCGGTGCGCGGCGGCAGCGGCCGTCTGAGGAGCGGACGGCCCGACGGTACCAGGGTGTCCATCGGTCAGGCCGCCGCGGCAGGGACGAGCTCGTCCACCACGGAGCGCGCGGCGTCGGGGTCGGAGAACCACGCCGCATCGACCCAGGCGAAGTCGACCCAGGATCCCTGGAGCTTGTGCTCGGGCATGATCGCGCCGTTGGGGCAGGCGGTCTCGCACGAGCCGCACTCGATGCAGCCCTCCGGGTCCACGTACAGCTTACGGTCGACCGAGAGGTCACCCCAGATGCAGTCGACAGGGCAGACCGCGACGCATGACTGGTCGGAGTGGTCGACGCACGGGGCGGCGATGACGTAGGCCATGTTTCGGCTCCTGGCGCTTGGGGCCGTCCCCCGGCGGGCGGCGGCGAGGGTTGTCACTCCGAGGCGAATGCCGCCTCGTGGGTTTCAGCCTCGGGTCTCGCCCTGAGCCGATCGTGTGCCGCCGCTGAGCGTTTCCACATCCACGGTCGAAGCGTGATCGGCGGTTGCGATGCTCCCGGGCGCCGATGCCGGCGGGAGCTCGACCGTGAACCGCGCCCCACCGCCGGGCGGTGAGTCGGCGCGGATCCGGCCCCCGTGCGCATCCACGATCCGGCGCGCGATGGCCAGCCCGAGACCGGTTCCGCCGGAGCCGTGGCGCGTCGTCCCCGACAGCCGCGTGAACGGCTCGAAGATCCGTTCACGGGCCGCCTCCGGGATGCCCGGACCCTGGTCGTCGACATGGATCTCGACAGCCAGCGGACCGCCGTGCACGCGAACCGTCACCACGCCGCCGGCCGGCGAGTGGTCGACCGCGTTGTCCATGAGGATCAGGAGCAGCTGGACGATGCGATCCCGGTCGGCCAGCGCGAGCGCGGGCGCCGGAACGTCCGTCTCGAGGCGGACGCCGCGCTCCGCGGCCAGCGCGGTCGCGCCTCGGACCGTGTCGCGCGCGAGGGCGCCCACATCGAGCGTGATCGGCGCGATCGACAACCGCGTCTCGTCCCAGGCGGCGAGCTGGAGCAGATCGCCCACCAGGCCGGCCAGCCGATCGGCCTCCGCCATCACGTCCTCGAGCAGCGGCCGGCCGTCGTCGGCGATCAGGTCTTCCCGGTCGAGGACCTCGGCGTTGGCCCGGATCAGGGCCGCCGGCGTGCGCAGCTCGTGCGAGGCGTCGGCGACGAACCGTCGCTGGGCCTCGAACCCGTCCCGGATCGGGACGAGCGCCCTGCCCGTGACCAGCAGGGTGATCAGCGCAGCGGCGATGAGGCCCATCACACCCACGATGATCACGGCGATGATCAGGCTCTGCGACTGGCTGTCATGGAGGTCCAGGACGAACCCACCCTGCACGTAGCCCAGCAGCCGTCCGTCGTGGTGCAGCGGAACGGTCAGCAGCCTGATGCTGTGGCCGCCGGTCTCGATCGTCCGTAGATCCTCGCCGTTCGATGCGGCGGCGGCGAGGACCGCGGTGTCGGGCAGTCCGGGCAGCACGCTCCCGGTCCGGTTCTGGATCACGCCGCCCGAGCTGTCCAGGATCAGCAGCACCGTGTCGGCGGCAGCCGGCGGCCGCTCGTCCGGCTCGTTGCGCTCGTCGGACGCGGGCATCTCGCTGGTCACCGAGGCCACAGCGGCGTTCACCGACGCCTGAAGCGCCCGGTCGACGTCCGCATCCAGGGCGCTCAGCCCCATCACCAGCGTTGCCGCGCCGACCCCGACGACCAGGAGCGTCAGCAAGGCCAGCGTTACGGCAAACAGCCGGCGTCGCGTTCGACGCAGCAGGATGTCAGTTCGTCCGACGGCCATCGCTCAGGCTTCCGCCTTCAGCGTGTAGCCGACGCCGCGGACCGTCCGCAGCCGATCGGCGCGGCCCAGCTGCCCGAGCTTGCGGCGCAGGTAGGACACGTACAGGTCGACGACGTTGGAGTAGACGTCGGGCTCGGCACCCCAGACCTGGTCCAGGATCTGCTGCCGGGTGACGACCTGCCCCGCGTGGCGGATGAAGAAGCCCAGCAGCGCGAACTCGCGCGCCGACAGATCGACCGTCTGCTCGCCGACCACGGCGACGTGGCGGAGCTCGTCGAGCACGAGGTCGCCCGCTGCCATACGTCCGTCGCCCGCGGGCGGCGGACGGCGCGCCAGTGCCCGGATCCTGGCCAGCAGCTCCGAGAACGCGAACGGCTTGGCGAGGTAGTCGTCGGCACCGGCGTCCAGGCCGCCCACGCGATCGTCGACGGAGCCCAGCGCGGTCAGCAGCAGGACCGGGGTGGTGATGCCCTTGGCGCGCAGCAGGCGCATGACCGTCAGGCCATCGATGTCGGGCAGCATCCGGTCAAGCACGATGACGTCGTGGGGACCAGTCTCCGCGAGCGCGACCGCGCTCACGCCGTCCGGGGCGACATCGACCACATGGCGTTCGCCCACCAGCACCCGCTTGATGAGCGCTGCCATCTTCGGCTCGTCTTCGACCACCAGCACTCGCATCGCTGCCGCATTCTGCGGGTCGCACGGGCGTCGGTCGAGGGCCGAGGGCCATGTCTGTGGGGATTCTCATCCGAGCCACACCCCTGACACGCGGCTGCATTTCGGACGATGGGGCCATTCCTCGAACCCACACGCCGGGAGACCCAGCCATGTTTCACCGCGTCGCTCTGTTCGTCGCCTCGCTGACGGCGGCCCTGGTGCTTGCCTTCGGGCTGGCCATGGCGGGCATCGTGCCTGTGCCCGCGCCGTCGGGGGCCGAGCCGGTGGCGGCCACCATCGACCCGCCGCAACAACCAACGGTCCAGGTGGACACCGTGTACCTCACGCCGCCCGTGGCACCCCAGGACGTGACCGTGACCCGCACCGTGAACGGGGGCGGCGAGCACGAGAACGAGCACGAAGGCGGGAGGGACGACTGATGACCGATCCGAGAGCCGGCGAGCATCGCGCGGACGCGTTGCCGCCTCGTCCGATGCGCCCGTTGCCGCCCAGGCCGTCGATCCGGGACGTTTCCCGGCCGCGCGAAGCCGGGGCGACCGAGGAGGCCGGGGCGGGACCGGCGGCACAGATGCCGCCCCAGATGTCGCCGCAGATGGCACAGATGCCGCCCCAGATGTCGCCGCCGCAGCCTCCGCCACCGCCGGGTGTGCGACCGTCACGTGACGCACGTCCCTCACCGGGTCCTCGTCCCTCACTCGGGCCTCGTCCCTCGCCGGGCGATGCCGGGGCCTTGCGTCCGATGCCCGGCCCGCGTCCCGCCCGCCCGTCGCTCGAGGCACGAACCCCGCGAGCTCGCCCCGACCCGAACCCGGTGCGGCTGCTGATCGCATTCGCCGGCATCGCCTCGGCCTCCGCGATCGCAACGGCCATGCTGCCGTCGGTCGTCCCGGTGGGCTCGACGACGAACGCGGCTGTCATCGACAGCGCGGTGCAGCCCCAACCGTCGGTGCGCCATGTCACCCAGTACGTAACTCTGGCACCGGGCCAGACGGCGCCGCCGAACGCCCCGGTCGTGGTCCAACCGACGCCGACGCCCCGGGTCCACGTTGTGACCCAAACGCGCCAGTCGGGGCTGCCGTGAGCGCGACCGCTGGGCTGCTCGCGCGGCCCGAGGACCGTATCGCGCGGCCCGAGGACCGTATCGCGCGGCCGGAGGGCAGCGGGCGTGGCCGTCAGCGCGCGGCCACGCGCGGCGCGCGGACCGCACGCCCGCCGGTGACGGTGGATCGGAACCCACGCCCTCCGGTGCCGGCCGGGTCCGACCGGCCGATGATGGGTGGCCGGGTCTCGGTCCACCTCATCGATCAGACGCCGTCGTCCGAGCGGGAGCGTGCCGCCGACGCGGTGCTCGATCGCATCGATGCCTGGGCGAGCCGGCTCACGCGGTTCGATGCCGCATCCGAGCTGTCTCGTCTCAACGACGCACCCGGTCGCGAGGTTGCCGTCGGCCCGACGCTCACCGCCGTCCTCGATTGGGCCCGCCAGGCCGAGGGTCTGACGGACGGGCTGGTGGACGTGGCCATGCTCGATGCCCGGCTGGGCGCCGAGCGTGGCGACGAGGTCTCGCGGCCGGGCGCGGCCAGCCGGCGATGGTCGCTGCGGCGCGGACCGCGCGGGTCGATGGTGATCCGTGATCCGGGTATCCGGTTCGATCTCGATGGTGTCGCGAAGGGCTGGCTCGCCGACCGCGCCCTCGATATCGCGCCCGGGCGGTCGGCGATCGTGGATGGCGACGGGGACATCGCGATCCGGCTCGCGATGGGCGACGCGTGGGCGATCGGCGTTGCCGATCCGCGAGCGCCGGACACCCTGCTTGCCGTCGTGCGGCTGGTGGCGCCGGGGGCGCCTCGCGGCTGGGGCCTGGCCACGTCCGGGACCAGCGTGCACCGCTGGCAGCACCAGGCCGGGTACGCCCATCACCTGATCGACCCACGCACCTGGCGCCCGGCGACCACCGATGTGGTCCAGGCGACCGTTCTGGCCTCGTCGGCGCGATTGGCCGAGGCGCTCGCCAAGGTCGCCGTCATCGCCGGTGGCGAACGGGCCTTCGAGCTGCTCGATCGCCCGGATGTCGATGGGCTGCTGCTGCTCACCGACCGGGGCGAGATCCGAGCGAGCGAGGGGATGGTCCGATGGCTGGCGTGAGGTATCGCGGCTTCGACGAGCGAACCGAGCTCGTCCGGTGGGGCCTGCCGGCGGTCGCTTTCGGGATCGTCCTGGGCGGGACGCTGCCGGGCGCGATCGACGGCGTCATCACCGCCTGGCGGCTCAATGCCGCCAGCCTGCCGTGGCTGTTCGAGCGCCTGTTCGGCTGGATGGCCTACCTGGCGATGGCGGGGTCCGTCATCTATGGGCTGCTGCTCTCGACCAAGCTGCTCGACGCGATCGCGCATCGGCCGGTGAGCTTCGCGCTCCACCAGGACCTGGCCTCGATCGGTGTCGGGCTGGCCGGGATCCACGGGATGCTGCTGGGTCTGGACACGTCGGTGCCGTTCTCGATCGCCCAGATCCTGGTGCCGGGGCTCGCGCCGCACGCGCCCCTCGCGGTGGCCGCGGGCCAGGTGTCGCTGTACCTCGCGATCGTGGTCGTGGCCAGCTTCTACGCACGGCGGTCCATCGGGCAGCGGGCGTGGCGGATGCTGCACTACCTGACGTTCATCGTGTTCCTCGGCGCCACGCTCCACGGGATCGGTGCCGGGACCGACAGCGGCTCGACCTGGGCGCAGTGGATCTATCTCGGCAGCGCGACCCTGGTGTGGTTCCTGCTCGTGTACCGGATCGGGATCTCCATCGCCGATCGGCGGGCCGCCGCGCGGAGCCGGAACCCGGCGATCGCGAACGGTGGTCGCTAGTGACGCTCGCCGGGTGACGCGAGACGCCGCCAGCCGATCCCGTATCCGGTGATCTCGAGCGGTGGCGTGCCGGGCTCCGCCTCCAGCTCGACGATGGGCGGCTCCTCTCCTGCGGGCCGGAGTCGGATCCACTGGCCTCCCACCCGCGCCTCGCCGGCCTCGTCGAACCGCAGCCCGATCTCCGTCGCGTAGCTCGCCATCGTCGACACCGGGTCGCCGACCGGCAGCTCGATACCGGCCAGCCGCACCCGCCCACCCTCGGGATGGCGGAACGCGGCGCGCGCTGCCCGTGCCTCGTCGCCCCACTCCGCGCCGGCGAGCTCATGCTCGATGAGAAACGGGGGGCGCTCCGGCCCGAGCGCGGGAAATGCCGTGATCCAGCGTACGGTGTCGCCGTCGGGGCGCTCGCGCGACCCGGGCGTCGGGTTGCCGATCCATGAGCCCGCGGCCCGCAGCCGGGCAACCTCGGCGGTCACGTCGTCGGTGGCCAGCGCGTAGGTCGCCAGGCCTTCCCGGTCCGCGTCGAGCAGCGCGAGCGCCGCACTCCCGACGGCGAACTGCGGGTTCTCGGTCGCCATCGCCCGGTCGAACACCCCGATCAGCTCGAGGTAGCTGTCGGCCAGGAATGCGATCCGGTTGAACGTGCCCATCGACTCGTGACGGCCGCTCCCCGTCCACGCGATGCCGAGCACGTCCTCGAGCATGGCCGCGGTCGCATCGGGGTCGTTGACGGCGATGACCAGGTGATCGATCCGGAGCAGCATCGATCAGCTCCGCGACCGCCGTAGGGCGCGGCGCCACCGGGTCGGGATCGCACCGACGGCTCGCACGATCGCAGCAACGGCATCCATCGGGTCGATCGTACCCGCGTACGATGCGCTCATGAGCCTGCCCGTACCCCCCGACCACCTCCCGTTCACCGGCAACGACGACGCCGACGCGCTGATCGCCCGGGATCCGCTGGCGCTGCTCATCGGCTTCGCGCTCGACCAGCAGGTCACCGTCCAGAAGGCGTTCTCCGGCCCGCTCGAGCTGCAGCGGCGGATCGGCACGCTCGACGCCGCCGCGATCGCGACCATGGATCCCGAGGCGCTCGAGACCGCGTTCCGGACGCCGCCCGCGCTGCATCGCTTCCCGGGCAACATGGCCAGGCGTGTCCGCGACCTGTGCACCGCGATCGCCGACGCGTACGGCGGCAACGCCTCGCGGGTCTGGTCCGACGCAGCCGATGCCCGCGAGCTCCATACCCGGTTGATCGCGCTGCCCGGCATCGGCGAGATGAAGGCCGGCACGATCGTGGCGCTCCTGGGCAATCGCTACGGCATCAAGCCGCCCGGCTGGGACGAGGTCCGGCCGGGGCATCGCACGCTGGGCGACGTCGACTCGCCCGAGGCGCTCGCGGAGTACCAGGCGGCCAAGCGGGCGCGAAAGGCCGAGCTCCGGGCGCAGGCGGCCAGCACCGGCGGCGACACCTCGCGCCGAGGGTCGTCCCGTCGATGACGACACCGGAGATCCTCGCCGTCCTGGCGACCCTGGCCGGGTTCCTGATGGCGCTCTCGCCGACGCTCCAGATCCGGCGCATCCTGCACACGCGCTCGAGCCGGGATGTGTCGCTGCTGTACCTCTCGATGCTCGACATGGGCTTCGTGGTCTGGATCTCGTATGGCTGGTCGATCGGGAACTGGGCGCTCATCCTGTCGAACACGGCATCGCTCACGATCATGACCATCACGATCCTGATCACGCTGGGGTTCCGCCGCCGGGGCGATTCGGCCCTGATGTCCGCGACCCCACCCACGTCGGAATCCGCGGAGCCCGACGACAGGTCCGGCGGCGCCAACCCGTAGTCGAGGCGCCGTGGCGGACGGTCAGCCGGCGCCCGACCGCCGTTCGAGCGCGTCGACCTGCCGCTGCATCTCATCGACCAGGGCATGCACCTGCGGCATCACGTCAGCCCAGCCGGCCTCCGGCTCCCGGCCGAGATACATGGCCACGGCCCTCTCCAGCAGCGAACGCGGACCCGCGGGCAACCGCTCGAGCGCCCACGCTCCGGCCTCGTCCTTGGAGCCCACCTCGCCGGTTGCCAGCGTGAACCAGATGCGAGCGAACGTGAGCAGCACGTTGCGGGTGTCGGTCTCGAGGTTGGCGCCCAGGTCGGGGATCCCGGCCACGATCGCTCGCCGCAGATCGTCGGCGGGGACGGGATCCAGCACCGCCGACGGCGGCGGACCGAACAGCGCGCGGCCGCCGGCAAGGGCCATCGCGAGCACAGGTGCGAGATCGGGCTCGGGGTGGGGAGCGGGCACGACACCCGCGAGGTAGTCGTTGCGGAGCCACTCGCCGTACTGGAACGCGCACCGCGGAGGGTAGTGCCAGGGCCGGACGTCGGACGCCACGACGACGGTGAGCTCGATCGGGCGTCGCGGGTTGGGCGGCCAGCCACCGGACAGGCCCAGCAGACCCTCCACGAGCCGGCGCCGCTGCCGGGTCGCGGGCAGCCGGTGCGCGACCACGAGCACGTCGAGATCGCTCGTGGGCCGGAGCCGGTCGGCTGCGGTGGAACCGTGGAGGTAGGCGCCGATCGCGTCGCCTCCGAGCACCTCGCGGACGAGGGACGCGATCTCGTCCAGCTGCTGCCGATCCCCCGGCTTCACCGCTGCACGAGGGTTCGAAACAGGCGATCCAGGGTGGCGCCGGGGTCGTCGGTCAGCCCGGTATGGACCTCGGACGGCTGGATGATCGTCGACGATGGGGAAACCAGCCAGTGGAAACGTTCGGCCAGCGGCAGCCCCGCGATCGGTCCGGCGGACTGGTCACCCCGCGCGACGCCGGCCACGAGCTCGAGGTGCTCGCGTACGACCCCCGGATCGCAGTCCGGCGCCATGGCGACGAGAAGCCGTTCGTCCAGCGCGACGCGGGCGCCCAGGAACCGCCGCGGCCGGGACATCAGCACGATCCCGGCGTTCATCGCCTCGCCACGCTCCACGCGCGGCACGACGCGGACGATCGCGTACTCGAACGGTTCACGCCGCACGGGCACGTTCGGCCTCCTCGACGAAGGCGCGCGGCGCCTCCAGGCGGGTCGTGAGGTAGTCGATGTAGGCCTGTCGATGGGCGGCGGGGTCCGGCAGGCTCTCCTCGGGCCGCAGCCAGTCATCGGGGACGGCTGCTGTCAGCGCCTCGAGCGTGGCGCGATCGACCAGCGGCGCCAGCCGTGCATCCGCATCGCGGATCGAGGACGCGAACGGCAGCAGGACATGGTCGCGGATGGGCTCGAACGGCCGCCGGGCGTGCGTCGCCGGATCGCGCCAGGTGTGGTGGATGTAGAGCGCCGACCCGTGGTCGATCAGATGCAGCCGCCGGTGCCACACGATGAGGTTCGGGTTGCGGGCCGTCCGGTCGACGTTGGTGGTGAGCGCGTCGAGCCAGACCACCGCCGCAGCCAGCTCCGGCTCGGGCGCCGGTCCGATGGCCGGGGCGAAGGCGAGCGCACCCGGCAGGAAATCGAGCCCCACGTTGGTCCCGGCCGAACGCTCGAGCAGATCCTGGATCTCCTGGTCCGGCTCGGCCTTCGCCAGCGCGGCGTCGAGCTCGACCAGCACCAGGTCGGGCACCGGCAGCCCGAGGTGGCGGCCGATCTCCCCGGCGAGGAGCTCGGCGACGAGCGCCTTGCGACCGTGCCCGGCGCCCAGCAGCTTGACCACGTACAGGCCGTCGTCATCGGCCTCGACCAGGGCCGGCACCGAGCCGCCCTCGCGGAGGGGTGTCACGTATCGGGTTGCCGTCACGGTGCGGAGCATGCGCCGAGTGTAGGTGGCGGTCACCCCGCCTGCCCGGACCGTCGGCGACGGCGACGCCGGGCGGCGGCGCTGCCGGGGGCATGCGTTCCGTTGACCGCAGCGGTTGCCGCATCCGTGCGTGAAGGGTATCGTTGCTTATGCAACTAGATTCCTCAGATAGCGACCGGAGTCCCGCCATGGACGACAACGTCCGAGCTGCCCTCGACCACAACCAGATCGTCGACCTGACCACGACCGGACGCCGCAGCGGCCTGCCGCGGCGGATCGAGATCTACCTCCACAACCTCGATGGCCGGCTGGTGATCAGTGGTCGCCCAGCGCCCGGGCGGATCCGCGCCTGGATCCACAACATCGAGGCCGATCCCAGGGTCACCATCCACCTGAAGGGCCCGGCGGGCCAGGCGGACCTTGCGGCAACGGCGCGCGTGATCGGCGAGCCGGCGGAGCGGCTCGAGCTCATCCGTGCGGTTGCCCGGAACTGGCAGGTGAGCGACATCCAGCCGATGCTCGACCACAGCCCATTGATCGAGGTCACGGTGCCGGGCTACGGCGAGGCCGCGGACGCCGCCTAGTCCCGGCCAGTCCGGCCCAGATCCGCGTCGCGGTCAGGCCGGCTCCGCCTCCACCAGCTCCCGGAACCGCTGGAGCGACGCCGGCAGCTCCGCGTTGATCCGCCGCTCCGCCTCGCGGGCGATGAACCCCAGCAGCGGCGACGTCGAGAGGTCGATCTCGAGCGCGATCCTGGTGGCCGTCCCGTCCTCACCCACCGGATCGAGGCGCGTCCGGACCTCCACCGATAGCGGTCCTCCCGAGCCGGCGATCACGAGCATCGAGGGTGGCCGGAACTGGCGCACCGTACCGGTGACCTCGGCACCCGCGGCCGCGCCCGACAGCTTCAGCCGGACCCGGCTCCCGGTCGTCAGCGGCGCATCGAGCAGTGATGCCGATGTGACGTCCGGCAGCCAGCGGGGCAGATCATCGACCCGGGAGGCGACCGCGAACACGCGCTCGGCGGAGTGCGGGAGCTCGAGCGACGCGCTGATTCGACCCATGTGTGAATCCTAGGCCGGATATGGGTCCCGCGTTCGAGGGATGCGCAGCGCCCGTTCGTGGACGCCGCGAACCCCGGCGGTCGGCCGCCGCCGACCAATGCCCGGCCGGGTTCGGAGCGTGTCTACCGGTCCGCCCGGCCGACGCCCGACCCTCGCGATCCAGCCCGGCCGATCCCGTTCTTGAGCCGCTGTCCGTCGGCCCGCTCGAGGCGCACGTCAGGGGGCCGCGTGCTCGATCAGGCAGCCGCGGGCGTCGTCAGGCAGCCGCGGGCTCGGTCAGACGGTCAACCAGCGTCGCGAGCTCCCGGTCGGCGAGCCCCTGGCGTCGAAGAAGCGCCCAGGCGCCGCCATGGCGCTGATGGAGATGCTCGAGCGCCGAGGCCATGAACTCGGGCGGGCTGTCGACCAGCAGCGGTGGGTGCCGCCAGTCGTCGGGCTCGACGTACGTCACAGGCTCGCGGAAGTAGCCTGCCGAGCGCGCGTAGTCCTCGACGATCACATCCGTCGGCGTGCCCGCAAGATCGAGCAGGAGCGCGATCGTGACACCCGTGCGGTCCTTGCCCGCCGCGCATCCGATGACGGCTGGCAGGCCGTCGTCGAGCAGCGCACGGACGATCTGGGCGAGCTGCGGGGCGCGGGCGTCGAACACGTGCCGGTACATGCCTGCCAGCCCGGCGTGTGGTGTCGGATCGTCTCGGAGCAGCGGGATGCTCCGATATCGCACGTCGGGTGCCTCCAGGAACACGTTCGGCGCGCGAACGAGCTCCTCCGGCCAGCGCAGGTCGATGACCTGACGCAGCCCGAGCTCGCGAAGTCGCCGGAGCGAGCCGGCAGGGAGCCGGGTCAGCTCGTCGGACCGGAGCAGGGTCCGCCAGCGCGTCTGCCGACCGTGCCCGGCCGGATAACCCCCGACATCGCGCACGTTGCGCGTGCCGTCGAGCGGCAGGTGGCGGTCGAATGGTGCGTCGAGCATCGATCCAAGGGTATCGGGCCTTCGTGAACCTGGCGTTGGCCGAGACGCGACCGCGGCCCCGGCCCTCCGCCCCGGCCCACGTGATCGCCGACGTCGCGGCGATCGGGAGCGCCGTTCGACCGGCGGATCGGGGACCACCGCCACACGAGCCGCTCGCGGCCGGCGGGTGGCAGGGGTCCAGGTGGCCCTGGGATTTCGTGGTCCTTGGCCGCGTGGTCCTATGACCGTTGGCCGATTCACAGCCGTGGCGGCCGGGCGTAGGGTGGAGCCAATCGAACGGACCGCCAACATTCGCACCACATCCGACGGCGCGTCGACCCTCCGGCGGGATGCCGGGCGGCTTCGGAGTCGGAAACCTTGGGCCAACGGCGGTCCGTTCCGGATTCTCCGGGACACGCGTTCGACTCCCTGTCGCCGTGGCCCGCTATCTCCCAGCGGCCCTGCGGTCCCGATCGTGCCATCGGCCTCCGGCGACCACGGCGCCGCGGACCCGGACGGCATCCCGTCAGTGCGGTGGATCGCCCTCGAATGCCCGCTTGGCGCCCGCGACCGCCGCCTCGACGCCCCAGCCGGCCGGGATCGAGAGCAGCATCTCGTGGAGCCAGCCGAACGGGCCCCACAGGCGCGAGCGCAGCTCCGCGGCCTGGTGAACCCAGGTGCCGGTGCCGCGCGCCTCGAACGTGATGATGAGCGCCGTCTCGATCCCGAACGCATCCGACACGTGGACCTGACGCGATGGCCGGCGGTGCTCGACGATCTCCCACTGCTGGGTGCTCGGCAGCCCGCCCAGCCGCGTCCGCTCCCGGTAGACGGTCCCGACCCGGGCCGGCCCTGAGACGTACTGGATCTCGCGCACGAACGGCACCCACAGCGGTGTGCCCTCGATGTCGTCATAGAGCTGCCAGACCTCGTCCCGAGAGGCCCCTACGAGCGCTGCAGCCTCGATTCGTCGCATCCGGCCAAGTATCCCAGAGCGGCCCGGGTGCCGCGAGCCTTCGGTCCGGAGTGGCCCGGCGACCGCCCGGCGACTGCCGCTCTTCAATCGATGGCCGGAACATGACGAGCAATGGCATATACGCGTTCTATGGTGGAACCGAGCAGACAGCGATCACACGAGGTGTCCCAGGCATGTTGCCGATCCACCAGCTGGCGGAGATGTATCGAGCGGAGCAGGAGCGAGCCACGCGACGGCGGGAGGCCCACCATCCGTCGTGGCCGGCCCGGCACACAATCGCCGGCCCGCCCGCTGCCACGCGGACCGAGCTGCGACGTTCGTCGCCTCAGCCGCGACCCACCGGTGCTGCCGGGGCCACCGGCTCCCCGTAGCGCGCGAGCACGCTCGATGCGAGGTCGATGAGCTCCCGTCGGAGCTCGGCCGGCTCGAGCACCTCGACCGAATCGCCGAGTGCGAGCAACCTGCCCGGGACCTCATTGGGCCAGTCGAGCTGGACGCGGGCCCGGCGCCAGTCGGGTTCGTCGTCGGCGAGCTCGACGGCGCTGTCCGGCGCAGACGAGTCGAGCACGTCATCGAGCCACCGGGATTCGTCGCGTCGGACCCGAACGGTCACATCGATCCGGGGCGTGTCCCGCTCGTATGCCGCGATCGAATCAGCCCAGTACGTGGCGAGGTTGAAGTCGGGTGGTCGGGTGGCGTGCTCCGCGAGTGGCCGGGCATCGCGCACACGCGAGATGCGGTAGGTCCGGAGCTGCCCGTCGTGGGCGGCGACCAGGTACCAGACGCCCGCCTTGAGCACGAGGCCGAGCGGATCGAGCGTACGCGTGACGAGGTGGTCGCCGCGGTCGTAGTCGACCTCGAGCCGGGTGCCGTCCCACACGCACTGGGCGACGGCAGCAAGGTGGGGGACCGCCTCGCCGGCCCGGAACCAGCCGGCCGCGTCCAGGTGGAAGCGTTCCAGGAGCCGGCTCGCGCGGCCGCGGAGCTCGGTGGGCAGCGCCGCCAGCACCTTGAGCCTGGCCGCGGTGACGACCGTGCCCAGGCCGAGCTCCGCGGCCGGCCCCGGCAACCCCGACAGGAACAGGGCATCGGCCTCTTCGCTCGTCATGCCCGTGAGCCGCGTTCGGTAGCCGTCGATCAGGCGGATCCCGCCGTGTGGTCCGCGGTCGGCGTAGACGGGAACCCCCGCCGCCCCGAGTGCCTCGACGTCGCGATGGATCGTCCGTACCGAGACCTCGAGCTCCCGGGCCAGCTCGGCCGCCGTCATCCCGCCACGGGTCTGGAGGAGCAGCAGGAGCGACACGAGGCGAGAGGCGCGCATGTCGCGATCCTACCCGATTGTCGACATTCCGTGGCAGTTTCTCCCGATCGCGGTCCGGGGCGCCACTCGGCTGACCAGACGGCCACCCGCTCCCGGGTCGACGGCCACCCGCTCCCGGGTCGAGTACGCGCAAACATTGCGAGTGCCCCGGATTCGCAACCGAACCACCACCCGCGAGGGTCCTGCCCACGGGCGTCCGGTTGCGTATGGTCGCGCACCCGGTTCCCGAGGACACCACCACGGGAGGGCGCTATCGACGTGCCACAGCCCATCGACGCCCCACAGCCTCGCACCCTGTACGAGCCAGCCACCGAGCACGACGCGTGCGGCTTCGGCTTCGTATGCGACGTGCGCGGCCGACGATCGAACGGGATCGTGCGCGATGCGCTCACCGTGCTCGTCAACCTGGAGCACCGCGGCGCGAGCGGGTCCGAGCGCAACACGGGCGACGGCGCGGGGCTGCTGGTGGCGATCCCGCACGCCCACCTGCGCGCGGTGGCCCGCGACGCGGCGATCGAGCTGCCGGCCACGGGCGGGTACGGGGTGGCCATGGTGTTCCTGCCCCGCAACGGGAGCTGCCGGACCGGTTGTGCGGAGCGGTTCGAGCAGGTGCTCGCTGCCGAAGGGCTCACGCTGCTCGGCTGGCGCGACGTCCCCACCGATCCGATGGGCCTGGGTGAGTCGGCCTCGCACAGCAGGCCGGCCATTCGCCAGGCGTTCATCGCTCGACCCCCGGACATTCCGCCGGGCGAGGCAGGGGACCTCGACTTCGACCGCCGGCTGTACGTCGCCCGGCGCCTGATCGAGAAGGCGGTTCAGCGCAGCGCGATGCCCGGGCGCGGCGAGTTCTACGTGCCCTCGATGAGCTGTCGCACGATCGTGTACAAGGGCATGCTCAGCGCCCGGCAGCTGCTCACGTTCTACCCGGATCTCGCCGACGAGCGCCTGGAGAGCGCCGTCGCGCTGGTCCACTCCCGGTTCTCGACCAACACGTTCCCGTCATGGTCGCGCGCCCACCCGTACCGCTACATCAGCCACAACGGCGAGATCAACACCCTGCGCGGCAACGTGAACTGGATGTTCGCGCGGCAGTCCACGCTGCGCTCGCCCGCCTTCGGCGACGATCTGCGCAAGGTGCTGCCCGCGGTCGACCAGGACGGGTCGGACACCGCGATCTTCGACAACGTGCTCGAGCTGCTCCATCTGTCGGGCCGATCGCTCGCGCACGCGATGGCGATGATGGTCCCCGAGCCCTGGAGCCGCGACCCCTCGATGCCGCCCGAGCGCCGGGCGTTCTACCAGTACCACGCGTGCCTGATGGAACCGTGGGACGGGCCGGCCTCGCTCGCGTTCACCGACGGCGTGCGGATCGGGGCCACGCTGGACCGGAACGGGCTCCGTCCCGGCCGCTGGTACGAGACCCGGGACGGCCGGGTGGTGATGGCATCCGAGGCGGGCGTGCTCGACATCCCGGCACGCGACGTGGTGGCCAAGGGTCGCCTCCAGCCGGGGCGGATGTTCCTGGTCGATACGGCGCAGGGCCGGATCGTGCGCGACGACGAGCTCAAGGCCGAGCTGGCGGCGGAGCACCCGTACGCCGACTGGGTCGCGCGGACGCTGGTCCGGCTCGAGGACCTGCCCGAGCCCACCGGGGTCATCGAGCCCGACCATGAGACCGTGCTCCGGCGCCAGGAGGTGTTCGGCTATACGGCCGAGGACGTCCGGATGATCATCGACCCGATGGCGACCGACGCCACCGACCCGATGGGCTCGATGGGCAACGACGCCCCGCTCGCGGTGCTCAGCGACCGGCCCCAGCTGCTGTACAGCTACTTCAAGCAGCTGTTCGCCCAGGTCACCAACCCGCCCGTGGATGCGATCCGCGAGGCCGTGATCATGGCCACCGAGCGCTCGATCGGGCCCGAGGACAACCTGCTCGATCCCGGTGACGACGCGGCCCATCAGCTGGCCATCCGGGCGCCCGTGATCTCCAACGCCGACCTGGAGAAGATCCGGGCGCTCGACGGTGGCTACGATGCGCACGGCTTCCGGACCATCACGCTCCCGATCCTGTTCCGGGCGGCCGACAACGGCGCGGGCCTGCGGCGCGCGATCGAGGACCTTCGCCAGCGGGCATCCGAGGCGATCGCCGAGGGCTACAACCAGATCATCCTGTCCGACCGCGGTCACGACGAGACCGACGTGCCCATCCCGGCGTTGCTCGCCGTATCCGCCGTCCACCATCACCTCGTGCGCGCGGGCACGCGTGGCCGGGTGGGCCTGGTGCTCGAATCGGGTGAGCCGCGCGAGGCGCATCACTTCTGCCTGCTGATCGGCTACGGGGCGAGCGCGATCAACCCGTATCTCGTGTTCGAGACCCTCGACGACCAGGTGCGGCTGGGGGCCATCGAGGGACCGACGGCCGAGGCCGAGGCCCGCTATCGCAAGGCGGTCGTCAAGGGCGTGATCAAGGCCATCTCGCGGATGGGCATCTCGACCGTCCACAGCTATCACGGCGCCCAGGTGTTCGAGGCGGTGGGCCTCGACCGCGACTTCGTCGACGAGTACTTCACCTGGACGCCCAGCCGGATCGGCGGCATCGGCATCGAGACCGTGGCACGTGAGGTGCTGCTGCGCCAGGAGCGCGCGTACCCGCGGCGGCCGATGGTCCACAAGCAGCTCCCGCCGGGCGGTCAGTATCAGTACCGCGCGGACGGCGAGTACCACCTGTTCAACCCGCTCACGATCCATACCCTCCAGCGGGCGGTCCGGACCGGCGACTACGGTGCGTTCAAGGACTACACGAGCCTGGTCGACGACCAGTCGGCGCGCCTGGCGACGCTGCGCGGCCTGTTCGAGCTGCGGCCCGCCCTGCGCCCCGTCCCGATCGAGGAGGTCGAGCCGGTCGAGGCGATCGTGCGCCGGTTCAAGACCGGCGCGATGAGCTACGGCTCGATCTCCGCCGAGGCGCACGAGGCGCTCGCGATCGCGATGAACCGCCTGGGTGGCAAGTCCAACACGGGCGAGGGCGGCGAGGACCCGGCGCGGTACGAGCCGATGGCCAACGGGGATTCGAAGAACAGCGCCATCAAGCAGGTCGCGTCCGGGCGGTTCGGGGTCACCAGCGAGTACCTGGTCAACGCGCGCGAGCTCCAGATCAAGATGGCCCAGGGCGCGAAGCCCGGCGAGGGCGGTCAGCTGCCCGGCTCCAAGGTCTACCCCTGGATCGCGAAGACGCGCCACTCGACGCCGGGCGTGGGGCTGATCAGCCCGCCACCGCACCACGACATCTACTCGATCGAGGACCTGGCCGAGCTGATCCACGACCTCAAGAACGCCAATCACGAGGCGCGGATCAGCGTCAAGCTGGTCGCCGAGGTGGGGGTCGGGACGGTGGCGGCGGGCGTGGCCAAGGCGCACGCGGATGTGGTGCTGATCAGCGGCCACGACGGCGGGACGGGCGCCTCTCCGCTGACCTCGATCAAGCACGCCGGCATCCCGTGGGAGCTGGGGCTCGCCGAGGCGCACCAGGTGCTGCTGATGAACGACCTCCGGAGCCGGATCACGGTCGAGGTCGACGGGCAGCTCAAGACGGGCCGCGACGTGGTGATCGGGGCGCTGCTCGGCGCCGAGGAGTTCGGGTTCGCGACCGCGCCGCTGGTCTCGCTGGGCTGCGTGATGATGCGCGCCTGCCACCTCAACACCTGCCCGGTGGGCGTGGCGACCCAGGACCCGGAGCTGCGCAGGCGGTTCGCGGGCGATCCGCAGCATGTCGTCAACTTCATGACGTTCATCGCGCGCGAGGTCCGGGAGCACATGGCGCGGCTCGGCTTCCGGACGATCGACGACATGGTGGGCCGCTCCGATCGGCTCGAGATGCGTCCGGCCCTCGACCACTGGAAGGCGCGCCATCTGGACCTGTCGAGGGTGCTGGCGTTGCCCGATGTGCCGGCGTCCTACGGGCGCCACCGGGAGATCGCCCAGGAGCATCGGGTCGAGGAGTCGCTCGACGCACGGACCCTGCTGGCGCTGTGCGCCCCGGCCCTGACCGAGGGGCTGCCGGTCCGGGCCACGCTGCCGATCCGCAACGTGCACCGGGTGGTGGGCACCATGCTCGGGTCCGAGGTCACGCGCCGCTGGGGCCGGGCCGGGCTGCCCGAGGACACGATCGAGCTTCACTTCCAGGGATCGGCCGGGCAGAGCTTCGGCTCGTTCATCCCGCGCGGCGTCACGCTCCGGCTCGAGGGCGATGCCAACGACTATCTGGGCAAGGGGCTGTCGGGCGGCCGGATCGTCCTGTATCCACCGGCCGAGGCGGCGTTCGTGGCGCACGAGAACGTGATCGCCGGCAACGTCGCGCTGTACGGGGCGACCGGCGGCGAGGCGTTCGTGCGCGGGCTGGCCGGCGAGCGGTTCGCGGTCCGGAACTCGGGCGCGGTCGCGGTGGTCGAGGGGGTCGGCGATCACGGCTGCGAGTACATGACGGGCGGCCGGGTCGTCGTCCTGGGCCGGACGGGGCGCAACTTCGCGGCCGGGATGTCGGGCGGCGTCGCCTGGGTCCACGACGCCGACGGCACGTTCGCCTCGCGCTGCAACACCGAGATGGTGGGGCTCGAGCCCGTCGACGATGTCGAGGCGGCCGAGCTGCGGGCGCTGGTCGAGCGGCATCGGGACCTCACCGCCAGCGAGCTCGCGACCGAGCTGCTCGAGGACTGGGCTGCGGCCGTCGGTCGTTTCGTGCGCGTCATCCCGCACGACTACCGGCGGGTGCTGGAGGCACAGGAGCGGATGGTCGCGGCCGGCCTCGATCGCGAGGCCGCCGAGATGGCAGCGTTCGAGGAGAACGCGCGCGACCTGGCCCGGGTGGGCGGCTCGTGATGTGGACAGCGACCGGGACCGGGGCCGTGGCGGTCAACGTCAGAGGGGAGCGCCGCCATGGGTAAGCCGACCGGGTTCATCGAGATCGAGCGGCGGGGATCCCCGGCGCGGCCGCCGCTGGAAAGGGTCAGGGACTGGAGCGAGACGCATCCGCGCCTCAGCGATACCGAGCTGCGCGACCAGGGCGCCCGGTGCATGGACTGCGGGATCCCGTTCTGTCACACGGGCACGATCATCAACGGCGCGGCGTCGGGCTGCCCGATCAACAACCTGATCCCCGAATGGAACGACCTCGTCTACCACGGGCAGTGGCGCGAGGCGAGCATCCGGCTCCACCGCACCAACAACTTCCCCGAGTTCACCGGTCGCGTCTGCCCGGCACCCTGCGAGGGATCGTGCACGGTCGCGATCGACGGCGATGCGGTCGCGATCAAGCTGATCGAGCAGGAGATCGCCGATCGTGCCTGGGAAGCGGGCTGGGTGACGCCCAGCCCGCCGCTCACGCGCACCGGGCGCAGCGTGGCCGTCGTCGGCAGCGGCCCGGCCGGGCTGGCGGCCGCGGACCAGCTCAACCGGGCAGGCCACCTGGTCACGGTCTACGAGCGCGCCGGACGGATCGGTGGGCTGCTGATGTACGGCATCCCGAACATGAAGCTCGACAAGGATGTCGTCGCACGCCGGACGCAGCTGATGGCCGAGGAGGGCGTGACGTTCGTGACCGGGGTGACGGTCGGTGCGGACGTGTCCGTGGAGCGGCTGATGACCGAGCACGACGCGGTCGTGCTCGCCACTGGCGCGACATCGGCGCGCGACCTCAACGTGCCGGGCCGGGAGCTCGGGGGGATCCACCTCGCAATGAGCTTCCTGCGTGGCAACACGCGTCGCCTGCTCGACGGCGGCGTCGAGGCCGGCGCGCCGATCGACGCCGCCGGCCGGGACGTGGTCGTGATCGGGGGCGGAGACACGGGCACCGACTGCGTCGGGACGGCGATCCGGCAAGGTGCGCGGAGCGTGCGCCAGCTCGAGATCATGCCCCGCCCGCCGGACACGCGCGCGGCGAGCAACCCGTGGCCCGAGTGGCCCAAGGTGTACAAGCTCGACTACGGGCAGGAGGAGGCCAAGGCGCTGTGGGGCGAGGACCCCCGGCGCTACTCGACGACGACCCGCCGGTTCATCGGGCGCGACGAGCACGTGGCCGGGATCGAGATCGCAGACATCTCATGGGGCGTCTCCGCCGAGGGCCGGCCCGAGATGCGCGAGGTGCCGGGGACCTCGCAGACCATCCCCGCCGACCTGGTGCTGCTCGCGCTCGGGTTCCTCGGCCCGGAGTCCGCGCTGCCCAGGGCGTTCGGCTGCGAGCTCGACCCGCGCGGCAACGTGCGCACCGGGCTGGACCGGATGACCTCGGTCCCGGGCGTGTTCGCCGCCGGCGACTGTGTGCGGGGCCAGTCGCTGGTGGTGTGGGCGATCCGTGAAGGCCGGATGGCGGCTCAGGGCGTCGACCGCTTCCTGACGCGCGGGGAGTCGGTGTTCGCGGCCTGAGGGGCGGGCCGGCGGTGGTTCGATCGCAGTGCGCTCGGGTTGGTTGTCGTCAGGGCCCGGCCGGCGGCGGCTCGACCGGGTCGAGCGAGGCCAGCGTGTGGCGAAGCACATCGGCCGAGCGACGCAGTCCCTGGGCCTCCTCCGGCGTCAGCGCGAGCCTGAGCGTGCGCGTGATCCCGCCCCTGCCGACGATCGCCGGCAGGCTCAGATAGACGTCGTCGATGCCGTAGTAGTCGCGGACCAGGGTCGACACCGGCAGCACCGTGTTCTGGTCGCGCAGAATAGCCTCGCTCATGCGCATCAGCCCGGCGGCCACGGCATAGGAGGTCGCCCCCTTCTGGCGGATGATCGTGTACGCGGCATCGCGCGTGTCGGTGAAGATGTGCTCGAGCGCGGCCGCATCGTAGGGGATGTCGTTGCCCGCGCAGTAGTCCCGCAGGCGCATGCCGCCGATCGCAGCCGAGCTCCAGACGGGGACCTCGGAGTCGCCGTGCTCGCCGACGATATAGGCGTGGACGCTGCGTGCGTCGACCCCGAAATAGGCGGCGAGCAGGGATCGGAAACGGGCGGTGTCGAGGATGGTCCCCGAGCCGATCACCCGCTCGGCCGGCAGCCCGCTCCGCTGGAACGTCCGGTAGGCCAGCACGTCGACCGGGTTGGTGGCGACCACCATGATGCCGTCTGGATTGGCTCGCGCGACCTGGGGCACGATCTGGGCGAAGATCGCGTCGTTGCGGCGCACCAGCGCCAGGCGGTCCTCGTCGGGCCGCTGCGCAGCGCCGGCGGCGATGACGGTGGCCGCTGCGCCGGCGCAGTCGGCGTAGCTGCCCGCCCAGACCCGGGTGGGCTTGCCGAACGGGACGGCGTGCGAGAGATCGGTCGCCTCACCCTCGGCCCGCTCCCGGTTGGCGTCGATCAGCACGATCTCGGACGCGAGACCCGAGAGGAGCAGCGCGTAGGCGAACGTGGCGCCGACGTTGCCGACGCCGACGATGGCCACCCGGCTGGGATGGGGCGTGGAGCTGAGCACGGGACGCGGGTCCTCCTCCGTCCATGATCGGTCGTCGATGATCGTACGCTGCGAGTCGTCGTCAGGAAACGCGGTGGCCGCACCTCGCAGGCCGAGCGGCGATCGGAGGTCCGCATGCGCCGGCCGGGCCGATGCGGGATCGGGGCTACCCTCAGGACGTGACCATGCAACCTTCCGACGACGTCGAAACCGAGGAGCGCGACGCGTTTGCCGCGCTCGGCCTCGATCCCAGGCTGCTCCGAACGCTGACCGCGCTGGGCTACGAGGAACCGACGCCCGTCCAGCTGGCGGCGATCCCACCGCTCCTGGCCGGCCAGGACCTGCTGGCCGAGGCACCGACCGGCACGGGCAAGACCGCCGCCTTCGCCCTGCCCATCCTGCAGCGGCTCATCGTTCGCCTGGACGCCGAACGTGCCGCCGGACACGACGTTGCCGCACGCGGTGCGCCGCGAGCGGGTACCGGCACCACCCGGGCCGAGCGCGCAGCCCGGCCGTCCGCGCTGGTCCTGGCACCAACGCGCGAGCTCGCGATGCAGGTTGCCGAGGCGGTCCACCGCTATGGGCGCGAGACCGGGGCGCGGGTCGTCCCCGTCTATGGCGGGCAGCCGATCGCAGCTCAGCTGCACCGGCTGGCGCGCGGCGTGGACGTCGTGGTCGCCACGCCCGGACGCGCGGTCGATCATCTCGACCGGGGGACGCTCCGGTTCGACGAGGTGGGGACGGTCGTCCTCGACGAGGCGGACGAGATGCTCGACATGGGCTTCGCCGAGGACCTGGAGCGGATCCTGGGCTCGCTCCCCGAGGAGCGTCAGACGGCGCTGTTCTCGGCGACCATCGCGGGCGCCACAGCCCGGCTGGCGGAGCGTCACCTGCGGAACCCGGCGCGGATCCACGTGCCGGGCGAGGTGGTCGAAGGGGCCGAGGCCCGTGTCCGCCAGACCGCCTACGTCGTACGACGGACGGACAAGCTGGCCGCGCTGGGCCGGATCCTCGATCTCGAGGATGGCGTGGCCACCCTGGTGTTCGCGCGGACACGGGGCGAGGTGGATGATCTCGCCGAGGCGTTGAGCGGTCGCGGCCGCGACGCGGCCGCGCTCCACGGCGGGCTGTCGCAGGACCAGCGCGACCGGATCATGGGGCGCTTCCGCGAGGGGTCCCTGGACGTGCTGGTGGCGACCGATGTCGCTGCCCGCGGGCTCGATATCGGCCACATCAGCCATGTCGTCAACTACGACGTGCCGTCCTCGCCCGACGTCTACGTCCATCGCATCGGCCGGACGGGACGCGCCGGGCGCGAGGGCGTCGCGATCACGCTCGTCGAGCCACGGGAGCACCGACTGCTGCGGGACATCGAGCGCGCGATCGGCACGCCGCTCGCGATCGCCGGCCTGCCGACCGTGGCGGACCTTCGGGAGCACCGCCTGGACCTGCTCCGGGGGACGCTCCGCGAGACGCTGGTGGGTGGTGAGCTCGACCGGTATCGCGCGGTGGTCGAGCCGCTGTCAGAGGAGTTCGACCTGGTCGACATCGCGCTGGCCGCGCTCAGCCTCGCCGACACCGAGGCGAGGGGCGCCGAGGATGCCACCGAGCTTGCCCCGGCGACGCTGCCCGCATCGCCATCGTCCCAGGGCCATCGCCGGGGTCCGCGTCCCGGCTCGCCGCATACCCGCTCGGCATTCCCGCCGTCGCCGGGCCGGGGACGATCGACGAGGTACCGCCACGCCGATCGTGAGCCAGGCGCTGATGCGACCATTGATGCCGCTCACACCGCCACCGAACGGCCCGCTCGGGGACCGCGACCCGGAACCTCGGCGCGGCTCGGACACGGCTTCCGGCCCAGCGGCTGGCGGGATGCGACCGGGCGACCCGTGCCGAAGGCGCCCAGGCGGGGCCCGGGTGGCGGGCCGGTCACTCGCCTGTTCGTGGGGGCCGGTCGATCGGCCGGGATCCGCCCGTCGGACCTGGTGGGGGCGATCGCCAACGAGGCCGGGTTGCGCGGGTCGGAGATCGGCGCGATCCAGGTGGCTGACGGGTTCTCGTTGGTCGAGGTGCCGGAGGGATCGGCCGACGCGGTGATCCGCTCGCTGCGCGCTGCGACCGTCAAGGGGCAGAAGGTCGTCGTTCGCCGGGAGCGTTACTAGGCCGGGAGCGCTACCAGGCCGGGAGCGCTACCAGGTCGGGAGTGCCACCACGTCGGCGCGGTCCCGGCGCTAGCGAGTCGGGCCACCCCGGCCCTGCTCGCGCAGGAACCGCTCGATGTCGGAGATGAGGTCGTCGCCCGCCGGCAGCCGTGACTCGTCGACCATCGTCTCCAGCCGGCCGACATACGCCTGCGTCGTCTCGTCCGCCTCGGTCGCCGCATCCAGCCGGAGCCGGAGCTCGCGTGCCTCGTCGGCCAGGTTGCCCCGCGGCAGGTCGACCTCGAGGTGACGTTCCAGCGCCCTGAGGAGCGCCACCGTCGCCAGCGAGTACGGCCCCTGGACGTAGTGGGGCGTCTGCGCGAAATACCCGACGGCCGGGATGCCCGCCTCGGCCACGGCCATCTCGAGCATCGACAGCGCGGCCGATGGCACCTTGAGCAGACCGGTCGGCCCCGGCAGCACATCGCCCCGCAGCAGCCCGGTGGCGCTCTCGGTGCCCAGGATCGTCACCGGCCGCGTGTGGGGGACGGCGGCGGGTATCGCGCCCAGGCTCACCCAGCCCTTCACGTCCAGCCGCAGCACCAGCTCGACCACGGATGAAGCCAGGCGGCGCCATCGATCATCGGGCTCGGCGCCGGTCAGGACGAGCAGGTCGCGCCGGCCGAACCGCGCGTGGCGCAGGGTCAGCTCGGGCCACTGGAGCGACGACAGGCGGCCGTCGTGGATCTCGAGGGTCGGTCGCCGGGAACGGTAGTCGAACAGCTCGTCGGGATCGAACTCGGCAACCGGCGACGCGCCCTCGGCGAGCACGGCAAGCGCGGCGGTAGCGGCCGAGCCGGCGTCCACCCAGCCGTCGAGCGCGGCGAGCACGATCGGATCGGCAAGCGCGGGAAGCGGATCGGCAAGCTGATACAGCGGCATCCGGGAAGAATACGGCGTGACGCGCGGAGACCGGGCCGGAACGGGTTTCGGACCCGGCTCGGGCCGCTGACCCGGCTCGATCGAGCCGCTCGGGGTCAGGACCCGAGGCGGCGGATCCGCTCACCCGGCAGCAATCGCGGTCCCCCCGGGCCGTCGGCAGCGCCACGCCCGTCGGCAGCGCCACGCCCGTCGCCGGAGTGAAGTCGCCGTTCGCCGTGGCGACGGCCATCGTATCGACCACGCACGATCGGCCGATCCTGGTGATCGTGGACGGGCTTGCCATCGTGTCGCTGGCCGCCCGATACGTGCCTCGACATCGACCCGAGCGGAACGTTGCCGATCGCAGCTCCGGGGACGGTCAGCGAACCACCGCGACGACCGCGGTGCCGGCGGTTGCCGGGTGCCGGGGGTCCCGCGCGACCCGCCGAACCGGTGCTCGACGGGGATCCCGCACGCCTGCCGCCGCCATGTCCCTGCGCCGCCGCCCGGCGTCCGGGGGCGGAGGGACGGGACGCGGCCCGCTCGGCCCGCTCGGCCGGCGTCGACCGGAGCCGGATCGGCTCGGCGCGCACGGTACGGTCCGGCTCGAAGCCCGGGACCACCTCGCTGCGGATGGGCCGACGCAGCAACTGCTGGATGTCGTGCAGCAGCGGACCCTCATCGACGCACACCAGGGAGATGGCGTTGCCGTTCGTGCCCGCCCGCCCGGTGCGCCCGATTCGATGGATGTAGTCCTCGGCCACCATGGGCAGCTCGTAGTTGACGACGTGGGGCAGCTGCTCGATGTCGAGCCCGCGGGCGGCGATGTCGGTCGCGACGAGGATCGATGCCCGGCCGGCCTTGAAGTCGTCGAGCGCCCGCACCCGCTGCGATTGGCTCTTGTTGCCATGGATCGCGGTCGCGAGGATGCCCGACCGGCTGAGCTGGTCGGCGAGCCGGTTGGCGCCGTGCTTGGTCCGGGTGAACACGAGCGCCTGGCCGATCCGCCCCGATGACGCAAGGTGCACCAGCAGCTCCCGCTTGCGCTCACGGTCCACCGGGTGGACCAGCTGATCCACGAGCTCGGCCGTCGTGTTACGTGGCGTGACCTGCACCCGGGCGGGGTCGTGCAGCAGGCCGTCGGCGAGCGAGCGGACGTCGTCCGAGAAGGTGGCCGAGAACAGCAGGTTCTGGCGGCGGGCCGGGAGCAGCTCGAGGATCCGGCGGATGTCCCGGATGAAGCCCATGTCGAGCAGGCGATCGGCCTCGTCGAGCACGAGGATCTCGACGCGCGACAGGTCGATCGTCCGCTGGGTGACGTGATCCAGGAGGCGGCCCGGCGTGGCGACCACGATCTCGGGACCTACCCGGAGGCGCGAGGCCTGGGGTGCGAAGCCGACCCCTCCGTAGACGATGGTGGACCGGACCGGGCGCCGGGCACCGTAGGTGCGAAAGCTCTGCTCGACCTGGATGGCGAGCTCGCGCGTCGGGACGACGACCAGGACACGGACCGGTGGCCTCGACGTCGGCGCCGCGGACCTCGAGGTCGAGCCGGCAGCGGTGCCCGGACGCGCCTGCACGGCGACGCGGGTCGAGTGCAGCAGCTGGATGATCGGCAGCGCGAACGCCGCCGTCTTGCCGGTGCCGGTCTGGGCGCCGGCAAGCAGGTCGCGCCCGGCGAGCACGTGGGGGATCGCCTCACGCTGGACCGGCGTGGGCTCGGTGTAGCCCTCGTCGGCGACGGCGCGCAGCAGCTCGGGCGAAAGCCCGAGGGCATCGAAGGACATGGGAGGAACGCTCCTGACGGGCCCTTCCCGCACATGGTGGCGGGGCCCGGTCAGGGCGCTAGTGTGGTTCGGGGTCGGGCGGTCTTGGATGGACCGGGGCGCTGACCGGCGCGCCCATCGAGCACGAGGAAGGCCCTGACTGTACCGGACGCCGACCGATCCGGCGAATGGTGGTCGTTTCGTGCGCTCGTCACTGGACCGGGCGGGGAGCCGGGGGCATCCTGTGTGGACCGGGCCGCGGAGCGGGCCCGGAGACAGGGGTGCCGCGATGAAGATGGTGGTTCGGGCGATCAGCTTCGTGCTGCTGGGCTGGTTCCTGTTCGTGATGGGTGCCGCGATCTACGCGGGGATCCGGCGTCCGGACGCCGCCACGCCGGACCCGAAGGATGACGAGATCGACCTCGTCGGCACCTTCGGGCCGCTCGACTTCAGGAGCGAGGCAGGGTCATTCCGGGGCGGCACGGTGACGGCCTGGTTCAGTGGCGGGCAGGTCGATCTGCGCGATGCGACGCTCGATCCCGAAGGGGCGACGCTGCACATGAACGTGCTGTTCGGCGGCGGGAACCTGATCGTGCCCGACTCGTGGAACATCGAGACGAAGCTCGTTGGCATCGGCGGCGCTGGCGATGGGCGACCGAAGGTCGAGCGACCCGAGGATGCGCCCACGCTGCGCATCGACGGCACAGCGATCTTCGGGGGCTGGGGGATCACGTCCGAGCCGTCCGAGAACGGCCACGAGGAGCTGGTCAGGGCCTGATCCCCGCCCGACCGGGCCCGCTTCGACGGTCTGATCCGTCCGGTGCGAGCGGAAGCGACCGCGCCGGGCGTCCGACAAGGTTGCTGCCCGCGGGCCTCCGCGGCCCCGGCCTTCAGCGGCTGCCGGTCCTAGATGGGCGGCCTCTCCGATGAGGCGTCGCGACCGCTCGGCTTGACGGTCGGAGGCGCCTCGTGGATCCCGAACCGGATGGCGTGGCGCGACCAGTCCGGGTCGTCCGTCCGCCATGTCCGCTTGACCGTCCCATCGGGAGCGGTGTGCTCGATCGTTCTGTCCCCGAGCAGCACCAGCAGGTCTCCATCGGGCAGGGCGACCTGTCGCTTCCGGAAGCGCCGCGCCGGATGGCGGGCTGAAGCTGCTCTTGCCATCAGCGGTCCCCGGTCGGCTTGTGGGCCTCGATCAAGGCCTGGAGGGAGGTTGCCTCGCGCTCGGTCGCTCGCGCGTCCTCGAGCGATCGCGACCGGTCGAGGTCGGCCCGGGTCTCAGCAGCGTCGCGCAGGAGGCCCTGCACCTGCTCGTTCCAGCGACGGTCGTGGTCGGGCGCCCGGTCGGCTGGCGCGATGGAAGGCGCGGGGCCGGCGCGCGGGGTCGGGTTCTGGCGAGGGGTCATTCGGCGCTCCTTCGATGCGCGGTCCGCCGATCGGCGGAGGATTCGGGGAGCGTTCGCATGCCGCAGGCCCGTGCGGATCGGTGCCGCAGGCTGCATCGCATGGGTTGCCTTCCGCTGCCGGCCGGACGCAGTCCCGGAGATCGAAACATCGGCACCGGCTCGGACAGGGTTCGAGCATGCGCCATCGACGAGCTGCGTGCAACTGAAACCGCGGCCGGCCCGGCTCGTGATGGGCGCCGGCTCGGCGGTGGGTTCGCGCTCGGCCCCTTCGCGCTCGGCTCAGCGGCGGCGCCCCGCTCGGACCGACAGGTAGTGATGCCACAGGATCCGCGCGGCGACCGCCCGCCACGGTCGCCAGCGGTCGGCGATGGTCAGCATCTCGGTGGCGTCGGGTCGGGCGGGCATGCCATGGATCTCGGCGATGGCCTGGGCGAGGGCGATGTCGTGGACCGGCCAGGCGTCGGGTCGGAGCAGCACCATCAGGCGGTAGATGGTCGCAGTCCACGGCCCGATGCCCGGAACCGCGGTCAGGGCCGCATCCACGGCCTCGTCGTCGAGGGATCCGAGCGCCGTGAGGTCGAGCGAGCCGTCGCCGACGGCGATCGCCAGCGCGCGCGAGTAGCGCGCCTTCTGGCGGCTGAACCCGATGGCCAGCAGCTGCCCGTCATCGAGCGTCAGGAAGGAGGTCGGCGTCAACGGGTCGGTGGCCACCTGCAGGCGATCGAAGGCGGCGCGCGCCGAGGCCAGCGACACCTGCTGCTCGAGGATCAGGTGGACGAGCGTGGGGAAGCCGGGCTCGCGGGCCCACAGCGGCGGCGGGCCGAACCGCTCGACCACGCCGCACAGCGCCGGATCACCGGCCGCTAGTCGATCGACCGCGTCGAGGAGGCCGCGCTCGTCCAGCGGGGCCAGCGCGATGGTGGTCATGGCTCCCGGAACCCGGGTCGAAGGGAATCGGTTGCACGCCCGTGGGCGGGTTGCAGGGTGCGGATTGGTGCCGGGCTCATGGGCCTCCGTGCGTCCCGAACGTCGCGCCGGCCTCGAGGAATGCACCGATCGATGCCCACGGGACGTCGGGCTCGTCGATGTCATAGGCGGGCGCGAGCACCAGGCCCCCCGGGCCGAGCGCGCTGATCCGTTCACGGACTTCGCGCCGGATCTCGGCCGGATCGCCGAGCGCGAACGTCGTCTGCCGCCCGACGGTGCCCCACAGCGCCAGGTGCGGGCCGTACCGGCGGCGGATCCTGGCTGCATCCATGTGCTCCGGCTGCAGCGGGTTGATGGCCTGGATGCCGATCTCGATCAGGTCGTCGAGGATGGGCTCGATATGGCCGTCGCTGTGGTACGCGACGCAAAGTCCGGGGTTGACCGCGCGGGCCGCCTCGATGATCCCCACCAGCCGCGGACGGAAGAACTCGCGCCAGGAGGCCGGGCTGATCATCATGGTTCCGGGCATCCCCACGTCGTCGTCGAGCGCGAGCACGTCGACGCCGGCTGTCGCGAGCGCGACGGCGTTGCGGCGAGCCAGGTCGGCAAGGCGATCGAGCAGGTAATCGGCCATGTCCTTGCGCTCGACCAGGTCGAGCAGGAACTGCTCGAGGCCCCTGAGCCGCCACGCGGCCTCGAACAGCTCGCCGCCGAGATGCGGGGTGTTGCCGGCCGCGGCGAGTCCGCGCGCATGGATCGTCGCGACCTGGCCGGCCAGGCCGTCGGCAACGAACGACCCCGACACATCGGGAAAGCCAAAGCGTTCGAGGTCGGCGAGCGTTCGCGCCGCCTCGAGCGGGTTCCGCTGATCGGGGGCTTCCGGATGGTACGTCCAGCTCGCGTAGCGGGCCACCTGGCTGACCGATCCCAGGCGCGTGTTGCCCTCGTGCGGCTGCGCGCGCCGGCGCAGGTCGGTCTCCTCCGGCGAGATCGGGAACTCGACGAAGGCGACGTCGACGAGATCGTCGCGCCAGGCGCCCGGTGGCGCCAGAGCGGCGCCGTCAACCGCGAAAAAGCCGAGGGCGAGGGGGATCCGATCAGGTACCCGGCCGTCCAGTGCCGCGAGGATCCGCTCCCGTCCGGTCATCGGCACCTCCAGGTAGCTCGCCATCAGCATCGGTCCATCGACAGCCGATCGCAAGGGTTCCCTGCCACCATCGACGCCCGGCATCGCATGCCCGACGGCCGCCGCGCGCGACGAGCACGCCGGGACGCTCCGGGGGCAGGTTTCCTGCCGGTCTGGACCGACTCGGGATCAGGAAGGTGAGGGGGCGGGCCTGGCGAGGTCGCCCCATGGCAGGTTCAATCGAACCCCAGCAGGATCGTGATCGGACCGTCCCGAACCAGCAGACCGCCGGCGACCACGACGCCGACGGCCACCAGCAGGAGCGCGCCGAGCGCGACGGCGGACAGCGGCCCCAGGACGGGTGTCGAGTCGGGCAGCCACGAGCCGGAGCCGCCGCCAACCACCGTTGCCAGGTTGGGGTCGCCGACCAGCGCCCACGGGTTGAACGCGTTTGCCGTCAGCCCGCTGAACTCGCTGCCCAGCCGGGCGACCAACCCCAACAACCCGGCCACGTTGCCGATCACCGGCACGTCCGCGAGCGAGGACGGCGCGTAGACCGCGATGTCGAACGGGACGAGGACCAGGATCGCGGCGATCGCAGCCGTCACGGCCGAGGACACGAGGCGCTGCGGGCCAGCTCTTGGAGGTCGGTGAGCGGAGACCCGCAGGTCAATCGGGCGACGGCTCGGTCGTTCCGTCGTCGCCGGGGTCGACGTCTGCCGGGACCGGGACATCCTGGGCCCACAGCCAGGCTCGGAGCGTCAGCCCGGAGTCGTGCACCTGGTGCGCGGTCGCGAGCCCGACGTAGCGGACGTGCCAGGCCTCGGGCGCGTAGCATGTGACGTTCTGGGTGTCCGGCGGGTAGGAGACTACGAACCCGAACCGCCAGGCGTTGGAGGCCAGCCAGCGACCGGTGGCACTGCGCGCAAAGTCCCCGATCCATGGGGCGGAACCGCCGGCGGCCCGGAGGTCGAGCGTCGTGCCGAGCTGGTGCTCGGAGTGTCCCGGACGAGCGCTGGTCTGCAGCGCCGCCGCCCGTCCCGCCTGCGTCACCCAGCCGTCGAACACCGTGCGTTGTCGCGCGAAGCTCCGGTATGCGGACTGGACCGCCAGCGGGACGCCGGCCTGGCTGGCCGCCTCGGCCATCGACCGAAGATCGTCGATGACCAGCGCACGGACCTCGCCCCACCCTGCGAGCCCGGCTCGGGCCACGGGCACCAGGTCGGGAGGCACGTAGGCTGGCGGCAACCGGAACGTCGTATCCACGAGGGTCAGCGCCCACTGATCGAGCCCAGCGGACAGGGCCGGCTGGCTGCCGTAGCCGCACGGCGGCAGGGTCGCGGGCGCCGCCGACGTCGACGCGCGCTGGGACGCCATGGCAGACGGCATCCTCCCGGCGCGACCATCCGGCATGGATGTGGCCCCCCACCGAGTGGGTGGTTCGGGGGATCCGACGCGTGCGCCGACGGCGATGCCACCCGCTCCCAGGAGGACGATTGCCGTCACCGCGAACAGCAGCGACGATCTCCTTGACAGGCCGGACGAGCCCGACCCGATTGGGGCAGCGCGACGACGGCCCCGCCCGGTCGCGCGCACCCCGTGCCGGACCGGCCGGCACCGCTGATCGCTCACCTCGCGGGTGGTCGGCCACCCGGTGCCGAGCTCGGCTGCGGGCAGGCCACGTCGGTCAGAGATGCGCCCAGCCACCAGGCAACCGAGCCGTCGGTGGCCGTCAGCGAGGCGAGCTGGCGGACGGTCGGCGGAGTGCCTTTGACCAGGATCCACATCCGTCCGTCGCCGTCACGGAGCAACAGGCTTGCGCCAAAGCCGATCGCGGCGGGCTCGAGCTTGCCCCCCAGCCACACGATCTGACCGCCCGGAAGCTTGGTCAGCCCGGTCCGCGATGGTCGGATCAGGAGGACTTTGTCCAGCATTGGCACCTCGGGCGGTGCCGGCGCATCGCGCCGCGCCAGGCAGGCCCAGCCGAGCTGGTCGGCGAGGGTGCGCTCGATGCTGCTGGTGGTGTCGATGAGGCGCAGGCGAGCGAGAGCGAGGCTCGGGCGCGGGGTGGGGGTCGCTGCCGACGGCGGCGTCACGGATGGCTCCAACACGGCCGGGACCGATGTCGAGCCTGTCGCGCCGCGCCCATCGGGTGCGCCGCTGCCGGACGTGGGTGCGATCGATGGGCCGACGGCCACGGCGGCGACGATCGCGACGAGCACCAGGGCTCCTGCGAGCATCGTGCCCACCGGTGCGCCGCGGAGCCCGCTGGAGGCGCGCACCCGGCGCTCGCCTTGGGCACGGGCCGCCCCGTCGGATGGGCGGGCATCAAGCCGAGCGGCCGCCCGCCAGGCCCGCCGCTCGGGCAGCAGCGTATCGAGCTGGGCCAGTCGCACCACCAGCTCACGCGGCAGGTCATCGCGATCGTCGATGCTCATCGCAGCAGCTCCGGGTGATCGCGTAGCGCCTTGATCGCGCGAGCGAGCAGCGAACGAACGCCGGATGCCGTGATACCCATGAGCCGCGCGATCTCGACATCGGTCAGGTCCCGCCGGTAGCGGAGGAACAGAACCTCGCGTTGCCGCTCCGACAGACCAGCCGCCAGACGGTCGAGCCACAGCCAGAACTCGTGGCGAGCCAGCGCGTCGTTCCGGGATGGCTCCTGCGCGGCCGCGTGACGCAGTGGGATCCAGCGCAGCAGGCGCTGGCGGCGGCGCCTGTCGATCACGATCCGACGCGTGATCAGGAACAGCCAGGGCAGCGGCCGGCCCGTCGGGAGGCGACCTGACCGCCAGGCGTCGAACGCGCGGGTGAACGCCTCCGCCGCGACGTCTGCGCCCTCGTCCGGGTCCCGGACCAGGAACACCGCATAGCGCATCACGTCCCGTTCGTGTCGGGCGTAGAGCTCCTCGAATGTCTCGGGGTCGCGCTCCACGGGCTCCAGGGCGATCACACTCGCATTGACGAACGACGCCTCGACTTCGTCCCGCGCGCTGCCGAGCTGCGTCCCGTCACGCCGGGCTGGGCCGATTCGCGTCGCCAATGCTCGGACGCCCGCCGATCCGATTGAGGCCGGTAGACTCGAACGCACGATGTCCGCCCTCGACGACGCGCCCTACGTCCACGCCGACGATCGAGACACCTGGCGAGCCTGGCTCGAGGCCAACCACGCGACGGCCCGTGGTGCGTGGTTGGTGACCTGGCGCCCGCGCTCCGGCCGGCAGGGCCTGGACTACGAAGCCGCGATCGAGGAGGCACTGTGCTTCGGCTGGGTCGACAGCACGGGCGGCCGGTTCGACGAAGACCGCGGCAAGCTCTACTTCGCGGCGCGCAAGCCGCGCAGTGGCTGGGCGGCTACCAACAAGGCCCGCGTGGAGCGGCTGATCGCCGCCGGGCGCATGGCACCCGCCGGGCTCGCGGCAATCGAGCGGGCCAAGGCCATCGGTTCCTGGGAGATCCTCGATTCGGTCGAGCGGCTCGAGGTGCCCGAGGATCTTGCGAGGGCGCTGGAGGCGCGGCCGCCCGCGGCCGCCAACTTCGCCGCCTTCCCGCCGGGAGCCCGCAAGCAGATGCTCGCCTGGGTGGCGATGGCCGTCCGGCCGGAGACACGCGAGACCCGGATCGAGGACATCGCGGACAACGCCCGGCGCAACCTCCGCGCCCGGGGCTGACTCCGGCGGGCGTCAGTCGGGGAAGGCCTCCGGGCCGCGCTCGGCCAGCTGGCGCGCTTCCTCGGCGGCTCGGCCCTCGGTCGCCGGCAACCATGTGTAGGGGTAGCCGGGGTCCTCGAGCGCGGCGGCCTGCGGCGTGAGCCACAGGGGCCGGAAGGTGTCGACCATGACCGCCAGCTCCTCGGTCGCCTCCTTGCCGATCGACGCCTCGGCCGTGCCCGGGTGCGGTCCGTGGGGGATGCCCGCGGGGTGGAGGGTGAACGACGCGATGCCCACGCCTCGGCGGCTCATGAAGTTGCCGGCCACGTAGTAGATGACCTCGTCGCTGTTGATGTTGCTGTGGTTGTAGGGCGCCGGGATCGCGAGCGGGTGGTAGTCGAACTTGCGGGGCACGAACGAGCACACGACGAAGTTGCGGGCGGCGAACGTCTGGTGGACCGGCGGCGGCTGGTGGACGCGTCCCGTGATCGGCTGGAAGTCCGCGATGTCGAACGCGAACGGCCACAGGTAGCCGTCCCAACCGACGACGTCGAACGGGTGGCTGGCGAAGTGGTAGGCGGTGTGGCGCCCGCGGGCACGGACGATGACCCGGTACTCCCCGGTGTCGGTACGAGGCTCGCGGAAGTCAGGGATCCGGATGTCGCGCTGCGAGTAGGGCGAGTGCTCCAGCAGCTGCCCGTACTCGTTGCGGTAGCGCCGCGGCGGTTCGATCTCGGACGGGCACTCGAGATACAGCATCCGCTGGGCGACATCCGCATCGGGATCCAGGCGCCAGGTCGTCCCGATCGGCAGCACAAGGTAGTCGCCCGGGTGGTAGGCGAGGTCACCGAAGTTGGTCCGCAGGGTGCCCGTTCCCTCGTGGACGAACAGCAGCTCGTCGCCTTCGCCGTTGCGATAGAAGGTGTCGGCCGGCATCGCCTCCGCGGGCAGGACCACGCCCATCACGACGTCGGCGTTGTGGAACAGCGGGACGCGTCCCGAGATGGCATCACCCGCCGGCTGCAGGCCGGACGAGTCGACCAGCTGGTGGTGGTGCGAGCCGTCGTCGGCCGTCTCGATGGTCACCGGACCGATCGGCTCGATGCGGGTCACCCGGGTGGGCGGCACCAGGTGGTACAGCAGCGAGCTTCGTCCCGTGAACCCCTCGACGCCGAACAGCTCCTCGGCATACAGGCTGCCGTCCGGCGCGCGATGCTGCGTGTGCCGGGTGGGCGGGACGCTGCCGCGCGAGACGTAGAACATGGACGCGGGCCTCCGTGCGGACGCGCTCAGTCTATGCCGCTTTGCCGGTCACGCCGGGCGAGCGAGGATCGGGGTCACCAGCCTGCCCAGCCGCTCGACCTCGAGCGTGACGACATCGCCGCGTTCGAGGTAGCGGCCCAACGTCCCCTCGCGGATCTCGAGCAGGCAGCCGCCGCCCACCGTGCCCGAGCCGAGGATCTCCCCGGGCCGGATCCGCACATCCGCGGAGGCGCGTGCGAGCATCGCGCCCAGCGAGTGGTGGATCGTCGACCAGGTGCCGCGCGAGGTCTCGATCGCCCGGCCATCGGCCGTCTCGACCGTCGCCGTCATGGTCAGGTCGGGCGCGTTCGAGCCCCGTGTTCGCCGGTCGGCGAGCTCGTCCGGGGTCACCAGCCAGGGCCCGATCGAGGTGGCGAAGTCCTTGCCCTTGGCCGGGCCCAGGCGGACCGCGGTCTCGTCGCGCTGCAGATCGCGCGCGGACCAGTCGTTGAGGATGAAGAACCCGCCGATCGCGTCCTCTGCGTTCGCCTCAACCAGATCCCTGACCGGGGTGTCCACGAGCGCGCCGATCTCGAGCTCGTAGTCGAGCTCGCTTGAGCCGCGCGGCGCCCAGACCGGCTCGCCCGGCCCGCGCAGCTCGGACACGTTGGAGAAGTAGAACACCGGCAGCCGGTACCAGGCCTCGGGCACCGGACGCCCCCGGCGTGCCCAGGATGTGGCCACGTGCTGCTCGAACCCGTAGAAGTCGCGGATCGACGGCGGGCGCAGGATCGGTGGCCCGAAGGCGACGTCGCCGGCATCGACGAGCGCATCGTCGTCGTCCGATCGCGGGACGAACGGCTCGGCCAGGTCAGCCAGTGCCTCGACGCGCAGACCGCGGGCGAGGTGGTCGTCGAGCGTGGTCACGGGCTGCCGGTGGAGCACGCTGTCGTGGGCGAGGTTCGGGTCACCGGCAGCGGCGCGCCGGCGCGCGATCTCGAGATCGAGCCAGGTCCTGCCCGCCGGGTCGAGGGCGGCGGCAAGCCGCCACGGGGCGCCAGCCGGGGCGTGATGCTCGCGAACATGCGCCACTCGCATGGCACGCAGTCTAGGAGAGCGGCATGCGAGCGGTGCAACGATGACGGCGGCGGACCCGGCAGGGAAGCCGGATCCGCCGCCGGAGCCAGGGAGGAGGAACGGCTCAGTACTTGAGATCCGAGGTCGCCGACGGTGCCGGCATCCCCACCATGCCACCCGAGGCATCGACCACGAACCACTTTCCACCGACGCCCTGGCCGTTGGTGTCGCCCGCCGCCGTGTCGCCGGCGAAGTAGTACAGCGGGTGACCATCGAAGGTCACCTGGGTCGAGCCGTCATCGCTGCGGGTGATCGTGCCGAAGTCGGTCGCCGTGAGACCGGAACCGACGCTGGGCGCGGCATCCGATGTGAGGGGCGGCCAGCTGTCCAGGCACTGGCCCGTGCAGTTCGAGGTGTCTGCGGCATCGGCCGTGAACACGTAGAGGGTGCGGCCGGCGCCGTCGACCAGGAACGTGCCAAGGCTGGTCGACGCGAGGTCGATCGTGAGGCCGGTCGCGGGCGCGGACGTGGCGGGAGCCGCGGTTGGGGCGGGCGTCGGGGCCGGGGTCGCTCCGGCGCTCGTGCAGGCGCCAAGAACGAGGGCAAGGCCCACCAGCGAGGTGGCAGCGCGAACGAGGTGCATGTCGTGGTGTCTCCTGTCCGATGGTCGGTGGACAGGGACCTCTACGTCGAGTCCGGTGGACGCGGTTTCGAGGCAGCCGCCGCCGCGATGTGCAACGGCTCGGCGGTCTCAACCGGGCTTGACCGCCATGAGCCAGATGAGGATCGCCAGCCCGCCACCACCGATCAGGGCAAGCGCCTCCGGTCGGCGTGTCTGCAGCCGCTCGAGCAGCTCCTCGTCATCGAGCCTCGGCACCTTCTCGGTGCCCTCGAGCCCGTCGCGCAACCGGTAGTAGTAGGGCGAGGCAATCAGGAACATCGCGAGCAGCACCGTCAGGAACACGCCATACGAGGCGGTGACCCAGGTCGAGGCGAGCCAGCCCACGCTACCCGCCGCGGCGAGCCCGCCGATCCCCAGCAGGAGCAGTCCCAGGTACATGAGCTGGTTGCTGCGCGCCGACATCCCGAGCAGGGCCGCGATGACATCGCGGTTGGTCTCGCGCCGAACTCGGAACGCGGTCCACATCGAGACACCATGCGTCACCAGGAACATGGCGACGCCGGTGACATGGAGAGCGACGAGCCAGGGGTACACGGTCTCAGGACCAGCCGATCGCGAATGCGAGGCCGAGGAGGATGGTGGGCAGGTACAGCGCGGCCGGGATCACATCACCGGCGATCGTGAGCCAGGCCATGCCGCCCAGCCCGCCCAGCGCGATGAGCGCGGCGACCGGTGCGGCGATGCCGCCCGCCAGCAGCAGGGTGGCGCCGAGCACGATCAGGGCCACGCTCGTGGCCACCACGAATCCCTCGAACATGCCGCTGGTAGCGGCACCGAGCAGCGTCTCGGCCGGTCCCGGGTCTGTCTCCTGGGCGAGCAGGTCGGCGAGCGCCGGTGTCGTGCGGGCCCGGGCGGCGAGCACCATCAACCACAACGAGCCGCCGAGCACGTAGGCCACGAACGCGACCGACAGGCCGGCGCTTCGTGACGAGCCGGCGGGCGCCGAGAGCGCGATGATCAGGAGTCCCGCCGATGTCGCCACGGTCGCCAGCCCAAAGCCCACGTTGAGCATCAGCCATGCGCGCCGGTGCCGTCCCACCGTGCGGATGTGGTCCTCGCGCGACATGGACCAGACGGGGATCAGCGGTGGGTACGCGACGGGCGCGGCACCGATCACTGGTCCCGCGACCAGCAACACCGCCGCGATCGCCTCGCCATCGGTCATTGGCCGTCCCTCCTCGTTGCCATCCGGTCCTCGCCGCTATCCGGTTCTCCCCGTCGCGACCCTGGGCCCGTCGCGCCCCGAACCCGTCGCTCAGACAAGCCGACGCTGGGGCGCCCGGTGCCAGGTTTCGATCGCAGTCGCGACGCTGTGGCGACAGAGCAACCCGCTGGCACCTCGCTCGCAGTCACACGAACACGCGAGGCCGTTCCTGGTCGCCCCCAGCGCGACCCGGTGCGGGCCATCGGCGTCGGTGACGTTGGCGGTGACGCTGAGCGGTCCGACGTGATCGAGGTTCACCGCCCCCTGGTCCCGCAGAACCTGGGCGCCGTCGCGCACGTCGGTGGAAACCGTGCTCGGAACGGTGACCAGGGGCTCGACGAGATCGGTGACCGATGCCATGGCTACAGGTTGCCCCGCCGAGCCTGCTCGATCTCGATCGCCTCGAACAGCGCCTTGAAGTTGCCCACGCCGAAGCCGCGCGAGCCGTGGCGCTCGATGATCTCGAAGAAGAACGTGGGTCGATCCTGGATCGGTCGCGTGAAGATCTGGAGCAGGTAGCCTTCCTCGTCGCGATCGGCCTCGATGCCCAGCTCCTCGAGCACGTCCATCGGCACCCCGACGTCGCCCACCCGGTCGGCCAGCGACTCGTAATAGGCGTGGGGCATCCCCAGGAACTCCACGCCGTTGTCGCGCAGCGCGCGGACCGTGCCCACGATGTCCTCGGTCCGCAGCGCGACGTGCTGGACGCCCGGCGCACGGTACCAGTCGAGGAACTCCTGGATCTGGCTCTTCTTCTTGCCGGTGGCGGGCTCGTTGATGGGGAACTTCACCCGGCCGTTGCCGTTGGTCATGACCTTCGACATGAGCGCGCTGTACTCGGTGTGGATGACCTTGTCGTCGTAGTGGATGAGCTGCGCGAAGCCGAACACATCTCGGTAGTAGTCGACGAACTGGTCCATGTCGCCCAGCGCGACGTTGCCCACGCAGTGATCGACCTCGAGCAGGCTGAGCCCCTGGGCGGCCTTGGCGGGCCGCTTGACCTTCCGATAGCCGGGGGCGAACACGCCGTGGTAGTCGCGGCGGTCGATGAAGCTGTGACGCACGTCGCCGTAGGTTCGGACGGCGCTCCGGCGCAGCACGCCATCCTCCCCGCCATCGAGCTCGGTGGGCTCCAGGGCCGAGACGGCGCCGCGTCTGGTGGTCTCGCGCCACGCCGACTCGACGTCCTGCACGGCGAACGCGATGTCGCGCACACCATCGCCGTGCTCGCGGACATGCTCCGCGATCTCGCCGTCGGGGGTCAGCGGCGCGGTGAGCACGATCCGGATGTCGTGCTGCTGCATCACGTAGCTGGCCCGGTCGCGGACCTTGGTCTCGAGCCCGCTGAACGCGACCGGGGTGAAGCCCCACAGCGCACGGAAGTAGGCGGACGCCTGGCGCGCGTTGCCAACCCAGAACTCGACGTGGTCGATGCCGTCGAGGGGGAGGAAGTCCTCGGCCTGAGCGTAGGCGTCGCGATTGATCCTTGCGCCGGCCTGGTTGGGGTGCTGGGCGACGCTCGTGCCGGACGCCGTGGTTGCGCCCGGTGCGCCTGACGGAGCGGTTGCGCCGGGTGCGCCGGACGGAGCGGTTGCCCCTGTGCCTGACGCCGCGGTTGCCCCCGTGCCTGACGCCGCGGTTACGCCCGGTGCGCCTGACGGAGCGGTTGCCCCCGGTGCGCCGGACGGAGCGGTTGCCCCCGGTGCGCCTGACGGAGCGGTTGCGCCCGGTGCAGCGACTGCCCCCGCGTTCGCGGGGCGGGTGGTGGTGTCGGTCATGGGACGCCCTCCAACTGGGGAGGCTGCCGGACGGCGGGACGGTCCGCGGGTCCGGATGGATTGTGCCCAAGATGAACCGCGACACCGGGCGGGTCAAGCGGCGGCGACCGGCTCTGCGCGTGCGTTCCCCGGGCCATGGCTGCGTCGACGTCAGGCCGCGTCCACCCGGCGCGGATCGTCGCCGCCGTGGTCTATGAGCCCACCCGAGGCTGCGAGGCCCCACCCATGATCGGCACATGTGCATTCCTGCGTCTGTCAGGGCTCGAAGGCGCTCGATCGCCGGCAATTCCGCCCGCTTCCCGCCCTTGCCCGCCCCATCCCCGCCCCTGCCTGCCCTCTGCCCGCCCGATCCCTGCCGCTTCCGCCGGGTCGTGCACATGGCGCGTGCACATCCGGGGCCATCGTGTTCGACTCGGATGCCCGCACGGCAGCGGCGTCGGTCGCAGCCAGGGAATGCACATGACACGAGCAGCGGGGTCTCCCGGCCCGTGCCCGGTGCCCGGTGCCCGGTGCCCGGTGAGCGTGCCAGACGGCTCGCATGACCCCCCCCGGCCCGTGCCCGGTGCCCCGTGCCCGGTGCCCGGTGCCCGGCGAGCGTGCCAGACGGCTCGCATGACCCCCGGCCCGTGCCCGGTGCCCGGTGCCCGGTGCCCGGCGAGCGTGGCAGACTGCCCGCGTGACCCACCCGGCCCGTGCCCGGTGCCCGGTGCCCGGCGAGCGTGGCAGACTGCCCGCATGACCGATCCGACCGTCCCCGTCCCGAATTCCGCTGCCAGGCTGGCCGCCGCACGCGCGGCGTTCATGTCGCTCGCCCCACGCGTGGCCGCCGGTGAGCCGTGGCCACTGGCCGACGACATCGGCACGGGACCCGAGGCGTCCTGGGGTCCGCGCGAGGTGCTGGCCCACCTGGCCGAGATGCTGCCCTACTGGCTGGGCGAGTACGAGCGGATCGTGGAGGCGCGGCGAGGACCCGGGGATGGGGTGCCGTTCGGGAGGCTGGGCTCCGATCCCGTCCGGATCGGCATCCTCGAGCGCGACCGGACCGTCCCGCTGCACGAGCTGTTTGCGAGGATCGATCTCTGGATCGAGCGCTGGGAGCATCGGCTGGCTTCGGCGAAGTCCGGTGAGGGGGCACTGGTTGGCGTCCATCCGGTACGTGGTGAGATGACGGCGGACCGGGTACGGGACACGATGATCGTGACCCACCTCGAGGAGCACATCACCCAGCTGGAGGGGATCCTCCGCGACCGCTGAGCGGCGGCGCTGATGCGCGCCTGACCAGGGTCCGTGACCCGACCGGGCGGACCGGCGCCGTCACCAACCCCGCATGGTTGACGTTCGGTGTTCGCCGCCACGATCGTTCGTTCCCCACCAGGTTGGCGGGCTGCTGGCGCTGGCCGTGGCCCTGGCCGTCACGACCGCGTCGGTCACGCTGCTCGGGGCGATCGTCCCGTCGGCGAGCCGGTGGCTCGAGCCGGCCGTGCTGGTGACCGCGAACGTGGTCGCCACGGTCGCCGGATTCCTCCTGCTCCGGATGTGGATCGCCGGTCCTCTCATCCCTGCCTCAGAAACCGGGGCCATCGTCCGCAGCCGATCCCGGAGAGCGTCATGACCACCATCTCCCCGTCCGCGGCAGAGCCGCGGGCGATCGACCAGCGCGCGGTTGCGCCGGGTGCCACGGCATTGGGCGGTGGTCTCGGCCGGCTTGCCGACACCCGTACGCGCGCTGCTGCGTGGGTCCTGCCGGCGACGCTCGGCGTTCTCGGGCTCGCGGCCGTCCTGTACCTCGTCAACCTGACCGTCAGCGGCTACGCCAACGTTTACTACTCGGGCGCGGCATGGGCGGCGTCCCAGAGCTGGTCGGCCTGGTTCATGGGTTCGATCGATCCCGCGAACTTCATCACTGTCGACAAGCCGCCGCTCTCGACGATGGTCATGGGCCTCTCGGTGCGGCTGTTCGGGCTGTCACCGGCGGCGATCCTGGTGCCCGAGGCGCTGATGGGCGTCGCGGCGGTCGGTCTGCTGATGCTGGCCGTTCGGCGGACGTTCGGGTCGGCCGCGTCGATCATCGCCGGCCTGGTGATGGCGCTCACCCCGGCAGCGGTGCTGATCTTCCGCTACAACAACCCCGACGCGCTGCTCACGCTGCTGCTCGTCGGATCCGCGTACGCGCTGGTTCGCGGCGCTCGAGACCGATCGGTTCCGCTGGCTGGTCCTGGCCGGCGTGCTCGTGGGCTGGCGTTCAACACCAAGCTCCTCCAGGCGTACCTCGTGCTGCCGGCGTTCGCGATCACGTTCGCCGTGGCCGGGCCCGGCTCGGTCCGCCGTCGGATCGCGGGGCTGGCGGTGGCGGCCGTCGCCGTGGTCGTCGAGCAGTGCCTGGTGGGTGGGGGCGATGGAGCTCCTGCCCGCCGCATCGCGGCCTACGTCGGCGGCAGCACCAACAACTCGGCGCTGGACCTGGTGCTGGGCTATGACGGCCTGGGCCGGATCTTCGGCGGGCGCCGGCAACGGCGCGCCCGGTGGCGGGCCAGCGGCGGCGGCGGGTTCTCCGGCACGCCCGGCATCCTGCGCCTGTTCGACAACCAGCTCGGCGGCCAGATCGCCTGGCTGCTGCCGATGTCGGTCGTGGGTCTCATCGCCGGGCTGGCCGCCCGACTGCGCGCTGCGCGTACCGACCTCGCCCGGGCCGGGTTCCTGCTATGGGGTCTGTGGCTCGCCGTCCACGTGGTCGTGTTCAGCTTCATGTCGGGTGTGATCCACAGCTACTACACGGTGATGCTGGCGCCCGCCATCGGCGCCCTCGTCGGCGGCGGCGTGGTCGTGCTGTGGCAGGCGCGCTCGCGGGTTCCGTGGGCGGGCGCCGCGCTGGGCCTCGCGATCCTGGGCAACGCGGTGCTCGCCTGGGCGCTGCTCGATCGCACCCCAACGTTCGTCCCCGGGCTGGGCGTGGCCGCCGTCGCGGTCGCGGCTGCCGTGCTGGCGATCATCGCGCTCCGGCCGCGCCCGGATCGGGCGCGCGCACAGCTCATGGCCGTCGTGTTCGGGCCTGGTGATGCTGCTCGCCGCACCCGCGGCGTACGCGGTCGACACGATGTCCAGCGCATACTCCGGCGGCGATCCGGCAGCCGGCCCGGTGACCGGCGGCGGGCGTGGCGTGCCCGGCGGCTTCGCCGGCGTCGGGGTTCGCCCGGCGTACCCGGAGCGGGTTCGCGGGCGCCGGTGGCGGGGGACTTGCCGGTCGCACCGGCTTCGGTGGCCCGGGTGGTCGGGGTCTCGATACCGCCACCCTCGAATATCTCGTCGCCAACCAGGGCTCGGCGTCGTGGGTCGTCGCCGTGTCCGGTGGCGAGAGCGCGAGCCAGATCGAGATCGAGACGGGCCGGGCCGTGATGGCCATGGGCGGGTTCACCGGCCGCGATGACGCGCCAACCCTGGAGCAGGTCCAGAGCCTCGTCGCGAGCGGCCAGCTTCGGTTCGTCGCGGTCGACGGTGGTGGGCGCGCCTTCGGTGGTCCGGGGTTCGGCCGGAACGCCGCGTCTTCGGTCTCGTCGTGGGTCACGTCGGCCTGCACGCCGGTCACGATCGACGGCGCGGCGACGAGCGTCTATGACTGTGCCGGGGCCAGCGCAGGGTAGCTTCGTGCAGGCGCCTCGCCTGGAGGCAAGACGCAAGCCGGCCGCGTCGATGGACGACGCGGCCGGCCCGGAAGCGCGGGGGAGGAGCGCCCGGCGCCCCCTGAATTGCTAAGCGGCGAACTCTCGCAGCTTGCGACTCCTGGATGGGTGGCGGAGCTTGCGCAGCGCCTGCACTTCAATCTGGCGGATCCGCTCTCGGGTGAGCCCGAACTCGCGGCCCACCTCCTCGAGCGTTCGCGCATGACCGTCATCGAGCCCGAAGCGCAGCCGGAGCACGCGCTGCTCGCGGCCGTCGAGGCTGTTGAGGACGTGCTCGATCTGCTCGCGCCGCATGCGATCCGCCACGGCGTCGAGCGGTGAGACGGCATCCTCGTCGGGGATCAGCTCGCCCAGCTCGGCATCGCCCTCGTCGCCCACGGGCGACTGGAGGGACACCGGCTCGCGACCCAGCTTGCGGATCTCCTCCACGCGCTGCGGGGTCATCGTGGGCGTCTCGTCGGGCAGCGCTGCCGCGATCTCGGCGTTGGTCGGCTCGCGGCCAAGCTGCGTCGAGAGCTCGCGCACGACGCGCGCCACGCGACCCATCGTCTCGACCATGTGGACCGGGATCCGGATCGTCCGGCTCTGGTCCGCGAGGCCGCGCTGGATCGCCTGGCGGATCCACCACGTCGCATAGGTGCTGAACTTGAAGCCGCGCTCGTACTCGAACTTGTCCACGGCCCGGATCAGGCCGGCATTGCCCTCCTGGACCAGATCCAGCAGGCCCATCCCCGCCTGGTTGATGTACTTGCGCGCGATCGACACCACCAGGCGCAGGTTCGCGGAGGTCAGGTGGTCGCGTGAGAGCTTGGCCTGGTGCTTGAGCACCTGGCGCATCTCGTCCAGCGTCTCGGCCTCGTGCCCGGCGTCCAGGTAGCGCCGAATGGCCGGGTACGCGACCTCGTTGCGGACCCACTCGCGCAGCGCACGAAGCTCCGCGCTGCCGCGGATCTCGGCGTTCGGTCGCCCGAGCTCGCCCTCGATCCAGTCGAGCAGGCCGATGAACGAGTCGGCGTCCAGCCGTTCGTTGTACACGGAGCGCAGATCCTGGGCGCGCACGAGGCGCTCCTTGAGCACGTCCGACTCGGCCTTCTTGACCGCCTCGGAGAGGCCCATGGATGGCGCCGTGACGAGCAGGTCCAGCGCGTCATCCGAGCGGATCGCCCGGTCGACGATCCGGTGCGCAGCCGTCTCGAACGGCAGCGTGTAGCGCGGATCCTTGGCCCGGGTTGTCGCTTCCGCCTCGTGCAGCGTCCACTCGTGGATGCTCAGGATCGCCGCCCACGGGTCGTCTCCGACCTGTGTGCCGAGCTCCATGCCCTTGGCCAGGATGACCTCTTCCTCAGCCGTGAGCAGCGGCACGCGGCCGATCTCCCGCAGGTACAGTCGGACGCTGTCGTCAGTGTCCAGAACCTCGGTCGTCTCGGTCTCCTCGGCCTCGCCTTCGGACTTGGTCGTGGTCGCCGGCGCAGCCGGCTTGGGCGCGCCCGCTCCGCCGGAGGCCGGCTCGCCACCAGCCACCGCATCGGGTGTCGCCGGCGTCACGCCGTCTTCGGGCTGCTTCCGCGCATCGGCCTCGAGCTCCGCCACTTCTGGATCGAGCTCCACGGCGGCCGCCGCGAACTCGGCCTCGGTATCCGAGGCAGGGGATGTAGTCTTTTCGAACGAGATCACGTTGCTCCAACTGAGAGCCGGCGCCGTGCCCGACCCGCACGGCTCCGTGGGAAGTCCTGTTGAACGTGCCGGGCCGGTCTCCTCCGGGGGCCCTGCCGGGTCCACGCCACCCGACACACGTAGTGGCGTGTCAAACGACACGCCATTGGCTTAGCAGTCTAGGCCATTGTGCACCGCTTGACAACCCCCCAAGTCGATACCACCCGGGGGTATGTCGGCGGGCCGCCGCGGAGCTCCGTCCGGTGCCGGTTGACGAGGTCGGCTGCGGCGCCAACACTGCCCCAATCATGGAGGGGGTCACGCATTGAGGCAGGGCGAAGTCGACGGGGTAGGCCGAGCGCAGGCGAGCGTTTGCCTCGCCTGCGAGCTCATCGCGCATCCTGACCGGGTTCCGGGCGGTCGCATCGCCTCGACTCGTCGCTGGGCCGTGGAGCACTGCGTGGGCCCGCTGGGCGTGGGCACGGTGATCCTCAAGCCCGTTCGCCACGTCATCCATCTCGCCGACCTGGATCCGGACGAGACGCTCGAGCTCGGGCCGTTGTTGACGGCCGTTCCGGCCGCCGTCGCCGACGCGGCCGGTCTCGGCGAGGACCCGGCGGCACAGGTCTACGCGTGCCTGTGGTCGCATGCCGATCGCCGGCCCGGGCACATCCACTTCGTCATCCAGCCGGTCGCCTCGCCGCAGATGGCGGCGCTCGAATTCTCATGGCCCCGCGCTCCAGATGGCGATGTTCGCGGCGGGCGTCGATCCTGATCCGGACGCCGCCGCTCGCGCCGCGGCGGCCATTCGCGACGGTCTGCTGCCCCGTCTGGCCGCATTGGGGCTGGAGTCCGTCTGAGCGCGCATGGGACCCGGAAACGACCCGCGCGACATGGGCGGACGAGCACATCTGGCGGCCCGACTCGATCGATGGCCTCGAGCGGCACAACGCGGTCGCAGGGGCGACCACGTACCGGGGCGGGCGGGGCGGTCCGGCTGACCGAGGAGACGATGGGTGATGGCGCCATCGCGATCGTGCCGGTCTGCATGTCGCCGATGGCCCGATCGAGGCGAGCGCAGGCGCAGCCTCAGGCGCCCGCCATCTCCCGCCGTACCCGCTCGATCACGGCCGCATGCTCCGAGACCGGAAGATCCGGATGGTCCTTGCTGATGACCTCGGTGGCGCCGCTGGGCAGCTTTCGCTCCTCGATGTCGCCCTCGACGAGCGCGGTGTTGAGCACTCCCTCCGGGCGGTCGGGTGCGAGATGCACGTGGAGATGCGGGATCCCGCCGCCGAAGACGTAGACGTAGACGAGGCGCGCACCGGTCGCCTCGCGAAGCACGCGGCACGCGCGGGCGATGGCAGGTCCGAAGGTCTCGGCCTCCGGGCCATCGAGGTCGGCGAGGTAGGGGATATGACGGATGGGCTCGAGGTAGCCGAAGCCGAGGCTCGGGCCCGATCGTGACATCGACAACCGCCAGTGGCCGTCACGCCAGACCTCCACTCGATCGAGCTCGGGATCGCCATCGGGGCCGCGGCAGATGGTGCATTCGGAGGTCGTCATCGATCGATGGTAGTCGGAAGCCTGCCGGGACCGTCGCACGGACGCCGTCGACGGCCTCGCACCGCCGCGCGAACGCCGCCATGCCGGACCGCCTCGAACCGACTGGTTCATCATCAGCCGATGCGCATGCTGGGTCGCTGATGGCCAGCTCGGCTCGTGCCTTCGTGTTGCGACACACGCGGGTACGACCCGTCGCGGGGATCGACGGGATCCGCCTGCACCAAGCCGATGAGGTGCTCGTGCTGTGGCGCGCCGTGCAGATCGAGACCGATGATCCGGACGCGCCGCTGCCGTACTGGGCATTCGCGTGGGGAGGCGGCCTGGCGCTCGTGCGGTATCTCGAGGAGCACCCGGATGCGGCGGCGGGGCGACGCGTGCTCGACCTCGGGTCGGGCTCCGGTCTGTGCGCGATCGCGGCCGCGCGGGCCGGGGCGGCGACGGTCAGCGCCGTCGACATCGATCCATTCGCCGTCGCGGCGATCCGGCTCAACGCGCGTGCCAACAGCTGTCGGGTCTCGACCGTCCAACGGGACATGCTGAACGAGTCGCCGCCGGCTGTCGATGTCATCCTGGCGGGTGACACCTGGTACGAGGGCCGGCTGGCCGAGCGGGTGCTCGCGTGGCTGCAGCGTGCCCGGGCGCACGGGATCGAGGTGCTCGTGGGCGATCCGGGACGGCGCTACCTGCCGGCCGATGGGCTCGATGAGCTCGCCGAGTACGAGGTTCGTACGACGACCGAGCTCGAGGACCTCGCGCTCAAGCGGGCACGGGTGTACAGGCTTCGGGCATGAGGCTCGCGATGACCCACCGTCCTCGGCGCGATACGGTCGACGCGGCCGCCGATGCCGTTGCCCGCGGCGGTGCCCTGTTCACGACCGCCCTGGCGTTGCTGGCAGTGGTCGCCGAGCTGCGTGGTCGGACGAGCGAGCTCAGCCTGTGGTGGGTCGACCTGCGCGACGCGAGCGAGCCGCTGCGGCTCGGCATCCTGCTCGTGACGGCCGCCGTCCTCGGCGCCTGGGCGATCCACCCGCTGCCGGGACGATGGCTGCGGACGGCTGCCTCGGTGGTCAGCGGTGTGGTCGCGGTCCTGGCGGTCCGCGATGTCATTGGGTTCTACCGGGCGATCGACGGCGGTCAGGTTCAGCCGCTGCTGGTGGTGCCGCTGTCCGCGGTGCTGGCCGGGCTCTACGCGCTGCTCGCCCTGTGGATCATCCGGCATCGCACGCCGCGGGCGCCGATCGCCGGCCGCGCGGGCATCGGCCTGCTGGTCGCGACCGCCGCCTGGGTGATCGCGTTTCCGATCGCCCAGATGCTGTGGTTCGGGACGACCGACTATCGCCGGCCCGCCGACGCAGCCGTCGCCTTCGGGGCCCGCGTCTATGCCAGCGGCGTGCCGTCCCCGCTGCTCGGGGCGCGCATCGACACGGCCGTCGACGTCTATCGCGAGGGCCTCGTCCCGACGCTGGTTATGTCGGGTGGCGATGGAGCCGATGGGTTCAACGAGGCACGCGTCATGGCCCAGGTGGCCGAGGCCGCAGGCGTGGATCCGGGCGCGATCGTGATCGACCCGCAGCGGTGACTCGACCGAGGCGACGGTGGAGCACTCGATCGCGCTGCTGGGTGCCACCGCGGGCGGCCGGCCGCTCCGACTGATCGCCGTCAGCCAGCCCTACCACCTGCCCCGGGTCCAGCTCGCTTATTCGAACCACGGGATCGACGTGATCACCGTCCCGGCCGCCGATCCCGAGCCTCCGCTCGAGCTCGCGCTGTTCTCCGCCCGCGAGGTCCCGGCGTTCTGGGTCTACCTGCTTCGGGTCTGCCTGGGCTGAGTCTGCCTACGGCCGGCCGGCGTGGGGGATCGCGACCCTCACCGCCGCGACCTGTCCCGTGCCGGCGATCTCGGGGATGCGGTCCATGCCGCGCCACTCGGCGGTCGTGACATGCAGCGTCCGGCCGTCGTCGCCACCCAGCATGCACGCGAAGCACCCGCGGTCGGCCTCGATCGTCTCGAGCACCTCGCCGCCCTCACGCACCCGGACGCATCGCCGGTGCGGCACGTCGGCATACCAGCACGCACCCTCGGCATCGAGGCAGATCCCGTCGGGCGGCGCATCGTCCAGGTCGGCCCAGACCCGGCGCCCGGACAGCCCGCCGTCGGATGCGATGTCGAACGCGGTGAGCCGCTGGGCATGCAATTCGGCGACGATCAGCGTGGACTCATCGGCGGTGATCGCCATGCCGTTGCCGAATGCGAGCTCATCGGCGACCAACCGAGCCTCGCCGGCCGGGCTCACGACGACAAGGGTGGCACCGTTGACGTAGGCATTGCCGCGAGCGTCGACGACGAGCTCGTTGAACACGTCGCCGAACGGACGCAGATCGGCATGGGTCACCAGCTCGCCGTCCGGTTCCCGGCGGAGGAGCCGCGCCTCCGGCCCCGACACGACCAGCAGCCGTCCGTCGGGCAGCCAGTCGATCGAGAACGGCAGGCTGGTCGGCACCCGCAGCTCGAGGCGGCTCTCACCGTCCGGGCCCAGTGACCGGACCTCGGCCGAGCCCCAGTCGCAGAACCACAGGCGTCCGTCGTGCCAGCGCGGCGACTCCGGGATCCCGAAGCCGGATAGCAGCGTGTCCAATAGCAGCCTCCGTGGAGGTCCGGCGGCGCTCCATCCGGCCCCCTATTCTCTTGGCGGCGCGTGGATCTCGTAGCGCCAGATCGGAATATCACGCCACTCCGAGGGGGCGGCCACGATCTCGTCCAGGGACGAGTCACCCGACCAGTGCTCGAGTCCGTAGCGCGTGGCAACGTGCCCGATCACCACCAGCGTCCGCCCATCATGGGCGCGGACGGCGTCGTCCAGGAAGCGCCGCACGCGCTCGACCGCCATCGCGATGCTCTCACCGTTGGGGAACGGCGTGTGGATGCGGCTCGCAAGCCGGAGTGACTCGCGCGGACACTGCCAGGCCCAGACCCGACAACGGCACGTCCGCGTGTCCGGACGCTCGCCCGGCCTCGTTGTCCACACTGGTGGCGTGCGGGGAATACAGGATCGTCAGCACGATGCCCTCGGTGGGCGGACGGCGGCCACGGGGCCGCCCCGGCACCTGACCCGGGCCCTACGCTCTCGCCAGCGCGGCGAACGTGGCCATGTCGGGCGTGATGAGGTCGGGCGATGCGTCCGCGGGTGGCGTGGCGCCACCGCCGGGCCGGTCATGGCGGCGGTTGATCCAGACCGTGCTGAGCCCCAGCTGCCTGGCCGGCACATGGTCGTGGAACAGGCTCTGGGCCACGTGCAGGATCCGGTCGCGTGGACGATCGAGACGCTCGAACGCGACCTCGAAGTTGCGATGGCTGGGCTTGTAGGCCCCGACCTGCTGAGCCGTGACGACGAAGTCGAAGGCCGTGCCAAGGCGGCGCTGCGAGGGCGCGAACAGGTCGTCGTCGCAGTTGGTGATCACCGCCAGGGCGAACCGCGTGTGGAGCCGGGCCAGCGCCTCCGCCGAGTCAGGGAACGCTGGCCAGTCCCCGACGCTGCCGGCGAACCCGGCGAGCTCGTCCGCGGTCGGCTCAACGCCCAGCTCGGCGCACACGCCGGCGCACGCTTGCTCCAGGACCGCCCGATAGCGCTGGTACGGCCCCGCCTCGATCGCAGCCTCGTGCCGGGCGTAGCGCTCGAGCAGCGATGCGTCATCGGCGTCCCTGATGTCGATCCCGTGCGGTTCGAGGATGGCGCGCAGGGCGGCGAGGATCCCGGTCTCCCAGTCGATCAGCGTTCCATAGCAGTCGAACGTGAGCACATCGAACCCGCTGAAGTCGAGGGCCATGGTGCCGGGCCGGTAGGTCACGGCTGTCCACCGCCGTCGGCGGTCATGACGGCGTTCATGGCGACCACGGCCACCACCCGGTAGCCAACCGCGAACGGTGTCCTCGCCCTGGCGCTGATCTGGATCTGGAGCCAGCACACCGCGGCATTGCGGGGGTCCGGCACGAGCCCGGCGCGGTAGCTCAGAACCTGGTGGTAGCCGTCCTCGGCGCCCTGGATCGCGATCGAGCATGCGACCTGGGCGTCCTCCAGCGGGTCCGGGCGGTAGGGAAGGCTGTCGGGCAGGAAGAACGGGCTCTCGATCGCCGCGACGGCGGATGTGGCGTGGACCGCGTAGCCGGCGGCCTGCGGCCGACCGCCGAACCAGGCGGTCCCCGCGTACTCGGTTCGGCGACGCTGCATCCCCGACGCTGCCTCGACGATCACGCTGTCGAGCCGCGGCTGCGGCAGGACCTCGATGGTGCTCTCAGCCATGGGTGCCTCCTGGCGTGGATTGTGCGACAGGTCCGCGTTCGTCGCGCAGCGGATGTCACGGGCCCACGCCCGGATGGGCGTCAGGTGGTGCGGGTGACCTTGGTGATGTGGCGGGGCCGGTCGGGATCGAGGCCACGCGCCAGCGTCAGGTGATAGGCGAATAGCTGGGCCGGCACGATGGACACGACCGGCGCGAGGTGATCGGGCAGCCCGCCGGGGAGCGGGATCGCCTGGCCGCCGAGCGAGCGCACGTCCGCGCGGTCCGAGAGCACCACGACATCCGCATCGAGCTCATCGCGGATCTGCCGCAGGAGCGCGATCAGGTCGTCGGCGACCGCGCCCGACGTCGCCACCGCCAGGACGGTGAACCCGGGCTCGATCAGGGCCAGCGGCCCGTGGCGGAAGTCCGCCGCCGAGTACGGGTCCGCCACGACACGCGCGAGCTCCTTGAGCTTGAGCGCCCATTCGCGGGTGGTGGCGTACTCGAAGCCGCGGCCGAGGACGCCGCAGGTCCGCAGCTGCGCGTGGGAGCGAGCGGCGTCACGGGCATCCGCCTCGCTCTCGAGCGCCCGGGAGATCAGGCCGGGCAGCGCGTCGAGCCCCTCGTCCCGGTCACCGCCGATCGCGGCCACCAGCCGGGCGATCGCGACCAGCTCCGCGGTGTACGTCTTGGTCGCCGCCACGGCACGCTCGGGCCCGGCGCCGAGGTCGATCACGTGCTCCGCGGCGGCGGCCAGCGGGGAGCCAGGCTCGTTGGTGATGGCGATCGTGGGGGCGCCCTGCCGGCGGGCTGCATCGACCACGCCGACCACGTCGGGGGAGGCGCCGGACTGGCTGATGCCGATGACCAGCGACGCGTCGAACCGGGGCTCGACGCCGTACAGGGTCACGATCGATGGCGCGGCGAGCGCGACCGGGATCCGGAGGCGCACCCCGAACAGGTACTGAGCGTAGATCGCGGCGTGGTCCGAGGTCCCGCGGGCGGCGATGACGACGTGCCGTGGCCCGGCGTCGCGGATCGCCTGTCCAACGCGGTCGATCGCATCGCCCCGCTCCAGGAGGCGTGCCACGACGTCCGGTTGCTGAAGGATCTCGTCCCGAACGCCCATCGTCATGCACTCGCTTCTGCTGCTTTGCCGGCCGATCGCCGGTCGCCACGTCTGTCGGTCGAGCCCGATGATGCCGGTTCCGCCGGCGTCCGGCACGGCCGGTGGGTTGTCACGAGGCGGCGCGAGGGGCCGGCCAGGGCCATTCTCGGACGACAGGGCATACTGCAGCCGTGATTCCTCGTCCTCCGCGCTGGCTCATCGATGTCGTCGAGACCCTGGTCCTGACGCTCATCGCGTTCTTCGTGATCCAGAACTTCATCGCCCAGCCGTACCAGGTGCGGCAGGTCTCGATGGAGCAGACGCTCGAACCGGGCCAGTACGTCCTGGTCGACAAGCTGACGCCACACTGGAGCGCGTATCAACGCGGCGACATCGTGGTGCTCCATCCGCCCGCCGGCTGGGAGGACCCGTCCGGGACACCGTTCATCAAGCGGATCATCGGGCTGCCCGGTGACACGATCGAGATCCGCCAGGACGGGCACGTCTATGTCAACGGGACCGCGCTCGACGAGAGCGCGTACACCTATCGCGACGGCTCGGGGGAGGCGCAGCCAACGACCCCATCGAGCGAGCAGACGACCTGGACGCTCGGACCTGACGAGGTGTTCGTGATGGGCGACCACCGGGAGCAATCAGAGGATTCGCGCACGTTCGGTCCGGTCAAGGAGTCGTCGATCATCGGCCGCGCGTTCCTTCGCTACTGGCCGGCCCCGGTGATCGGGATCCTCGCGCGCCCGTCCTACCGGTGAGGCGCCGACGCCCCGGCTGAGCCGCTGGCAGCGGCGCAGCCGCTGCTCGATGACACGCGGCCAGTGGCCCGCCGGCAGAGTCTGGATCGAACGTCCCTGACAGCCACCGAGACGCCCAGCCTCGGGGGAAAGGCCAAGCGTCTCGGGGTCTCGGGGAGAGACGTTTCAAGCGTATTCGCGCTCGTCTACCCAGCTTTGCACAAATTCATATATGCGCAACTAGGGAAGGTGTCCGATGCGGCCATTCGGTGCTGGCTCGCCGGACACGGGCACCTACGACACCGCGTCCAGCTGGATCCAGATCGTCTTGGTCTCGGTGTACTGGTCGTGCGCGTGGACGCCCTTGTCGTGGCCACCGAAGCCCGACAGCTTGTAGCCACCGAACGGCGTCGTCATGTCGCCCTCGGCATAGGCGTTGATCCCCACCACGCCGGCCTTGAGCTCGCGGGCGACGCGATGCGCGATGTTGAGGTCCTGGGTGTACAGGGAGGCAGCCAGGCCGTACTGCGTGTCGTTGGCCAGCGCCACAGCCTCGGCCTCGGTGTCGAACTCGATCACCGACAGCACGGGGCCGAAGATCTCCTCGCGCGCGATCGTCATGTCATTGCGGACGTGGTCGAGCACCGTCGGCGGCACGAACCAGCCGCCCGTCTCCTCGAGGATCCGCTCGCCGCCCCGGACGACGCGGGCGCCCTCCCGCCTGCCGATGTCGACATAGCCCAGGACCGTCTCCATCTGCCCGCGGCTGATGATGGCGCCGATCCGGGTGGCCGGGTCGAGCGGATCGCCCACGGGCCAGTCGGCGAGCTCCGCCTCGAGCGCCTCGAGCAGCGCCGCCGTCTTCGACCGATGCACGATCAGCCGTGAGCCTGCCGAGCAGTTCTCGCCCATGTTCCAGAAGATGCCGATGGCCGTCTGCGCCGCGACCGCCGCCAGGTCGCTGACGTCGGGGAACACGAGCTGCGGGCTCTTGCCGCCCAGCTCGAGCATCACCCGCTTGAGGTTGGTGTCAGCCGCGTAGTGCAGGAAGCGCCGACCGACCTCGGTCGAACCCGTGAACGCCAGCCCGTCCACGTCCGGGTGGCGTCCGATCGCCTCGCCCACCACGTCGCCCGGGCCCGTGACCACGTTGAGCACGCCATCGGGGATGCCGGCCTCGGTGCCCAGCTCCGCGATCCGGAGCAGCGACAGCGACGTGTACGACGCAGGCTTGATCACCACGGCGTTGCCGGTTGCGAGCGCCGGCCCCAGCTTCCACGCCGCCATCTGCGCGGGGTAGTTCCAGGGGATCACCGCGCCGACCACGCCCAGCGGCTCGCGGGTGATCGTGGCCACCGTGCCCTCGGGCGAGGGCGCCACCTGCCCGTACAGCTTGTCCGCCGCTTCCGCGTGCCACCTGATGCAGGTGGCCGTCTCGGGCATGTCGAGCCCGACCGTGTCGTATATCGGCTTGCCCGCGTCGAGGGTCTCGATCAGGCCGAGCTCCCGGCCGTTGGCCTCGATCAGGTTCGCCCAGCGGACCAGGATCTGCTTGCGCTCGGCGGGGTCGAGCCGGGACCAGCGTCCGTCGTCGGCGGCCCGGCGCGCCGCTGCCACCGCGAGATCGACGTCGGCCGGGCCGCCCTTCGCGACCTCGGCGATGGGCTGCCCGGTGGCCGGGTTGACGCTGGTGAACCGCTCGCCGCTCACGGCGTCCCGGAATGCGCCGTCGATGAACAGCTGGGTGCGCAGCCGGAGGCGCTCGATGTCGGCTCGCGACTGGGCGGCGTCGGGGATGAGGGTGTCGGTCATCGCTGATCTCCGGGAGCGGGCGGATCGGTCGGGCGCACCGGCATCTTCGCCCGGCGGCGAGCCGCCGTCCAACCGCGTTGCGATCCGCGTGCGCGAGCGAGCTGTCGGAGACGGCCACTCGGGTGACCCCCGTCCGGGTGGTCGTCCCTCGGGTGGCCGCGACCCGTCGCGCGGGTGGCCGCGATGCGTCGCGGAGGCGATCCGCATGCGCGAGCGAGCTGTCGGGTGACCCCCGACCGGGTGGTCGCCCCTCGGGTGGCCGCGATCCGTCGCGCGGAGACGATCCATCGCACCGGCGTATGCTCCGGCCCGATGCCCCGCTCATCGCGCATTGCCCACGCATTCTGGCCACGCTGGTACCGGGCACTGGGCGCCCTCGATGGCGCGATCGAGCGGATCTGGCGCCGCACCGGGCTGGGCAATGTCGTCCGGGTCACGGTCACAGGGCGGCGGACCGGCCAGCCGCGGTCCCTGTTCCTGGGCCTGCTGCGGGTCGGGCCGCGGCGGTACCTCGGCCATCCCGATCTCGCATGTGCCTGGACGCTCAACCTCGAGGCGTCCGGTGCGGGTGAGCTGGAGACCCATGACGGCCGCCGGGTGCCGTTCAAGGCGACGTTGCTCGGGCCCGGAACGGAGCGCGACGCGGTGATCCGTGCGACCTTCCACCAGCATCCGTTCCCGGGCAACGTCTGCTACTGGCTGCTGCGCCAACACCTGCGGGCGGCGGGCCGCTTCTACCGCCTGTCGTCTATCGAGGACCGCTCGTCCGTCCCGACGCACGACGCCATCGTGGTCCACGAGCCCGCCGGTGCGCCGCACGGGCCCGCCGGTGCGTCGCGCGGGCCGGACACCGCTCCTCACGCCGGTGCGCCGCGCGGGCCGGACACCGCTCCTCACGCCGGTGCGCCGCGCGGGCCGGACACCGCTCCTCACGCCGGTGCGCCGCGCGGGCCGGACACCGCTCCTCACGCCGGTGCCAACCCCCTCAGTTGATCAGTTGCCCAGGTGGTGGGTACTGACCGGGGACTCGATCACGCCCGGCGGGTCCCGACCGGCCTGGCGGGTCTCGATGCCCCTGCGAAATTCATCAGCGACCCACCGGGCGGGTACAGGCGCATCTCCGGTCGCGTGTTCCTGCGCTAGTACCCGTGCCGTAGGTGACTGCGCAGGTTCGTGGCCCGATCACGGCGTTTGTACCCAGGGCATGGGTACCTGATCAGGCGCATCGGCGCGGCGTCCGGTTAGTGCCCGTGGGGTGGGTAGATGACCAACTTGTCGGCGCCGACACCAGCCGAGCGGCGCCGACACCAACCGAGCGGCGCCGACACCAGCCGGGCGAAACCGATATCAGCGACGAGGAGCCGCGAAACCGCGAAATCGGACGAGGCGCGAAGCGGAGGGGCGGCACTTGGCCCGTGAGGTCCAGCAACAGGGCGCTGACCTCCCGATGACATCGCGCTCACCGGGCGAACACCAACGACCCGGAGCCTTGTCGTCGAACGGCCGCAGTTCCTGGGCGAGCATCGTCAGCGACCGCGTCGGGCCCGAACGATGCCCACCCGACCGACGCGATCATCTGCAACGAGATCGGCGGCTCGCCGGACAGCGGTCCGGCCACCGTCCAGCGCGTGCACCTCGCCACCGGGACGGACGAGATCCGCGTCTCGGGTCTCAAGGTCAGGGAGGGGGTCGCGTGGAAAGTCGCGCGGCACGAGGGGTCGCTCGACGGCACCACGACTCGCATCGGGCGCCCGGCCGGTCTTCCGGCCGGGCGCCCTCCGCGCGGCGCACCCTTCGCGCTGAGCTCGGACCGCCCGCCGCGCCGGATCGGGTACGGTTGGCGGTGATGACGACAGCGTCCATGGATGCCGACAGGGATCGCATCGAGCTCGAGGCGGCGCTCGCGGGGCGGGGCGAGTACGAGCTGTTCGCCTGCGACCCGGCCCTCGCCGACACGGCCGCGTTCTGCGCCGCCTACGGGTTCGCGCCCGAGGACTCGGCCAACACGATTCTCGTGATCGGCAAGGGCAATCCGCCGGTGTATGCCGCGTGCGTGGTGCTGGCGACACACCGGCTCGACGTCAACCGGGCCGTCAAGCAGCGCTTCGGCCGCAAGTCATCGTTTGCCTCGCCCGACGACACGCGGCGGATCACGGGCCACGAGATCGGCGGCGTCACGGTGTTCGGGCTGCCTCCCGAGCTGCCGGTGTGGGTCGATGTGGCCGTGATGGGTCGCGATCGGATCGTGCTCGGTGGCGGCAGCCGGAGCTGGAAGGTGATCGCCCCGTCCTCGATCCTGCGGACCCTGCCCAATGTCGAGGTGGTCGAAGGGCTGGCGAGCCCGGCACCGCCCCGCGCCGGCGCATGAGCCGCGACCGAAGGGACTGAAGGTACCGACGACGGGATCGCGGGTCGCGCCTACCATGTGGTCATGACGAACGGACAGCGACTGGTTGCAGGCGGCGTGTTCCTGGTAGCGGTGGTGGCCGGCGTGATCCTGGCCACATCCGTGCTGGGCATCAACGTGGGATCGTCCGAGACGCCCACGTCGGAAGCGATCGACTCCCCGTCGCCCTTGGCCTCACCGTCCGAGCCCGCCTCGCCTTCGCCTTCGCCGTCTGGGGCGCCCTCCGAGTCCGCGTCGCCGACACCATCGCCCACGCCCTCGCCAACCCTCACCCCAACCGCGTCACCGGGCAAGCCCACGACGGTCACCGTCACGCAGCTCAAGCTCGACGCGGTCGAGAACCCCGACGGGCAGGATCGGGAGCTGCGCTTCCAGGCCGATGGGGCGGGCCAGGTCATGGTCAAGCTGACCGCCATCTCCCCGCACGGGCAGGCGGTCATGTGCCTCAAGACGCCCCAGAAGGACCTGGGCTGCCAGACGACAGCTGATGGCCAGCTCACGGCGCAGCACAAGGGCTCGCCGACCGACTACACGGTCACCCTGCGTGGCGACGGAATCGCCGAGCCGATCGTCGAGGTCACCCTGACGTTCCCGTCCAGCCAGCCCGCGCTGACGATCGCGAATGCGCGCTTCGACGGCACGGAGTTCCCGGACACGAACGGAATCCAGGTCATCGTCACGCCGCGAACCGACGGCCAGCTCGGGTTGCACGCGGAGTGGGGCGGCCACCCGTTCCTGTACGAGATCGACCTCATCGAGCAGGGCGGCTCGGGCGGCGGCACGCTGGGCAACCAGGGCCCCGCCACCCTCGTCGACCAGTCGTTCCCGATCGCGCCGCCCAACCCCTGGAAGCTGGTGCTGCAGAACATCGAGACCGGCTTCGGCCCAACCGGTCTCACCGCTTCGATCACCTGGCCGTAGCGGGCTGAGCTCGCGGCCGCGGCGCGGGCGGCGACGAACGGGCGGGCGCGGCGGCAGCGAGGGTCTCTGATCCGCCCTCCGGCCGGCCGCATCTGATCCGCCCTCCGGCCGGCCGCACGTGATGCGCCCCGGCCGCAGATGACCCGCCCCGGCCGGCGCAGATGACCCGCCCCGACGACCGGCGGGACCATCGCCGTCGGGCCCCCTGACCGCAGATCCATGGCCACGCCGGTGCGTGCGCGCCACGCTGGGTGCGATCCAGCGGTTCATCTCCCCCGGTGCGGTGCCGGCCGACAGCACCGCCGCAGCAACGCCAGGAATGCCCATCGCCCCCCGATCGATCCGCGGCCTCGTGGCCGCCTGTCTCGTGGCCGCCGTCCTGCTCGCGGTTGCGCCCGGCCGGGCCGCAGCCCTGGAGCCGCCGCGACCGTTGCCGAACTACCGGCCCACGTTCGTGACCGAGACCGACACCCGCCCCTGGATCGACTGCCTGTGGGCGTCGGGCGCGATGCTGCTCGACAAGTGGACCAACGGGCAGGCCACCGCCACGCATCAGAAGCTGCGCAAGCTGTCGGGCGATACCAGCCGGGGCTCGGCGCTGGCGGATCTCCAGGTCGCGTACGCGAAGCTGGGTATCGATCTCGCCTACTCGCCTGACGGCGGGGCGCGGATCACGTGGACAGGGCTGCTCGACCGGCTCGCCCACGGCGGTGGCGCGGTTCTGCTGGGAAGCGATTCGCAGCTGCCTCGCTGGTACGGCCGCTGGGACTATCGCTTCTGGAAGGGCAAGGCCAAGACCGATAACCACGCCGTCTACGTCGAGCGGTACGACCGCAGCCGTGGACGCGTGTGGCTGATGGACCCGCTGGCACGCGGTGATTGGCAGGGTGAGTGGATCAGCATCTGGTCGCTGCGCCGGTTCGTGTGGTCGCAGGGCGGGCTGCTGTATGCGGCGATGACACCCAAGGCCAGGCCGGCACCGTTCGCCAGGGTGAAGGTCACGGACCTCGAGCTGGCGACCACCTCGACCACGCTCGACGCGACCTGGACGCTGCGGGCGCCGCATCGCTGGCGCTATCCGGGTGGTGATATCCACGCGACGCTCGAGGCGGCCGATGACCCGCTGCTGGCCGCGGTGACGCTGCCCGATGCCGTCTCGAGCCGCTCGCCGGCCCTCGCTCCAGTGCACGCCGTTGCAGCCGACGGGGCGGATGGACAGGCCGACGGCGCCGATGCACCATCCGACGGCGCCGATGCACCAGCCGACGGCGCTGTCGCGACGGAATCGCGTGGCGTGAGCGGATCAGGCGGTTCGAGCGATCCGGCAACCGAGTCCGATGGCGCGCGGCCTCCGAAGCCCACCGCGACCGTCGACGACGGCGCGCTCCGGCTCAGCGCACCGTTGCCCGCCGCGCCCGGTGCCTATGTCGCGCGGCTCCGTCTCTCGGATCGCCGCTTCGGTCGATCGGTTGCGGACACGGGCGAGGTTGCCATGTTCATCCCCGGGCCACGCCAGGCGACCGTCCGGGTCGGGACCACGCAGCACGACGCCGGAGCGGGGAGGTTGGTCGACCTCACGATCTCGGTCCGAAACAGCGGAACGGAATCCTGGGCGGAACCGTCGGGCGACGCGCGGCCGTCCGGCAAGGCCGTCGAACGGAACGCACGGCTGCTCGCTCGCTGGATCCCGCTGACCGACGCAGAGGGTTCGCCGGTGGGCGACACGGTGGTGGCGCCCGATCCGATCGTGCTCGCCGCGATGCCGCTCGCGCCCGGGCGGCGCGTGCTTGCCGAGGGATCGGTCCAGGCGCCACCGACGACCGGCAGCTGGGCGATCGTGATCGACATCGTCGACGATGTCGACGGCTCCTACGCTGCATTGGGCAGCGTGCCCGGCTACACGATCATCAACGTCGTGGACGCACCCGGAGCGTTCGAGGCCCCGGGCAGCACGACCGCGTTCGAGGTGCTCGCCGACGACAAGCCGGACGGCACGACCGGCGACTGACCCGCAGACCGGCCTGGCGACTGGCCGTTGTCCGGCGGCTGACCGTTGTCCGGCGGCTGACCCCGACGACTGACCGTCAGCCGGAGCGCCAGCGGCCGCCCAGCGCCCACAGCGCGACGTTGAGCGCCGCCACGTAGAGGATGACCAGCGTGAACACGATCGCGATGATCGTGAACAGCAGGTTCGCGGTCGAGCCGGCGTCGTTGACCTCGCGTTGCAGCGCGTCGGTCGTGTCGGTGACCGACTGCACGAGGCTCGACGCATCCGTGAGCGTCGCCTGTGTGTCGGCGGCCTGGCTGGCCAGCTGTGCGGCCGCGTCGCGTCCGGTGCCCGCCCCGTTGGCGAGCGTCACCAGCTCCGTGACCGAGGAATCGAGCGCCTGGACGCGCTCGTCGAGGTTGGCCAGCGCATCGATCGGTCCCTGCGGGACGGAGATGCCGGGGATGAAGCGGTCGATGCTCTGGAGCGTGTCGACCACGCTCACGACCTGCTCGCGGAGGTTTCCGTACGCCGCCCGGAACGATCGATAGCGGTCCGCCGCGGCACTCAGCCGGGTGCCGATCGCCTGCGACACCTCGGGCGGGACGGTGATGCTGCCGTTGGCGGCCTGATCTGCCACGGACGCGACGTCGCCCATGCCCGCGGCAACCTTGTCGATCTCGCCGGATGCCTCAGTGGCTGCAGCGCCGGCACGCATGAGCCCCGCGTCGAGCGAGCCCACCACGCCGTCGACCTGGGTCACGGCCCATGCGCGCCCCAGCCAGACGCCCAGCACGAGCACGAGGCACACGACGAATCCCGCCACGCCCGCGACCTGGAAAGCCCGACCGAACCGGGGGCGGCCTCGAGAGGCGGGCGCCAGCGTCTCGTTGTCGGCCGGATCAGCCGCTTCGGATGTCGACTGCGTCATGCCTCTCCTCCCTGGGTCGACCCGGCGATCACGCGGGTCAGGCGGACGATACCGGACGGTGAGCGAGGTGTGCGAGAGGGCCCGGTCCGTTCAGGCGTCGGTTTCGGTCCGACCGCTCCGGCCCGTCCGTTCCGGTCTGACCCACCCGGTCTGTCCCAGCCGGGCGGACCACCAGGGGATCGTTCCGGGCCGGTTGTGGCTCGATGGCGGACAATGAGGACCGGACAACCTCAACGGAGATCAGCGATGACGACGGACCTCACCATCGGCCTGATCGATCGACCCGGGACCCTGGCCCAGGCCAGCGACGCGCTCGGTCGCGCGGGTGTCAACATCGAGGGTGCGTGCGGGTTCGTGACCGACGACCGCGGCGTGTATCACGTGCTGGTGCGCGACGCGGAGCTTGCGCGCCGGGCGCTGATCGACTCCGGCTTCGAGATCCTGGCCGAGCGGACGGTGGTCGTGCTTCCCGATCGAGAACCGGCCGGGCGAGGCTGCCAGCCTGCTGCGCCGGATCGCGAACGCGAGCGTGAACCTGGACGTGATGTACACGACGCTCGACGGCCAGGTCGTGCTTGGCGGCGACGACGTGCATTCGATCCAGCGAGCGGCGGGCGGTTGACGAACCAGTCGGTCGGTTGACGAAGAGGGTGGTCGATTGTCGGCGCTGCACGGCCGGTTGACCGCTCTCGACCGATCCGCCGTTCAGCGATCGGTGGTGCCGGCCAGGTCACGGCGGTACCGAACCTCGGGCAACGCGCCGTCCGGTCGCTGCTCGGTCTTGGCGGCCCCGTCCGGACGCCAGCCCGCAGCCTCGTAGAAGCGGCGCGCCCGGGCGTTCGAATCGAGCACCCACAGGGTGGCGGCCGAGAACCCGCGCGAGGCGATGTCCTCGACCGTGGCCGCGAACAGCATCCGGCCCACGCCCTGGCCGATCGCATCGGGGTCGAGGTAGATCGCCTCGACCTCCGCCGTCTCGGCGTTCGAGTCCTCGTCACGGCCGGGGCCCCAGAAAGCCAGGCCGACGACCCGGCCACCGCGCTCGGCCACGAACGCCGACCCCTGGTACGAGCGATCCTCGAGGCGTCGGCGCCAGCGCTCCGTGCGGCCAGCCTCGTTGGCGATGACGCTCGCGATCAGCTTGTCGGGCAGCAGGCCACCGTACGTCGCGGGCCACGAACGGGCGTGAAGACGGGTCATCGCAGCCGCATCCGCTGCCGAGGCACGCCGCACCCGCACGTCATCGGTGCTGCCCGTCGATGTGCTCATGACGTCAGCGTTCGACTCTGGCCGGGGTTCCGTCAAGTCCGACACAGGTGCGCTCCGTCAAGTCCGACACAGGTGCGCATGGGCATGGAGACACCCAGGCGGTGCGAGTCAGGCAGGCTCAGGGTTCGCGCTTGCCACGCTTCGGGAGCCGATTCGGAGTCCTTGAGCGCGCGGCGGAGCAGGAACTCCACCTGTCCGTTGATCGACCGGAGATCGTCCACGGCCCATTGCTGGAGGGCCGCGAACGTCTCGGGATCCAATCGCAGCAGGAACGACTTCCGCTTGGCCACGGCGTCGTCTGCTTCCCGCTCGCCAGGCCGTCGCTACGCGTACAGCGAGCCGGTGTTGACCACCGGCTGTGTCTCGTGGTCCGAGCACAGCACGACCAGCAGGTTGCTGACCATCTGCGCCTTGCGCTCCTCGTCGAGCTCGACCACCTGCTTCTGGGACAGCTGCTCGAGGGCCATCTCGACCATGCCCACCGCGCCCTCGACGATGCGGGTGCGCGCGGCGATCACGGCGTTCGCCTGCTGCCGGCGGAGCATCGCGTTCGCGATCTCGGCGGCGTAGGCGAGGTGGCTGATGCGGGCCTCGATGACCTCGACCCCGGCCTTCTGGAGCCGGTCCTGGATCTCGGTCCGGAGCTGGTTCGCGATCTCGGTCGGGTTGGACCGGAGGGCGACGTCCTCGTCCCGGTGCGCGTCGTATGGATGCGAGGTCGCGAGGTTGCGGAGGGCAGCCTCGGCCTGGACGTGGACGAAGTTCTCGAAATCGTCGACCTCGAACAGGGCCTCCGCCGTGTCGGTGACCTTCCATACGACCACCGCGGCGATCTCGATCGGGTTGCCGTCCTTGTCGTTGACCTTGAGCTTGGACGTCTCGAAGTTGCGGACACGGACGGAGATCCTGGGCCGAAGCGTGAACGGGTTCGCGAAATGCAGACCCTGATCACGGATGCTCCCGGCGTAGTGGCCGAACAGCACCAGCGCGCGCGCCTCGTTCGGGTTCACGGGTGTCAGCCCGTTGAACGCGAACAGCTCGGCCATGAACAGGAGGATCAGCACGACCAGCGGCACCACCGACAGCCACTCGAATGGCCCTTCGCTGGTGATGACCACCACCAGATACCAGACGAACGCGACGGCGGTCGCGATCGACAGCGCGATCAGCGCCAGGGCGGTGGGGATCCCCGGCAGGGTTCGGGCAATGCGTTCCTTGTTCATCCGTGCTGCGCTCCTGGCGCGATCAGCTGACACGACATCGTGCCATCGGCACGAGCGGCCTCGCGCACCTCGTGCTGCGCGGCATCAGAATGATATCACATTGATACCCACGCGACGGCGTTTGGCGCGGGAATGCGCGCGGGCAGCGGCGCGGGCAGCCGGGGGGGCGCGGGAGCTGGCGAGGGACGTGGCGCGGGCATCCGCGCGGCCAGCCAGGTGTCACCGGGGCACAGCGATACCGGGACGATGAGCCTGCCGGACGCCGAAGATCGCGGGCGGCGGAGGGGCGGCTACTTCCTGGTGCCGGCGACGATTCGAGCGCTACCCGCCTTCGGACGGATCTCGCTGGTGTGGCCGTCGTCCCACTGGACGCGATAGTTCGGGCCGAGCCGCGATTCGGTCACCTCGAGGATCTCGCCCTCACGGTCGCGCTGGCCAACCTTCTCCGACTCGAGCACGATCCGATCGCCGACCTTGGCCTGCATCTGATCACCTCCGCTGGGTCGCCTGCACCTGAGCATCCCGCTGGATCTCGCACGGCGCTAGGTCCAAAGGCACGGGTCGGGAGGGCGAGGTGTCGGGATCGGTGCGAACGGGGGCCGCCGCTGCGGACGACCGAGTGCCTTCACCCACCTCCCGCCTTCACCCACCTCCCGCCGCCGCCCACCTCCCGCCGCCGCCCACCTCCCGCCGCCGCCCACCTCCCGCCGCCCCTCCCGCCCACCTCCCGCCTTCGCCCGCCTCCCGCCGCCGCCCACCTCCCGCCGCCGCCCACCTCCCGCCTTCGCCCGCCTCCCGCCGCCGCGCACGGATGCTTCTTCGTCGCCCACAACGCCTTCCTCGCGATGGTTCCAGCCATGCGAGATCAACGCCCGAACCGGGGCGGGCCGGGCTTCGTGGTCACGGCACGGAGTGCCACGGTGACGCTTCCGGGGGCACCGTCCGCCGGCGGCCGGCTCGTCTGCCCGGCGCCGCCGCGTGAGCCGGGGGCCTCCGTCGCGACGCGAGACGCAGTTCCGTACGAGCCCGTCGTCCGCTCGCCCGAGGCGTTCGATGGTTCCGCTTGTCTGGAAGCAGCTCACGCAAGGCATCGTGGGCGCGGATGTAGCCGCAGACGACCCACCGGTAGTGTCGTTGAGGCGGATGTTGGCCGCGAATGCGTCGTCCGCTCGCCCGAGGCGTTCGATGGTTCCACTTGTCTGGAAGCAGCTCACGCAAGGCATCGTGGGCGCGGACGGAGGGCGCGGACGGACGGGCGCCGAACACGAGCGAAGGGCGCCGAACGCGAGCGAAGGGCGCCGAGCGCGAGCAGAGCGAAGGGTCAGGCAGATCGGCGGTGTGCCGTCGCCTCGGCTGTCGCTTCGGCCGTCGCCTCGTGCGCCGCCTGTGCCGCCGCCTCGCGCGCCGCCTCCGGCGAGGCGTGTGCCACGGACCGCGGCGCGGCACGCTCGTCGATCCAGGCCGTCGCCGGTGTCGCCCAGTAGGCCGCGAGCCCCTCCAGCCGGCCGGCATAGGTGGCGCGCCCACGTTCGAAACGGTGCCACGACTCGTCGATATCACCCAGGCGGTAACCGGCAGCGCGAAGGCGCTCGTACGCCTCGTCGAACTCCGGGCGGTCCACGTGCGATCCATCGCCATGCAGGCCCAGCACGTTCGAGATGTCCTCGACAAGGTGGGCACCGCCGCGCTTGGTGAGCTCGGCCTGGCCGCGCGGGATGTCTTCGATCGTCGTCAGGACGAGCGCGCAGGCGTCGAGCACCGCACCCAGCGCGCTCAGCCATGAGACGCGGTCGTGGCTCGACCGGAAGTAGCCCAGCAGCGGATAGGCGACGTGCGAATCGAGGACCTCGGCCTCCCAGGTCTCCCAGGCGGCGAACAGCTCGGGCAGCTGGTCGACCATGCCCAGCCGCGCGTAGGTCTCGAGCAGCACCACAGCGGACGGCGGCGCCTTGGCTCGACCCGAGAGCGTGACGACGAGCGACTCGCGCCGCTGGTACGACGCATTGAGCGAGAACAGGAAGGTGATCACGAGCGCCACCATGCCGAGACCGGTGCCGGCCGCGACCAGGGACACGGCGCGGGCGAGCGAACCGTCGGCGACCACGTCCCCGAACCCGAGGGTGAGGATCGAGGTGCCCGCGAAGTAGAGGCTGGAGCCGAGGTTGGTGGGCACCGGGCTGAGCTCGCTCCGGAGCGCGAAGAACAGCAGCCCGTAGCCGAGCACCAGCAGCGCCAGCCAGGTCACCAGCAGCAGCACGGCCGCGCCGGGCGCGAACAGTCCGTAGAACCCGTCGCGGGCCAGCCCGGTCCGCGTTCGGGCACCAATCGAGCGCCACGTCTGCCAGGCATATCGGACGAGGTAGCGCGACAGGCGATGCAGCCCCGTGGAGGGCCTGGGCACGACGACGGTCTCGAACACGTCCGCCAGGGTCAGCACGATCACGATCACGCCGACGAGGAAGATCAGGGCATCCATCGGGCCGATGATCGCACGCCCGCCGTCAGGTCGAACACACCCGCGGCATCGCCGACCATCGTGTTCCGTCCGGTCTGGCGAGGACCGCCGCGGCGGTCAGGAGCAGCTGGCCGGCGGTTCGACCCGGTACAGGGGCTCGTTGGCGGTCGCGACGGGCGTGGTCCCGCCGACGAACAGCGTCGCCACCTGGGTCAGCGTGTACTCCTTGCGCGTCACGTCCAGCTCGGCGCTCGAGGGTCGCAGCATGAACACCGGCCGCTCGCAGATGAGCGATGCGATCCGCCGCTCGCGCGTCTGCCAGCCCTCGTACACGATGTTGGTGTCGTCGACCACCAGCACGTCGGGCCGCAGCCCCTCCACCAGCGTCGCGTACCAGAGCGGCGTCGACGCACCCCAGAAGGTGAGGATGGCGGCGTTGGGTGGGAGCACCGCGAACAGCTCGTCGATGTAGCTCTGCGCCGTCCGTTGCTGGCTCTGATCCGCGGTCGGGAAGTTCACGACCACGAGCGCGACCGCGAGTGCCCCGGCGACGAGCGCCACGCCACGGCCCGCGAGCCGTGGCTCGAGCGTCGTCCCGCGGGCCGCCAGGAGCCTGACCACACCCCTCGCTGCCGCCTCGAGCGCCACCCCCACGCCGATCCCGATCACCAGCCACGGCACCAGGAGGTAGTGCTCGAGCCGCAGATAGCTCGCCCACACGTAGCTGATCAGCACGAGGATCCCCCAGCAGGCCAGCGCGAACGACGGCCACCATCGCAGCAGCACGATCAGCCCGATCAACCCCAGCGCGGGCACGATCGCGGTCGCCCGGGTCGCGGCCAGGCTCGCCAGGTCGGGCAGCGAGCGGAGGTACGGACCGAGGTCGCCGGTCGTGAACAGGTCACCGTACTGGCCGCGGAACTGCTCACCGGTCACCAGGAACCGGAACCGGTCGAAGGTCACCGGGTCGTTGTACGGGAGCGACGGGTGGAACGACGCCGCGATCGGCAGGTACGCGTACACCGACAGCCCGAGCGCGAGCGTCAGCACCGGCAGCACCAGCCAGACCGGATGGGCTCGAAGCTCGCGGCGACCGGACCACAGCACGAACAGCGCCACGAACGGCGCCACGAACGCGGTCAGGACGTGGTTGCCCAGCGACAACCCGACCAGCAACCCGCCCAGCGCGAGATCCCGCAGGCGGCGCGTCTCCGCCCAGGCCAGCGCGCGGTCGAGGATCACAGCGATGAACAGCAGGTGGAGCGGATTCACCTCGGCGACCTCGGCCGATGCCCAGATCGTCCCGGTGGCACCGGTGACCAGGGCCGCCACGGCGGCCAGGATCGGTCGAACGCCGAGGCGCTGGAGGATCGAGGTCAGGAACCCCATCGCGAGCGCGACGCACACCGCCGAGAGCAGGTTGGCGCGGAATGCCACCGAGCCGATCGGCAGCAGCTCGAACAGCCACGCGGTGAGCACGTAGGTCGGATAGCCGGTGGGGTGGGGGATGCCCAGCACGTGGGCGACCGTCTGCATCTCGCCCCAGTCGTCGAACGCGACCCCGGGCATGAGTGTCCGGACATACACGATCAAGGCGATCAGCGCCACGGCGCCGGGCGCGATGAGTCGCGACCAGGCGGGATCGCGGCGGATGTCGGTCATGCTGGACGTCAAGGTACCAAATCCGGACGCGACGACTCGCGTGGTCGGCTCAGCGGCCGGTTTGATCGGTCGCCGCCGAGACCGGGCAAGGCGCACGGACGCGCGCGAACGCACCCACGATCGTCGCGCGAACCGCCTACCATCCAGACGCCATGCAGACACGCCGCCTCCTCGACACCGTGCGCGTCCTCGCGATCGCCCTGGTGCTGGTCGCGGTCGTCGCCCAGGCAATCGAGCTCGCCAACAACGATCGCTTCGACGCGACCCGGTTCTTCGCGTTCTTCACCATCCAGAGCAACCTGATCGGGGTGGTCGCGCTCGGCCTCGTGCTGGCAACTCGAGGTGGACCGCGATCGAGGGCGCTCGAGCTGCTGCGCGGGGCCGCGGCCGTCTACCTCACGATCACGTTCGTGGTCGTGATCACGCTGCTGTCGGGCGTCGACGTCCAGCTTCAGCTGGCATGGGTCGACTTCGTCCTTCACAAGCTGTTCCCGATCGTGGTCGTGGCCGATCTGCTCATCGACCCGCCGCGCGTCAGGCTCGCCATGCGGGACGCGCTCATCTGGCTCGTCTACCCCTTGATCTGGGTTGGTGTCACGCTCGTGCGCGGCGCGGCGGACGGCTGGTACCCGTATCCGTTCCTCGATCCCACCGATGGTGGCTATGGACAGGTTGCGATCTCGGTCATCGCGATCACGGTCGGGTTCGCGGTGATCGCCGGCATCGTCATCGCGCTGGGCAACGCCCGTAGCTCGGGACGTCGCGCGAGCCCGCCCGGCTGACGGGGATGACGTACCCTCGCGGGGTAACGATGACTGCCGTCGAGGGGTACCGATGATCAGCGAGCCGGTCAAGAAGCTGCTGGTGGCCCAGGTGGCCAACGAGCTCAACGCGCACCAGACCTACATGGGGATCTCGCTCTACTTCGAGCGCGAGAGCCTCAAAGGCTGGGCGCGCTTCTTTCATGGCCAGTCGGTCGAGGAGGCGGGGCACGCCGCGAAGATCATCGAGTTCCTGCTCGACAACGACGTGGAGTTCAGCCTGCCGCAGGTCGGCGGTGCGCCGACGAGCTATGGCTCGGCCAGGGAGGCGTGCGAGACGGCGCTGGCGAGCGAGATCCGCGTGACCGGGCAGTTCGACGCCCTGGCCGGCGCGGCACGCGACGCCGGTGATCACCGCAGCCTCCAGTTCCTCCAGTGGTTCATCGAGGAGCAGGTGGAGGAGGAGCGTTCAATGCGCGCCCTGCTCGACCTCATCGACAGCGGCCTCAACCTGTTCCAGGCGGAGTCGCATATCGAGGGCATCACGGGCTGAGAGGTTCGAGTCGTGGAGCGCTCCGAGTTCGATGCCGGCGATGGCCAGCTGATCGTCGTGTACGCGTCGCCCGACGACGGGACCGAGATCAACCCGGCACTGATGTTCCGCGAGATCGCGAAGGACGCTGCCGACCTTGCGACGGAGCGCGGTCTGCGCCTCATCTCGATGACCTCGATGCCGGTTCGCCACGGCGGCGTGTTCATGGGCCTCGAGGGCGCGGGGTTCGAGACCAAGGCCGCGGTCGCGGTGGCGTACGCACCGCGGTAGGCCGGTAAGGACGGCTGCTGACGGCCGGAACGCCCCGATGCTGAACAACGGGAGACGAGTGCAGCGACCGATGACCGGCTGGCGCGCTTTGGGCCTGACGATCGCCATGATCGCCGTGGCCGGCTGCGCGTCGGGCCCGACACCCAGCCCGGTCAACCCGTCGGTGCCAACCGCTGCGGCGTCGACCGGCGCGCCGTCGAGTGCGGTGCCACCCGTGTCGCAGCCGCCCGCCAGCTCACCGGCAGCGCCATCGCCATCGGTCGCGAGCCCGGTGGTGCCCGGTTCGCCGGAGCCATCCGTCGCGACGCTGCCATCCGCAACGCCCGAGCCCACGGCCACGCCGGCGTCCCCGGTGGAGCAGGCCCCAGGCCAGGTGTCCGCAGACGACGCCATCGCGGCGCTGCGCATCGGCAAGGCCTACACGCTGTACGACAACCCGGCCGACCCGTCATTGCAGGGGGGCCAGGCGCTCGATGTGATCAACTCCCGCGCGCTGACGACCATGCGCGGCCGCGAGATCCTGAAGTCAGGCTCGCTCGTCGGCTACGCGTTCGTGATCGTGCTCGACGGCACGCCATGGAGCTCGGGCCTGTACAAGGAATTGGCGAAGAGCACGGCTCAGAACGCCGGCGGGAAGGTCTCCAGCACGACGATCGCCGGTAAGAAGGTGGCGCTCGTCAGCGTGTCGGGCGTATCGATCGCGCTGTTCAGCCTCAACCGCAACGTCGTGATCGTGTTCGGCCTGACCGCGACCATGACCAGGACGCTCACCGCCTCGGTCATCAAGGCGAGCTGACGCGGGTCAGCCGCGCCGGGCCCTGCCGTCGACCGGCTACAGACCGGCGGCCGGGCTGCGTGCCAGCCGAGGCTGACGCAGCTCCCTGATCGCCGCCGCGACGGCCCGCAGCTGATGGTCCTCCGCCTCGGTGCCGATCTCCAGCCGGCAGTACGTGAATCGACCCGGCAGCACGCGCTCCATCAGGGCGCCCAGCCACTTGGTCAGCTCGGTGCGCGAGCGCTCGCGCTTTCGCGGGCGGGTCGTGATCACGTGCACGAGCACCAGGCGGCGCCGGCTGCGATCGAGCCATGGCCAGTAGCGCAGGACGCTCTCGATCGGATGCGCGTCGGACGCGTCGATCTCGACTGCGACCCACGCGTCGGTGCCCACCTCGGCCAGGTCACCGGACTCGCCGTCCAGGCCGGATGCGACGTGCATGTTGAACTCGACATCGAGACGCTTGCCCAACCGCCTGACCTGCTTTGTCCTTGGCAGATCGGCCCAGTCCTTCTTCGCCACGTTCGACCTCGCGCCCCGAATTCCCCCGATGAACCGAGGGTAGCGCGAGCAACGAGCGTGCGGAGGGCTGATCGTGCGTGAATCACCGCGTTTGAGCCGCGATCAGCGCACGTCGCAGCGTCAGGCGTGACCGGCGTAGGCCACGCGAAGCTCCCCCAATCGGCCGCGCTCCGCCGGTGTGCCGATGTACGGGATGTCGGTCTGGGCGAAGTCGTCGCCCTTGAACAGCAGCGGCTCACCGGTCTCCCGGGCCAGCGCGTAGGCGAAGCAGTCGCCGAAGTTGAGGTTTGCCGGATGGCTCGTGCCTCGGCCGAAGTCCCGGTACGCCTCCCGCGCCAGCCGTGCCTGCGATGCGGTCACGGGTTCGATCGCAAGGCGCGCGGCGGCGATCAGCTCGTCGAGCCGGCGGCTCAGCAGGGGATCGCCCAGGCGATCGATCACGATCGTCGTCTCGAGCCAGGTCGCCGCGGAGATGCGATTGGCCGGCGACGACTCGAGCGCGAGCTCGTAGAACCGCGCATCGTCCTCCTGTCGGACGATCGCGATCAGCGCCGACGTGTCGATGATCACCGGGGCAGCCCGTCACGATCGTAGAGGGGGCTCGTGGGATCGGCATCGAGGAAGTCATCCGGGAGCCGCGCCCGCATCCCGGTGGCGATCTCGTGCAGCTGGTCGGCCATGACCCCCGGCGTCTCCGACTGGCGGACACGCGCGAGCCGGTCACGCACGGCCTCGGTGACGGCGGTGGTCATCGACTCGCCGGTGATATCGGCCAGCTCTCGGACCAGCCGATACGTCTCCGGGTTCTTGATGTTGAGGCTCATGGTGGAAGTCTACCGCGTGATGGTAGACAAGGAGCCCATGGCTTATGCAGCGCCGGCGGTCTCCGTCCAGGCAGCGGCGCGGTTCAGGTCACCGGCACCAGCGCGCGCGACGCGACCGGGTCCCGCATCTTGCTGAGCGAGACGCCGATCCCGTAGGTCACGAAGCGGCCCTCCGGCACGAGCTCCAGCAGCGTCGCCTCGGCCTGGCGTGACTCCGGGACGAGCGCCTTCAGCGCCTTCGGCAGCGTGGCCCAGTCGAGCGACGCCGTCGCGTGAACCATGGCCCGTGCGCGGAAGCTGATGGTGGCCGGTGGGATCGGGATGAACAGCGAGAGCAGGCCGCCCCGACGAACCGGCACGGTCAGGGACACGGTGCCGCCATCGGCGATGTGGCGCGCCTTCCAGCTGGTCGGTGCGACCACGATGTACAGCCGGCGCTTGTCGACGGCGTACACCACGCCGCTCGATCGTGGCTGGCCGGCACCGTTGACGTGGCTCAGGACCGCGAACGAAGCGCGCTCGAGCGCATGCCAGACGTCGTCGCAGCAGAGGGTGGGTCCGGTTGCATCGGCCGCATGTTGCGTGGTCATCGGGCGCCTCCCGCTCATCGAACACGGGACGCTCGAGGTTTCGAGCTCAGTGAACTCGACGCCACCAGGCCGTGCCAAGGCCCGAAATGACCGATACCCGGGCACCGGCGGTCACGGACCGACAGGCTCCCACCCGCGTGGATCAGGCTTCCCCGCCCGCCTCGTCCGTGCCCACGCTGATGGTGCGCTCCTCGGTCCCGCGGACCACCTTCACCTCGAACGGCGTCGGGGCGGCCTCGAGCGCATCGACCAGCGCGTCGGCGTCATCGATCGGACGGCCCGCGACCTCCACGATCAGGTCGCCCTCCTGGATCCCGGCCGTCGCCGCGAGGCTGTCATCCTCCACGCCGCGGACCAGCAGGCCGTCGCGCTCGGGCAGGCCAACCGATCGGCGCAGCCGTCGAGCGACGTGAGCCGGGGCGATCGCGACACCCAGCCGGCGCCGTGACGGTGACTCGCCGCGGCCGAGGGCATCGATGCGCGCGCGGAGTGCGGCGTCGGCCGGCAGGGCGAGGTAGAAGCCTTCCCCGATGCGGTTCGTGTTGAGGCCCAGGAACCGGCCCTCGGTGTCGAGCAGCGCGCCACCCGACGAGCCGGGCGCGAGGGGAGCGGTGTGCTCGATGCTCCCGGCGATGCGCCGGCCTTGCGGCCCGCGGAACGCGCGCGAGGTTGCCGAGACAGTTCCGAACGTGATCCGGGTTCCACCCCCGGGCGTCGCCGCGGCGCCGAACACGAGGGTGCCAACGGCGGCCGTCGTCCCGCCGGCCCAGTCGATGGCGGGGGCCTTGCCCGTGTCGACCGAGATCACGGCGAGGTCGCCGTCCCCATCGATCCCGGTCAGCTGGCCGCGTGTCTTGCGGCCGTCGGCGAAGGTGACCGTGACCTCGTCACCGCGGATGTTGTGGGCGTTGGTGAGGACCTTGCCCTCACCGATGACGACGCCGGAGCCACGCTGCCGGGACCCGATCCCGACGATTGCGGGGCCGACGCGCTCGGCGACGGCGGAGATGGCGGATTGGAGCTCGTCGATGGCAGTCATGCGGATCCGGGTCCTCGGCAGTTACTAGTAACTTGCAAGTTACTACTGCAACGGGAGTCTGGCAACCACGTCCGCGATGAGAGCAGGGGCGGACCTGCCCCGGCGCCACCCGGCAAACGCGTGTCTCGTCGAATCCGCGCAGGATGGAGGGACCGGGCGCGACGCCGACGCAAGCGGCGCGGCCGAAACGGTCAATCTCGAAAGGGGGGCGAAGACCATGAGCAGGACGAGGCGTCTCGCGATCGCCCTCTGGTGCATGGCGCTCTCGGTCACCGCGTGCGGGTCCCCGGCCACGCCGACCGCAGGTGCCAACAGCGCATCCGCAGCCATCGCCACTCCCGGCCCCACGGCCACGGCGTCACGTCGGTCCCCATCGCGGGCGCTGCTGCCGTCGCCGTCTCCTACGCCGTCGCCGTCTCCTACGCCGCCGCCCGCACCCTCGTCGGAGCCGCCCACGATCCAGCTTGGCGCCGTCGCGTTCTGGGGCACGAAGCGCGGTCTCGTCGGCGCGACCATCTACCGCTCGGACACCGAGATCGATGGCGCGATCCTGGCGACGGCCGACGGTGGCCGCTCGTGGTCGGCGGTGGCGACCGCCCCGGGTCCGATCGACCAGCTCCTGGTCACCGGCACGCAGGACGCCTGGGCGCTTGTCGGGATGCGACGTGGACGACTGCTCGCCGCAGATCTACCAGAGCCACGACGGCGGCGCGACCTGGACCTCCGCACCCACGGACCTGACCTGGCTGTCATTCCCGGATCCCCTGCACGGCTGGGGTGTGGCGGGCTCGGTGATGGTGAGCAGCGGCGCGATCGACCCGTTCGTGCGGACCAGCGATGGTGGCAGCACCTGGACGCCGATCCCGTCCCCTTGCGACGGCCTGGACTTCGGCCCGATTCGGGCGGTGGCGTTCCGATCCACTACCTCGGGGATGGTCGTATGCGCGCTGACCCTCGGGGCCGGCGGGGAGTTCCACGCGGTGCTCGCTACGACCGATGGTGGAGCCCACTGGAAGCTCCGAGCCTCGACGGATGGCACGGCGAAGTCACGGCCCGTGGGCAGGCTCCTGTACGGCGGCTACATCGGGGGGATCGTGGAGGCGAGCGACGGCGCCGCGTGGATGGCGGGCATTCGAATGGCGCCACAGGCATCGTCGGATGGCGGGCGGACCTGGACGTCCCTCCACCTGGGTGATCCGGACGTGAACCTCGTCAAGGCCGCGTGGCCACTCGACGCGACCCATGGCTACGCGGTGATGTGGCACGCGAACCGGCAGGCCACGCTGCTCGAGGTGACCACCGACGGCGGCCGGCACTGGAAGGTCCGGGCATCGTGGCCGGTGCACGGCTCGATCACCCCGTGACGATCGCGGTGGTCCAGTGACCTCGCTGCCATGGGCCGGCCTCGGCGCACGGGATCGTGACGCGCGCATCTTGATGGGCGATGCGACGCGATCCCAGGATCGACTGGCGCGCACGCTTCTCGACCTCCAAGGGGGCAGTCGCAGCGGCACGATGGTCGGAGGCCGGCGATGACCTGGTTCGGGCGAGATCCCAAGAACGAGTGGGCGGCGCTCGCTGCTGAGCAGGAACGGCGCCGGGCCGCGGAATCGGGCGCCCGACATCGCGCGACTCGGAGCACGGATGACGCCGACGCCTCCATCGATGGATGGCGCCGTCGGGCCAGCTCGATCGTCGCCCGGATCCGGCGCGCGTTCGGTCGCTGATCCTGGCGGCCCCTCAGGCTCGGGGGCGGTCCGTACCCGCGGTCCGTACCATTGCAGGCAGCATGGCGACCCAGTCCGACCAACCACGCTCACCGCTCGAGCACGCCCTTGATCGGGTGGGGGACCGCTGGAGCCTGCTCATCGTCGAGGCGCTGCTCGACGGCTCGCGCCGGTTCAACGAGCTGCAGGATCTCGTCTCGGGTATCGCGCCCAACATCCTGACCGACCGGCTGCGTCGCCTGGAGCGCGAGGGTGTCGTCCTCGCCCGTCCCTACCAGGACCGCCCGCCGCGCATGGACTACACGCTTACCGCCGCCGGACGTGACCTCGCCGGCGCGCTGCGCCTGCTCGCCGACTGGGGTGCCCGCCGTTCGGACCAGTCAGAGCCGCTCCGCCACGCCGCCTGCGGCACGCCGCTCGAGGCCCGCTGGTACTGCCCCACCTGCACGACCGTCGTCGACGACCCGGAGGCTGCCGAGAACCGGGTGCTGTAGGGCCGGCCGGCGATGGTGCCGTCCGAACGGATGATGCGCTGATGCACAAGGCCGTGATGCTATGATGCGCCGATGCGCACGACGGTCACCCTTGACCCCGATACGGATGGAATCGTTCGGCGCTTGATGCGAGAGCGGGGGCTCACGTTCAAGCAGGCCGTCAACGCGGCCATCCGGGCAGGCGCTCCCGGGCGCACGGGCACACAGACCTTCGCCACCCCGACGTTCGATCTGGGCAACCCCTCGATCCCCATCGACAAGGCATTGCGGCTCGCCGCCGACCTCGAGGACGAGGCGCTGATCCGACGCCTCGCCGAGCGCAGCTGACACGTGCAGCTCGTCGACGCCAACGTCCTGCTCTACGCCGTCAACCAGGCATCACCCAATCACGAGCGGTCGAAGGCGTGGCTCGACGGCGCGCTTGCCGGCCACGAGGCGGTCGGCTTCACGTGGGTCGTGCTGCTCGCGTTCCTTCGGTTGTCCACGCACCCGGCTGTGTTCCCCCGGCCCCTCGACGCGGGCCAGGCGACCGACCTCGTTCGAGCCTGGCTGAGCCAGCCGGCGGCGATGGTCGCTGAGCCCACCACCCGCCACGCCGAGGTCCTCGCCGGGCTGCTCGGAGAAGCGGGTTCCGCCGGCAACCTGGTCAACGATGCCCACCTGGCGGCGCTGGCGATCGAGCACGGCGCAACGATCACCACCTTCGATGCCGACTTCGGGCGCTTCCGGGGTGTCGGCTGGTCCCGACCCGGCGAAGGTCGGTAGCCTGGCCCGACCCCGCTGGCGGCCAGGCCACGCATCGGCCGGGGTTGACAGGGCACCGCGTCATATTCACAATCTCGTGAATGATCATGGAGTTGTGAATGACGGACAACAGCCCTGACGGATCGAGCCTCGAGGCGCTCCCGCTCCCGCCAGAGGAGCTCATCGTTCGGGAACCCGGGCAGCTCAAAGCCCTGGGCGACCCCCTGCGGCTTCGGCTGATCGAGACGATGGAGGGCCGGATGCGGCACGGCTGGACCGTGAAGGAGCTTGCCGCCGCGCTGGGGACGAGCCAGACCCGTCTCTACCGTCACGTCAACCTGCTCGTCGAGGCCGGTCTCATCCGCGTCGCGGGTACGCAGCTGGTGGGCGGAATCGTCCAGCGTCACTATCAGCTGAGCGCGCGGGCCTTCCGCATGGAGCGCACGCTCGCTTCGCTGCCCGAGACCGGCGCAGCGCTCAACCGGCTGCTCGACGTCGCGGTTGAGGACGCTCGACGCAACATCCGCGACGGCCTCGCCAGCGGCATCGTCGACCGGGGCGAGGGACCGGGCGGCAGGGTCACGGTGATCCAGGGCCGGCTTCGCCTTCGGCCCGATCGGCGAACCGAGTTCGGCAGGCGCCTGCAGGCGCTGATCGACGAGGCGAGCGGCGACAACGCCGATGACGCGCCCGATGCGTCCGACTACGGGTTCCTGCTGGCGCTCTACCCCGAGGTCTTGAGCGACGAGGACCAGGCGTGACGTCGTCGACCGCGCGGCCGCTCGGGATCCGCGACGTCCTTCGAATCGCCGATTACCGGCGGATCTGGCTGGCCCAGGCGGTCTCTGACATCGGCGATGCGACCACCTTCCTGCTCCTCCTGCTCGTCGTGAACGAGCTCACCGGATCCACCGCGGCGCTGGCAGTCATGTCGATCGCCCTGGTGACCCCTCGGTTCACGGTGGGGCTCGTGGCCGGCGCGTACGTGGATCGCTGGGACCGCCGGCGGGTCATGCTCGCCGCCGACCTCCTGCGCGCAGGGGTGGTGCTCGGGTTCGTCCTGGTCCACAGCCCGGCCGGGGTCCCCCTGCTGGTCGCACTTGGGTTTGCCGAATCGAGCATCGGCTCGTTCTTCACGCCGGCACGCAACGCATTGCTGCCCCACATCGTCCCCCGCCATGGCTTGCCCGCGGCCAATTCGCTCACGCAGGCCACCAGGGTCCTGGGGACCGTGATCGGCTCAGCGATCGCTGGCCTCCTGTTCAGCGCGTACGGGGCAGCCTGGCCCGGGTTCGTCCTGGACGCCGCGACGTTTGGCGCGTCCTTCCTGCTCGTGCTCGGTGTTGCAGCCAGCGCCGGGCGCATCATGGCTGACACTGCGGATCACCCGGCCATGCTCGGTGTGGCGCGCTCGATCCGCGAGGGGCTCGTCATCGTGCGCGACTCCCGCCTCCTGCTGGGGACGCTCCTCGGCGTGTCCACAGCCATGCTGGGGATCGGGGCCGTGAACGTCCTGTTCGTCCCACTGCTCGTCAACGAGCTCGATGTCTCCCCCGCCTGGATGGCCGCGATCGACGGAGCCGAAGCGATATCGATCGTCCTTGCCACCACGATCGTGGCCTGGCTGACCGCCCGGATCTCGACGACCGCGATCATCACCGTCGCCCTGGCTGGGATCGCGGTGGTGACCCTCGGGCTGGCCGGTGTGACCTCCGTATGGCAGGTCATCGCGTTGCTGTTCGCCGTCGGCTGGTTCGTCACGCCGCTCCAGGCCGCCTCGTCGACCATCATCCAGACGGCCGTTGCGGACACGGCCCGCGGTCGCGTGGGTTCCCTCATGTCGGCAACCACGTCGACCGCCAACGCGGTCTCGATGGCGCTGGCTGGCATCTTCGCCGATCTGTTTTCTGTCCGGATCGTCTACGTCCTGGCCGCCGGCGCCTGCGCGCTGGCAGCGCTGGTGGCATTCGTCGTGTTCCGCGGCGTGCGTGACGGCGAGGCATCCGCCGACGTGGTCGGTGATGTGAGCAGCCACCAGGGCAACTCACTATGATAGTCAGCTATGAGAACGATCAGCCCGCTCGATCTCCGGCGGTCGTTGGGCGCCATCCTGGACGCGGCATCGGCAGGGGAGCGGTTCCTCATCGAGCGCGATCACCGTCCGGTCGCGGTCCTCGTGTCGGTCGAGGAAGGCCGGAAGCTGGACGACGACCCGGAGGAGCGTCGTCGTCGATCGCTCGCCGCGCTGGATCGCCTCGATGCCATCGGTCGGGAGCAGCGTGAGCGACACCCCGGCGGTCCGTCGGCGGCTGAAGCGGTGCGCATGGAACGGGATCGGGACGATGGCTGAGGCGCTCGTCCTCGACTCGTCGGCTGCGCTCGCGATCCTGCTTGGCGAACCCGAAGCCGAGCCCGTGCGGCGGCACATCGTCGATGCCGCCGATTGGCCCCTGCTCGTGCTCGACCTGTTCTGGCTCGAGGTCGTGAATGTCCTGGTCCGTCGCTATGGCTGGGATCCCGATGCGGTCGTGGAGGCCGTCCGCGAGCTCGACGAGCTGGGGATCGAGACCGTCGCGCCGGACCGGCCCATGCTCCTCGTCGCGCTGGACCTTGCCGCGACCCGCGACATCAGCGCCTACGACGCCGCGCACCTCGCCCTGGCCGAGGCGGCAGACGCGAAGCTGCTCACCCTGGACGGGCGGCTTGCTCGCGCCGCCGGCGGGCGCGCGCTCATCCAACCTCGACACGGGGCCAACGAGAGGCGGGCTGCGTACGGCCGAGCGCCAGCCACACCCGACTGGGTACGCCATGGCCGTTATCTCGCCGAGCTGCGGCGGGCGGCCGGCGCATAGCTATCGAGGGGGAGCTTGAAGCCGCTGGTGGCCCGCCCGGTCTCGATCGATTGCGGCGCGCCAGCTGATGCCTCAGTCGCCATCCGCGTCCGTGTGCTGCGGGTGGCCGGCCCGTCCCCAAACGTACTCGGCGACTGCTGCGGGCGAACAGGCCAGCCCGGCTACCAGCGGACGGGTGGCTTCTGATGCCGATTGACCGCGATCGCCAGGACGACCGCTGCGGCGACGCACGCCAAGGCGAATGTGAGGACGGCGGCGAACATCGGCAATGGATCGGGTGAGCGACTGGCGGCGGCCGAGGCGCTGAAGATGGCCACGACGGAGCCGCCAATGATGCCCCGACGGATGTTCACCCTTCGCATCGGAGTCCCCCTGCCGCGGCCGCGTCGAACACGTCTTGCTCCGGTCAGCATCTCGTCCGACGCGGATTGTGGTCAAGAGCCGCGCAGACCCCTTCCGTGGGTCGCGGACGCCTTCGCACGGCCGGATCGCTCACCCCGCAACCTCACGGTCGGCTGTGGCTCAGTCCGCGTTGGGCGGCGGGGTCGAACAGGGCCAGCTCGACGGCATCGGGCGCCTCGAACTGAACCACCCACCCATCGAGGTCGGCGCGGCCGATCGGGTGGCTGCCCCAGGATGGCTGCAAGCGCCTCAGCTAGTGGCGATGGCTTCGGCTCGGGATCAGTGCCGCCGCGCGCGGCGACGGCGATGGTCGCGAGACATGCCGTCAGGCCGTGCCGGAACATTGAGACCGAGGTCGTCGGGGTGGGGCGTGGCGGCGCGCAGATGCGAGTTGACCTGCGCGGCCCGTCCGATGCCGCCGAAGAGGCCATCGAGCCGGCTCTTGCGCCCTGCCAGGTGGCGGTTGGCGAGGATCACCAGAACGACGACCGGCAGGAGCGCGACGCCGACGAACAGGACGCTGCCCACTGCGACCGCGATGCCTTCAAGCGACATAGCCATCCCCAAGCTGCGGATCGACTACTCCGATTGCAGCCGCATTATCCGCGCTCGATCACGCCCCAGTAGAAGGGATCCTGCCGGGTCAGCCGGGCACGTAGCCCCATCGTCGCCAGGCGCGTCGTCAGCTCCCCCGGATCCCAGAGCACCTTGACCACGCGGAACCGGCGGCCGTCGTTGAGCGTGCGCATCACGACCTCGTCGGCGTCCAGCGCCTCCTCCTGCCACAGATCGTGGCGCGATTCGTCAACGATGAACGCGTGCCCACCGGGCACGAGCAGGCGCTCGACGCGAGTCCAGAACGTCTCGAACCTCGACGTCGGGATGTGCGACCAGAGGGCCGCGAAGAACACGAGGTCAGCCGGCTCCAGCGACACGTCGTCGAGCACATCGGCGACGAGCGTCGAGATGTTGGGCGCCGGGTTCTTGGCCCGATTGATCGCGAGCACCTCGGGCGACGAGTCCACCGCGACCACCTCGCGCGACATCGACGCGAGGATCCCCGTGTACAGCCCGGTGCCCGCACCGAGCTCGATCACCCGCTCGAAGGGTCCCAGCGCCCGCAGCTCCGCGACTGCGCGTGGCGCCACGCCGGGACTCGTCGAGTCGTACTCGTAGGCGCGCTCGCGGTAGTAGCGGACCTGCTCCGCGAGCAGCGCCTGGGTGGCCGATCGCCCTCCAAGACTACTTGGTGTGCACACGAAACTCGTCCAACGAGCGAATAAGACGATTCATCTCTTGAGGGATCTCGTCTCTACGCATGGCATCAACAATTCGCAGGGGGGTAAGGCTGAGCGACCAGTCCTGCTGAAGCCGAGCGTTCAACTGCGCCAACGCAGACTTGCCAGAGACGTAGTCTAGCCTCACGCCGATATCCCGCCAGATCTCTGTGAACTCGTGCATCCCTTCACTGATGAGCGTTGACCGATCGACACCCTTTCTCTTTGCCGCGAGGTAGTCTGCCCGCTTCGCAACGACTTGACTCTCTGTCTCCACACGGAGCACCTCGGTGACTTCACCGAGCAGACTATCGACAGGCGGCAGCGACCGAATGGCACGACCCTCTCGTCTTGCCCTCTCGCGCTCGGTGGACTCCAATGCCCGATCGACTGCGCCCGGTACGAGAACGTAGTTCTCTAGTTCCTTGCGGCGGAACACGTGCGCGTACGCGGCCCAGGAAAGAGCGGCTTCTAGATCTGCGATTTCATCAGACCAGCGATAGTCACGATCCAGCAAGATGGCACAGATGGTCGTCGTGCCGAGGATCAAGTCCATCGAGTCAGCCATTACTCTAATGTGGGACGGAGTTCGGAAGCCATGCAACTCGGTCACTGCGAAGTCAAACGACGTCGCGAGTCTCTCGTACCCTAGCTTCCTGGCAAACGCCCTCAGGACCTTGAAGTCAGCGCCCTCGACCAACAGCGCGCGGTTCGTGCGCGCGAGCTGCGAGATGACCGAATTCCGGTTCGAGCCAAGCAGCGTAAAGGCAGCGCGCAGACCATCCGATGTGGCGATCCTCTTGGCGGAGTCGCGACGTTTGTCAATGAGGACGACTTCGTCCGGATCGGCTTCTGCCACGATCTCGGTCGAATGGGTCGCAAGAACAACATCAGGACCGGCGCTTCTGAGCAGTCCGACCAGCTGCCGCTGGAGATCCGGATGGAGATAGAGTTCGGCCTCGTCGACCGCAATCAGTGTCTGGGCATCGACGCGCAGAAGGTGGGTGAGGAGTTGGCACCACACCTGAAAACCGAATCCTGCCCAGTAGACCTCCCGGTCGATGCGATCCTCTACGCAGAACATCGAGATCCGGACGCCATCCTCCGACACTTGGCGTTCGGGAGGACGTATGTCTATGCCGGGCCAAGTCTGGGCAAGGACGTCCCTAAAGTCGTCGAACTCGTCGCGAGCGATCGACTCCCAGTAATTGCGGAAATGGCGCGAGGCACGTCTGGTTGCGAGACCACGAACAATCGCGTCTCTCGAGAGCGGGGGCTCCGGCGGCTCAAGCGGACCCAGCACTGGCACGACCCCTACCGTGATCGGGAACTGCCGCTTGAATAGTGCTGCGGAGTAGGTTGGCCGATCATTCGCATCGGTCATTAGGTAGCAGATGTCTTCCTCAGGCGGGAAGTAGAGACGGAGCCGGTTGCCGTTGGTAAGCGTAAACGTCGCCGTAGCCGCTTCTTCAGCGTAATCGGTATGCACGTTCACTGTGGATATGCCGAGGTTCCCTACGGCAATCTGATATCCATACCGCTCGACGTGATCGAAGTCTCGGAAGCGTGTCGGAGATCGAGATCGGGCGGCGCGGATCCCCGCCGAGAGTAGACGCAGCGAATCTCCGATCGTCGACTTGCCGGCATTGTTCGGCCCGACAAGGAGGTTCATGCGCTCGAAGGACAGGTGAAATCGAGCGAGCGCCTTGAAGTTCCTGTAGTCGACTGACCGTACTGCGACATCTGTCATGAGGGCCCCCGCTCCTCTTGCCGACTACGGCCGGGCCAGACTGCCCGTCCATGTCTCAGCTACAGCCGGACGTGCTCCCGCAGTTGAGGCACTTGTAGCAGGAGCCGTTGCGGACCATGATCGAGCCGCAGTCGGCGCAGGACGGGGCGTCGGCCTGGGCGGCGAAGGCCACCTTGACGCCGCCACCCAGCGATGACCCGGCGAATGACTCGAGGGTCTGGCCGTTGCCGTTCTTGTGGCCGTTCCCGTTGCCGTTGCTGGCGATGACCACCAGCTCCTCCTTTGGGGCAGGAGCGGGGGCGGGGACGGGCTCGATCGCGGTGGCGGTCGCGGTGGGCGGCTCCGAGGCCGATTCGGTCGGTGCCGGCGAGCTCACGGAGCCCGGCGACACCACGTCGCCCTCGTCATCCCGGGCGACCATCGAGAGCGCACCGGGTGCGTCGTCCGGGATCTCGTCGACCACCTGCGAGCGGTCGATCAGCCCCAGCATCGCCTTCTCGTCGGCCGGCAGGAAGCGCGACCCCAGCCACCGGAAGATGTAGTCCACGATCGACTTCGCGATCGGGATCTCCGAGTTGCCGGTGAAGCCGCTGGGCTCGAACCGCACGTGTGCGAACTTGTTGACCACGTCGCGCAGCGGCACGCCGTACTGGAGCGCCAGGCTGACCGACGTCGCCAGCGTGTCCATCAGGCCGCTGACCGTCGAGCCCTCCTTGGCCATCTTGAGGAAGATCTCGCCCGGCTGGCCGTCGTCGTACAGGCCGACCGTGATGTAGCCCTCGTGGCCGCTGATCTCGAACTTGTGGGTGACGGCGGCGCGCTCCGAGGGCAGCCGATGCCGATGCGGCTTGGTGGCCTCGGCCTGGGCCGCGGCGAGCTGCCGGCGCAGCCCCTCGATCGTCTCCCGATCCTCGGCCGTGCCCTCGTCCTTCTTCTTGCCCGTGGACAGCGGCTGGCTGCGCTTCGAGCCGTCGCGGTAGATCGCGATCGCCTTCAGGCCCTGCTTCCAGCCCTCGAGGTAGACCGTCTCGATCTCCTCGGCCGTCGCGGCCTCGGGCATGTTGACGGTCTTGCTGATCGCGCCCGAGAGGAACGGCTGGACGGCGCCCATCATCCGCACGTGGCCCATGTAGTGGATGGACCGCTCGCCGTTGACCGGCTTGAACGCGCAGTCGAACACGGGCAGGTGCTCCGGCTTCAGGCCCGGCGCGCCCTCGATCGTCTCGCGCTCGTTGATGTACTTGACGATGTCCTCGACCTGCTCGGGGGCGTAGCCCAGCTTGCGCAGGGCGGCCGGCACGGTCTGGTTGACGATCTTGAGGTAGCCCTCGCCGACCAGCTTCTTGTACTTGATCAGCGCGATGTCGGGCTCGATGCCGGTGGTATCGCAATCCATCATGAACGCGATCGTCCCGGTGGGCGCGAGCACGGTCACCTGCGCATTGCGGTAGCCATGCTCCCGGCCGAGCTGGAGGGTCTCGTCGTACAGCTGGCGAGTCGACTCCAGCATCTCGGTCGGGACACCCTTCTCGGGGATCGCGTACGCGGCGTCGCGATGCTTCGCGATGACGCGCAGGAAGGGTTCGCGGTTGACGGCGTACTCGACGAACGGGCCGCCGTGGTCGCGGGCGATGATGGCGCTCTGGCGGTACGCCTCGCCGTGCATCAGCGAGGTGATGGCCGCGGCGTAGTTGCGACCCTCATCGGAGTCGTAGGCGAGGCCGCGGTTCATGAGCAGCGCGCCCAGGTTCGCGTAGCCGAGCCCGAGCGGCCGGTAGCGGTGGCTGTTCTCCTCGATCCTGGGCGTCGGGTAGCTGGCGTTGTCGACCAGGATCTCCTGCGCCGTGATCGTGACCTTGGCGGCGAACCGGAACGCGTCGACGTCGAACTCGCCGTCCTCGCGCACGTACTTCATCAGGTTGAGGCTGGCGAGGTTGCACGCGGTGTCGTTGAGGAACATGTACTCCGAGCACGGGTTGGACGCGTAGATCCGGTCCGTGTTCGCGCTGGTGTGCCAGTCGTTGATGGTGGTGTCGTACTGGATCCCCGGGTCGCCGCACAGGTGGGCGGCGTCGGCCATGCGCCGGAAGATGTCGCGCGCCTTGTAGGTGCCGGCCGGCTGGCCGTCGGTGACCTCGTAGGTCTGCCACTCGGCGTCGCGCTCGACCGCCTTCATGAACGCGTCGGTCACGCGCACGCTGTGGTTGGCGTTCTGGAAGAAGACCGAGCCGTAGGCCTCGCCGGTGAAGCTGGGGTCGTAGCCCTGCTCGATCAGCGCCCAGGCCTTGCGCTCCTCGTTGGCCTTGCTGTCGATGAAGTCGAGCACGTCCGGGTGGTCGGCGTCGAGGATCACCATCTTGGCCGCGCGGCGGGTCTTGCCGCCCGACTTGATGACGCCCGCGAACGCGTCGTAGCCCTTCATGAAGCTGACCGGGCCCGATGCGATGCCGCCGCCCGACATCTTGGCCTTGCTGCTCCGGATGGCGCTCAGGTTCACGCCCGCGCCCGAGCCGTACTTGAACAGCATGGCCTCGGTCTTGGCCAGGTCCATGATCGAGCTCATGTTGTCCTGGACCGAGTTGATGAAGCACGCCGAGCACTGGGGCTTCTGCTCGATGCCGACGTTGAACCAGACCGGCGAGTTGAACGCCATCTTCTGGTGGACGAGCAGGTGGGTGAGCTCGGCCTTGAACGCGGCCAGGTCCTCGTCGCTCGGCGAAGTAGCGCTGGGTCTCGGCCCAGGCGGTGATCGTGTTGACGACGCGGTCGATGAGCTGCTTGACGCTGTGCTCGCGCTCGGGCGTGCCGACGTGGCCGCGGAAGTACTTGGTCACGACGACGTTGGTCGCGAGCTGGCTCCAGAACGCCGGGACCTCGACGTCCTTCTGCTCGAACACGGTCTTGCCGGTCTCCGAGGAGATGGCCGCGGTGCGGTACTCCCAGGTGATCTCGTCGTAGGGGTGCACGCCGGGCCGCGTCCAGCGGCGCTCGAAGGTCAGGCCGCGGGTCCCCTCGCCGGTGAAGCTGGCGCCGTAGATGCCGCCGAGCCCCTTCCGGCTGGTCTTGCCGGTCGCAGTCGTCCGGGTGCGCTTCTTTGCGTCCTTTCGCGTCCTTCGCGTCCATGACCGGGACAACCTCGCGAGCCTGGGCCATTTCGTTCGTCTCCTCCGTCCCGCGCAGGGCGCGGGCTCCTCCCTTGGATGCCGACGACACGGATGGGGGACGTCCGCCGCCGGTCTGGCTGGTTGCGGCCCGGCTGCCAAACGGGACGCTCCGTGCGTGGTGGTGAGCGCTGTGCTACGAGCGATATCGATTCAGTGCGTTTCGGGCGCTGTCTCTGTTCCTCGTCTCGAGCGCTGCTTCCACGTCCGGCGGCCGGTCCTCGCGACGGCGAGATGAGGTGCCGCGTCAGCTGCGGACCGGTCCTCGGCTCGTTCCCTCGACGTCCATCTCCGGGTCCTCGTCCCGGCCGGCTCGGCGGCCATGCTGGGGCGGGTGTCATCGGGTCCGTCCGTCGCGGGAGCGACCAGGGAATGCTACGTCGCGGGGGAGGCCGGGTCAACCCCAAAACCACAAGATGTAGTGGTGTACCGGCATCCTCGATCGCAACATGTAGTTATGTCGGGTGCACACGCGCATCCACGCTCGGCGGCCCTCTGTCCACGTTCGGGCGCCGTTCGTCCACCGTTCGGGCGCCGTCCATCAACCCTGGCCCGGCGGCTTGTCCACGGTCGAGCCACGGTTGTGCACGACCAGTCGCCGGATGGCCGATGAGAACGGGTGTTCTGTTTCGGTGCCGGGCGCTGAGCCCGGGTGTCCGTGCCGGACCGTGGACCCGGCGCACCATCCGAACGGTCGTCGGGGTCCTAGGACTCGGTCCCGGTCGCCCGGGTGGTGCCTCCGGGCACTTGGCCCGATGGGACCAAGGTGTCATGGCCCCCGCGCCAAAAGTCCTCCAGTCTGCATCCAGTAGTCGTGTCGACGGCGCAGTACCCGGGGTTCCGGGGCAGCTCCGCCGGCGTGGTCCGGGGGGGCGAAGGCTAGCGAGCATGCCCATACGGGCACGGGCCTGCGCCCCAGCAACGACTGGCGAGGTCTCACATGGACGGTACCGACGGCACCACCAAGCGCAGGCGCGGACGGCGGCTGCGAACGGCACGACGCGGCGACGGCCAGTCGCTCGTCGAGTTCGCGCTCGTGCTGCCGATCTTCATGCTGATCGTGGCCGGCATCGCCGACTTCGGCATGCTGTTGTACTCGAACATGACGGCCATCAACGCCGCGCGCGAGGGCGCCCGCCTGAGCATCACGGCCCCGGGCGACACGTCCGCCGTGGAGGCCCGGGTACGCGCGATGTCGACCGGCCTCAGCCAGGCCGACCTCACGGTGACCACGAGCTGCGAGCGGCCGGACGCGGCGCCCGCGACGACGTTCCACGCGTGTACCGCCCCGGACTGGGAATCCGGTGACGCGGTGGTGGTCACGGTCGACTACACGTACCACATGATCTGGCCGCTGACGTTCGGCAACGAGATCCCGATCACGTCGACGGTCCGGATGAGGATCGAATGATGCGCAGCCTCGTCTCGATCGCAGACAAGCGGGTCGCGCAGCGCGGCCGGGCCCGGACCTGGGCCCGCCGCTGGACGCACACCCCGGCCCGGACCTGGGCTCGCCGCTGGACGCACACCCGGGCCGATGCCGGGCCCGAGCAGGGTCAGGTGATCGTCCTGTTCGCCATCTTCATGGTGGTCATCCTGGCGTTCTCCGCTGCGGTGATCGACGTGGGCGTCCTGCGCAACGCAAACCAGAACCTCTGGAACTCGCTGGACGCCGGTGCGCTGGCCGGCGTCGCCGAGCTCCCCGACGACGGCGCCGCGGCCGAGCAGGTCGCGCTGCAGTACGCGGACGTCGACTACCCTGGTGGCCTGCCCGCGGGCGTCGCCCAGACCAGCTTCCGGTGCGTGATCGGCGACCGCAATCATGACGGGCTGCCCGACCTCGAGGACATCCCGCTCACGTGCGACCCGGGTCCGGTGTCTGCCGACGCCTGGCGCTGCGCGAACGGGATCTGCGCGGCCGTGTGCGACCCATCCGCAGGCGCCAAGTGCAACACGATCGTGCTCGAGGGCACGGTGTCTGTCGGCTACGGCTTCGCGCGCGTGGTGGGTATCGATAGCGGCCGCACCCAGGCGGTGATCTCCGCCGCCTGCAAGGGTCCGTGCGGGTCGCTGCCGGTCACGCCGGTCGACGTGGCGCTCATCGTCGACCGGACGACGAGCATGAACGGCGTGGACACCGCGAACGCCCGGTCGGCGGCCGATGCTGTCCGGACGCTGTACAACCCGGCCACGCAGTGGCTCTCGTTCGGGATGCTCGGCCCCAGCCAGGCCGGCAAGTCGTGCGTGACGCAGCCGGCTACGTCGATCGGCACCGCCTATGCGCCGGCCGATCTGCGGCGCTGGATCCCGATCGGACTCATGGGCCAGGGCGCCTCATTCGGCTCCGACTACAGCGCGTCCGGCAGCGCGATGGACGACGCGATCAGCTGCTTCACGAATTCGCAGACGAAGACGGACCTCACGGATCCCATCCCGATGGCCGCGTACGAGCTCACCCACTACGGGCGGACCGGCGTCCACAAGGGGATCATCCTGATGTCCGACGGACAGCCGAACACCTCCACCAGCAGCACCAGCAACTACTGCGAGCAGGCCAACAGCGCGGCCACCGCTGCCAAGGCCGCGGGCATCGAGATCTTCACGGTGGGCTTCGGGCTCGACGGCTCCAACGACATCAAGTGCCCCGACAAGTCAGGCGCGTTCAAGAAGAAGACTGCGACGGACCTGCTGGCGAGCATGGCCACCAGCTCCCTCGCGGACAACGGCTGCCCGGGCACGGAGAACGACGACGGCGATCACTTCTTCTGCCTGCCCAAGACGTCGGGCGCGTCGCCTGACCTGTCCGACGTGTTCAAGACGGCCGCGTCCTCGCTGGCCCAGGGCTCGAAGCTGATCCAGCTGCCCTAGGACCGAATCAGGACGGGACAGGGGCGGGGGCACAGTCGCGCGTACTCCCGCGCCTGCCCACGTCCCGCCCTCCTGTCGCCGCCCCGCCTCCTGCCCACGCTCTGCCCGTTCCGGCTCCTGCGTCCCGCCCGTCCCGGCCTGGTCCGCCCCCCTGCCGCCACTCCCGCCGCCTGTCGCCCATCCTCCTGCCCGTTCCGGCTTGGTCCGCCCCACCTGTCGCCCACACCTGATCAGCCACCCACCCCACGGGTGCGATCGGGCGGTGCCATCACGCGACCTGCGCAGGTACCCATGGGGTGCATGCAACGGCCGCGATCAGGCGTCGGACCTGCGCAGATACCCGTGGTGTGGGTCCTCGCGCAGCTCTCGACCGCCACACCTGCGCCACGACCCACCCGGTGGGTACCTGATCAGGTTGACGGTCCCTGTGCGGCTGTCCGCACCCGGCTGACCCGTCGGACCTGCGCATGTCCACCGTTCGTACCCACCCCATGGGTACCTGACAGGAAGGACAGCGCCGCCATCCGGCCGCGCGGGTGACGCAGCCAGCCCATCACCGAACGCCCGTCCGTGGGCAGCGCGGCCCGCAGCATCGCCCGGTGCGCCGCGACCCGGCGCCGATTGGTGGCTCCCTCTGCCACTACCAGCCACGAGGCGACGGTCGCCGGCGTCCAACCCCGCTCGCCGGCGATCTCCCCGGCCAGCCGCACCTTCCGGTCCAACGTCCCGACCGTCTCCTGGACATCGACGATCTCGGTCTTGAGCTCGACCACGAGCAGCGTGCGAGTCTCGGCGTGCCAGCCCAGAATGTCGATCGCGCCCCGCTCCCCGAAGATCGAGAACGTCACCTCCGGCACCGCGGTCCATCCGGGCAGCGACTCGAACAGCCGCGCGAGGTCATCGTGCATCGCGGAATGTCGCCGTCCCAGCAGTCGATCGAGCTCGGCACCCTGCCAGCGCGCCTCGAGCGTCAGCCGCATGCCGAGCGTCCCGGCCATCCGCCGCAGCCTGATCAACGGCACGCTCGCGAGGTCGCCGGCCTCCACGCGGGACACCGTCGACTGCGAGACGTCGCTCGCCACGGCCAGATCCGCCTGACGCCAGCCGCGTTTGATGCGCACCGCCCGGATCGATCGGCCGATCGAGACGTCGTCCACGAGGCAAGCATGCGCGCGGCCACTCATCTGCGACTCAACGCCGCCTTGCCCGCGCCTTACGCGTTCGAGGCGAGGCGAGGCGAGGCGAGCACGAGGCAATGCGAGGCCAGCACGAGGCGAGCACGAGGCAAGGCTGCCGTCACATCATCGGCCAGAGCCCGTCCGAGGACCAGAACCCGGACCGGGGAACAGCCGGGCGGGTTGCTGGAGGGAGGCCATGCGTCCTCATCGATCTAGTCGCCACCACGTGACCCAGCGGGGTGGAAGCGACGGCAGGGGTGGCCGGGCATCGACGGTCGCGTTGCTGCTGGCCGCCACCCTGCTCGTGGGAGCCTGCAGTCAGGTAGGTGCCTCGCCGTCTCCGTCCACATCCGAGAGTGCATCGACCGCGTCCGAAAGCACGCCGACCGAAACCGCGTCCGCCAGCCCGTCGGCCGCGCCCTCATCGGCGGCACCGTCATCGGCGCCGACCTCGACACCCACGGCGATGCCGATCGATTCCCCTTCCACGTCCGCCCCGCGCTCGCCCGAGCCCACCAACGCGGCAAGCGTTGACGAGACACTCCCCGGTGGGTCGGGATGTCCGAAGAAGGTGGAGCGGGTCGAGGACGTGACAGGCGTCGCGGCGAACCGGCGGGCGACTTGCTTCGGGTCGGTGATCCTGACGCTGATCGCCTTCTCGCCGATCGTCGACATGGACGTCGCCGCCTGCCCGCCCAGTCCGGCCCTTGAGCCCGGGGACTGCACCGGCGACCCGGCCTGGCTGCTCGGCGCTCACTGGGTGATCTCGGGTGACACCTCGGGTGACGCGACCGCGCCCAATACACTGATCGTGGCGATCGATCCTTCGGCCGATGCCGCCGCGCCCGAGGATCCGATCTGGGTCCGCGTCGTCGGCCATTTCGACGACCCGGCATCGCGCGACTGCAGGATCATGGTCGACTCGACGGGCAAGCTCGCCGAGCCGGCAAAGACCACGACTGCCCGCTGCCGCTCGACGTTCGTAGCCACCTCGATCCAACCGGCCTGAGCAGGCGCGCCGCCATCTGGTGGATCCCCGACGTCGATCCTCTCAGGAGCTGGATGTCGCCACGGCGTCGAACTGGATCATGGCGTCAAAGGCGGGCTCGCCCTCGACGAAGCCCTCGCCGTCGAAGCCCTGGTTGAACATGTCCGTCCACCGCAGGTTCGTGCACGTGGCGGACCCGTGCAGCCCCTGCGCGTCCGCCTCGTCGAGGCTGACCGAGCAGTGGTCGTAGCTGTTGAACGTGCGCCATGCGGCGTTCCGGATCCGCATGATGGTGACCTCGTCTCGATGGTGGACCCGTGGCACAGCCCAAGGTTCGTTTCGCCCGGCTTCGACCACCCTCATCGGCCTCGCCCCTCGCCCCTCGCCCCTCGCCCCTCGCCCCTCGCCTTGGACCTGATCAGATACCCACCAGGCGGGCACTAAGTCGATGATCGAATGCGGCGTCAGGCGACTCCCGGGAACTCCACGCACCTCGTGCCTTCGCGACTTGTGCAGATACCTGTCCGGTGGGTACTGGCGCACGATCGACTGGCGACACGTGCGCTACGACCCAGGCAGTGGGTAAGTGATCGAGTCGAGGCGCATCCGTATGCACCCCATGGGTACGCGATCAGGTCGCCCGCCCGGGCCGTCCGTTAGCACCCGTGCCACGGGTAGGTGATCAGATGCGCCGCAGAGGTGACCAAGATGCGCCGCAGAGGTGACCAAGATGCGCCGCTGGGTGACCGAGATGCGCCGCCAGCTCACCGGATGCGCCGCAGAGGTGACCAGTTTCGCCGCCCCGGCACCGCGCGACCGATGCGGTTCAGGACGTAGGTCCGGCGACCCGCCGGCGACCCGACCCGCCTACAGCCCGCTGTACGCGTGGAGGCCCGTGAACCAGAGCGAGCCCGAGTACGTCACCAGCACCATCCCGAAGCCCACCACCAGCAGCAGCGCGGCGGGACGGCCCGCCCATCGGCGCTGGTTGCGCGCGTGGAGGTAGACCGCGTAGGTGAGCCAGGTCACCAGCGCCGACGTCTCCTTCGGATCCCAGCCCCAGTAGCGGGACCAGGCGATCGACGCCCACCACGAGCCCAGGATGATCATCGTCGCGAAGATCGGGAACGCGATGATCACCGCACGATAGGCGACCTCGTCGAGCGTCTTGTGCGAGGGCAGCCAGGCGAAGCGGTCCTCGCGGCCCTGGACCAGGTACCCGACGCCCGCCGCGAACGCGGTCGCGAAGATCCCGTACGAGAGGACCGCCATCCCGACGTGGATCGTGAGCAGCGGCGCGTTCTGGAGCGCCGGCACCAGCGGCTCGATCTCGGACGGCAGCGATGACGCGTAGAGCAGCATCGCAAGCGCCACGCCCACCGGGATGAACCCGATCTGGCGCATCGCGTAGCGGCGCGACAGGAACAGGTAGCCGCCCAGGATCGAAGCCGAGAACGCGACGCTGAACTCGTACAGGTTCCCGTACGGGCCGCGGCCGACCACGATCGCGCGCAGCGCCATCGACCCCAGCAGCAGCGCGAACCCGATCGTGGTGATCGCGATCGCGGCGCGCGACAGCGGGCTGGGCGATTCGGAGAGATCGAGCGGTGACGATGCCGATGCGATCCGCGAGGTCACGAACGACCCGCTGACCCCTGCCGCGGCGAACGCAGGCTCGCGCGTGGGTGCGATCGAGAGCAGCCTCCGGCCGTTGGCGAGCAGGACCGCGTGCCCGACGTGGGCCGCAAAGCCGATCGCGACCACGATCACGCCGAGGACGAAGAGGATCGACGAAGCCTGTGCCATGTTCGATGTCCCAAGACGCTTGGGGCCGGGCCGGGGTCGCCGGTCGGTCCGGGGTGATCGCCGGCCGTGCCGGCGGCTGTCGAGGCGCTAGGCGGCGGCCGCCCCACCGGGCGGTGGCCCGGCCGGACGGACGACCACGGTGGCGGGTCGGAGGGTGAACGTGAGGCCGCAGTTGCCGCACGTGTCCTGGATCGCGGGCCTCACGAGGCTGCACTTGGGGCATGCCACGACCAGGGCATCGCCCGACGCGGATCGGGTTGCACCGGGCTCGTAGATCATCGCCTCACGCGGGCTGTACGGCTCGCCGACGGGGAACTCGGGCCGGCCGTCCTCGCCGATCGGTGCCGGGCGGCGCGGGTCACGGTACGTGGTCCGGAGGCGCGGCTTGCGCACGAAGTACCCGAACCAGGCCAGCATCAGCAACGTCAGCAGGGGGCCGACCACGCCGATGACGAGCAGCACCGGCAGCAGATCGACGAGACCTCCCCAGTCCGGGATGACGAGCTTCGCCGAGGCGTCGATCAGGCCGGTCCACATCTGCTGCAGCTGGTCGAGAATCACGGGCGCATGCTAACAGTCGAGGCGCGGAACGTCGTGAGTGGCGGTCGCGCAGAGCCGGGTGGGCTCGCAGGCCGGAACGCGTGGCTGCAGACCGGAACGCGTTGCCGCAGGCCGGAACGCCTTGCCGCAGGCCGGATCGCGCCGGACGTGTTCGATGGCCAGGCGCCGGACGAGTTCGATCGCCAGGCGCCGAAACGTGTTCCGTGTGTGTGGACGGTCAGGCGCCCGCCCGGGGATGCCGCTTGTGGCGTGCGACACGTCTGGCGGGTCCGGTCTTGGTCGTCGCGCCGCGTCCGGGCTTCCAGCGTGGTCGATCCTCGCCGTCCCTTCCCTCGCCGTCCCGTCCGCGGCCGCTCCCGGTGTCGCCGGCACCTCCACCCGCGCCGATGCCGGCGCTCGGCGTCGCCTTCGGGGGTCGCCGGTTCCCCGCGGCGGGTGACGCCAGCACGGGCATGTCGAGCCTGGTCAGCAGCCACTGCAGCGGCACGGACCGGGCCCCCTTGATCTCGAGCCGCGCACGGAGCTCGCGGTCGTTCGAGACGACCAGGACTCGCGCGCCCGCCGCCGGTCCGGAGCCCCCGGCCATGACCCCCTCGGACACCAGGTCGAGGATCACGTCATCGGCGGTTCGCCGTCCCGAGTAGCGCACGTACATTCCCTGCGCCACGCGCCCGAACACCCCATGGCCCATCCCGTCGAACACGAGATCGATCGCGATCGCCCCCGGGATCGCCGCCCGCAGCCGGCCGATGATCGCCGCCGGCGGTGCCACCCTCGGACTGCCCATCCGGTACAGCAGGTTGGTGCCATCGACGATGAGCCGCGACGTGCCCTCGAGCGGGGAGCGTGCCGAGCGCCCCGGTCCTGACGGTCGGGGCGGGCGTGCGGGGTGCGGCGACGACCCCCTGGGCATGCCCAGACGGTAGCATCGGTGCGTGCTCCTCCTCGTCGACCTCGATGGCGTGGTCTACCGCGCCTCGCAACCCGTGCCCGGTGTCGGTGCCGTGCTCACCGACCGTGCCGCGCGGGGCGACGACATCGTGTACGTCACCAACAACTCGATGTACTACCACGCCGACTACGTGCCCCGGCTCGATGGCGTGGGTGCGCCGACCGGCCCGGATCGCGTGGTCACCTCGTCCCGTGCGACCGCGCTCTACCTGCGCGACGAGATGGACGGCATCGCGCGTGTGCTGGCGGTGGGTGCCGGCGGGCTCGACCGGGAGCTGCGCGAGGCGGGGTTCGAGGTGGTCAATGCCGGCTACGCCGCGACGCGCATGAGCCAGGAGGGGATCGACGGCTGGGAGGCGGCGGGCCATCCCGATGCCGTTGTCGTGGGGCTGGACCAGCAGCTCACGTATCTGCGGGTGGCCGCGGCGGCCGACTGCGTGCGTGCCGGGTCGACGTTGATCGCCACCAACCGCGACCCGATCTACCCGATCGAACGCGGCTACCGGCCGGGTGCCGGCTCCGTGGTCAGCGCGGTCGAGGTCGCCTCGCGGACCACGGCGGTGGTCAGCATCGGCAAGCCCGAGCCGTACCTGCTCATTGCCGCGGCGCACCTGGTCGGCGGCGATCTCTCCGGCGCGGTGATGATCGGCGACGCGCTGACCGACGTGGCTGCGGGCCGGGGCGTTGGCGCGCGGACGATCCTGATGCTGACCGGGGTGACGACGCGCGAGACGGCGGAGGCGCTGCCGCCGGAGCAACGCCCGACGCGCCTCGCCGCGGACGATCGGGCCCTCGCCCGGGCGCTGGACGAGCTGGCGGACGGGGCAGCGTAGGGAACCTCGGCCCGCTGGCGAGCGTCGGCGGTCCATGGCTTCGCGACGGCAGGACCGGTCTGTACAACCCGCCGGATCGGGCTGCTGGCCGCATCGGTGCTCTTGGCCGGTTGCTCGCTGTCGCCGCCCTCGGGGAGCCCGGCCGGCAGCGTATCTCCGTCCTCCGGGCCGCCTACGGCCGCTCCATCGGCCACGGCCGCTCCATCGGCCACGCCCGTCCCGATCACGCCCGTGCCGATCACGCCCGTCCCGATCACGCCCATGGACCCAGGCCTCGCGTCCCACGAGGCGGCCTGGCGGGCGAGCGGCATCGACAGCTACGTGTGGCAGGTTTCGTACTCATGCCTGTGTCAGATGACGACACCCGTCGAGATCACGGTCGTCGACGGCCGCGTCACCTCGGTCACGTCGCTCGACAAGCGCCCGAGCATGGACGGGACCGAGGTGTTCCCGCTCACCGTGGACTCGCTGTACGAGCAAGCACGCGAGACGATCGCGGGTGGCGGTGCCGTCGTCGCGACCTGGAAGGCGGGGAGCGACGTGCCGGCGACGCTGACGCTCGATCCGATCCCGCGGGCCGTCGATGACGAGCTGCTGATCAGCGTCGACTCGTTCGCGGTCTCACGCTGAGATGGCCTTTGACCCGGTCGCCGGCGCGTCCTGCGGTGAGGTGCCGGTGCCTGCGCTCAGCCGCCGGTGACCGCGAACCACAGCGGCCCGTTCCCGGTCTGGCCGGCGAAGAACACGACCGGCGCGAGGCACGGGCTGGGCAGCGAGACCGTCGTGTCGACCGTGGCGTTGCCCTCGAGCGAGTAGGGGACGAGCCCGGTCATCACGGTGTCGGCACCGCCGTTGCAGGCGACGATGGCGCGACCGGTCGGGATGGGGTTGGTGCCTTCCGCGGCGCCGGCGGCGAGCACGAGATGGCGAACCGACACCTGGAGGCGGCCATCGGCGAACAGCCTTGCGTCGCCACGATCGAGCACCCAGGGCAGGCCACCGCCTTTGACGCCGAGCAGCGTCTGGCCGCCAACCTGGATCCCGGTCATGGATGCGTCGAGCAGCTTGGTGCCGGGGTTGGCGGTCACGGTGCCGACGACGAGCGCGACGGCGACGGCGGCTATGGCCAGCGCGGGACGGACGAGACGGAGCACGGGCGTGTACCTCGAGCGGTCGGGATGGTCGCTCGGGGATACGTGCGCGCTGTGGGCTCGGTTTCGGGCCCGGTTTCGACTCGGTCACGGGCTCGGTTTCGACTTGGTCATCCACCCGTGGGGTGGGTGCAAACCGGCGACTTGCTCAACCCAGCCGACGTGGCTGCCGCGAACGATGCTGCCAGAGGCCGATCAAACATGCCCGACCCGATCAGCTACCCACCGGGTGGGTACTGGCGCACGTCGCGCGGTATGCAGTTGCGCTTGTGCCCATGGCACGGGTATGTGATCAAGCCGGTGGTGCGCATCGCCCGTTTGTACCCGTGGCACGGGTATGCGATCAGGTCGGCCGGTGCGACCGGCAGCTTGCACCCGCGGGATGGGTATCTGACGAAGTCGCGCGCCGGGAGCGCGCCGGGAGCGCGCCGGCGAGCGTTGCCGGGGAGCGTGCCGGGAGCGCGCCGGGGAGCGTTGCCGGGGAAGCCTGCCCGCTCCGGTTCGGCCGGGGCGTTGGCCGCAACCAGTGGCCAGCTCCGGGATCACCGCTCCTCAGGCAGTGGCCAGCTCCGGGATCACCGCTCCCCAGCCGGCCAGCTCGGAGCGCAGACGCTCCTTCGTGGACGCATCGCAGAAGGCGGCATCGACCGCCCCGAGGTTCATCGCCCACAGCTCGGGCAGCGTGACCCCGATCATCGTTACGGCCCGCTCGTACTCGTCGGAGAGCGAGATGTCGGACACCGTCTGGTCGTCGGTGCTGAGCGTCACGGGCACACCGGCTCGGAGCAACCGACGGAGCGGATGCTCGGCGATCGACGGCACGATCCGCGCCTGGACGTTGGATGTCGGGCACAGGTCCAGCCAGATCCCGCGCGTCCGGAGCTCACGGACCAGCTCGGGATCGTCGATCGCGAGGGGGCCATGGGCGATCCGCTCCGGGTCGAGCGCGAGCGCCCGGCGGACCTGCGCGGTACCGCCCCACTCGCCGGCGTGGAGCGTCACGTGGAGGCCGATCTCACGGGCCGCCTCGATCGCCGCCCGATGGACCTCGGGATCCGGCGAGCGTGCCTCCGGTCCGGCCAGGTCGACCGCCACCAGGGCATCGGGGATGCCGCCACGCTCGAGGTCGCGCACGAACGCGAGGTTCGCCTCCGGTGGATGGATGCGCATCAGCGTTGCGATGAGCCGCACCTCGATGCCGAGCCGCGCCGCCGCCTCGCGTGCGCCCCGGGCCACGGCCTCGGCCACCTGCCGGCCGGTCAAACCGCGATCGGTGTGGAGCAGGGGAGCCCAGCGGATCTCGACGTATCGGACTCGATCGAACGCCTTGTCCTCGACCAGCTCGGCGGCCGTGCGCTCGAGCGCCTCGGTGTCCTGCATGAGCAAGGCGGGGAGATCGAACGCGAGGAGGAGCTCGGCCTGGTCGGTGACCTGCGCCGGGACGACGAGGGCGCGGCGCATCGCCTCGTAGGTCGCCGGGGCGTCGATGCCGCGGGTGTGCGCGAGGTCGAGGGCGGTGTCGATGCGGAGCGAGCCATCGAGGTGGAGGTGGAGCTCCGCCTTGGGCATCGCGCGCACGAGCGAGCGCAGGGTTCCGGGGTCGAGGTCGCTCATGGTCGCGATGGTAGGCGCTGCGCCCATCCCCCTGCCCGCTCCGCCTGGCCCGCCCCACCTGTCGCCCGTTCCGGCTGCCTGTCGCCCATCCTCCTGCCCGCTCCGGCTTGGTCCGCCCCACCTGTCGCCCACACCTGATCAGCCACCCACCCCACGGGTGCTATCGGGCGGTGCCATCACGCGACCTGCGCAGGTACCCATGGGGTGCATGCAACGGCCGCGACCAGGCGTCGGACCTGCGCAGATACCCGTGGTGTGGGTCCTCGCGCAGCTCTCGACCGCCACACCTGCGCCACGACCCACCCGGTGGGTACCTGATCAGGTTGACGGCCCTCGCTGCGGCGATCCGCGCCCGGCTGACCCGTCGGACCTGCGCATGTCCACCGTTCGTACCCACCCCATGGGTACCTGATCGAGTCGCGCGGTGAGCGGGGGTCGCGGGGCGAGCGGGGTCGCGGGGCGAGCGGGGGTCGCGGGGCGAGCGGGGGTCGCGGGGCGAGCGGGGGTCGCTGACGGCAGGAGCGGAGCCGCCATCGCCGCCAGTCGCCAAGATTCGTGCTACTGTGCCATAGCAGATTATCGAGCCAGGGTGTGAGCCACGGTGTGGGCACGATGTGAGCCGCGGGTGCGAACCTCGGTTCGGGCCAGGGCTCGAGGCAGATGGAGACCGGCATGTCCAGGGTTCTCGTCACCGGCGCGGCCGGGTTCGTCGGCAGCCACGTCGTCCCGGCGCTCGCGGACGCCGGTCACGACGTCGTCGGGCTCGTTCGCCAGCCCCAGGATCCGTCCCATGTGCTCGACCGGCTGACGCCGGCGCAGCGCCAGCGGGTCACCGTCCGCGGCGGCGACGTGACGCGACAAGACACACTCCCGGCCGCGTTCGCCGACATCGAGACCGTCGTGCACCTGGTTGCGCTCCCGCGTGACCGGGACGGCGGCGCGAGCCTTCGCCTGGTCAACACGGAAGGGACCCGCAACGTCGTGGCGGCAGCACGCGAGGCGGGTGTTCGACGGTTCGTCCACCTGGGAGCGATGGGCGTGGCCGACGACCCGGACCTGCACTACGCGAGCTCGAAGGCACGCGCGATCGCGATCGTTCGCGAGAGCGGGCTCGACTGGACGGTGCTCTCGCCGTCGATCCTGTTCGGGCCGCGCGACGGGTTCCTGAACATCCTCGCCGGGCTGGTTCGGATGTCGCCCGGGGTGGTGCCGATGACGGGCCGCGGCGAGGCGCGCTTTCAGCCGCTGTCGATCTCGGACCTGGCCCGGATCGTGGTGCAGTCGCTCGCCGACCCGGGCACGATCGGGCGCGAGTACCTGTTGGGCGGGCCGCGCTACTGGACCTACCGCGAGATGACCGAGGAGGTCTGCCGGGCGCTCGGCGCTCGCCGGATCCTCGTCCCGATGCCGGTCGCGGTCATCAGGCTGGTGGCGGGCACGGCCGAGGCGATCCATGTTCCGTTCCCGGCCGCCACCGACCAGCTGCGCCAGCTTCGGCTGGACAACACGGGCCCGATCGACGGCGTGCGGAGCGGGTTCGGCTTCGATCCGCAGCCGATGGACGGCAACCTCGGCTACCTGCGCCGGCCGCTCCGGGACCAGTAGCGCCGGCGCCTTCGGCCGATTTGCGTCCCTTGGCAGGCCTCCGACATCTCGGCACGCATCGGTCGATCGGAGGTGCATCGGTCGATCGGAGGTGCATCGGTCATCGCCTGCGTCGCGGGCAATCGGCAGCGCATGCGGTCGATCGCGCGCTACGCTGCTGCCCGTGAACGTCCAGGCAGTCCGGGCCACTGGCCGTCGGGTCCTCCTTGCGCTCGCGTGGATCGCGGTGGGGGCGATCGTCGCGCTGGGGGCGGCCGGTGTCGTCGCGTCGATGAACCATCTGCCCGGCACGCCCGCGAGGGAGGAGCTCACCTGGGCCGGCGACCAGGCCGCGGCCCCGGCGCTGGACGACGCGACCGCCGAGCTCGTGAAGCTCTCGGACGAGGTCGACGGGCTGGCCTCGACGGCCCGCGAGTCGCTGACCGATGTCGTGGGCGGGGACTCGGGCGCTCTGAGCGACACGATCGATGCCGGAACGCAGCAGGTGACGGCGGTGAAGGCACAGACCGCCAGGCTGGTGGCGGCGCTTGGCAACGTGCCCGGGGTGGGCGACGGGGCATCGCTGCGATTGTCGAACGAGGTGATCAACCGCTATGACGCCCTGGCCGGGACCCAGGGGCTGACCGATGGTCTGGAGGCCGACTGGGTCGCGTTCACGGGTCGAGCCGTGCGGGCGGCCCGGCTGACCGGGCTCCTGACCCGCCACGATCAGGAGACGGCGGCGGCCGCGAAGGCGGGCTCGGCGGGGCACTACAAGCACGCGGTGGCGCTGCTCGATGTGCCCGACGCGACCCTTGCCGAGGCTCGCCAGCTGCGCGACGACCTCGCGTCGACGACAGACGTCACGACGCTCGACGATTGGCTCAACCGAAACGCGACCTACGACGCGGCGCTGCGCAATCTGTATCAGTCGCTGATCGACGCCAAGGGCCGCGTCACGAAGGCGGTCCGCAGCGCATTCAGGACCGAGGCTGCGGCGCGCTCCCAGCTGCCGACCGATACGCGGGCGCTGGTGGTGATCATGAACGACCTTGCCCGCGGCGGGCTCAACCAGGCGGTGATCTCGATCGAGGAGGCACGCGGAGCGCTCGCCGCCGCGATCGAGGTGCAGCAGCAGCTCCAACCGGACGGCTCGCCCGCACCCTGAGGCGCTTCGAAACCCTGGGAACCGCGCCTCACCCCCGTCGCGCGCCCTCGTTCAGTGCCCGCGCACCTGATCACCTACCCACCGGGTGCATCCAATGCGGGGACCTGATCAGTCGCGTCTCGCGCGGGTGATCCCGCCACGCTCCCGCTCCTCGCCGTCACCGGACGCGACCTGATCACCTACCCGTGCCACGGGTGCTCGCGCAACCCGCGACGGCGTCAGCTGCGCTACCACCCACCCGATGGGTAGCAGCGCAGGTCCGGGCCGCATCGGACGCCGTTGCATGCACCCCATGGGTCCCTGCGCGAGTCCCCGGGGAGTACCCGCGGGGAGCACCCACCGGGCGGGTATGTGATCAAGTGCGGGACAGGAGCGGGGCCGGGCCCATGCGGAAGAGGAGGCGGGCGGGCACGAAGGAAGCCGGGCACGAGGACGTGCGAGCGGGGCCGGGCCAACCCCGAGGCGAGGGGACCCCGCGGACGCTCGCCGCGACCCCGGGGACGGGCGCACCAACCGGAGTGACCGCTCGCGCCGGTACACTGGCCGCAATATTCCCCAGCTCTCGCCCGGTCGATCGTGCGTCGGGCCGCGGCGCCTCGGGAGGGATCCAGGTGCAGCTTCGCGTCGTCGTCGATCAGCCATGGGTGGCCACAGCCGACGTTCTCGCGGTCCCGATCATCGGTGAACCGTCCTTCGATGGGGTCCTGGGCGAGCTCGATCGACGGGCGGGGGGCGAGCTCCGTGCCCTCGCCGCGTTCGGTGAGCTCAAACCCAAGCGCTACACCCGTGCGCTCGCAGCCCCCGGGGAGCTTCCGGTCCGCCGGCTGGTCGTGGTGGGTGGCGCCGATGCCACCGGGTTCGACCGCGAGACCGCGCGTCGGGTCGCGTCATCCGCGATCCGTCGCCTCGTCGATCGCGATGTCCACACGATGGCGTTCTGGCTGGATCCGATCGCCGAGGCACTCGCCGGGGCGTCCGCAGCCGATGCCATGACGCTCGCGGCCGACCTGGTCGCACGCGGAATCGTCGAGGGCAGCTTCGAGCCCAAGACGATCTACCGCGAGGACACCGACGCCGCGCCGCCGGTGCTCGACGAGCTGATCCTGGTCGCCTCCAGCGGCGACCGGGCGTCGATCGAGCGCGCCGCCGAACGTGGCCGGATCATCGGCGAGGGTGCCAACATCACTCGCCGGCTGGCCAATCGCTCGGCCAACGACATCACCCCGCAGGTGCTCGCCGACGAGGCTTCGGCCCTGGCCACGGCCAATGGCCTCGAGATCGACGTGATCGACGAGCGGCGCGCCGCCGAGCTTGGGATGGGCCTGTTCCTGTCGGTCGGCAAGGGGAGCGCGAACCCACCCCGGATGATCGTGATGCGCTCCGGTGGCGCGGGCGAGCGGGATGCGCTGGATCGCCACCTGGCGTTGGTGGGCAAGGGCGTGTGCTTCGACTCGGGCGGGATCAGCATCAAGGGATCGGCCCGGATGGAAGAGATGAAGATGGACAAGACCGGTGCCTGCACCGTGATCGCGGCCATCGCCACGCTCGCACGCCTGGCCCCGGGTACGCCGCTGCTGGCGGTCGCGCCGGCGGTCGAGAACATGCCCAGCGGCAGTGCCTCGCACCCGGGCGACATCGTCAAGGCGCTCAATGGCAAGTGGGTGGACATCATCAACACCGATGCCGAGGGACGTCTCATCCTGGCCGATGCGATGACCTATGCCGAGCAGCTGGGCGCCACCCACATCGTGGACGTGGCCACGCTCACGGGTGCCGTGGGGCGGGCGATGGGCCATCTCGTCACCGGGGCGTTCGCGACCCCCGACCAGTGGTGGGACGATGTTGCGGCCGCCGGCGAACGGGCCGGCGAGCGGTACTGGCGGCTCCCGCTGGTGCAGGACTACCGGCAGGACATGGACAGCTGGTACGGCGACCTCACGAACCTCGGCAGCGTCGAGGGCGGCCTGATCAAGAGCGGGCTGTTCCTCGAGGAGTTCCGCACGGTGCCCTGGGCTCACCTCGACATCGCCGGAACGGGTTACTTCCGCAAGGCCACCCCGTACGCACCCAAGGGTGCGACGGGCGTCGCGCACGCCACGCTGGTGGAGCTCGCGCTGGCCGGCGCCTCGAGCTGATCCTCGAACCGGGCGCCGGTAGCGGAGGCGGTTCGTGCTGACGCCGCTCGCCATCATGCTGGCCGTCATCGGCGCCGCCTGGGGGTTCGTCGCCGACCGCATCGCTGCGCGCTGGCCGGCTCACGAGGACGGCGGCGTCCGGGCGATCGACTGGCGCACGCCGGTTGCGATGGTCACCGGGGCGCTCGCGCTGGGCGGGCTCACGCTTCGCTATGAGGATCCGGGACCGACGCTGGTCATCGGTGCCTACCTCATCGCGCTGGTCCTGTTGTTGGCGACCGACCTCGACCAGCGATTGCTCCCCGACGTGATCACGCTGCCCGCGATCCCGCTGGCGCTGCTGTTCACGCTCAGCGGGATGAACCCGCTGCTCACACCCGACGAGCTGCCGCTCGCCGTTGTCGTCTCCATCGTGGTTCCGGTGGGCCTCGCTTTGCTAGCGATCCCGTTCGGCGCGGGCGCGATCGGCATGGGCGATCTCAAGCTGCTCGTCTCGGTCGGGCTGCTCGTGGGGCCGACGCGGCTGGTGGTCGGCGTCGTCTACGGGGCGCTCGTGGCGGGCGTCGTGATCGTGGTGCTGCTCGTCGCGCGACGGATCACGCTCAGGACCTATATCCCGTTCGGGCCGTTCCTGATCTTCGGGGCCATGTGGGCGATCCTCGTGATCCGCTGAGCGTGCCGGCGGCAGGGGGGTCACGTGCCTGGCGGCGCTGGCCTCGACCTCACCCGCCTCTTCGCCCCGGCTTCGGCTCGCCCGCCTCGACGCCCCGGCTCGGCTCGCCCGCCTCGACGCCCCGGCTCGGCTCGCCCGCCTCGACGCCCCGCCTCGACGCCCCGGCTCGGCTCGCCCGCCTCGACGCCCCGGCTCGGCTCGCCCGCCTCGACGCCCCGACTCGGCTCATCCGCCTCGACGCCCGGCTCGCCCGTCTCGACGCCGTACCTGGTCAACTACCCACCCCACGGGTGCAAACGTTCGTCCGCCGGCCGTACCTGCGCAGATACCCGCCGGACGGGTACGCGGGGCCGCGGGTTTGATCAGGTACCCGTACCACAGGTCGTAGCGCAGGTCGCGGCCAACGCAGCTGCGCCAGCGCCCATGGCATGGGTATCTGCGCAGGTATGCGCGTCGCAGCCCCGGCGGCCCTGCATGCGCGTGGAGGAAGCGCCTCGCAGAGAGACCTGATCACCGCCCTAACGCCCACGGTGCGGGTATCTGATCAACTCGGGTGCGTCAACTCGCGCAGTTTCGCGTGCGGCGAGAGCCTGGGCTATGGCGAGCCTGGGCTATGGCGAGCGGCTCCCGCCCGGGGCTATGGCGAGCCCGGGCTATGGCGAGCGGCTCCCGCCCGGGTGGCGGAAGCCTGGGTGGGCGGCTTCCCCCTGGGCGGCTCTCCCTTGGGCGGCTCCCCCTGGACGGCTCCCCCCGGGCGAGCGGCGGCAGCCTGGGCGAGCGACTCTCGCCCGAGCGGCTCCCGCCCGGGCTTTGGCGAGCGGCTCCCCCCTGGGCGGCTCCCGCCCGGGCTTTGGCGAGCGGCTCCCCCCTGGGCGGCTCCCGCCCGGGCTTTGGCGAGCGGCTCCCGCCGGGCGGCGGCCCCACCGGCAGCCCGACACGGCCGAGGCGGTTGCCTCCGATTGCTACACTGCGGGCACAAGCCGGTACAGGTCGTCTCGGGAGTGCCCTCTGAGGCGGCGCCAGATCCGGCGGGCGATCATCTGTCGCGCTCCGCAGCCCCGTCCCCCGAAGCGCGCTCGACAAGAGAACGCTCGCACGAGATGAGGACGCCTTCTCGTTGACTCGCCACGCTGCCGCCCAGGACTACCCGACGCCCGGCCGCAGGCCTCGTCATCGCCTGCTGCTGACCCTGCTGGTCGTTCCGTTCCTGTTCGGGCTGGTCGCCGGACCCGCGGCCACGCCGCCACCCGTCCGCGGTGACCAGCTGTCCGACGCGCGTGCGCAGCAGAAAGCGCTCGAGCACAAGATCGCCCAGCAGAAGCAGCTGATCGCGAGCCTCAACAAGTCCCAGACGGCACTCGAGAGTCAGATCGCGCAGACCAAGGACCAGCTGTCCGGGATCACCCAGGACCTTGCCGCCACCCGACGCAAGGTGGCCAGGATCAAGGACGACATCGACGCGATCCAGGCGACGTATGACGAGCTGGTGAGCCAGCTCGCCGACCTCGACACGCAGCTCACCGGGATCGAGGCGCAGGAGGCGGCCAAGAAGACCGAGCTGGGCGAGCACAAGGCGCAGCTGGCCGAACGCCTTCGGCAGGCGTACGAGGCGCAGCAGACGTCGATGCTGGAGACGTTCCTGTCCGGCGCCTCGTTCACCGACATGCTGGTGGAGATGACGTCGCAGCTCGATGCCGCCACGCAGGATCAGGCACTGGCGCGCCAGGTGAGCGAGGATCAGGCAACGCTGCTGTCGCTCCACCAGACGGTGGAGGAGACGCGTGCCGACACCAACCTGATCCGGCAGCAGACGGCCGTCCAGAAGGACAAGCTCCACCAGCGCCTGGCGGATCTCAAGCAGACGCAGAAGACGCTGCGCAAGCTGGAGGCCGCGGCCAAGGCGGCGCTCGACGCCCAGAAGGCGCAGTACGCGCGGATGGCCGCCGACAAGGCAAAGATGCAGCGCACCGTCGCCGCCGCGGCCGCCGCCCGGAAGAAGCTGCAGAAGAAGATCGACCGGTTGATCGCCACCCAGGTCAACCAGGGGCACATCCCATCCCAGTACAACGGGACGCTGCAGTGGCCGATGCCGGGCGCGATCACCCAGCCCTTCGGCTGCACTGGCTTCTCCTGGGAGCCGCCCTACGGGAGCTGTGCCCACTACCACAACGGGATCGACATCGTGGCGCCCTACGGCACGCCGGTGCGCGCGTCGGGTGCCGGGCGCGTCGTCTACGTCGGCTGGAACTATGCCGACGGCGCAGACCCGGCCTGGATCGTGATCATCGCCCATTCCGCGTCGCTGACCACGTGGTACGCGCACATGCAGGCCCGGTATCCGGTGCGTGCCGGGGAGATGGTGAGCAAGGGGCAGGTGATCGGGTACGAGGGCAGCACGGGCCACTCGACCGGCGCTCATCTCCACTGGATGGTCCAGCTCAACGGCACCTTCGTGAACCCCAAGCTGTTCACCTGATCGAGACCGGCGCCTCCCTGCCCGACGTTCGATCGCCGACGTTCACAGACGCGGTGCTAGCATCGACTGGCACAGGGCCGACAACGCGGAGGCGACACGGATGGTGAAGCCGGTCATCGCGGTCATCCTGGCTGGTGGCGAGGGTGAGCGCCTCTCGATCCTCTCGTCGGTGCGCGCGAAACCCGCGGTCCCGTTCGGTGGCAAGTACCGGATCATCGACTTCACCCTGTCGAACTGCGTGAACTCAGGCCTCGACGACGTGGTCGTGCTGACCCAGTACAACCCGCACTCGCTCAACGATCACATCGGCCTGGGGCGGCCGTGGGATCTGGACCGCAACACGGGTGGCGTCAAGCTGCTCCAGCCGTACACGCGCCATGGTCGGATGGCCGAGTGGTATCGGGGCACGGCCGACGCGGTGTACCAGAACCTCAACGTGATCGAGCACAGTCGTGGCGACACGGTGCTGGTCCTCGCGGGTGACCACATCTACAAGATGGACTACCAGCCGTTCCTGGCCTTCCATCGTCGCAAGCGCGCCGACGTCACGATCGCCGTCCGCCGGGTGCCGATCGCGGAGGCGACGCGGATGGGCGTGCTTGCCCTCGACGACCAGGAGCGCGTCGCCGAATGGCAGGAGAAGCCCAAGCAGCCCAAGAGCGACCTGGCCTCGATGGGCGTCTACGTGTTCTCGAAGCGTGCCCTGCTCCGCTGGCTGGCGGACGATCTCCACGATTTCGGGCACAACGTCATTCCGGCCATGCTCGACGGTGACGCCCGGGTGTTCGGCTACCAGTTCGACGGCTACTGGCAGGACGTGGGCACGATCCAGTCCTACTGGGAGGCCAACATGGCGCTGGTCGAGGACAACCCGGAGCTCGACCTGTACGACCGGGAGTGGCTCATCCACACCAAGTCCGAGGAGCGGGCGCCCGCCCGTGTCGGCCCCACGGCGCAGGTGCATCGCAGCCTCATCTCGCACGGCTGCGTGATCGACGGGATGGTCGTCAACAGCGTGCTGTCGCCCGGCGTCCACGTGGAGATGGGCGCGGTGGTCCGGGACTCGATCGTGATGTTCGACAGCGTCATCCGGGCGAGCGCCGTGGTCGATCGCGCGATCCTGGACAAGGAGGTCGTGGTCGGGAAGGGCGCGATCGTCGGCGAGGGACCCGACTTCGACATCCCCAACCGGCAGGAGCCGGGCCGGCTCAACACGGGGATCACGGTGGTTGGCAAGCAGTCCGTCATCCCGCGTGGGGTTCGGCTGGGACGCAACGTGCGGGTCGCCAACAAGGTTCGCTCGGCCGACTTCACGACGCGCTACGTCCGCGCGGGCGGGTCGGTGGAACGGCGTACGGCGAGCGAGCGCGCCAAGCGCCGCGTGGCATCGGGTGAGATCGACCGCGAGGTGCCGCAGACACGGGTCACGGCCGCCGCGCGCGACTAGGCCCCGACCAGCCCGCGACCAGGGTCGCGGGTCGTCGCTGCGCCCCGAGGGTCGTCGCTCGGCTCCGGGTCGTCTCTGCGTCTTTGCGCCCGCGGGCCATCGCTGCGCCCGCGGGTCGTTTTGGCGCCCGCGGGTCGTTTCTGCGCCCTCGGGTAGACTGCCGGCCATGTCCATCGCCCCCCGGGCGTCGGCGTGCGTCCCGGCCGACGTCGAGGCCTGGCTCGGCGACCTCGGTCTCGAACCGCTCGAACGTTCCGACCGCGAGGGCGTAGTGTCGTGGGACGTCGTGCTCGACGGCCGCCGTCGAGCTGCGCTCCGGGTCACGCTCATCCTCGATCCCTCGCTGGCCCTGATCTGCTGGGCTCACTTCGCGCCGCCCATCAACGATTCGTTCCGCCGCTCGTACCGAACGCTGCTTCGCTGGAATGACGAGCTGCCGTTCGTGAAGTTCTCGATCGGCGAGGATGAGCGCCCGCTGCTCATCTCGGAGCTGCCCGTGGCGACCGTGGACCTTGACGCGCTTGGCCTTGCGCTGGCCCGACAGCTGGCGGTCGCCGACCGGTTCCACGAGCCGTCGCTGGAGTGGCGCAAGGCTGGCGGCTGGCCGATCGCACCCGCCGGCGCCGGCGATGGGCCGGGCGTCCGGCTGCTCGGCCGATACGCCGCCGAGCTGGGCGAGCTGCTCGACGGATCCGACCTCGCGCCGACAGACGCGGATCCGCGATGAGTCGCCGAACCGTCGCGGGTGCACCGATCGTGGCGCTGGTCGCGGCGCTGGTGATCGGCCTGCTCGCGCCCGCAGCCGGCGTGCTGCCGGCAACGGCGGCGAGGGCCGCAGCGACCGATCTCACCCTGGTCACCGACGCTGTCTACACCGTGCAGCCCGAGCATGCGCGCGCCCGTGTGTCGCTCACGATCGTCGCCCGCAACCACCTGAGCGACACGCGCACCAAACGCTTCTATTTCGACCATGCGTTCCTGGCCGTACAGCCGGGCACCAGCCGGTTCAAGCTGACCGGCGCCGCGGGTGCCAGGGTCCGGGTGGCGAAACGCCAGAAGAAGTCGACCCTGCTCCGGCTCGACTTCGGGTCCCGCCTGTATGGCGGCAAGTCGCGCACGTTGCGCCTCACGTTCGACCTCGTCGACAAGGGCGGGGCGTCGAACCGGGACCTCAGGATCGGTGCCGGCCTGGTCACCCTGCCGGTCTGGGCCTACGCGTCAGAGGGTGCGAGGGGCAGCACGGTCAGCGTCCGGTTCCCCGCCGGCTACGACGTCGCCGTGGAGTCGGGCGCGTTCGCGAGCACCTCGAAGTCGGCCGACGGGCAGACGGAGCTGGCCACCGGCTCGATCGCGTCGCCGTTGACCTGGTTCGCGTACGTCACCGCACAGAGCGACCCCACCTACGTCGATACGCCGCTCACCGTGGCTGCCGGGGGCCAGGCGATCCCGCTCACGATCCGTGCCTGGAGCGACGACGAGGCATGGGCCAAGCGAATGAGCTCGCTGCTGACCAAGGCCCTCCCGGCCCTTCGCGACGGCATCGGGCTCGATTGGCCGTCGAGCTCGCCCACCGTCGTGCAGGAGGCGGCCAACCGGGTCGGCGGCAGCGTTGCGGGCAGTTACGACCCGGCGAAGCCGATGATCGAGCTCGCCTACTGGGCCGATCCGATGGTGGCGGTCCGCCAGGCCGCTCACGGCTGGTTCAACGGCCGGCTGCTCGCCGACCGCTGGATCAACGAAGGGTTCGCCTCGTGGTACGCGAGGTCGGCCGGAGCGGCGATCGGGCTCGATCCGGGGACGGGCGACCCGACCTCGACGGCGGCTCAGCCCGGTGGCGCCGTGTCGCCGTCTTCCCTGGCAGCGGAGCTGGACACGACCGCGATCCCGCTCAACGCCTGGAGCAGCGCTCCCACCGGTGACCCGAATGACGAGGCCGGCCGTGCCACGGAAGCCTACGGCTTCGCGGCCTCCGAGACGCTCGCCGCGGCGATCGCGGCCCGCGCCGGCGACGCCGCCCTGCGCCGCGTGTGGGCGGACATCGCCGGGGGCGTGGCCGCGTACCAGCCACCGACCACCGACGCCTCGGCTGCCCCGGCCAGAGCCTGAGACGCGGACGGGGGTGCCCGACTGGCGCGGTCTGCTCGATCTCCTGGAGGCCGAGACGGGCGACGACTTCAGCGACCTGTGGCGAACCTGGGTGGTGCGGCCCGACGGATGCGTCGTTGCTCGACGCGCGCGCGGCGGCCCGCGCGGATTACGAGCGCACCCTGGCGATCGCGGGTGGCTGGGCGCTGCCGCGCCAGATCCGCGACGACCTGCGTGCCTGGCAGTTCGACGCCGCAACGCAGCTCATGGCCGATGCCCGGACCGTTGTTGCCGAGCGCGGCGCCGTCCAGCAGCTCGCATCACGCGACGGGCTGACGCTGCCGGCCGTCATGCGCCAGCAGTTCGAGGAGGGGATGCTGCACGAGGCATCCGCGGAGGCGGCGGGCGAGCTCAACGCGATCCAGGCGATCGCCCAGGCGGAGCAGGCCCGCGACGATGCCGACGACGTGCTCACCCGGATCGGCATGCTGGGCGAGCACCCCGAGACCGATCTCGTGGCCGCCCGGGCGGCGCTGGCCGCCGGCAATCTCGATGGCACCCTGTCGGCCGCCGACGACGCCTATCTCGCCTGGACCGGCGCGTGGCAGGAGGGAAGGCGCCGCGCGCTGCTCGCGATGGCGGTGCTGGCCTCGTTGCTCGTCCTCGTGACCGCGGTCGCCGGTCGTGCGCGCCGTGCCCGTCGCGCCCGATCGCCGAGGACCCCGGGCCAGGCGCACCGCGTGCAGCCGTAGGAGGGATCGGCGTGGGCTCGGGGATGCGATGGACGCGGCGCTTCGCGACGGCGATGCTGCTGGCGCTCGCTGCCTCTGCCGGCCTGTCGCTCGCGCCGGCCGCGGCACCCGGGCTGCCCGCCCTGCAGGCGATCGGACCGGGGACCGTTCGCGCCGCCGGTGACGACATCGACATCGGCACCACCACCCGCTACGTCGTGGTGCCGTCGAAGGCCCGGATCCGGGTCACGGTCGACATCGTCGCCGTCAACCAGCACCCGACCCAGTCCAGCGGGGGCGTGATCACCCGCTACTACTACGACGGTCTCAACCTCGGGGTGCAGCCGGAAGCGACCAACCTCAAGGCAACCCAGGGCGGGACCCAGGTCCAGGTCACGAGCACCAAGCACAAGACCTACCGCCTGCTCACGATCCTGTTCCGGTCCAACCTCTACTTCGGTCAGACGGCCAAGGTCCGGCTGACCTTCGATCTGCCCACCGGTGCCCCGCGCTCGGCCAGCGACGTCCGCGTGGGCGCGGCGTTTGCGTCGTTCCTGGCCTGGGCGTTCGGCGATCACGGATCGGTCCGGATCGAGGTGCCGGCCGGGTTTGACGTCAACGTCTCCGGAGCCAACACGACCGCCGAGACCGAGTCCGATGGCACGCAGGTGTTGACGGCGACGACCGCCGCTGCAGCCGACTGGTACGCGTGGGTCGATGCCCGAAACGACGCCGGGTTGACCAGCCAGGTGCTCCATCTGGCCGACGGGGAACAGATCACCGTGCGCGCCTGGCCGGAGGACAACAAGTGGCGCAGGCGCGTATCCCGCATCCTGACCGACGGCGTGCCGCACCTGGTGCAGCTCATCGGTTTGCCATGGCCGGTCCGTGGTTCGCTCAACGTGCTCGAGATCCACACGCCGCTGCTCGAGGGCTATGCGGGCTTCTACGACAGTGCCAACAGAGAGATCACGATCAGCGAGGAACTCGACGACCTGACGATCGTCCACGAGGCGTCGCACGCCTGGTTCAACGCGGACCTGTTCACGGAGCGCTGGATCACCGAGGGTCTCGCGGATGAGTACGCGGCCCGCGTGCTGGCCGACTCGGGCCAGCAGGAGCCGGCGCCCGACAAGGTCAAGCCGACCGCCAAGGTCGCGTTCCCGCTCAGCAGAATGGGGCCCGCCGGCCCCGATCTCGGACGCCGAGAGCGACGCCAGGGAGCAGTATGGATACGACGCGTCGTGGACCGTGGTCCGCCGGATCGTCGCGGCGGTCGGCGACGACGGGATGCGCCGGGTGTTCCGGGCCGCCCATGACCGGACGACCGCATACGTCGGTGCAGGCGACCCCGAGCCGACCCGGCTGCCCAACGACTGGCGGCGGTTCCTCGACCTGACCGAGGAGCTGGGCGGGGCGAGCGGGATCTCCGACCTGATGGCGACCTGGGTGGTCCCGTCGGGGCAGCGGGCAACCCTGGCCGCGCGAGCCAAAGCGCGTGACGACTACCACGTTCTGGTCGCCGATGGTGGGTCGTGGGCGGCGCCGGTGGTGATCCGCCTGGCGATGGACGGCTGGTCGTTTGACAAGGCCGAGAGCGGGATGCGGGTCGCCATGTCGATCCTGTCCCAGCGCGATGCGACGGCGTCACTGGCAGCCACGCTCAAGCTTGCGCCACCGTCGGGTCTCGAGCCCGCCTACGAGGGGGCGGACAGCGAGGCGGGCCTGGCCTCGGCCGCGACGCTGGCGTCGAACACCGAGACGTCGCTCGAGGCGGTCCAGTCGGCGGTCGCCGCCGCCGCCGCGCCTCGCGACTGGCTGGACACGCTGGGCCTGGTGGGCAAGGACCCCGACGGGCTGCTCGCCGATGCCCGCGCCGCATGGCAGCAGGGCGATCTCGCCCAGGCGACCGAGGCGGCGGGGCTCGTCACGGGCACGCTCGCGGTGGCCGGTGAGGCGGGTCGCGGGCGCGCGATCGTGATCGTGTGCGGCGTGGCGATCCTGCTGCTGCTGATCTCGCTGGTCGCCCTCGGGTACCGCCAGCGGCGTCGCCGGCGAGCGCTCCGACTGGCCCGAGCGGCAGCGGCCGTCGCACCGGGCCCGGCCATCGCCGGCCCGTCGCTGCTCGCTCCGTCCGAGGCGCCGGCGGCCCCGTCCATCGGGGCGTCGGATGCGCAGCCCCCGATGCCCTCACCGCCCGTGTCGTTTGCTGAGTCGCCCTGGTCACCTGCAGCGCCGCCGGCGCCGCCCGCGCCGCTCGGTGAGCCGCCCGGGTCACCCGCTGAGCCACCAGGATCGCCCGCTGAGCCACCGGGACCGCCGCCCGCGTCGCGGACCCCATCCGAGCCGCCGCCGCCTCCCGGTCCGCCCGACGACAGGCCACCAGGCGGTTCTCCCTGGGGTCGGTGAGCCCACCCGGATCCATCATCGCGGACCGGCCCTCGCGCCCCAAACCCAACGGGTCGGGAGGTGGCCGGCCGTCCAGCCGGCGCCCCTGCGCCCACCGGCGATCCGTGCGAGCATCGTGGGGTGACCCACGATTTCGACACCCACAACCTCGCACCAGACACACCTCGCGACCCGGCGAACGCAGAACCCGAAATCGGCGTACGACCTGCTCCAGCGAGGGCAGGACCTGCTTCGCCGGCGCCACCACGCGCAGGCAGCGGTCGTGCTGGAGCGGGCCGCACGGCTCGAGCCCGGCAAGGGGTCGATCCTCGAGGCGCTGGGTCGTGCGTACTACAACTCGGCCCAGCACGAACGCTCACGTGAGACGTTCGAGGCCATGCTCGAGATCGATCCCTCAGCGCACTACGCGCACTTTGCGCTCGGTCAGAGCCTCAAGCGGTTGGGGCGCCAACGCGAAGCCTGGACGCATCTGCGACTGGCCGTGGCGCTCGATCCGACCTCACCCCTCTACCGGTCGGCGCTGGCCCGGCTGCCCGACCCTCACGCCGGCGAGGCCGCCTCCTCCGCCTCCTCCTGATCGCTCGCCATCCCGCAGCCGCGATCAGGCCGGCACGGGGTCGAGGCGCCGCCCGTCGAGGGTGAGGCCGTGGGCGAGCGCGAGCCCCCGGAACCGAGCGTACTCGCCGGGCCCGAACGCGCGGGCGGGCACCAGCATCGTGCCGCTCGCCGCCACACGGATGAACAGCAGTGGTCCGCTGCGGCGGATCGTCTCGATGCCGGCCCACTCGAGGTCGGTCGCGCCGATGATCCAACGGGCGCGGATCCCTCGCTCGTCGAAGTCGAGCGACATGTCCGCGAGCAGGGCGGCCCGTTTGCGCACGCCCCACAGCACGAACGGGATCACGAACCAGCCCGACAGCAACAGGCCGCCCGTCACCAGCGAAGGCAGGTAGACCGTGGGATCAGCGCCGAGGACCATGGCCGCGAGCGCGAGCGCGAGCATGGCGCCCCCGAACAGCCGGGCACCTCGCTGGGATCGCAGCCACCGCGCGTTCGCCCAGGCGTATTGACCGGCGGTGAAGCCGTACTGCACGCGGTACGGAGGCTCGCCCGGTGGCGTGTCGCCGGCCCGCTCGGGCTTGCCCGGTGGCGTGTCGCCGGCCCGCTCGGGCTTGCCCGGCACCCCACCGACCCGCCGCTCCCGATCCAGCCACAGGATGCCCACGATCGACTTCGCATCGTGGATCTCGCCGCGCTCGATCATTGCCAGGGCCTCATCGAGCGGCACCTGCTGCAGCACGAGCCGCTCGTCCTCGTCGGGCGCCAGCCGGTCGTCGCCGGTGACCGCCTCGATACCTCTGGCCAGGAACAGATACATCCGCTCCGTGGCGAAGCCGGGCGCCGTCCAGAATGCGGTCAGCTGCCGCCAGCTCGCCGCCCGGTAACCCGTCTCCTCCTCCAGCTCGCGCCGAGCGGCGGCGAGCGGATCCTCGGTGACGCCGTCGTGCACGTCGAGGGTGCCGGCCGGGATCTCGAGCAGCGCCTCGCCGGCCGGGACGCGCCACTGACGCACCAGCAGCACCCGGCCGTCATCGTCGAGCGCGACGATCGCGACCGCGCCCGGATGCCCGACCACGTCGCGCGTGCCGCGCGACCCGTCGGCCCGCTCGATCGTGTCGGTCCGGAACTCCATGTACCGACCGCGATGGATGACGCGCGTGTCGACGACCCGCTCCCGGAGCGGATCGTCGAGGGGGAGCCCGGGCGGATCCGTCATCGCACAGACGACCGAAGACGGCCCGAGCGAAGCCGGACCGTCTTCATGATCGTATTCGGCCCCGAACCGACCTAGGCGGCGGCGGCCTCGCGCAGGCGCGGCAGCGCCGCCCCGGTCTCGCTGTTGAACAGGTGGAGCTTCTCGACCGGCAGATGCAGCTGGAGCACATCACCGGGCCGGACGCGGTACGCCGAATCCACGATGGCCACGATCTCGCGCCCGTCGGACGTGACGTGGAGCAGCTCCTCGTTGCCGAGGTACTCGACCACCTCGGCGGTCCCCTGGATGGTCGCGACCGTGCCGGCCATGTCGCCCAGGTCGAGGTGCTCGGGACGGAAGCCAGCGACGACCTTGCCGCCGGCGCTCTGAAGCGCCTCGCGATAGCTGGGCGGCAGCGGGAAGTGGAAACCGCCCTCGGACAGGTCGGTCGTGCCGCCGCCGGGGACGTTGACCTCGATGAAGTTCATGGCAGGGCTGCCGATGAACCCGGCCACGAACCGGTTCTTGGGGAGGTCGTACAGCTCCTGGGGCGTACCGACCTGCTGCAGCAGACCGGTGCTCATGACCGCGATCCGCTGGCCCATCGTCATGGCCTCGACCTGATCGTGGGTGACGTACACCATCGTCGTGCCGAGCCGCTGGTGGAGGCGCGCGATCTCGGCCCGGGTCTGGACGCGCAGCTTGGCGTCGAGGTTGGACAGGGGCTCGTCCATGAGGAACACGGCCGGCTCGCGGACGATCGCCCGACCCAGCGCCACGCGCTGGCGCTGGCCGCCGGACAGCTCCTTGGGCTTGCGGCTCAGCAGCTCTTCCAGCCCGAGGATGCCCGCGGTCTCCTTGATGCGCGTCTCGATCTCGCTCTTGGCGACCTTGCGCAGCTTGAGCCCGAAGGCGAGGTTGTCGCGCACCGACATGTGCGGGTAGAGCGCGTAGCTCTGGAACACCATCGCGATGTCGCGATCCTTGGGGGCCACGTCGTTGACGACCCGGTCGCCGATCCGGAGGGTGCCCTCGCTGATCTCCTCCAGGCCGGCGATCATGCGCAGGCTGGTCGTCTTGCCGCACCCCGAGGGGCCGACGAGCACCATGAACTCGCCATCACCGATCTCGAGGTTGAGGTCCGATACGGCGGTGACCTCGCCGTATCGCTTGAACACGTGATCGAACGTCACGGTCGCCATGCGTTGCCTCCGACCCGGCCTGAGGTCATCGCGGGCTCATGCATTCGGCCGCCGACGATCGACGGACTCGAACGAGCCCCGTACGAGGTGCTGGCTCGGGCTTTGTGCATCGTACGGGCCCGAGACCCCGCAGCGCAACGCGCCCGCTCGCCCGGCGGGCGCAGAGTCACTCGACGCGATCGGTTGGGGGAGGGGCGGTATGGTGCTTCCCGACAACCGATTTCACCGGAGCCCCGAGTCCGATGCCCAACGACCCCCGCGCCGGCCGGCCCGCTCAGCCATCCGACCTCATCGACACGGCCGCACTGCTGCGCGCGTACCACGAGCGACGGCCCGATCCATCGGATCCCGCCCAGCGCGTCGCGTTCGGCACCTCGGGCCACCGCGGCTCGGCGTTCAAGGGTGCGTTCAACGAGGCACATATCCTGGCCACGACCGAGGCCATCTGCCGCTACCGCGCGTCCCGCGGCTACACCGGGCCGCTGTTCATCGGCCGCGACACGCATGCGCTGTCCGAGCCCGCGTGGCGCACCGCGCTCGAGGTGCTCGTCGCCAACGGCGTGAGCGTCCGGATCGACGCCGCCGACGGGTTCACCCCCACACCGGCCGTGTCGCACGCGATCCTCATCGCCAACCGGGGCCGATCCGACGGGCTGGCCGACGGGATCGTGGTCACGCCGTCGCACAACCCGCCCGATGACGGCGGCTTCAAGTACAACCCGCCCAACGGCGGGCCGGCCGACACGGATGTCACGCGCTGGATCCAGGACGAGGCCAACCGGATCCTCGAGGCGGCCGGTGCCGACGGTCTCGACGGCGTCCGGCGCGTGCCGTTCGAGCGCGCCCGGGCACAGGCGACGCCGTACGACTTCCGGGGGCGATACGTCGACGACCTGCGTCACGTCGTCGATCTCGAGGCGGTCGCGGCGTCCGGGCTGCGCCTGGGCGTCGACCCGCTGGGTGGGGCCTCGGTGGACTACTGGGCCCAGATCGGCGAGCGCTACGGGCTGGACCTCACGGTCACCAATGACGCGGTCGATCCGACGTTCGGGTTCATGACCCTCGACTGGGACGGCCGGATCCGGATGGATCCCTCGTCGCCGTTCGCGATGGCCCGGTTGGTCGAGCTGCGCGACCGGTTCGATCTCGCGCTGGGCAACGATGCGGACGCGGACCGTCACGGGGTGGTCGTCCCGGGGGCCGGCCTGATGAACCCCAACCACGTGCTGTCGGCGATGATCGCGTACCTGTTCGGCGGCGCGCGCGATTGGTCCGACGCGGTCGCGGTGGGCAAGACGCTGGTCTCATCGTCGATGATCGACCGCGTCGTGGCGGATCTCGGCCGGCGGCTGGTCGAGGTCCCGGTGGGCTTCAAGTGGTTCGTGGACGGCCTGGTCGACGGCACGATCGGGTTCGGCGGCGAGGAGAGCGCGGGCGCGTCGTTCCTGCGCCGGGACGGCACCGTCTGGACCACCGACAAGGATGGGATCATCGCCTGCCTGGTGACCGCGGAGCTCACCGCGCGCAGCGGCCGCAACCCGGCCGAGGCGTACGCGGGCCTCACGGAGCGCTTCGGGACGCCCGCCTACCGGCGGATCGATGCCCCGGCGACGCCCGAGGCAAAGGCCGCCCTGGGACGCCTGTCCCCGGACGCGATCAGCGCCACGACGCTGGCGGGTGACCCGATCATCGCCAGGCTCACCCGCGCCCCGGGCAACGACGCGCCCATCGGCGGGATCAAGGTGGTCACCGGCCAGGGCTGGTTCGCCGCCCGGCCGTCGGGCACCGAGAACGTGACCAAGCTGTATGCGGAGAGCTTCCGCGACGAGGCGCACCTGGCTCGGATCCTCGACGAGGCCCAAACGATCCTGGACGCCGCCGAGCGGGCGGGCTGACGGCAAGGGACGGACGTCGGGCCGTCGCGGACCGCGCGTGATGGGTGGTTGGTTACCCCTTTCGGGTGATGCCCACCGGGACTAGCAGGCACCTCCCCATTGGCGTGGCCGCGCACCACAATTGGGGCACACCCCGAAGGTGGCGACCGACAGCCGCCGCCGATCGATCCAGGAGAGCACCTTGACGGTCTCAGCCGCCGAACTCGTCTGCCTGCAGTGTGGCTCCGTTGCCAGCCGATCCGGTGCGCTGATGTGCCGGCGGTGCGGCCTGCCGTTCGGTCAGGCGCCGCCGGAGTCCGCCCGCCTCGCGGAGTGTCCGATCTGCTATCAGACGACCGATGCCGATGGACGCCTGCCGTCGATGGCGCTGCCCGGCCTGCGGCTGGACATCAACCGGCACATCGATGAGCACGAGCGGTTTCCCGTGGGTGACGATGCGTGGCTCGAGACGCTGCGTGAGCACGACCGGATCCGGATCGGCCGCTGGACGGCGCCGTTCAGCCTCGTCCGCCGCTACCTGGTCACCGGCGTGGTCGATGCGGGTCGAAACCGGCTGGCGCAGCACAACGCGATCGTCACCGCGATGACCCAGATCCAGCGCTGGGGCCGCGATCCCCAGATCCTGGGCGATCACGAGGAGTGGCGCGGTGCGCGCGATGCGGTGGCCGCCCTGATGGATCGCTACCACGCCACGGGCAGCCGGAACCGGTTCGCTTCCTAGGCTCGAGCAAGGATCCCGCCGTCGGCGGCCTTCACGCCCGGCGCCCGGGACCGTTCGGTCAGGATGACGGGCGCGTCTCCTGCACCGTGGTCGGCGTGTTGTGCACACCCGTCACCGCGTGGGTCGCCGGGACGGTACCCAGCCGGCCCGCCCGGTAGTCGTCGAATGCCTGGAGCACCTCCTCGCGGGTGTTCATGACGAACGGGCCCATCCAGGCCACGGGCTCCCGGATCGGGCGGCCGCCGAGGATCAGGACGTCGAACGTGGGCGCGGGCGCATCCTGGGCCGCGTCCGCCACGAACGTCAGGGCGTTGCCCGGCCCGAACACGGCGAGCTGGCCCAGCTGCGCGGGTCGTCCCTCCGCGCCGACCGTGCCCCGTCCGGCGAGGACGTACGCGAGCGCGTTGTAGTCGGCTCGCCAGGGCAGCACCAGGCGAGCGCCCGGGCTGAGCGTGGCATGGACCAGGGTCATCGGCGTGTACGTCGATCCGGGCCCGCGATGGCCGGCCACCTCGCCGGCGATGACGCGGACCAGCGCGCCGCCATCGGCTGACGAGGCCAGGGCCACCTCGCCGGCGCGGATGTCCTGGTAGCGCGGCGGCGCGAGCTTCTGATCCTGCGGCAGGTTGACCCACAGCTGGAAGCCGTGGAACAGCCCGCCCGACGCCACCAGCCAGTCGGGCGGCCGCTCGATGTGGAGGATGCCCGCGCCGGCCGTCATCCATTGCGTGTCGCCGTTGGTGATCACACCCCCGCCGCCGTTCGAATCGCTGTGCTCGAACACCCCGTCGAGCATGTAGGTCACGGTCTCGAACCCGCGGTGCGGATGCCACGGCGTGCCCTTGGCCTCGCCCGGCGCGTACTCCACCTCGCCCATCTGGTCAAGGTGGATGAACGGATCGAGGTCCTCGAGCAGGACGCCTGCGAAGGCGCGGCGTACGGGGAACCCCTCGCCTTCGAGACCGCGTGGGGCGGTGGTCAGCTGCCGGACGGCACGCTGGCTCGTGACGACCGGGTCCGGGCCGGTGATCCGGGGGAGGATGGTGATGTCGTCGACGGTGACGGCGGGCATGTGGGACGCGTCCTTGGCTTGCTGGCGAGGCTCTTGACCCATCGCCAAGTGATTGCATGTGCAACGATCTCAGGTGGCGAGCGGGATGTCAAGACGTTGCCCGGGAGGGCGGAGCGCCGGGTCCCGTGTCAGGCGAACAGCACGCCCGGGTTCATGATCCCGTCGGGATCGAGCGCCCGCTTGATCGCCCGCATCGCGGCGAGGTCGCCGGGTGTCCGGTCGCGCGCCAGCCAGGCCACCTTGGCCACGCCGATCCCGTGCTCGGCGCTGATCGACCCGCCGTGTTCGAGGGTGAGTCCCAGCACCGCGTCGTCGACGGCAGGGTCGTCCGGTTCGGGACCGAGCACGTTGATGTGCAGGTTGCCGTCAAGCAGATGACCGAACACGATCGTGCGGGCCGCCGGGTCCACGGTCGCCACCCGGCCCGGCAGCTGCTCGACGACGGCCGGCAACCCGGTCCATGGGGAGCGTCACGTCGAGCGAGTGGGGGACGCCCTCGTGCTCCGTCGCCTCGGCCTGTCCCTCACGCAGCAACCACAAGCGCGCCCGGGCGGCGGTGTCGGTGGCGACCACGGCATCGAGCATCCCGGCGTCGCCGGCGATGGCGCTCAGCGCATCGACGAGCGCGGGCTCCGGGTCGGTCGTGTCGGCGACCTCGACCAGCAGCGACGCGGGCATCGTCCGGGCGAACGGCGCCTGACCGCCCAGGTGGCGGATCACCAGTGCCTCCGCGTCGGGCAGGAACAGCTCCGCGGCGGTGAGCGTCCGGAGCATCGATCGCAGGGCCGTGGCGATACGCACCGCTGCCGCGACGTCGGTCACGCCCAGCACGGCGACGGCGCGACGGTCGAGCCTCGGCACCAGGCGCAGCCGCGCCGCAACGATGATTCCCAGCGTGCCCTCCGAGCCCGCCAGCAGCGAGGCCAGGTGGTAGCCGGTGTTGTCCTTGCGGGGTGCATGGAGACGCCGCACGAGCGACCCGTCACCCAGGACCGCCTCGATCCCGACCAGCTGGTCGCGCATCGGACCGTGGCGATGGACGTGGATGCCGCCGGCGTTGGTCGCGATCATGCCGCCGATCGTCGCCGTGTCGCGTGCTGCGAGGTCGACCCCCACGTCGAGGCCCGCGTCACGGACGTGCGCCTGGAGCGCACCCAGGGTCACGCCCGCCCCGACCACCACCTCGCGGGCCATCGTGTCGACCGGTTCGAGCCGGGTCAGGCGAGCCGTGCTCAGCACGAGCGCCCGGTTGCGGGGGATGCTGCCACCGACGAGGCCCGTGTTGCCGCCCTGGGGCACGATCGGGATCGAGCGCTCGCGGCATGCCGCCACGACGGCGGCAACCTCGTCGAGCGAGCCCGGCCGGACCACCGCCAGCGCGTCGCCGCGCCAGCGCCCGGTCCAGTCGACCTCGTAGCCTGCCCGCAGGTCGGCGTCGACCAGCACGTGGTCGGCCCCGACGATCCGGCGCAGCTCGCTGATCACGGGCTCATCGTGCGTCACGGGCTCATCGTGCGTCACGGGCTCGTCGTGCATGGCTACATCGTGCGACCCGGCTGCAGTGGCGCGCAAACCGCGGTGCGCCCAATACGGCGGCGGCGCGCAATACGGCGGTGCGCAAACCGCGTTGGCATTGCGGCAGGTTCGCCCCGGGACGCCGCACGTCACCGATACGTCGGGCATCCTTGTCCTCGCCCGATCCTCATCGGCAGACGCAGCGGAGAAGCACACAGGTGTCACACGTCGGGCTCGCCCACCTCCTGGACCGAGCGGAGCGCGAGGGCTTCGGGTTGCTCGCGTTCAACGTCATCCCGCTCGAGTACGCCGAGGCGATCGTCACCGGCGCCGAGGCCGCCAGGGCCCCGGTCGTGCTCCAGGTGAGCCAGAACGCCGTCCGCTATCACGACGGACGGATCGGCGCGCTCGCCGCAGCCTGCCGGGTCCTGGCCGAGCAGGCGACCGTCCCGGTCGCGCTGCACCTCGACCATGCGACCACGCGCGAGCTGTGCGAGGCGGCGGTCGACGCGGGCTTCGGTTCGGTGATGTTCGACGCCTCCCACCTGCCCGAGGCGGAGAACGTGCGCGAGACGGCGGCGATCGTCGACTGGGCGCACGCGCATGGCATAGCGGTCGAGGCCGAGATCGGGATCGTCGGTGGCAAGGACGGCTCGCACCGAGCGGAGGCGCCCACCGAGCCCGACGAGGCACGGCGGTTCGCGGTCGCCACCGGGATCGATGCGCTGGCCGTGCAGGTCGGCAGCTCGCATGCCATGACCACGCAACGGGCCGTGCTCGACCTCGAGCGGATCGCCGCCATCCGGCGGACATCACCGGTGCCCCTGGTCCTCCACGGCTCGTCCGGTGTCCCCGACGCGACCCTGGCGGCGGCCGTGCGAGCGGGCATTGCCAAGGTCAACGTCGGGACGCGGCTCAACGTCGCGTTCACCGGGGCCTTCCGCAGCCGCCTTGCGACCGACCCCGGGCTGGTCGATCCGCGGCCGCCGCTCCGGGATGGCCGGGCAGCCGTCGCCGATGCGGTCAGCGCCATGCTGCGGGTGGTGGGCGCCGCCGGACGCGAGGATGCTGCCGCCGGACGCGAGGATGCTGCCGCCGAGCCGGTGCCGGGGGACGTCCCGGCCGGCTGATCCGGCGGGCGCCGTCACGTCCCCCGCCTGAGATCGTCGTTCGCGTCACTCCCGGCAAGCTCCGTCACTCCCGGCAAGCTCCGTCGCTGTCGCGCGACCGTCGCGACCGCCGCGACCGCCGCGATCCAATGCTGTCGTCGCGGCCCTACCCCACGGTCGCCTGTTGACCGCGCATCGCTCCGTCGTGCGAGCCGGATCGATCGTCCCGTGTGTTGCCGCCAGACCTTGCATCGCGCCGCGCCGTCTGTTACAACACGCGTTGTGGTCACCAAACGTGCACGCACAAATGTGCATAGCGGCAGGCCGGATCAGTTCCTCGCCGACGTGGCGCGCGCGTACTACGAGCAGCACATGACCCAGGAGCAGATCGCCGTCCAGCACGGCGTCTCGCGCTCACAGGTGTCCCGCTACCTCCAGGAAGCGCACGACCGCGACATCGTCCAGATCCGGATCGCCCTGTCCGATTCGCGGGACCGGGACCTGGAGCAGGCCCTGGTCGCGCGCTACCCGCACGTTCGCGAAGCCGTCGTCGCCCAGTCGTTCAGCCAGGACGCGGCCAATCGTCGCCGTGCCGTGGCTCGGGCGACGGCCAGGCTGCTGGATCGCCGGGTGGCCTCGTCGATGACGGTCTGCTTCGGCGCCGGCCGGACGCTGGCCGATACGGTTGCCCTGCTGGAGACGGACGCCCGACACAACGTGGTGGTCGTCCAGGCCATGGGGAACGCTGGCCACGAGGGCCTCGACATCGACTACAACGCCATCGCACAGGTGGCGGCCAGTGCCTTCGGCGGGCACGCCTACCAGATCAACGCTCCGGCGATCGTCGGTCCGGCTGCTCGCGCATCGGACCTGGAGGCATCCAGCACCCAGATCGCCCAGTCATTGCGTATCGCCCGATCCGCGGACCTCTACGTGCTGGGCATCGGATCGATGTCGACCGATGTGATCTACGTCAAGACCGGGCTCATCGCCGCCGACGAGCTGGAGGCGCTTCGCGCCGCCGGGGCCGTGGGGGACGTGTGCGGCAACTTCTACGACGCCCGCGGCCGACCGTGCCCGGGCCCGTTCGCAGACCGGCTCGTCGGAATCCGCCTCGCGGACCTGCGGCGCGCCCCCATGGTCATCGCCTGCGCATCCGGCGAGGAGAAGGTCCCCGCGATCGCCGGGGCGCTCGAAGGGCGATTGGCCACAGCTCTGGTGACGGACGAGCACACCGCCCGCGGCGTGCTCGCGCTCACACGTGGAGAGCGCCGGCGACCGAGCCCGGCGCACGAATAGGGACGCGAAGATAGAGGAGGGTCCCCTGGTGCGCAACCCGAAGATCGCCGCGGTGGCAGTGCTCGCGCTCGCTCTCGCGGCGTGCAGCGGCTCGTCCGCGACACCCACTCCGGCGCCGACATCGGCGCCCACCGAGGCTCCGACACAGGCCCCGACGGCCACGCCCGAGCCCACGGCTCCGCCGCTCGGCTCGGTCCAGATCGGGACCAACGGCGACGCGACCTCGCTCGACCTCACCGACCCCGAGCGGGCCACGGTCGCCGCGGTTGCCCCCGGCAAGCTCGTCGGGATCGTCGCCGCGACGATGGCGACCGAGTACCACGCCAACCTCAACAACACGATGAAGTCCGACCTCGAAGCGCTCGGCTTCACGGTCGAGATCTGCGACACGGAGACCGGCGACGCCGCCAAGGCCGTGACCTGCTTCGAGGGCTTCGTGCAGAAGGGCGCCTACGCGATCGTGACGGCCGCCTCCGCGGCAACCGTGGGTGACACGGCGACCGCCGCGATCAAGGACGGCATCATCGTCGTCCAGGTCACCGGCCTCGACCTGGGTGCCATCGGCGCGGTGTCGATCAGCGTCGACAACATCACGATCGGAACGGCCGAGGGCAAGGCGGCCGGCGATTGGGCGAACACCACGTACCCGGGAGAGGAGGTCGACACGATCATCCTCGACTACCCGGACATCGCCGACCTGGTCGCGCGTGCGGACGCGATCGAGGCGGGCATGCTCGAGGTGGACCCCCAGATCAAGGTCGTCGCCCGGCTGCTCGGCGGGCTGCCCGAGAACGGCGCCACGTCGATGGAGCAGGCGAACACCAAGTACGGCAACAAGCTCAAGCTGGTGACCGGCATCAACGACGGCGGCAACCTCGGTGCGTTCGAGACCGCCAAGACGCTGGGCCGGACGCCCGACGACCTGGCGTTCTTCGGCATCGACTGCGACCCGGCCGCGGTGACCGCGATCGACGCGGGGTCGATGTACAAGGGATGCGTCGACACCAACCCCAAGGGCACCGGTGAGCTGGCGGCGAACGCGATCGCCAAGCTGACCGCGGGCAGCGACATCCCCGGCACCGTCGAGGTGCCGGTGTCCGTCTACACCGGCAGCTGAGCACGGCGCCGACCTCACCGATGGACCGCTGGCTGGAGATCGACATCGACTGGTTCGGCGACCCGCCGTGGGACCGGACCATCGACCAGTTCGTCGAGCGCACGTTGCCGCTGCTGACCGGGGAGCATGAGCTCCGCGGGGTGTGCTTCAACGTCGGCTGGCTCGCCGACCTGGTCACGGAGTGGAGCGGCCGCCCGGAGCAGCCGCTTCCGCTCCGGTCTCGTCGGTTCGCCCGATGGGCGCGCCTGTCCTACGAGGACCTTCGACGGTTCCTCGGGCAGGTGCGCCGGTCGGCGGCGGCCGCGGGCATCGATGATCTGAAGCTCGGCGTGCTGGTCGCGGGGCTGGGCGAGGTCGTGGCACCGCCGGTGACCGGCACCATGTACGACCTGTTCTCGGACTGGCACGACCGGCACCCCGAGCTGTATCCCCTGGACATCTCACCGCTCCCGGGGCCCGACCTCGATCCCCGGGTGCCGATGCATGCTGACGATCACCTGTACGCGACCCGCGCCCACGGCATCGCCGAGGGCGAGCCGTTCCCCGAGTTCTTCGGCGGCCAGTGGGGCTCGGTGGCCGGGTTCCTGGGCCTCGATCTGATCCATCTCCGGGACGGGTTCCTGGGTCCGCTGCTGTACACACGGGTGGGGCCCTACGGGACCGTTGCATCCGATGACCCGGCGGAGAACGCGACCTGGACCGACGCGGTCCGGCGCCTGTTCCGGGCCTGCAAGGAGGCACATCCGGGTGGTCTCGTGATGGCCTACTCGAGCGGGATCAGCGGAACCGCCGAGTGGCTGACCGGGTGCGTGGATCTGGAGGCGATCGTCGCCGACGGCGCGCTCGACATCTTCATCGACCAGACCTGGGGTGGGGCCTGGCAGGACTGGTGGGACGACACCTGGAAGGGCTGGACGTTCCAGCTCGCCTATCTGCTGGGTCACGGCGCCCAGATCCGCGGCGGCAACGAGCGCCGGACGACGCCGTGCCGCCAGTACAACCTGATCGAGACCTGGGACGGCTGGGAGCCGTGGGACACGCTCCACGACACGCCCGGCAAGCTGGAATGGGCGATCTGGGCGTTCTCGCACGCCGGGGTGCTCGGGCCCGACGGCCGGCCGCGCGTGCCGGAGGGCACGTACATCTCATGGATGAACGACTGGAACGGCCGGTTGATCTCCGAGACCGACGTCCGGTTCCTGGCCCGCCCGCTCGATGCCGCGCAGGCCAGCGCCTCGGCGATCGAGCAGATCTTCGGCCCGCTGCTCGTTCACGACCGCGACGGCCTCGAGGCCGCGTGGCGCGAGGCACCGGCGGCGAACACCAGCCCGTGGGCGGAGGATCACGCCGGCATGGCGCTCAAGTTCGGAGCGCGCGTTCCTGGCCGCGACCCGTCCCGAGTGGCTGCCGGACCGCTGGCCGGACGGGGCCCTGTGGCAGCTGCCGGCGGGCTCGCGCGTGGCTCGCGCGCGCGGCCTGGGTGGTCCCGTGATCGCCACGGGTCGCGCGGACCGGATCGACGACGAGTGGCTCGCCGCAGCCGGCCTGGAGCGGACCGGCGACCGGCTGCCCGACGGCTACCGCCTGGGCATGCCGGCGAGCCCGGACCTGCCCCGCGAGGAGCGCCTCCATCTTCCCGAGCGGGAGGCGCTGCGTGCGAGCGAGGGCACGCAGGTCGGCTACGACTCCGACGGAACCGTGCTGCTGGCGGGTCGCGCGCCGATCCATCACTGGCAGCCGCCGGATCTTGCCGATCCGGGCAACCCGCCTGGTGCCCCATTCGCAGATCGGATCGACCTCGCCCTATGTCGAGGCCGCGCGGCTGCTCAACGCGGGCGCCGCCGCGGCCGGTGGGCTGTCGGTGGCCCCGGTCGCCGCGCACGAGCCGGTGACGGTGTCCTGCTGGAGCAGCGGCGGCGCGGTCCATCTGCTGTTCGGCAACCTCGAGTCGGGCTGGATGGGCGACGCGCGGTTCCCGCGCCGGGTCACCGTGGACGTGCCGCGTGAGCGGCTGGGCGTGGACCCCGATCGGGATGTGGTGGGTGTCCCGCTCAACGCGGAGGGCCCGGTCGTGCGGGACGAGGCCGCGCGCGGCGACCCGATGGTGCGGCTGACGGTCACCGTGCCGCCCGCCGGGTGCCTGGTGCTGCGACTCGGGCTCGAGGAGACCGTCCGATGACGGCGGCGGTCGCCGCGCGCGATCGCACCGCCGATCGCGCGCGGGTGATCGACTTCCTCGCCGAGTACGGGTTCATCGTGTTCTTCGCGATCTGGGTGGTGTTCCTGTCGATCGCGACCGACACCTTCCTGACCGAGCGCAACCTGCTGCTCCTGCTGCGCCAGGCATCGATCTACGGGATCCCGGCCATCGGGGCGACGTTCGTGATCCTGCTGGGCGAGCTCGACATCTCGTTCGCGTCCGTCATCGGTGCCGCCGGGGTGGCCGGCGCCGAGGTGCTGGTCCAGGGCGGGGGCTCGACGCTCGCGATCACGGCTGCGGTGGCCGTGGGCGTGCTGGCCGGGCTCGCAAACGGGTTCCTGGTCACCGTGCTCCGGATCCCGTCGGTGGTGGCCACGCTGGGCATGCTGAGCGTCATCCTGGGCATCGGGATCGTGTACACCGGTGGGACCGCGATCCACGGCCCAGCGCTCGACCCGATCGACTGGATCGCCCAGGGGTACATCGGGCCCATCCCGATCCCGGTGGTGATCCTGTTCGTGGGCTACACGATCGGCTGGTTCGTCCTCAACCGAACCCGGTTCGGGATGCACGTCTACCTCACTGGGGACAACCGGGAGGCCGCGTACCGGGCGGGCATCGGCGTCGATCGGCTGCGGGTGGCGGTGTTCGTGATCGCCGGCTCGCTGGCCGGGCTGGGCGGGATCATCCTGGTGTCGCGCGTGTCGCAGGCGCAGGCCACCTTCGGGCAGGATGCGCTGTTCCCGGTGCTGACCGCGGTGATCCTGGGCGGCGCCGGGCTGACGGGCGGTCGCGGCCGCATCCTGAACACGATGGTCGCGTCGATCTTCCTGGCCAGCCTGCTCAACGGCATCATCCTGCTGGGCGTCGACGCCCAGTACCAGCGGATCGTGCTGGGCGCGATCCTGATCGCCGCCGTCTCGCTCGACAGGTTCCGGTCATGAGCGAGCTACCGGCGACGCAGATCGCCGCCCGCCGGGAGCTGTTCATCGACGGTCGCTGGGTGCCGCCTGCGAGCGGGAAGACCGCGACCGTGCTCAACCCGGCGAGCAACGAACCCCTGGGCGAGGTCGCCGCGGCCGGTCCCGAGGACGTCGACCGCGCGGTTGCCGCGGCCCGTCGGGCGTTCGACGAGGGCCCCTGGCCGCGGATGTCGGCAAGCCAGCGAGGCCGCTACCTGCTGCGGGTCGCGGCTCTGCTGGAGCGTGACGCGGGGGAGGTCGCCCGGATCGAGTCGGCCAACAACGGCAAGCCCATCCGCGAAAGCGGCGGCATCGACGTGCCGCTCTCGGTGGACTGCTTCGAGTACTTCGCCGGCTACGCGACCAAGCTGACCGGGCACACGCTGCCGGTGCCCGGCGACGTGCTCGCGTACACGCTCCGCGAGCCGATGGGCGTGGTGGGCGCGATCACCCCGTTCAACTTCCCGCTGCTGCTCGCGACCTGGAAGCTGGCGCCGGCGCTGGCCTTCGGCAACACGGTCGTGGTCAAGCCCTCGTCGGACACGCCGCTGTCCACGCTCCGGCTGGCCGAGATCTTCGCCGAGGCCGGGCTGCCCGAGGGCGTCGTCAACGTGGTCGTCGGGCCGTCGGCGACCGGCAACCACCTGGTCGAGCACCCCGATGTCGACAAGATCACGTTCACCGGCTCGACCGACGTGGGCAAGGGGATCGCGGCCAAGGCGGCCGGCAACCTCAAGCGCGTGTCGCTCGAGCTGGGTGGCAAGGCGCCCAACATCGTGCTCGCCGACGCCCCGCTCGAGGATGCGGTCGCGGGCGCCCTGTTCGGGGTGTTCTGGACCCAGGGCGAGATCTGCACCGCAGGCTCGCGGATCCTCGTCCAGCGTCCGATCTTCGAGGCGTTCGTGGAGCGCTTCGCCGCGCGCGCCCGGTCGCTGCGGCTGGGCGACCCGCTCGACCCCGCGACCCAGACCGGACCCGTGGTCTCGCGCCGGCAGCAGGAGCGGGTGCTGGGCTACATCGAGGCGGGGCGCCAGGCGGGGGCACGGCTGGTGGCCGGTGGCGGCCGCCCGTCGGACCCGGCGCTCGCCCGCGGCAACTACGTGGAGCCGACGGTGTTCGTCGACGCCCGCCCGGACATGACGATCGTCCAGGAGGAGATCTTCGGGCCGGTGGCCGTGATCCTGCCGTTCGACGCGCCCGAGGATGCGGTTCGCCTGGCCAACCAGACGCCGTTCGGTCTGACGGCCGGGGTGTGGACGCGCGACGTCAAGCTCGCCCACCGCATGGCCCGCGCGCTTCGCGCCGGGACGGTGTGGGTCAACATGTACAACGTCGTCACCAGCGAGGCGCCGTTCGGCGGCTTCAAGCAGAGCGGCTGGGGGCGCGAGAACGGGCCCTACGCGCTCGAGGCGTTCACCGAGGTCAAGTCGGTGTTCGTGAACCTGGCCGAGCGCTCGCTCGACTGGTTCGGGGACGACCGATGACGGCCGCGCTCCGGACGACGACCGGGCAGCGGGCCGTGACCGGGCCGGGAGCGGCGACCGCGCTGCGGACCGCCGACCTCCACTTCGTCCCCGAGATCGTGTTCGGGCGGGGCACCCTGGAGCAGGTCGGGCCCATGGCCCGCGGCTACGGCGCGCAGGCGCTGCTGGTCACCGATGCCGGGTTGCGCCAGACGGGGCTCGTCGACCAGGTCCTCGGCGCCCTCGAGCGGGCCGGCGTGGGCGCGGTCATGTTCGACGGCGTCCAGCCCAACCCGACCATCGCCAACGTCGAGGCGGGCCTGGCCGCCGGCGCGGGGCGGGACGTGGCGGTCGTGATCTCGATCGGCGGCGGCAGCGCCCACGATTGCGCCAAGGCGATCTCGCTGGTCGCCGCCAACGGTGGCGAGATCCGGGACTACGAGGGCGTCGACCGCTCGCCCCACCGCGGCGTGCCCCTGATCGCGGTCAACACGACCGCGGGCAGCGGCGCGGATGTCAGCCGCTACGCGGTGATCACCGACCCCGACCGGTCGCTCAAGATGATCGTCACCGATCGCCATCTCACCCCACGGGCGGCGATCAACGATCCGCTCACCACGGTGGGCATGCCGCACGGCGTGACCGTCGCGACCGGCCTCGACGCGCTGACCCATGCGATCGAGGCGATCGTGTCCACCTCCGCGTCGGACGTCAGCGACCTGCTCGCGATCCGGGCCGTCGAGCTCGCCGCGGTCTGTCTGCCTCGGGTGGCGCGCGACGGCGGCGACCTCGAGGCGCGCGACGGCATGATGCTCGCCGCCACCCTGGCCGGGCTCGCGATCAACAGCGCCAGCGTCGGCGCGGTGCATGCGCTCGCGCACCAGCTGGGCGCCCGCTTCGACCTGCCGCACGGCGTGTGCAACGGGCTGCTGCTGCCGGTGGTGGTGGAGTTCAACGTGGCCGCCGTGCCGGAGCGGTACGCGCCGGTCGCGCGCGCCCTGGGTGGCGTTGCCGGACCGCGCGGCGTGGCCCGCGCGCTGCGCTCGCTGGGCGCCCGGGTCGGCCTGCCCAGAGGCCTGTCGGCGCTGGGTGTGCGTCGGGAGTCGCTGCCCGCGCTCGTCGACGCCGCGCTCGCCGACATGTGCATGACCACCAACCCGCGCCCGATGACCGGTCCCGACGTGCTCGCGCTCTACGAGCGCGCGCTGTGAGCGAGGCGGGCGCGATGGGCTTGCTCGAGGTTCACGGCCTGACCGCCGCCATCGGCGCCGCCGACGCGATGGCCAAGGCCGCGCCGATCCGGGTCCTGCCCTTCCAGCGCATCGGCGACGGCCTGGTGACGCTCATCGCCGAGGGCGACATCGCCTCGGTCCAGGAGGCGGTCGAGGCCGGTGCCGAGCGCGCCGCGACGATCGGTCGCGTGGTCGCGCGCCACGTGATCGGACGCCCGTCCCTGGATCTGCCAAGGGTCTTCGGCCTCACATGACGATCGATCCACGCGCGGCGTGGGACCACACGCCCAGGAGGTGACACCACCGGACGCTCAGCTGCATCAGCCGCGATCGGCAACCCATCGCAACCATCGAGCCACCGCCACATCACCCAGGTCACGTACCGGGCGCCGGCCGTCGGAGGCCGGACCGACCGGGCGCCAGGAAGGAGCACACGCACATGGCTGAACAGGCACGCACCGGAAACGCCATCGGCCTGATCGAGACCCATGGCCTCGTGGCCGCCGTCGAGGCGGCGGACGCGATGGTCAAGGCCGCCCAGGTCACGCTCGTCTCCCGAGAGCTCGTGGGCGACGGCCTCGTCACCGTGATCATCAAGGGCGAGGTCGGCGCTGTGAAGACGGCCGTCGAAGCCGGCGCCGTGGCCGCCCAGAAGGTCGGCGAGCTGGTGTCCCAGCACGTGATCGCGCGGCCCGACGATGCCGTCGAGGCGACGATGGTGAAGGGGTGACGGTTGCGGGCGTCACCGCCCGACAGGCCGCCCGGGACATGAGCGCTTCGGCCTCGAGCGTGGTGCTCCGGGCGTTCATCCACGTCGATCGGATGCAGCCGCAGTACGCCGCGTACTGGGGTCTGATGAGCCAGGGCGCGCTGCCCATCGCGGGCGCCTCGCAGCTGCTGGTCGAGCTCTCGCCCAGCAACGCCGTGTTCCCTGTCACCGACGTCGCCATGAAGGCGACCGACGTTCGTTCGGCAGGGACGCTCATCGAGCGCGACTTCGGGCTGCTGGAGCTCCATGCTCCCATGCCCGATCCGATCGACGAGGCGGGTCGCGCGATCCTCGCCGCGCTGGGCCGCGAGCGGCGGGACCGGATGGCGCCCAGGGTGGTCTCGACGCAGCGGCTGTCGAGCGTCACCGACTACCACAGCCAGCTGTTCAACAAGGTTCGCCGGGGTGCCTGGACGTTGCCCGGCGAGACGCTGTTCGTGCTCGAGGTCTCGCCGGCCGCGTACGTCTACCTGCTGGCGAACGAGATCGAGAAGGCGACGTCCGTGGAGCTCGTGCGGGTGGCCGGCACGGGGCTGTTCGGCCGCCTGATCGTAGCCGGCACCGAGGCCGATGCGGCCCAGGCCGAGGAGGTGGCGATGTCGGTCGTGGAGACCACGCGCGCCGATGCCGACACGGCGACAGAGGGAGCTGAGACATGAACCTGGCCAGGGTCGCGGGGGCGGTCGTCGCCTCGGTCAAGGAGACCCGCCTGACCGGTATGAAGCTGCTGCTGGTCGAGGATGCGGACGCGGACGGCGCCGCCGTCGGTGGTTCGCCGTACGTGGCGGCCGATCTCGTCGGTGCGGGCGAGGGCGAGCTGGTCCTGATCGTCCGCGGATCGCCCGCCGCGCGGTCGCTGGACGTGCCCGGCACGCCGATCGACGCCGCCATCGTGGGCATCGTGGACTCGGTCCGCTCCGGCGGCGCCATGCGTTACGAGAAGCGCTGAGCATGCCGGCCAGCGTCGAGCTCCGCGCGTTCGGCATCGTGTCCCGGATGCAGCCGCGCTACGCCGCCTACGAGGCCACCGTGGCCGACGGCGACATCCCGCTCGAGGGGATGGCCCAGCTGTTCGTCGAGCTGGCCCCGGGCAACGAGGTCTACCGGGTGGCCGACGCCGCGCTCAAGGCGACCACCGCGCGGCCCGGGTCGCAGGTCGTCGAGCGCGAGTTCGGGCTGCTCGCGCTGCATGCCGACGACCCGCAGGTGGTGGAGGAGGCGGGCCGCGTGATCCTCGAGCGGCTGGGCGTGGGGCTCGAGTCGCGGGTCCGGCCGACGGTCGTGTCCGAGAACCTGATCACCAACATCACGCCGTTCCAGGCCCAGCTCATCAACCGCTTCCGGCGTGGGTCGCTGCTGGTGCCGCGCCAGACGCTCCTGGTGCTCGAGGTGACGCCCGCCTCGTACATCCTGCTGGCGGCCAACGAGGCCGAGCGGGCGGCGGACGTGGACATGATCGACATCCGTCCGATCGGGCGGTTCGGGCGGCTGTACCTCGCGGGCGACGAGGCGAGCGTGCGTGAGGCGCAGGCGGGGGCGCGCCGGGCGCTCGAGGCGCTGGCCCGGGAGGGTGCCGGCTCGGGCGGCGCCAGGCCCGTGACGCGCGGAGCGGCGCACGGGGCGGCCCGATGACGGCCTCCGTGGGGCCGGGCAGCGGCTCGGTGCTCGAGCTGTGGGTCGAGGTCGCGCATCGTGGCGATGTCGCGGCCGTGCGCCGGGCGGGCCTCAGCCCCACGTTCGTCGTGCGAGCCGGCGGGAGCCCGCTCTACGGGCGACCCGGAGAGGCCGTGTCCGTGCGGTTCGCGGCCAGCCCGCCGGCCCAGGCAGGGCGACGCACGGTGGCTTCGATGCCGCTCCACGCCGGCGCGCTGGTGCCGGCCGATGCCGCCGGGCTGGCCCTGCTTGAGCTGCTCCGGAGCCAGGGTCGGGTGCCGCTGGCGGTCGCGGCGATGACGCCCGAGGATGCCAGGCGGGCTGCGGCGTCCGGCGCGACGGTCGTGGTGGTCGCCGGACCGGACGCGGTCGATTTCGATCGAGCCCGTGCCGGGCACGCGGATCGTGGCCGAGGTGGGCGATGCCGCCGCTGCCGAGGCCGCAGTGCGCCGCGGCGCCGGTGGGTTGCTGGTCCCCGCCGAGCTCGCCCTGGTCCTCGCCGAGCGCAGCGCGGTGGCGGCGCGGCTGCCTCGGACCTCGCGCGCCCGCGCGGTGGGCGATGGGTCCCGCGCCCCGCGTCCCGCGACCGCCACCATCGGTGCCAGCCTCGACCGGGCCGCCCGGCGGCACGGCGCGGCGGACGCGCTGATCGACATCAGCGGCGATCGACGCTGGTCCTACGAGCAGCTCAGGATCGACGTTCGGCGCATCGGGCGAGCCCTGATCGCTGCCGGCGTCGGGCCCGGCGATCGCGTCGCCCTGTGGGCTCGCGCGATCCCGGAATGGCCGCTGATCCAGCTGGCGGCGGGGAGCATCGGCGCGATCCTGGTCACCGCCAACCCCAGCGCACCCGACGAGGAGCTCCGCGAGATCCTCGCGCGCTCGCGCTCGAGCCTGTTGCTGGCGGCGCCGCACTCGGCAACCGGTGGCGAGCTGCTGGCGCGCATCGCCGCCGCTCCCGACGGCGACCTGCGGGCCGTGGTCGGCCTCGCGACCGACGGCGTCGAGCCGTCCGGGACCGGGATCGTGGCCTGGGATGCGTTCCTGGCCGCCGGCGAGCGGACCACCGACACCGAGCTCGACCATCGGATCGCCCGGACGCGGCCCGACGACGTGGCCTCGATCCTGTTCACATCGGGCACCACCGGCTCGCCCAAGGGCGCGATGCTCAGCCACCGCGGGATGCTCCAGAATGCCGCGGCCGTGGGCGGCAACCTCCACCTCGGGCCGTCCGACCGGCTGTGCCTCGCGGTGCCGTTCCACCACTGCTTCGGCAGCGTGATGGGCACGCTCGCCACGCTCGGCTTCGGCTCCGCGCTCGTGCTGCCCGGCCGCTGGTTCGACGCCGCGGCGACGTTGCGGGCGGTCGAGGCGGAGCGATGCACCGTCCTGTACGGCGTGCCCACGATGTTCATCGCGGAGCTCGAGGCGGTCGGACGCCACGCCGCGGACCTGGCGAGCCTGCGCACGGGGATCATCTCGGGCGCCCCCGTCTCGGTCGAGCTGGCCGAGCTCGTGTCGCGGGAGCTGCATCTCCCCGAGCTCGTCGTGGCGTACGGGCTGACCGAGGCCTCGCCGGTGGTGACGCAGACGCGGATCGGCGACCCGGCGCCGGTCCGGCTGGGGACCGTGGGTCGCGCGGTCGTGGGCGCCGAGGTGCGCGCGGTGGATCCGGCGACCGGCCATCCGGTGGGAGCCGGCGTGGTCGGCGAGCTGTGCACGCGGGGCCCGATGGTCATGCGCGGCTACTTCGAGGATCCCGACGCGACCGCGGCCATGATCGACGCCGACGGCTGGCTCCACACCGGGGACCTCGCGACGCGTGACGATCGTGGCAACTGGCAGATCGCTGGCCGGCTCAAGGATCTGATCATCCGCGGTGGCGAGAACATCTCGCCGGTGGAGATCGAGACGGTCGCCCGGCGGCACCCCGATGTCGTCGACGCGCACGTGATCGGGGTCCCGTCCGAGTACTTCGGCGAGGAGATCCTGGCGTTCGTGCGGGCGCGACCCGGATCCGCGCTCGATGACGCCGGCCTGCGAGCGTTCCTGGCCGCGCATCTCGCCCCGTACAAGGTGCCGCGCGAGGTGCGCTTCGTGGACGCGTTCCCGATGACCGGCTCGGGCAAGGTGCAGAAGCACCGGCTGCGGGAGCTCGCGGGGCAGCCGGCCCCGGCGGCCACGACGCCGTCCGGCCGGCCTGACCGGCCACAACCGGCGCACGCCATGACGACGCGCCCCGACGGCGCCCCCGGACTGCCGTTGCTGGCGCCCAAGGTGCTGGCCGGCTCACCGGCACCCGCGGAGACGGCGGCCGGCGCGGCCTCGACCACAGACACCGAATCCGGCGAAGGCTCGGCATCGGGGCTCACCGGCCGGCCCGCTACACCTACCTCGACCGGTCGCCAGCCTTCGCGACCGCCGCGGACGGGCTGGGCCCGACCGAAACCAGCCCGCTGGGCCTGGAAACCAGGTGACCGATCCCGGAGCGACCAGCCGACCGATTGGCAGGAGGATCCCGTGACATCCGACATCCGCCGCCGAGGCCAGCGCATCAAGACCTGGGGCATCGGCGACAACGTCGAGCAGCAGATCGAGGCGACCGGCGAGTCGCCGATCATGTACAAGGCGCTGGGCACGCCGGTACGGACCGGCCATCCGTTCAACCTCTACGGCGACATCCGCAGCCAGCCCGACGCGCTGCGCGGCACGTTCGAGGCCGGCGCCGAGATCGAGCAGGTCGCGCGTCGGCTGGCCGAGCGCGACGTGACCGGGATCATCGGGCTCGGGTCGGGCACCTCCCAGTTCGTGGCGCAGGTCGCCAATGCCGCGTTCTCGCGGTTCGCGGGCATCCCCGCCTGGGACTACGACTCGCTCGCGTTCCTCAAGAACACGCCGCCGTTCGACTGGCAACGGACGGTGGCCGTGGGCTACTCGGGCAGCGGCTCCACCGTCGACACCGTGGCTGCGACACGCCAGTGCCACGACGCCGGCGCATTCACCGTGGCGTTCACCTCGATCGAGGGCAGCCCGGTGGTCCAGGCCAGCGACGCCCGGATCCTGACCGCCGGCGGCTTCGACACCGGTGGCTCGGACACGTTCCATTACACCACCCGGATCGCGGCCGCCATCTACCTCGCGATCGAGCTCGGTCGCATCCGCCGGCCGGGTGCCTTCGACTACGATCGCCTGAAGGCCGAGCTGGTCGGCACCGCAGACCAGATGGCGGCGATGTTCGACGCCGTGGATGCCCGCTGCCAGACGATCGCCGACCAGTTCCTGGGCGTCCGGAGCATCCTCGCGGTGGGCGACGGCCCCAACTACGGCACCGCAGAGGAGATCGCGCTCAAGTTCGACGAGATGGCGCACATCCCGACCAAGGCGATGAACCCCGGGCGCCACATCCACGGCGCCCTGGGCCTGACCGACGAGGAGATCCTGACGATCCTGGTGGCGCCGCCCGGGATCTCGTACGACGACCTCGAGCGGATCGCCAAGGTGACCCAGATCCTCAAGACGCCGAGCGTCGCCATCGTGTCCGAGAGCGACCATCGCATCTCGGAGATCGTCGACTACGTCATCCGGCTGCCGGTCGAGGATGAGACGATCTTCCCGGTGCTGGCCGTGCTGCCCGGCCAGCTGATCCCGTACTGGTGCGGCGTGAAGCTCGGGCTCAACCCTGACACCCAGCGCTCCAACGTCCCCAAGCACGCGCGCGCCTGGCACCTGCTGTTCCCGCCCGGCACGCACTGACCACACCTCACGAGGAGGATCGTCGCCACGATGGCCCCGGATGCGGCCCCGCGCGTGGTCGTGATCGGCCCCGTCAACATCGACCTGTTCATGCGCGGCGAGGCCCCGCTCGACCGCGAGGCGCTGTCCGGCTGGGTCGGACCGTCGGACGTCCAGCTGATCGTCGCCGGCTCGGTCGGCTACACGGTCCAGGTGTTCGACCGCCTGGGGGCGGCCGTCGAGCTGTGCACCACCACCGGCGATGACGCGTTCGGCGCCTTCCTGCGCGCCGAGCTGGAGACCGCGGGGATCGGGTTGCGCTACTCGGCCATGGCCAGCGGCGAGACCGCGATCGCGATCTACGTCCTGCTGTTCGGGAGCCCCAAGCGGCCGATGACCTACCGGCTGCCCGGGTTCGAGCCGTGGCCCGATCCGCTGCCCGCATTCGAGGACGCGAAGCCTTCGCTGGTCCATTGCGGCGGCCTGCTCCACTTCCCGGGCATGTGGCACCGCGACCTGGCGCGGGCGTTCGCGGCGGCGCGCGCGGCCGGGGCCATCACGAGCCTCGACCCGCAGTTCCCGCTGACGGACCTGCGGGCACCATGGCTGCCCTTCTTCGAGGACGTCCTGCCGCACACCGATGTCCTGCTGATGGACGAGGGCGAGTGTGGCAGGATCTTCGACGTGCCCGACATCGGACGTGCGATCGACCTCGCTCACGACGCGGGGCCGTCGGTGGTCGCGGTCAAACGCGGCGAGCGCGGCTCGATCGTGTCCGATGGCCGGCGGCGGATCGCCCAGCCGGCCATCCCGATCCCGGAGGAGCTCGTCCGCGAGGCCGTCGGCGCGGGCGATGCCTACGACGCCGCGTTCCTCGACGCGCTCGTGCGTGGCGGCGACATCGCTGCGGCCGCCCGCCGCGGCACGGTCACCGCGGCCCTCAGCCTCCGGGCTCGCGGCGGCGCCGAGGGCATCGGCGGGCGGAGCGCGGTGGACGCCGCGCTCGACGAGGCGCCCCCTGCCGAGATCTGGCACGGCGCATGACGATCCTGTGCGTGACGCCGGGCCCGGCCATCGACCGGACGGCGCGGGTCGAGCGGATCGAGCACGACCGGGTGCTGCGACCCGTCGAGCTGTCGGTGCTGCCGGGTGGCAAGGGTGTCAACGTTGCGCGGGCGGCCCATCGGCTCGGAGCGCTCGTCGCGACGACGGGCTTCGCGGGCGGGCACGCCGGTCGCTGGCTGGTCGAGGCGCTGGCGGCCGAGGGCCTGAACCCACAGTTCGTGGCCACGACCGCCGAGACGCGCACGACCTACGTGACCGTGGACGCCCGCGGCCGGTCGATCCTGGTATACGAGCCATCGGCCGCGCTCGAGCCCGGCGATCTCGATCGGCTGACCGCGCTGCTGGCGTCGGAGCTGCTCCCGGCGGCGGAGATCGCGGTCATCTCGGGCAGCCTGCCCGGCGGTCTCGGCCCCGCGGCCGCCGGTGCGCTGGTCAGGGTGTGCCACGCGGCCGGCCGGCCATGCCTCGTCGATGTCGCCGGTGACGCGCTCCATGCGGCGCTCGACGCCCAACCCACGCTCGTGAAGATCAGCCTCGACGAGGCGATCGACGCCGGGCTGGCGTCGGGGCGCGGACGGCACGCGGCAGCCGACGCGGCCGTGGAGCTGGTTCGCCGGGGCGCCGGGCAGGCCGTCGTCTCGGATGGGGCGCGTGGCGCGGGTGGGTACGACGGCACGTCCGTGTTCGAGGCGACCGTGCCCACGGTGACGGCAGTCAGCGCCGTGGGCTCGGGCGACGCGATGAGCGCGGGAATGGCGATCGCCCTGTCCGGCGGTCGTGATCTCCGGGACGCGCTCGCGATGGGCGCCGCGGCCGGGACCGCCAACGCGAGATCGCTCGGGGCCGGGCGGATCGATCCCGCGGCAGTCGAGGAGGCGCTGGCCGCCGTCGAGGTTCGCACGCTGGATGGAGCCGGAAAGGGAGGGCGACATGGAGCCGCTTGAGCGCAGCGACGAGCTGGCGGGCCTGAGCGACCACGACCTCGAGCGCCTGCTGGCCGAGCTCGAGGCGCGACGGCCCGGCGCGCCCGTGCCGTCGGTGGGGGTGCGACCCCGGCGGCGGCCCTGGACGTACCGCGAGATCGACCGGCTCGCGCGGTTGCGCGCCGAGGTCCAGCGGCGGCGGGGCTGACGAGGTCCAGCGCCGGCTTGGCTGACGGGCCGCCAGCTCGCCGCTGATGCGGCCGGTTCGGCTGACGCGGCCGGCTCGCGGTCCGATCGCCGGCTCAGGGCTGCGGCGATCCTCCGTCGAGGGCGCCGAGGACCATCGCCGGCGTCCAGCCCGAGAGATCGTCGACGACCAGGTTCGCCGTCGCGAGCCGGGCCCGAGGCTGGTAGGACGCGACGCCCACGCACCTGGCACCCGCCCTGAGGGCAGCCTCGATGCCGGCGATCGAATCCTCGAACACGACCATGCCGGCACCCGGCCTGCCAAGCGCCGCCGCGGCGGCGAGGTATGGGTCCGGCGCGGGTTTGCCGCGGGCCACACGCGAGGCGTCGATCACGATCGGAAAGGCATCGTCCAGACCGATCGAGCGCAGGGCGAGGTCGATGTTGGCGGCCGATGCCGAGCTGACCAGTGCCACCGACCACCCGCCGGCGACCGCGGCGCGAGCGAACGCCCGGGCGCCCGGCACCTCGACCAGGCCCGGCCCGGCCGCGACCGCGTCGGTCTTGTCGTCGAAGCCCGCTGCGACCATGGCCTCCGCCTCGGCGACGGGGACCCCGAACTCGTCGTGGAGGATGTCGACCGTCCGCCGTCCGAACAGCCGGTCGCGAACCTCGGCCCGCGTCAGCTCGTGCCCGCGGTCCGCCGCATAGCGCAGCCAGCTGTGCGTGACCAGCTCGGCGGTGTCGACCAGCACCCCGTCGAGGTCGAAGACGAACGCCGGCTCAGTCGGGCGGGCATCGTCCTCAGTCGGGCTGGCCATCGTCGCCGGCGGCCTGTCCCGGCCCCAGCCCGGCGATCAGGCGCAGGATCTCCTCGTGGTTGGTCTGGGATGCCTCGCGAACACCGGCGAGGCGCCCCTGGCGCATGATCGCGATCCGCGAGGCGAGCCGGAACACATGGTCGAGGTTGTGGCTCACGACGATCTGGGTGAGGCCACGGCCCGCCAGGCGCTCGATCAGCTCCTGGACGCGCGCCGACTCGTGAAGGCCGAGGGCAGCCAGCGGCTCATCCATGATCAGAACGCGTGAGCCCCAGTGGACGGCGCGAGCGATCGCGATCGCCTGGCGCTGCCCGCCTGACAGGCGCCGGACCTGCTGGCGTACCGACGGCACCTTGACGTCGAGATCGTCGAGCGCCTTCGCCGTCTGCGAGCGCATCCGCTCGACGGCCAGGATCCCGAACGGCCCCAGGCGATGGGTGAGCTCACGGCCCATGAACAGGTTCTCTGACACGTCTCGATAGTCCGCCAGCGCCAGGTCCTGGTGGACGGTCTCGATCCCGGCGGCATGCGCCATGGCGGGGGAGGCGAACCGAATCGGCTGGCCGTCGACGACGAGGGTGCCGCGGTCCGGGTGGAGCACGCCGGACAGCAGCTTGATCAGGGTCGTCTTGCCCGCGCCGTTGTCTCCAACCAGTGCCGTGACGGTGCCGGACGGGAAGTCGAGCGACACATCGGTGACGGCGTGGACCCCGCCGTATGACTTCCAGACGCCCTGGACCGCGAGCACCGGGGGAGCGGCTGGCTGCGGCGATCGAGCCGGCTGCACGAGCGTCGATTCCATGCGGCCTCCTGCTTCGCGCTGACCCTGCCGAGCCTACAGGTCGGCCCCCACACCGTCAATCGTGCGTGCACAGATGTGCATTACGTCGGCAATACGGGTGGACGTCCGGGGGTGGGGGAGCCGATCATGCACGCGTGCGCGGCATAGCGTTCCTTGCGCCGATGTTCGATCCCCGGCGTTCGCTGTTCGGGGTGCCGGCCAGCGTCATCGTGCTGACGATGGCCGTCCTCGGCGCCGTCGTTGGGCTGCTCTGGATGCGCCGGCTGCTGACGATCGAGCCCGATACGCATACGTTCCGGGCAACCGCGCGGCCGGCCCGCTGGGGCCGGCTGCTCGTGGCGGCCGGTCTGCTCGTCACGGGTGTGCTGCTCGCCATGCTCGTGCTGGGGGTGCGCCTGGTCGAGTAGCTGTGGCGGGATCGCGTGGTGACCCGCGGGCCTCGTCCGAGCCTGCCACGCGCATCGCGATTGCTGGGCCGCCCGCCGGGGACCGTTCAGCTGCGGGTGTGCGCCCGCAGGAACGCGTCAGCGATGCGCTGCGCGAAGTCGAGGTCGAGGTCGCCGCCGAACATCAGCCGGAAGTAGACCGGCCCGACCAGCAGCTCGGTGGCGACCGTGGGATCGGTGTCGGGACGAAGGTCGCCGCGCTCGACGCCGCGGGCGATGACCCGGGCGATCTCGTCGCGCCGTGCCTGGACGATCGTCGCCCGGAACGGGTCGCCCAGCGTAGGGTTGACGGCGATCTGGGACAGCAGGGCACGGATCACGGGCCCGAACGACGTCTCGGTGAGAGCCAGCATCGGGTTGACCACCGCGGCCAGCAGCTCGCCTCGGGTGTCGCCCGTATCGGGTACGGCGAGGTGCGGGGTCGCAAGGTCGGCGAGCAGCTCCTCGCACAGGGCCGCCTTCGAGCTCCAGCGACGGTAGATCGTCGCCTTCCCCACGCCCGCCCGGGCGGCGACGTGCTCGAGCCGGAGCCGCGAGAAGCCGTCCTGGGTCAACAGCTCGCGCGCTGCCTTCAGGATGCGCTGGTGTGCCGCATCGCTCCTGGGCCGCCCCCGCCGCGTCACCCGTGTTTCCGACCCGCTGGTCGAGGTGGGCGCGGGGGCGGTGTCGGTGGCGGTCATCGGCGCATCTTACGAGACGGAGCGTATCGATGCAATGGGCGTGACCGGCGACCCACCGTCCGCGCTGCTGTTAACCGAATGGCAACCAAACCGATACGCCGCGTATCGCATAATCGGCGCGGATGGCAGTATCATACGGAACGGATCGTATCCAATGTGCCGAACAACAGACGGAGGTCCCCCTTCGTGACCAGCAACTACCACCTCATCGATGTCATCGAACAAGCCAACGACAGGCGGCCACGCTGCGAGTGCGGCCGGCCCACCGAGCCGACATATCGCGACGGTGTGATCTGGCTCGAGTGCTCCTCGCTCCGCGAGCCGCGTACCGGCCGGTTCGGGCGTCTCCTGACGACGCTCAGCGAAGGTGCGCACGTCCATGAGCGAATCGTGGACGCCCCGGCCACGGCGACGGCGCTGCCAGACGCCGCCTGAACCTGCAGCGGGCAGGGCCCGCCCATCCGCGGCACCGCCTGCGCCGCATCCAATGAAGGCTTCCTCCGCCGCCGAGACACCCGGGCCGCAATGGCCCGGGTGTTTCCTGTCATCCCGCGCGTTGAACATCGCGCGCACCGCTTGAACGCCGCTTGCGTTGAACATCGTTCGTGCTGGCTGAACGCCCAGCGATCGGTTCGTCGCGTATGACGCTGCGCCCGGCGGTTCACCAGTCGGGCTGAACGCCCAGCGATCCGTTCGTCGCGCTCGACGAGGGCGCCCGGCGGTTCACCTCATGGACTGAACGCCCAGCGATCGGTACGGGACCTCACCGCACCAGTCGATCGCCCGGCGAGCCGCGCATGCCGCCAGGCAACGCGATCCCGCGGTTCATGCCTGGACTGCACGCCAGGCGACCCAGCGGTTGCGGGATGGAACGACCCGATCGCTGTGCGAGCGGGGGCGCCCGGCGCGGGCGCGAGCGGCGCCACCCCGGCGCTCCGCATCCACCGCACGCGGGCGCGATGGCCAGCGCGCGCAATCGTGGGCCAGCTCGCGCATTCGTGCGCCACCGCTCAATCGTGGGCCGCCGCACGCGGGCGCGACGGCCAGCGCGCGCATTCGTGCGCCGCCGCTCATTCGTGCGCCGCCGCTCAATCGTGCGCCAGCGCGCGCAGCATCGCTCGGAACCGCTCGCGGTCTCGCTCCGGGATCGGCGCCAGGAACGACCGCTCCACCTCGTCGGTCGCCCGGCTCGCCCCGTCGAATGTGTCGCGCCCGGTCGTGGTCAGAGCCACGATGTTGCGCCTCCGGTCGGCGGGATCCGGGTGACGCTCGACCAGGCCCTTGGCCTCGAGATCGTCGATCAGGGCGACCATCGTGGTCCGATCGATGCCCAGGCGGACGGCGGCGTCGACCTGTGAGCTTGGCTCGCCATCCGCTACCGCAGCCAGCACGGCCAGCTCACGTCCGTTGATGCCCCACGGCTCGAGCGCTGTCGCGGTGAGGGTCGCAAGGCGTTCGCGGGCGTGCTTGAGCAGCCAACCAAAGCGATCGCGAACGGGTGTCGTGGGAGCGACATCGTCGGCCGACATGCCCTCATCCTACGCGGACTTGTGGGAACGCTAATGATCAGGTAGCCTGATGATCAGGAGGCATGCATGATAGAGCGCGACCAGGTCTCGTTCGGGATCAAGACCAGTCAGGCCAACACGACCTACGAGCGGGTCCTTCGCACCTGGCTCGAAGCCGACGAGCTGCCCGTGTTCGACCATGCCTGGCTGTGGGATCACATGGTGCCGCTGCGAGGGGAGGTGACCGGGCCTGCGCTCGAGGCATGGACGCTCCTGGCGGCGCTCGCCGCGCAGACGCGTCGGATCCGGATGGGGGTGATCGTGACCGACAATCGCCTTCGCCCGCCCGCCGTGCTGGCCAAGATGGCGGCAACCGTCGACCGGATCTCGGACGGACGGCTCGTGTTCGGGATCGGCGCCGGCGGCAGCCGCGTACCGGACCCAACGGCCCGTGCCATGGTCGAGCGAGAGCTCGGCGGGTACGGCATCGACATCGTCTCCACCCGCGAGGCGATCGATGCGCTCGACGAGGCCTGCACCATCGCCCGGCGCATGTGGACCGAGCCGGGGCCGTTCGACTTCGACGGCGCCCACTACACGCTGCGGGGCGCGATCTGCGAGCCCAAGCCCGTCCAGGAGCGGGTGCCCGTGATGATCGGAGCCGCCGGTCATCGCAGCCTGCGGGTCGTGGCCCGCCACGCCGACATCTGGAACTGCCCGACGCGCGGCGCCGACGTCGCCGAGTTCCGTCGGCTGAACGAGGAGCTCGATGTCGCGTGTGCCGAGGTCGGTCGCGATCCGGCGGAGATCACGCGGTCGGTGCAGCTCCTGGTGGCCCCGCCGACCCCGGACGGAACGGCGGGCGAGGGAACGCACCTGCCCCGGCACAGCGATCCCGCCGCCGCTCGCGACCTCGTGCTGGCCCTGATCGATGCCGGCGTCCGGCACGTTGTCCTGGCACCGGTGGCGCCGGCCATCGACCGTCCTGCCCGATGGCTCGCCGACGAGGTTGTCGAGCCGGTCCGCGAGCAGCTGGGCGAGTCGCGATCAGGCTGACGGACCGGCCACGCCGAGGTCGACCTCGGTCTCGAGCGTGCCCGCGGCCGGGACCGTCAGCACCGCGCTCCGGCCGGCCGCCTCGAGCACGTACTCGCCGGGTGTGCCGCTGAAACGGAGGCGGCCGGCATCGTCGGTCACGAGCTCGGTCGGCGCCAGCCACCAGTCGCCCTTGATCAGGTCGCGCAGCGCGTCGAACGCGGGCTTCGGCGTGCCGTCGGCATGGACCAGCCCGCTGGGTGCCTTGAGCCAGCCTCCATCGGGCAGGCCCCACCAGGTGATGGCCGTGACGGCCGGGTGCTCGTAGAGCGTCCGGTAGTGGCGCACGATCTCGTCCGCCTGGCGCGCCTCGCCGTCCGGCGTGCTCGGCCAGTCGTCAACCCGGTAGTCGTTGAGGTCCACGATCTCGGGCGGCATCAGCCGACCCGACACGAGCGTGCTCTCGGTCCAATGGAGCGGGAGGCCGAACCGCGCATACCGCTCGAGCACCCGGCCGGTCCGCTCCTCGCCCCAGTAGCCCTGGTGCATATGGGACTGGATCCCGATCGCATCGATGGTCACGCCGGCAGCCAGCGCCTCCTCGATCAGCTGCGCGTACGGCTCGGACAGGTCGAAGTCGTTGATCAGCAGGCATGCACCCGGGTTGGCGCGTCGCGCGGCCTCGAACGTGGCGCGCACGATGCCCAGCCGGCCGAGGGCGTTGGCCAGGCGGGTGATCCCGTTGTCGTACCGGTCGAACACGGGCATGATCACGGCCTCGTTGATCACGTCCCAGGCGTCGATCAACCCGGCGAAGTCGGTGACCTCGCGCCGGATCCGATCGAGCTGGGTGCGCTCGATCTCGGCATCCGACATCGGCAGCAGCCACGGCGCGGTCTCGGTGTGCCAGCACAGCGGATGGCCCTTGACCACCGCCCCACGGTCCGCAAACCAGCGGGCGGCGGCGCGCAGGCGTGCCGTGTCGGGGGCGCCTCGCGTGGGCTCGAACCCGGCCCAGTAGAAGGGGAGCGTGGCCGCGTTGAACAGCTCGCCCCAGCGGTCATCGATGCGTCGCGCAACGTCGAGCTCGCGGCCCTGCAGCTCGCCGTTCGCCAGCGGCACGGCGTCGAAGCCGATGCAGCCGAACAGGAACCGATGCCGGCGCTGGGCGACCCGCACCGGCCGGCCCGTGAGCGGTCGGTCCGCCGTTCGCACCTCGACCGATACGCTCGCCATCCGGTGGGCCGGCGTTCTCGATGGCTCCATCGTGGTCACCTCACTGGTCGCTCGCCCGGTGCTGCGCAGTCCGGGCGAGGTGGGCGGAAGGCGCGAAGGTCCGGGCGGAGCCGGTCGGGCGCGTCCACGCCAGCCGGGCTACGAAGCCGGCGCGGCGGTGCTCTCGCGGACGATCAGCTCGGTCGCCAGCTCGACCCTGGTCTCGATGGGCTGCTCACCCTGCGCGAGACGGAGGAGCAGGTGCGTGGCGGCGACGGCCATCTGCACCAGGGGCTGACGGACGGTGGTCAGCGGGGGGCCCACCCAGCGGGCGACCGGCAGGTCGTCGAAGCCGACCACGCTCAGGTCGTCGGGGATGTGGAGGCGCGCATCGCGCGCGGCCTGGTACACGCCCAGCGCCTGGAGATCGTTGCACGCAAAGATGGCGGTCGGCGGGTTGGGCAGGCTGAGCAGCTCGCGGCCCTGGTCGACGCCGTCCTGGACATGGAAGTTGCCGTAGCGAATGAGGTCCGGATCGACCGGGACCCCGGCCGCGTCCATCGCCGCCCGATAGCCGTCCAACCGCGCCCGGCTGCACAGGATCCGCTCGGGGCCCGTGATCACGCCGATCCGCCGGTGGCCCAGCCCCAGCAGGTGGCGCGTGGCGGCCAGGCCACCGCTCCAGTTCGTGGTGCCCACCGACGGCGTGTCGTGGAGCGGCTCCCCGGTGGGGTCGACGACCACCAGCGGGATGCTGCGGCTCCGGAACTGGGAGCGGAGCTCGTCGTTGACGTCGGACAGGACGGCGATCACGCCGGTCGGACGCCGGGCGAGCACGTTGTCCACCCAGCCTCGACCAGGCGTCCGGCGCCCCTGCATCTCGGACAGGACGAGGGTCAGGTCGTTTTCCGCGGCGACCTGCTCGACGCCGCGGATGATCTCCAGCGCCCACTCGCTCTCGAGCTCGTGGAACATCAGCTCGATCAGGGGGGTCGCGCGGACGGTGCGCGCCGAGCGCTGATAGCCGTGCTCGCGGATGACCGCCTCGACACGCTGCCGCGTCTTTGCCGAGACATCGGCCCGGCCGTTGATCACCTTGGACACGGTCGGCGCCGAGACACCCGCCTGGCGAGCGATGTGAGCGATGGTCATGGATCGGTCCGAGGATCCTCGACGGGCCGTTGAGACGGTGGTCACGACACCAGTCTAGCTGAAACTTTCGCTTGCCAACATCCTGATCACGGCCGATCAGATCAGTGCGCACGGGACTTGACGGCAGCATGTCAACCTCCTAGAGTCCGCGAAAGTGATCGCCCGGGAGCGCGAAAGTTTCGATCGGGAGGAGGCGATGGCGGTTCCCGCCGTACAGCTGGCGAACCCCGGCCCCGGAGATTGCTTTGCCGCGCGCCCAGACAACCATCGCGCGTTGCCGGGGCGATCTCGTTTCGTTGGGCATCTCCTCTCCCGCGGAGCGAGATCGCCCGTGGCCCCTGCGGACGCAGGACGGGCCCCGTCGACCCTGGAGCAAGCCCGCCGGCCCATGCCGCGGACTCGCCGTCGCTCGATACCCCTCAGGAGCGCCCGAATTGGTTGCATCGGGTAACCGACACGCGCAGCAAGGTTGGCTCACGGCGCGCAGACGCGCCGGGGCATGGCTGAGGAGCAGGCAGTGTCAGGAGGAGGAGCAATGACATCGCAACGGCGAATCGGTGGCCTGGTCGCGGTGCTGGCCATCGTTCTTGGCGCGTGCAGCAGCAGCGCGACACCGAGCCCGACCGCGGCTCCCACGGCGGCACCGACGACCGAGCCCAGCATGGCGCCCGAGTCGGCCACGCCGGAGGCCATGCAGCCGGTCACGATCGAGTGGTGGCACATCACGACGGCTGATCCCGGCAAGACCGACTTCCAGAACATCGCCGATGCCTACACGGCGATGCATCCCAACGTCACGATCAACATCACGGTCCTCGAGAACGAGGCGTTCAAGACCAAGCTCGCCACGCAGATGCAGTCGGGCGACGTGCCGGATCTGTTCCAGTCGTGGGGCGGCGGGATCATGGCCGCCCAGGCCGACGCGGGGATGCTCAAGGACATCACCGCCGACATCGCCGACTGGAAGGACACGGTCAACCCCGGCGCGCTCAGCATCTACGCCTACAACGGCAAGCAGTACGGCGTGCCCTGGGACATGGGCATGATCGGGTTCTGGTACAACAAGGATCTGTTCTCGCAGGCCGGCATCGCGGCCCCGCCCACGACCTGGGCCGAGTACCTCGATGACGTCAGCAAGCTCAAGGCGTCGGGCACCGCGCCGCTCGCGATCGCGGGCAAGGACGAATGGCCGTCGATGCACCTGTGGACCTATCTGGTCCTGCGCATCGGTGGCGGTGATGCCCTCCAGCAGATGATCCAGAGCGGCGACTGGAACACCGACGCCTGCACGGCGGCCGGCAAGGCCGTCCTCGACCTCAACGCCCTCGACCCGTACCAGGCGGGCTACAAGTCGGCCACCTACAACGATGAGGCAGCGGCAGTCGGCAACGGCAAGGCCGCCATGGAGCTGATGGGCCAGTGGGCGCCGTCGGTCCAGCAGGACCAGAGCGCCAGCAAGGAGGGTCTGGGCGACAAGCTGGGCTGGTTCCCATTCCCGTCCGTCGACGGTGGTGCCGGCGCAGCGACCGACGGTGTCGGTGGCGGCAACGGCATCGCGGTGGGCAAGGATGCGCCGCCCGAGGCGATCGACTTCCTCAAGTTCTTCAGCAGCGCCGACAACGCCAACCAGCTCAACACCGACAACGTCGGCCTGTCGCCGATCGTCGGCACGAGCGCGACGGTCACCGACCCCAACCTGCAGATGGTCGCCGCCGGCCGTGACCAGGCGACGTTCATGCAGCTGTACCTCGACCAGGCGACGTCCCCGGCGATGGGCCAGGCCATCAACGATGCGACGATCGGCCTGTTCCTGGGCAAGTCCACCCCCGAGAAGGTCTGCCAGCAGATCACCGACGCGGCAGCGAGCCAGTAGCGGGTCGCATGGGGTCGTCGGACCTCTAGACTCGCGACCATGAGCGGGCCGGCCCAGCCGGCCCGCTCGATCCCTCCGGAGGCGGACGCACCACGATGACGGCACTGGCGCCCCGATCGCAGGCGCGATCGAGACGGATCCCGGGCAGGCTCGTGATCGGCCTGTTCCTGCTGCCGGCGCTCGTGCTCTACCTCGTGTTCGTCATCGTCCCGGTGATCCAGGCCGCCCATTTCAGCCTGTACAAGTGGAACGGCCTCGAGCCGCTCACCAACTTCATCGGCATCCAGAACTACCAGGATGCGCTGGCTGACGAGGCGTTTCGCACGGGGATCGCGAACAACCTGCTGGTCATCGTGCTCTCGCTCGGGCTCCAGATCCCGTTCTCGCTGGGTCTGGCGGTCCTTCTCAACCGTCGCTTCCCGGGCCGGGCGGTGTTCAGGCTGCTGTTCTTCCTGCCGTACGTGCTGTCCGAGGCAATCACCGGGATCGTGTTCCGATTGATGCTCCAGCCCGACTCGGTGGTCGATGCGACCCTGCAGTCGGCGGGGCTGGGCGGGTTGGTCCAGGATTGGTTGGGCGACGACACGCTCGTGATGTTCACGCTGTTCGTGATCATCTCGTGGAAGTACTTCGGGTTCCACATGATCCTGATGCTCGCCGGGTTGCAGGGGATCCCGCACGAGGTCGAGGAGGCGGCGCTCATCGATGGGGCCGGTCGCCGGCAGGTGTTCCGGTACGTCACGTTGCCGCTGCTCGGGCCCACCATCCGGGTCTCGGTGTTCCTCTCGATGATCGGTGCCCTGCAGCTGTTCGACATGGTGTGGGTGATGACCGGCGGGGGACCGCTCTACGCCTCGAACACCATGGCGATATCGATGTTCAAGGCCGGCTTCAAGGCGACCGAGATGGGCTTTGGCAGCGCCCAGGCCGTGATCCTGTTCGGGTTCGGGCTCGTGGTCGCCCTGCTCTACCAGCAGTTCGTCCTCCGCCGTGACACGGAGGGCGCGCTCACGGTGTACGGAGGCTGACGAGATGGCGACTCAGGCGTCCACCGTCGCTCGGACCGCACGCCGCCTGCGGGTATCCGTGGCACCGTCGATCGTCAACACCATCGCCTGGCTGGTGCTGCTGATCGTCGCCATCGCGATCCTGGTCCCGATCGTGTACGCGGTGCTGGGCGGGTTCAAGAGCAACGGGCAGCTGGTGGGCAACCCCGTCTCGATCCTGCCCGACCCGTGGCAGTTCACCAACTACACCAACGTGCTGTGGGGCGAGGACGCCGCGACGTTCTGGGGCGAGGCGCTCAACAGCCTGGTCATCGCGGTCGTCGCGGTGGGCGTGACCGTCTCGTTCTCGGCGCTGGCAGCATTCGTGTTCGCGCGCTTTGCGTTCCGCGGTCGCGAGGCGATGTTCACACTGTTCGTGCTGGGCCTGCTGTTCCCCTCGGCGGTCGCGATCCTGCCGCTGTACATCCTCGTCCGGGACATCGGGCTGTCGGGCAATCCGTTGGGGGTCGCGCTGCCCGAAGCCGCGTTCGCGCTGCCGCTCACGATCGTGATCCTGCGGCCGTTCTTCCGGAGCATCCCGCGTGAGCTCGAGGACGCGGCCCGGATCGACGGCTGCAGCTCGCTCGGCTTCTTCTGGCGCGTGCTGCTCCCGCTGGCTCGACCGGCGCTGGCCACGGTGAGCATCCTGGCGGTCGTCACCACCTGGAACGCGTTCCTGCTGCCGCTGATCCTGCTCAACGGCGCGGATCAGTGGACCCTGCCGCTGGGGGTCATGAACTTCTCCAGCCAGTACGGACAGGATCAGGCCCGAGTCCTGGCGTTCACGGTCGTCGCCATCCTGCCGGCGATCGCGTTCTACGCGGTCGCCGAGCGACAGCTGGTCAGCGGCCTGACGGCCGGCTCGGTGAAGGGCTGATGAAGAGGTCAAGGGCTGATGAAGAGGTGAAGGCCCGATGAAGACAGGCGCCCGTCACCTGGATCCGACGCTCGGCGCGGCGGAGCGCGCGGCTGACTTGCTGAGCTGCATGACGCGGGCCGAGAAGATCGCCCAGCTGGGCTCCGTATGGGGCTTCCAGATCATCCCTGGCGGCGAGCTCGACCATGATCGCCTGGTGCGGCTGGCGGGTGACGGCCTGGGCGAGATCACGCGGATCGCCGGGGCCACCAACCTGTCGCTGATCGATGCGGCGCGGACCGCCAACGAGGTGCAGCGGTTCCTGGTCGAGGAGACGCGCCTGGGGATTCCGGCCATCGTCCACGAGGAGACGCTCCACGGGCTGCTCGCGCGCGATGCGCCGGTGTTCCAGCAGTCGATCGGCTCGGCGGCCAGCTTCGATCGCGACCTGGTGGAGCAGATCGCCACCACCATCCGGCGGCGGATGCTCGTCATGGGGGCACGACACGCCCTCGCGCCCGTGCTCGATGTCACGCGGGATCCGCGCTGGGGCCGGATCGAGGAGACCTACGGCGAGGACCCGTACCTGGCGGCGGCCATCGGTGTGTCCTATATCCGCGGGCTCCAGGGTGCGTCGCTGGCCGAGGGGGTGATGGCCACCGGCAAGCACCTGGTGGGTCACGGGCTCGCCGAGGGCGGTCTCAACATGGCGCCCGTCCACGCGGGCTGGCGGGAGCTCCGGGACGAGCAGCTGCTGCCGTTCGAGGCGGCCATCCGCGAAGCGGGGATCGCCTCGGTGATGCCCGCGTACTCGGATCTCGACGGCGTACCCTGCCATGCCTCGCAGGAGCTGCTGGTGGATCTCCTCCGCGGTGAGTGGGCGTTCGACGGCCTGATCGCGTCGGACTACATGGGGATCGAGCAGCTGCAGGGCCATCACCGGATGACGCCGGATCTCAGCGTCGCGGCGGCCATGGCCCTTGCCGCGGGCGTGGACTTCGAGCTGCCGCGCAGCGTCGCGTATGCCGAACCCCTGGACGAGGCGATCAGCGACGGGCGAGTGGACGAGTCACTGCTCGACGCGGCGGTGACCCGGGTGCTCACGGCGAAGATCCGCCTCGGTCTGTTCGAGCAGCCCTATGTCGAGGTGCCGTCGGTCGCGGATCTCGAGGACCTGCGGCGCGAGGAGCGACGCCTGGGCCGGCGGCTGGCCGGACGTTCGATGGTCCTGCTCGAGAACAACGGTGTGCTGCCGCTGCCCCGCTCGCTTCGCCGGCTCGCCGTGATCGGCCCGATCGCCGACAGCGCGCGAGACCTGCTGGGCGACTACAGCCACGCCCTGCATGTCGCGACCCTGCTCGAGATCGCCAACCAGCCGATGTTCGGCGTGCAGGCGCAGGGCTCGCTGTCGCTCGAGGACGAGCTCGCCGGCCGGCGCACGATCCTGGACGCGCTTCGCGAATGGTTCGGGGCCGACGTGGTGACCCATGCGCCGGGGACGGGATTGCGCGCGGGCAGCGACGAGGACCTGTCGGCTGCCGTGGCGGCTGCCCGTGCGGCAGAGGTCGCGGTGGTGGTGCTGGGTGAGCGATCGGGGCTCACGGACGACTCGACGACCGGTGAGTTCCGCGACCGCCAGGGCCTCGGCTTCCTCGGCCGCCAGCAGGAGCTGCTCGAGGCGGTGGTCGCGACCGGAACCCCCGTCGTGCTGGTCGTGGTCAGCGGCCGCCCGCTGGCGCTCGAGTGGGCAGCCCGCCACTGCGCGGCGGTCCTGCTCGCCTGGGTCCCGGGCGACCAGGGCCCGGACGCCCTCGTCGACGTTCTGCTCGGCGATCAGCCGCCCGGCGGCAAGCTGCCGGTGTCGATGCCGCGCGGTGTGGGCCAGGTGCCGCTCCACTACCGGCATCATCCGTCGGGTGGCCGCTCGAACCCGCGCGGCGACCACGTCGATGGTCAGGCCACGCCGCTGTGGCCGTTCGGGTACGGTCGTTCCTACACGGCGTTCGAGCTGGCCGATCTCGCCCTCGACCGGGAGACGATCGCGACCTGCGATGACGAGGTCGGGATCAGGGTCCGGGTGTCCAACGTGGGCGGCCGGCCGGGCGACGAGGTCGTCCAGCTGTACATGCGCGACGAGGAGGCCGATGTCGCACGGCCCGTGCTCGAGCTGTGCGGGTTCGCCCGCGTGTCGCTCGCACCGGGTGAGGCGGTGGACGTTCGGTTCACGCTCCACTCGGAGCAACTGGCTCACACGGGCGTTGCGTACCGGCGAATCGTCGAGCCCGGCAACGTCACGCTGTCGGTCGGGACGTCATCGGCCGATCGCCCGCTCACGGCGACGCTCGAGGTGACGGGGCCGGTCGCCGAGCTCCCGGTGCGCTCCCGCTTCGTGACGCCGGTGACCATCCAGCGCGCCTGATCGCCAGCGGTCATCCCTCCAGGCCCGGCGGCACCCGTCCACGCCTGCGACATCCCTGCTCGCCCGGCGGTCATCCCACCAGGCCCGGTGGCACCTGCTCGCCCGGCGTTCGAGTCGTCGCACGACCGTCGCACGACGCGCTGACCCGAACCCCAAGCGAGCCACCCATTGCATGGAGGCCACCGGGTGCGCCAGGCTGACCCGCCAGCGTGCGGCCGATGCGGTGAAGGCACCATTCGATCGCCCAGCGAGCAGGTGCCCGCTGATCCGGTGCGAGCATGACGGGATCCTGCTCGACCGCGATCTGCCGGACATCCACGGCGACCAGGTGTGCGCCGAGCTGGTCGCGGCCGATGGCCCGTCGATCGAGGTGAGTCTCCCCGGCTGACCCGCGCGAGGTCGCCCCGACGCAGCCCTATGACGCTCCGTTGAGCAGCGGTCCGGGCCGGAGATGGTTCGCGATGAACGCGAGCGGCGTCGCGGGAGGAATGGGCGCCAACCGCCCCTCCATCTCGAGCTCGTCGAGGAACGGACCGGTGATCGCGGGATCGAACTGCGTGCCGGCTCCGCGGCGGATCTCGTCGATGGCGACCTCGAGCGGGAGCGCGGCGCGATATGGCCGGTCGTGGGTCATGGCATCGAAGGCGTCCACGATGCCCACGATCCGGGCGCCGATCGGCGTCGCCTCGCCACGCAGCCCGTCCGGGTACCCGCGACCGTCCCAGCGCTCGTGGTGGTGCCGGATCATCGGGCCGAACGCAGCGAACGACTGGAGCGGGGCGCAGATCCGCTCGCCGATCTCCGGGTGCCGGCGAATGAGCAGCCAGTCCTCGTCGTTCAGCGCGCCCGGCTTGGCCAGCACCGCGTCGGGAACGCCGATCTTGCCGACATCGTGGAGCAGCGCGCCGTAGGTGACGGCATCGAGGTCGGCCGGGTCGAGGCCGACCCGGGTCGCCAGTCGCGCCGCGAGCACGGCCAAGCGTTCGCAGTGACGCTCGGTGGCCGCGTCCTTCGCCTCGACGGCATTCGCCAGCGTGGTGACCACGGCGTGCGCCGCCTCCATACCCACGAGCGCGCGCCGCAGGCGCAGCGCGCTCCCGATACGGGCGATCAGCTCGGGCGCCCGGAACGGCTTCGAGATGAAGTCATCGGCACCGGCCTCGAGACCTGTGACCACGTCCTCGGGCTCCGTGCGGCCGGTCAGGAGCAGGATCGGCAGCGTCGTGCACGATGGATCCCGGCGAAGGCTCCGGGCGACGTCGAAGCCGTCCATGCCCGGCAGGCCGACGTCGAGCAGCACCAGATCCAGCCGTCGTGTCCGGACGGCGTCGACGCCCGACTCGCCGTCGGTCGCTTCGAGCACCTGGTAGCCCTCGCGTTCCAGGAGGCGCCGGAGCAGCAACCGGTTGGCGGGATCGTCATCGACGACGAGGACGACCGGAACGGGTGCGACGCGGTCCGGTCGATGCGCTGGCTGCGGTCTATCCACGCGTTCAACAGCCCCCGTTCTCACGCGCCCCATTATGGATGACATATTCAAGCATCCTTATATGACGATATGTTCTCCGTCGGACGCTCCTTGGTACCAGGGCGGCCGTCACCATGGACCGCGACACCGGGAGCCGGCACGGGAGCCCGGCCTCGTCGTTCGGCGACCGCGCCCAGGACGGCAATGAGGTCGCCCGCCCTGAACGGCTTGGCCAGAAACTCGTCGGCGCCCGCATCGATCGCCACCCTTCGCTCACCGGGCAGCACGCTCGCGCTGATGACCACGATCCACGGGTGCGCATCCGATTGCCGCAGCGGCTCGACGAGATCGAGGCCACTGCCGTCGGGCAGGCGCACGTCCAGCAGCGCCACGTCGATCGGCTCGGTCTCGATGATCGCCCGGGCGGCACCGAGCGTCCCCGCCTCGAACAGCTCGACCATCGCCTTGCCCGCCGATCGGCCACGCTCGACGATCGCACGGACGAGCGCACGGTTGGCCGGCTCGTCCTCGACGAGCAGGACGTGAAGATCGAGACCCGATCGCTCAGACACGGGCGGCGGTCCGACCCTGCCGCACCTCGGCCAGCCACGCACTGAGCCCTCCCTGCGCGTCCACGCCCTTGGTCACGATGGCGCGGACGTTGCCGTTGAGGCGAGCCTTGTCGGCGGTGGTGAGGTCGTGTCCGGTCAGGATGATGATCGGGATCTCGGTGGTCGCCGGGTCCGACTTGAGCTCGCCGACGATGGCGAAGCCGTCGAGATCCGGGATCACGAGATCGCAGATCACGAGATCCGGCAGCACGCGCCGGGTGGCCGTGACGCCGTCCCGCCCGCTGGTGGCACGAACGAGATCGAAACCGGCCGGGCGGAGCATCTCCTCGAGCTGATCGAGCACCGCCGGCTCGTCATCGATCGCGACCACGCTTCGGCGGCTGGCCGGGGGCGGGGTCGTCAGTCGCAGGCGACCCAGGCTGGCCAGCAGGGCATCCCGGTCGATCGGCTTGATGAGGTAGTCGGCCGCGCCCAGCGCGAACCCCACCTCGCGCTCGTCGACGATGGTCACGATCACCACGGGGATGTCCCGCAGGTTCGCGTCTGCCTTGAGCCGGCGCAGCACCTCCCAGCCGTCGATGCCCGGCAGCAGGACATCGAGCAGCACCGCCGATGGCCGCTCGGCCGCGATACGACTCAGGGCCGTCTCGCCGTCGGGTACGACGAGCACGCGGTAGCCGACCGGCTCGAGATAGGCGCGCAGCAAGCGTGCGGCACCCGGGTCGTCCTCCACCACGAGCAGCGAGCCCGCCCCGGTTGCCGGCAGCGTGGTCAGGCTCCGCGCGTCCTCGTCGGCCTCGACCGACGTGTCCGCATCGGGCCTCTGGACGACATCGGGCTCATCTGACCTGGCCGCCAGCGGCAGGACCACGGTGAACCGGCTCCCGACATCGACCGTGGACTCCAGCTCGATCCGGCCGTGCTGTGCCTCAACGAGCCGCTTGGTCAGGGCCAGGCCGAGCCCGGTGCCCTGCTGCCGCTGGCTGCCGCCACCAACCTGCCGAAACTCCTCGAACACCAGCTCGCGGTGCTCGGGTGCGATTCCAACGCCGCTGTCGATGACCGCGAGATGCAGCTCGTCGCCCACCCGCCGGCCCTCGATCGCGATCCGGCCACCGTCGGGCGTGAACTTGATCGCATTGGACAGGAGGTTGTAGAGGACCTGCCGGAAGCGGCCCCGGTCGGCGATCACCCGGACGTCCTCGATGTCGACCTCGACGGTGTGACGCTTGCGATCGGCGAGTGGCCGGAGCCCGGCCGCGGACTCCGTCACGGCTGACAGCACGTCGATCGGTTCGAGGTCCAGGTCCAGCCGCCCGGCCTCGACCTTCGAGAGATCGAGCACGTCATTGATCAGCTCAACGAGATGGACGCCGCCGCGATGGATGTGCTCGATCCACTCGGCCGGGACGCTGATCGAACCGTCCGGCCCAGGTGTCTCGTGCAGGATCAGGTCGCTGAACCCGACGATCGCGTTGAGCGGTGTCCGCAGCTCGTGGCTCATGCTGGCCAGGAAGTCGCTCTTGGCCTGGCTCGCCGCCCGAACCGTCTCGACGGTGGCCGAGAGCTCCGCGGCGAGGCGGCGTTGCTCGGCCAGATTGGCGGCCTGGAGGCCAAGGGCTGCCAGCAGACGTCGGTCCTCGTCGGCGAACAGCAGGCGATGCGAGCTGAGCAGGATGAGCATCGGCAGGTCCGAGCCCGGAACGAGTGGAACGGTCTGCATCATCCGCGCGCCGACCGCGCGCCCCGCGTCTCCCAGGATCGGAGCCTCGTCGATCGGGAGCCCGACGTCACTGGATTCGGGCACATCGTCGAGCGCCGACCCGATCAGCGAATGCGGAAGGCCGTCGATCGCCGCCACGCGGGGCCTCCCGGCGCTGTCGGATTCGATGACGGCGACGGCCACCGATCCCGTCGATCCGCGTGCGAGCCGGGCGAGCTCCCGCCACACCTCGTCGGCCCCGCCCGAGACCGCGAGCAGGCGCTGGAGACCCAGGTATGCGGTGTGCGAGTGCCACAGGTGACGAAGGACCGGTGGCGTCGCGAATGCCACGAGGTAGCCGACCGCGGCCGCCAGCCCGGCCAGCTGCGCGATGGTGCCGGTCGCGTCGCGGGCCGCACCGGTGGCGGACCCCGATCCCGCCGCCAGGATCGCGATCGCGAACAGCGCCGTGGCAGCGGCCGCCAGCCACAGCCGCGCTGCGCTCGCACCGGCCCGCCGCGTGGCCGCCGTCGCGAGGAGCCAGGCGCCGGCGAGCTCGCTCACCACGAACACGATGACCGTTGCCACCAGGACGGGTCCGGGCGAGTCGGCCCCGAGCGCGGCGAGCGGGATCGCGGTCAGCAGCCAGCCCGCGATCACCGCACCCAGGGCGGTCCGCGGCACCGGGTGGATCCTGGCGACCAGCCACACGACCGTCACCGGCTGTCCGAGCAGGAGCACGATGGCGATCGAGGTCAGGACCGGTGGCGGCGGTCCAACGACGAGCCCGACGATCCCGAGCGCGAACACCGCCATCATCGAGGTGAACAGCAGCACGACGTCGCGGCTGAGCGGATCGCGACGGCGCCACCAGGTGCCCACCGCGAAGACGAACACTGCGGCGAACGTCGCCTCGATCGCAAACGTGACCAGATCCGACATCCGTTGCCTCCCCGCGCCATTGACGCGTGCCCCGCAGGGTGGCCCCGGAGGGGGACATATTCAAGGATGCGAATAGATGCACGCGACCCATGACCATAAGGTCACCTGGCGCAGCGGCAGGACCGGTACCTGCGGTCACCATCGGCTCGGCGCCCACGCCCTGGCTCGGCCCGGCGCCCACGCCCTCGCTCGGCCCGGCGCCCACGCCGCTGCTCGCTGGGCCCGGCGCCCACGCCGCTGCTCGCTGGGCCCGGCGCCGCTCGGCTCGGGCGCACACGCCGCTGCTCGGCTCGGGCGCCCACGCCGCTGCTCGGCTCGGGCGCACACGCCGCAGATCGGCTCGGCGCCCACGCCGCTGCTCGCTGGGCGAGCGAATGGTGCGCCGCCGGCACGATCCGATCGCTGCGCGAGCCGCCTGTACGTGAGACGCGCGCTCACGAGCTGGCTGGAACGCTGGGCGTGCAGGATCCAATACCACGCGCCGACCCGCTCGCTGGGCGTGCAGGCGCCGGACGCGCAACACGTCGATGCGCTGACCCGCTCGCTGGGCGTGCAGGCGCCGGACGCGCAACACGTCGATGCGCCGACCCGCTCGCTGGGCGATCACGCCCGAATGCTCCGGAGGCCCCGAATCCTCCGGAGACCCCGAATCCTCCGGAGACCCCGGACGCGTCGGCAGGCGCCGGACGCTGAGCACCCCGACGCCAGTGAGACTTGACAAGACGAGATGTCGCGTCTAGTCTCGCCTCATGACAGCCGCCATCGCAACCCCCGCATCGGACAGGATCGTCGCCGCCGCGAGGCAGATGCTGGCCAGCGACCCGACGCTGCCGATGGCCGCCGTCGCCGAGGCGGCGGGCGTATCGAGGGCGACCCTCCACCGCCACTTCCACACGCGTGCGGACCTGCTCGCGGCGATCGGCGTCGAACCAGATGTCGGGACGCGCGAGCGGATCCTGGCTGCCGCAGTCGAGCTGATGGCTCGCAGCGGACTCGAGGCCCTGTCGATGGACGAGGTCGCGGCGACGGCGGAGGTGTCGCGGGCGAGCGTCTACCGGCTGTTCCCGGGCAAACCGGCCCTGTTCGAGGCGATGCTGTTCACCTACTCGCCGTTCGAGCCGGTGATCGCGCGCCTCGCGGAGATCGGCGATCAGCCGCCCGAGATCGTGATCCCCGACATCTACCGCTCGATGGGATCCATCGCTGCCGCCAACATCGGAATCCTGCGCGCGATCTTCCTCGAGGTGACGGCAGGGTCACCGGACGCCATCGAGGGCGTCGGCCGGCCGGTGCGGGCGATGCTGGCCGCCGTCGGCGGCTACCTCGAGCGGCAGATGGACGCGGGGCGAGTCGCCCGGATGCACCCGACGCTGGCCGTTCAGTCGGTGTTGGGGCCGCTCATCTTCCACCTGATCACGCGCCCGTACGCGGAGGTCGTCGCCGGGCTCGACGTTTCGCTCGACGACAGCTTCGAGCAGCTCGGCACCGCAGCCTTGCGGACTCTCCAGCCCACGGCGCCAGCCGCCGGCGCCACCACCACCCAGGAGTAGACCGATGGACGTCCCGATCCCGGGCACCCAGAACACCGCGGCTGACCGCATCTACCAGCGCCGCTGGCTGACGCTCGGCGTGCTCGCCCTGAGCCTGGTCATCATCGGGCTCGACAACTTCGTGCTCAACGTGGCGTTGCCCACGCTCCAGACGGCCTTCGACGCCACCGCGGCGCAGCTGCAGTGGATGGTCGACGCCTACATCCTCGTGTTCGCCGGCCTGCTGCTGCTCATGGGCGCTTTGGGCGACCGATTCGGCCGCGCCCGCGTCCTGCAGCTCGGCCTGCTCGTGTTCGGCGGCGCCTCGATCGCGGCCACCTTCGCCACCACCGCGGAGCAGCTCATCGCCGCGCGTGCCGTGATGGGCGTCGGGGCGGCGATGATCATGCCGTCCACGCTCTCGATCCTGATCAACGTCTTCCCGCGCGAGGAGCGTGGCCGGGCAATCGCCGCGTGGTCCGGGATCATGGGCCTGGGCATCGGTCTCGGGCCGGTGACCGGCGGCTTCATGATCGAGCACTTCGACTGGCCGGCCGTGTTCCTGATCAACGTTCCGGTCGCGATCACGGCCCTGCTGCTCGGCCTGGTGCTCGTGCCCGACAGCCGCGATCCGGCCCCCGCGCGGATCGACCTCCCGGGCGCCGCGCTCTCGATCTCCGGCGTCACGGTGCTGGTGTACGGGATCATCGACGCACCCCGAACCGGCTGGACCGACCCGGTCGTTCTGGGCACCTTCGCCGCGGCGCTCGTGCTGCTCGCCGCCTTCGTGTGGTGGGAGCTGCGGATCGAGCACCCGATGCTCGACTTCTCGCTGTTCCGGAACCGCCGCATGACCGCCGGGGTCACCGCCATCGGCGCCAACTTCTTCGGGCTGTTCGCGGTGATCTTCGGGCTGACCCAGTTCCTCCAGTTCGTCCTGGGACAGTCGCCGCTCGAAGCCGGCGCGGTCATGCTGCCGCTGGCGCTGGGCATCCCGATGGGTGCCGGTCTGAGCGTCCGCCTGGTCGCGCGGCTGGGCACCAATCGCGTCGTGGCCGGTGCCCTGATCGCGGTTGCCGTCGTGGTCCTGACCGTCACCCAGTGGTCGATCGCCACCGAACCGTGGGTCGTCGCGCTGACGCTGTTCGCCGCGGGCATCTCGATGGCCAACGTGATGGCGCCCTCGGCCGACGCCATCCTGGGCGCGGTGCCCGAGCAGCGGGCGGGCGTCGGCTCCGCCGTCAACGTGCTGGTGGGCCAGCTGGCCGGCGCGCTGGGTGTTGCGGTCGTGGGCTCGGTGATGAACTCGGTGTATTCGGAGCGCATGGCCGATGTCGTGGCACAGCTGCCGCCGCAGGCTGCCGGCCCGGCGGGGGATTCAGTGGGCGCGGCCCTGGCCATCGCCGCGCAGCTGCCGGGCGCGCTGGGCGAGGCGCTGGCGGCGGCTGCCCGGAGCGGCTTCGTCGACGCGCTGGCGGCGGGAGCGATCGTGGCTGCGGTCGCGATCCTGGCCGGGGCGCTGCTGGTCGGACGGTTCATGCCGTCGCGACACCTGCCGCTCGAGGCGAACGACTGAGGCTGACGTCGGCGGGTCCCGCACCGAGGACCGATCGACGCTCTGGCACGGGGTGGGTGGGCGCCTCGCCGCTCACCCGCCCGGCGGCGGCTCCCCACCGGTTGTCAGATAAGTGGCAGATAAGCGAGCCCTGTCATCCTGCGGGCAGCGCCGCGAGACACGGGCCCGCGACCGGATCCCGTAAGGGGGGAACGGCTCACCATGTGAGCTGCGAACGGGGGCCCGCGCCTCGTGGCGTCGGCTGCGTTGCCTGGATCGCGATCATTGGCCACCGCGACCCCCGGAGGTGGCCAACGGCCGCCTGACCAGCACGACCCACCTGTCCTGCATGCACCGGACCTGGGAGCGACCCGGGCGCCTCCGCGGACCATTGCTCCACGCAGCGCCACGCGCGAGATGCGGCTACCGTCCTTGTTGGCGTCCCGCAACGAGGATGCGCATGGCCGATCCGCTCACGACGCTCGCCAACGGACGCTTCGGCCGCGCCTATCGGCGGCTCGTCGCCATCGTCCTCGGGCCTGCCTACACGTTCTATACCGCGCGTCTGCGGGCCGCCGTGCTCGCGCGGCCGCGTCCGGGCCACATCGCGGTGATCATGGATGGCAACCGACGCTGGGCGACGGCGGAGGGCTATCCGGACCCGGGCGCGGGTCACCGGAAAGGGGCCGAGAAGGCACTCGAGCTCATCGACTGGTGCGTCGAGCTGGGGATCGGCGAGGTCACCTTGTGGGCGCTCTCGATCGAGAACCTCGCTCGGTCGGCCGAGGAGGTGTCGACGATCACCGACGTCGCCACGCAGGCCATTGATGCCATCAGCTCGGGCCGCCGCCGGACGAGCGTTCCCATCGACCTCCGAGTCATCGGTCGCCGCGACGTCCTGCCGCCGGGGCTCGTCGATGCCGTTGAGCGCTCGGGCGCGCTGTCGCACCCGGACGGCGCCATCACCGTGACCGTCGCGATCGCGTACAGCGGCCGGGACGAGCTGCTCGAAGCCTTTCGGGCCACGGTCACCGATGCCATCGCCGCGGGCACACCGGCCGCCGACCTGGCCGCCGGGATCACGGCCGACGCAGTCGCCGCCCATCTCTACACCCGCGGCTCATCGGACCCGGATCTCATCATCCGGACATCGGGAGAGGTCCGGCTCTCTGGGTTCCTGCCGTGGCAGAGCGTGTACAGCGAGTACCACTTCTGCGACGTGTACTGGCCGGCGTTCCGCGAGATCGACTTTCTCCGCGCGATCCGCACCTACCAGCAGCGGGCCCGACGCTTCGGTCGGTAGGGCAGCTCGCCGATCAGGTCGCCGATCCAGCCCTTTCCAGCATGGCCAGATCCTGACCGCAGCCGGTGCAGAAGCGGATGCCCGGGATCCAGCCCGAACCGCAGCGCGGACAGCGCCAGCTCGCCGACGGTGGTGGCAATGGGGGAGGCATCGGCGGTGGGAGGGGGAGCGACGGCGGCCGAGCCTCGGAGGCCGGATCGGTGGCATCGGCGCTTGCGACGGGGAACACCCGGGTCGTCGGGTTCACGGAGACCGGGGTCGTCGTCGGCCCCGGCACCTTGAGGGCGAGCAGGGCGGCTCGGAACCTCGCGCGTTGCTCCACGACCCAGATCACGCGAATGAGGATGATCCCGGCGGCAGCGTTCACGAGCAGGAGCACCAGGCCGACCGTCAGCAGCGTGTGGTACTCGTCCGTTGTCTCGGGAATGAAGTCGCTGAACACCAAGCTCGACAGGTTCGAGCCGACCCAGGCCAGCCACCACAGCAGCACCAGCGCCGTGCCGCGCTGCCCGGCGGAAAGGGCCATCCGCCGCCACAGGTCCGCCATGCTGCGGTAGCCCTGGAAGAGGCTCGCGACCGGCACGAACCACCAGCCGATCGCCGCCGCCGGCGTGAACGACGGGGGACCGCCGCCCAGGGCCCGGACGTTGTCGATCGCCCGGCTCAACCAGGCGAGATACGCCACGCCCGAGCACAGGAGGGCGAGGTAGTAGACGGTGACGACCTGGTCGAGGTTCGCCTGGTACTGCTCGATGTCGGCGTAGTTGACGGCATTGTCGATCAGGTCATGCCCGGGCAGGATCGCTGCGCCCTCGAGCACGACCACGGCCACGGTGATCCCGATCAGGACCATCGCCAACCGGGCACGGGTCCACGAGCTGCGGTATGGCCTGAAGGCTGGAGCAGAGATCGCGGCTGGGTTCCAGCCCTGGACGGCCATCGATCCCCCCTACGGGTAGCGCCGCCTCAGTTCGCGGCCGCGTCAACTGTCTCCGAGCGTGCCGTGATCCGCGCAGGAGGCACAAGGGTCCAAACGTCCCAACATGGTCGCGCCCGATGTCGCCACAATGGAGCCCTCGGCCGCGTCCGGCTGGTGCAGGGTCAATGGGGGTGGGGGAATGGACGGCAACAGACGGCTGGGGGCTCCATCGATGTGGGGCCGCGCTGATCGGGTCCCGGGTGGTCGCAGCGATCGCGTTCGCCTCGTTCGTCGCCCTCCCGAGCCGCGACCTGCCGCCGGCGAGCGCGGGCGGGCCGCGCGTGGGAAACGGGGGGAGCTCATGAACCGACTCGGGCTGGTCGCGAGGGCCGCCGCCGTCTCCCTGCTGCTGGCCTCGCTTGCGGGTTGCAGCGGCCCACCAGGGACGACACCGATCGCCTCCGGACCGACCCCTGGCCCGTATGCGCTCACGGTCGACGATCGGAGCTCGTGGGGCACGCTCGAGGTCACCATCGGCGACTCGGTCGTCGGCCACGTGGACTGCAGCGAGACCGTGACGGTCGCACCGGACGGCCCCGGCGTCCCGCCGCTGCCGTGGACGGTGCGCCTCGTGACCGCGGGTGGCCAGACCGTCGACCAGCGAACCGAGGACGGGGCGGACGGGCCGAGGTGGCTGCTCGTGTGGGATGCTGATGTTCAGGAGGGGGACCAGCCCGCGCTCGGTCCCATGCCACCGTGCGCGATGCCGAGCGCGAGCATCGAGCCGCTGCCAACCGCGGGGCTCACGAGCGCGGCCGCGATCGATGCGGGAGCGAAACTCCTCGCCGACCGCGGAGCGGCGGAGGTTGCCGTCCAGACCGCCACGATCGGACGGCTGGCCACCTACGCGACGGCCGATGGCGTGGACCCGCAGACATTCGTCTGGGCACTCACGTTCTCCGGGGCGTTCGCCGACCCGTCAACCTGCACGGCGTCGCCTCCGGCAACACCCTGCCCGAGCCAGGCGTCGGCGCTCGTGGTCCTTGACTTCGCGACCGGCACCGAGCTGGCAGTGATCGTCCCGGCGCCACAGCACTGAGATCCTCACCATGTGAGGCAAGTACCCCGGGATCCGGCGTCATTGGCGAACACGCCACCAGTGCTGGTTCCCGGATGGCGACCGGCGCCGATCCCGGCGATCACTCCCAGCGGAACAACCGGCTGGCGATCGCGCCGACGACGACCGTCAGGACGGCCAGCACGGCCAGCGGCATGAGCTGCGGCGTCGCCCCTACCCATGCGTCCTGCAGTCCCTGGACGCCGGGTGGTGTGAGCTCGCCGATCCGGACGAGCAGGTCGGGCAGGAGCGTGCGAGGGTAGTAGACGCCGCCCAGCAGCATCACGCCGAAGAAGATCGGCAGCGCGATCGCCTCGGCCACGCCCGTCGAGGGCGCAACCGCGGCGATCAGCAGCCCGATCGCCAGGAGCCCCGCCATCCCCAGGCCGAACGCCGCAACGTAGCCGATCGGATTCGCCGGGATGCGGACACCGAACGCGAGGTTGCCGACCACGATCAGCAGGACCAGGCCCAGGATCGCCATCACCGAGTAGACCACGAGCTGAGCGACCAGCAGCCGGCTCGGGGGGACCGGCGTGGTCGAGAAGCGACGCAGGATGCCCTTCTCGCGATACGTCGCGAGGCGGGTCGGCAGGAATTGGAGGGCGAGCGTTGCCGTGGTGATGACGGCCAGCGACGGGGCGAAGACGTCGATGAAGCGCAGGCCCCCGAACATTGGATCCGGGCGGGGCGCGACGATGGTCCCGAAGATCAGCAGGATCGCGGTGGGAAGGAAGATCGACACCATCCAGCTGATCGGCTCGCGGAGCAGGAGCTTCGCCTCGGCGGCGATGATGGCGCGCATCGAATTCATGACACCTCCTGCGTTGGGCGGGTCGTCAGGGCGAGGTACGCATCGTCCAGGTTGACCTGCTCGACGCGGAGGTCGTTGGCAATGACCTCGTGTTGCGCCAGGGTCAAGGTGACTGCATGGAGGAGGTTCCCGACGCCGGTGACCACGACCGTGGGACCGGTCCGGTGGACACGACGAACCTCCGGGAGGTCCGCGAGCAGCCCATCCTCGATCGGCGCCGACGGGCGGAAGCGCAACGTCTGCTCGGCGTTGATGCGCGAGATGATCCCGGCCGGCGTGTCGATGGCAACGATCCGCCCACGGTCGACGATTGCGACGCGGTCCGCGAGGCGCTCCGCCTCCTCCATGAAGTGCGTGACGAGAAGCACGGTGACGCCGCGTTCGCGGATCGACTCGATGACCTGCCACGTCTCGCGGCGAGCCTGCGGGTCGAGGCCGGTCGTCAGCTCGTCGAGGATCGCGACCTTCGGCTTGCCGACGAGGGCAAGGGCGATCGAGACGCGCTGCTTCTGACCGCCGGACAGGTTGCGGTACTGCGTGTCCCGTTTGTCCGTCAGTCCGAGCTCGTCGATCAGCGTGGTCGGATCCTCGGGATCGGCATAGAACGACGCGAACAGGCCGACCGCCTCGGCGGTGGTCATGCGCTCGGGCAGCCCGCTCTCCTGGAGCTGGACGCCCACGAGCGGCCGAAGTCGAGCACGATCCTGCTGCGGGTCGAACCCAAGGACACGAATCGTCCCGCCGTCGGGCTTGCGCAATCCGGCGATCAATTCGACGGTCGTCGTCTTGCCCGCACCGTTGGGACCGAGGATGCCGAAGATCTCGCCCTCCTCGACACGGAACGACACGCCATCGACGGCCACCTGACTCGCCGTAACGCTTGGTGAGCTCGGTGACCTCGACGATGGTCATGGTTGGGCCTCAGTTCGAGCGGTGGGATGCTGGGGTTGCGCCTTCATGTCGTCACCTCCTGCGCCGCGGCGAGCCACGCCTGCTCCGTGGTCGAGCGCCACTGCGCTCGCGTGCTCCTCCCTGCTGGATCAGGCCACCCCGACTCATTCCGGTCGCACCTCGATCACGACATTGCCCTTCTTGTGTCCCTGCTCCACGTACTCGTGGGCTTCGCGAATGGCCTCGAGCGGGTAGGTCCGGTCGACCACCGCGCGGAGCGAGCCCGCCTCCAGCAGGTCGCGGATGGACCACAGGTCGGCGAGGTTCTCGCTCGTGCTCGAGCGGACCGACACGAGCCGACCCCTGGGCGCCAGCAGTCGTTTGATGCGACCGGCGGCACCCTTGCCAACCGCATCGACGATCACGTCGAACCGGTCCGTGGTCGCAGAGACGTCATCCCGCGTGTAGTCGATCACGCGCTCCGCGCCAAGCGAGCGAACGAGGTCCAGATTCGCGGTGCTGGACACCCCGGTGACACGGGCACCGAACCCGACGGCCAGCTGCACCGCGTAGCTGCCCACGCTCCCGGACGCCCCGTAGACGAGGATCCGCCGCCCGCCGGCCTGGTCCGCATCCGCACGTCGGAGCAGGGTCAACGCCGTCAGCGACCCGATCGGGACCGGCGCCACCTCGTCGAACCGGAGCCCGTTCGGGATCTCGGCGATGATGCCCTCGCCGGGGACGCAGATGGCCTCCGCGTACGCACCCGCCATGAGCCCCGTCGTCGTGCCGAACACGCGGTCGCCGGGGCGGTAGCTGGCCACACCCTCGCCGACCGCCGCGACGACGCCGGCATACTCGTGGCCAAGGATCCGCTTGCGGCGGATCCGGAACAGGCGCGCCAGCAGCGGCGGCATCTTGCGCAGGACCACGTCGCCCCGGGTCACGGTGGTCGCGTGGATCCGGACGAGCAGCTCGCCGGCCTCGGGGTCGGGTCCGGGATCTCGCGGAGGAGGCCGCTCGTGGAGCCTGACCGTTCGAGCAGGACCGCGCGCATGGTCAGCGATCGCAGGCGCTGGAACGTGGACGCGAGGGCCGGGACACCGACCGCGGGCGCCAGGCGCGTGATCGGGTGGCACGGTCAGCGCGAGCGCAGCGGCGAGCGCGGTCGGGGCCACGCTGGCCCCAGCCAACGGGCGATCGCGTTCGTCGATCGCGGGGGACGCCTGCGCCATGTCCGTGCGCCTCCATGTGCCACGGCGGCGCCGGGACGCGCTCGCTCCGTCGACCACGGTGCGCCAACCAGCCGCGCGGGTCGCCCCCCGTACGGGTGATTTCGAGGTCGTGTGAGGTGGTTCGTAATGGCCGAAGGGCGCCGACCCTGTCAGGCTTGGGTGGTGCTGACATCAAATGTCCGCACGCTGGGTCTCGTCACTCATCGCCTCATGGCTCGCCTGGTGGCGACGTCAGGCGTGGGTAGACGAGTGCGATACGGGCTCCCGGTCGGGGGCGCCATCGTTACCGTCGGTCTTGTCGATGCGACAACGGACGTCCTGCCCGGCGGCGGCGCCTTCCTGCTGCTCCTCGTGCCAGTCATGGCCGCGTCCGCTGCGCTGGGCTTCCGGGCCGGGCTGGTCGCGCTCGGGTTCGGAGCGCTCGGGGCATGCCTGCTGGTGCCGCTTCGTGGGCACCCCTGGTATACCGAGCCGGCGCATCTCACGCGACTGGTCCTGTTCCTCGCGGAGGGCATGTTCGTTGCCGCCCTGGCGTTCGTCGTGCGCGCCGCGGCCCTGCCGTCGGCGCGCAGCCAGCGCGACCCGGTTGCCACCGGGATCGATCCGCTGACAGCCCGCGAGCTCGAGGTACTGAGGCTGGCCGCCACCGGACTGCAGATCCACGAGATCGCGCGGCAGCTGTTCGTGTCACGGGAAACCGTCAAGTCGCATCTGGCGCACGCCTACGCAAAGCTCGGCGCGCGGAACCGCGCCGATGCCGTTGCGCGGGCGCTGCGGGCCGGGCTCATCGAGCTGGTTCCCGCCGACGGCCCTGGGTTCGGACCGCACGACGCGGGCACGGCACCGAACGTCCGCCTCGGCCGCGACGGTGGCAGGCAAATCGAAGTCGAACTGGCAGGCTCGACAGAACCGGGATGAACCTGTGCACGCGTGGCCGCAGCGCGGGCAGCACTCCCTGCATCCTTTGTCTTCTCGGTCGGCTGCCGTGACGGCGGCTCGTGGTTCGATTCGCACGACCCTCGGTGAGGTGGCTTGACCCTGGCTCGCCTCCGGCTCCGCGCCGGTCTGCACGATCCCGGTCCTCCGGCCAGCTCGCGGCGGGCGTCCGGATGCCTGGTTCATCGCAATGCACAATTGCGGCCATCGCCCAGCAGGTGCCCCACTACCTCGAAGTCGAGATGAGCGGCTCACGGGCCAGATGCGGTTGTGTCAAGGCGTGGCTCGAGGTGGGTGAGGATGGCTGGCCGCTCCGCGAGCTTGGGTTCAACAGGTATGGCGTCTTCGTCCACCGTTTTCCGGATCTCGACTACCCGGAGGGCGAGCGCGGCATGTTCGACGACTACCCGCTCGACCCTGACGACGGCGTGGAGATCCCGGCTGCCGACTTCAAATGCCGCGTGGGAGGCTTCGAAGAAGCCCCGCTGAGCGCGCGAGCGTCCGACAATGACGCAGGAGGCACGTTCGGCGATCGTGCGAGCTCAGGTGCGATCGTGTGGGATCGGACCTGCACTGGCAGGTCGCCAGAGGCGAGCACCTCACGGAGGGTCGTGTGCTACGCGCTCCAAGGTGGGACCATCGCGAAGCCGCGAGGTGATTGAGGGGGACGGCCTATGAACCGCGAGCTTGCCTCGTTCGTTCGGGCGCTGCTCGGCGTGCTCCTGATCGGTGTCGCCGTCGCGGTGGCCATCGAGGTCACCCTCTCCGGAAGCCTCGGCGTGCCAGATGAGCTGCGCCCCTTGATCCCGCTCGTCGCCGGAGGCTGCGCCCTCACCGGGGCGCTGATCCTTCGACGAGCCTATCGGAATGCCACCGACGCTGGCGTTGCTTCCCTCGAGCGCGAAGTGCGAGGCCGAGCGACCCCGGCGGGCGTCGGGTACGCCTCGGTGAGCGCACCCGCGCGCCAGGTGGCCCAGGTCACCGCCCTGACGCTGGTGGGTGTCGGCTTGGGAGTCGGAAGCAGCCTGCTCGGGTTTGGCGACCTCGCGGCAGCCATCGGCATGCTGGTCGGCACGGCGGCGGCCCTCGTCGTGGTGGTCTCAGGGGCCAGATGGAATGCCGAGGTGGCGCGGGCATGGCGTCGCGGCGGACCGTTCCAGGGCTACGAGCTCCTCACGCCGCGGTTCTTCCAAGTGGTGAGTGCCGGGTTCCTCGCGTGTGGGCTCCTCGTCGGATCCCAGATCGAGGCGGGCCCAGTCGCCCTTCTCTCCGGGGTTGCCGGGTTGCTCGTCCTCGCCCTTCTCCAATGACAGGCTGGCGCTTGACCTCCTCCGTTCTGGCTCCATCCCGAGGCGTGGGTCGTCGCGCCTGGCGAGCGTCCTGACCTTGAGTCGGACCGCGCGACACACGACAACATGTGCGATGGTCACCGTTCAGTAGGAGGCCTGATCGCTCGCCAGGTGCGTAGGTGCCGCCGAGCGCTCGGGTCCGCCTCGTCCTCGTGGAGACTAGCCAAGTGTTCCGCCGCCGCCGTTCACCACGATCGTTGGCCGCTTTCGACGCGGTGTTCCAACCGGACAGTACGTCCCGGCCGACAGGGCATTGGATGCCCGATGACACGAGACAGCTGCTTGGCACCGACAGCGAGCTCGTCGCCGAGTTCCTTGCCTCCCACGCCCGGGCCTCCTACAACCGCGGGTTGCTGCGGGTCCTGCTCCCGGGCGGGGACCCGGACCTGGTCGAATGGGACCAGGCGACGGGCTGGAAGGCGGATTGGCCGGTCGCTGATGGACTCGTGGCCATCATGTACGACTGGCTTGGGAGGCTCTACGCCGTGGACAGGGCAGGCACCTCGGGGCCGCGGGGCGAGCTCATCCGTGTCGTGCCGGGTACCGGCGACCTCGAGGCGACAGACATGGGGGTTGAGGAGTGGCTGCTCGAGGAGCTGCCAGCGCACTATCAGGACCTGCTGTCGGAGGACTACCACCTCGACTGGCTCGCGTCAGGGGGTCGCCAGCTGGCGCCGAACGAATGTGCAGGCTACAAGGTCCCGCTGCTGCTCGGAGGCGAAGATGACATCGACAACCTCGAGGTCACGTCCCTTCGCGTCTACCTCAGCCTGTGCGGGCAGTTGGCCGCTCAGGCTTTGGGTCCGGACGCGGTGGACCAGGTCCGAGCGGACGAGCGAAACTGACGCCTACCGGCCGTCCGTCGGTTCGCCCCATCGCCGCATTGGATGGTGCATCGAGCATGAAGGCGATCAACCGAGCCAAGCGTGCGATGGAGGCAGCGTTTCCGGGCACGCGCGTGATCCGGCGGATCTGGCTCCAGCGCCCGGATGAATGGTTCCTGCGCGGTGTCTATCTCGGAGCCTCGACCTATGGGGATGACTCCGTTTCACTGAACCCGCTGCTGATGCCGTTGTTCGTGCCGAGCGAGACCGTGAGCTTCATACTTGAGCACGCCCTCGAGGCACCCCTGTGGACACCTGGCCACGAACCGGATTCGCGGACGAGTCCCAGCTCATAGATCGCATCCGCCAGGTCGTGGTCTGGCTGGATCGTCTTCCATCCCCTCGATCAACGGCGATCGGTGTGCTCCGCAGCCCGACGGTTGACCTGTACGCGCTCGAGGCAGCCCAGGCGGCATTCATCCTCGACTGGGATCTTGACGGGGCGCGCACTGCGCTGGCCTGCTTGGAGCAGGAGGCCGATCGGGCCCGAGCACCATGATCGCCGATGGTTGTCGAGCGAGCCAGGGCCCTCCAATCCCGAGCCGATGATTCCATCGCCCGCGCCAAGATGGAGATGGCCGCGACAAAGCAGGAGATCCTCCGGGTGCTTCGGCTCCCTGCTTGAAGGGGCGTTGCCATATCGCCGACAACTCGACCCAGGCGACGGATCGATCGCGTCCGGCTACTCTCGGGCCACGGCCGTCAATCCGCCCGTGTCTTGGGGATCGGAAGACGGGCCGCGTGCTCTGCAGCAATCTTGGTGCCGCTCTGTGCCGCTGGGTGCCGCTCCATGCCGCTCGATCGTGCGGGGGAGTGGGGTGGCCTACGGGGCTCGAACCCGTAACCTCTGGAGCCACAATCCAGTGCTCTGCCGATTGAGCTAAGGCCACCACGGTCCGCCGGGCTCGGCGACGCGGATCGACACGCTGAGCCTCGGGGCCAGCGGAGTGTACCGGACGCGACCATCCGGGCGCAGTGATGGACGACGCGGCACGGGCGGCAGGCGATGAACCGGCCCGTGGTCAGGGGTCCCTGGTCGGGTGGTGCACTCGAGGGTGGTGCGGGGCGGCAACTGGTACGGCGGGGCGGTTGGGTCGGGACCATTGCGCGGCGGACCGGAGGGGCGGGTCGGTCGCACGATCAAGCACAGCCGATGTCCCCCCGGCGCGAGACCCGCATCCAAAGAGTCCACCACCATGTCACTGCTCTCGTCCCGTCTGGTCCCACAGCTGCCTGATGTCCGACGCCTGACCAATGTCCGGCGCCTGACGGTCATCGTGACGCTGGCGTTCGCCCTGACGTCCGTGGGGCTGCTGGCCGCACCCGGCTCGGCGCTCGCGTGGGGTAACAACACCTTCAACTCCAGCTCGGAGTCGCTGCTCATCTCGCTGCAGAACCAGGCCCGGGCATCGGGCGGGCTGAAGTCACTCAAGCTCGACACCGCCCTGCGCACGATCGCCCGCTGGCGTTCCAAGGACATGATCGACCGTGACTACTTCAGCCACACGATCAAGGGCACCAGCCACAAGGTGTTCTGGTACATGCAGAACAAGTACAACTACTGCTTCAAGGTCGCGGGCGAGAACATCGGCTTCGTGACCTGGCCCGGCGCGAGCGTCGAGGACGCGACCAACTGGGTCTTCAATTCGTTCATGAAGTCGTCCGGCCACCGCGCCAACATCATGGGCAAGTCGTGGGACGTGGTCGCGGTGGGCGCGTACAAGGGCAACTTCCAGGGCAACAGCGACACGTTCATGTGGACGGTCCTGTTTGCAGACAAGTGCGGCTCGACGGCGACAGCCACCCCAAAGCCGACGCCGAAACCGACCCCCAAGCCAACGCCCAAGGCGACCCCCAAGCCGACGCCCAAGCCGACCCCCAAGCCGACGCCCAAGGCGACCCCCAAGCCAACGCCCAAGGCGACCCCAAAACCGACCCCAAAACCGACCCCCAAGCCCACACCGGCGCCCACTGCAACGCCAAGCCCGACGCCAACACCAACCCCGACGCCAACACCAACCCCGACGCCAACAGCCACGCCGACTCCCACGCCCACGCCGACGCCAACAACGGACACTGCGGCGGCGTCGCCGACCGCATCGGCGAGCACGCCTGACGTCGCCCTTGCGGCCGTGCCCGTCGGCGGCTACCGGGTGACCGATCGCGGTACGAGCCCCGGGTTGATCGACTCGATCGTGGACGCGGTCTTCGGGCACTTCTTCGGCACGTAGGCCCGCGGCGCCGTCCGGTGAACGCGCCGCCCGTCCGGTGAACGCGCCGCCCGTCCGGCGAATGGCGGCACGACGCGGCCACACTGCGAGTCGACACCGTCCGGCAGCGCGCCGCGTTCGGCAGCCAAACCCGCAGGGCACCCAGGGCCCAGGACTATCGAGCCGGTGACTGCACCTGACCGCACCGCTACGGTACGGACCGTCGTGATCTGCCCGACCCGCATCCTGCACCGAACGTCCCGCACGGAGCCGACCTGGCCATGACCCTGTACCCGCCCGCGGGCCCGTCGACCGCCGGTCCGACCGGCGCCACCGCGGTCGCTGCGCCCTCGGCCATGGCCGACCCCCGGACCGACGTCACCCCGATCCTCGAGGCGCGCGGTCTGACCCGCACCTACCGCCTGACGGGCGAGATGATCGATGCCATCCAGGGCGTCAGCCTCCGGGTCATGCCCGGCGAGCTGGTCGCGCTGATGGGTCCGTCCGGATCGGGCAAGAGCACCCTGCTCCAGCTGCTCGGCGGCCTGGACCGGCCCACCAGCGGCGAGGTGCTCCTCGAGGGTGAGTCGATCGGGCGGCTGTCCGACGACCAGGCCACCCGCCTCCGTCGCGAGCGAACGGGCTTCGTGTTCCAGTCGTTCAATCTGGTCCCGCTGCTCAACGTGGTCGAGAACGTGGGCCTGCCGTTCACGATCGCCGGCCAGGACCCCCGCTCCGACCAGCTGTCCGCCCGGATCCGCGACGCGATCGCGCTGGTCGAGCTGACGGGCAAGGAGCGCCACCGCCCGGACCAGCTGTCGTCCGGTGAGCAGCAGCGCGTCGCGGTGGCTCGCGCGATCGTGACCCGGCCCGCGCTCCTGTTCGCTGACGAGCCGACCGGGAACCTCGACTTCAAGACCGGCCAGGGCATCCTCAACGCCCTCTGGCGCACCTGCGTCGATCGCGGCCAGACGACCGTGCTCGTGACACACGACGCCAAGGCGGCGGCCTACGCCGACCGCGTGCTCGTGCTCGAGGACGGCCGGATCCTGGACGAGATCCACCTCGGCCGGCGCGACGACCACGCGGCGGGGCCGCTGATCGCGCGCCTCGCGCAGCTGGGCCTGTAGCGGTCGCCATGCGGGGTTTCGTCCCGTACGCGTGGCGGAGCCTGGTCGCACGACCGGCTCGCAGCCTGCTGACCGCGTTCGGCATCGCCATCGGCGTCGGGGTGCTGGTCGCCGCGCTCGCGATCGATGCCGGTCTCGATGTCTCGATCGATCGAACGGTGTCCGGGCTGGTGGGCCGCGCGGACCTGCGGGTCGCGGCGTTCACGGAGACGGGGCTTTCGGCCGAGACGCTGGCGGCGGTCGACGGCGTGCCGGGCGTCGAGCTCACGGCACCCGCGATCGAGCGACGCTCGTACCTCGCACCCGAGGTTGGCCGGAGCTCGACGGGCGAGCCGGTCACGGTGCTCGGGATCGATCCATCGAAGGAACCGAAGGTCAGGGATCTGACGCTTGCCCGCGGCGCGCCACTCGACGGGCTCGATGAGCCGGTGGCCCTGGTGACCGAGCGGCTGGCCGAGACTGACGGACTCGACGTGGGCAGCGAGCTCACGATCTTCGGCGCCGGCGCGCCGGTCCACGTGCGGGTGGTCGGCGTGCTGCCCGGTGAGGGGCCGATACCCGGTTCCGCCGGACGCACGGTGGTGCTGCCGCTCCAGACGGCCGCGCAGCTCAACGTCCCCGACGGCGCGGTCGACAGCACGGTCGACGGCACGGGTCCGCCAAACGGTCTGTCGCGCATCGACGTCGTGCTCGCCGCGGGTGCCAGCGTGGACGCGGTCTCGAACGAGCTCGGTCGCGGGCTGGTCCACGAGCCCTACGTCATCACCGTGCCGGCCGACGTCGCCGCATCCCTCCGCGGCTCCACCTCGGACGTGCGCTCGACGCTCGCGCTGCTCGCCGCGATCGCCCTGTTCGCCGCCGCGTTCCTGATCCTCAACACGCTCGCGATGACGGTCGTGGAGCGCATCCGCGAGCTTGGCCTGCTCCGGGCGGCCGGGGCCAGCCGTGGCCAGGTCGTGCGCCTCGTCATCGCCCAGGGGTTGCTGCTCGGCACGCTCGGTTCGATCGGAGGACTCGTGCTGGGCGCGCTGCTCGCCGAGCTCGCCGCCGGGTGGCTGCGCGCCGCCGGCAGCGTAACCATCGACGGTCCCTCGTTTACGCCGGCCGTCCTGATCGCCGGTCTCGTGGCCGGCCTGGCCATCACGCTCGTGGCCGCGATCGAGCCCGCCCGGCGCGCCGCCGGCGTCAGCCCGGTGACCGCCCTGCGTGCCCGGTCCGAGCCGGGCGCCACGGCCCGCGCCCGCACGGGCTGGCTGGTGGCCGTCATCGCCGTCGTCGGCATCCTGGCCGTGCTGGTGCTGCCCATCGGCACCGGAACTGCGTCCGGGCCGGTGCGAGCCGCGACGATCTACGTGGTGCTGCTCGCGGGCGTCCTGCTGACGCCCGTGCTTCTGGTCCCGCTCGCGAGGATCGTGGGCCTGCCGTTCGGCTGGGTCCTGCGACTCGAGGAGCGGCTCGCCCGCGCCGCGATCGCGCGCGATCGCGCCCGCACGACCGTCACCGTGGGTGCGCTGGTCGTCGGGCTGGCCATGGTCGTCGCGCTGGGCGCGGTGGCCACCAACGCCCGATCGTCGGCGACATCGTGGCTGGACCAGGTCGTGCCGGGGGACGAGATCCTGACCGCGATCGCTCCGGTCCCGCTCGAGGACGACGGCGCCGAGCAGCAGATCGCGGCGGTGGCGGGGGTCGCGCAGGTGACCCCGATCGCCTCGTTCGATCTCGCGTTTGACGGCACGCGCCTGGACGCCACGGCGATCCGTGGATCTGATTTCGATGCCGATGGTCGGCTGGTGTTCACGGCGGGCGACCGGCACACGGCGCTGGACGGGCTGGACCGAGGCGGGACGGTGATCGTGCCTCGTTCGAGGGCCGAGCGGCTGGGCGTCGGCGTGGGCGATGCGCTCACGGTGACCACCGCCGACGGCATCCTCGAGCTCGAGGTGACCGGCATCGTCGAGCACTCGTTCCCGGGACAGGCGGGCGAGGCCGTGCTCGTGGGCTGGCCCGATGCGCTCTCGCGGTTCGGAGTGGCCGGCGCGGACGCGTTCGCGGTGCGCTTCGAGCCCGGGCAGGCATCCGACGCCGGAGCCGCCGTCGACACGATCGCGCGGGAGCTGGCCCTGACGCCGGCGCCGATCTCGCGCGTCGAGGGTGCGCTGGGCGACGCGCTGGACCAGCTGTTCGGTCTGCTCGACCTGCTCGCGCTGGCGGCCGTCGTCGTGGCGGCGTTGGGCATCGTCAACACGCTCTCGATGGACACGCTGGAGCGGGTCCGGGAGCTGGGCATGCTGCGGGCCGCCGGGATGAGCCGCCGCCAGGTATGGCGCAGCGTCCTGGTCGAGGCGGGGATCCTGGGTGCGATCGGCGCCCTGATCGGATGCGTGGCGGGTGTCGCCGTCGGCTGGCTGCTGCTGTGGACCGCCGGGAGCGGCACGGGCCTGCGGCTGCCGTGGCCGACGATCGCGCTGACGATGGTGCTGGGTGTGTGCCTGGCGATGCTGGCCGCGGCGCAGCCCGCGCGCGTCGCCGGTCGACGTTCGATCGTGGCGGCCGTCCACCGGGACTAGCGGATCCACGCGCCGGGCGTCGGGCGTCCGTCGCACCCGAACCGGCCATCGCCCGCGCTGGTGAGCGCAACCTGCGATTGATATGCTCCGCGCGATACCGGCGCTCCCGATGCGCCGAAGCGAGGAGACGATGTCGATCGCGATCCCGCGGCTGACGCGAGTTCCGGCCACCGAGAAGGGCGTGACCATCGCCGACTTCCTGGTCCCGATTCGCGTCGGCGAGCGCGTGTCACCGGCGCTGCGTAGCGCGGGGCTGATCGCGGCCGGCGCCGTGCTGATCTTCCTCACCTCGCGCGTGTCGTTCGTGATCGCCGGCAACCCGGTGCCGTTCACGCTCCAGAACTTCGGCGTGCTCGTCGTCGGCGGGGCGTTGGGGCTCCGACGCGGCGGCCTTGCCGCGCTGCTGTACCTCGCCCTGGGCGTGATCGGCCTGCCGTTCTTCGCCGAGGGCAGGGGTGGGATCAGCGTGATCTGGGGCGCCACCGGTGGCTACCTGGTGGGCTTCGTGCTGGCCGCGGCGCTGGTCGGCCGGCTGGCCGAGCTGGGCTGGGACCGCCGGATCGGCGGCGCGATCGGCGCCACCCTGCTGGCCACCGCGGTGATCTACCTCATCGGCGTCCCGTGGCTCGCGATCGTGACCGGGATGTCGCCGGCGGACGCCATCGCCAAGGGTCTCATGCCGTTCGTCCTCGTCGACACTGTCAAGCTGCTCGCTGCCGCCGTCATGTTCCCCATGGCGTGGTGGGTCGTCGGCCACCGGCCCAGCGAGCGCTGACGGACGACATCGGGCGCCAGGCTGCCGGCCCCCGAGCGTCGCAGCGCGACCCACGGGACCTGACCACGCGCTACGCGATACCCGGGCGCCCTGCTCGCTCACCGGCGACGCCCCTACCGGAGACGCCCCCACCGGAGACGCCCGTACCTGAGACGCCGCCGCCGGCGTCCCCTCTCGAGGCGACCGCCCCTGCGCAGCCCGACCCGGTCGCCCCGCCCAGCGAACCGTCGGCTCTCCACGGGCTCTACGGTCCTGGCTCCGAGGCGTGGCGGCTCAACCGCGAGGCCGCGCTGCTGCTGGGTGCCGGGCCGCGGGCGCTGCTGCTCCAGATCGCGCATCCGCTGGTGGCCGAGGGCGTGGACCAGCACTCGGACTTCCGGACCGACCCCTGGGCGCGACTGGCGGGCACGCTCCGGAGCTACCTGCGGATCGTGTACGGGACGGGGACGGCGGCACGGGACGAGATCCGGCGCCTGAACGAGCTCCATCGGACCGTGACCGGGCCGATCCACGACGGCGGCGCGCTCGCCCGGTTCGGCGACACGTACGCCGCCCGGGATCCCGAGCTCTCGCTGTGGGTTCACGCGACGCTCATCGACTCGACCCTCGCCACCGTCGATGCCTGGCTCGAGCCGCTCTCGCACGATCGGCGCGCCCGCTTCTACGCGGAGACGCTGCCGGTGGGTCGCCTGTTCGGTGTCCCCGAGACCCTGCTGCCGGCCGACATCGATGCCTTCGATGCCTACGTCGCCTCGATGCTTGGCCCGGACGGCCCGGTGCATCCCACGCCCACCGCCCGCTCGCTCGCCCAGGTGATCCTGCATCCGCCACTGGCACCGCTGGCGCGGCAGGGTCCGGTGGCTCGCCGGCTCGGTCCGCTGGCGCCGTCGATCGCGACGCTCCTCGGGGCCGTCCCACCGGGCGCCGTCGACTGGCTGCTGGTGCCCTCGATCGGCCTGCTGCCGGAGACGACGCGCGACGAGTACGGGCTTGCCTGGGGCGCGCGCGAGCAGGCGATCAGCGCCTGGCTGGTACGCGCGTGGGGGGCCTGGCGCCCGCTCCTCCCGACGACGCTCCGCTGGTTCCCCCAGGCCCTCGCCGCCGACGCGCGGCTGGCCGATCCAGCCACCGAATGACGTAACCCTCGGGGACACCGAGAACTCTCACCGACCGAAGCCGGAGCTTCGTGGTCGGTCGCCTTGTCGCCGTCGCGAGGTGCAGCGGAGACCATCGGCGAGCCCGGCTCATGTCAAGCGGTGGGGTGCGGTTATACTCCGGGTATGAAGACAGCCGTGTCCGTCCCCGACGACCTGTTTGCCCAGGTGGACCGACTGGCCCACCGTTCGCACCGATCCCGCAGCGAGGTCTACAGCGCGGCGCTCCGCGAATACGTCGCCCGCCACGCACCCGACGAGGTGACTGCCAGGCTCGACACGGTCGTGGCCGAGGCGGGTGGTCCCACGAGGGAGGCATTTCCTGCTCGAGCCGCCCGCCGCACGATCGCATCGAGCGAGTGGTGATCGCCCAGGGAGAGGTCTGGTGGGCCGACCTCGGCGATCCGGCTGGATCGGAGCCCGGCTACCGCAGGCCCGTCGTCGTGGTCCAGGGGGACGCGTTCAACGCCAGCGCCCTGGGGACCGCTGTGTGCGTGGTCCTTACGAGCAACCTGAAATGGGCCCAGGCTCCCGGCAACGTTCTCTTGGCCGCGAGGGCCACCGGCCTGCCGAAGGACTCGGTGGCCAACGTGTCGCAGCTGGTGACGCTCGATCGCGACGCGCTCACGGAGCGTGCGGGGCGGCTCTCGGCGTCGCACCTCGAGCTTGTCCTGAACGGCATCGACGTGGTGTTGGGACGGTCCTGACCGCAGGTCCGAAGAGGATCGTTCGTGCCCGGAGATCCCCCGGGGCCGTGAGACCGACACCGGCAAGCAGCGGCGCGGTCGCGCTTCGTGCCACCGCCTCTCTGGTGACATTGGCGCACGCCCGGGGACACGCTGCCGAAGCCCCGCGGGAGGAGAGCACTGCATCAGCAGTGAGTAACCAGCGCCGCGCCCTGGCCGTCGAAACACCGTGAACCGTCGCGTTCGATACGTCCTGCCGATCGCCGCTGCGGCAACGCTCGCGTTGGCGGCACTGCCGGTCGTCTCCCCGGCGGCGGGTGTCTCGAGTCGGCTCGGTGACATGCCGTTCGCCGTGGCGACAGACATGCTATTCAACGAAGCCCGGAACGACGGCAGGCAGGGGCCACGCGGCACGTGGACACTCGAGAGCGGCGCTGTCACCAGCGGCCACCTGTCGCTGCACTTCGTCATCGAGCCACCTCCACATGAATTGCCAGTGCGCTCCGGCCCAGCGGTCGTCTTCGCGGGCTTGGAAGCGTTCGGAGGGGCCGGCGATGTCGCTATGGGCGAACTGATGCCCACGGTCGCCCACACCGTCCTCCCGGCCTGCGACGACAACGACTGCAGCTACGTGGCGGACATCGAGCTGCCGACCGGGGAGATTCCTGGCGCCGTCCGCCGCCTGCAGAAGCGAGGCGACCTGGCGTGGATCAGCGTCAACCTGACCCTGGTGCGCACGTTCGGGGCCGGCCGCTGGCTCCAGGTCCTTCCGCTCGAAGCGGGCCCCGAAGGAACACCGATCGACGGTCGGGCCGGACGCCTGGGCGCGATCGAGCCGGTGAGCGGGACGCTCTTTCCGTACGGCTTGTTCCCGGCAGACCGGGCCACCGTAGCGACACGCGGCGACTGGATGGTGCCGAAGACGCTGGACTATGCACGGGTGGTCGAGACCCTTCGGCGGAAGACGGACGATCCATCCGTGGCGATCCCGACCGGACCCGCCACGCTGCAGGTCGAGATCGATCCTGTCTGCTCCCACGCGGCGCACCTCACGCTCCACGATGATGCAGGCGACCGTGTCTTCTTTGCCGACGTATTCGACACTTCGCACATCGAGGGGCAGCTGCAGCTGCCGACGAGCACGATCTGGCACCTGACCCTGGAGGACAGCGGAGGGATCGACTTCGATCAGGGCCGTCAGGGTTGGGGCGTGCGGGTGGGCGACATCGAGTCGGATGGGTCGCCGATCGCCATCATCGCGACGTTCGACTGCGCGAGCCCGGCGGGGTCCGTCATCTCCCCCGCCTCGGCGAATCAGTCACCAGGGAGTGCTGCTGCGCCATCAGCTGCGGCGTTCTCGAGCGCACCACGCTCCTCAGCGGCGCCCTTGGCGCAATTGGAGCCGGCCGCTACAGGCACTGCATCGCCGTTGCTCGTGGTTGGCCTGGCGGTGGTCGCCGTCGTGGGTATCGCGGTGGCTGCGGCTGCCCGACGGCGGGACGCGCACTCGCTGAAGTGACGGCAGTCGGTTCGCCGGCGTCCCGTCTCGCCCCCGACGCGGCGGAACGAGGGGGGCGTCGCTGGCGAGTGCCCCGGAAGCGAGGCGAGTGCCCCGATCCGATCACTGGGTCCGCGGCCAACGGCAGCTCGGACGCGGTCATGTCTGCGAGCCCCTGAGTCGCGCACGAGACTGTCCGCGGAACCGCCGGACGCCCCCGGGCGTCGCGGCAATGGCGCAAGTCGCGCACTCACAGCAAGGGGGACTGGCAATGCGACGACTCGGCTGGGTTGCGGCGGTAGCGACCGCCGTCATCGTGTCGGCGTGCTCGGCAGCCGCACCGACGCCCGCGCCGTCGGCGTCGGCGACCGGCGCGACGTTCAGCGTCGCCAATGGGACCACGGTCCCCGTCACCATCGCGGTGAACGGCACGGTCATCGAGACCGTCCCCGCGCAGACCACCGAAGACCCCATCAAGGCGTCCGTGCCGGCGCGGCCCTGGACCGTCGAGGCGCGCTCGCCGAGCGGTCGGGTGCTCGCCACGATGACCGTCGCCCCGAACGACTACCTCTCGAGTACCTCGGGGAGGGTCGGGTCCGCCGACCTGGCATGTGGTCGGCTCGTCCTGTGGGCTGGCGCGCCGCTCACAGGCGGCCCGACGTTCATGCCGGACCCGTCGAAGCCCTGCGACTGATCTGCCGATGCGGTGACGTGCTCCCGGTACCCCGTTGCGCGTCGTACGATGGGCCCGATGCGGACCGGGGGACGGCTCCAGGCGCTGGCGATCGGCGTGGCCATCGTGGTCGCCGCGTGTGGCGTCACGCCCACACCGTCCTGGACCATAGGGCCGACCGCGCCGCCGGCTCCGTCCGCGACCGTCGCCCCGACCCCATCGACCGGGTCGCCGGTGCCCTCACCGGCCGTGGCTCCGTCGCCCTCGACCGCACCCGCACCCTCGCCGACGCCGGCCACGGCGATCGCAGGGGGATGGTCGTTCGCGGGGACGCAGCGCTGCCCGGCCGGGAGCGAGTTCGAGTGCGTGACACTGTCGGTGCCCCGGGACCACTTCGCCCAAGGCGGGCCAACCTGGAACATCGGTTTCGCGATCCACCGGGCCACGGGCAAGCGGGTGGGCACCTACGTGGTGATCGTCGGCGGGCCCGGAGGCAGCGGGATCGCCTCCGCGGATGACTACACGTCCTACTACCCGGCCTCCATCCCGCGCCACTTCGACATCGTGTTCCTCGACCAGCGCGGCATCGGCCAATCGCACCCGATCACGTGTCCCAATGCGACCGTCGCGTTTTACGACAGCGACGCGAACCCGGCCGATCCGACCCAGGCTCAGGCGGCCGGTGACGCCGCGCGCACCTACGTCAGTGACTGCCTCGCGGAGGCGGGAGCCGACCCGGCCGACCTGCCCTTCTACAGCACGCGCCAGGCCGTGGAAGACCTCGAGGCCGTCCGCGAGTACCTGGGCGTCGACAAGCTCGATCTCTATGGCGAGAGCTACGGAACCCAGTTCGTGCAGACGTACGCGGCCGCCTATCCGGACCACATCGCGACGCTGTACCTCGACGGCCCGGTCGACCTCACGCTCAACGGCGCCGAGTTCTACGCTGAAGCCGCCCGCACGTTCGGGGATGCCCTCGATGCCATCCTCGTCCGGTGCGCATCGCAGGCCGCCTGTCGCGCCGATTTCGGCGGCGACCCGGTCGCAGCCTACGAGGAGCTCGAAGGGAAGCTTGCAGCCGGCATCACGCTCGACTTCCCGATGGGCAACGGCACAACCCAGCCACGCACGCTGACGGCCGCCGACCTCGAGAACGCGGTGACCGGGTACCTGTACGGTCCGACGGGCCGGCTCCTCCTCCAGCGTGCGCTGGCGGCCGCCTCTCGCGGCGACTACGTGCCCCTCGCGCGGATCGCCTATCGCTCCATCGAGATGGACCCCGACACGCAGCAGGCCGTCCCCGACCCGACCTACTCCGACGCGATGTATTACGCCGTCGAGTGCCAGGACTACGTCTATCAGGACGACAAGACCACCGACGAGGCGCGTCTGGCGGGTTTCCTGGCAGACGCTCGGGCGCTCGGGATCGCCGACTCGAGGTTCGGCGACGTCTACTACGCGGACATGCCGTGCCTCTACTGGCCCAACCGCCCGGCCATCGACCCTCGCCCGGCGCCGATCGTCGATGCGCCGTATCCGACGATCATCATGGTCGCGACCACTGACCCGATCACGCCGGTCGCCAACGCGATCCGTCTGGCCAACCGCCTGCGCGACGTGCACGTGATCATCCAGGCCGGCGGGCCACACGTCATCTTCGGCTGGGGGCGATCGTGCCCCGACGAGGTGGTTGCCGCGTACATGGTCCAGGGAAAGCCCCTTGCGTCGAGGGTCACCGTGTGCAACGGATCCGTCGCCGACGCCTATGTGGCCCTCGCGCCCGTCACCGAAGCCGAGTTCCGAAACGGCGTCCAGTTCATGAGCTCGACCGTGGACCAGGTGCTCAACACGGACGACTATCTCTACGAGCTCGACGCGGACCCGATCCGCGTCGGGTGCGACTACGGCGGCGTGCTCGTATACACGCCCGATGACACCGGCACCCGCCTGGGGCTCGACGCCTGCGAGCTCACCGACGGCGTGCCGATCACGGGCACCGGATCCATCAACGATGACACGGGCCGCGTCCGTCTCGACGTCACGATCCCCGACGGGTCGCTGCACTACCGGGGCGACGGTTACGGGTCCGCCACGATCACCGGCACGTTCCGCGGCCGCCCAGTGAAGGGCTAGCGAGCCGAGCATTCGCGTCGACGTCCGCAGGCAGGCAACCATGCCGAGGCAGTACATGCGACTTCATCGAGTCGCTGCCAGCCGTTCGGCCAGCCGCTCGGAACGTCGGGGCCCGCCGGACGATCGGGTCGCCGGTGGCGGAGGGTCACCGCCAGCCGAGTGCATTGAGGGACCCGGGCCTATGATCCGCAGCAGGGCAGGAAGGACTGCGCTGCAGCCGCGGAGGCGTTGTGAAGTACGGATTCGTCACTTCGTTTGGCGGCGCGACCGAATACGTGACGCTCGCGCGCGAAGCGGAGCAGCACGGCTGGGACGGCGTGTTCGCCTGGGACGACATCGCCGTCGAGCCGCGCGACGTGTTCGATCCGTGGGCCATCCTTGGGGCCATGGCGGTCGCGACTGATCACATCACCATCGGCGCCATGGTCTTCTCGCTCGCACGGCGGCGTCCGTGGAAGGTCGCGCGCGAGTCGATCACCGTCGATCACCTGTCCCATGGCCGGCTCGTCATCCCGGTTGGCCTTGGTGGGACCTGGGATGGCGGCTACTCGCGCGTGAGCACCGACGAGCCGGAGCGCCGGATCCGAGCCGAGAAGCTCGACGAATGCCTCGACATCCTGGCCCTCGCCTGGACCGGCCAGACGGTCAGCTACGCCGGCACCCACTACCAGATGACGGATCTCCTCTTCCAACCTCGACCTGTCCAGCGACCCCGCATCCCGGTCTGGACCGTTGGCGCATGGCCGCATCCGAAATCCCTGGCCCGGTCGGCCCGGTGGGATGGCTGCATCATCCACGACATGTCCGGGGTGAGCCCGGAAGGTGAGATCTCGGCGGCCACCGTTCGACAGGTCAGGGCCTGGATGGACGAGCATCGAGAACACGAGGGTCCGTTCGAGATCGTCGTCGAAGGCGAGACCTCGGGCACGGATCATGCGGCGAACGCCAGCCTGCTCGGGCCACTGATCGCCGCCGGGGCAACCTGGTGGATCGAGAGTCGCTGGGAGCCTGACGAGTCGTTCGAGACCCTGCTCCGCCGTATCCAACAGGGACCGCCGGACGTAGGCTGAAGCGCGGCCCCGGTCCGTGAACTCGCCCTCCTCGGGGCCAGGGTCGCTCCGCCCATGTGAGATGGCGGACGCTCACGGGGAGGGAGGAGATCGAGCGCCTTACGTCGGGCGTCCCCAGGACACGAGACCGACCACGCCGAACCGGACTCGATCGAGCCCGTGGCGTGCGAACACGTCCCGGATGTCGGCGTCGAACTGTGAGCCGCGATCGCCAAGCCGGACCCGGGCGAGCGTGCTCGTGCTGTGGAGCATGTCGATGTAGTCGTCGATCGATTGCTCGACCGACATCGGCCCCGTGCGCAGCTGACCCTCGACCACGAAACGACCTGCCGCGCGGAGGTGTTCCACGAGCTCCGGAGTCTCGGTGTGGTGGTCGACCTCGGAGTACGCACGCACCACGGCCGTGAGGTCTGTGCCGTAGGCGCCATGGACAGGCTCGGTGTCCGCGATGGCCATGACCGCACCCGGGGCGAGCGCGTCTCGGAATCTCGGTAGCGCCACGTCGACATCGACCCAGTGGAGGCTCGCGCCCGCCGTGATGAGGCCGTAGGGCGGGGACAACGGCGCGTCCTCCGCACGCCCGGTGATCCAGCGCAGGCGTTCGTCGGTGCCCCCGGGCAGGCGACGGCCTTCCTCGATCATCGCGGCGGAGGGATCGACGGCGTCCACCCGCTCGGCGAAGTCGAGCATGCGCCGCGCAAGCGGCACCGGTGCCTGCACCCACGTCCAGGACGGAGCCCGGGGAGACCATCAGCCCGGCGAGGGTGGTGAGCACCTCGTCGGGGTATGCGGCGCGATGCCGGTACAGACGCGCGACCTCCGCGTCCGAGAACACAGCTCCGAGGGTCATCGTGGGCACATTCTCCTTGGTTGCCACCAGCGACCGCCCGGGGATGGTGGTTCCGTCACGTACGATGCGAGCGTGACGGGACCCAACTCCGGCTGGCGAAAGCCAAGCCCAACGCGGTGGCGCTGGTATCACTACCTCCTGCTGGGAGTCGTGGCGCTTGTGGGGGGAATCTGGTTGGTGATGACCGGCGTGGTCGTCTTCTTCGGCCTCATCGCCGGTTGGTGACGGCGCCGGAACCGCCGCAGCCGCCGGTGGGCGCCGGTGCTCCACATCCTGCCGCGGCAAGCATGAGCACGGCGAGCGATGCCAGCCCGGTGATGTGAGACGGACGTGTTCGGGGGCCCGGGCGGCGGCGTGGGTTCAATTCCCGTGCATCGCCCGTTCGGACGGAAGCGCCGCGTCCTGTGGCGGATCTGTCCACGTCACCGGATCCCGGTGTCGTACTCGAGGTCGAGATGCACGACCTCCGCCGGCGAGGTCAGCGTGACGCTGACCGGTGCAGGGGAGCCCATGAGCCCCGCGACGGGCTGCGCCGTGATGAGCACCGTGCCGGTCTCCGTCACGACCAGCCGGTAGCTGCCGTCCGCGGCGCTCGTCGCCCTGCCGATCTCCTCTCCGGCGGCATCTGTCGCGACGATCACGGCCCCGGCGACCGGTCGCGGCGCGCAGCGCGGGTCGGGAGAGGACGGCTCGACCGGGCAGACCGGACCCGCCGAGACAGTGCCGATCACGCTTGGCGGGCCTCCGGCCGGCGTGACGATGGGCGACGGGCTGGGCGGCGACGGGCTGGGCGATGACGGGGTTGCCGGCCCGCAGCCAACGACGAGCACGCACACCATCGGCAGGAGCAGTCTCGCCAGGTTCATACCGCCCGGACGCCGCGCCAGCGGCGATGGTTGCACGAGGCATCCTTGGTGCCGGCCCCACCGATCTCATCGGCGCGTGGCAGCGCCCCGTTCGATTGTGTTCCGCGAGCGACTTGAGGCAGGATGGGCGCGCAACGACGTGGCATGGGGGTGACGACGATGAGCCGCTGGGCTGTTGCTGTGGTGTTGGCCTGCATGATCCTGGGGGGCTGCGTGGCTGCGGCAGGCACGCCGAGCACCGTGCCGTCGCCTGGATCGTCGCCGGAGGGGCCCGTGCTGTCCACCGCATCGCCCGCCGGCGAGGGCGACGCGAGTCTCGATGGCCTGTCCATCCACAACGGCTCGACGCTCGAGGTGTCGCTCGTCGTCAATGGCACCGAGATCCGGAACATGGATCCGGGTGGTTGCCTGGGCTGCGGCGTCCATGGCGCCGGGATCCCGCTTGCCGAGCTGCCGCCGCTGCCATGGCACGTCGTCCTGCTGACCTCCTCGAGCAGAACGCTGGGTACGCTCGATGTCCACGAAGGCGATGTGTCGGTCACGGACGACGCAGGCGGGGCCGTCACCATCGACGCCCCCATGCTCCGGGTGTCCCTCTCGTGCGGCATCATCGATGTCTGGGTCGGGCCGCCGCCCATCAGCGAGCCCGCCGGGACCGCGCCCGGCCCCTGGCCGTCCGGCGACTGCGAGCCGTAGCGTCTCCCGCGCACGTGCAGATCGGTTCGTCGCGTTGCACGGCCACCCCCGATCGTGGGTTTCGGGATCCGGCTCAGGAGTCTGGTCGGACTACGGCCCGGGCGATCCGGAGAGCGGATCCACCATGCCGATCTTGCACGTGACGGGCAGCAGGTCGACGAGCAGACGTTCCGACGTCGTCCCCGCGGTGATGTCGAACCGGGCCGTGCAGGCGGTCAGGGACCTGTCCAGCCGGTCTTCGACCGGACCCTCGCCGGCGGTGAACGCCCAGCCGGTCACGGTGAGCGTGTAGGTGCCGGGCGCGAACGGCGGGTGCGATTCCTCGGTGTCGATGACGAGGTGCCCGTCGGACGCCATGCTGGTGCCGCCGAACCGCTCACGCCAGCTGCCCGCCGGCCCATCGATGGTCGCGTAGTAGGCGCAGCCGTCGTCTGCCTGGCAGCCCGCATAGAGGATCCCGTCGATCACAAGAGACGCGCCGCCCGAGGTCAGGCTCGGGGACGGCAGCGTCGGCAGGGTCGCGAGGGCTGGATACGACGAGGGCGTCGCGGTGGCCGTGGGGGCGGCGGTTCGCTGCGAGCTGGTGGGGGACGGCTGGTCCGCACAGCCGCTCATCGAGACGGCGAGGGTGGCGATCAGCGCTGCGACGATCGCGCCTCGCTGCTGGAGGGCGGTCGGCCTTCGATGGCCGTCACGGGGACCCTGTCTCATCGCTCCCCCCGCTGTGTATGTGTCAACGATACGACCTGGCGAGTGATGACTGCCGGTGCTCCGTACCGGCGCCGGGCTCCGCCGATCGGCGGCTTCGCCAGCGTGTCGCCCTGGCCGGCTGTTCAGCTGAGTACGAGCGCCGCGCCCAGGATCACCCAGCCCAGGTAGGCGACCATGTTGAGCCGGTTCGGCCAACCGATCGGGACGTCCGGCCCCGCCGGGTGATCGGGTTGCTGGGAGCGAATGTTGACCGTCAGGAACAGCGCCACGGCCAGCCATGGGAAGGCCGAGGCCCAGGCCAGGACCGGGCCGACGGCAGGATCGCCCCATGCGCCCAAACCGACCGCCGTGGCGGCGAACGGGAACCCGAAGATGAACAGCGATCCGAGCGCCGCGTGCACCTTTCCCCGCGTCGACATCGCAGCCGCCGGTGTGGTGATCGGATCGGTGTCGATGAACGCGGCACCCAGCGGGCCGAGAGCGACCAGCACGAGCAGCAATGTCGGCAGGACGCCCGCCGGCCCCGACAGCGCCACGGCCACCGCGATCACCCCGGTCGCCGCCGCCACGAACGCCACTCGCATCAGGATCCCGAACCGGCCGAGGGCGTATTCGCTCAGCATCCGCCACGAAGGGTCGTACTCGGGCTCGAGGACGTGGAGCGACACCACCAGTCCGAACGCGAGCAGCGTGGCCCCGATCGCGTACCAGGCGGCGGGCTCGGCGAGGTTGGTCACGGCCCCACGGTAGGGCGCCGTCGACTCCCGCGGCAAGCTCGCCGTACGGCCCTCATCTTGTGCGCGCTCCGAGCCGCCCGGGCGCCGCGCCAGCGGCGATGGTTGCACGAGGCATCCTTGGTGCCGACCCCGCCGATCTCGTCGGCGCGTGGCAGCGCCCCGTTCGATTGTGTTCCGCGAGGCACGGCGAGGTCATCGGCTGCGTCGCATCCTCGGCCTCGACCGGATCGTCCAGCAGCAGGGCAGCCGTGCGATAGGCGGCGGCGAGCTCGTTCTCGACCAGGCGCCCGAACGCCTGCTCACGCTCGAGCCGCTGATCCCGCGATGTCGCCACGGTCTCGGCCATCCACCCCCACGCGGCCCGGACCCCCTTCTGATGGCGCCCGTCGAGCGGAGCTCAGGAAGGTGACCGTCGATCGTCCGGCCCATCGCTGTCCAGCCCCTCCTGGCGGTAGACCTCCTGTGTGAACTCGTCGAGCAGCCGGCGTCCTCGTGCGAGGGTTGCCTCGGCCTCGGCGCGGCCCGACGCGCCGAAGAAGTCTCGCTCGAGCAGCCGCGCGAACCAGCGCCGCAGCTTCTCCCAGTCAGCGTCGCTCTCCTCGAGCTCCGCGAACCGGAACCGTTTCTTCCGGCTCTCGCGCCGGATCTCGTCCTCGAACCGCTCGACGCTCTCGATGACCTCGTCGTACTCGGCATTGCGCGCCACGTTGAACCGCTCGACCAGCGCCGCCTCCCAGCCGGTGTCGGGCGACGCGACCTCGAACAACGTCGCTTCGCCGCCTGCCGAGCGGATTCGCTGGGCGAGCCGCCCGAGGCCGGCCCGGAGATCGGGCCGGTCGGGCGTGATCGCCACCGCCTGCTGCAGGTAGATCGCGCCGAGCTGCCGAAGCTGCCGCCATACGTACGTCCGGCGGCTCGAGGAGCCCGACTTGACGCGGTACACGAGGAGCAGCCAGGCGTGCCTGTCGTGTGTCACCGTCACGTGCCGATCAACCCTCCATGTCGCGGTGCTGGATGCCCCACGCGCCCAGCGCGACCCCACCGACGGCCAGCACCAGGCAGGCAGCCAGTCCGGCCGGGTCCCACGTCCCAACGAGCGGCTGGCCCATGTGGGCGCTCAGCGCCAGCTGCTGCACCCAGTCTGGCATCCGCAGCGCCGGCGCGAGGAGCTGGATGAGGAAGGTGGCGATCGTCACCCCGACCACCGTGGGCGCAGCGAGCGAGGGGTGCACCAGGCCACCCACGGCGAGGCCGATGCCTGCCATCGCCGCACCGTACAGCGCGAGCGCGGCCAGCCCGACCATGGGCTGGATCGGATCGTCGCCGGTGGAGCTGACGCCGATCCCGAGGGCGCCTGCGGTCAGCCCGACGGTGACGCCGAGCGCGAGCGCGATGCCGAGGCCGCTCGAGATCGCCCACCGCACGCGGGCGAGCGGCGTCGTGAGCAGCAGCTCGACACGACCAGACGACTCATCGGATGCCCAGCCGGCGACGAACGTCGCCGCCGCGAGACCGACGAGGGCGAGGCCGATGTCGATGAACAGGAACTGGAGCAGCCCGCTCGTGGTCGCCAGGTCGATGCCCGGGATCATGCTCTCGAACGCTTCGAGGGCGCCGGGCGAGCGCCGAAGCTGATCGACGAACGCCGTGCTCGACATGGCCATCACGAACCCGTACAGGCCGAGACCCAGCCCCCACCACACGGCGGTCGGCAGGAGATCGCCGAACGACCGGCCGATTGGCCCGCGGACGCCCAGCAGGAGCCGCGGCATGCGCGGCGTCCGGACGGCGGTCGTCACGCCCATATCGCGTCGCGCAAAGGCCTCGATGCCGATCGCGATCAGGACCAGGCTCACGATCGCCGTCAGTGCGACCGACGCCCAGTCATCGCGGCCGGCCAGCGGGACGTGGGTGCGCGTCCATGCGAACCAACCGAGATTCGCCGGCACGTCGAACGCCGGCACGACCGTGCGGTAGCTGTTCAGGAGGTAGCTCGCGAGCATTGCCGCGCCGGCGAAGCCGGCCGCGGCACCACGCCCCAGAACGGGCGCGATCGCGAACGCGACCGATCCCGCGACCAGCGCCTTGAGGCCGACGGCCACGACGAACGCGGCGGCGGCGCCGATCGCGATGCTGTCCCCCTCGAACCGGCCGAGCTGAGCGCCGGCGACCCACAGCAGGACACCGACGATCGCCATCGCGACCGCCAGGGCCACCCCATGGCCGGCCACCTTCTCGAGCGCCAGCCGTCGCCTCGACCTCGGCGTCGCCGCGACGAACTCGAGGCTGCCACGCCTCGCCTCGCCGGCCAGCGTCGACGACAGGGCGAGGATCGACCACAGCCCGACCAGCAGCGCGAAGTACGCACCGTAGTGCCACGAGATGAACCCGCCCAGCGTGTCGACGCGCAGCGGCTCGCCGTAGATGCCGACCAGGGCGGCCGGCATCGTCTGGGCCATCAGGGCGAGCTCGGCGCGGGTCTCGGCCGTGCCGTAGGTCGACGCCATGGTGCCGCCGCCGGCGACGACCATGGTGCCCAGCACGCCGACCACGATCAGGATGCTCCAGCGCGCGTCGCGCAGCGTCTTGCCGAACACGCTGCCCAGGCCGTAGACGCGGCGCCTGGGCGATGGACGACGGTAGACCGCCGGCGCCGGCCGGCGGGCGATCTCAGCGGTCATGGCCATTGACCTCGACGGCCTCGCGGCCGTACTGGGCGAGGAACGTCTCCTCGAGCGATGGCTCGCGCGAGACGAAGTCGACGAGATCGAGCGCGGCGGCCGCCCGGACGACCGGCGCGACCGAGCCGGTCACGCGCAGCCGGAGCCCATGTTCCGCGGCCACGACATCGCTCACGCCGGGCACGCCGGTGAACAGGTCGGCGGCCACGGGTCCCGCGAATTGCAGCTCGACCTGATGATGGGCGAGATCGCGGAGCGCCTCCACGCGGTCAACTTTGGCGATCCGACCCTCACGGATGATCGCCACCCGGTCGCAGGTCTTCTCGACCTCACCCAGGATGTGGCTCGACAGGAACGCCGTGCGGCCTTCGCTCACCGCCTGGCGCAGCAGCTCGAAGAACGTCTGCTGAACCAGCGGATCGAGCCCGGCCGTCGGCTCGTCGAGGACGAGCAGCTCGGGTCGGTGCTGGAGCGCGACGATCAGGCCGACCTTCTGCTTGTTGCCCTTCGAGTACTCCTTGAAACGGCGACTCGGGTCGAGCTCGAAGCGCGCGATCAGGTCCGCCTGGTAGGTCCGATCCACCCCGTCACGCAGGTTGGCGAAGTAGTCGATGGTCTCGCCGCCGGTCAGGCGGTCATAGAGGGCGAACTCGCCGGGCAGATAGCCGATCCGGCGATGGATGGCCACCGGATCGACGGTCGTCTCGATGCCGAACACGCGGGCGCGCCCGGCGGTCGGACGGATGAGGTCGAGCAGGGTGCGAATGGTGGTCGTCTTGCCGGCCCCGTTGGGACCGAGGAAGCCGAACACCTCCCCCTGGTGGACCTCCAGGTCGACGTCGATGATGCCGCGGTGCGTCCCGTAGTACTTGGTGAGCCGCTCGGTCTCGATGATCGCGCTCACGTCACACCTCCCACCGGGAGAGGACCCACCGGATGAGGCACCTCGCAGGCGTTGGCACGACCGTGTCATCGCCACCTTCGCCCTGCCGCAGTCTCTGTGGGCCAGCGGCGAGTACACCTTCCCAGGGTGTCGCCGGACAGGGCCGCAGCGCCTGTTGCATGTGACAACCGTCACATGTTGCGCTTGTCACGTCATCCTGGATCACCGTGCGTTCCGCTGACGGCTGCTGGTGCAGGCGAGCCTCAGCCATGGGCCCGCCCGGGCATCGCGGTCCTGACGAGATGGCCACCACGATGCGGCCGGCGATCCGCCGCAGCGACGGGTTGTCGCCCCTTGCCGAAGCCCCAACAATGATCAGGTGCCCCAGCTGATCGCCCCCGATGTCGGGTTCCGGCGCTCGTTTGCCGCGGCGCTCGATGAGTTCCGAGCGGAGGGCCGTGGGTCCGCCGACGATCGCTCGGTGCTTGGCCGCTACCTGCGGGAGCGTGTCGAGGATCTGGTGAGCGATGAGGCGTTTGGCGCGTTCACGGCGGCGATCCGTGCCGATCAGCACGAGGAGACCGCTCGTCCGACCGGCTTCGTACCGGCCACCGAGCTGTGGTGGGTCGATGGCAACGAGTTCCTCGGCCGGATCGCGGTGCGTCATCGCCTGACGCCCTGGCTGCTCCAGGTCGGCGGTCATATCGGCTACGACGTCCGGCCGTCGGCACGGCGGCGCGGCCACGCGACCGAGATGCTGCGGCAGGCGCTCCCGGTCGCGCGCGACCTCGGGATCGATCCGGCGCTCGTCACCTGCGACATCGACAACGTGGGGTCGCGGACCGTGATCGAACGCAACGGCGGGATGCTCGAGGACGAGCGCGCCGGCAAGCTTCGCTTCTGGGTGCCCACCGCACCAGGGTGAGCCGGTCCGGCGCGAACGGCCCGAGCGCGCTGATCGGCAGGCGATGGCCACCGCCGGGACTATGATCCGGGCACCGAAGTGGGGTGCGTGGTGAGCGTTCCGAAGCATGGGTCGTGGGTCGCCCATCCGATCCAGGATCGACCGGCGATCCCGCGGCCGACGCTGCTGCTCGTCGCCGACCTCTACCTCCTCGGGCTCCTCGTCTTCCTTGCCCGGTGGCTGGTCGGCAGCCTGCTCGATCCTGCCTCCCTGTCCGACCCCTCGAGCGCGCCGCCGGTCATCATGGATGCGCAGCTCGACGTCGCCCGGGCCACGCTGGCCTTCGGGCTGCCCCTGGTGCTCGCGGCCGTCACCCTGTTCCGCCTGCGCTTCCCGGAACGGACGGGGTGGCCGTGGACGCCGCTGCTCGCCAGCTGGATCGGCCTGGCATTCGCCGAGACGCTGATCGCGTCGCCCGACTTCACCGCGACCACGTTCGTGGTCGGTGTGCCGCCAGCACTGCTGATCGCCGCCCACCAGACCTATCTTCGGCGCGTCTCGGGGCAGCCGCCGCTGGCTCCGCCCTGGACGCGACGGCGGCGTGTGCTGACGGTGATCGTCGGCCTGGCCGTGGCGATCTGGGTCGCCGCATACGTCATCCTCGCGGTGGTGAGCATCAGGGATCTCTTCGGACCTTTGAGCCCGGAGTTCTTCCCCGGCGCGCCCGTCTAAACGGTCTCCCGATGGGGCATCGTCGTCGTCCGGTGGGATCCGCGTCGTCCGGCGGGATCCGCGTCGTCCGGCGGGATCCGCGTCGTCCGGCGGGATCCGCGTCGTCCGGCGGCGGCCCTCGTCCCCTGCGCCCATCGCCCATCGGTCAGTCGGCCCATCGCCTCCGACCCATCCCCCATCGGCCCATCGCCTCCGACCCATCCCCCATCGGCCCATCGGCCTCGCTCATCGAGAGCGCATCGCCCCATGCCCTCGCTCATCGAGAGCCCAGCCCTGGAGACACATGTCAAGCCACCCGCGCCCTGCCCCGATCGTCTCGCTCGTCCCGATGAGTCGGGCCACCTACGATGCCTGGCTCGCGCGCGTCGTTCGCGAGTACGCAGACGAGCATGTCGAGGCCGGCAACTGGCTGCCCGGCGAAGCGCTCGAAAAGGCGCAGCAGCAGTTCGACCAGCTCCTCCCCGATGGTCTCCACACCGCCGGTCAGCACCTGTTCTCGATCTGCGAGCTGGACGGGACCGAGGTCGGCATCCTCTGGGTCGGTCCGCGTCCGGGGGTGCCCCGCGCCCTCTTCATCTGGGACATTCAGGTGCACGAGCAGGCTCGAGGCCACGGCTTCGGTGGCGCGACGCTGACCGCGCTTCATGCCTGGGCGCGTGAGCAGGGCTTCGAGCGCGTGGGTCTGCACGTCTTTGGCTCGAACGATGTCGCCCGGCGGCTGTATGCGAGGGCTGGCTACGTTGAGACAGACGTGCAGATGGAGAAGCGGCTCTAGGCTCGGAGTACTGCCGCGATCCGCTGGCCGCGTCGGCTGGCAATCGCGGCTGGTCTCGAGCCGCGCCACGCGGACCTGCCCGGCATTGCCCGGCTCTACCAGGACCTGCCCGGCCTTTGCCCGGCGTGACCCGTTCCGGCCGGCGGATCCCGGCACTGCCCGTTCCGGCCGGCGGATCCCGGCACTGCCCGCTCCGGCCCCGCGCGCCGTGCGGCCTTACCCGGCTCGGCAGCTTCGGCAGGTCCAACCCACCCCCGGCAGAGTCCGAGACGATCAGATATGCATGTGGTGGGTGGTATCGCTGGGATCTGATCGCGGTGCTGGCCTGGTCGAGCCGCTGCCACGCTCGGGTGGCGGGGCGACTGCGAGCGGGACTCGATCAGCTACCCGTCGGGTGGGTCCAAGCGCAGGTCGAGCGTGCCCGACATGCGCCACCACCCATGGGGCGGGTAGGTGCGCAGGTCGGGAGGGTGTTGCATGCACCGGGTGGGTAGGTGCGCAGATCGCCGGCGGAGTCGGGGGGATAGCACCCGTGTGGTGCATGGCTGATCAAGTTGTGCGGCGAGGGCGGGGCCGGACACGGAGGCCGGGCGGCGTGTGGCGCGGCGAGGCGGGAGGCGGCGAGCGCGGGGCCGCGGCGAGGCGGGAGGCCGGACGGCGTGTGGCGCGGCGAGGGGCCGCGGCGGAGGCGGGGATGGGCGTCGATGCGGGGATGCGGTGGCGCCGCAGCGCGAGGTAGCAGCGCGAAGCAGCGGCCCGAGGCACCGTTGCGGCTCCCCCGGGTCAGCTCCGATCGACCCGGAGCGCCGCGGCCAGCTCGGGCGTGCCGGCTAGGTCGCCGATCGGTACCACCAGCTTCGGCTCGCGCGGGCGCGGTCCCAGCTCCAACCCGAACCAGCCGACCGGATGCCACTCGCCGAGCTTGAAGCCGATCGCCGGGTACTCACCGATCCACTCGAACCCGAGCGCCCGGTGCAGCCCCACCGACCCCTCGTTGGGCATCGTCACGCCGGCGACCGCCAGGTGGAAGCCCTGGAGGCGCAGGACCTCGAGGAGTGCCGTCATGCACGCACGCCCGATGCCTCGTCGCCCATACGCCTCGTCCACGTAGACCGTCGTCTCGACCGTCCAGTCGTAGGCCGCCCGATCACGGTGCCGCGAGCCGTACGCATAGCCGCGGACGGCGCCCTCGAGCTCGGCGACCAGCCACGGGGTGCGCTCCAGGACGCGCGCGATCCGGCCGGCCATGTCGTCGGCGGTGGGGGGTGACGCCTCGAACGAGATGGCGGATCCGTCGACGTAGGGTCGGTAGATCGCGGCGCACGCGACGCCGTCGGCCGGGGTGGCGAGCCGGAGCGTCAGCGAGTCAGCGGGCACGGCGCTGCCTGGGCGTGGTTGGCGCGTCGCTCGGCGGCATCGGCGCGTCCCTCGATCTGGTTAGTAGAGCTTCGGGAATCGCGACCGCCACCACGAGGCGAGGTCCAGCGGCGTGGCATCGTCGAGCGCATCGAGCAGCGTCCGGGTATGCACCAGCTCCCAGCGATGATCGGCGATGTACCCGCGAAGGGCGGCCCAGAACACCGCCGAGCCCATCTTCCTGCGGGCCCGATTGAGCAGGTTTCCACCCTGGATGTAGATGTCCTCGTAGTAGCAGGTGGACGAGTAGCGGTAGATCGACAGGTCGAGCTCGGCCGTCGCACAACGCGAGCTGCGCCGCATGCCCAGCACATCGCGCGCCACGAAGTCGGCCGCCGCCTCATCGGCGAACGGCTCGCGTGCCTGGTCGTTGCCCACGATCCCGTAGAACCACTGATGGGCGATCTCGTGGGTCACGAGGTAGGTGACGTTGGAACCGGTGCCGGTCGGGATCCAGGCGACGCCCGGGCCTTCCATCCCGTAGCGGCCGGCGGACTGGACGACCTTGAGCACGCGATACGGGTACGGGCCGAGCCTGGCCTCGATCCTGGCCAGCGCGGTCTTCGCTGCCCGCAGCGCGCCGGCGGCCGGGAAGCCCGGCCGGTACTGAACCCGCACGATGGTGTCGCCGACGCGCGCCTTCATCGATCGGTAGTGGGTCGAGGCCGTGACCACGAAGTCGCGTACGTTGGTCGCGCGGAAGGTCCGGGTGAGGCCGTCGGCCGACTTCGCGATCAGGCTCCCGGTGTTGCCGTACTGCAGCCTGCGATCGCTGTGGATCTTCACCGTCACCCGTGGGCTGACGGGGGTCACGAACGGGTCGCCGTAGTTCGGCCTGGAGAACTTCGTCCTGCGGCTGATCCACGGGATCCAGCGGTAGAGGTCGATGATCCCGTTGGCCTTCGTGAACAGCCAGCTCGAGCCCGACAGGCTGGACCGCAGCGTGGCGGCGAACCGGATGACGACGACGGTCGTGGCGCCGTTGGGGAGGACGCCGCCGAGCGGGACGATGATCGTCTGGCCGATCACGGTCGGGCTGGCCGCCGTGCCGTCGATGGTGACCCCCCGAAGCCGAAGTCGGCCGAGGGTGGCCATCACGGTGTTGAGCTCCAGGCGGTCGATGCCGGCGCCCGACTGGTTGGTCGCGGTGATCCGGATCCGCCCCTTGAGGGTGCGGGCCCGCCATGACAGGCGCACGTTCGCGCTGTAGGTGGCCCGGATGTCGAGGCTGGTGCGGTTGACGTTGCCCGGGACGATGGCGGCCGAAGCCGGGCTGATCGCCTCGATGGGCGTCGGGTCCCCGGAGGCCGGCGCCTCGGTGACGGACATCGCGGAGGCGGACGCGTCGGTCCTGGATATCGCGTCGGTCGTGGACATCGCGGCGGTCGGCCCTGCCGCAACCGGGCTCACGATGGCGACCGAGAGCAGGGCGGCGAGCACGAGTCGCGTCTTGGGGCCGATCGGGCGCATGGCCAAAATGGTAGTGGGTGCCGGAAGCCGCGTCCGTTCCCTGACCTGCCGATCTTTTCCGCATCGGCAGGAGGGAGTCCAACCGGCTCGGGTCCGACGGACCGGGCCGAGGCGCACGGGTTCCGGCAGGCGAGCGGACCCGGCACGTGGTGCCGCTCGGCCCTCGCGTCGTACAGCACGATCGCCCACCATCCCGACACCGTACCGGAGTGTCCCGCCATGACCGCCAAGCGCGTGCTCGTCGCCTACGCCAGCCAGGCGGGATCGACCGCGGGCATCGCCAGCGCGATCGCGGCCGAGCTGCGGAACGCCGGGCTCACGGTCGACTGCCGGCCCGCGAGCGAGGTCCGCGACGTGACTGGGTACGCGGCCGTCGTGCTCGGCAGCGGCGTGTTCCTGGCCCGTCGAGGGTCCGACGGGGGCGGCTTCCTGTCGCGACACGCCGAGGGTCTGGGCAACCGTTGGGTATGGCTGTTCGCCGCGGGACCGATCGGGCGTGGGCTGACCCGCGCGAGCACCGCCGACGAGGGTGCCGTGATGGACGTGGCGCGGCGGATCGGGGCGCGTGGCGCGGCCACGTTCGGTGCCCTGGCCCCCAACATCGACGGGGACCCCCTGGACTGGCTGGAGCCCGTGGATCTGACCCACGTTCGCGGCTGGGCGCGCTCGATCGCAGAGGACCTGCTGCAGGGCCGGTCAGCTCAGCTCGTGCACGGGAGCGCGGTCCCGGCCTGCTGACCGCACCGAGCCCGCGCTGTGACAGCCAAGCTGTCACGCTCCGGGTCGACGATCCGCGCCATGGAAGCCCGAATCCTCTCCCTGCCGACGGCCGCGCCCACGCCCGCACCGGGCATATCAGGGCCGCGGAAGCAGCCAGCCGATCCGGCGCAGCGTGCCCTCGTGCGCGTGAGTGGCGATCAGATCGTGGTCGAGCACCTGACCATCGCCGATCCGGCGCTCGCCGCCGGCCTGGCCGAGCGAGACGGCGCGGAGCGGGCCGCCATCGTGGAGCGGGCGATCCGGATCGGGCTGCTCGCCATCCAGGACGCGACCACGACCGTGGATGTCGATGTCGTGCGGCGCGAGTTCGAGAAGCTGGTGGCGCAGACATCGGCCGTCAACGAGCAGGCAGCGAGGGCGGTCGAGGAGGTCCTGCGCGCCAACTTCGCGGATGGCGATGGACGGCTGCCGAGGACGCTCGAGCGGTTCCTGGGCGACCGCGGCGCGCTGCGCCAGTTCGTCAACGAGCTGTTCGACGAGACGAAGCGGGATTCGGCCATCGGGCGCATCGGCGGCCTGCTGGGCCGCTACTTCGACGGCGACCAGTCGAAGCTGGCCCAGCTCCTCGATCCGACGCGGCTGGGATCTCCGCTCCACCAGTTCCGGCAGGAGATCGCGGATGGCTTCAAGGGCGTCCACGAGCGGCTGACGGCGCTCGAGGCAGCATCCCGGGCCCGTTCGGATGAGCGGTCCCGGTCGGCGGCCAAGGGTGCCGACTTCGAGGATCTGCTGGCGGATCTGCTCGGCGACGTCGCGCGCGGCGCGGGCGATCTGCTCGACCGCACCTCGACCGAGACGGGGGCGGTGCTGGGCTCGAAGAAGGGCGATTTCGTCCTGACCCTGGATCCGCGCCTCTCGCGCGGCGCGGATCTGCGCATCGCCATCGAGGCCAAGGACCGCACGATGTCGCAGCGAGCGATGCGCAGCGAGCTGCGGGAGGCGCGGGAGAACCGATCAGCGGCGGTCGCGGTCGCGATCTGGTCGCCGGCTCACGCGCCGAATGGCGTGGCGCCGTTCGCGATGCTCGGCGACGACGTGCACGTGGTGATCGACCCGGAGGCCCCGGACCGTGCGTACCTGGAGGCGGCGATCCGGCTTGCCAGGCTGCTCGCCCTGGGCACGCTCGATGAGCACGATGTCGACGTGGATGCCGCGGCGGTCGCGCGGGCGCTGACCGGCGTGCGCGAGCAGCTCGAGGCGATCCGGGCGCTGAAGGCGCAGCTCACCTCGGTCTCGAACGCCACCAAGGCCGTCTGGACGGGGCTCGACCAGCTGCGGACGGGGATCCTGGCTCGGGTCGCCGAGGCGGAGGCGGAGCTCCAGCCCGCGACCTGCCAGAGGACCGCCTGACGCACGAAGACGTCCGCCTGACAAACGGAGCCGATCGCCAGGGAACGAGACGGCCGCCTGAGGCACGAAGACGTCCGCCTGACAACCGAGCCATGCTGCCCGCGTGACCACCGGCCCATTCACAGCGGCGCCCGAATGCGCGACCCTATGGGCCAGCACCGCCGGGTTCCCATTGGCGGTTGCCGCGTGGAGGTGGGGGATGCCGCGAGCCAGGATCGCCGCCCTGATGGTCATCGTGATGCTGGCCGTTCTGCCGGCGGGCAGCGCAGCATCGGCGTCGACCGCGAGCGTGACGCCCGGCAGCGGCGTGTCCGAGGGCACCGATCCGCCGTCCGCGGCCAAGGCGCTCGACGTCAAGGATCGCTGGATCGTCCTCCTGCGCGGTGGGGCGAACGTGAGCAAGGCATCGTCGCGCGCCAGGGGCCTGGGCGTGGCCCCGGATCGCACGTTCCACAGCGCGGTGCATGGCTACGCCGCGAAGCTCAACGGCACGCAGCTGGCCGCCGTCCGTGCGGACCCTGATGTCGCGATGGTCGTGCCCGACGGCGTCGTCACGCTCCAGTCGCAGAGCACGCCCACGGGCGTCCGCCGGATCGGCGGGACGCGCAACCCGATCGCGGCCATCGACGGCAGCGACCAGCGGGTGGACGCCGACGTCGCGATCGTCGACACGGGCATCGACGCCAGCCATCCGGATCTCAACGTGGTCGGCGGCTACAACTGCTCGTCGTCGAACCCCAACGGCTGGCAGGACGACAACGGTCACGGCACGCACGTCGCGGGCACGGTCGGCGCGATCGACAACGGTCTCGGGGTGGTGGGCGTGGCGCCCGGCGTCCGGCTGTGGGCGGTCCGGATCCTGCGCGCCGACGGCAGCGGCCTGGTCTCCTGGTACGTGTGCGGGCTGGACTGGATCGCCGCCCAGCGAGATCCCGCCAACCCTGACCTGCCGCTGATCGAGGCGGTAAACATGTCCGTGGCTCGATCGGGGTCGGACGATCGCAACTGCGGCCTGACCAACGGGGACGTGATCCATCAGGCGATCTGCCGCCTGGTGGACGCCGGTGTGACTGTGGTCGCCGCGGCGGGCAACAACAGCTTCAATGCCTCGAAGCTCATCCCGGCGAGCTACAACGAGGTGATCACGGTCTCCGCGCTCGCCGACACCGACGGCAAACCCGGCGGCCTCGGCGGTGGGCTGTGCTATTCGTGGGGCTCGTACGACAAGGACGATACGTTCGCCAACTTCTCGAACTACGGCGGCGACGTCGACCTGATCGCTCCCGGCAAGTGCATCTGGTCGACGCTGCCCGGCAACCGGTACGGTTATCTCTCCGGGACCTCGATGGCCGCGCCGCACGTGACGGGTGCTGTGGCGCTGTACAAAGCGTCGCGGCCCCTGGCGACACCGAGCCAGGTCAAGGCCGCGCTCCAGGCCCAGGGCAACCTCGACTGGAAGGTGTCGACCGATCCCGACAGCCACCATGAGCGCCTGCTCGACGTGTCGCACCTCGTCGCGCTCGGCGACTTCATGCTCGATGGCTCGTCGCCGACCGCGATCGTTCCCGCCACCACATCCCTGACCATCCCCGTCAGTGTGGTCCGGGCCGAGGACGTGGGGGACGAGATCGATCTCGCGGTTGCCGCCGATTCGCCGCTGACCGCATCCGTCGCGCCGGCGACCCTGACTGGATTCGATCAGACCGCGGCCAGGGTGACCGTGGACGTGCCCAAGTCCACCCCTTCGGGCAGCTACGCCGTGACCGTCACGGGGACCCGCGGCTCGGTCGCGCATTCGCTGCGCTTGACGGTGACGGTGGACGGGGATCCGCCGACGGCTCGCGTACCGAGCCTCAAGGCCCGTCCCGGATCCCGCTTTGACACGACGTCGTTCACGGCCCGGGCATCCTGGCAGCCTGCGACCGATGCGGAGTCGGCGGTCACCGCCTATCAGGCGCAATGGCGGGTGGACAGCGGCGCCTGGAGCAGTCCGATCAACCTGTCGGCGAGCCGGCGCTACGTCGATCGCACGTTCCTGGTCCACCACTCGTACACGCTGCGCCTTCGGGCGCGCGACGCAGCCGGCAACTGGAGCAGCTGGGTGACGGCCGACCCGTTCCGCGTCAACGTGTCCCAGGACACGAGCAAGACCTGGCATACGAGCGGGACCTGGCACCGCTCGTACTACACGAGGTGGTCGAAGCACACCGCGCGCTACTCGAAGCAGGCCGGGGCCGCCGTTTGGCGCTCGTTCACCGGGCGGGGGATCTCGGTCGTCGCCGCGGAGGGCCGGTCCCGCGGCAAGGCGCAGGTGTGGATCGACGGCGTCCTGGTCAAGACCGTCGGTCTGCACAGCTCGAAGCTGCGCCCGCGCCGCGTCGTGTTCGCGAGGTCGTGGGCCACGAGCGGTAGCCACACGATCAAGATCGTGGTGGTCGGAACGGCGAACCACCCCCGGGTCGACGTCGACGCGCTGGTGATCACGAGGTAGCCGCCGGAACGTCGCCTCGATCGGCGTCGTTGCGGGCGAGTGGTAGGGTAACGTCCCGGTTCGCGGGCGGCGCCGGGAGCCGCCTTCGCACGGCCGGCCAGCCGAGGTATCGATCTCCCGTGGCGCGCTCGATGTGGAAGGGGGCCATCCAGTTCGGACTGGTCACCATCCCGGTCAAGCTGTATACGGCGACCGAATCCAGCTACACCATCCGTTTCAACATGCTCCACGAGACCGATCTGTCCCGGATCCAGATGAAGATCTGGTGTCCCCAGGACGAGCAGGTGATCTCGCGCGGCGAGACGGTGAAGGGCTACGAGTACGCACCCGACCAGTACGTGGTGATGACCGACGAGGACCTCGAGAAGGTCCCGCTCAAGACGGTTCGCTCGATCGAGATCGAGCAGTTCGCCCCGCGCGACGCCGCCACCGCCGAGCACGGGCGGTTCATCAAGCAGGCGTACTACATCGAGCCCGACAAGATCGGCCGCAAGGCCTTCTACCTGCTGCGCCAGGTGCTCGCGGAGCGAGGTCTGACGGCGATCTGCAAGGTCGTGATCCGCGACCGGGAGGCGCTCGCGGCGCTGGACCCGTTCGAGGAGACGATGCTCCTCACCACGCTCCACTGGCCCGACGAGATCCGCTCCACCGCGGACCTCGACCTGCCCGACGAGGAGTTCGAGTTCAAGCCGGCCGAGGTCAAGATGGCCGAGCAGCTGGTCGAGGCCATGACCGAGTCGTTCGACCCGGCCAGGTACAAGGACGAGTACCGCGAGGCGCTGCTCAAGGTCATCGAGGCGAAGGTCGATGGCGTCGAGATCGCCCAGCCCGAGCCGGTCGAGGAGAGCGCGTCCATCGTCGACCTGATGAAGCTGCTCGAGGCGAGCGTCAAGGCGGCGACCGACGCGAAGTCCGCGGACGCAGAGGTGCCCGTATCGGTGGCAGAGGTATCGAAGAAGCGGGCGGCACGGTCGTCACGGGCGAAGACCAAGGCAGCCCCCGCGAAGGGCGACGCATCGGCGGCCGACGAGGAGCGGCCCGCGCGGCGCCGCAAGAGCGCGTAGCGAGACCGCCCAGGGGTTGCGTCGCCGGCGCAGGCGTTGCGTAGCGGGCCGGTAAGGGCGCTCCGCAGCGGGCCGGCAAGGGCGTTAGCGGGCTGTGGCGGGCCCGTAAGAGCGCTCCGTGGCGGGCCGGCAAGGGCGTTGCGTCGCCCGACCGGGGCACCCGGCTACCAGAGTCGGAGCTGATCGGTCTCCCTCAGCCAGGCGACGCTGATCCCGGCCAGCAGCAGGCCGACGATGCCGAAGATTGCCTGCAGGAACGAGAACTCGGGCATCACGACGAGCTGGACCAGGATCCAGATCACGAGACCGCTGCCCAGGATCCCGGTCAGCCAGGGCGCCGTCCAGTGGCGAACGACGATCAGGGCCGCGACGATCAGCATCCCGACGCCATTCATCAGCAGCAGATAGACGCCGGGGATCAGGTACGACCCGAACGGCGTGCTCTCGATCCAGCCAGCCGGGAAGCCGATCGAGGCGCCCGTCGTGTCGGTGATCAGCTGGATCCCCACGGGGATGGCGCCGGCTGCTGTGAACAGCGCCAGCGCGGCGGCGAGCCAGGCATAGGCCGGCCGCCTGACTCTGGGGGTCGCGGGGATGAGATGTACGTGCATGAGACCCTCCCGTTCCGGCAGTCGGGCCGGTTCCAGCGGGAGTCTGGACGGTCCGACCAAAGACGCCACGGCCATGCGGCCCGTCCCTGCGGGCCACTCGATCCGGCCACGATGGCCGCGTCATCCTGGACCTGCCTGGGCCGTTTCCTCTGCGGGCCCGAACGGTCCCCGCGCGGCCCGGGCCGTTCCGATCGCTGGCGAGACATACTGCCCGCATGCCGCTCGAGGAATACCGCCGCAAGCGCGACTTCGCGAAGACGCCCGAGCCCGCGCCCCGGCAGCCCACCGCGACGTCCGCCCATGCCCTGGCGTCCGGGGTCGGGCGCCGGTTCGTCGTCCAGCGACATCGCGCCACCCGCCTCCACTACGACTTCCGGCTCGAGATCGACGGGGTGCTGGCCTCGTGGGCCGTGCCCAAGGGACCGACGCTCGATCCGTCGGTCAGGCGGATGGCCATCCACGTCGAGGACCACCCGCTGGAGTACTTCGACTTCGAGGGCATCATCCCGGCCCGCCAGTACGGTGCGGGTGACGTCGTCGTGTGGGACTGGGGCACCTGGGAGCCCGAGGCGGAGACGCCCGATCCCGCCGCGGCGGTGGCCAACGGCGAGCTCAAGCTCCGCCTGCAGGGCGAGAAGCTGCGCGGGCGGTTCACGATCGTGCGCACCTCACGACGGCCCGGCACCGCACCTCGGACCGCATTCGAGGACGACCAGGGCGAGCAGTGGCTGCTGATCCACAAGCGCGACCCGGACGCCGTGGCGGGCTGGGACGCGGAGGATCACCCGCGGAGCGTCAAGTCCGGCCGCACCAACGACGAGGTCAAGGCGGAGGCGCCGGCGATCTGGGTGTCCGAGATGCCCGCTGCCGATGCCGGGATCGACCTGTCCGCCGCCCGCGAGATCCCAATGCCCCGCTACCTCGAACCCATGCGCGCCACGCTGGCGAGCAAGCCGTTCCGCGACGAACGATGGCTGTTCGAGGTCAAGTGGGACGGGTACCGGGTCGAGGCGGTGGTTCGCGACGGCACCGTGGGGCTGTTCACGCGCAACGGCAACGATGCGTCGGTCTACTTCCCGCGGCTGCTCACGCCGCCGACCTGGATCGAGGCACATGAGGCGATCGTCGACGGCGAGGTGGTCGCCCCCGACGATGCCGGTCGCCCGGACTTCGGCCTGCTCCAGGAGCGGATCAGCGCCGGGCGCGGCGGGCGAGCGGCCGGCCCGCTCGTCTACCAGGCGTTCGATCTGCTGTACCTGGACGGCCGCTCCCTGGTTGACGTTCCGCTCGAGCATCGCAAGCGTCTCCTCGAGCTCGTGCTCCGCCCCAATGCCCGGGTGCAGTTCGCGGGCCACGTCGAGGCCGAAGGCGTCGCGTTCTTCGATGCGGTCAAGACACAGGGGCTCGAGGGGCTGGTGGCCAAGCGGCGCGGGTCGCGCTACGAGCCCGGTCGCCGGTCGACATCGTGGCTCAAGATCAAGGCGCGGCCCGAGCAGGAGCTCGTGGTCGGAGGCTGGACGCCGGGTGAGGGAAGCGCCGCCGAGCTCGGCGCGCTCGCGGTGGGCGTGTTCGAGGGCGAGCGGCTGCGGTTCGTGGGCAAGGTCGGATCGGGGTTCGACCAGCGCACCCGGCGAGAGCTCCGGACCCTGCTCGACGGCCTGGAGGCCGATGCGCCGCCGTTCGATCCAGCGCCGCCGCCCGACTACCGGGGGCGCTGGGGCGGCGATCTGGCGGGCATCCGCTGGACGCGACCGGAGCTCGTGATCCGGGCGGAGATCGGGGGCTGGACGCGCGACGGGCACGTTCGGCAGACGGCGTTCAAGGGCCTCGAGCGCGGGCGTGACCCACGCGAGGTGGTTCGCGAGCGAGCGATCGCGCCGCCGGCCGATGCAACGGGCGACCCGACGCCGCGGACCAACCACGCCGCGCCGCGAGCGACCCCGACCACGCCGACGACGCCGCGCGCTCCCGGCGACCTGCCCCCCGAACCGGACCCGACCTGGCTCGTCTCCGACGCCGAGCTCACCGCCCTGGACGCGCTCAAGGGCGAAGGCCTGTGGTCGGTCGCGGGTCAGGAGCTCAAGCTCACCAACCTCGACAAGATCCTGTTCCCGCCGCGTGACGGCGTCGACGAGCCGGCCCTGACGAAACGCGACCTCATCCGCTACTTCGCCCGGATCGCCGCCGCGATCCTGCCGCATCTCGCCGGCCGGCCGCTCAACCTCCAGCGTTTCCCGAACGGCGTCGACCGGCCCGGCTTCTGGCAGAAGGACATTCCGTCGCACGCCCCGCGCTGGCTGACGATCTGGCACGAGCAGGGATTCCGAGAGCGCGAGGACCGGGCACCAAACGATCATCTCGTCGCCGACCGCGCGGCCACCCTGTGCTGGCTGGGCAACCAGGCGGCCTTCGAGATCCATGCCTGGACCTCGACCATCGCAGATCCGTGGGCGCCGACCTTCGCGCTGATCGACATCGATCCCGGCACGGCGACCACCTGGGACGAGACCCTCCTCATCGCCCGCCTGTACCGAACCGCGCTCGATCACCTGGGCGTCCGCGCATACCCCAAGGTCACCGGCAGCCGCGGGATCCAGGCCTGGATCCCGATCGAGCGGGGCCGCTACACGTACGCCGACACGTCGGCCTGGGTCGAGAAGCTGTCGCGGGCCGTCGGCGCGTCGGTACCCCAGCTCGTGTCGTGGGAGTGGGCGAAGTCCGAGCGGGGAGGAAAGGCGCGACTCGACTACACGCAGAACGCCGCGATCAAGACGCTCGTCGCTCCGTATGCGGTCCGACCGCGGCACGGCGCGCCCGTGTCCGCTCCGATCCGTTGGGACGAGCTCGACGACCCTGACCTCCGACCCGATCGCTGGACGATCCGCACGCTGCCCGATCGAATCGCCGAGGTGGGTGATCTGTGGGCGGGGATGCAGACTGACCGTCAAGGTCTGCCGGCCCTGTAGCTGCCGTCCGGTTTGGCTCGGGCCTGGTTTCGGTCGCCCCACCCTCGCCGTGAGGCCACGGATCCCCGCCGCCTCGGCCGGCCCGACCCTCGCCGTGAGGCCACGGATCCCCGCCGCCTCGGCCGCCCCAGACTTGATCACCTACCCACGGCACGGGTGCTAAATCGTCTGGATCTGTGCTCCTACCCACCGCACGGGTGTTATCGCTCCGGACACCCCCCGAAGGTGCGCACCTACCCGTATGGCGGGTGTTAGCACAGCTTCAGCGCCCCTCACCTGCGCTTGTACCCGCGGGGTGAGTGCGTGATCGACTGCAGGCGGCCCGACGAGCGTGATCCATGCGGCGGGCACTCGACTCGATGGTCAAGTCGCAGCGTTGTACCCGCTGCGTGGGTAAATGATCAGGTCTGGGCGGGTTCCGCGTCACCCGCCGGGGCACCCACACCATCCGCGGCCGCATCACCCGCCGCGTCCCCTGCCGCGTTCCCGACAGTGCCCCTGGTCGCCGCGGCCAGCGAGGCCCAGTAGCGCGCGGAATCGCGGATCCGGCGCTCCTGCGTCGCGAAATCGACATGGACGAGCCCGAACCGGACCCGGTAGCCCTCGGCCCACTCGAAGTTGTCCAGCAGCGACCACGCGAAGTAGCCACGCAACGGCACGCCCCGATCGAGCGCCGCACGCGCCGCCGCGACGTGGCGCCGCAGGTAGCTGACCCGCGCGGGATCGTGCGTCGGGTCGGCCGGATCCGGGTCGTACGCGGCGCCGTTCTCGGTGATGTACAGATCGAGCGCTCCGGTTCGTGAGTGCACGAACTCGAGCAGCTCGGTCAGCCCCGCCGGGTCCACCGGCCAGCCGATCGAGGTCACCTCCGCCGCCGGGTCGGCGGGCAGCGGCGGCAGGAGTGGCGATCGGATCGTCCGCGACGCGTAGTAGTTGAGGCCCACGAAATCGATCGGCGCCGCGACCAGCTCGAGGTCACCGCTCAGCACCTCGGCCTGTGGCCAGCCAGAGGCTCGGACGCCCTCGGGTGGATAGCCCAGACCCAGGACGGGATCGAGGAACCAGCGGTTGTAGCGATCGTGCGCGACGGCCGCCGCCTCGATGTCGAGGGGATGGGTCGAGGCGGGTCGCTTGGGTTCCATGTTGAACACGATCCCGACCGGCACGCCGGGTGCCGCGGCTCGGATGCGCGGAACCGCCAGCCCATGTGCGACCAGCAGGTGGTGGGCGGCGGTGTTCGCGGCCCGGGGATCGGTCCAGCCCGGCGCATGGCGCCCCTGCTCGTATCCGACGTACGCGCTGACCCACGGTTCGTTGAGCGTTGCGATGGCAGCGGCACGATCGCCCAGCCGGCGCGCGACGACCTCGGCGTAGCCGGCGAACGCCTCCGCTGTCGAGCGGACCGTCCAGCCACCCGCATCGTCGAGCGGTTGCGGGAGATCCCAGTGATAGAGCGTGACGTGGGGTGCGATCCCGTGCCTACACAGCTCGTCGACGAGCCGGTCGTAGAAGTCCAGGCCTGCCTCGTTCACGCGGCCGGTGCCACCGGGGATGACCCGCGGCCAGGCGACGCTGAAGCGGTAGGCATCGAGGCCCAGGTCCGACATCAGGGCCACATCCTCGCGGTAGCGATGGTAGTGGTCGCAGGCGATGTCGCCCGTATCGCCGTTGGCGACCCGGCCCTGTGTCCGAGCGAAGCGGTCCCAGATGCTCTCGCCGCGTCCATCCTCGCGCACGGCGCCCTCGACCTGATACGCGGACGTCGCAGCACCCCAGACGAAGCCCGGCGGGAAGGTGTCGCCCTCGCTGCCCATCGTCAGCTCCTGCATGGAAGCGCTTTCACCGAATTGCCGGCCATCCTACTCCCGCGTCGCCACCACGCTCCCGGCCCAGATCATGCGCGGTGACACGGAAGGATTGACAGTGGGCAGGGGCCGCCGTAGGTTCGTGAGAGCGCTCTCACGTGTGTCAGTCCGCCTGCACCGAGGAGCGGTCGCCGACGGCCTGGGAATGCGGTCAACGGCCTGGGAATGCGGTCAACGGCCTGGGAATGCGGTCAACGGCCGGGGAATGCGGTCAACGGCCTGGGAGTGCCGGCACACACCCTGGAGTTGCGGCCGACATGTGACTGCCGGTACCTGGGGGTAGGGGAGACGATGCGCTTCGGGCACTTCGATGACGAGCGTCGCGAGTACGTCATCACGCGACCGGACACGCCCCTGCCGTGGATCAACTACCTGGGCGACGACGATTACTTCGCGATCATCTCGAACACGGCGTCGGGCTATTCCTTCTACCGTGACGCACGGCTGCGCCGCCTGATCCGCTATCGCTACAACAACGCGCCGCTCGACCTCGGTGGGCGCTTCGTGTACCTGCGCGACGATGTGTCGGGGGATACTTGGAGCCCAACCGGCCAGCCGAGCCGGGTGCCGCTCGACGACTACTCGTGCCGTCACGGCCTGGGCTACACGACGATCGCGTCGGCCCGGACCGGGATCCGCGCCGAGATCAGCTGCTTCGTGCCGCCGGGCGAGACGCTCGAGGTCTGGCGTGTCCGGATCGGCAACGAGCGACCGGACGCCGCCCGCGTGTCGCTGTTCGGGGCCGTCGAGCTCTGCCTGTGGGACGCGCAGGAGGACGCCACCAACTTCCAGCGCAACTACTCGGTCGGCGAGGTGGAGATCGACGACGGCGTCATCTACCACACGAGCGAGTATCGCGAGCGCCGAAACCACGTGGCCTACCTCGCCTGCTCGGCACCGACGTCGGGGTTCGACACCGCACGGGAGGCATTCCTGGGTCCGCAGCGCGGCTGGGAGCACCCGATCGCGGTCGAGCGCGGGCAGCTGTCCGGCTCGATCGCCCACGGTTGGCAGCCGATTGGCGCGCACCACGTCCGGCTCGAGCTCGAGCCCGGCGAGACGCGCGAGGTGACGTTCCTGCTGGGCTATGCGGAGAACCCGCCCGAGGCCAAGTTCGACCCCCCGGACTCGGGCACGGTCGACAAGCGGCGCATCCGCCCGGTGATCGCCCGTCACCTCGAACCGGCTACGCTCGACGCCGCGTTTGCGGCCCTTCGCGAGCGCTGGACCGAGCGGCTGAGCGCGTTCCAGGTCGAGACCGGCGTCGAGCATCTCGACCGGATGGTGAACATCTGGAACGCGTACCAGTGCATGGTCACGTTCAACCTGTCGCGGTCGGCGTCACTGTTCGAGTCCGGGATCGGACGCGGAATGGGCTTCCGCGACTCCAACCAGGATCTGCTCGGGTTCGTGCACATGATCCCCGGCCGGGCGCGTGACCGGATCCTCGATCTTGCCGCCACGCAGCTCCCGAGCGGTGGCGCGTACCACCAGTACCAGCCGCTGACGAAGCGCGGCAACGACGCCGTCGGCTCGGGCTTCAACGACGATCCGGCGTGGCTGGTGCTGGCCGTCACGGCATACATCCGCGAGACCGGTGATGTCGCCCTGCTCGACGAGCGGGTCCCATACGACAGCCAGCCCGGCACGGAGCAGCCGCTGGCCGACCACCTCCGGCGCGCGATCGACTACACGCTCGACCGGCTGGGGCCGCACGGGTTGCCGCTGATCGGTCGGGCGGACTGGAACGACTGCCTGAACCTCAACTGCTTCTCGGACACGCCCGGCGAGTCATTCCAGACCACGGAGAACCGGAGCGGCGGCGTGGCGGAATCCGTGTTCATCGCGGGGCTGTTCGTGCTGGCGGCCCGTGAGCTCGCGGACGTCGTCGCATCGCTCGAGGGCGCCAGCGAGGACGGCGGCGAAGCCAACCGGCTGCGCGCCGCGGCGGACGCGATGCAGGCGGCGGTGGAGGCCCACGGCTGGGACGGCGAGTGGTTCCTGCGCGCCTACGACTTCTTCGGCGAGCCGGTCGGCTCCGCCACCAACGACGAGGGCTGGATCTTCATCGAGTCCCAGGGGATGTCGATCATGGCGGGGATCGGTCTGGCCGACGGACGGGCGTCGCGCGCCCTGGCGGCGGTCGGCGAGCGGCTGGCGACGCCGCACGGCATCGTGCTGGTCCAGCCCGCGTTCACGCGCTACCAGCTGCGCTTGGGTGAGATCAGCTCGTACCCGCCGGGCTACAAGGAGAACGCCGGCATCTTCTGTCACACCAACCCGTGGGTGATGATCGCGGAGGTGCTGGCGGACGATCCCGAGCGAGCCCTCGACTACTACCTGCGGATCAATCCCTCGGCCCGCGAGGCGATCTCCGAGATCCACCGCTGCGAGCCCTATGTCTACGCCCAGATGATCGCGGGCCGCGACGCGCCGACCCATGGCGAGGCCAAGAACTCGTGGCTTACCGGGACGGCCGCCTGGAACTACGTGGCCGCGACGCAGTGGCTGGTGGGGATCCGCCCCGAGCTCGACGGGCTGCGCATCGACCCGCGCCTGCCGGCCGGTCCGGCGCCGATGCACGTCACCCGCCGCTTCCGGGGCGCGACGTACCGGATCACGGTGCATCCGCCTGCCGGCAGCGACCGCGCCGCCGGCGCCTCGCTCCGCGTGACCCGCCTCGAGGTCGACGGCGTGCCGATCGAGGGCAATCTCGCGCCCCTGCCCCAGGAGACGGGAACCGAGATCGAGGTGCACGCGTACCTCGACCGGGAGCCGCCGATCTGACGCGTCACTGACGCATCCCGCCTGCACATCGAGGGTGGCACCGAATGGCCCGCACGATCGACGAGCTCGCGCTGCTGAGCGGTGTCTCCCGGGCGACCGTGTCCCGGGTCATCAACGGGGGCAGCGTCTCGGAGCGCACCCGACGCAGGGTCGAGGCAGTGCTTGCCGAGACCAGCTACCGACCCAACCTGGCGGCGCGATCGCTCGCCTCAGGGCGCAGCGGCGTCGTGGGTGTGGTGATGCACGTCGACCCAAGCCATCTGTTCGGGGACCCGTACTTCGCGCAGCTGATGCAGGGCATCAGCGGAGCGCTGGCCGGTGTCACGGCCGGGATGATGCTGTGGCTGGACAACCGATCCAAGGAGGAGACGCTCGAGACGATCCTCTCGATGAGCCTGCTCGACGGCGTGATCGTGACGGCCCACCAGCTCGACGATCCGCTGGTCGACGGGCTGCTCGCCTCGAGCGTACCCACGGTCCTCGTCGGCCACCGCAAGGAGGACCGACGGGCGAGCTACGTGGACGTCGACAACGTGCACGCCGCGGACGTCGTCACGACCCATCTGGTCTCGATCGGGCGTCGGCGGATCGGCCACATCACCGGGCTCCGCCGGACGGTGCACGCCGAGGACCGGATCCTGGGCTATGCGCGCGCCATGGCGCGCGCCGGGCTGGCCACCGACGGGTTGCTGGTCGATGGTGACTTCAGCGCGGAGTCGGGGAGCCAGGGCGCGCGGGCGCTGCTGGATCGAGGTGCGGACGCGATCTTCTGTGCCAACGACGCGATGGCCCAGGGCGCGCTGGCTGCCATCGGGAGCCGCGGCCTGCGGGTGCCCGAGGATGTCGCGCTGGCCGGCTTCGACGACCTGGAGCTCTCAGCCCGTCTCGAGCCGCCGCTGACGACCGTCCGTCAGGGCGTTCGCGAGCAGGGCGGGGAGGCCGTGAGCTGCCTCATCGAGCTCATCCGCGAACGGGACGGGGCACCACGGCGTGTCCTGCTCCCGACCGAGCTCGTCATCCGCCAGTCGACGGTGGGGCCGGGCTCGCGCGCCTGACCTCGAAGCGTCCGGCCGCACGCGCTGCACCCTGGGAGAGCGAACCGGCGCCCACCGCCACCGGCTGGCGCAGGATCGTCCTGAGCCGCTCCGGGGCACTACGGCGCGGGTCGCCCACGTAGAGCTCATGGTGGCGGCCGACCGGCTGCAGCCCGGCCCCGCGGATCGCCGCGTGCAACCGCTCGATCGACGGGCGCTCCTCGGCGTAGGGCCCGAGATTCAGCAGCTGGGCGGCGTCGCCCTCGGCGAACGCCTCGATGCGCAGCCCCTCGCGATACGGCGACTCAAGCTTGCGCCGGCCTTCCTCGAGCGCGGTCTCGAGCTCCGTGGCGGTGGCCTCATCGGGGAGCGCGATCATGAGCGTCCATCGCCAGGTCGCCCGATTGCCCGGGTCGGGGTCGCCGCCGAAGATCAAATCGAGATCGGTTGTGCCGTCGGTCGTCCACCACAGGCCCTCGAGCAGCCCGACCTTGTCCACGATGCCCCGGCGCTTGAGGGCGAACCGCAGCGAGTAGGCCGTCGTGTACAGCCCCGGCATCCGGGCCGCGAAGGCTGCCTCGGCGGGCGGCCCCTCCCCGTCGACCATCACGAACGTGCGCTTCGGCAGGCGCAGGAAGCGAACGACGCCCGGTCGACCCGGCCACCTCGTCCTTGCGCGTGGCGGGACGCTCGAACAGGACGGTGCTGGTCGACACGGCTGGCTCCTCGACGCTGCCCGCAGGGACGGTGATCACCTGAGTCTCGATTCCGCTGCCCGGCCGGCGACAGGGCCGATCGTCGCCCAATCGCGGGTGCCCAGGGCACCGGCAGACATCGGCGCAAGGCTGGGCTCAGTCGCGCTCGTCGCGCTCGTTCACGCCAGCGTCCATGGCCAGCTCGGTCCGCGCCTCCGCCACCCACTGCTGGACGGCACGCGCGTCGCCACGAGCTGCGATGGCAGCGGCCTCATCCAGAAGGCGGACAGCCTCCCGGCGGCGTCCGTCCCTGGCGGCCAGGTGGGCGAGGCCGATGAGGTTGGCCGCCACGCCCGGCTGAAAGCCGATCTCGCGGCGCAGGTCGGTGGACTCCTGCATACGCCGTCGCGCCAATTCCATATCGCCGATCGCCTCGGAGCAGAAGGAGAGGTGCCGCAGCGCATAGGACAGGACGAGCTTGTCCCGGGCTCGTGCGGCGAGATCGGCGGCCCGGGTCAGTGGCTGGATCGCGGCCCCGCTGTCGCCGTGAACGACCTGATGGAAGGTTCCTATCCAGAACAGGGACTCGGCCTCCCCGGCGTCATCGCCCAGTCGGCGAAACAGGCTTGCCGCGCGCTCGAACAGATCCAGCTCGCTCGGGTCCTCGCGCCGATCGTTCAGGAAGCGTGCGTGGACGAGCCGCCCGCGAGCGAGGCACAGGGCTGCCTCGACCGCGTCGAGCTCGAGGTCGCCGGCTGCCAGGGCCTCCCGATCGCCACCGAAGACCGCCCGCTCGTACACGGCCCGGCTCCGCTCGATGCGCTCGTCTGTCATTGGCATATCGTCGCATCGCCCACGCTCGACCGGTGGACCGGCTCCGGGATCTCCCGTAACGCGGCCGCCGGGCTCGGCCGCTCCCCGATGACCCGGAACGGGACCACGATGCGGGGCGACGGCCAACGGCGCGTGCCGGATCGCCGTCACGGCCCGCCGGCACCACCTCCGGTGTCGAACGGGACCTCGCGGGACACCCGTCCCGCCTCGTGGCCCGGAGCTGGCTGAGGCCGCTCCCAACGGGAGGCTGTGCGATGCGCAGACCGATCCTGTTCGTTGCGGCATTCGCCATCGTGGCTGCCGGCTGCTCGAGCTCCGCGTCGACGCCCGGCACCGGCGTCGTCCAACCGCCCGACCATCATCGCGAGACGCCCGCCCCGTGGCGCGTCGAGGGACCGGCGACGACGCCGTATCCGGCCGCGACGCCGTATGGCGGGGTGACGTACCAGGACCCGGGCGTGAACCCGTTCGTGCCCACCGAGCGCGACCAGGAGTCCACCTTCGCGCTCGACGTGGACACGGCGTCGTACGCGATCGCGCAGCGTTACGTCGATGACGGCAACCTGCCCGATCCCTCCTCGGTGCGGGTCGAGGAGTTCGTCAACGCCTTCGACCAGGGCTACCGGCCCCCCGAGGACGGCACGTTCGCGGTGTGGAGCGACGGCGCCCCGAGCCCGTTCCTGGACAGGGACGAGGTGCTGCTCCGGATCGGCATCAAGGCACGCGAGGTGTCGAACCGCGCCCGCGAGGACGCCGCGCTGACGTTCGTCATCGACACCTCGGGATCGATGGGCATCGAGGACCGCCTGGAGCTGGTGAAGCGGGCGCTTCGGCTGCTGGTCGACCGGCTGGGGCCGCATGACACGGTCGCGATCGTCAGCTACGGGAGCGATGCACGCGTGGTGCTCGATCCGACGCCTGTCCGGCGGGTGGGGGACATTCTGGGCGCGATCGACGACCTCCGGTCCGGCGGCTCGACGAATGCCGAGGCTGGGCTCGCCCTCGGCTACCGGCTCGCCGCGGACAACCTGCTCGAGGGCGGCATCAACCGCGTCGTCCTGGCATCCGACGGCGTCGCGAACGTGGGCGACACCGATCCGGCCGGGATCCTGCGGCGGATCAGATGGGACGCGAGCGCGGGCATCCAGCTGGTCTCGATCGGCGTCGGGATGGGCAACTACAACGACGTGCTGATGGAGCAGCTCGCGGACCAGGGCGATGGCTTCTACGCCTATCTCAACACGATCGACGATGCGCGGCGCCTGTTCGGCGAGGAGCTGACCTCGACGCTCCAGACGGTTGCGCTCGATGCCCGGGTGCAGGTGGACTTCAACCCCGACGTGGTCGAGGCGTATCGCCTGATCGGGTACGAGAACCGGGCACTCCCCGATGATTCGTTCCGTGACGACGGGGTCGACGCCGGGGCGATCGGGGCCGGCCATGCCTCGACCGCGCTGTACGCCCTGCGACTCACGAACGAGGGAGACGGGTCCGCCCGGATCGGGACGGTGAGCGTGCGCTGGTCGGAGCCGGACACGGGTCGCAGCGAGGAGATCGCGCAGGACGTCCGCATGGAGGACATCGCTCGCTCGTTCCGCGATGCCGCCCCGACGTTCCAGCTCGACGCGCTCGTCGCGGCCGCTGCCGAGGTACTTCGCCAGAGCCGCTGGGCGGACGGCTACGACATGCGCGATGTCGCCGCCGCGGCCGATGACCTGGGTCGTGACCTGCCGGCCACCGACCAGGTCCACGAGCTCCTCTCGTTCCTCGACCGGGCCGCCCGGCTGGAGCGCTGAAACCGCGGACCTCCCGGATTTCGAATGTTCCGAATGCCGGCCGGTCGGTGTCGAGGAGGAGCGCCGCCGGCCGGCCGGCAGTGTCAGCGCCAGGCGCGCAGCGAGCGTGGCCGGGGGTACGGCTGACGGAAGAACCCGAGCAGCGGCTCGCCCGTCGACTGCGCGAGCGTGATGCGCTCGCGCCACGGCCGGTCCTCGTCTGGATCGACCGCGGCCCGCAGCTCGACGTCGTCGCGCCCGGGATGGTTCGGGTCGTAGATCCGGAGTCCGATGGTGGTGCCGGCGTCGTCGTAGCCGAACGCGAGCACCTGGTGGTTGTGGGTCAGGCTCCAGGGCGACACCCCGGCCACCCGGATCAGCCCCAGCGGGGAGGGGTGCCCGGCGTCGATGTCGGCCTTGATCTTCGGCCACTCGCTCCGGGTGGCGACCACCCGCGGCGGTTCGCGGCCCAGGAGCCTCGCGAGGGCGTGCGGCGGATCGGGCCGCAGGGCCTGGAGATCGAAGAACCGGAGAGGGACGCGCAGCCAGTCGAGCGACTCGACCTGGCGACGGACGATGGCCGCAAACCGGGGGCTGCCGTTGGAGGGCTGGGGGTCCGGTGGCATCGGGATCCCGGCCTCGAACAGGTCGCGGACGGTCATGACCATCCCGCCGCACAGCCCTGCCGACGCATCGCCGAAGCCGAGGATCGGGGTCCGGATCGGACCCAGTGAGATCGTCGGGCCTGATGGCCAGGCGTTCGGGAACGGGAAGCCATTGGCGCTGGGCAGAAAGCCCGGCACCGTCGCCGTCGTCATCGCTGCGACGCGTCGCCGGCGTCGGCGAGCTCCTCGGCCAGCATCGCGGCCAGCTCGCGCGCATTGGTCGAGCCGTAGTTCGCGTAGCAGTTGTTCATCAGCACGTGGGTGTCCTCGGCCTGCGAGGCTGCCTCCATCACGCGTGGCACCCATTCGCGGAGCTCGTCCGGCTGGTACAGGTACCGGAACCGCTCGACCGTGGGCAGCCCGCGCATCGACTCCCAGGTCGCCGTCCGCCGACCGTGGAAGCGAACCACCGCGAGCTGCGTGGAGGTCGTCGCGGCCACCGGCGGCATCGAGGACTTGAAGCCCTGTGGCGCGTCGACCATGACCAGGGGGATGCCCTCGTCCTCGAGGAACCGGAGCGTGCGCTCGGTGTTCTTCTCGTTGAGCCAGCTCGCGTTGCGGAACTCGACGGCGACCCGCAGGCCATGGGGCTCGAGCGCCGCTTTCGTCTCCCGGATGGCATCCCGGTTCTCGGACGAGGTGAAGAACCACTTCGGGTACTGGAGGAACACCGCACCCAGCTGACCGCCTTCGGCGAGCGGCGCCAGGCCGTCGGCGAACATCCGCCATACCTCGGCCAGCAGCTCGCCCGGCAGGTCCTTCGCGTACAGCCTTGGCTTGCCCGCGATCGTGGGTGGCAGCGCCTCGCGGATCGCCTTGGGCAGCCGCTTCGTCTCGGTCGGCTGCCCGGTGAGCAGCGCGTGGGCCTTGATGTCGAACACGAAGTCGGGGGGCGTGCGCGCGACCCACAGGTCGCTCAGCCGCCGGGAGGGGAGGGCGTAGTAGGTCGCGTCGACCTCGACTACCGGGAAGCGCGAGGCGTAGTAGGCGAGTCGTTCCTCGGCGCTGTCGGCATCCGACGGATAGAACACCCCGGCAGCGGTCATCGTGGGGTCCGTCCATGACGCCGTGCCCACGCGGATCCGGTGATCGGGAGCGAGCTCGATGGGCTCGGTGGCAGCGTCATCGAGCTGCGCCTGCTCGAGCCGGTCCCGGGCGACGTCGGGGCCGGGGTCGTGCGCCGGGCCGAGGTCGTCCGCAGGATGGTGCGCCATTGGCGCAGGGTATCGCGCGAGGGAAGCGCAGCCGCGTTTCCTGTATGCCCGGCGATGCCCGTTCTCCCTGGCGTCCTCCGTCACGTCGTTCGGCACCCGCGTTTCCCGCGTCTCCCTCGCTCTCCCCGGCCATCCCCCCGACACCGGCCGCACCCGCATCGCCCGGTACCTGATCAGCGACCCACCCCACGGGTCCAGACGAGCGCTGCTCCCCGGTGACCCGGGCAGGTACCCATGGGGTGCATGCAACACGCCGAGACGCCGCCCGGACCTGCGCACCTACCCGTCAGCCGGGTGGTAGCGCAGCTCGCCGGCTCGATACCTGTGCCAGCACCCAGGGCACGGGTCGCTGCCGAGGTGTGTGCCCACCGCCCAGCGTGACACCCGGTGATCCGTCTCACCCACCTGATCGAGTCCACCGGTTGCATGCACCCGGTGGGTGGCTGATCAAGTGGGATGCGGTGGGGCCAAGGCGCGGGTGCAGCCGGGGTGGAGCGGGCGCCGATGGGGGGAAGGCGCGCGGGTGGAGCGAAGGCGCCGATGGGGCGAAGGCGCGCGGGTGGAGCGAAGGCGCGCGGGTGGAGCGAAGGCGCGCGGATGGAGCGAAGGCGCGGGTGGAGCGAGCGCGGCCGTGAGGCGAGGGTGCGCGGCCGCGGCCCCTTAGCCGAGGCGCCCGGTCAGGATCGCGGGTCGCTGGTCGGTGCGGGGGTCTCGCCGGGCAGCGTGGCAACGGGCACTGTCGGCGCCGGGCCGACCACTCCGGGCAGCGAGACGGCCGGTGTCGGCGCTGGCGAGGCCACGATCGTGGAGCTCGTGCCGGGCGCGGTCGACGTCGTACCGGTCGACGTCGTGCCAGGCGTGACAACGCCTGGCACGGCCGATGGCGCCGGAGCGACCCCGATCGACGACACGGACACCCGGATCAATGCCGGTGCGCTGCCGAGCGCGGACAGGGTGCCCTCGGCGGGCGATACGACGTCCAGCAGCAGCAGGTAGTCGCCGGGCATGGCCGGGCCGACGAGCGGCACGTTCACCATCCCGTCCCCACCTGGGGCGGAGATCGCCGAGTCGAGCACCGTGCTCACCGGGCCCGGCACCGGATGATCGAGGGCCGCGGACACCCAGGTCGCGACCAGCGTTGCCGGAGCGCGAGAGGTACGCAGCCACGACAGCATCGCGTCCGCGTTGCCCGATGGCGGCGCCGTGGCGACGGCGTCCCACGCCTTCGATCCGGCATTGACGACCCGGACCGCGATCGACGCCTGCGCACCGGCCGTGACCGCGATCGACGCCGGGGCGCCGTACGCCACCGCGATCGGACCCCCGATCCGCACCAGCACGGGCGTCAGGAGCGCCTGCGTGGCCGCGTCATAGGCGACGCCGGTCGGCGTGTGCAGGCTCGGCACCAGCCGGTAGAGACCGGGCGCGGACGGGTAGGTCACGGTCAGCTGGAGCGCCTTGTTGCTGCGCTTCACCTGGCTCACCTCGACCACGTTGCCAAGCTGCTCGGGAGCGACGAGATCGACCTCGAGCTGATCCGTTCCGCCCGATCCCGGCGACGGGGACGCGCCGGGAGCCGCCAGGTCCGGCACCGACATGCCCGAGTCGTCGGTCACCGGCAGCGGCACGACGTCGGGCGCCGCGCTCGGGTCGAGCAGGATCGGATCCCACCTGACACCGATCCGCGCACCGGACGGGATCAGCTTCGCGCTCTGCGCAGCCACCGGCAGCGTGAGCGTGGTGCTGTCACCCGCGACCGGCAGACCGTCGAGGCTGAGGCTGCCGAAGCGGAGACCCTGGGCCGCGAGCGACGGCTCGCTCGGTTGCTCGGAGATCACGCCCGGGATGGTTCCCGTGGCGCCCGATCGAACCTGGCTCGCCGTGACCCCCTTGGACACCAGCGATCGGTAGTAGCCGCCCGACGTGTGATCGGGATCGAGCTGCTCCGTGTACCCCGCGGAGCGTTGGCTCGCAAGGGCGAACGTGTTGCCGTGGGCGCTCGGCGATGCCTGCCAGATGCGCTCGATGCTGAGCTGGGTACGGAGCAGCTGCCGCACGTAGTACGCGGGTCCCATGTGCGCCTCGGCGGCCACCGCCTGCGCCCCGGCGCGGATGAACCCCGCGGCGAAGTTGTCGACCCGCGCGATCGCCATGTCCCTGGTGCCCTCGGCGAGGCCCGGCTCGCTGTTGCCCGAGGCGTAGCACAGGTGACTCAGCACGACCACCGCGTTGTCGGCCAGCTTCAGCGTCGCGACCGACTTCTCGCCGAAGTACTGGTGGGCCGAGTCGTCGACGCCCGCCACGGGGTTGAGGCCGAAGCCGTTCTGGGTGGGCGGGTACAGGCTGTTCCGATACGGGCTGGGCCAGCCGTTGCCGTGACCCAGGTAGACCACGATCGAGGCGCCGGTCACGGCTTTGCGCACCGCGGACCAGGTCGCGTTGGGGGAGTAGACCTTGACGACCTCGGCGCCCGCGGCCTGCGCCTCCTGCGCGGCGGCGTTGGCGAGCGCCTTGTAGGTCGAGGTGAGCGAGCCGACGGGCCCCACGATGAGCGCGACCCGGGGCACCGGGGCAGCGGCAAGCACGGGCGCGATCGCGCCCGTCGTGGCGATGGCACCGGCGAGAAGGGCGACCAGCATCGCCCGGGCAAGATGCTTCAGCGCTGCGACTCCATGGGCACATACACCCGGCGGTGACCCCGGTAGCCTAACCGCTGGCAGGGAAGTGTGAACAGGTCGCTTCGGCCTGCAAGGGACACATGGACCGGCCGATCCCTGATGCTCGGTGCGCCCACGCACCGCGAAGCCCATGCCCGCTCGGGTTGGGTGTCCGACGGATCCCGTGGCGGCGCCCGGTACCATCCGGACATGGCCGACGTGCCGGACGCCAAGTCGCATGCGAAGTCGCACACGAACCGGCTGGCCGGGGAGACCAGCCCGTACCTGCTCCAGCACGCCCACAACCCGGTCGACTGGTTTCCCTGGGGGCCCGATGCGCTGGCGCGCGCGAAGCTCCTCGATCGGCCGGTGTTCCTGTCGGTGGGCTACGCGGCCTGTCACTGGTGTCACGTGATGGAGCGCGAATCGTTCGAGGATCCGGCCACCGCGGCGTTGCTCAACAGCCACTTCGTCGCGATCAAGGTCGACCGCGAGGAGCGCCCCGACATCGATCAGCTGTACATGGGCGCCGTCCAGGCGATGACGGGCCAGGGCGGCTGGCCGATGAGCGTGTTCCTGACACCCGATGGGCGCCCGTTCTACGGCGGCACCTACTTCCCTGACACGCCGCGCCATGGCATGCCCGCCTTCAGCCAGGTGCTCGAGGGTGTGCGCCGGGCGTGGATCGACCAGCGAGCGGAGATCGAGCGCAGTGGCGTCCGACTGGTCGAGGCGATGCTGCAGGCGCAGCGCCCGGACCCGGGGCCCGGTCGCGGCGGCACCCCGACCGGGCGACGTGCTCGACGAGGCCGCCACGCGCATCGCCGAGGCGTTCGATCCGGTGCACGGTGGCTGGGGGTCGGCGCCCAAGTTCCCGCAGCCGATGACGATCGAGCTCCTGCTCCGCCGGCATGCGGCGACCGGCGAGGATCGGTGGCTCTCGATCGCGCTCCGGAGCCTGGAGGCGATGGCGGCCGGCGGCGTGCATGACCAGCTGGGCGGCGGCTTCCACCGCTATGCCACCGATGCCGCGTGGCTCGTGCCGCATTTCGAGCAGATGCTGTACGACAACGCGCAGCTCGCGCGCGTGTACGCGCATGCATGGGCGCTCACCGGCGACACGGGTCTCCTCGGGACGATGACCGGGGTCCTGGACTACGTGCTGCGTGAGCTGCGGACGACGGACGGCGGGTTCGCGGCCAGCCAGGATGCCGACACGGAGGGCGAGGAGGGGGCGACGTTCGTCTGGACGGCGGACGAGATCCGCTCGCTGCTGGGCGACCGGTACCCGCTGTTCGCCGCGGCCTACGGGGTGACCGACGGCGGCAACTGGGAGGGGCGGACGATCCTGTCGCGGGTGGCCGATGGCGCCACGCTCGCGCAGCGGTTCGAGCTGCCGGAGGAAGGGGTCGAACCGGCGCTCGCGGACGCCCGAGCGATCCTGCTCGATCACCGGGCGCGCCGACCGCAGCCGGCGCGGGACGACAAGGTGCTGGCTGCCTGGAACGGTCTTGCGATCGCGGCGCTGGCCGAGGCGGCGCGTGGCCTCCGGGCCTCGGGCGATCCGGGGCTCGCGGCAACGGGCGCCCGATACCTGGACGCAGCCTCCACCGCCGCGAACACCGTGCTGACGGGGCTGCTCGCGCCGGACGGGCGGCTCCGCCGCTCGTGGAAGGACGGGCGGGCCACGGCCGATGGCGTGCTCGAGGATCACGCCTGCCTCGCGGACGGGCTGCTGACCCTGTACGAGGCGACGCTCGACGAGCGCTGGTACCGGGCGTCGGCGTCGCTGGTCGAGGCCATCCTGACGCGGTTCGCCGACCCGGCGGGCGGGTTCTTCGACACCGCGGACGATGGCGAGTCGCTGGTCCTGCGGCCGCGCGACGTACAGGACAACGCGACCCCGTCCGGGGCGTCGATGGCGACCACGGTGCTGCTCCGTTTGGCCGCCCTGACCGGCGATCACCGGTATCGCACCGCCGCGGACGCTGCGCTGGCGACGATCAGCGGGCTGGTCGGCCGCTACCCGACCGCGTTCGCCCAGTGGCTGTGCGCGCTGGAGCTCGCCGACGCCCGGATCGTGGAGATCGCGATCGCCGGGGTGGACGGTGACGCGGGGATGCGCCGGCTGCTCGACGTTGCCGACCGCGGCTACCACCCGTTCCGGGTCCTCGCCGCCTCGGTGACGCCGGAGACCTCGGCCGTGCCGCTCGTCGCCGGCAGGTTCGCCCTCGGCGGGCGATCGACCGCGTTCGTGTGTCACAACTTCGCCTGCCGCCAGCCTGTCCACGAGCCCGAGGCGCTCGACGCTCTGCTGCTCGAGGCCGGCGCGTGACCCCGATCCGCTGCCGGCACCAGGGCGGCGTCAGGGCGGCGTGCATCCCGGCCACGCGGTGACCCGGGGATCCCGGTGATCGAGGTGCGCGAGGCACGGCCCGAGGAGCTGGCCGCCGCCGGCGATGTCGTGGTCGACGCGTATCTCGCGCTGCCCGGCGCCCGCCACAGCGACTACCTGGAGCTGGTCCGCGATGCCGCGGGCCGCGCGCGGGTGAGCACCGTGCTTGTGGCCGTCGAGGACGGCCGGGTGCTCGGATCGGTGACCTACGTTCCGGGCCCCGACAACCCGTATGCGGATGTCGAGCAGGAGGGCGAGGCCGGGTTTCGGATGCTCGGCGTCGCCGTGGCCGCTCAGGGCCGGGGCATCGGCCGGCATCTGGTCGAGGCGTGCCTCGAGCTTGCCCGGCGGGATCACCGCCGGGCCGTCGCGATCGTGTCGACGGGATCGATGACCCGGGCACACGCGATGTACGGGCGGCTGGGCTTCCGGCGCGATCCCGACCGCGACTACGAGCCGGTTCCGGGGGTGCGGCTGTGGGCGTTCGTCCGGCCGTTGTGACACCCGCGGCGGTCCCAATTCGCCTGGCCGCGACCGTGGTCCTCCTGCGCGACGGACCGGGTGGGCCCGAGGTGCTGCTGACCCGCCGGCCGTCGTCGATGGCGTTCGGGCCCGGGCTGCACGTGTTCCCGGGTGGCGCGCTCGAGCCGGGCGACGACGATCCGGGTCTGCTCGGCAGGCTCCGCACGACCGGGAGCGAGCCGGCGACACATGCGGGTGCGGTGATGATCGCCGCGATCCGCGAGCTGTACGAGGAGGCCGGGGTGCTCCTGGCAACGCGGCCGGCGGATGGGGCGTCGGGGACGCTGCCGATGGGGGAGGGGCCGGACTCCGGGGTGGCGATCCAGGCGCCGGCCGAGGCAACCCCGGCCGACGCGTTCCCGGCCGCGGTGCATCGGGCCGCGCTGGAGCTGCGGGGCGACTGGCTTGTGCCGCTCTCGCGGTGGGTCACCCCGCCGACGTTCCAGCGCCGGTTCGACGCCCGGTTCTTCGTGGCCCGGCTACCGGCCGGCGCGGTCCCCGTGCTCGACCCCGCCGAGGTCGCCGACCACACGTGGCTGACCCCACGGGATGCGCTGGCCGCGATGGCCGACGGCAGGATCGCGCTGTGGCCACCCACCGCCACGACTTTGCAGCAGCTCCGGGCCGCCCGCGGGATCGACGACGTGCGCCGGTACCTCGCGCCGCTCCCCGGGGCAGGGATGGAGGCGTCACCGCTGACGGACCAGCCGGCGCCCAGTGTGACCCGGCTGCGGCTGAACGGGGCGGGTGCGATCGCCGGGCAGACGGTGAACACCTTCCTCGTGGGCCACCGGCGCGTCGCGATCGTCGACCCCGGTGACCCGGGCGATGCGGCCATCGGTCGCCTCCTGCAGGCCGTCGAGGATCTCGGGGCCACCCCGGCCGTCGTGCTGCTGACGGCGCCGGTCCCCGATCATGCCGCGGGCGTCGAGGCGCTGGTGCGGCGGCTCGGCGTCCGGGTGCGGGCGTCGGCGGGGGCGCGACACCTCCTCGCGAGCGAGGTCATGCCGCTGGTCGACGGCGAGCGCGTGGACGAGGCGGACATCGAGATCCGCGTCCATGCGACGCCGGGCACGCACCCTGACCACCTCGCGTTCGAGGTGCCCGCGGCCGATGCCGTCCTGGTCGGTGACCTCGAGGGGCCGGGTCCCTCGAGAACGATCCCCGAGCCGGTGGATCCTCGCGAGCTCGCTCGGTCACGCCGGAAGGTGTCCGCGTTGGGACGAAGCCATCGCCTGGCTGCCCACGACCAGCGACCCGGCGAACGCGACCCGGCGAACGCGACCCGGCGAACGCGACCCGGCGAACGCGACCCGGCGAACGCGACCCGGCGAACGCCACCATCCGCGATGACGTGCTCGGCACCGGCAGGGCACGCGGGACGGAGACCGGCTTCGCGGGCCTCGAGACCGTGGCGATGACCTCGCGAGCCGCCGCCATTCTCAGGCGGTCCAGCGCATCGATCGGCCGTGGCCGTGGGTCTGCGCGACCATCATGCCGTCGATGCCGAGGACGAACGTCGACTCTTCCGGGGGTATCTCCGGGCCGGTCGCCGTGATGCTCGGCAGCACCCGCTTGCCCTCGTTGCTGACCCAGTGGCACGCTCCCTCGGCGACCAGCCCGCGGACCAGGGCGTCGAACCGCAGCCGGTCGTCGGGTTCGAGGTAGGCGACCACCGCGCTGTGGAAGACGACCACCGTCCCGTATGGCGCGGCCTGTGCCACCAGGTCGGGGAGCTCCTCGAGCAGGTCGCCCCGTCGCAGCGTGGGTGGCTCCCGCCGGACGACCCGGATCGCCTGCTCCAGCGTGGTGAGCCGGTCGGTCTGCTCCGGCCAGACCAGCTGGGCCAGCCACGCCATCTGGTCGGCGTCGGTGACGTCGAGCGGGTTCAGGTCGACCCCGCCCCGCCACGCGACCTGGGGGAGAGCGGACGGCAGCGGTGCCGGCCCGCGGACCTGGCAGCGCAACCGAGGCTCCGCGCCGAGCGTGACCTCCCGGTCGTCGGTCCGCCACGCGTACCCCCAGCGGTCCGGGTACAGGCACAGGCCGGCGGACGCCCCGACCTCGAGCAGGGCCAGCGGCGCATCGAACCGGGCGAACGCCGGCAGCAGCGTGGCGAGCCGGCCGACCTCGTTGGTCTGGGTCGCGCGGGCCAGGATCGTGGCGCGGATCCTGCCGTCGTCATCGAGCAGCGCCTCGCGCAGACCGGCGTACGGGCCCGGCGCCGGGACGCCATGCCACCGCGCAGCCGCGAACACCAGGTTGGGCTGCCGCTTGAGCCTCGGCAGCGACGCGATCCACGCCTCCACCTCCGCGTCCTCCGCGACGGCGTTCGCCCATGCGGCGAAGGTGGATGAGTCCGACGCGGCGTACGACGCGAAGTCCCGGTACGACTCGGCCACCTCGGCGTACGGCTCCATGCGACCCTCCTGCTAGGGCTCAGTCGCAGTCGGCGCCGCGGGCATCCGGGCCTGCGTCACGGATCTCGAAGGGCTCGGTGGCAGGCGCGCCGATCGCGACGATCACCGCCGGACGCGACGATCACCGCCGGACGCGACGATCACCGCCGGACGCGACGGACGCACCGATCACGCCGGTGACCGCCCGGGAGCCGGTCGTGGCCACCTGTGCCAGCACCGGCGAGCGGTGACCGCCCGGTCAGGCGGTGGTGTCGCCGCCCTTCTCGTCCTCATCGCCCTTGGAGCTGTCGGACTTCATGTCCTCCATCTCCTTTCGGGCCTCACGTACCCCCTGGCCGAATGCCCGCCCCAGCAGGGGCAGCGTCTTCGGCCCGCGCCACACGACCACGATGACGAGGACGATGATGAGCACGATGAAGAAGTCGGAGCCCAACATGGCGCGATGGTAACAGTCTCGTACGACCGGGCATCGACAGGTCCGCTGCTCGTGTTCGGCCCACGGTCGCTGACATACGACTTCGGCCCCGGACACCCGCTGACCCCGAAGCGCTTCGGGCCCGGGATCGATCTGCTGGCCGCGGTCGGTGCGAGGCCATCGCTGGCACCCGAGCCCGCCCCGGACCGGGACCTGCTTCGAGCCCACACCGAGGCGTATCTCGAGACGGTCAGGGCCTTCGCGGCGGATCCGTCCCGCCCCGGGGCGATGGGCATCGGGCTGTCGGACAACCCGGCCTTCGCCGGCATGCACGAGGCATCCGCCGCCGTCGCCGGGGGGTCGCTCCGCGCGATCGAGGCGATCCTGCGCGGCGACGCGGAGCATGCGTTCCACCCGGGCGGCGGGCTGCACCATGCGATGCGCGAGCGCGCGTCGGGCTTCTGCATCTACAACGACCCGGCGCTGGCCATCGCCCGCGCCCGCGAGGACGGGTTGCGCGTGCTGTACGTCGACCTCGACGTGCACCATGGCGACGGCGTCCAGGCGCTGTTCGCCGCTGACCCAGGCGTGCTGACCCTGTCGTTCCACGAGAGCGGTCGCTACCTGTTCCCGGGTACCGGCCTGATCGATGAGCTGGGCGATGGGCCCGCCACCGGGACGGCGCTCAACATGCCGTTCGAGCCGTACGCGGGTGAGACGTCGTGGCTGAGCGCGGTGCGGGCGCTGGCTCCGGCCGTGGCGGCCGTGTTCGGGCCGGACGTCGTGGTGTCCCAGCATGGCTGCGACTCGCACGCCTGGGATCCGCTGGCGCATCTGCGGGTGACGACGACGGCGATGGACGAGGCGGCGCGGCTGGTCGACAGCGTCGCGCATCGATGGGCCGGTGGTCGATGGCTGGCGACCGGCGGGGGCGGCTACGACGCGTACCGGGTGGTGCCTCGCGCGTGGGCGCTCACGTGGCTCGCGGGCGCGCACCGGGATCCTCCGGTCGAGACGCCCGTCGCGTGGCGCGATCGTTGGGCCGATGAGGCGGCCGCGTTCGGCACGCCGGGCATGCCGGCGACCCTGCTCGACCCGCCGAACGCCGGTCGTCCCGTCGAGACGGCGCAGGCCACCGCCGACGAGCGGTCGCTGGCGGTGCTGGAGCGGGTGCGTTCGGTGGCCCTGCCCGTCCTGGTTCGCGAAGCCATCGACCGCGGCTGGTGGTCACCGGCCGCCGGGTTCGGCACCAGGGGCGACGACACGACATGGCTCGAGCCCGACGGCGAGCCCACGCTCGTGACGCTGTCGCGTGCCGAGCTTGGCCGTGTCTCGCTCGCGCCCCGCACCATCGCACCGTTCGACGCGCGCGACGGCCTGGCGCTCCTCGACAGGGCGGCCGCGGATGGCGCCCGGATCGTGGGTGCGATCGCAGGCGGGGTGCTGGTCGGGGTCGCCGTGGCCGGGCCGCCCGATGCCGGTGGGCGGGTGGCATCGCTGCTCGCCCTGGGCGTGGCGCCGGGTCATCGCCGCCGTGGGCTCGGCCGCTCGCTGCTCGCCTGGCTCGTGGCCGAGCGGCCGCCCGGGACGGGCCTGCGCGCACGCATCGGGGTAGGCGAGCGGGACGTGGTCGAGCCGCTCGACGTCCGGCACCGGATCGACATCGCCCAAGGCCTGCTGCGATCGGCCGGCCTCTCGCTCAGGTCCGTCTCGCCCGACATCGGGCGCGACGATCCATGGGCGATCGAAGGGCGGGTCGGTTCGGCCTGATCGGGATCGGTCCGCGTTGGGGGCCGGTCCGGCCTGATCTGGGCCGATCGACCTGAGCCGGATCGATCCCTGCTGCGCTGGGTCGGTCCCGGCCGGAACAGGATCGCGAGCGCCACGCACCGAACCGCCGAGCACGGAGGGCCCGTACGGGACCTTTGCCGTGGCCCGACCGGGCCATTGGTCACGCAACGTCACGAAACGACAGTCCTTTGGGCACATCTCGCATCGGCCTCCGGTGCCCGAGACTCGTAGGCAAACAGAACACACCTTCGTCGATGCGGCGAACCTCCCCTCCCCCCCCTCGCATCGACGACACGGGCACACCGAACCGACGGGCTTCCCCTGGCCCGTCGGTTCGTTCTTGTGTCACGAATGTCGGCTGCGGTGACCTCAGCCGCTGCGGCGTGCGTCCTGGCCGCCGGCATCGCCCAGCTCGACGCTCACCCGGCGCAGGAAGTCCATCACGGTGCGTCGCTCGTCCGCATCGAGCCCGGCCAGCGCGCGTTCCACCGCCTCACCCCGCCAGCGGTAGGTGCGCTCGACCATGTCCATCGCCTCGTCAGTGAGTGAGACGCGGACGACGCGCCGGTCCGACGGGTCGACCCGACGATCGAGCATTCCCTCCGCCTCGAGCTCGGACACCACACGACTCGCCCAGCCGTAGGAGATGGCGAGGCCGGTGGCGAGCTCGCCGATCGTGCGCTCACCGTGCTGGTAGACGTGGATCGCGGCGCGGATGGCGTGTGTGGACGGCGTCGAACGCCGCGCGGACCTGCCGCCGGACGCCGCGGTCCGGGCCTCCGCTGCGCGTGTCGCGTAGGAGACGTGAATGAGCTCGAGCAGCAGCTGGCTGGTCTCGAAGGCGTCGTCGCTCAGCGGCGGCGGGTGCGGCGGGTGCGGTTGGACGGATCTGGCCACTGTCGTTATCCTGACGAAACCCTTTCGCGAAGCAAATACTATGCTCTGATCCGCGCAGCGCGCTCGGAGGTTCCCACGATGACACGCACGACCGGGACGCCACCTGCCGCCCCGGCGATCGACGCCGCCGGGCGCGGCCGCTGGATCGGGTTGGCGCTGCTGAGCATCGGCGTCGCGATGATCATCGTGGACGCGACCATCGTCAACGTCGCCGTCCCGTCGATCATCCGCGAGCTGGCGCTCAATTCGACCCAGGCGGAGTGGATCAACACGGTCTACGCGCTGGTGTTCGCCGCGCTGCTGGTGACGCTGGGGCGCCTGGGAGACGTGTTCGGGCGCCGGCGCCTGTATCTGGCGGGGCTGGTGCTGTTCCTCGCCGCGTCAGTGCTGGCGGGCCTGGCGCCCACCGGTGACGCGCTGATCCTGGCCCGCATCCTTCAAGGTGTCGGCGGGGCCATGATCCTGCCCACGACCCAGGCCATCCTCAACGCGAACTTCCAGGGCCGGGACCGCGCGATCGCGTTCGGCGTATGGGGTGCCGTCATCGGTGGCGTTGCCGCGGTGGGACCCCTGCTGGGCGGGTTCCTCACAACCTATGCGTCGTGGCGATGGGCGTTCTTCGTCAACGTCCCGGTCGGTTTGCTGGCCATCGCAGGAACCCTTCACTACATCGGCGAATCGCGCGACGAACATGCGGTGCCGGGCTTCGATCTGCCCGGCTTCCTGCTCGTCACGGGCGGTCTCGGTGCGTTCGTGTTCGGTCTCATCGAGGGTCGCCAGTACGGCTGGTGGACACCGGATCCTCGCCACCCGTTCGCCGTGCTCGGTTGGACGTGGCCCCTCGATTCGATCTCGGTGATCCCGTTCGCGCTGGGCTTCGGCCTGGTAGCGCTCGCCCTGTTCGTCGTCGTCGAGATGCGGCGGCGGGCCGGCGGTCGCTTCTACCTGTTCGATTTCACGCTGTGGCGGCACCGCGGGTTCCGGTTCGGCAATCTCGCCGGAACGATCGTGTCGCTGGGCGAGTTCGGGCTGCTGTTCGCGCTGCCGCTGTTCCTCCAGGGCGTGCTGGGCTATTCGGCGTTCGACACGGGTCTCGTCTTCCTCGCCCTGGCCGGTGGGGCGTTCGTGGCCGCGCCGGGGGCCGCGACCCTGGCTCGGCGCTATGGTCCGCGCCGCGTCGTGACGATCGGCATGCTCCTCGAGACGGCGGGCATCGCCGCGACGACGCTGCTCATCTCGCCCACGGTCAGCGGCTGGCTGCTCGCGCCGCCCCTGTTCGCCTACGGGATCGGCGTGGGCTTCACCACGGCCCAGCTCACCAGCATCGTCCTGTCCGACATCCCGATCGAGCTATCGGGAATCGCCTCGGGCGCCAACTCCACCCTGCGCCAGGTCGGCTCGGCGCTGGGGATCGCGATCCTGGGGACGGTGCTGTTCGCGACGCTCGTGACTCGTACCGGCGACAACCTCGCCACGGCGCTTCCCGGCCTCGATCCCGCCTGCCGGCAGCTGGTGACCGATCTGGTCGACGAGTCCGCAGGGCAGGTCCTGCCTGCCCTGCGCGATCCGTCGCGCGCGGCCGAGACGACCTTCGGCGGTGGCGTCGGGGTGTTGCCGGCCGATCAGGCGGCCTGCTTCCGCGACCCGGCGTTTCTGGCGGCGCTGCCGTCCACCGCGCTGCCCGTGGAGCAGGCCTTCGTGGACGCGACCCGGGCGGCGGGTCTGGTGGCCTCGGGGTTCGTCCTCCTGGGCGTGCTGCTGTCGCTGCTGCTGCCAGCCCGGTCCGAGCGCGAGCCGCCGACCGGTGAGCCGGTCCCCATCACCGGCTGAGGAGGCGCGGGACGGTCGACCGTGCCCGTCCCGGATGGCTTGCGCGGCATCGCCCACATCGGCGGCATCGCCCGCATCGGCGGCCTCGACCAGGAGGGCGAGGCGCATCGGCGGCCTCGGCCCACCGACGGTGGCATCGACCGCATTGGCGGCCTCGGCCCACGGACGGGCGAGCCGCAGGTACGCTGTGCGGATGGCCTCGTCCCGACCCCCGATGATCGATGTCGCAACGATCCGGCAGGCCGTCGGGCCTGCCCTCGCCGAGGGTCGGCGCTCGCTGCTCGAGCCCGAGGGTCGGGCGATCCTCGAGGCCATGGGGATCTCCGTACCGGCGGCCAGGTACGTGCCACTCGTCGCCGGAGAACCGGACACGACCGCCATCGACGATGCCGTGCTCGAGACAGAAACCGATCGGGTCGTGGTGCGCGTGGTGGCAGCGGGCGTGGCGCACAAGACGGAGGTCGGCGGGGTGGCCGTGGTCGCCCGTGAGCGGGCCGCGATCCTCGAGGCCATCCGCGCCATGCACGCCAGGCTGACGGGCCATGACGTGGAGGGGTTCATGGTCGCAGCGTTCGTCGATCACGACGCGTCGCTCGGTGCGGCGCTGCTGGTGTCCGCGCGGTGGACGCCGGATGTCGGCCCGGTCGTGACCGTCGGGGTGGGTGGCATCGACGCCGAGGCCATCGCCGACGAGCTGCGTCGCGATCGAGCCGTGGCGCTGCTCTCCCCCGCGCTGACGGCCGGCGACGACATCGAGCAGATCCTGCGCGGGTCCGTTGCGGTTCGCCTGGCCACCGTGGGCAGCCGTGGGCAGCCGCCGCGGCTGCCGATGGCGACGTTGGTCGACGTCGTCAGGCGGTTCCTCGCGATCGCCGATGCCTGCATGCCCGGCGAGCTCGCGGCACTCGAGGTCAACCCGATCGTCGTCACGCCTGACGGCTCGCTTGTCGCCCTCGACGTCCTGGCCGAGGTCGGCGATCCCGAACCCGTTGCCAATTCGTCGTCGAGGAGACCGACCACGAAGCTGGCGAAGCTGCTCGATCCCGCGTCCGTTGCGATCATCGGGGTGTCGACGGGCATGAACGCGGGTCACGTGATCCTGCGCAACCTGCTGCGCGACGGGTTCGCCGCCGATCGGATCACGGTGGTCAAGCCGGGTGCCGATGCCATCGACGGGTGCGTGTGCGTGCCCGACGTCGCGGCGTTGCCCGCCAGCGTCGACCTGTTCGTGGTCGCCGTGAACGCCGCGCAGGCGGCCGAGGTGGTGGCGGACGTCGTCGAGCGCGGTGCGGCGGAGACGATCCTGGTCATCCCCGGCGGGTTCGAGGAGAAGCAGGGCAGCGAGGCGATCGTCGCCCGGATGCGTGCCGCGCTCGAGGCGTCGCGGTCCCGGTCCGACGGCGGTCCGCTGCTCAACGGCGGCAACTGCCTGGGCTTCCGGTCGGTGCCCGGTCGGATCGACACGATGTTCATCCCGTCGGCCAAGCTCCCGGTCCCCGGCGCGACGCCGGCGCCGCTCGCGCTGATCGCCCAGAGCGGGGCGTTCGCGATCACACGGCTGGGACGTCTGGCCGACCTCCATCCGCGCTACCTGATCACCGTGGGCAACCAGATGGATCTCACGGTGGGCGATCATCTCGCGTACCTCGCCGAGGACACGTCGATCCGGGTGTTCGGTGTCTACGTGGAGGGTTTTCGGCCGCTCGATGCGCGACGGCTGCTGCTGGCGGCGCGACGGATCCGCGAGCGTGGCGGGATGGTCGTGCTGTACCGGGCCGGCCGGACCAGCGCCGGGGCGGCGGCGTCTGCGAGCCACACGGCGTCGATCGCGGGTGACGTGACGGTGACCCGGGCACTGGCCGCGCAGGCGGGGATCCTGGTCGCCGATTCGCTCGAGGACTTCGACGATCTGGTCCGGATGTCGACCCTGCTGATCGACCGCTCGATCGATGGCCGCCGGCTGGGCGCGATGTCGAACGCCGGGTTCGAGTGCGTGGCCATCGGCGACAACCTGGGCTCGCTGGAGCTGGCGACGTTCGACGGCGCGACGGCGGCCTCCCTGGGCAGCCTGCTGACGAGTGCCGGTGCCGGCGGCGTGGTCGACGTGCACAATCCGCTCGACGCGACGCCGATGGCCGACGACGCGGCGTTCGCCGCGCTGGCCGAGGCGGTCCTGGCGGCGCTTGCGGTCGATGTGGGGGTGGTCGGGATCGTGCCGCTGACGGCGGCCCTTCGGACGCTCCCGCCTGGGCCGGGGCACGACGAGGACCTGTCTGCGGCCGATGCCGTGGCGGCGCGCCTGGTGGATCTGTGGCGGCGCACCACGAAGGCCTGGGTGGCGATCGTCGATGGCGGTCCTCGCTACGAGCCGCTCGTCTCGGCGCTCGAGGCCGGGGGGATCCCCGTGTTCCGCACCGCCGACCGCGCGATGCGGGCCCTGGACGCCGTCGTTCGCCACCGTCTCGGCTGAGGCTGTTGGACGTCTCGGCCGAGGTTGTCGGACGTCTCGGCGGAGGCTGTCGGACGTCTCGGCGGAGGCGTTCTCAGCGCCGTCCCACCGGGACACCGCGCGGCGGGCCGTCGAGCAGGTGTGCGGTGCCGCGCGCGATGGTCGCCCACAGGATTGCGTTGCCGGGCCATGTCGCTGTCCCGCACAGGCTGGCGAGCGCGTCGCCGGTCCGCGCCGGGTAGCTGGCTGCCAGCGTCCCGCTCGCGACGCGCACGACCTCGCGCATCGCGGCTGTGTTCCGGAGCATGAGCAGCCGGCCCACCTGTCGGCCGTCGTGCTCGGGCAGGGCCGCCAGCGCGTCGGCCTTCTGGGCGGCCCAGCGGAGCTGCTGCTCGACGCGCCGCAGCTGGCTGTGGACCTCGACCGCGACGATGTCTCGTCCTGCCCGGTCATCGAGCACGAGATCGATCACACCCCGCACCGGCCGGTTCACGGGAACCTCCGGCGCCACCCGCCAGCGGGGATGGAGGGCCCCGATCAGCGCCTCGGACATCGCGACCTGGAGGTGATCGCGGATCCGTGGTCCGGTGTTCGGGAACAGGCGGATCGACAGGTCGGCGCCCAGCGCCTCACCGACGGCCATCAGGACGGCGAGGCTGGGTTCGGCCGAGCCCGCCTCGATGGTTGAGAGATGCGACTGCGCGACAGCTGCTGCTCGTGCAAGGGACGCCTGGGAACGGCCCGCATCCTCGCGCATCCGCCGGATCTCGATGCCGACTTTGCGCAGCAGGTCACGGCGCCGTCGCCGAAGATCGCGTCGATTGCCTTGCGCGTTCGCCATCGCTGCTTCCTCGGGCGTTCGCCATCGCTGCTTCCTCGGGCGTTCGCCATCGCTGCTTCCTCGGGCGTTCGCCATCGCTGCCAGTGAACACCTCCGCGCTCAACCGCCACTCATCGGGCCCCCGGAGGCCGCACCGCGCCGGCCGATCGCCACTAGCGATGGACCGGGGCCGCTGGACGCATGGTTCGACGGCAGCTGGCCAAAGTGTTCGCCACTAGCGATGGACCGGGGCCGCTCGGTGCATGGTTCGACGGCAGCTGGCCAAGGCGATCGCCACTAGCGATTGCGGCGTCCCGTGGCGCCCACGCCACCCGTGGCGCCCACGCCACCCGTGGCGCCCACGCCACCCGTGGCGCCCACGCCACCCGTGGCGCCCACGCCACCTACGGCGCCTACGGTGCCTACGGCGCCCCGCGGTGTCCCGTGGCGCTCGCGGTGTCCCGCGGTGTCCCACGGCGCCTACGGGGTGAGCGGCGTCTCGCGGCCCCGCGGTATCCGCCGTGTCCGGGGCGTGAGCGGTCGACGGCAGCGGTCCGCGCACGACTAGAACATGTGTACGAAATGGTCGCCGCGACCTATACTCGCGATCCCGTGGCCGTGCGCATCAAGGACCCCCTCGCGCCGTTCGGGCCCGCCGTCCGGGCCTGGTTCGAAGCGACGTTCGAGACGCCCACCCAGGCCCAGGCCGAAGGCTGGGCCGCGATCGCGCGCGGCAGCCACACGCTGATCCACGCGCCGACCGGCAGCGGCAAGACGCTGGCCGCATTCCTGTGGTGCCTCGAACGCCTCGTCGAGCACCCCAGCCCGGTACCGACCCGCGAGGCGCCGGGCACCGTCAGGGTGCTCTACGTGAGTCCGCTCAAGGCGTTGACTTACGACGTGGAGCGCAACCTGCGGGCGCCGCTGGCGGGCATCGCCCTCGCCGCTCAGCGGCTGGGCCGGGAGCCGCCACACATCTCGATCGCCAGCCGAACCGGCGATACCCCGGCCGACGCGCGTCGCGATCTCGTGCGCCACCCGCCGGACATCCTGGTCACGACCCCCGAGAGCCTGTACCTGCTGCTGACCAGCCAGGCCCGCGAGATCCTGCGCGGGGTCGAGCACGTGATCGTGGACGAGGTCCACGCGATCGCCGGCACCAAGCGCGGCGCGCACCTCGCGTTGAGCCTGGAGCGCCTGGAGCGCCTCCGGTGTGGGGACGGGGATCGGGGCGCCGCGCCGCCGCTCCAGCGGATCGGCCTCAGCGCCACCCAGCGCCCCCTCGAGACCATCGCCCGGTTCCTGGGCGGGGTGGGTGAGGGTCGCGAGGTGGCCATCGTCGACGCCGGGACGCGCAAGCCGCTCGATCTCCAGGTCATCGTCCCGGTCGAGGACATGGCGCGCCTGGGCGAGGTGCTGCCGATGGACGAGCAGCCGGGCGGGCCCGTCATCGGTGGTGAGCTGCGATCGAGCATCTGGCCGGCCATCCACCCCCGGATCCTGGAGCTGATCCGTCAGCACCGCTCCACGATCGTGTTCACCAACAGCCGGCGCCTCGCGGAACGGCTGGCCCAGCGCCTCAACGAGCTCGCCGGCGAGGACCTCGTTCGTGCCCACCACGGCAGCATCGCGCGAGAGCAGCGGCTCGAGATCGAGGAGGAGCTCAAGGCCGGACGGCTGCCGGCGCTCGTCGCCACCAGCAGCCTCGAGCTGGGGATCGACATGGGCGCCGTCGATCTCGTGATCCAGGTCGAGAGCCCCACCTCGGTCGCCCGTGGCCTGCAGCGCATCGGGCGGGCGGGCCACCAGGTGGGCGAGCCGAGCAAGGGCGTGGTGTTCCCCAAGTACCGCGGCGACCTGCTCGAGACCGCCGTGGTCGTGAAGGGCATGCACGATGGCGCGATCGAGCCCACCGTGCTGCCGCGCAACCCGCTCGACGTCCTGGCTCAGCAGCTGGTTGCGATGACCATCGGCGAGCAGCTCACGGTCGACACGCTGCTGGAGCTGGTGCGCCGCGCCGCACCGTTCGAGACGCTGACCCGCGAGGCGCTTGAGGGTGTGCTCGGGATGCTCTCGGGCGCGTACCCGTCCGACGAGTTCGCCGAGCTCAAGCCACGGATCGTGTGGGACCGGCTCACCGATGTGGTCGAAGGGCGCCGCGATGCGCGGACGGTGGCCGTGACCAGCGGCGGGACGATCCCGGATCGTGGCCTGTTCCCGGTGTTCCTCGAGGGCGAGGCGGGGACGCCCGGCCGGCGCGTGGGCGAGCTCGACGAGGAGATGGTGTACGAGCTGCGCGCCGGCATGCATGGCGACGTGGTCGTGCTGGGGGCGAGCTCCTGGCGCATCGCCGAGATCACGCCCCATCGCGTGTTCGTCAATCCCGCGCCGGGCGTGCCCGGCAAGCTGCCGTTCTGGAAGGGCGACAGCGTGGGCCGCCCGGTGGAGCTGGGGCGGCAGATCGGGGCATTCGTGCGCGAGGCCGAGACCGACCTGGCGGACGGCCCGAAGGGGCGGGCGCGAGCGGCCGAGCGGTTGCGCGCGCGAGCACGACCTCGATCCGCTGGCGGCCGAGAACCTGCTCGCGTACCTCGCCGACGAGCAGGCTGCCACCGGCGCGCTGCCGACCGATCGACGGATCGTCGTCGAGCGCTTCCGCGACGAGCTGGGCGACTGGCGGCTGGTGGTGCTGACCCCGTTCGGTGGCCGCGTCCACGCGCCGTGGACGATGGCGCTCGAGGCGCGGCTCGCCGAGCGGCTGGGGATCGAGGTCCAGACCATCTGGTCCGACGACGGCATCGCGATCCGGTTGCCCGAGGGCGATGGGAGCCTCGATGGCGTGGAGGCGCTGCTGTTCCCCGAGCCCGAGGAGGTCGAGGAGCTGGTCGTCGGGCGGGTGGGACAGTCGAGCCTGTTCGCATCGCGCTTCCGCGAGAACGCGGCGCGGGCGCTGCTCCTGCCGCGCCGGCGGCCCGGGACGCGAACGCCGCTGTGGCAGCAACGCCAGCGGGCCGCCGACCTGCTCGCGGTCGCGTCGCGCTACGGGAGCTTCCCGATCCTGGTCGAGACCTACCGCGAGTGCCTGGCCGACGTGTTCGACCTGCCCGCGTTGCGCGAGGTGCTCGATGGCGTCCGGCGGCGCGACGTCGCCGTGCACTCGGTCGAGACCGCACGCGCATCGGCGTTCGCCAGCTCGCTGCTGTTCGACTACGTCGCCGCGTACATGTACGACGGCGACACCCCGCTCGCCGAGCGCCGGGCCCAGGCACTGACGCTGGATCGCGACCTGCTCCGGGAGCTGCTGGGCCAGGAGGAGCTGCGCGAGCTGCTCGACCCGGACGCGCTGGCCGATCTCGAGCTCAGCCTCCAGGCGCTGGTCGAGGAGCGACAGGCGCGGACGGCGGACCAGGTGCACGACCTGCTGCGGCGGCTGGGCGACCTGTCGACCGACGAGGTCGGCGCTCGGACGGTCGGGGGTCGCGTCGAGGCATCGCTCCACCTGGCCGAGCTGGTGTCGTCTCGACGAGCCGTTCGGGCGCGGATCGCAGGAGAGGATCGCTGGATCGCGATCGAGGACGTGGCCCGCTATCGGGACGGCGTTGGCGTTGCCGCGCCACCCGGTGTGCCGCAGGCGTTTCTCGCACCGGTGGCCGGGGCACTCGACGGGCTGCTGGCGCGCTACGCACGCACGCATGGTCCGTTCCTGGGCGACGAGCCGGCGCGGCGGTGGGGGCTGCCCGCGGGCGTGGTTGCCGATGCGCTCCAGCGACTGGTCGCCGCAGGGACCGTGCTGTCCGGCGAGTTCCGGCCCGGCGGAGCGGAGCGCGAATACTGCGATCCGGAGGTCCTGCGGCTGCTCCGCCGGCGCTCGCTGGCCACGCTCCGCCGTGAGGTCGAGCCGGTGGATCCGGTCACGCTCGCGCGGTTCCTGCCGGCCTGGCAGGGGGTGGCGGCATCGCCCGCCGCATCGCCGCACGCGGCCGGCTCCTCGTCCCGCGCCGGTTCCTCGTCCCACACGGCGGGCGCCTCGACCCACGCCGGCGCCTCGAACCACGCCGGTTCCTCGTCCCACACGACGGGCGCCTCGAACCACGCCGGCTCCTCGTCCATCGCCCTGTCGGGTTCGGCTGCGCTGGAGCGACTGGCCGAGGTCGTCGACCAGCTTGCCGGCCTGCCGATCCCGGCATCGGTCCTCGAGCGCGACGTGCTCCCCGCCCGGGTCCGCGGCTACCAGCCACGGCTGCTCGACGAGCTGGGTGCCATGGGCGAGGTGGCCTGGGTGGGCCGGGGGAGCCTGGGCCGCGACGATGGGCGGGTCGCCCTCTACCGACCCGGACGCGAGCTGCTGCGACCCATCGGCCGGGCAGACGGTGTTGTCCGCCCCGCCGACGAGCTCCATGGGCGGATCCGCGGCCACCTCCAGCGGCGCGGCGCCTCCTTCTACCGCGAGCTCTATGCCGCTGTCGGCGGGCGGTCGGATCGGGAGGTGCTCGACGCACTGTGGGACCTTGTCTGGGCGGGCGAGATCACCAACGACACGTTCGCGCCGCTCCGGGCGCTGCGCTGGAAGCGGCCTGCCCGCGACCACCGGCCGCGACCCGGCCGCCTGACCTCGCTCGGACCGCCCGAGGCGGCGGGCCGCTGGTCGCTGGTGGCGGACGCCCCCGAGGATGGAACTGAGGGCGAGGCCCCGGGTCGCGCCCCCGGGCCGACGCACACCGAGCGCCTGCATGCGCTCGCGCTGGCGCTGCTCGAGCGACACGGCATCGTGACCCGGGAGGCGGTCGCGTCCGAGCCGATCGATGGTGGGTTCTCCGCCGTCTATCCGGTGCTGCGGGCGATGGAGGAGGCGGGTCGTGTCCGGCGCGGCTACTTCGTCGATGGCCTGGGTGCGGCGCAGTTCGCCCTGCCGGGGGCCGTGGACCGGTTGCGGGCGCTGCGGGACCAGCCCGGCGAGGTTGCGGGCGAGCACGGGCGGGTCATCCGCCTGCTGGCGGCGGCGGACCCCGCGAACCCGTATGGAGCCGCGCTGCCCTGGCCGCGCCGCGACGATCGGGACCGGCGTCCGTTCCAGCGGGCTGCCGGTGCCTACGTCGCGCTGGTCAACGGCGAGGCCGTCCTGTACGTGGACCGTGGCGGAACCTCGCTCCAGGTGCTGCCGGCGGGCGACGACCCGGTGACGCTGGGCGCCGGGCTCGCGTCCCTTGCCGATCTCGTCGCCGACGGGCGGGTGCGCGAGCTCGTGATCTCCAAGATCGATGGCGAGCCGGTCGCGACGTCGCGGTTCCACGATGCGCTCAAGGGCGCGGGCTTCGTGCCCGGCTATCGCGGCTACGTGCTCCGCGCGCAGGCCGCGGTCGGGCCGGGCGCACCGCGACCGGTCGTCGCTCCGCGCGGCTGATCGGGCGGACGGGCGAGCAGGGGACGCACGCCGTGCCCGAAGGCGACACCCTTGCCCGGACGGCCGCCGGCCTGCGGCCGTACCTGATGGGCCGGCAGGTGACGGCGGCCCGCGCCCCGGCTCCCGGACCGCAGGCGGACCGGCTGGTGGGCGCGACCGTCACCGCCGTGGAGGCGGTCGGCAAGAACCTGCTGATCCGGTTCGACAACGGGCTCGAGGTGCGCACGCACCTGCGGATGCACGGCTCGTGGCATCGCTATCGTCCCGGCGAGCGCTGGCGGCGACCGGCGACGAGGGCGCGCCTCGTGCTGGAGGTCCCAGGCTCGGTGGCGGTCTGCTTCGACGCGCCGGTGGTCGAGCTGTTCGAGCAGCGAGCGGAGCCGGTGCACCCGTCGCTGTCGAGACTCGGGCCGGATCTGCTGGCGCCCGCGTTCGACCCTGACGAGGCGATCCGGCGGCTCCGCGACCCGGTCCGTGCGGATCGCGCGATCGCTGAGGCGCTGCTCGACCAGCGGGCGCTGGCCGGCATCGGCAACGAGATCAGGAACGAGGTGCTGTGGGAGACGCGCCACTCCCCGTGGACGCCGGTTCGCGACGTGGACGAGGGTGAGCTCCGTGCGCTGGTGGAGCGCGCGCGGGCGATGCTCGCTGCGGGCGCCGCGACCGGGTGGCGACCGCGGCGCATCTACCGGCGATCGGGACGGCCCTGCCCGCGCTGCGGAGCGTTGATCCGCGTCGCCCACCAGGGTGCCGAGCTGCCGCGCCTGACATTCTGGTGTCCGGTCTGCCAGCCGGAACGACCCGGGTAGCCACCTCACTCGAGCGGACTATGCTGCCCGGGTCGTGGCACCCGATCGTCGCTCGTCCTCGCCGCCTCGGCCCCGCTGGCTGGTCGTCCTCGTGCCGGCGGCGGTCGTCCTCGTGCTCGAGCTGCTCAGCGACACGGTCCTCGACGAGGCGTTGCCGTTCCCATGGGACACGATCCTGGTCACGGTCGCGGTGCTCGTCATCGGGGTCGCCCTGGCCTGGCTGGCGTTCGGTCGGATCGATGCCCTCACCGGCGTCCTGCGTGCTCGCAACGCCGAGCTCGAGATGCGTGGCGCGTCGGCGCGTGCCCTGCACCGGGTGAGCGTCCAGATCGCGGCGCTCACCGACGTCGATCTCGTGTTGCAGGCCGTCGTCTCCAACGCCCGGGAGCTGCTCCATGCCGATGTCGCGGTGCTGCTGCTCGAGGACCCCCGGGGAACGCTGTGCCTGCGTGCGTCCGATGGGGCAGCCGGGTTGATCCGTACGACCACCCCGGCCGGTGCGGGCACGCCTGGGGCGGGGTACGTCGCGGGCGAGGCCTCGGCCATCTCCGTCGACGCCACGATGGACGAACCCGACCCGAGCGACGCGATCCTTGCCTTCGTCGATCCGTCCGTCGCCGCGGTGCGATTGTCCGCGCCGCTCCAGCGTGGCGGCCAGACGATCGGGTTGCTGGCGATCGGCGTCGCCCATGCGCGCGGCTTCGACGTCGACGAGGTAGAGACGCTCGCATCGCTGGCCAACCAGGCCACGATCGCGCTCGAGCACGCCCGCCTCGAGCGCCGGCTGCGAGAGCTCGCCGTGATCGAGGAGCGCGAGCGGATCGCGCGCGAGCTGCACGACGGCATCGCCCAGGTGCTGGGTTACGTGAACACCAAGTCCCAGGCGGTCGATGGGTTCCTCGAGCGTGGCCGCATCGACGAGGCCCGGACGCAGGTCGCCGAGCTGGGCGCGGCCGCCCGGGCGGTGTACGTCGATGTCCGCGAGGCCATCCTCGGCCTGCACAGCCCGATCGAACCGGGTCAGGGCCTGGGTGCGGCGGTCGAGGCGCACGCCCGGCGCGCGGCGCAGGCGTCTCATTTCCGCCTGGAGGTCGCGATCACCCCGGAGGCTCGGGAGCTGCGGCTGGAGCCGGAGACGGAGGCGCAGGTCTACCGGATCGTGCAGGAGGCGCTGACCAACGTGCGCAAGCATGCCGCGGCCGATCGGGTGAAGGTGTCGATGTCGGTCGAGGATGCGCGCCTGCAGCTTCGGATCGAGGACGACGGCCGTGGCCTGGCAGCCGCTCCGGTCCCCGCGGATGTGCCGCACTACGGCCTGCGATCGATGCGTGAGCGGGCGGCGGGCATCGGCGCCACGCTCGACGTGCGTGACCGGCCGGACGGGGGCGCGTGCGTCCTGCTCACCCTCGAGCTGGCCGATGCCGGTGGCATGCGGCAGGCACGCGCCGGGGCCGGGGCCGGGGCCGAGGCCTGACGTGCGCGTCCTGCTCGCCGACGATCATGCGCTGTTCCGTGACGGTGTCGCATCGCTGCTCACCGCGTGGGGTCACGATGTGGTCGGACAGGTCGCCGACGGCGACGAGGCGGTCCGTGCTGCGCTCGAGCTGCGGCCCGACGTCGTGCTCATGGACGTGGCGATGCCGGGCGGCGGCGGCCTCGACGCGACCCGGCGGATGGCGGCCCGATCGCCCGATATCGCGATCGTGATGCTCACCGCGAGCGAAGACGTGGACGACCTGTTCGCCGCGATCAAGGCCGGCGCGCGCGGCTACCTGCTCAAGAACCTCGAGTCGACCGAGCTGCGATCCATGCTCGAGGCGGTTGCCCGGGGAGAGGCCGCGATCACGCCCGCGATCGCGGCGCGCATCCTGACCGAGCTCGCCCGCACGGAATCGGCGCCCGATGTGGGCCACCACGATCCGGACCGGCTCACCGATCGCGAGCTCGACGTGCTGCGGCTGGTGGTCGACGGGTTGCGCAACAAGGAGATCGCCGCCGAGCTCGGGATCTCCGAGAACACGGTGAAGTTCCACCTGCGCAACATCCTCGACAAGCTCCATGCCCAGAGCCGCGCCGAGGTCGTGGCGCGGGCGATGCGCGAGGGCCTGGTCACCGACGGCTGACAGCCGACCCGCCGGCGGGGCGAGCGCCTTTCAGACGATGTGATCGGCGAAGGCTCGCTCGAGCGACGGGAGGAGCACCACGCTCTCCTGCTCGTTCGGATCGGTCCTCGCGAGCACCCCGAACGCCTCGACCTGCCCGGTGTTGATCGGCAGGTGCGGGCAGTCGGCGGGGATGTACAGGAAGTCACCCGCCTCCATCTCGGTCCGCTGTCCGAGCCCCGGGCCGTGGAGGACCGTCACGGTCCCCGCCACGAGGTAGATCGCCGTCTCGTGGCTGGCATGGAGATGGACCTTGGCCCGACCGCCGGGCGGGATCCGCAGCGTGTGCAGGCACAGCCGACGGGCGCCGCGTGTTCTCCCTGAACACGCCCTCGCCATAGGTCAGACCCTGCTTGCCCTGGTAGCTTCGTCCGGAACGGACGAGGATCGCGCTGCCCGACCCGGTCGGTTCCGCATCCATGGACCCCTCCATCTCGTCTTGGCGAGCCGTGGCGCACGATCGCCGTCCGGCCGTCGCGAGCGGATGGCAGACCTGGTCATGGCGCCGGCTGCCCGCATGCCTGCGCGTCTTCTCGGCCCATGCCATCTCGCCCCCGCTGCCCACCCGAAAGGATAGGCGCCCTGCCCACCCGAACAGGCGTGGCCGTCCGGCGACCCGCGGGCGGATGCTCGGACCGCCACAAGGAGGCGCCGATGGGTTATCGCATCGACATCGACCAGACGGGTTGCATCACCTGCGGGGTGTGCATGGACGTCTGTCCGGTCGAGGCATTGGACATGACCCGGCCCCAGGTTCCGGGCATCGAGACCGGACCCGGCCCGGGCGGCCGGCCGCTGCCCTGGACGATGGAGCGTCCGCTCCAGGTGGGCGAATGCATCGGCTGCGGGATCTGCATCCGCGAATGCCCGCCCAACGTCATGACCCTGGTCACCATGGACGGAACCGTCCCGCTCGCCGCGCGCCAGGGACCGATCGAGCGACCCGCGCCGACCCCGCCGCGCGAGGACACCTGGGTGCCCCTGTCCGAGGTCACCCGCGAGGCGCTCAAGCCGGTGCACGACTCGCCGTGGGGCAGCCTGTTCCGCTGGCAGACGCGGTCCCGACCAAAGCCGTGGCAGACGTGGATGACGATGGTGGACGATGCGCCGCCATCGCCGATCGCCCCCTGCCAGGAGGCCTGTCCCGCCGGCACCGATGCCGGGCGCTACGTCGGGCTCATCGGCCAGGGCCGCTACGACGAGGCCTACGCGGTCGCCGCGGAGGTCAATCCGTTCCCGTCGGTGTGCGGCTGGATCTGCACCGCCCCGTGCGAGACCGCGTGCCGCCGCGGCGTGCTGGACGAACCGATCTCGATCCGGACCCTCAAGCGGTTCGCCGCCGAGCACGGCACGCTGCCCAGGGTTCCGGCGCCGGCCACCCGGCGCGCCGAGAAGGTGGCCATCGTGGGCGGCGGTCCCGCCGGCATGTCAGCCGCCTACTACCTGGCCCGCCTGGGCTATCCGGTCACGGTGCTCGAGGCGATGCCGGTTCCGGGCGGCATGATGGCGATCGGGATCCCCGAGTACCGCCTCCCGCGCGACGTGCTCCAGGACGAGATCCGCCGGATCCTGGACCTCGGCGTCGAGCTCCGGCTGGACACGGCGATGGGCCGCGACTTCAGCCTGCCCGATCTCGAGCAGGAGGGGTTCCGGGCGATCTTCCTGGCCACCGGCGCCTCGAAGAGCCGCCGCCTGGGCGTTCCGGGCGACGAGATGAGCGCGGTGATCCCGGCCACGCGGTTCCTCAAGGAGGTCAACCTCGGCGAGGAGCCACGCCTGACCGGCGACGTGATCGTGGTCGGTGGTGGCAGCACCGCCATGGATGCGGCACGGTCCGCCATGCGCAGCGGCGCGGCGACGGTCACGATCGTCTACCGACGCGGCCGTCGCGACATGCCGGCGCAGATCGAGGAGGTCGAGGCGGCCGAGCGCGAGGGGATCGCGATCCTCGACGGCCTGGCCCCGACCGAGGTCGTGGGCCGTGACGGCACGGTGGTGGCGCTCCGCTGCGCCGTCCAGCAGCCGGCGGCGGACCTCAACGGCCGGTGACCGCCAGGCCTGGGAGCCCACCGGCGAGACCCGCGAGCTGCCCGCATCGGCCATCCTGGTCGCCATCGGCGAGGAGCCGGATCCATCGATCCTCCCCGAGGGCGCCGGGATCGAGGTCAGTGGCTGGGCCGGCATCGTCGCCGATCCCCGGACGCTGGCGACCGGTCGAGCCGGCATCTTCGCGGGCGGTGACGTGGTCTCCGGTCCGCGGACGATCATCGAGGCGGTCGCCGCCGGGCGGCGTGCCGCCGCGTCCATCCACGAGTACCTCGCAGGCGCGAAGGATGGCGAGGCGGAGATCTTCGCCACGGTCCGCTACCGAACGCCGCCCGAGCGCTCGCTCAGCGTCGATCTCGCCGAGCACCCGCGGCTTCACCCGCCGCTGCCGGTCGTCCAGATCGGCACGTTCACGGCCACCCAGGCGGGCTTCGACGAGGCCGCCGCCCGAGCCGAGGCCTCGCGCTGCTTCCGGTGCGATGCGGTCTACGGCTGCCCGTCGGTCAGCGTGATCGCGGGTCGCGGGCCCGCCGACAGCCGCCACCCGGCTGTCCCGGGAGCCCGGCCCACCGCTCCCATCCCGTCAGCCTCAACCCCGGCGGCCACGGCCGCCCATCCAACGAATGGAGGTGCTCGGTGACCGCCGACCAGGTCTCCGGTTTCTTCGACGCCGGCGAGGGCTTCGTCGAGGGCACGATCGCGGCCGCGCTCGTGATCCTGTGGATCCTGTCGGTTGCGCTGCACCTGGCGCGTCCGTACATGGTCCGCACCACCGGCAAGTTCACCCTTCGCCTGGGCGCCGACCTGTGGTGGATCATCTACGTCGCGCTGCGCGACATCGTGCTGCTGCAGGTGTTCCTGGGCAGCTTCATCTTCTTCTACCCGGACGTGATCACGGGTCAGGACCTGCCGATCACCGGCGGGCTCGCCGCCGTGTGCGCCTTCGCCGCGCTGCTGATCAAGCTCATGACGCGGGGCGACGAGGATCTTCGCTGGATGCGGGTCCAGGTCCTGCTCGTCGGGCTGGGGGCCGTCCTGTACCTCACGCCCTACTTCCTGGGCTCGCAGATGACGCTGCTGACCGGAAGCATCACCGACCAGGTGATGCCGGTCCTCGTCAGCTCCAGGAACCCCGACCTCGCCCTGCCGCTGTGCTATCTGTCCGCCGCACTGGTCGGGATCCTCGGCGTCGTGGCGGTGTGGTTCAACCTCCGCGGCACGTTCCGTCGCGGCGATCAGACGGCCTAGGAGACCGACCATGAGTGCCGACGATCTTGCTGCTGCCTTCACCTCCGGCGGTGCCGAATGGATGGTGCTGTCCATCGCGGCCGTGCTGCCGATCCTGTGGGCGTTCACGCTGTCGCTCCACTTCGCCCGCCCGTACGTGCTGCGCTTCCTGCGGCGCCTGACGCTGCGGTTCGGGGGCGACGTATGGTGGCTGTCCTACGTGCTGATGCGCGACGCGCTGCTCGTGATCACGCTGGGCCTGAGCGTCATCTTCCTGATGCCCAACCTGTATCTCAAGGTCGGCCTGCCGATCACCGCGCCCCTGGCGACCGTGGTCCTGTTCTGGGCGACCGCGGTCAAGCTGGTTCGCGACACCGATGACGACCCGGCCGGGTTCCGCCTGGTCAGCCTGCTGATGGTCATCGCCTCGGTGCTGTACATCGTGCCCCAGATCTACGGCCTCGAGGCCGCCGACCAGGAGTACCTGAGCGGCCTGTCGTCGGCGCTGGTCAGCACCAGCAACATGGACCTCGCCCGGCCGATCCTGTGGATCAGCCTCGGCCTGTTCGTGCTGACCGGAGCGGCGCTGTTCGTCCGCTACCTGATGCGGCTCGGATTGCCGGCCGACGGTGAGGCGATCGGCATCGACGCTGAGTCGACCGCGGTCACGGGATAGCCATCCCGCGACCAATTCCCCGCCACCTGCGAACGGCGCCGATCCCTTCCCCGGCGCCGTTCGCGGATTCCTGCCATCCTCGGGACGTGGAACCGCGCATCGACGTGAGCTGCCAGGCGAGGGGCGATGGCTGGACGTGTCACGTGACGGTGACCGAGGGCTCGACGTCCACGAGCCACGAGGTGACGGTCTCGGGGCCTGATCTCGACCGCCTGGCGCCCGGCGCTGCCACGCCCGACGACCTGGTGGGTCGCTCGTTCCGTTTCCTGCTGGCACGCGAATCGAAGGAATCGATCCTGCGCCAGTTCGACCTGCCCCTGATCGGCCGCTACTTCCCGGAGTACGAGGCGACGATCCGTCAGGGCTGAGGCGGACAGGGCACGTTGATGGGTTCGTAGAAGTCGAACGGGAGCTGGACGTCCGCCGTCCGCGGCCAGCCGAGCACCGAGAAGCGCACCGTGACGTCGGACTGCCCGTAGCCTCCGGTCTCGGGGCCCTGCGTGTCGGCCGGATCCCAGGTCGGCCCGACCGCGCAAGGGCTCGCCCGACCCACCAGGTGGAGAACGAGCTCTTCGCCCGGGGGCAGATCGACGGGCGTGAATGGCCGCCCGGGACCGCCCGATCCGGGCCAGGGAATGGCGTCGAGCCACAGCGCCGTTGCATACGGCAGCTGCGTGTCCGGCCCACCGGGGTCGATGATCCCCTCGATCCGGAGCGGTAGCGGGCCATCGTTGCGGACCGCGAACGCGAACGAGTACGGCGCCCTCGGCTCGGCCAGCTCGTAGAGGACCTCGTGGCTACCGAAGCCCGGCGGCGTCTCCGCACGTTCGGTCGCGATGCCGATGCCGGAAAAGGACCCGCGCACGGGTCCAGGTACGTTCGCCAACCCCAGGCCGGCGATCGGCAGCAACAGCGCGGCGACAACAAACGCCCAGCCTGCGCGGCGCCTGGCAGCAATGGCGGCCAGGATCAGGATCCAGAACAGGACGAGCCCGAGGGCCTGGACCGGCGCCACGCCCGGTGCTTCGACGATGCCTGGCCCGACCAGGGTCGGATCGAACGCCGCGGTCGGTGGCGCTGAGGCGGCGGCCGATGCCGCGGGCCCCTGGATCGGCAGCGCGGTCCGCCAGGCGAGGATGGCCCCGACGCCAAGCAGCACCACGAGCGCGGCGGCCAGCCCGAGCAGCGGGCGCACGTTGGACGCGAGGCCGCGCCCGACGTGCGGGGCCGTGTCGGTCACGCCGAGCACTCGCTCGCGCAACGGCAGCGGAGCCGGTCCGGGACGGCGGCCCGCAAGCAGCGTGCGCAGCTCCCGTTCGAGATGCTGATCGGTCATCGGCCGTACCGGCCCCCCGTCCCGTGCCCCGCTCACCGTTCCGCCTCCTCGACCGCGAGGCGCAGCCGCCGCAGCGCATGGTGGAGGCGCGATTTCACCGTGCCCTCGGCGACGCCGAGCATCGCCGCCATCGCTGGAACCGTGAGGTCCTCGTCGAAGCGCAGGGTGATCGCCACCCGCTCGTCGGACGACAGCGTGCCGAGCGCCCGCTCGAGCACGTCCCGGATGGCGGTCTCCTCGGCGGCGTCGGCGACCGGTGGGTGCTCACGCTCCGTCAGCTCTCGTCCCAGGTCGACGACGCGCCGCCTGGACCTGGCTCGCAACCGGTCGCGGCAGCCGTTGACGAGGATCCGGGAGAACCAGGCGTCGAACCGCTCCGGATCGCGCAGGCTCGCGAACGACCGCCAGGCGCTGACCGCCGCGTCATGGACGGCGTCCTCGGCCTCGAGGCGGTCGTCGAGGATGACCGCCGCCAGGCGGTAGGCAGCATCGAGCTCGCGATCGACGAGGCGGCGGAACGCTCGGGCGCGAGCCTCATCCGCGGACGCGACGATCCGCGCTGCCGGTGTGATCGGTTCCCCCACCAGGCTCCTCAGTGACGTTGCCTCGACCTCCGCTCACCGTATCCGACGAGCAGCGGCCAGGAATCGTTCATGGCGCGTGCGAGCCCACGCGAGTGCCGAACGGCACTGGCGAGGCCGCGCAGTCCGGCAATGATCCCTTCTCGCGGGCCGCACCCATCGCGGGTCGCGCAGGGGAGTGGAACGCGTGGAGGGAGTCGCGGCGCAGGGCGCCGTCATGCAACGCTCGGGCCGGCTGCGCGCCGAGCGGATCGAGATCGCCTGGGTGCCGGTGCTGGTCGTAGCGGGCGCCACCGTCGCGCTCCTGCTCGCTCTGGCGGGGGAGTACGGGTTCCATCGCGACGAGCTGTACTTCATCGTTGCCGGCCGGCATCCCGCGCTGGGCTATCCGGACCAGCCGTCGTTCACGCCACTGGCGTCCGCCGCCGCCGTCCAGCTGCTCGGGCTGTCGCCGACGGCGATCCGGGTCCTGCCGGCGCTCACTGCCGGCGCGATCATCGTCCTGGCCGCGCTCATGGCCCGCGAGCTCGGCGGCTCGACGCGGGCGCAGCTGCTGGCGGCGCTCCTGACCGCCGTGTCGGGCCTGCTCGCGGCCGGGCATCTCGACAGCACCGCCACGTACGACCTGCTGGCCTGGGCGATCGTCGCCTGGCTCGTCGTTCGCCTGCTGGCGGGAGCCGATCCCCGGCAATGGCTGCTGGTCGGCCTGGTGGCCGGCATCGGCCTCGAGAACAAGCACACCGTCCTGTTCCTCGGGTTCGGGCTCGCCGTCGGGATCCTGATCGCCCGTCGCTGGGATCTCCTGCGCACGCGCTGGACCTGGCTGGCGCTGGCAATCGCCGTCGCGCTCTGGGCGCCCAACCTCGTCTGGCAGGCGCAGCACGGCTTCCCGCAGCTGGAGATGGCATCGCGCATCAGCGGCAGCGACAACCGCTCCAAGATGCTGCCGGAGCTGATGCTGCTGCTCGGCGTGTTCACGTTCCCGATCCTGCTGGCGGGTGGCTGGTGGCTGGTCCGCGGCGCGTCGGCCCAACCCTGGCGCCCGTTGGGCTGGGCGCCGATCGCGGTGCTCGTGCTCGTCCTCGCGACGAACGGCAAGAGCTACTACGCGGTCGGCTTCATGCCCCTGCTCGCGGCAGCCGGAGCGGTCTTGCTCGACCGCTGGCTGGCGCGTGCACGTCCCCGGCTGCGACCAATCGTGGCCGGGGTCGCGATCGCGCTCACGGCCGTCGTCACCGGGCTGCTCGCGCTACCGATCGTGCCCCTGTCGTCGCTGGGTGCGACGCCCATTCCCGACATCTACAGCGAGGCGGGCGCGCAGGTCGGCTGGCCGCAGCTCGTCGACACCGTGACGGGCGTGGTCGATCAGCTGACCCCGGAGGAGCGTGATCGGGCGGTCATCCTGACGGCGAACTACGGCCAGGCGGGTGCGATCGAGCTCCTGGGCGCGGACCTGCCCGCGGTGGCGTCCGGTCACAATGGCTACTGGGACTGGGGACCGCCACCCGATGACCGAACGTTGATCGTGCTGGTCGGCGAGTGGTGGCCGTCCTACTGGGCACCGATGCTCGGCCGATGTGAGTCACGGGCCGTCATGGACAACGGTCTCGACATCCCGAATGAGGAGCAGGGAATGCCGGTGCAGATCTGTCCGAGGATGCCGCAGCCGTGGTCGATCATCTGGCCGGAGCTCCGCCACCTGGACTGACCAGCGCCAGGCCGTGCAACGAGAGGACCCAGACCCGGGGCCCGCAGGCGATCCCGGGGAGGAGGAGGCGGTGAACGGTAGCGCGACGATGGGCGGGGAGTCGCCGGCCGTCGAGAATGACCCGGAAGCGGGAGCTCGACCGACGGAGCTCGTCCCGTTCTCGCACCTGCTCCGGATCTCGCTCTACTGGCTGGGCCTGACCGCGATCGATGCGGCGGTGAGCCAGTTCAACGCGTTCCGCCTCGCCTATGGCGACATCCTGGGAACGTTGTCGATCGGCATGGCCACGACGCTCCTGTCGGTGGGTGGTGTCGTGGTCGGGATCCTGATCCAGCCCACGATGGGCTCGATCAGCGACTACGCGGTGACGCGCTGGGGCCGGCGCAAGCCGTTCATCGTGTTCGGCTCGCTGCTCGACGTGGTGTTCCTGGTCGGGATCGCGAACAGCAACACCCTGCTGGCGCTGGCCGCGTTCGTGATGCTGCTGCAGGTGTCGACCAACATCGCGCGCGGCCCGTTCCAGGGCTACGTGCCCGATCTCGTGGCCGAGTCGCAGGTCGGCACGGCCAGCGCGTTGGTCGGGCTGATGCAGATCCTGGGCAACGTGAGCGGCCTCGTGCTCGCCAACCTCGCGGCCGTGCTGGACAGCCTGCCGCTCGCCCTGTTCGCCGTCGCGATCGTGGAGCTGGTGACGATGGCGAGCGTCGTGCTCAGGGTGGGGAAGGGGATGGCGCCCAAGCCCCGGAACGGCCGCTCGTGGCTCGCGATCGCGGCCGAGACCTGGGGCACCGACATCCTCAGCGAGCGCTCGTACCTGTGGCTGGTCGCCTCGCGGCTGCTGTTCCTCACTGCCGGCGGCACGCTGTTCGCGTACGCAACGGTGTTCATGCGAGATGCGTTCGGCATGACCCAGGAGGAGGCGGGGGTCACGAACCTCGTGCTGATCGTGGCGCTCGTGGTGGGCAACGCCGTGGTCATCGTGCCGGCCGCACGGCTCTCGGATCGGATCGGCCGCAAGCCGATCATCTATGCCGCCTGCGTGTTCGGCGCGCTCGGCGCCGGGATCGCGGGCTTCGCGCCGACGGTGCCCATCGCGATTGCCGGGGGGACGCTGTTCGGGATGGCGAACGGGACGTTCCTGGCAGTCGACTGGGCGCTCATGACCGACATCATCCCGCGGGCGTCGGCGGGCCGGTACATGGGCCTCAGCAACGTGGCCACCGGATCGTCGACGCTGTTCGCCGCCGCCATCGGCGGGCTCACGCTCGACTTCGTGGCGGCCCGGTTCAGCGACGAGTGGGGCGCCCGAGCGGCGTTCCTCGTGGCCGTCGTGCTGTTCGCGATCGCGGCCGTCCTGCTGCGTCCGGTGATCGAGCCGCCGCGCCACCGGGGCCCGGTCCCTGCCGCCGTCCCCGCCTGATCCGCCCTCGTGCTCGAGGGCTAGTTGCCGATCTCGGTGACGCCGCGGGGGGTGGGTGCGGGGCCACCCTCGCGTGCCCCGTGGCCGTCCGGCTCGTCCAGGCCGACGAACCGCCGCAGGGCAGCGGCGAGTGCTCGTCGCGTGCCGGCGCTCGTGGCCCGCGGGTGTGCCCGGAGGTCGCCCAGCCACCCACGCAGGCGCGCGACCTGGAACCGGGCGGCATCTCGCCACGAGACGGGACGGAGGAACGCGAACGGGTCCTGACGCCGCCACCACCAGGGGACGGCTGCCCACAGGAAGACCAGGTAGTCGGCCCGGATCGGCCGGTCGCCGAACCCGAACAGAGCCTCGAGCTGGATGATCGTGAGCGGCAGCAGCGCGAGTGACAGCAGCGCCGACAGCGCGAGGAACACGATGCCCCAGCCCCGGGCCCGCGGCGGGAGCACCAGCCACAGGGGCGCCGGGATCCACTTCATCCAGGTCGCGAGGCCCCAGATCAGGCCCCCGGCGCGGCCGTCGACGAACTGGGCGCCGAACACGGCCAGGGTCAGCAGCAGATCGATGTTGCCCGTGTCGAGGTTGGCCGCGATCGGGAAGGCGAGGATCGAGATCAGGATCGCGGTCGGCAGCGGCCGGCGACCGTAGGCCCAGCGGATCGACCACAGCAGCAACAGGATCGTCGTGCCGCGCCAGGCGAACCAGGCGACCTCCCACGGCAGCAGCGCCCAGGGTGCGAACAGGGGCAGCATCCAGGGCGCGTAGACGTAGGGCAGGAAGGGGCCGGTCGGGTGGTACGGATTGCCGCCCTCGAGCCAGATCCGGACGGCGGCCCAGTACGCCTGGGCATCAGCCCCGGCGTTGTCGCCACGAGCCGTCATGCCGGCGATCGCGAGGGCGAACACGATGATCAGGAGCGTCATGGCGAGGATCCGGCGGGGGGCGCGGATCCGGGTCGCCTCGCGGCGCAGAGCGCGCCGGACCACGCCGGCTCGACGCGCCGGTCGCCGCAGGATCGTGGCGCTGGTGCTCATCGGCAGCATTCTCGCGCGTCGCGGCCGATCCCGGGCCACGTCCCGCCCACCGACCCCGAAACGGGCGACCCGGGAACGGGAGAGCAAAGGGAGCGGGCGGCCGCTGCTAGACTCCGCCCACCATGGCGCATGGCACCGTGATCCTGATCGGTGGCGCCGAGGACAAGGTTCGTGACCGGGTCATCCTCGGCCGGTTCGTGGCGCTCGCCGGCGGTGCCGCCGCACGGATCGCGGTGATCAGCACGGCGTCGTCGCTGGGCGCGGAGGCGGGTGAGCGCTATCGGACCGTGTTCACCGACCTCGGTGCCGCACAGGTGCGCCCGCTGCACGCGATGTCCCGGACGCAGGCCAACGACGAGCACGCGGCGCGGATCGTGCACGACGCGACAGGCGTGTTCCTGACCGGCGGCAACCAGCTGCGGCTGTCGTCCACGATCGGCGGCACCCGGCTCGCCGACGCGGTCACCCACCGGTTCGAGGCCGGCGCGGTGGTCGCCGGCACATCTGCGGGCGCCAGCGCCGTCTCGTCGCACATGATCGCGTTCGGTGCCTCGGGGGGCACGCCCAAGCATCGGATGGCCCAGATCGCGGCCGGCCTCGGGCTGCTGCCCGGGGTGATCGTGGACCAGCACTTCCAGCAGCGGAACCGGCTGGGCCGGCTGCTGTCGCTGATCGCGCAGAACCCGAGCCTGCTCGGGCTGGGCGTGGACGAGGACACGGCCGGTGTGGTCGGTCCGGACCAGGTGATGGAGGTGATCGGGCGCGGCTCGATCACGGTGGTGGACGGGGCGGCGTCCGAGACCGACGCCTGGGAGATCCGGGGACACCGGCCGCTGATGATCAGCGGCGTGGTGCTCCACTCGCTGCCCGCCGGCTATCAATTCGATCTGCATCGCCGATTGCGGGTCGCGACCCCGATGCTCCACGCGATCGAGGGGGGCGAGGCCGCGTCCTCCTGACCGGGGTGCCGCGTCCCGCTGGCCGGTGCCGCGTCCCGCTGGCCGGTACCTGGCGGCTGGTCCGGGCCGGGCGCGCCCGAGGGTCGTCGATTCGTCGGCTACGGCGAGGCGACCTCATCGAGCAGCTCGCCGGCCGGGCCGCGCAGCTGGATGTGGACCGGGATGCTGCCGATCGCGTGGGTCGAGCAGCTGAGGCACGGGTCGAACGCCCGTACCAGCGCCGACACGCGGTTGAGCGCCCCCTCCTGGATCTGGTTGCCGTCGACAAATCGCCTGGCAACGTCGAACACGCCGCGGCTGATGGCCAGGTTGTTGTGGCCGGTGGCCACGATCAGGTTGGCCCACGTCATCGCGCCGTTGTCGTCCACCCGGTAGTGGTGGATCAGCGTGCCGCGGGGCGCCTCGATCACACCGGTTCCCTCGAGGTTGTTGACGTCGGCACGCGCGCGGACCTTCGCACCCAGCGAGGCCGGGTCGTCGAGCAGCGCCTGCATCCGCTCCAGACCGTAGAGCGCCTCGATCAGGCGCGCGTAGTGGTAGTGGAACCCGCTCTGGACGATCCGGCCCAGGCGCCCGCGGTACTCGTCGAGCTCGGCGTCCGCGAGCGGTGTCCCGCACCGGTCGGCCACGTTGAGGCGCGCCAGCGGACCCACCCGGTACACGCCGTCCGCCCGACCCAGGGGCCGGTAGAACGGCGCCTTGAGGTAGGAATCGGGAAGGGTCGCCTCGCCGATGTACGCCCCGTAGTCCTCGGGCGCCACCTGGTCCGCGACGATCCGGCCGTCGGCGTCGACGAACCGCAGCCGCCCGTCGTACAGCTGGAGCGAGCCATCGGGCCCGACCAGCCCGCAGTACATGGTCGGGAAGTTGGCAAAGCTCTCGATCTCGTCGGGGAAGCCGTCGAGCGTCGCCTTCCACAGCGCGAGCGTCCGCTGGACGATCGCGATCGCCGCCGGCAGCTCCGCGAGCGTCTTCTCGCGCGCCTGCGGGTCGAGCGCCGCGTTCACGCCACCGGGCACGATCCACGATGCGTGGATCCGCTCCCTGCCCAGCCGCTCGATCACCTGCTGCCCGAACTTGCGCAGGGCGATCCCGTCCCGCAGCGCGTCGGGGTGCTCCTCGAGCAGGCCTGCGACGTTGCGTCGCGCGGGGTCGGCGTCCATGCCCAGCAGCAGATCGGGCGCCGAGAGGTGGAAGAACGACAGCGCGTGTGACTGCACGATCTGCGCGCAGTGGATGAGCTCGCGCAGCCGGGCTGCGGCGGGTGGGATCCGGACCGCCATGATCGCGTCGCACGCCTTGGCCGACGCCAGCAGGTGGCTCACCGGGCAGATGCCGCAGATGCGCGCCGTGATCGACGGCATCTCGTAGTACGGCCGGCCCTCGATGAACGCCTCGAACCCACGGATCTGGGTCACGTGGAACTGGGTGTCCGTCACCGCCCCGGCATCGTCGAGGTGGATGGTGATCCGGGCGTGGCCTTCGATGCGCGAGACGTGGTCGATCGTGACCTCGGACATGGCGGGTCTCCTGGCATCGACGGCCGGTGCCGCGGCTGCCGGTGCGGCGGGCTCGAGGGTGGCCCGCGCCTGCCGCGCGGCTCCCCGGGTCCTGGACGATGCGCGCCTCGTGGCCATTCCCGGCTACCCGAAGCGGAGCTTGGTGGCGAGGTCGGGCTCGCGGCCGTCGATCAGCTCGCTCAGCACCTGCAGGATCGCGTTGGGTCGCGGTGGGCAGCCGGGCACGTGAACGTCGACCTTGATCGCCTCGTGGAGCGGCACCGCGTGCTTGAGCAGCGGCGGGACGCCCTGGGTGGGCACGCCGTCGCTCTCGGTGGCGCCCTCGACGTACACCCGCTCGAGCAGCGCGCGGACCGGGATCCGGTTGCGCATCGACGGGACGTTGCTGGTGACCGCGCAGTCGCCGAGCGCGACGACGACCCGACTCCGGGCACGGGCGGTCTGGGCGAGCCGCAGGTCGTCCTGGCTGCTCACGGCGCCCTCGATCACCGCGATGTCGGTTCCCTCGGGCCACTCCTGCGCGTCCACCAGCGGCCCGAACACGATGTCGGCCTTGCGCAGCAGCGCGACGATCCCCTCGTCGAGGTCGAGCAGCGACATGTGGCAGCCGGAGCAGCCGTCGAGCCAGCAGGTGCCGATCCGCAGCTTGCTCATCGCCCGTCACCTCGCATCGACGTGAGGTGGCTCACGGCGGTTCGTTGCTTGGTCATCTCCTCGACGCCCCACCCCTTCTCGGCCAGGGCACCGGTCGGGCAGGCCTGGACGCATTTCCCGCAGCTGGTGCAGCTCGTCGCCTCGCCCCATGGCCGCTGGAGCTCCGAGACGAGCCGCGAGCCGACCCCGCGACCCGCGATGTCCCACACGTGGGCGCCCTCGATCTCGGCGCACGTCCGGACGCAGCGCGAGCAGAGCACGCAACGGTTGTGGTCGAGGACGTAGCGCGGATGGGTCGTGTCGACCTCGAGCCGGGGGTACGAGTACGCGTAGCGGACGTGCGTGACCTCGTGATCCTGGGCGAGGCTCTGGAGCTCGCAGTGACCCGACGACACGCACACGGCGCACACGTGGTTGCGCTCCGCGAACAACAGCTCGAGCGCCATCTTCCGGTACGCGTGGAGCTGTGGCGACTGGGTCTCGACGGCGAGCCCCTCCTGGACCGGGGTCGTGCAGGCGGGCACCAGCCGGTTGATGCCCGATACCTCGACCACGCACAGGCGGCACGAGCCGATGGCCGTCAGGCCCTCCATGTAGCACAGCGCGGGGACGTACTTGCCGTTGGCGCGGGCGACCTCGAGGATCGTCTGACCCGCGCTGGCCGAGATCACCTCGCCGTCGATCCGGACCTTCACCTTCTCGGTCACGGCGGGCTCCCTATCTCTCGGCGCTGCGGATGTCGCAGCGCAGGCAGCGGGACGTCTCTTCCATGGCGGCGATCGCGGTGAGGCCCAGCGAGACCTCGGCGCTCGATCGCACCCGCTCCTCGGGCGGCAGCTCGGCGGGCACGTGACGGCCGAGCTCGCTGGTCACCTCGGGGGGCGTCATCGCGTAGCTGAACTCGGGGGACAGCTGCTCGAACCGATCCTGGCCCATGAGACGCCGGTCGATGCTGCGGGCAGCCTTCTTGCCGTAGCCCATCGCGTTGGACACGTTGGACGCCCCGGTGATCAGGTCGCCGCCGGCATAGAACCGCTCGCGGCTCGTCTCGAGCGTGTAGCGGTCGACCTCGATGGTGCCCTCCTCCTTGAGCGTCAGCCCGGAGGCCCGGGAGAAGTCGGGATCGATCTTCTCGCCGACCGCGAGGATCACGGTGTCGCACTCGATCCTGATCACCTCGTCGGTGGGCACCGGTCGGCGCCGGCCGGAGGTATCGAACTCGCCCGGCCGGGTGCGAACGGCCTCGAGGGCCCGAACCTGGCCGTCGCGATCGCCGACGATCCGGTGCGGCGCCGCGAGGTAGACGAGCTTGGCCCCCTCGTGCATCGGCCGCCTCGATCTCCTCGGGGATGGCCGGCATGTCCCTGCGCTCGCGGCGGTACACGATCGTCGCCTCGGCGCCCATGCGCCGCGCGGTCCGTGCCGAGTCCACGGCCGCGTTGCCACCGCCGATCACGACCACCTTGCGCCCGACCGGCACCTCCTGGCTGCGCGACGCGGCCTCGAGGAAGGGGAGTGCCGGGATGACGCCGGTCAGCTCGGTCCCGGGCAGGTAGACCCAGGCCTCCTTCCAGGTCCCGATGCCCATGAACACCGCGTCGTACTGGTGGGCGATGTCGTTGAGCGTGGGTGACTCGCCCACGGTGACGTTGAACTCGAACCGGACGCCCAGGCGCTGGATCAGCTCCACCTCGCGGTCGAGGACGGCCTTGGGCAGCCGGTACTCGGGCAGGGCGTAGCGGAGCATGCCGCCGGCCGCCGGGACGTGCGTCGAACACGGTCACGGCATGGCCGAACAGGGCGAGGTAGAAGGCGCTGGTCAGACCGGTGGGACCGGCGCCCACCACCGCCACCTCGCGTCCGGTGGGCTCGAGCCGGCGCTCCAGCACGCGGTCCACCATCGACTCGAACCGGTCCGAGAGCAGGACCTCGTCGGCGATCAGGCGGTGGACGTCGCGCATGTTGACCGACTCGTCCACGCCCGCCCGGCGGCAGCGGTTGTCGCACGGGTGCTGGCACACACGGCCCGTCGACGCGGGCAGCGGGTTGTCGAGGATGACCGACAGGAACGCGTCCTCCAGGCGCCCCTCGCGGTACAGCTGGAGGAAGCGCGGGATGTTCATGTGGAGCGGGCACGAGTTCTCGCACGGTGACAGCGCGAGGTCCTCGCACACCCCCGCCCGGCAGCGGTGGGCGACGATGTGGTCCTCGAACTCGTGCCGGAAATGGCGCAGGCTGGTGAGCACGGGGTTGGGCGCGCTCTGGCCGAGGGCGCACAGCGAGGTGTCGCGGACCATCCGGCACAGCTCGTCGAGCGCGCCCAGGTCGTCGGCGGTTGCGGTGCCGTGGGTGAAGCCGTTGAGCATCCGCAGCGCCTGGTCGAGGCCCACCCGGCACGGGACGCACTTGCCACAGCTCTCGGAGTGGGTGAACTCGATGAAGTAGCGCGCGACGTCGACCATGCAGTTGTCGTCGTCCATCGCGACCATGCCGCCGGAGCCCATGATCGAGCCCAGCTGCGCCAGGGTCTCGTAGTCGACCGGGGTGTCGAGCATCTCGGCCGGGATGCACCCGCCCGACGGCCCGCCGGTCTGGACCGCCTTGATCTCGCGACCGTTGGCGCCGCCACCGCCGATGTCGTAGATGAACCGTGCCAGGGGTGTGCCCAGCGGCATCTCGACCAGGCCCGTGCTGCGCACCTTGCCGACCAGCGAGAACACCTTCGTGCCAGCGCTCTTGGCGCTGCCGATCTCGGTGAACCAGGCGGGCCCGCGGGACACGATCGGCGCGACGTTGTACCAGGTCTCGACGTTGTTGATGTTGGTGGGCTTGTCGTACAGCCCCTGCTGGGCCGGGAACGGCGGCCGCGGCCGGGGCCGGCCCGCCTTGCCCTCGAGCGAGGCGATCAGCGCGGTCTCCTCGCCGCACACGAACGCGCCGGCGCCCTCGACGGTCTGGATGTCGAAATCGAAGCCACGCCCGAGCACGTTGGCACCCAGCACGCCGTACTCGCGTGCCTGCTCGATGGCGCGCTCCAGGCGCAGCACGGCGAGCGGGTACTCGGCACGCACGTAGATGATGCCGCTCGACGCGCCGGTGACGTAGCCGGCGATGAGCATGCCCTCGAGCAGCGCGTGCGGGTCCGACTCGATCTCGTTGCGGTTCATGTACGCGCCGGGGTCGCCCTCGTCGGCGTTGCACACCAGGTACTTCTCGGGGCCCGGCGCGTTGAGCAGGAACTCCCATTTGTTGCCGGTGAGATACCCGGCGCCGCCGCGACCGCGGAGCTTGGCCGCCTTGATCTGCTCGACGACCGCGATCGGGTTCTGGTCGATCAGGACCTTGTACAGAGCCTGGTAGCCGCCGATCGCGATGTACTCCTCGATGTCGTCCGGATTGATCAGCCCGCAGTTGCGCAGGACGATCCGGACCTGTCCGTCGAAGAACGGGACCTCGTTCCAGCTCGGGACGTCGGGATAGCCGGTGCCGTACTTGACGTGACCGGTGAGGTGATCCCACTCCTCGATCTTGCACAGCACGATCTCCTCGGGTGGCATCGCCCCGGACGCCAGGCCGTTGAGGATCTCGTCGACGTGGTTGGGTCGGACCCCGCGCAGCATCAGCAGCGGCCGGCCCGGCACCCAGACGTTGACCAGCGGCTCCTCGGCGCAGAAGCCGAAGCAGCCGACCGGCGCCAGCGTGACCGACAGGCCGCGCGCGTCGATCTCGGACGCAAACGCGTGGTACACCGCCTCGGCCCCGTTGCCCGAGCCGCAGGTGCCCATGCCCACCGCGATCCGGGGCCGGCCGGGCAGCAGCTTGGCCAGACCGGCCTCGCGGACCGTCGCGAAGGCGGCGATGTCCTGGATCTTCATCGGGTGCCCTCGCGGCGCAGCGCCTCGACCTCTCGGATCAGCGCCTGCTCCTTGACGTGCCCGCGGATGCCGTGATCGATCTCGACCACCGGCGCCAGCGCACACTGGCCGAAGCACGCGACCGTGCGCACGGTGAACCGCTGATCGGGCGTGGTCAGCGTCAGCTTGTCGGCTCCGTCGCCAGCCTCATCGAGGCTGAGCTGGAGCTTCACACGCTCGAGCAATCCCCGGGAGCCGCGCGTGTGGCAGGCGGTCCCACGGCAGATGGCGACGGTGTGGGTGCCCTGCGGCTCGAGGTTGAACAGGGCGTAGAACGTGGCGACGCTGTAGACGCGCGACTTCGGGGTGCCCGTCCGTACCGCCACGTACTCGAGCGTGTCCATCGGGAGGTACTTGTGCCGGTTGCTGTCCTGCAGGGCCTCGAGGATCCCGAGGAGCGCCCCCGGCCGGCCGGCGTGGTCCGCGATCACCCGGTCGATGAGATCCTGGTCCTCCACGCGAGCGAGCGCCGGTCCCACCCCGATCGTCATCGAGCTCTCCAAACGAGGGCCGTGCCCTACGGCGACCGGAGACCCGATCCACGTGGCGCACGGCGACGCTCAGAGCGTACGGAGGGCCCGACCTGCGCGATAAGGGCCATCCGGGGGGCCATCGACCCGGGACCATCCCGTCCGCGACGGTGCGGACGGCCCGCGCCGATCCTGTCGAGCGGCCGGTCTCAGCGATCGGTCGCTGGGGTTGGGGGCGGATCCGTCGCCCGGAATCGGCGTTGCTGCACCGGCCCGTCCGGTGACGCAACCCGCCGCGCTCAGCGCTTCAGGCAGGCGTTGATCCGCTGCAGCCGGCCACCGAGGCTCAGCCGGAGCTCGAGGGAGCCGTAGGGCTGGTCCTCGAACATGTAGACCAGCGTGGGCGTCTGGTACACGCCGCTGATCCGGCTGGGCTGCCCGAGTGCCGCCGCGATATCGCCCACGCTGTCGCCCCAGTGCAGACCCTGCGGCAGCTGTCCGTGGAACGTGTCGATCGTGCTGTTGCCCGGGCCATACAGCGACACCACCTGCACCAGGCCGTTGGGCAGGGTAACGGCCGTCCATTCCGGGCAGATGATCGTTCGGCCCTCGCCGACCTCGAGCGGCGCGCTCGGGCAGCCGCTGTCCACGAGCCTGGTGCCAAGCAGCTCGACCGGGTCGCTCATCGTTCGCGCGCCGAGCAGCGCGCCGTAGGCCGCATCCTGCTGCAGGGAGGCGCCGAGGCCGAACGACATGGCGACCGCGAGGATCACGGGCAACGCGGTGACGCGCCCCAACCGACCGATCCTGACCGGATGCAGCCCTTCCATGGCGCGCCTGTTGGCGACCTCCAGCACGAGTTGTGCCACATCCTGCGCCGATGCTCGTGCACGGCCAAGTGCTGGCGGATAGCCATTCACGGTCGCTGCGTACTGCGGCAACCATGTCGCAACATTCGGTGGCGAGCCCCGCAGCTATGTCCGCAGCGACGTCCGCAGCGACGTCCGGCGATTCGTCCGCAGCTGCTCGTCCGTCGGGCATGACTCGCGGTCACCGGCTCGTCCACGCCGGCTCGCGGTCACCGGCTCGTCCACGCCGGCTCGTCCACGGCTGCTGGATCTCCCCCGGCTTGGCACCGTGCTCGGCGCTGACCGCGGGCCCGGCCCCCGTACACTGCTCGTTCCAGCGGAGGAGGATGGACGACGTGGCGCAGACCGATCCCGCCCGACGGCCCCGAAGACGCAAGACGACCGGTGACGGTGCGGCCGCGACCTCCCCTGCCCGCAAGCCCGCTGCCCGTACGCCCGGCGCCCGGCGCAAGACGGGGGAAGACGCGGGCGGCCAGCGCCCCGAGCCCACCCTTCGGATCCTCGAGACACGCGTCCTGCGCGGTCCCAACTACTGGGCGCGAGAGCCCGTCATCCGCCAGGTCGTGGACCTGGGTGTGCTCGAGGAGTTCCCGAGCAACAGGATCCCGGGCTTCGTCGATGCGCTGGTGGAGCTGCTGCCCACGCTCGAGGATCACGCCTGCTCGTTGGGCCGGCGGGGCGGGTTCGTCACCCGGCTGCGCGACGGGACGTGGGTCGGTCACGTGGCCGAGCACGTCGCGCTCGAGCTCCAGAACCTCGCCGGCACCGATGTCCGCCACGGCAAGACGCGAGGCGCCGGGGTGTACGGCCGCTACAACGTCATCTATGAGTACCGCGAGGAGCAGGTCGGGATCGCGGCCGGCAGGATGGCCGTGGACCTCGTCAACCACCTCGTGGCGCCCGACGACCCAGACGTCGCGTTCGATCCGGGCGAGGAGCTGGAGCGGCTGATCCGGCTTGCCGAGCGGCTCGCGTTCGGGCCGTCGACGCAGGCGCTGATCGACGAGGCGATCGGGCGCGACATCCCGTTCATTCGGCTCGACCGGTACAGCCTGGTCCAGCTGGGCCAGGGTACGCACCAGCAGCGGATCCGGGCCACGATGACCAGCCGGACCAGCGGCATCGCGGTCGACATCGCATCGGACAAGAAGCTGACCAACCGGCTGCTCGATTCGGCGGGCCTGCCCGTGCCCCGCTCCGAGGTCGTCGAGACCGAGGACGAGGCGGTCGAGGCGGCCAACCGCCTCGGCTACCCATGCGTGCTCAAGCCGCTCGACGGCAACCACGGTCGTGGCGTGGCCCTGGACCTGCGGGACGAAGCGGCGGTCAGGGCCGCCTTCCCCACGGCGCTCGCGGAGAGCCGGTCGCGGGACGTGATCGTCGAGACCTACATCACCGGTCGCGACTACCGGTGCCTGGTGATCGGCGGCAAGCTGGCCGCGGTCGCCGAGCGCGTGCCCGCGGGCGTGACCGGCGATGGCGAGCACACCGTTCGGGAGCTGGTGGAGGCGACCAACGACGACCCGCGCCGCGGGATCGGCCACGAGAAGGTGCTGACGCGTATCCGGCTCGACCAGATCGCCGAGGCAGTGCTCGAGGGTCAGGGCTACGCGCTCGAGAGCGTGCCCCTGGACGGTGCGTCGGTGAAGCTCGCGCTGACCGGCAACATGAGCACCGGCGGTACCTCCATCGATCGCACCATCGAGGCCCACCCCGACAACATCGAGATCGCCGAGACGGCCGCCCGCGTGGTCGGCCTCGACATCGCCGGCATCGACTTCATCTGCCCCGACATCGAGGAGCCGGTGCGTGAGACCGGCGGTGGCATCGTCGAGGTCAACGCGGCGCCCGGGTTCCGGATGCACACCCATCCCACCGAGGGCGAGCCGCAGTACGTCGCCCGGCCGGTCATCGATCTGCTGTTCCCGCCCGGATCGCCGGCACGCATCCCGATCCTCGCGGTCACCGGGACCAACGGCAAGACGACCACGGTCCGGATGATCGCCCACATCCTCAAGCTCATGGGTCGCCGGGTGGGCATGACCTCCACCGATGGCATCGTGATCGACGGGCGATTGATGAAGCGCGGCGACATGTCGGGACCTCGATCGGCCCAGATGGTGCTCCAGAACCCGACAGTCGACACGGCCGTGTTCGAGGTCGCCCGCGGCGGGATCCTGCGCGAGGGCCTGGGCTACGACCGCAACGACGTCGCCGTGGTCACCAACGTCACGGGCGATCACCTGGGTCTGGGCGGGATCGAGACGATCGGCCAGCTGGCCAACGTGAAGGGCGTGCTGGTCGAGGCGGTGCCGCGGTCGGGGACAGCGGTGCTCAACGCGGACGACCCGCTCGTGTACCGGATGGGCCGTCACTCGGCCGGCCGGGTGGTGCTGTTCTCGATGTCCAAGGCGAAGGGCGAGGACGGGTTCGATCGGGTCGATGGCCACACGGGCCGGGGCAACGCCGCGTTCTGCCTGGAGGACACCCCCGAGGGCGAGCTGGTGGTGCTCAAGCACGGGCCGCGCAAGATGCCCGTGCTGTACACGCACCTGATGCCGGCGACGTTCGGTGGGCGGGCGAGGATGAACGTGGCCAATGCGCTTGCGGCGGCCGCCGCGGCATGGGCGGCCGGCGCCCATCTCCACGACATCCGCCAGGGCCTGCGGACCTTCACCACCTCGTTCTTCCAGGCGCCCGGCCGGCTCAACCTGATCGAGGTCGCCGGCGCGCGGGTGGTCATCGACTACTGCCACAACGTGGACGGCATGCGCCAGCTGGCCGACTTCGTGAACCGGATGATGATCGAGCCGATGCCCGGGGCGAAGGGATCCGGTGGGCGAGGCCGGCAGCCGGAGGCCGTCCGGACCGGGCGGGCGATCGGCGTGATCGGGATCCCCGGCGACCGGCGCGACGAGGATCAGCGCGAGTACGGGGCGCTCGCCGCGAGCGCGTTCGACGAGCTGATCGTCCGCGAGGACCACAACCTGCGGGGTCGCGAGCGGGGTGTCTCGGCGAGCAACGTCGCGCATGGCGTGCGGTCGCAGCGTCACCAGGGCCAGGCGAGGACGACGCGGGTGGAGAAGGTTCTCGACGAGGCGTCGGCGGTCCGCGCGGCCCTTCGCCGAGCCGCGCCGGGCGATCTCGTCGTGGTGTGCGCCGACGACGCGGTCGGCGTCTATCGCGAGGCGATGGCGATGGCCGGCCGGACCGACGGTGCGACGGCGTTCGCGGACCCGGGTGAGCTCGAGGCACCGGAGGGGTAGCCGGTCGAAACGGGAGGCAACGGCTGGTTGCCACCGGGCCGTCCCGCGGAGCCGGCGGCTCAGGCGCGCCGGCGGTCGGCCAGGCGGGGGACAGCTCGCCGAGCCCATCGGCAGCGTCGAGCGGGTGCGCCCCGAGCCGCTCGAGCAGCGCGAACACCTCGACGCGCTCGGCATGGCAGAACAGCACGATCACGCGCGGCGCATCGGGCCGCCCATCGGGTGATGCGGCCGCCGACGCCGCGCCGAGCTCGGCCTCGAGCGCTTCGACCTCCGTCTCGTACACAGGCACCGCGGCCGGATCGACACCGGCATCCCGGACCCCGGCGAGCAGCTGGTCGATGACGTGTCGCCGGTCGCGTCCCCGGAGGTAGGCCAGCGTCTCCTTGACCGCGACCCGCTGCGCCATCGTGCCCGCGATCCGGCCGATCCCGCGGAGCGTGTCATCGGGCCGGTCACCCGCCGTGCCGATGATGGCCGTCACCGGCGCCGCCCGTCCGGCGGCGCCGCCCGCGATCGCCGCGGCCGTGTCCAGGATCGCGGCTGTGCCTGCCTCGTTGTGGGCGAAATCGATGACGACCGTCCGTCGGCCGAGGCGGAACACGTTGAGCCGACCCGGCGACAGGTCGGTCGACGGCCGGAAGTCGCGCAGCCCCGCCGCGACCTGCTCGGTGGTCGCGCCCATGGCGCGCGCCCCGGCTGCGGCAGCCAGCGCATTGGCGATGTTGTAGCGAGCCAGCCCGCCGAGCGCGATCGGCAGGTCGGCGACCGGCAGCAAACCCTGCTCGCGCGCGCCTTCGCACTCGACGAGGTCGTCGCCTCGGAGCAGGTACGCTCGCCCGCCGGCGACGCGATGCCGGGCCACCAGCGTGCTCCCGGGTCGCAGCGAGAACAGCGCGACCCGCGCGTGGGTTCGGCGGGCGACTGCGGCGACGAGCGGATCATCAGCGTTGAGCACCACCCAACCCTCCCGCCGGGTGACCCGGCACACGGTGGCCTTGACCTCGGCGAGCTCGGCCACGGTGTGGATGCCCTGGAGATCGAGGTGGTCGGACGAGACGTTGGTGAACACGCTTGCGTCGTTCGACTCGTAGCCCAGGCCGCGGAGCACGAGGCCACCGCGCGCGGTCTCGAGCACCGCGACATCCAGGTCCCCGCGCCGCAGCACGTTCGCGGCCCCACCGGGCCCCGTCCAGTCGCCGGCATCGATGAGTCGCTCGTCGATCAGGATGCCGTCGGAGGTCGTCGACCCGACATGACGCCCGGCGCGCGCGAGGATGTGGGTGATCAGCCGGGCCACGGTCGACTTGCCATTGGTGCCGGTGACCGAGACGACGGGCATCGTCCGTGCCTCGTCGCGGATCCAGGCCGGTGGCGTGGCCAGCGTCTCGTCGATCCGCGTGGTCAAGCGTCGCAACGTCAGGGCCTGGGTGTTGGTCAGGCGCACACGTCGCCCGGCCGACACCGAGCGGGCCGCGAGCTCGAACGCGGCCTCGGCGATCGTCCGCGCTCGCTCGGCACCCAGCCACGGCCAGGTCACCACCCAGTGGCCCGCATCCGATGCGCGGTGGACCTCGACCGGGCCGGCACGCTCCCCGTGATCGGCCCGCAGCCGGCGGGTCCAGGCGACCAGGTCGACCACCGGGTCCGGCCACTCGCGGACCGGGACCGTCCGGCCCAGGTGCACCAGGGCGCGATCGTCGCCGACGCGCGCGCCACGCCAGGCACGGGTGCGTCCCACCCCGACCTCGACCTTGACCACCGGTTCGAGCCGGTAGACGTTCGGTCCCTCCAGCAGGCGGATCTCCACAAGACGCACAATTCGGCGAGGATACGCGAGCGAGATCGGGGCGCGAACGTCGATCCCGCGACGGCACCCGGCCGGCAGGGCCGCCATCGATACACTCGGTGCATGCACGCCATCCCCGACACGGCCGTCCCGGAGACGCTCCTGGCGAGCCTCCGCGAACGGCTCGAGCGCGACTATCCCGCGTACCTCGCCGACCTGGAGTCGCTCGTCAACATCGACTGCGGCAGCTACACGAAGGACGGCGTCGACGCGGCCGGGCGCTGGACGATGAGCCGGTTGGCGGCGATGGGCGCGCGGCTCACGACACACTCCAACGACGAGGGCCTGGGCGAGACCATCGTCGCGGAGCTCGAAGGGGCCGATGCGGACGGCCCGAGCGTGCTGTGCATCGCCCACCTGGACACGGTGTTCGATCCCGGCACCGTCGCCGAACGACCGTTCGCGATCCAGGACGGCATCGCCACGGGTCCCGGCGTCACCGATATGAAGAGCGGGTTGCTGAGCGGGCTGTACGCCATCGCCGCCCTGCGCGACACGGCCGGCGGGCTGCCGCTCAGCAGGTTGGTGTTCGTGGCCAACCCGGACGAGGAGATCGGCTCGCCGGTCTCGACGCCGCACATCCGGCGGCTCGCGGCCGATGTCGATGCGTGCGTCGTCCTCGAATGCGCACGCGCCAACGGCGACATCGTCTCGTCGCGCAAGGGAAATGTCAGCCTCGCGATCACGGTCGATGGACGCGCGGCCCACGCGGGGGTGGAGCCCGAGAAGGGACGCAGCGCGATCCTCGAGGCGGCGCGGATCGTGACCGACCTGCATGCGCTCAACGGACGCTGGGCGGGCGTGACGGTCAACGTGGGCGTGATCGCCGGCGGCACCCGGCCCAACGTCGTGGCGGCGCGCTGCACGCTGGATGTCGACGTGCGTGCCGTGACCCGCGACGAGCTGGAGCAGGTGGAGGCCGCCATCCGCGAGCTCATGGAGCCGCGCCTGGTCGCCGACGTCAACGTCGAGCTGACCGAGACCGGGCGTCACTGGCCGATGGAGAAGCTCGAGCGTTCCGCGCGCCTCGTGTCCCACGCCGTCAACCTCGCCGGGCGGCTGGGGTTCGAGCTCCGCGATGCGGCGACGGGCGGCGCCTCCGACGCCAACACCACGGCCGGCATGGGCGTGCCCACGCTCGACGGGCTGGGCCCGATCGGCGGCCTGGACCACTGCCCCGGGGAGTATCTCGAGCTGGCCTCGATCGTGCCCCGGACCGTGCTCCTGGCGGCGTTCATCGCCGCGATCGGACGGGATCCCGAGATCCGGGCCTGGCGCGCCCGGCGGCTGGCCGCCGCAGCCCCGGACGACCGCGTCACCGCAACCCCGTGACCCGCCACCGGATCTCGAGCGGCGGGCGTTGGGAGGCCTCGGCGGGCTACTCGCGGGCGATCGCGCTCGACGATACGTGCTTCGTGAGCGGCACGACCGATGCCGGGCCCGACGGGGAGTCGCTCCATCCGGGCGATGCGGCAGCGCAGGCGCGCGCGGCATTCGCGATCGTCGAGCGGGCGCTCGGCGAGGCGGGCTTCTCGCTGGCTGACGTGGTCCGCACCCGGATGTACCTGGTGGACCCCGAGGACGCTGACGCGGTGGCGGACGTCCACGGCGAGATCTTCCGCGAGGTTCGTCCGGCGGCGACGCTGGTGATCGTGGCGCGACTCATGCGACCCAGCTTGCTGGTGGAGGTCGAAGCGGATGCCCGACGGGAGGCGCCGCCGGACGCCGGGCGGGGCGCGTTGCCGGGAGACTGACGGCGGCGGTCGGGGTCAGCCGAGCCCCGCGGCCCGCGCGAGCGCGACCAGGCCCACACCCACGATCAATCCCAGGAACAGGTTGCGGCGCCAGGCGGTGAGCGCGAGGCAGGCGACGACGCCCACGCCCTCGACCCCGAACCGGAGCGCCTGCGTGCCGTCCGCGGCCGGGACGACCAGCGTGTTGGCGGCCGCGAGCGAGGCCAGGATCGCCGGGCCCACCAGCCGCAGATAGAGCAGGGCACGCGCCGGGAGCCGCTCGATGCCGGGGAGCAGCAGCGGGACGGCCCGCGACGGGTAGGTGACGGCCAGCATCAACAACGCCAGCAGCACCAGCTCGGTGCTCATCGCGGCCCGTTCATCGCGGCCCGTTCATCGCGGCCTGCTCTTCGCCGCGCTCTCGCCGCGCGCTCATGGGGCGTCGTCCCGGAGCGCCGGTCCGAACGCGTCCACGTCGGCCATCGCCTGCTCGATGTCGATCGCGTGGGCGCTGGTGTCCGACTCCTCGGTGAGCCTCGCCAGCCCCGGCGGGACAACCATGCCGAACAGCGGGCCGAGCAGCCCGCCGACGATGATCCCGATCGACGGCCCAACGGCCAGCGAGGTCGCGACGCCGATGGCCGCGCCGGCACCCGCGGCGACGAGCTCCCGGCGACCCGTGACCAGCCCCGCGGCAAGCCCCGCCATGGCCGCCGGGAACACGATGTCGAGGCCGAACGCCGCCGGGTCGGGGATGGCGGCGCCGAGCAGCACCCCCGCGAGCGTGGCCAGGTTCCACGGGATGAACACGCCCACCACCGCGCCGATCCAGTAGCCGGTCACGTCGACCCGGCCGAGGCGGTGGAAGTGCGCCGCCGCGAGCGCGAATGCCTCGTCGGTCAGGACGTGGGCCATCGCGGCACGGCGCGCCACCGGCTCACCCCGGAGCCGCGGGGCGAGGGACGCGCTGTAGAGCAGGTGGCGAGCGTTGAGGACGAAGGTCAGGACGACGATCGGCAGCCACGGCAGGCCCGCCGCCACGTACCCCACCGCCGCGAACTGGGCGGCCCCGGCGAACGCGAACACGCTCATCGCGCTGGCCTCGACCGGGGAATAGCCCGCGTTGCGAGCGGCGAGGCCGAACACGAGCCCGAACCCGGCGACCGAGACCGCGATGCCGGCCGTATCGAGCAGCAGCTGCCGGCGAGCAGGGGCGAGGTCGATCAGGCGTCGATCACCGGTCACGGCGGCCCGCCGCGACTAGCGCAGAAAGGTCTTCGCGCAGGTCCCGTCGCAGACGACGAAGAGGGCGTGCTTCTCGAGCGCGTAGCCGGCCACGTGGAGCAACCCGGGGCAACCCTTGGTGGGGCACTTCCAGACCCACCATCGATCGTGCTCGTCGAGCGGCGTGGTCTCACCCGCGAGCGTATCGGACAGGCCGTCACGCTCGGCGACGAGCGATTCGATCCGGGTCGCCCGCTCCGCGTCCGACTCGCTGGTGTACGGGTAGTTCTGGCCGACGTTCGAGGTCACCCTCGCCTCCCATGTCGCACGAGGCCGGCGGCAGATCGGTGTGAGCGCAGCCTGCCACCGGCCGGCCGAGGATATCATCCGGCAGCCCGAATCCCGCCCGCCAGGCCAGGGTCGCAGGCCGGCGATCGGCTAGCGGACGGCGGGGAGACCGGCGCTGCGGGGGTCGGTCGTCGCAGCCAGCGAGCCCCCGGCTGCGGGCCCGCCGTCGACCAGCTCGATCGCGTGCTGATGACCGAGCGTTCCGTCCGCGTCGGTTCGCCGGATCGCGTGTCCCAGTCCCGCCAGCGCCGCCTCCACGCCCGGCGCCAGGTCGCCGTCCGAGACCACGTCCACCGGCGGGGCGAGCCAGCCCGCCGGGAGCACGACGATCCGCGGTGCCGCGACGGCTGTCGCGATGTCGGCACCGCCGTCGACCAGCGCGGACACCAGCGCGACGTGGACCTGTGGCTGCAGGTCGCCACCCATCGAACCGGCGACGACCCACGGCCGTCGCTCGCCGTCGCGGAACAGCATCCCGGGGAGCAGCGAATGGGCGGTTCGCTTGCCCGGCGCCAGCACGTTCGGATGCGTCGCGTCGAGCGAGAACGACGCACCGCGGTTCTGGAAGTGGATGCCCGTGCCCTGGTCCAGGACGCCGGATCCGAACCCCGACGCGTTCGACTGGATCAGGCTGACGGCATTTCCCTCCGCATCGACGACGGCGAGGTAGATCGTGCCGCCAACGAGCGTGCGCACCGCGCGCGGCGCGAGATCGGCGTGTGTGGGATCGATGCGTGCTGCGAGCGCCGCCGCGTGGCTGGCCGACAGCAGGCGCTCGACCGCGATCTCGCGGAAGGCAGGGTCGGTGAGCTCGGCGTCACGGTCGGCCAGGGTCAGCTTGGCCGCCTCGAGCTGGAGATGGATCCACGCCGCGTCGGTCCAGCCGTGCCCGCCGAAACGGGCGCCGTCGGAGAGCGGGAAGCGCGACAGCACGTTGAACGTCTCGAGCGCCACAAGGCCGCTGCTGTTGGGCGGATGGGTGGTGACCCGGACGTCCCGGTAGCGGGTCGTCAGCGGTTCCTCCCACGTGCTGCGGTGGTTCCGCAGGTCGGACGCGACGAACGGCGCACCCGCCGCCGCCAGGCCGCGCGCGGTGCGCTCGCCGAGGTCGCCGTCATAGAAGGCGTCGAAGCCATCGAGCGCCAGCGATCTGAGCGTTGCCGCCAGCGCTGGCAGGCGCACCGGCTCGCCCGGGCGCGGCACGCGACCGCCGTCCAGCCAGACGGCACGCAGCCCGTTCGCCCACGGCTCCCCGTCGGTGTCGGCAACGATGCGCTCGATCGCGGCGATCAGCCCGTCCCACGCCGGAACGCCGGCCTCGGCATGCTCGATCGCCGCGGCCAGGATCGCATCGCGCGACAGGCGGCCCCAGCGTCGATGGGCGTCGGACCAGGATCGGACCGCTCCCGGGACCGTGATCCCCAGCGGACCGCGCAGCGGCAGCCGGTCGAGGCCAAGGGCGCGCAGCCGCTCGGCCGACACGCCCGCGGGGGCGCGCCCCGATCCGTTGAGCGCGACCTGCTCGCCGGCCGTCTCGTCCCACACCAGCCAGAACGCATCGCCGCCGATCCCGCAGCCGTTGGGCATGACGACACCCAGCACGGCGTTGGTCGCGATCGCCGCATCCACCGCGTGTCCGCCGGCCGCCAGCACGGCCAGCCCGGCGCCGGTGGCCAGGTGGTGGGGCGCGACCACCGCGCCCCGCGCTCCCCGCGCGAGCTGCGGAGCGCGACGGGCCCCACGCGGCCCACGTGCCCCAGGCGGGGCCGGCTCGATGCTCCCGTGGCCGCCGCGCACCTCAGGCCCGCCCTTCCGCGGGCGATCCGGCCGGTCGCATCGCCACATGGTGCTCGTAGCGCCGGAGCCGGCTGAGCGGCACGAGGGCGATCGCGAGCAGCACCAGCGACAGCACGAACACGCCGTCGAGGCCCGCGCGCTGCGCAGCCTCGCCGCCCAGCAGGCTGCCGGTGATCTGGCCGATCCCCAGGAACACCGAGTACAGGCCCATGATCGCGCCCCGGTCGTCCGGGTAGGCCTCGGTCATGTCCGCCAGCAGCCCGATCGCCGCCGGTGTCGCGCCCGCCAGCACGAACATCCCGCCGGCTCCGATCAGGACCATGCCCGCGACGAGCGGGAACGGCACGCTGGCCGCATGGTTCACCGCCGCCCCCGCCACGATCATCACCGAGCCGCCGAGGATGCCGTACAGGATGATCGACGTGCGGCGCAGGCTCCGGAACTTGCCGCCCCAGTAGAGGAGGCCGGCAAAGAACAGGACGCCGCCGACCGCCAGCCCGGCGGACACCTGGAGCTCGTTGAAGCCGCCCATCAGCTGTTGCCCGTCGAACCGTGGATCGGGCGTCCGGACCAGCTGGAACAGGGTCTGGCTGGTGTACAGGCCGAGCACGGCGTTGATCGAGATCCAGGTCGGGGCGAGCAGCCACACGTGGCTGCCACGCAGGATCCGCAGATACCGGCGCAGGCCCTCGGTCGGGTCGTGCGCCGCGGCCGCCGGCTCGGGCTCCGCATTCGCCGGGACGCCGTGACGGTAGATCAGGAACGACACGACGTAGACGACCGCGTTGACCAGGAACGCGACCGGACCGAACGCGCTGAACAGCGGACCGGCGATCACGAACCCGGTCAGCAGGCCCGCCAGGGTGGCGGCCTCGAAGCGCGCGACGGCGCGCCCACGGTGAAGCTCGTCGCTTGCGGTGGCGAACGCGATGAAGCCCAGGATCGACGGTACGGACGCCGCCGTCGAGCCGCCCTCGAGCAGCCGGGTGAGCCCGATGATCGGCAGGCTGGTCGTGAGCGCGGTGATGACCACCGCGACCACGCCGAACGCGGGCCCGATCAGCATCACCCGCCGGTGTCCGACGCGGTCGGACAGGACCCCGAACAGCGGTGAGCCGATCAGCTCGCTCGCGTAGAACAGCGCGGCGAGGATGCCGACCTCACGGGCGCTGACCGGAGCCCCGCCGTAGTCGGGGAACGCGGCGTAGTAGTAGATGAGCATCGCGCCGGTGATGCCCGTCGCGAGGCGCAGGGTGAAGGTGCCGAAGATCACCGCCATGACCGCGCGCGCCATGTCCTGAAGCGTACCGGCTGGTGGTTGCCGAGGGTGCCCCGGTGCGGATCCGGACGGTGCGCTCGGCCACGTGGCATTCGCCCGTTCCGCCGGCTCGCCGTCCACGCGATGCCGCCCCCGTTCGGGACCCCGGCCGACACGCGATGCCCCGGCACGTATCATCGGCAGCCACGGAGCCACGCTCCCCGGAGGACCCAGCCGTTGTCCCGTGTCGCGATCGTCACTGACTCCGTCAGCGACATGACGCCCGAGCTCGCCGCCCGCCAGGAGATCACGGTCGTGCCCCTGATCGTGAGCTTCGGCGACGAGTCGTTCCGCGTGAACGTGGATCTCACCACCGACCAGTTCTGGGTACGGATGACGGCCCCCGAGGCGCCGTTCCCGACCACGGCCGCCGCGGCACCCGGCGACTTCCTCGATGCGTTCAAGGCGGCGTTCGAGCATGGCGCCGACGCCATCGTGTGCGTGAACGTCTCGGGCGAGCTGTCCGGGACCCTCAAGTCGGCACAGGTGGCACGGGACATGCTGGCCGACCGGGAGATCCACGTGATCGACTCGCGGACGGCGTCGATGGGGACGGGGATGCTCGCCCAGGTGGCCGCCGAGCTGGCCGACGAGGGTGTGGCCGCGGCGGAGATCGCCCGCGTGATCGAGCATCGCAAGGACGACGTGGATCTGTACGTCGCCCTGGACACGCTCGAGTACCTCAAGCGCGGCGGCCGGATCAGCGGGACCCGAGCGGCGGTCGGAACCATGCTCTCGATCAAGCCGATCATCACCGTCAAGGACGGCATCGTCGAGAACGCGGACCGCGTCCGGACCCGGCTCAAGGCTCGAGCCCGGACCCTGGAGCTGCTCACCCAGGCGCCGATCGAGCGCGCGACCATCCTCCACACGACCCAGGCCGATGTGGAGGAGTTCCACGAGCGGTTCCTCGAGCGCTCGGGGCTCGATCCGGCGAGGGTCCAGGTGCTGACGATCGGCGCCTCGGTCGGTCCGCATCTCGGTCCCGGCTGCGTCGGGGCGGTCGTGATCCGCCGCCACTGATCCGCTCACGGGCGATGACTGGCGCACCGGTCGACCCCTGCCATCCAACAGGGTCGAGCAGGTGACGGATTGGTTACGGCAGGGTGACGACCGGCCCATGGTCTACCCCTGTTGGTGGCTATACTCGACACCCAGAGGCGGCGCGCCAGGTCGCCGGCCATGCCACGGCCGGGTTCGCGACGCGCGCCCCCGTGGGGTCGTCCGGAAGATGACCCATCGATCGAGGACGGCGTCCACCGTCCCGCCACGAGGACCCTCCGTTCCATGACGACGGAAAAGGTTGCGGCGCCCATCAGCGCCTGGCGCGTCGCGCAGCAGCAGTTCGATCTCGCCGCCGACCGCCTGAATCTCGACCCCGGCCTGCGACAGGTGCTTCGTGAGCCCCGCCGCGAGCTCACCGTGCATTTCCCGGTCCAGATGGACGACGGGAGCGTCAAGGTCTTCACCGGCTATCGCGTCCAGCACAATCTCAGCCGCGGTCCCGCCAAGGGCGGCATCCGGTACCACGAGGACGTCTCGCTCGACGAGGTCAAGGCCCTCGCGATGTGGATGAGCTGGAAGTGCGCGGTCGTGGGCATCCCGTACGGCGGCGGCAAGGGCGGCGTCATCGTCGACCCCAAGAAGCTGTCGATGAAGGAGCTCGAGCACCTCAGCCGCCGGTTCTTCACCGAGATCGAGGTCCTGGTGGGGCCCGAGCGCGACATCCCCGCGCCGGACGTCAACACCACCCCGCAGGTCATGTCCTGGTTCATGGACACGTTCTCCATGCACGTGGGCTACACGGTCCCGGGCGTGGTCACCGGCAAGCCCATCAGCCTCGGCGGCTCCGAGGGCCGCAACGAGGCCACTGCCCGCGGTTGCGTGTACACGATCGCCGAGGCGGCCAGGCACCTGGGGATGAGCCTCAAGGGCGCGAAGGTCGCCGTCCAGGGCTTCGGCAACGCGGGCGCGATCGCCGCGCAGCTCATGGTCCAGGAAGGCGCCACCGTGGTGGCCGTGTCGGACTCCCAGGGCGGCATCCGCAACATGACCGGTCTCAACATCGATGGCGTGATCGCCTGGAAGAAGGAGCACGGGACCGTCCGCGGCTACCCGGGCAGCGAGGACATCAGCAACGCCGAGGTGCTCGAGACCGAGTGCGACGTCCTGATCCCGGCCGCGCTCGAGAACCAGATCACGGCCGCCAACGCGGGGAACGTCAAGGCCAAGATCGTCGCCGAGGCCGCCAATGGCCCCACGACACCCGACGCCGACGCGATCCTGTTCGAGCGCGGCGTGTTCCTGATCCCGGACATCCTGGCCAACGCCGGTGGCGTGACCGTCAGCTACTTCGAGTGGGTCCAGGACCTCAACCGGGACCACTGGACCGAGGACGACGTCAACGCCAAGCTCAAGACCATCATGGTCAAGGCCTTCGACGAGGTCCTCGAGCAGGCCACCAGGGAAGGCGTCCACATGCGGACCGGGGCGTACCTCAACGCCGTCCAGCGCGTGGCCGACGCCACCGCGATGCGGGGCCTCTACCCGTAAGTCGCCTCTTCCGCGGCTCATCGGCACGCCGTTGAGCCGCCGCGAACGCACGAACGGCCCGGCAGGAGGAGCCGGGCCGATTCGTGTCTGGCAGATAGACCGGTTCTGGCAGATAGACCGGTTCTGGCAGATGGGGCCGGCCGGAACCGTTGGCGCTGGGGACGCCTACGACTCGCGGCTGTCGATGCCGGCCAGCACCCGCCCCAGCTCGGCGGTACCGACGGGCTTCATCAGGAAGCCGTCCATGCCGGCCGCGGTGCATGCCTCGCCATAGTCGGCCGGCGAGTTCCCCGACATGGCGATGATCGGGACGGCCGCGCGCCCGACCTCGGCCTCGCGGCATCGGATCTCGCGGGATGCCGAGATCCCGTCGAGCCCTGGCATCTGGAGATCCATCAGGATCAGGTCGTACGTGCTGCGCGCGGCCAGGTCCACGGCCATCTCGCCGCTGGTCGCGACCGCAACGTCCGCTCCGGCGCGGCGGAGCATCGACTGGGCGACCATCCGGTTGATCGCGTTGTCCTCGACCAGGAGCACGTGTGCCCCGGCGATCGGTGCCGGCGGCCGGTCCGTCTGGTCGGCGGACGCGCTCGGTGGGTCGGCCATGGGCGCCGGGATCTCGAGCGTGAACGTCGAGCCGGCTCCGACGCGGCTGGCAAGACGCAGCGTGCCGCCCATCAGGGTGGCGAGCTGCTGGGCGATGGCGAGCCCCAGCCCCGAACCTCCGTACGCGCGACCGATCGACTCGTCAGCCTGGACGAACGGCCTGAACACGGCGCTCGCCGCATCGTCGGGGATGCCGATGCCGGTGTCTGTCACCGCGGCGATGAGGGTGCCGCCCGCGCCGGGCTCGTGCGCCGGGCCCGGGCGATACTCGAACCCGACCTGGACGCCACCGTGCTCGGTGAACTTGACGGCGTTGGCCACCAGGTTGGCCAGGATCTGCGTGAGCTTGACCCGGTCGCCATCCACCCACCGGGGCACGGCGGGATCGACGGTGATCGTGACCTGCAGGCCCTTGTCCTCGGCGGACGAGCGGTAGGTGCCCGCGATCTCGGAGGCCACCAGCCGAGGCTCGAAGGGTGCCACGTCCACCGTCGCATAGCCGGCGCTCAGGCGCGCGTGATCGAGCATCGCGTTGACCAGCGACACGAGGCTGCGGGTGCTCGTCGCCAGCGCCTCGACGAGCGGCGCCTGATCGGCCGACAGGGCGGTGGACTCGAGCAGCTCGGCCGTGCCACATATCCCGTTGAGCGGCGTTCGTATCTCGTGGGTCAGGTTCGCGAAGAACCGGTCCTTCGCCTCGGACGCCTCGACAGCCTCGCTCCGGGCCAGGCGGGACTCCTCCAGCGCGTGCTCGAGCGCGAGGGTCCCCTGCTCGATGTCGGCGAGCAGCCGCCGGCGGGCCTGGTACGTGATCGCCGCGAAGATCACGCACAGCGCCAGCGTCGCGATCGTCGATCCGGCCATGACGACCTCGGCCTCCGGGATGGTCACGACAGGCTGGAGCCAGCCGAGGCGCGCGGCTGCCACGATCGCGACGATCTCGGCCATGCCGGTGGCGGCGCAGTAGACCGCCAGCCGCCACATGCCGAGCAGCGCCGTGGCGATGCTCGGCACGAGGAACCAGACCGTGATGCCGTTGTCGACGCGGCCCAGCAGCAGCAGCTGGTAGCCGAGCAGGGCCAGCGCGATCGTCACGGCCCCGTACAGCTGCAGCCGCGTGTCGCGTCGGGGCAGGAGCGCGAGGGCGAGCAGGGCGACCGAGGACAGGAAGTTGGCGGCGATGAACTCGGCAGGCCCGGTGACGACGTACAGCAGCGAGAACAGCAGCGCGGACGCAGCCGCGAACAGCAGCCCGACGCGCACCGTTCGCCGGGCAACCTCACCTTCGAGCAGATGAGGCTCCGTCAGCCGGTCGAAGTCGAACGCGTGGTGCCAGATGCCGATCGTCGTGCGTTCGTTCATGGCTCGGCCCGATCGTAGGGGGCGCCCCGGCAAAGGAGCACCTCCCCGGATCGGGGACCGAGCAGGGGTGCCCGTGTGTGGGTGGCGACCGGTCACCGCGCCCCGACGGTGCTGTGTCCGAGGTCGAGACGGCGTGCCCGGGTGTGGCCTGGGCGCCCTGCTACCATCCGGCCATGCTCGACCACGAGGAGAAATTCCTGTTCAAGGAGGAGATCCTCCACATGGCCGGGGCGCTCAGCGACCCGGGCAGCCTCGACAACGTCGAGGACCTCCTGACGGACGTGATCACCAGCCCGCGCTTCGATTCAGAGGTGTTCACGCTCGAGCGGAGCCTGCAGGTGATGCTCGGCGCCCGGGCCGGAACGACGCTGGTCGGGCTGCTCACCGTCGCACCCGAGGTGTTCGAGGAGGTCGCCGAGGTCCGCATCCCGCCCGAGGTCCATGAGCGCCTCGTTGCCTGGCGCGCCCGGTTCGGGCTCGCGATCGACAACGCGCTCAACTTCCTCAACAACCCCGACGGGATCCAGGGCCACAACTTCAGCACCCAGGTCGCGCACGTGGAAGAGCGGCGCGTGCTGCAGGGTCGGCTGACGATGGTGCGCTACAACAACGAGCCGCAGTTCTTCGTCGCCGACGCCGCGGTGTTTCTGGGTCTCGTGACCGACATCATGGAGCGGCTGGGCCCGTTCCTCGAGCCCGACAGCGTCGACGACGAGGCGCTGACCCGCCTCCGCGAGGCGGTCCAGCTCATCGAGCGCAAGACGGCCAGCCGGGGCTGAGGCCGTCCCCGCGGCAGCGCGCGAGAAGGGCACCATGCGCCAGCTGTACCTCGCGGCCACCGGCCAGAACCGGGGCAAGACGACCGCCTCGCTGGGCCTGCTCGACGGCTTTCGGCGCAAGGGCTACCGGACGGGGTTCACCAAGCCGGTCGGGCAGCGGACCGTGATCGAGGACGGCCATCCCGCCGACGAGGATGCCGTGCTGATGCGGACGGTCTTCGGCCTGCCGGAGCCGTACCCGGTCATGAGCCCGGTGCACATCCCACGCGGGTTCACCAAGCGCTACATCGCGGGTGAGGTGGTCGAGGATCTGGGTGCCCGCATCGTCGACGCCCAGCGACAGTTCGCCGGCCACGACATGCTCCTGATCGAGGGCACGGGCCATGCGGGTGTGGGGGCGGTGATCGGGCTGTCCAACGCGGTCGTCGCGGCGATGCTTGGCGCTCCGGCGGTCATCGTGTCCGAGGGCGGGGTCGGCCGCCCGATCGACGAGATCGTGCTCAATGCGTCGCTGTTCGCGGCTCACGGGGTCACCGTGGCCGGCGCGATCGTCAACAAGGTGCGGATCGACGAGCAGCCCGGGATCGAGCGCACCCTGGAGCGCGGGTTGGCGCGCCACGGGATCCCGCTGCTGGGCGTGCTGCCCTACCGGACGATCCTGTCGAACCCCACGCTCGAGATGATCCTCGAGAGCGTCGGCGGCCGTCTGATCGACCCGGGGCCTGACCTCGATCGCGTGATCGTCAACGTCGCCATCGGCGCCATGGAACCGCATCACATGCTCAGCCACGTCGGCCCGGGAACGCTGGTGATCGTGCCCGGCGACCGCGAGGACGTGATCATCACCATCACCACGGCCCACCTCTCCGGTCGCCCGCGCGCGGCCGCGGTCGACGCGCTGGTTGGCGACACGCCGGGGGCGGTGGAGGCGGGACCCGAAGGGGCGGCGATCGGCCTCGTGCTGACCGGTGGCTACGAGCCGCGGGGCGAGGTCGCCGAGGCGATCCGGCATGCGGGCATGTTCGCGGCTCTCGTGGACGACGACACCTACACCGTCGCGTCCGAGATCCACGACCTGCTGGTCAAGACCCATGCGGCCGACGCGGGCAAGATCGACCTGATCAAGGCGCTCGTCTGGGAGCACCTCGAGATCGACCGGTTTCTCGAAGCGGCGACCGAGGCGCGGCTGGATTGACCTGCCGGCGCCGGACGGTCAGGGGACCCGCTCGTTGTCGATGAGGCGCACGCCTTCGATCCGGACCGCGAGGGACAGCAGCGCGTCGCCATCGATCGAGCCCAGCTCGGCCAGGGAGTCCGGGTCCGCGACCGAGACGTAATCCACATCGGCCAGCGCCTCCGACGCGAGCCGCTCGCGCATGGTGCCGCGCACCGCGTCCGCGTCGCGCTCGCCGTCCCGGATCCGACGCGCCCCCGCGGCCAGGGCCTGGTACAGCACCGGCGCCGCGGCGCGGCCCGCCGGTGACAGCCGGGCGTTCCTGGACGACAGGGCAAGACCGTCGGGCTCACGCACGGTGGGACACGGCACGACCTCGGTCGGCAGCGCGAGGTCGAGCGCCATGCGCGAGATCACGCGCACCTGCTGGTAGTCCTTGGCGCCGAAGTAGGCACGTTCGGCGGCGACCAGCGCGAACAGGATCGCGACCACGGTCGCGACCCCGTCGAAATGGCCCGGTCGCGCGGCGCCCTCCAGCGGGCGCGCCACCTCGCCCACGGATACCACGGTGTCGAAGCCCGGGGGATAGACCTCGTCCACGGATGGCGCGAACACGATGTCGACGCCGCCCGCCTCGCACACCGCCAGGTCGCGCGCCTCGTTGCGCGGATACTGGGTGAAATCGGTCGACTCGCCGAACTGGCGGGGGTTGACGAAGATCGACACGACCACGGTCCGGTTCTCGGACCGGGCACGTTCGATCAGCGACGTATGACCGGCATGGAGCCAGCCCATCGTGGGCACCAGGCCGACCGATCGGGGAGCGACCGTCAGCGCGGCTCGCAGCTCGGCCCGGGTGCGGACGACCTGCAAGGCGAGGCTAGAGGTCGCGATCGAGCGGGATGCCGGCCACGTCGCTCATGGGATCGGCGCGATCCGCGGCGCCCCGGCCGAGCACCTCGTCCAGGACCGACGCGTCCATCCGCACGGTCTCGGGCTCACCGGGGAACACGCCGGCCTCGACGTCCTCCCGGTACCGGCCGATCGCCGAGAGGATCGTCCCTCGCAGATCCGCGTAGGTGCGGGCATGCTTCGGCGTCCAGTCCCCGAAGCCGAGCGTGTCGGTGATGACCTGGATCTGCCCCGAGCAGCCCGCTCCGGCGCCGATGCCGATCGTCGGGATCCGCAGCCGCTCGGTGATCACTGCCGCCAGCTCCGCGGGCAGCAGCTCGAGCACGATCGCGAACGCGCCGGCCTCCTGGACCGCCAGGGCGTCGGCCAGCACCTGGCGCGCCTGCTCGCGGGACTTGCCCTGGACCCGCACCCGGCCGATCGCGTTGATCGCCTGCGGCGTGAGGCCGATGTGGCCCATGACCGGGATCCCGGCCTTGACCACGGCCTCGATCGATCGTGCGGTGCGCACGCCGCCCTCGACCTTGACCGCCTGCGCGCCACCCTCGCGCAGGAAGCGGCCGGCGTTGGCGATGGCGTCGTCGGGTGTCGCGTAGGACAGGAACGGCATGTCGCCCACGATCAGGGCGCGCTTCGTGCCCCGCACCACCGCCTTGGTGTGGTGGAGCATCTCGTCCATCGAGACCCGCACCGTCGTGTCGTAGCCCAGCATCACCTGGGCCAGCGAGTCACCGACCAGGATCAGCGGGATCCCCGCCTCGTCCACGAGCAGGGCCGTCGGATAGTCGTAGGCGGTGATGGTGGCGATCCGGACGCCGTCGGCGTACAGCTTGGCGATGTCGACGACCGACAGGCGGCGAACGGTCTGGGTCTGGGCGCTCATGCCCGGCTCTCCCTGGTCATGGAATCAGTGTGCCCCCGTGGTTGGCGTTCGTCCAACGTGCCCCCGTGGTTGGCGTTCGTCCAACGCCGCGGCGACCCTGTCCAGCAGCCGGTCGGCCACCTCGCGCTTGGTCAGCAGCGGGAGCTCGTCCCGGGTCCCGTCGGCCGACAGGATCACGACCCGGTTGGTGTCGGTGCCGAACCCCGATCCGGTCTCGGCGACGTCGTTGGCGACCAGCAGGTCGGCACCCTTGCGGCGGAGCTTGTCCGCGATCCGGTCGAGCGATCCGGTCTCGGCCGCGAAGCCGACGATGACCGGCCTCGGGTCGAGGGTTCGGGCGCGGGTCGCGACCTCGGCCAGGATGTCCTCGGTCGGCTCGAGCTCGATGGCGATCGGCCCGTCTCGGGTGAGCTTGGCGTCCGCTGCGCGTGTCGGGCGGAAGTCGGCCACCGCCGCGGCCATCACCAGCGCGTCGGCACGGTCCGCGATCACCGCGTCGAGAATGGCCTCGCGCATCGCTCCCGTGGTCTCGGACCGGACGATGCGCGCCTGGTCGGGGAGCGCCACCTCGGTGCGTCCGGCGACCACCGTGACCTTCGCACCGCGGTCCAGCGCAGCCCGGGCGATCGCCGCACCCATCCGGCCGGTGCTCCGGTTGCCGATGAACCGGACCGGGTCGATCGGCTCGGCCGTGCCACCCGCGCTGACGACGATGTGGCGACCCTCGAGATCGGGCTCGCGCGCCTGCCCGACGATCGGCGGCCGGGCGGCCGGGTCCGGCTGGCGGATGGGTCGATCGGCGACGGCCGCGACGATGGCGTCCACGATGGCGGGCAGGTCTGCGAGGCGGCCCACCCCGGATTGGCCGGACGCGAGCGAGCCGGTCTCCGGCGGCACCAGCCGGTAGCCGAAGTCCCGCTGGAGGCGCTCGACGTTGTCGCGCGTCGCGCGGTGCGTCCACATGTCGCCGTCCATCGCGGGTGCGAACAGCACCGGCGCCGACGTTGCGAGACAGGTCGCCACCACCGAGTCCGTGGCCAGACCGTTGGCCATCGCGCCCAGCCAGCGGGCGGTGGCGGGCGCGACCACGATCGCATCCGCTGCGTCGGCGACCACGATGTGCCCGATCCGCTCGTCCGGGAGCAACCCCAGCACGTCGGTCTCGACGGGATGGCGTGACAGGGCGGCGAAGCTCAGCGGACCGACGAACCGTGCGGCCGCGGGCGTCAGCATCGCCACCACGTCGGCGCCCTCGGCCTGGAGCAGCCGCAACAGCTCCACGGCCTTGTAGGCGGCGATCGAGCCGCACACGCCCAGCCCGATCAGTCGCCCCGCCAGGCGCGGGTCGGGTTCCTCGCCGCTCACCGTCGAACCGCCTCGATCGGGCTGCCACCGGCAACCTCCGCGTACAGGATCGCCAGCCCCTCGAGCGTCAGATCCGGATCGATCGCGTCGACGCCCTCGACGTCGCGGGCCCAGGGCGCCGACGCCAGGCCGCCGGTGAGCACGGTGTGCACGGCCTCGGGCGGGCAGCCGGCCAGCTCCGCGAGCTCGGTTCGAACTCGCGCCAGCAGGCCCGACGCCAGCGCCTGGTAACCGAAGACCGTGCCCGCCTGCATCGCGCTGACGGTGTCGCGACCGATCGCGCGGTCGGGGGTTCGCAGCTCGATCCGGGGCAGCTTGGCGGTTCGCGCGGCCAGGGCATCGAGACCCAGCTCGAGCCCGGGTGCGATGGCACCGCCGACGTAGGCGCCGTCCGGCCCCACGCAGTCGAGCGTGGTCGCGGTCCCGAGGTCCACGACCACCGCGGGCGTTCCGTACAGCCGTGCCACCGCCAGCGCGTTGACCAGCCGGTCTGCGCCGACCTCGCCCGGACGGTCGACGCGGATCGCCAGGGGGACCGTCCCCGCCGACGCGACCAGCAGCGGGATGGCGCGGCGCGCCGCGACGCGCTCGACGGCCGCGGTGAGCGCCGGGACCACCGAGGCAAGGCACAGCGCATCGACGTCCCCGAGCGTGGTGCCGTCAAGTCCCAAGATGCCCGTCAGCAGGAGCTCCAGCTCATCGGCGGAGGCAGCCTGCGGAGTCGCGGCGCGGCGGACGGGTTGCAGCGCCCCCTCGTGCACGAGGGCCAGCGTGACGTTCGTGTTGCCGATGTCGATGGCGAGGAGCATGCCCGGATCATACGTGCACGTCGTGCACGATCCCGGCCGATGCTGCGCAGGTCCGACCTCGTCGAGGGTGCCCAGTGCCGTCGGTCAGGGCGCCCACACGCGGGCCGTCGCGACCCACACCAGCACGGCATCCATCCCGAGGCCCAGCACGAGCTGCGGGTCGAAGCACACGATCAGGGCGACCGCCGACGCGACCGCCGCCACCACCACCGACGCAGGCCACCAGGTCGCCGGTACCACGACCCCCAGGGTCGACAGGCCGGCCAGTGCGAAGCCACCCACGGCGACGGCGATCAGGATGGCCATGATCGCGCGGACGGTACCCGCGTCGAGGTAGCCCCCGCCGATGACCCATGAGCGGCCGATCTCGAACGGCCATCTCGTGGTCTGGCCGCTCTCGGACTCGGTCGGCGCCGGCACCGCGAACAGCAGGTGGACGAGCCCGTGTCCGATCAACAGCGCCGCCAGCAGCCACCAGCCGACGGCCAGCTCCCGGGACAGCAGCCACCACGTGCCGCCACCTGCGGCCGCAAGCATCAGCGCCCAGGGAAGCGTTCCTGCCATCGTGTTCACCCTTGCGAACCTTTCTCGCTCCGCCGATAGCCCGCCATGACGATGCGGAGGGTTCGGCGGAACGTGTCATCGCGCCACTCGCGCAGGCGATCGCCGAGCGCCGGAGACAGCCCGGCCCACGCCGTCTCGATCAGCGGCGAGCCGAGCATCGAGTAGCCGACCGTGAACGCGACCAGGGACTGGTACAGGTCCACGGCGTCGTCGGGCGGCACGCCGCGGTCGATCAGGAACTGGAGGCCCGACGTGCCCTCGGCACCGGTCCGGCGCGCCGCCAGCGGCAGCATGTTGGGATGCGCCGTCAGGACCCGGCGATACTCCATGAACACCGCCTCGAGCGCGTCCGGCCAGTCGTCGGGCATCGCCTCGGGCAGCCGCATCTCGGCGCGCATCCGGTCGACGGTCCAGTCGAGCAGCGCGTCCTTGCTGGGCACGTGGTAGTAGAGCGACATCGCCTCGACCCCGAGCGTGGCGGCCAGCCGGCGCATGGTCAGCGCAGCCAGACCATCGGCGTCGACGATGCCGAGCGCCGCGTCGAGCACCTCGTCGCGGGACAACGGATGGTCGCGTCGTCGGGCCGTCATCGCGGTAGCACCGGAAGGACGCCGCCCGAGGTCGCTTGCCGCAGGCACGCTGCCGCTGCCGGCCGCCCCGACCCGTCGTGCCGGTGCCAACCCGTGGTTGCGGCGTGCCGGTGCCCACCCGTCGCTGCGGCGTGCCGGTGCCCACCCGTGGCTGCGGCGTGCCGTGACTTCATGCTCGTTCCCACCGACCCGTTCCCACCATGGACCTGCCACCTGCGATGAGCTTACATCGTAAGGCTTACGGCGTAAGGTATACGCCGTATCAAGTGTCGTCAAGGTCGTCTCAGGACGCGTCAGTCCGGCGCCGGTGGGACGGGGTCTTGAACGGTGATCGCCATGGCGGGCGCTGATCGCCGGGCGGGGGGTCGTGGGCGCCGGAAGCCGAGCCCTCGGAGGAGCGACCCGTTCGCGGACCGTTCGTCGCCGGGTCTGTGCCGCCACCCCATGGCGGAGACCACGCAACCGCCGCTGCGAATCGATCAGATACCCGTGGGATGCATGCAGGCCGGCGACCTGATCAGGTCCGGCACCGCTGCTCGCGGCTTCCACGCAGGGCGCCGGGCCTTACCTGATCAGACATCTGCCAGGTGGGTGGTAGCGCAGCTCCTGGGCTCGGGTGTTGCGCGAGTACCCGTGGCATAGGCAGGTGATCAGGTCCAGCGGACCGATCCGGTCGTAGCACCCGCACCATGGGTACGTGCACGAGTGCGCACGACGGGTTCTCGACCCGTACCCGCGTCATGGGTATCTGCGCAAGTTCCCGGTCCTGTGCCGGTCCCGCGCCGGCGCCGTCCCGCTGCCGCCCCGCTGCCGCCCCGCGCCGCCCGGCCTCCCGTGGCGCCCCGCGCCGCCCGGCCACCGACGTGCCGCGCCGCCCGGCCTCCCGTGGCGCCCCGCGCCGCCCGGCCACCGACGTCCCGCGTCGCACTGCGTCCCGCCGCCCGGCCTCCCGCTGCCGCCCCGCCGCCGAGGACCGCCGACGACTACCTGCGGCCGCCTGCGGCCGCCTGCGGTGCGCCCGTCACCGACCCGCAACCCTCCGAGTCCGCTACGATCGCGGGTGTCGGGTCGCTTCCGGGAGAGCGGCGCGGCGCGCCGCTCCAGCGCCCATCGAGCCGAAAGGTGGGAGCCTATCGTGTCGAGCGAACCGCCCGCGAAGTTCTTCGTCAACCACGGCCTCGTGACCAGCCGAACAGACCTGCAGCACCTGCTGCGCCCGATCCTCAAGCAGACCGTCTCGTACCGGTATCTCCGGGGTCGCGAGGTGATCGAGCACGGAACGGGCTGGGTCGAGCGGATCGTCGCCGATCAGCCGGAGGTCTCGACCTACTTCACGCCGATCGCGATCACGATCAACGTCGATTCGTTCGAGCACCTCGAGTTCGAGACGCGCCCTGACCAGCTGCTCGTCTACACCCTTGTCCAGGGTGACGAGCGGGTGATCCTCGAGTTCGTGCCCGGCCTGGTCGACGATGCCGCCGGGCCGGTCTCGCCGCGCCAGCTCGAGTTCGACACGAGCGGCTTCGTCCAGATGGAGCTCCAGGGTCTCGAGGGGACCGAGGAGTAAAGCCGTCGCGCGGTGACGCCGAGGAGGGCGGCGTCTCCGAGCGGGGCACCGAGAACAGGCGCCGAGCGCCGGCGCCGGGTGGAGGCATCGCCGGGGGTGCCGCCGAGCATGGGGCATCCGCCGCAAAGGTGGGACCCGTGGCGAGATGGCCACCGGACGCGAGAGCGCTGCCTGCGGCGCGAGGGCCGCGAGCAGCAAGAGGGGGGCAACCAGCCAGGGCAGGGAGTCAGAGCGAGGGAGGATCCATACCACCGATGAGCGCCCAGTCATCGGCCGCGCCGTCTGCGCGCATGGGCGGCATTGCCGCCTACTTCAAGTTCGCGGAACGCGGAACGAACTTCGGAACCGAGACGAGAGCAGGCCTGACCACGTTCATGGTCATGGCCTACATCATCTTCCTCAACCCATCCATCCTGATGGCCGGGTTCACGAGCGAAGGTGTCGCGCCCAACGACGCCTTCACCGCCGCGGCGCTGTCCGCAGCGACGGCCCTCATCGCCGGGATCATGACGATCGCGATGGGCGTGGTCGGCAACTACCCGTTTGCGCTCGCCGCCGGCCTCGGCATCAACGGGATCGTGGCGTTCACGCTGACCCTGGGCAAGGGTCTCACCCCGGCCGGCGCGATGGGCGTGATCGTCTGGGAGGGGCTCCTGGTCACGCTGCTGGTCGTGCTCGGGCTTCGGGAGGCGATCATGAACGCCGTCCCGATCGCCCTCAAGCGCGCCATCGGCGTCGGCATCGGCCTGTTCATCCTGTTCATCGGGTTCGTCGACGGCGGCCTGATCCAGGCCGGGTCCGGAACGCCGGTCACGATCGCGTTCCCGACGGCACCCAGCCAGTTCGTGTTCATCATCGGCCTGATCATCACGATGGTGCTGTGGGCCCTGCGTCTCCGCGCGGCGCTGATCATCAGCATCGTCGTGACCACGCTGATCGGCCTGATCCCGGCGGCCCTGGGTCTCGATGCCGTGACGACGCTGCCCAGTGCGGACAGCTTCTCGGTCGTGCCGTCGTTCTCGACCCTGGGTCAGTTCGATCTCGGCAACGTGTGGTCGCTCGCGCCGCTGGTGGCGGTGCTCACGATCTTCGCGATCATGCTCACCGACTTCTTCGACACCATGGGCACGGTGACCGGCGTGGCGGCCGAGGCCGGCCTGGCGGAAGAGGACGGCTCGGTTCCCGGCGTCGGACGGGTGCTGCTGGTCGATTCGATCGCCGCGGCCGTCGGCGGGCTCGCCGGCACCAGCTCCAACACGACCTACATCGAGAGCGCGGCCGGCGTCGCCGAGGGCGGCCGCACGGGCTTCGCCTCGGTCGTCACGGGCGTGCTGTTCCTGTTCGCGATCTTCCTGTCGCCGATCGCGGGCATCGTCCCGAGCGCGGCCACCGCGCCCGCCCTGGTGCTCGTCGGCTACCTCATGTTCACGCTGGTCAAGGACATCCCGGTTGCCGATCTCGAGGAGGGCCTGCCCGCCCTGCTCACGATCATCCTCATGCCCCTGACCTACGACATCACGGTCGGTATCGGCGCGGGCTTCATCAGCTGGGTGCTGCTCAAGCTGGCCCGGGGCAAGGTGGGTGAGATCCATCCGCTGGTGTGGGGCGTGTCGATCGCGTTCCTGATCTACTTCCTGCAGGACTGGATCACGGTGCTGCTGGGCTAGGGGGCCCCGAACCGCTGCCGACGGCAGCGCTCTTCGTGAGATGCCAGGACCGGCGGCCGGGACGGCCGCCGGTCCTCGATTCCGGGCTACCATCGGTCGCCATGTTCGAACGAACCGAGCTGCCCAGGGGCCCGCGCGTGATCTCCGCGCGTCTTCCCGGCGCGCGTTCCGTGTCAGTGGCGGCCTACGTGCTGGCCGGTTCGCGGCTGGAGACGGCCGGTGAGGCCGGCGTGGCCCACTTCATGGAGCACCTCACGTTCAAGGGCACCGCGGGCTACCCGTCCAGCCGGGCCATCTCCGAGGCGATCGAGGGCGTCGGCGGGTCCGCCAACGCGGCCACCGACCGCGAGTCGACCGTCTACTGGGCTCGCGTGCCGCGCCGCGAGGCAGGGACCGCGATGCGCGTGCTCGGAGAGCTGGTCGTCCGGCCGCGCCTGGGGGACGAGGACATCGACCAGGAGCGCACCGTGATCATCGAGGAGATCCGCTCGTACCTCGACGACCCGGCCGAGTACGCGCAGATGCTGATCCAGCAGGCACTGTTCGGCGACGGTCCATTGGGCCGTGAGATCTGCGGCGACGAGGAAGGGATCCGGGCGCTCCCGTCCGACACGATCCGGGGCTTCTGGCACGCCATGTACCGGCCCGCCAACACGGTGGTCGCCGTCGCGGGGGACGTCGACCATGCCGAGGCGGTGGAGCTGGCGACGGCCGCGTTCGGGCAGGGGAACGGGGCCATCCCGGCGTTCGAGCCCGCCCCGGCGCTGCCGGCCGGCCCGCGCATCCTGGTCGGGCGTCGCGCCACGTCGCAGGCGCAGCTCTCGATCGCCGTCCCGGCGCTGCCTCGAGATCACCCCGACGGCTGGGCCCTGGCGATCCTCAACACGGTGCTGGGCGACGGGATGTCCAGCCGATTGTTCCTCGGCGTACGCGAGGCCAAGGCGCTGGCCTACGACGTCAGCTCGGGCATCGTCGAGTACGCGGACACCGGCGCGCTCGAGATCTCGGCGGGCGTCGACCCGGCCGCCTTGCCGGCGGCGATCGAGGCGATCCTCGACGAGCTCGCGCGACTGCGCGACGAGCTCGTGCCGGCCGACGAGCTGGACAAGGCCAGGGCGTACCTTGCCGGCGGGCTCGAGTTGCGCATGGAGGAGACGCGGAACCTGGCGTCCTGGATCGGCGGGCAGGAGGCGCTGCACGACCGCGTCTACACCCTCGACGAGGCGCTCGAGGCCGTGAACGACGTGCGCGCGGACGATGTGGCCCGCCTGGCTCGCGACCTGTTCCGCGACGATCGTCTGCGGATGGCGGTCGTGGCGCCGGCCAGGTATGTCCGGAGTCTCGACCGGCACCTGCGTCTGCCGGGATGAGCAGCCGACGGCGAACCCGGACGGGGGACACGACCGGTCCGCCGACCGGAACAGGCCCGGGGTCGGGGACCGACGATGCCGTGACCGGGACGGAGGCGATGACGGCGGGGTCGGACGCGACCGGCACCGATACCCGGACGGAGGAGGCTCTCGACACGCGCCCGGCCGCTGATGCCGCCGTGCCGGCAGCCGAGGTGAGCGCGGACGACACCGACGACGACGACGCCGCGGACGATGCAGGCGACACGGACGACGACGCCGCCGCGGACGACGCAGGCGACACGGACGATGACGACGGCGTGGACACCGATGACGACGGCGTGGACGACGACGCCGCCGCGGACGACGAAGGTCACGATGAAGCGCTCGGCGATCTCGAGGTCGTGCCCGGTGGCAGTCACGCTGCCGGGGGCCCGAGGACCGACGCCGTTGCGCCCGTCGACAGCGTGGACACGGTGGCGGCCCAGGAGCTCGCCACGCTCCATCTCCGAATGGGTCTGCTGACCCTCGCGCGGGCCGAGCTCGAGGCGCTCGCGATGCTGGGGGCGCTTGACGATGACGGACGCGTCGCACTGGCGGTGGCGCGCTGGCGGACCGATGACCTCGCCGGCGCGGGCGTCCTGGCCCTGCCGCTCGCGGAGGCCGGCTCGGTTCGTCTCGAGGTGCTGACGATCGCCGCGGAATCGATCGCCGCCCAGGGACGTCCGGGTGAGGCCCGCCGCCTCGTCGAACGGGCGATGGCGGTCGGGGACGTCCCGCTCGCCGTGTTGTTCGCCGGGCTTCCGCGTCACGCGGCCTGGCCCGATGAACCCGCCGAGGTGCCCGGGCAGGGGACCGTCCGCGCTCCGATCCGGACCGGGGCCGACGCGTCTGCCACGTCGTCGGCTGCCGCGGAGGCATACGTCGGGGGACGGGCCGCACTGGCTGCGGGCGACCCGGGTCGCGCTGCCCTGCGGATGGGGGTCGCGTTGCGCCTCGACCCGGAGTTCGCGCGTCAGGTCCTCGATGTGCTCGGCACCCGCGTCGCCGAGCCCGAGCTCGCCCTGGTCGCGGGCGACGCGCTGCGGATCCTGGGCCGTGAGCAGGAGGCGCTGGCTGCGTTCGACGTCGCGCGGGGCGCGTCCGGTACCTCCCGGAACGCGGGCGGGATCGCCGGTCGCGCGTCCGGCGGCACCGGTGGCACGACGCACGGCCCGGTGGACGACTCCGATGCCGGGATCGGCGCAGTGGCTGCCGACAGACCCGCGGCACGGACGGACGAGTCCCATCCGGACGAACCCGACCTGTGGAGCACAGCAGACGTCGACCCTGCCGAGGGCGCGGACCGCGATCCGACCTGACGGCGCGCGTGCGTCGCGTGCCGCCCGCCGCCGCGCGGCACGCTACCCTTGATCACCCGCATCGAGGATGCCCGGCCGCCTCTGCGGCGCCCGCCGGGGTCCCGATCGGAAGGATCGTCCAACCCGCGGTTCGTCAACGACCGCCCACGTCGAGAGGCCACGACCTGCCCATGGCTGCAGTCCAGCGAACCCTTCTGCTCGTCAAGCCCGATGGCGTCCAGCGCCAGCTCGTCGGTCGCGTGCTCGCCAGATTCGAGGAGCGTGGCCTCAAGCTGGTCGGGCTCAAGCTCGTCCAGGTCGACCGAGCCCTCGCCGAGGAGCACTACGCCGTCCATCGCGAGAAGCCCTTCTTCACCGGCCTGGTGGAGTTCATCACGTCGGGTCCGTTGGTGGCGGCGGCCCTCGAGGGTCCGAACGCGATCGCCATCGTCCGGGCGATGAATGGCGCGACCAGGCCGCACGAGGCGGCCCCCGGCTCGATCCGCGGCGACTTCGCGGTCGAGACCGCGCAGAACCTGGTTCACGCGTCGGACGGCGAGGAGACCGCCGCGGCAGAGCTCGCGCTGTGGTTCCGACCCGACGAGCTGCTGAGCTACGAGCGCGAGATCGATCGCTGGGTGCTGGCGCCCGACGCGTAGCGGCCCGTCCGCCCGACGCAGCGGCCGTCCGCTCGGCAGGGCTCCACCGGGCCACGTCGACGACCCGCCGAACCGCGTCTGAACCCTCGCCTCGGCCGCGCCTGAGCCGGTCAGTCGGAGGATTGGATCGACACGACCGGCGCCGGCTCCGCGGCGGCACTGCCGATGTCCAGCGCGCCCCACGAGGTCAGCGCGGCGAGGATCGCCAGCGCCAGCACCGCCGCCGCGGTCAGCTCCGTGCGGTCGCGTCGCAACCGCGTCGCCGCCCGGCGACCCAGCGCTCCCGAGCTGCTCAGCGCCACGCCCATCGAGGTCGAGGCGCGCGTCACGGCGGCGCGCCCGGACGTCGCCATCCCTCTGGCACCCGCCATGCCCCTGGCGCCTGCACGCCGAGCGCTCGGTGGCAGCCCCGGCTCGGTTGTCGAGGCTTCGTCGCTCGGTGGCTCGCCGCGCACGGGGGCATCGCCGCGCGCCTCGCTCGCACGCGTCTCCACGGCGTTACCGGCCGCCTCGCTCGCACGCGCCTCCACGGCGTTACCGGCCGCCTCGCCAGGACCATCCGAACCCCCCGATCGCGTCTCCGATCCCGTCGCCCGCGTGCCTGCCACGGACGGCGTGGACTCTCGCTCGACGAGCAGCGCGTCCGGCTGCCAGCCACGCACGATCCGCTCCGGGGCGGCGCGGCTCACCTTGCTCGTCGCCGTGCCGGCGCCGACCGTGAGCAGCCGCAGGTAGCCCGGCAGGGTCGCAAACCCGGCCAGGATCAGGGCCCAGCTCCAGGGCGCGCCCGCCGCCAGGTTCGCGAGATCGACCCGGGCCGAGAAGCCGGCCCATCCGGGCACACCGAACGTGGCCACGATGGACACCACCAGCCCCGTCCCGAGGATGGGCGACCGCCGCAGCCACCCGCGGAGATCCGGGATGCTCCGCGTCTCGAAGCGAGCCTCGGCAACGGCGGCCCACACGATCAGCGCGGTCTTGGAGCCAGCGAGCACGACCAGCCAGGTGCGTGCCGGGCCCCAGGCGGCCGTGTCGAAGGCCGCGAGGCCCAGCAGGACGAACGCGCTGTCGGCGATCACGAGGTACCCGACCGCGTGGCGGACATCGTCCTGGAGCAGGGCAGCAAGCGAGGTCGCGAGCAGCGTGACCAGCACGACCAGGACCACGATCAGCCGCTCGCCGTCGAGCGGCAGCGCCAGCGGCGCCAGCAGTCGGTCGGTGATCGTGAGGGCGACCACGCCGAGCGGGACCGGGATCCAGGCAAGCAGCAGCGGCAGGCTGAGCGGTGGCGCGGCATCGGCCAACCGGGGCACGCGCACGTGGAACGGGATCACCCCGCCTCGGACGGCGATCGCGAGCGCGACCATGAGCGCCAGCAGGCCCACCATCGTGCCCGCCTCATCGGGGGCACCGCCGACGCGCTCGGCCCCTGCGGTGACGCCCCGCAGCACGAGCGCCGCTGCGGCCGGTGCACCGGCCGCAGCGAGCGTCAGCAGCACGAGCGCAATCAGCGAGACCCGCAGCTCGCGGGACATCGCGGCGACGAGGCCACGCCCGGTGGCCACCACCAGCACCAGCAGGGCGGCCAGCCCGGTGATCCCGGCCGCCAGCGCACCCAGCGTGAGGTCGGTGGCCGCGAACGCCAGCGTGCCGCCGGCAATCGCAGCCAGCGTGGCGGGGAGCAGCCCGCGGAGACCGGCGAGCCCGCGCATCAGCCAGGTAACGAACGTGATCAGGATTGCGTCGAGAGCCCACAGCGCGACGACCAGCCGGAGATAGCCGTTGGGCGCGATCCGGCCATCGAACGGGTTCCGCGTCGCGAGCACGGCCCGCTGGTCGGGCGATGCATCGAGCGCGAGCGCGATCGCCATCACGGCAAGCAGCGCGAGCACGCCGCCCACAGCCGCGAACCGTGCGACGCGTTCGCCGCGCGACAGGCCCACGGCCGAGCCCGCCGCACCCATGGCCGCGATGCCGATCAGCGCCACCAGCAGGCTCATGCGCCGCCATCCGGTCGGATCCGCTGCGGATGCGCCTCATCCGCGGTGCGGTGGCGGACGGCGGCGCCGCGTCCGATACCCGCACGAAGCTGCAGGTCGCCGTGGGCCCGCAGCGAAGCGGTCACGACGCCCGCCACCGCCGCACCGGAGATGGCCACGGCCACCGCGAACCCCAGCTCGACCACGCTGTCCGGACCTGCGGCGAGCGCCTGACGAACGAGATCAGCCGCGCTGAGGAGCAGCAGCAGACCCAGACCCAGGCGCAGGACGTCGCGGGCCATCAGCACCGGCGCGGCAGCCAGCGCGAGCAGCGCGGCGGCGGCGCCGATCGCCGCCCGGGGGACCAGCCCGCCCTCCGCGAGCGCGGCGGCCACCCCGGCCGACGATGGGCCTTCACCCACGATGACGGCGAGCTCCGCTCCGAGCGCGTTCGCCGCCAGCCAGCCCGTCGCAAACGACGCGACCGCAACGGCCGCGGCGCCGGGCCAGCCGATCTGCCAGCCCGCGGTCGGTGCGCCCGGTTGGCGCAGCGCGACCCAGATCAGGTACCCGGCCAGCACCGCGCCGGTCAGCCGGGCGGCGATGGCGAGGACGTCGGGCAGCGGATCCGCCATGAATGCGGTGCCGACCAGGACGATCAGCGTCCCGAGCGCCGCGAGCCTGGGCTCGCGTGCGCTGACGGCCGCGACCCCACCTCCCGCGATGAGCGCGGCGAGCACGACGAGCGCGGCGGTCACGACGGCATGCGGGCGCCGGTCAGGGCGCTGCCGCGGTGACGCCCGGGTAGCTCGGCGTCATCAGGATGCCGAGTGCCGGGAGGGGCCAATAGCGCAGGAACGCCCGGCCGATGACGTTGCTCTCGTTGATCGGCCCGAACAGCCGCGAATCCGCCGAGGCTTGTCGATGGTCGCCCATCACGAACAGCTCACCTGCGGGCACGGTCCAGCGTTGCCGGCCCTGCGAGGTCGTCGGCTCGTGGATCCCGGCCGGGTTGGTGTAGGTATACGTCTCCACGAGCTGGGTGCCGTTCACGTACACGAGCCCGTCGTCCCTGATCTCCACGGTGTCGCCGGGCAGCCCGATGACGCGCTTGATGAACGGCGTGGTCTCACTGGTCCACGACGGCGGTGGGCTGAACACGACCACGTCACCCCGGTTGTATCCGCCCCAGCGCGGGGTCAGCTTGTCGACCAGCACGTACTGTCCCGGCTCGAGCGTCCGCTCCATCGACTGCTGCTCGACCTGATACGGCTGGGCAACGAAGCTCTGGATCACGAAGAAGATGACGAGGGTCAGGACGAGGGTCTCGGCAACCTCGACCAGGCAGCCCAGAGCGGAGCGTCGGTTCACGACGGTGGAGTATAGGGCGGGGTGGGGGGCAGTCCCCGGACCATGCGGGCGATCACCGCGGTCGCTGGCTGCGGGCATGTCGGCCGCCAGTGCCGAACGGCCCGCAGGGAGACGTCCGTCGATGGGATCCATCGGCCGTCTCGACACCTGCTACGGCCGCATTCCGATGCCGATGGAGTTTGACCCATGCGTTCGCGCACGCATACACTCCACCCGCCGACGCGCGGGGTTCCCCTGCGTTCCGAACCCCCGCCGGCGAAGCCCGAATCGTGGCGCGACATCCGTTCCCGCCTGTCGCCCGGACAATGCGCAACGCGCCGCTCAATGGCTGACATCGACCGTCCCGTAGGAGGCTCTGCAGAACCCGATGGCCGACGCGCTCCAATGGATCGTCCCGATCGCGGGCATCGCCGCGATCCTGTTCGCGCTCTACCTGGCGCGCGACGTTCTGTCCCGCGACACGGGCACCCAGGCGATGCGGGACGTGGCCGACACGATCCGTGAGGGCGCCGACGCGTTCGTCAAGCGCCAGTACTCGACGATCGCCCTGCTGGCCCTGGTTGCGGCGGTGATCATCGGCGTGGTCATCGGCGTTGTCGAGACCAAGGACGTGGCCGACGTGCCGAGCCTGGCCGGACCGCCGATCGGAGCGCTGACCGCGTTCGCCTTCCTGGTCGGTGCCGCGTGCTCGATGGCCTCGGGCATCATCGGCATGACGATCAGCGTCCGGTCCAACGTTCGAACGGCGGCCGCTGCTCGCCGCAGCCTGGTCGAGGCGGTCCAGGTGGCCATGCGCGGTGGCGCGGTCTCGGGCTTCCTCGTGGTCGCCCTGTCGCTGCTCGGCGTGTGGGGCATCTTCACGGCCTACCACGCCCTGATCGGTGACATCACCATCAACCAGGCGCCGTTCGTCATCGTCGGCTTCGGGTTCGGCGCGAGCTTCGTGGCCCTGTTCGCCCAGCTGGGCGGCGGGATCTACACCAAGGCGGCCGACGTCGGATCCGACCTGGTGGGCAAGGTCGAGGCGGGCATTCCCGAGGACGACCCCCGCAACGCGGGCGTGATCGCCGACCTCGTGGGCGACAACGTCGGCGACTGCGCCGGCCGCGGCGCGGACCTGTTCGAGTCCACGGCCGCCGAGAACATCGGCGCCATGATCCTGGGCGTCGCGGTCTACGGCATCGCGGTGTCCGCGGGCTGGCCGAGCCCCGAGTCGTGGATCTTCTTCCCGCTCGTCGTCCGTGCCTTCGGGCTGCTGGCGACCATCGTGGCGATCCAGTTCTTCATCCGCGGTCGCGAGGACGAGGATCCGATGAACATCCTCAACCGCGGCTACTGGGTCACGACCATCCTGTCGGTCGTCGGGCTCGCCATCTCCACCTACGTGATGATGGGCACCGGCGATACCACGGCCGCCAACGGCCTGCCGGCCTGGGTCTGGTTCTTCGGCGCCGGCCTCATCGGCCTGGCCACCTCGGTCGCGTTCGTGTACATCACCCAGTACTACACGGCGGGCTCGTACCGGCCCGTGCGCGAGATCGCCGAGGCGTCCAAGACCGGCCCCGCGACCAACATCATCAGCGGCACCGCGGTGGGCTTCGAGACCACCGCCGTCACCGCGATCTCGATCGGCATCGCGCTGATCGCCTCGCACTGGCTCGGATCGCAGGCACATCTGACCAACGCCGACGGCAAGGACGTCGGCGGCATCTTCGGCACCGCCGTGGCCACGATGGGCATGCTCATGACCTGCGCCTACGTGCTGGCCATGGACACCTTCGGCCCGATCACCGACAACGCCGGCGGCGTGGCCGAGTTCAGCCGCTCGGAGGCGAGCGCCCGCGAGATCACCGACCGCCTGGACGCCGTGGGCAACACGACCAAGGCGCTCACCAAGGGCTACGCGATCGCATCCGCGTCGCTGGCCGCGTTCCTGCTGTTCAGCGCCTACATCGACAAGGTCAACCTGATCCAGACCAACCGCGGCGGCGAGCTGCTCACCTCGGTCAACATGGCAGACGTCAGCGTGTTCGTGGCCGCCCTGCTGGGTGCGGCACTGGCCTACTTCTTCAGCAGCCTCGCCATCCGTGCGGTGGGCACGACGGCCCAGTCGATCATCGTCGAGGTCCGGCGCCAGTTCCGCGAGATGCCGGGGATCATGGACTACACCCAGCGCCCCGACTACGCCCGGGTCGTGGACATCACCACGCGCGCCGCGCTGCGCGAGATGGTGGCTCCGGGCCTGGTCGCGGTCACCACGCCGATCGTCGTCGGGCTGCTGCTCGGCTATCAGGCCGTCGCCGGCCTGCTGATGGTGGGCACGATCGCGGGCGTGCTGCTGGCGACCGTGCTCAACAACGGTGGCGGAGCCTGGGACAACGCCAAGAAGTACATCGAGTCAGGCAACCTCAAGGACGACGAGGGCAACGTCCTGGGCAAGAAGACCGACGCTCATGCGGCGGCGGTCGTGGGCGATACGGTGGGCGATCCGTTCAAGGACACCGCCGGGCCGTCGCTCCACGTGCTGGTCAAGCTGCTGGCGACGATCACGCTGGTGCTCGCTCCGCTGTTCATCCGCTAGTCGGTGCCCGTAACGCGCCCGCCGGACGGCGAACCGTCGCGCCGGGTACGCTGAGTCGCCATGGACCAACTGTTCCAGGCGCTCGTGATGGGGATCGTGCAGGGGCTCACGGAGTTCCTGCCGATCTCGTCGTCGGGCCACCTGATCCTCGTCCCGTATCTGTTCGGGTGGACCGACCCGTTCATCGACTCGCTCGCCTTCTCGGTGGTGCTCCACGGGGGCACCCTGCTGGCGCTGATCGTCTACTTCCGCGCCGACTGGATGCGCCTCATCCCGGCCGGCCTGGCGACCATTCGCGATCGCTCGTTCCAGGGTGATCCCGAGCGGCGCCTGGCCTGGCTGCTGCTCGCGTCGACGATCCCGGCAGCCATCGTCGGCGTGCTGTTCAACGACTTCATCGAGCAGAACGTGCGCCAGCCGGGTCTGGTCGCGATCATGCTGGTGGCCGCGGGCATCGTGCTGTGGCTGGCGGACCGCTGGGGCCCGAAGACGCACTCGATCGACCGCCTGACGTTCAGGGCTGCGTTCGGGATCGGCGTCGCCCAGGCGCTCGCGCTGATCCCCGGCGTCAGCCGCTCCGGGATCTCGATCTCGGCCGCGCTGTTCGCCGGCCTCGACCGGCCCGGTGCCGTGCGCTTCTCGTTCCTGATGGCGACGCCCGTGATCGCGGGCGCGTTCGCGTACGAGGGGCTCAAGCTCATCCGGGGCGACGTCACCGGGGTCGAGGTCGGACCGCTGATCGTGGGTGTGGTCGCGGCGTTCGTGTCCGGCGTCCTCGCGATCGAGGTCCTGCTGCGCTACGTTCGGAGCCGGTCGTTCAACGTGTTCGTCCTGTACCGTTTCGCTCTGGCCGCAGTTGTCGTGGCGGTCTTCCTGGCGCGCTGATGCGCCGGGCGGAGGCATCGCCATGGAGGTGATGAAGCAGCTTCGCCAGCGAGCGATCCGGGACCTGGTGGAGCAACGCCAGATCCGGACCCAGCAGGAGCTCGCCGCCGCCCTCCGCGAGCGCGGCTTCAGGACGACCCAGGCGACGATCAGCCGCGACGTCGCGGAGCTGGGTCTGATCAAGGCGGGCCGGGGCGGCGCCCAGGCCTACGCCATCCCGCCCCGGTTGCGGGAAGCGGAGACGAGCGGCGAGGAGCGCATCCGCACGCTCCTGCGCGACATGCCCGTGGACGTTCGTGAGGCCGGCCCCATGCTCGTGCTCAGGACGCTGCCCGGATCCGCGCATCCGCTCGCCGCGGCGCTCGATCGGGCGCGCTGGCCGGAGGTGATGGGCTCGATCGCCGGCGACGACACGGTGTTCGTGGCGTTCGCCGATCGCGGGGGTCTGGGTCGCGTGCGGCGAAGGCTGGAGGAGCTCGGCCGGCTCGAGCCATAGCTGCTCCCCCGCTCGCCGGTGATCGGCGGTCGCCCCCGAGCCGTGCCCCCTTTGACGAACCGGGCGCCCGTAGATACCATCTCCGCCGATCTCGAACCTCGTCGGCGCGGGCCGCGCCCGGGGTTCTTTTGTTCCAACGGCGACCGAGCGAATGGCACCGCCAGTCCCGTCCGCGCCTCCGGAGTGCAAGCCCGCGTGAACACCAAGACGACCTACATCTCGAAGGATGGCCTCCACAAGCTTCGGCAGGAGCTTGATCAGATGCTTGCCGTCCGGCGTCCCGAGATCGCCCAGCGGATCCACGATGCGAAGGAGCACGGCGATCTCAGTGAGAACGCCGAGTACGAAGACGCCAAGAACGAGCAGGCGTTCGTCGAGGGCCGTATCCAGGCGCTCGAGTCGATGATCAAGAACGCCACCCTGATCGACGAGAACACCTCGACCGATCACGTCCAGATCGGCTCCACCGTGAAGGTGACCGGAGAGGACGGCGACGAGACGTTCATGATCGTGGGCTCGGCCGAGGCCAAGCCGGCCGACGGCCGGATCTCGAACGAGTCGCCCGTCGGTCGGGCGTTGCTCGGCCGCAAGCGTGGCGACAAGGTCGTCGTCCAGGTCCCGGCCGGCGACTTCTCGTACAAGATCGTCGAGATCAGCTAACAGCGCACGCGCCGCCCCCGATCGGCGATCATCGTTCCGGCCGCCGGAAGGCGAGGCGGTGACGAGAGAAGGGGACGGATAGCGTGGACTGGGCAGACGAGCTCGCAGCCGCCGTCGACGGACCGCAGGTCGTCAACGACTCCAAGACGCCGTCCGGCACGGTCCACGTCGGCAGCCTGCGCGGGCCGGTCATCCTCGATGTCATCACCCGCGCCCTCCGGGCGCGCGGGCTCGAGGCCACGCTCCTCTACGGCGTCGACGACATGGATCCGATGGACGCCCAGGCGCTCCTGTCACCCGACGCGATCGAGCGTGAGATGGGCCGTCCGCTGGCGCACGTGCCGGACCCGGCGGGCGACTGCCACGTCAGCTACGCGCGTCATTTCGCCGGCATCTTCATCGATACCTTCGCCGGGCTCGGCATCCGCCCCGACCGCTACTACTGGATGAGCGACATCTACCCCACGGGGCAGATGGACCCGTTCATCCGGACCGCGCTCGACCGGGCCGCTGTCGTGCGTGACGTGTACCGCCGCGTCGCCAACGTCCAGCACCCCGACCACTGGCTGCCGCTGGGCGTGGTGTGCCCCAGCTGCGGCAAGGTGGGCACCACGATCGCGTCGGACTGGGACGGCGAGACCGTGGCGGTCGCCTGCCGAGCCGATCTCGTGGAGTGGGCGACGGGCTGCGGCTGGACCGGCCGGCTGTCGCCGTTCGGTGGCGCCGCCAAGCTGCCCTGGAACCTGGAATGGGCGGCGCAGTGGAGCCTGTTCGGGGTGACCATCGAGCCCAATGGCAAGGATCTGGCCACCGCGGGAGGCTCGCGCGATCGCTCCGACGCCATCGCGCGGGAGGTGTTCGAGCGTGAGCCGCCGATCAACGTCCCGTACGAGTTCCTGAACATCGGCGGTCGCAAGATGTCGACCTCGAAGGGCCGGGGCGCGGCCGCGCACACGATCGCCGAGGTCGTCCCACCCGAGCAGCTTCGGTTCCTGTTCGTGCGCAACCGCCCGGAGACCGCGATCGAGTTCGTTCCCGAGGGCGGCGACGCCATCCCGCGCCTGTTCGATGAGTTCGACCGGATCGCCGCGGCGACCGCCGGACACGAGGTCAAGGGCGAGCTCCCGTCGGGTCACGAGTCGATCTTCCGTTACTCGCTGCTCGACCCCGGCGCGGATGCGGTGGCAATCGCCGCCCACTTCCGCCCGGCGTTCGCTCACCTGGCGCTGCTCGTACAGATCCCGGGTGTGGACGTCGCCGCGCGGGTGGCGGCCGAGAAGGGCGGGCCGCTGACCGATGCCGAGACGGCGGAGCTGGAGGTCAGGCTCGATGCCGCCCGTCGCTGGCTGGCGATGTACGCGCCCGAGCGGGCGCGGCTTGAGGTGCAGCGCGACAGGTTGCCGGCCGGGGTCGAGCTGCTCCGGCCCGAGCAGCGGGGCTTCCTGCGCGCGCTCGCCGACGCGGTTCACGGCGACGCACCGGCGTCCGGCGAGCAGTGGCAGGCGGCGATCTTCGAGGTTGCCGGCGAGCACGGCCTCGACGCCAGGGCCGCGTTCAACGCGCTGTACTTCGCGTTCCTCGGACGGCCGAACGGGCCACGGGCCGGATGGCTGCTCGCCAGCCTCGAGCGAGACTTCGTGGTCGGGCGGCTGCGGACCGCCGGCACGGCAGGGGAGGCGATGGCATGAGCGTCGGCGTCCAGCGACTCCGGGACGAACCCGATCGCATCCGCCAGGGGGCGATCGACAAGCGCGAGGACCCGAGGCTCGTCGATCAGGCGCTCGCGGTGGATGCTCGCCGCCGCCAGCTCCAATCCGAGTCGGACAACCTCAAGGCCGAGCGCAACAGCGCGTCGAAGCGGATCGGCGAGGCGATCCGCGGCGGTGCCATGCCGGACGGGCCCGAGGTCGCGGAGCTGCGGGCGGCATCGACGCGGGCCGGGGAGCAGATCGATCAGCTCGATGCGGATCTCGCGCAGGCCGAGGCTGAGCTCGAGGACCTGCTGCTCCGGATCCCGAACCCCGCCGAGCCGGACGTTCCGGTCGGCGGCGAGGAGGCCAACGTCACCGTTCGCACCTGGGGCGAACCGGCGGCACGCGAGGCGGCTGCGGCGGACGGTGGCAGCTGGGAGCGCCGGCCCCACTGGGAGATCGGCGAATCGCTGGACATCATCGACAACGCCCGCGGCGCCAAGATCGCCGGCTCCGGGTTCCCGGTGTACAAGGGCGCCGGGTCCCGGCTGCAGCGCAGCCTCATCTCGTGGTTCCTCGACGTCCACACCACCGAGCACGGGTTCACCGAGGTGTGGCCGCCCGCCGTCGTCAACACCGCGTCCGCGACCGGGACCGGGCAGATCCCGGACAAGGAAGACCAGATGTACGTCGTCACCCGCGACGACCTGTACCTGGTGCCGACCGCCGAGGTCCCGGTCACCAACCTCCACCGCGACGAGATCGTCGAGGCCGCCCAGCTGCCGATCCGCTACTGCGCCTACACACCCTGCTTCCGGCGTGAGGCCGGCGCCGCGGGCAAGGACACGCGCGGCATCCTGCGGGTCCATCAGTTCGACAAGGTCGAGATGGTGCTGTTCGAGAAGCCCGAGGACAGCCAGGATGCCCTGGAGTGGATGACGGGCCGGGCGGAGGTGCTGCTCCAGCGACTCGGGCTGCCGTACCGAGTGCTGCTGATGAGCACCGGCGAGATGGGCTTCGTGCAGCGCCGGAAGTACGACCTCGAGGTCTGGGCGCCCGGCGTGGAGCGCTGGCTCGAGGTCAGCAGCTGCTCCAACTTCGGCGATTACCAGGCGCGGCGGATGGCCATCCGGTACCGACCGTCGGCGGGCGCCAAGCCGGAGCTGGTCCACACGCTCAACGGCTCCGGTCTCGCCCTGGCTCGGATCGTGGCGGCCATCCTCGAGGTCTACCAGCAGCCCGACGGGACCGTGGCTGTGCCGGAGGTGCTCCGGCCCTACCTTGGCACCGCTACGATTGGCGCGTCACCCCCGGCTTGAGGGAAGCCGTCCGAGGGTGCCGCAGGCAGGGAGGATCCGATGGAACCGCAACAGCCACCCGCACCGGAACCGCAACAGCCACCCGCGCCACAGGCGCCGGCCGCACCGGCACCGCCCCCGCAGCAGGCGCCGATGGGAGGTGCGCCGGCCGGGAGCTGGCAGGCACCCCCCGTCGAGCCCGGTCCTGCGCCCGGGGTCGTGTTCGCGGGCTATGGTGCCCGGCTGGTCGCCTACATCGTCGACGGGTTCGTGCTCGGCATCGTCGTCAGCGTCGTGTCGATCGTTCTGCTCGCGATCCTGGCTGCGGCCGTCGCCAACGACTCAGGGGCCGCCGCCGGCCTGACCGGTGTGGTCTGGCTCCTCGCCGTCCTGATCATCAGCCTGCTGTACTTCCCGTACTTCTGGGTCAACGGCGGTGCCACACCGGGCATGAAGCTGTTCCACATCCGGGTGGTCCGTGATTCGGACGGCGGGCCATTGACCTGGGGCCCCGCGATCCTTCGTCTGATCGGCTACTGGATCAACAGCGTCGTGTTCTACATCGGCTACCTGTGGATCTTCGTCGACAAGCGGCGCCGCGGCTGGCACGACCTGATCGCCGGCACCGTGGTGATCAGCGCCTGATCGGCGCCTGACGGGTCACCCGCCGCCTATCTCGCCCGGGTGCCCACCCGGGCGAGGGCGACGACGCAGCCCGTTCGATGTCAGGCTCGCGCCTCGGCGCTGGTATCCTCGCGCGCGGAGCGGTGGCCGAGTGGTTGATGGCGGCGGTCTTGAAAACCGCAAGGGCGCAAGCTCTCGGGGGTTCGAATCCCTCCCGCTCCGCCAGTCGATGGAGGCCGGAAGACGAGGCCGTGGAGGCCCCGATATTCAGCGCACGAATGACTCGACCAGTGCGGCGGTGTTGAACCCGGCTCCAACGATCCCGCTCGCCACGGCCAGGCTGACCAGCACCAGGCTCGCGATCGGGTAGGACACGCGGAGGACGCGGAACCGGGACGGTGTGGTGGGTCGTCGCATCCTGCGCGCGACCAGCGCGGCGAGCCCGATCTTGACCAGCGCGACCAGCTGCACGCCACCCAGGGCCATGAGCGCGAGGATCATCGGATTGCGCTCGCCGTGAACTGCGGGGCCGACGAATACGTAGAACGCGACGAACGTCAGCGCGTCCATGGCCTGCGTGAAGATCAGGCGTCGCCCTCGGGCGCGAATGGCGGCCATCGATTGCATCGCGCGGCCCGACCGCCACCCACCGGCCTCCGATGCATTAGCCCGTGATGCCTCCATGGCCGACATCCTGTCACGCGAGCCTGCGATTTCGATGAGATGCCAGCTCCTGAGATGCCAGCTTCGTCGCCAAATTCCGATGAGATGCCAGCTCCGTCGCGTTCGCCGCGATCGGTTGGAGGGGCACAATGGCTGCCCAGCCGTGCCGCGAGAGGAGGTCGCCGATCCAGGTCAACGGCAAGCCGTACCGCACCATCTGGATCGAGGACGGTGACGACGCCGTCTCCGATCATCGACCAGACCCAGCTGCCGTTCCGGTTCGAGGTCACCCGGATCCTGTCCGTGGCCGAGATGGCGCGTGCGATCTCGACGCTCCAGGTTCGCGGGGCCGGCTGCATCGGCGCTGCCGCGGGTTACGGCATGTACCTCGCCGCTCGTGAGATCGCGGCCGGTGGCCATGGCGGCGACGCGGAGCGACGGCTTGCGGCGGCAGGCGACCAGCTCGCAGCGACCAGGCCCACCGCCGTCAACCTCCGATGGGCGGTCGATCGCCAGCTCGCCGCGCTTGCCGGGTCCCGGGCGCCGACCGACCTCATCGCCCGGGCTCGTGCCGAGGCCGACGCCATCGCCGACGAGGACGCGGCAGCTTCCCACGCCATCGGTCGCTCCGGGCTGGACCTGCTGCGCGCGATCCATGAGCGAACGCGCCAGACGGTGAACGTGCTCACCCACTGCAACGCGGGCTGGCTGGCATTCGTGGATCGCGGCACCGCCACCGCGCCCATCTATGCGGCCCATGAGGCCGGCATTCCTGTCCACGTCTGGGTCGACGAGACGCGTCCGGTCAACCAGGGTGCCCGACTGACCGCCTGGGAGCTCGAGCAGGTCGGCGTCCCGTACACCGTGATCGCCGACAACGCCGGCGGTCACCTGATGCAGCACGGTCTGGTCGACATCGCCATCGTCGGCAGCGATCGAACGACCGCCAACGGCGATGTGGCCAACAAGATCGGCACCTACCTCAAGGCGCTGGCGGCCCACGACAACGGTGTGCCGTTCTACGCGGCGCTGCCGTCGACCTCGATCGACTGGACGAGCCGCGACGGGCTGCGCCAGACCCCGATCGAACGACGATCCGGGCGCGAGATCACCCATGTGCAGGGTGTCGCTGCCGGTGGCGCGCTGGTCGAGGTGGCGATCATGCCCGAGGACACGCCGGTGGCGAACTACGCGTTCGACGTCACGCCCGCCCGGTTGGTCACGGGGCTGATCACCGAGCGCGGCATCTGCCCCGCGACCGCCGACGGGATCGCCGGCCTGTTTCCCGAGCGAACATCGGCTGCGGGTTCCTGAGTTCTCGTTGTCGCCCGGTGCCCGTTTCGGGGCCTGGTCCGGCCCGCAGGCTGCAAGCCGGAGCCAGCCGCGAGCCGTTGGGGCGTCCGCGAGCCCGTTGGAACGCCCCGCGAGCCGTGCGGCGGTTGGGGCTTCGCTCCAGTCTTCCAGACCGACGTGTGGAACGCCCCGCGAGCCAGCCCGCCCGTGGAGCGGCTCGATGGAACGCGCGGCGTTCCACGGCCAGCGAGAACCGCCAGAGGGAACGCCGGGTGTTCCAGGGTCGTGCGATCGCGGCGGCGGGGGCTCGTCCAGGGCCGGCGATCCAGGCAACGTCACGGCGAGCGATCCAGGCGCGGCGACGTCCGGCGCGATCCAGGCGACCCGATCGACGCCTCCCCCGGCGCTTGACCCTGACCGACGCGGCCCCTAGACTCCGCGCCACAACTCAACACGGGCATCGATCGGGACGAGTACCCGTCGAACGCCATTCCAGAGACCCGGCGGTTGGTGCGAGCCGGGATGGCGGCGGCGGCGAATGGACCCGGGAGCCCCCGGACCGAACGCGGGGCGACGGACGAGGACGCACTGGCGGCCACGGACGGAGCGGACGACAAGTAGGCTCCGGCGCAGAGCGCCAGCGATACAGGGCAGCGCCGATCGACCGGCCGGGCGAGAGCACCCGGACCCGGATCCGTCGGTCAGAGTGCGGCACACCGCCGAATGAGGGTGGCACCGCGGAAGGTTGAACGGCCTTTCGTCCCGAGCAGACGAAGGCCGTTTCCGATTCCCGGACACCGAAAGGCCCCGGGACGCAACACCGTCGAAGGGATGGACCGCACGATGACCGATCCGCTGAGCTTGACCGAAGCCAGGCGTCTCGCCTCGACCGCCGACACCATCCTGCTGCGCGCCACTCGGACCGCCGACCTCGAGACGCCGATCGGTGCCTTCCTGCGGCTCGACGACGGCGTGACCCCCGCGTATCTGCTCGAGTCCGTGGAGGGAGGGGAGCGGCTCGGACGGTACAGCTTCCTGGGCGTCGGACCCCGCCGGCTGCTCGAGGTGGGCGATGGTGTCGCGCGGACGACCTCCCGGCCGGTGGGTGTCGTCGACTACGCGCCCGACCTCCCGGTGTCCGAGACGGAGGTACCGGACCCGCTGGCGGCGCTGCGGGCATTCGTGCCGCGCCGCAAGGTCGTTCCGTCCGACGGCATGCCGCGGTTCACGGGCGGCGCGGTGGGTGCGCTCAGCTACGATGCGGTGTCGACGTTTGAGCCGTCCGTGACCCGCCCCGAGCGCGATCCCGTCGGCGTGCCACTGGCGGCGTTCATCGAGACCGACCTGGTGCTGGTGTTCGACCACCTGACCCACCAGCTGTCCGCGGTCGCGTCGCTCCATACGGAGACCCCCGATCTCGAAGGTCGCTACCGGATCGCCGAGCGCGCGATCTTCGAGGCGCTCGAGCGGACCGCGCGGCCCAGCCAGGCGGAGATGGCCGGCGCGTTCGGGCGCTCGGGCGCATCCGACGGCGATGCGGGCTCCACCGTCGCCGAGGTCGAGACGTCCCTCGGGCGCGATGCCTACATGCGGGCCGTGGACCATGCCAAGGACGCCATCGCGGCAGGTGAGGCGATCCAGGTCGTGCTCGCCAGGCGCCAGTCGTTCGATCTGCCCGCCGGTCCAGGCGGCCGGCCCATCGACGGCGTGGCCCTCTACCGCGCCATCCGGCGCGTGAACCCGTCGCCGTACCTGTTCTTCACCCGGACGCCGAGCTTCGAGGTGGTCGGCGCCAGCCCGGAGCTGCTGCTCCAGGTCGTGGGCGATCGGATGACCACCCACCCGATCGCGGGCACGCGCCCTCGCGGCGCCACCCCGGCCGACGACGATCGCCTGGCCGATGAGCTGCGCCGTGACCCCAAGGAGCGCGCGGAGCACGTGATGCTGGTCGATCTCGGCCGCAACGATCTCGGCCGGGTCGCCCGGCCGGGCACCGTGTCGACCAGCCAGTACATGGAGGTCGAGCGCTACAGCCACGTGCTGCACCTGGTCAGCCACGTCGAGGCGCGGCTCCGACCGGAGCTCGACGCGCTCGACGCCCTGCGCGCCGTGTTCCCGGCCGGCACGCTGAGCGGGGCACCCAAGATCCGCGCGATGCAGCTGATCGCCGCGGCCGAGGGCGAGCGGCGCGGGCTGTACGGGGGGGCCGTGGGGTATCTCGGCTACGACGGCAACCTCGATACCGCGATCACCATCCGGAGCGCCGTGCTCAAGGACGGCCAGGCGCACGTCCACACGGGTGCCGGGATCGTCGCCCGCAGCGTGCCCTCGCTGGAGTTCGAGGAGACCGAGCACAAGGCGGCCGCGATGCGCCGCGCGATCGAGCTGGCGGCGGCACCGGAGCCATCCCGGCCCCGCCCGTCGGAGGACGACGCCGGACAGCCGGACGCCGCATCATCGGAGCTGGCCGCCGGCTCGGAGGTCGGGGCGCGATGATCCTGGTCATCGACAACTACGACTCGTTCACGTTCAACCTCGTGCAGGCACTCGAGGCGGCCGGCGCCGACGTGCGCGTGGTGCGCAACGACGCGCTGACCCGCGACCAGGTGGACGAGCTCGCCGCGGACGCGAAGAGCGAGCTGCGTGGGATCGTGATCTCACCCGGACCGGGCGACCCGGATACCGCCGGCGTCTCGGTGGCCGCCGTTGGTGTGGCGGTCGAGCGGCGGATCCCATTGCTCGGCGTCTGCCTCGGGATGCAGTCGCTGGCGGCGGCCTTCGGGGCGTCGATCGTCCGCGCCCCCACCCTGGTCCACGGCGAGGCCTCGCACATCACCCACGACGGGCAGGGGCTGCTCGACGGGATGCCGGAGGCGTTCCCGGCAGCCCGGTATCACTCGCTGTGCGTTGACGCCACCACCCTGCCGGAGGATCTGTACGTGACCGCGACCAGCCCCGACGATGGGGTCGTGATGGGGCTGCGTCACCGGGCGCTGCCGATCGAGGGCGTCCAGTTTCATCCCGAGTCCGTGCTCACGCCCGATGGTCCGCACCTGCTCGCCAACTTCCTGCGCCTGGCCGGTGAGGGGGAGGCCGGGCGACTCGATGCCGCGACGGGCTCGTTCGCGACGCAGGGCCTGGCCGATGACGATGTCGAGCCCGACCCGGACGGTGCCGGATCCAACCGTGCCGGCGGGCGACGGGCGCCCGACGGGCGGTCGGGGGATGGCAATCGTGATGACGGCGTCCTCCAGTCGGCAGGAGCGATCCGATGAGCGACCAGGTTCGAGCAGCCCTGACGGCGATCGTCGAGGGACGGTCGCTGACGGCCGACGAGGCGCGCCTGGCGATGGGCGCGGTGATGGACGGCGAGGCGACGCCCTCGCAGCTGGCGGCCATGCTCATGGGCCTCCGGATGCGCGGCGAGACCGTGGACGAGCTGGCGGGCTTCGCGAGCGCGATGCGCGAGCGTGTCCTGCGGGTCGATGCGCCCGAGGGGACGATCGACGTGGTGGGCACCGGCGGTGACGGCTCGGGGACGTTCAACATCTCGACGGCGTCGGCGCTGGTCGTGGCGGCCACCGGGATCCCCGTAGCCAAGCATGGCAACCGGGCGATCACCTCGAGGTCCGGCTCGGCGGACGTGCTCGATGCGCTGGGCATCCGGATCGATCACGACGCGGCGTCAGCGGCCCGGTCGATCCGCGAGCACGGCTTCGCGTTCCTGTTCGCGCCCGCGTTTCACCCGGCGATGCGCCATGCCGGCCCGACCCGCCGGGAGATCGGTGTCCGGACGGCATTCAACCTGCTGGGCCCACTCACCAACCCGGCCGGCGCGACGCGCGCGTTGATCGGCGTCGGTGATGCCGCCGCGGCGCCGCGGATCGCCCAGGTCGCCGCACAGCTCGGGACCGAGCGGACGTTCGTGATCCACGGTGACCGCGTGGACGAGCTGCCGCTCGACGACTCCGGGGTGCTGTACGACGTTGCGGGCGACGCCGTGGAGCGGCGGGAGATCCGAGCCTCGGCGCTGGGCCTCGCGGTCGCGCCGACCACCAGTCTGGCCGGCGGCACGCCGGCCGAGAACGCGGCGATGGTCGAGGCCGTGCTGCGCGGCGAGCCCGGCGCGCGGCGCGACGTGGTGCTCCTCAATGCGGGTGCCGCGCTGCTGGTCGCGGACGCGGTCGACAGCCTCGAGGTTGGGATCGAGCGGGCCGCGCTCACCATCGACTCCGGACTCGCGCTCGAGCTGTTGAAGGCGCTGCGGGCCGATCGAACGGCCGCGGATGCGGCCACCGCAAGCCAAACCGCCGCGGATGCCGCCACAGCCACCGCGGCTTCGGCGGATGCGGTCGCAGCCAGCGCGGGTTCAGCGGATGCGGTCGCAGCCAGCGCGGGTTCAGCGGATGCGGGCGCCGGCGCCGAGATCCATCGGGGACCCGCGCATGAGCGTGGACACGACGCTCGCCTCCCGTCGACCCGCCGCGACCCCGCGCGGGGGTGTCGTTCGCGAGATCGCAGCCCGGCGGCTGGCCGATGTTCGGCTCGAGCTCGACGCGCTCGGCCGCGTCGGGCTTCGGACGGCAGTCCATGCCGCGCCACCACCGCGTCCTGTGGCGGCGCGGCTCGCGGCGCCCGGCCTCCACCTGATCGCCGAGGTCAAGCGGCGCTCGCCGTCGGCGGGCGAGCTGGCGGCGGACGACGATGCGGTCACCCGCGCTCGGGCGTATGCGGCCGGCGGCGCGGCGGCCATCTCGGTGCTGTGCGAGCCGCACTGGTTCGGTGGGTCCGTGGACGACCTGCGGGCCGTCCGTGCGGCCGTCTCCGTCCCGGTGCTGGCCAAGGAGTTCGTCGTCGATCCCCGGCAGCTCGACCTCCTCCGGGGCGCCGGGGCCGACCTCGTGCTCCTGCTCGCCGTGCTCCATCCACCGAAGCGGCTGGCGCGCCTGGTGGCCGCGGCCCGCGACCTCGGGCTCGAGCCGCTGGTCGAGGCCCACGATGCCCGCGAGCTCGATGCCGCGCTGGCCAGCGGAGCCCGGCTGATCGGTATCAACAATCGCAACCTGCGCACGCTCGACGTGGATCCCGAGCGCTCGGTAGCACTCCGGGATTCGGTCCCCGGGGACCGCCTGGCGATCGCCGAGTCCGGCGTTCGGGACGCGGCCACCATCGCGCGCTGGCGGGCGACCGGGTTCGATGCGGCGCTGGTCGGCGAGGCGCTCATGCGCGCGGGCGATCCGGCGGTGGCTGCCCGCGCGTTCGTCGCTGCCGGCCGTGACCCGGCCGATCCGGTGGCGTCGGCTAGAGCGCCGATGGTCAAGATCTGCGGCGTGACCGATGCGGACGGTGCCCTGTCCGCCGTCCGGGCGGGCGCGGATGCGGTGGGCCTCAACTTCGCGCCCGGCACGCCGCGCGTGCTGTCGATCGAGGAGGGCGTCGCGCTAGCCCGGCTGGTGCGCGACGCGACCACCGCCGGCACGCCGCCGCCGCGGGTCGTCATCGTCACCGCGGACCTTCCCGCCGCCGAGATGGCCCGGGTCATCGCGGCCGTGAACCCCGACGCCGTCCAGCTGAGCGGCGACGAGCCGCCCGAGGCGCTGGCGGCGATCAGCCGGCCGGTATGGAAGGCGATCAAGCCACGCCCGGGCGAGCCGGCGGACGAGGTCGTCGCGCAGGCCACCGCCTACCTCGATGCCGGCGCCGAGCGGATCCTGCTCGACTCGGCAGGCGGGCCGCATCCCGGCGGCTCGGGCCTGCGTGTCGATCCGGCCGTCGCCGCCGCCGTCGCGCGGGAGATCCCCGTCACGCTCGCCGGCGGGCTCAATCCGGCCAACGTGGGCGAGGCCATGCTGGCCATACCCGCCACGGGGGCGGACGTGGCCAGCGGCACCGACCGGCCACGCGTCCCGGGCGAGCGCGCGCGAAAGGACCCGCTGCGCGTGGCCCTGTTCGTCAAGCGAGCCCGCGATGCCCGCCGCCACCGGCCCAACCTGCCCTTCCGCCCCGTGCCCGTGCACCCGGGCCTGCTCGAGGTCGATGGTGCGGGCCGCTGGGGGATGGAACGGGACTTCGGCGGCCGCTACGTCCCCGAGACGCTGATGGCCGCACTGCAGCAGCTCGAAGATGCCTACGACGCCGTGCGCCAGGACCCGCGCTTCTGGGCCGAGCTCGACGATCTGCTCGCGCGCTACGCGGGACGCCCGACCGCCCTGTACCGGGCCGACCGGCTGGCGGCCGCCGCGTCCGATGAGGCCCGGCGGCTCGTCGGCGGCCCCGATCACGACGGCGGTAGAAGCGCCGCCAGCGCCATCCCTTCGTTCCGGCTCTATCTCAAGCGCGAGGACCTGGCCCACACCGGCGCCCACAAGATCAACAACGCGCTGGGCCAGGCGCTGCTCACGCGCCGGCTGGGCAAGACGCGGGTGATCGCCGAGACTGGCGCCGGCCAGCACGGCGTGGCCACCGCGACCGCCTGTGCGCTGCTCGGGCTGCCGTGCGTGGTGTTCATGGGCGAGGAGGACATCCGCCGCCAGGCGCCGAACGTGCTCCGAATGCGGGCGCTGGGCGCCGAGGTCCGGTCCGTGACCTCGGGCACGGCGACCCTCAAGGACGCGGTCAACGAGGCGATGCGCGACTGGGTGACCAACGTCGCGACGACGCACTACGTGCTCGGCTCCGCGATGGGTCCGCATCCGTATCCGACCATCGTGCGGGACCTCCAGCGGCGGATCGGTGACGAGGCCGCGACGCAGCTGGCCGCGGTCGAGGGGCGGCTGCCCGATCTCGCGCTCGCCTGCGTCGGCGGCGGTTCGAACGCGATCGGGCTGCTTAGCCGGTTCATCGGGGAGCCGTCAGTGCGCCTGGCCGTGGCCGAGGCGGCGGGTGACGGCGTGGAGACCGGCCGCCACGCGGCGGCGATCCTCGGCGGCTCGCCCGGGATCCTCCACGGCTCGCGCTCGCTGATGCTCCAGGACCGCGACGGCCAGGTCGTCGAGGCGCAGTCGGCGTCGGCCGGGCTCGACTACCCGGGCGTCGGCCCGCAGCTCGCTGCGCTCGCCGAGGCGGGACGGTTGGAGGTTGCGACGGCGACCGATCGCGAGGCCGTGGCGGCGATGCGCGCGGTGACCCTGACCGAGGGCATCCTGCCCGCGCTCGAGACGTCGCACGCGGTCGCGGCCCTGCCCAAGCTGCTGGCGTGCCGGCAGGGATCGGGCCGGCCGCTGCCCGACGACGCCCTGGTCCTGCTCGGGTTCTCCGGGCGCGGCGACAAGGACGTCGCGGCGCTGGAACGGTTCGCGGACGTCGAGCCCTGGGAGGGCGCGCGATGAGCGGTCCCGTCGCGACGCCCATCCACACCAACGACACGGCCGGCGCGCGCCGCATCGCCGGCGCGTTCGAGCGGGCGCGCGCCGAGCGTCGCGCGGCGCTGATCCCGTACATCGTCGCGGGCTATCCCGATGCCGGGAGCAGCTTCGAGATCGGTTGCGCGGCGATCGATGCCGGTGCGGACCTGCTCGAGGTCGGGCTCCCGTACTCCGACCCGCTCGCCGACGGCGCGACGCTCCAGCGCGCCTCGCTGGCGGCGCTCAGCGCGGGCGCCACGTTCGATCGATCGCTGGCGCTGGTCGGCAGGATCGCCGCGGCCCGTCCGGATGTCCCGCTGGTCGCGATGGGGTACGCCAACCAGCTGATCGGCGGCGGCGACGGGCGTGACCGGGCGACCGCGCTCGCCAGAGCCGGTGCCGCCGGGCGTCATCGTGGCCGACATCACGCCCGACGAGGGCGGACCGTTCGAGGTCGTCGCCGCCGAGGCGGGGATCGCCGTGGTCTACCTGGTCGCACCGACGACCGCACCGGATCGGCGATCGTGGATCGCCAGCCGTTCCGGTGGCTTCCTGTACTGCGTGTCGCTGGTCGGCGTGACCGGTGCCCGCAAGGCCCTGCCGTCGACGGTCACGCGGCTGATCCGCGACGTCAAGGCGGTCTCTCCGGTGCCGGTCGGCGTGGGCTTCGGGGTCTCGCGGCCGGCCCAGGTGCGGTCGCTCGCGCGGGCGGGTGCCGACGGTGTGATCGTGGCCTCGGCGCTGGTCGATGCGCTCGGCCCGGAGGGCCGTGACGTCGCGGCGCTGACCTCACTGGTCGGAAGGCTCAGCGACGCGACGGCGCGCTGAGCTCGCGGCCCGTCAGCGAGCCGCCAGGAGGTCCAGCAGCTCCGGCAGTCGCCGGATCTCGTACGTGCTCGTGATGGCCCCATCCGCTGCCAGTGCGGCCGGGTTGTACCAGCAGGTGTCGATGCCATAGCCGCGGCCGCCCGCGATGTCCGAGGTCAGGCTGTCGCCGATCATCAGCACCTCGTCGCGACGTGGCTCACCCATTCGATCGAACGCGACGTCGAAGATCGCCCGGTTCGGCTTGGCCGCGCCGACCTCCTCGGAGATGACGATGGCCGAGATATGGTCGCGGATCGCCGAACCAGCCAGGCGCGGACGCTGGACGTCGGCGAAGCCGTTGGTGATGATCGCGAGCCGGTACCGCGCGTGCAGCGCGCGGACCACGGTCAGCGCGTCCTCCACCAGGCCGGACTGCGTCGCCAGGTGGTGCAGATACCGGGTGCTGAACTCCTGCGCGTCAACCTCCCTGACCTCGCGGGCCCCGTCGACCTCCCCGGCCTCGGCCTCGATCTCGTTGAACAGCAGCTCGAAGCGGCGCGTGCGCATCGCCACCGACGAGATCGCGCCCGCCTCGAACGCCTGCCACACGCCGTGGTTGATCCGCTGGTAGACCGCGAGGTAGCGGGGCCGGAAGGGGAGACCCAGCTCCTCGAACGTGTCCCGCAGGGCTGCCACCCAGGCTCCGTCGTAGTCGAACAGGGTGTTGTCGGCATCGAACAGGAGCCATCGGTAGCCCCTCATCGAGTCGGCAGCTCCAGGCGCTCGATCCGCATCGGCGTACCGTCCCGCAGGATGGGCACCGCGTCGCTCACGTCCACCGCGGCGCAGTAGGCAATGTCTTCTGCCTGTTCGATCCGGTGCAGCGTCCGGCCGCCGGAGGAGTCCTCGAGCGCGTCGAGCATGGTCGGGTACGAAGCGAACAGCCGCTGGGCCGCCCGCGCCGCATCGCTGATGCTCGTCTCGGCGCCGCGCCGGCCGGCCCCCTCGGCGATGCGCGTCACGATCAGACCGGCGGCCACGGCATCCTCGGCCGCGAACCGTCGCCTGAGACCCGCGCACACGACGCGGATCCCGGTCCCGTCCTCCGTCGCAAGCTCGATCGCCGCCTCGGCGCACGCACGGGCGTTGCGCAGGCACCCGATGAGGACCCGGGGCGAACGCCGGACCGTGCGCAGGATCGCCGTCCCGTTGGTCGTCGAGAGGATGGCGGCCCGGCCGTGGACGCCGGCACGCTCCAGCAGTGCCGGCGAGTTGTCGAAGTCGAAGCCGCGCGGACGCAGCGCACGGCGCTCGCCCACGAGGATGCGCCCGGTGGTGCGCCGGAGCCCGCGGGCCTCGTCCAGCGAACCGGTGATCAGGATGTCGGGGGCGCCGAGGTCGAACAGCGTGGTCACCGTCGTGCTCGCCCGGATCTGGTCGACGACGATCAGGACGTCAGGGTCGCGCAGCGGCACGGCCGCGGGAACGAGCGCGACGTCGACCTCGATCATCGCGGCGCGCCAATCCGGGCCTGACAGGGCAGGTCGGGGTCGGGGCACATGGATCGCTTGCTTCTCATGCCTGAGACGATATCCGGGTCTCCCGCGCCGGGGTGGAGACGACATGCAGGCGGGCCAGATGCCTGACAGGTCCTGGCCGGCGAACGGCGATACTGGACCCATGACGACGAAGGTACGGGTCGCCGTCGAGTCGGCGCCCAGGAAGACGTTCCTGATCGCGCTCGACTGGCCCGGCTGGGCGAGGTCGGGCAAGACGGAGGACGCGGCCGTCGAGGCGTTCCTCGCCGCCGCGCCGCGCTACGCGCCGGTGGCGGCCAGGGCCGGGCACCCGGTCGATCCAGGCCAGGTCGAGATCGATGTCGTCGAGCGGCTGCCGGGCGACACCAACACCGAGTTCGGCGTCCCGCGCCAGATCGGGGCGGCCGATGCGGAGCCAACCGACGACGCGGGTGCGGCGCGGCTGGCCGCGATCGTGGGGGCCGCATGGCAGGTGTTCGACGAGGTGGCCGCGGCCGCGCCCGAGGAGCTGCGCAAGGGGCCCCGTGGCGGTGGCCGGGACCGGACGAAGATCGTGGACCACGTGAACGGCGCGGATGCCGCTTATGCCAGCGTGATGGGCGTCAAGACGCGCGGGCTTGCGGTCTCCGAGGTGCGGGCCGCCATGCTCGACCTGCTGCGGCTACCGTCCGATGGCGCGCCGCTGTCGGGCAAGAAGTGGCCGGCCCGCTATGCCGCCCGCCGGATCGCGTGGCACGCGCTCGACCACGCCTGGGAGATCGAGGACCGGACCGAGCGCTGAGCCGGTCGGCAGCGCGGTGATCGGGCCGCGCCAGGGCGCTCGCGACGCGGCCACCGGCACCGTCGGCCTTGTCCAGGTGGCCCGCCGGTTCGGGCGGTTCAGCCTGGGAGCGTGTGCGCGAGCACTGCGATGATGCGCTGCGAGCCGCGGTCACCCTGGGCCCGGCATGAGTGCGCGCGGCGCGGGCGTGCAACAGGAAGGCAGGCTCGATGCAGGACCGCGGTCCGGGGGTCAGGCTGCCGGCGACGGCTGTGGATCTCGCCGACGCCGTGGCGGAACCGATCGGCGTTCCGCGCCACGACTCGGGCTCCATCGCGGAACCATGGTTGGGCCGGCTGGCCGCGAGCGACGGCATGTTCGTTACCGATGATCGGCAGCGGATCGTCGCCTGGTCCAGCACGGCACAGCGGATGCTGGGCTTCTCGCCCGACGAGGTCATCGGCAAGACCTGCTTCCAGGTGGTGATGGGCCGTGAGCCGGACGGGCATCCGGTCTGCGGCCGGAACTGCGCGGTGACCCGCAACGCGCGGCGCGGCCGCGGCACGGCTGCCTACGACGTGACGGCGCGCGCGCGGGACGGCGGCGTCAAATGCCTGTCCAACAGCGTCCTCGTGGTCGACGGCCCGGAGCGCGATTTCCACGTGATCCACCTGCTGCGGGAGGCGGCATCGCCGGCGCCGCCCCCTGCGGCCCATCTACGCACCGAGCGAGCGCACGCCGGATCGGACCCGGAGCTCGTCGAGTCCCTGACCCGGCGCGAGCTCGAGGTCCTTCGCCTCCTTGCCGACGGCGCCACTGTGGACGAGATCGCCCAGACGCTGACGATCAGCGTGTTCACCGCCCGCAACCACGTGGCCAGCGTGGGTCGCAAGCTCGGAGCGAGGAACCGTCTCGAGACGGTGCTGCTGGGCATGCGCCACGGGCTCGTCTGACACTCCGACAAGGGTGACACGCCCCACGGTCCCGGGTCGAAAATGGTTCGAACGCACCATGATTCGGCGGCGGGATCGATCACGATAGCTCCAGGCAGCGGCGGCGTCAGGAGCCGCCGCCTCAACACGGCCCGGCATCCGACGGTGCCGGGGCGATGCGCGCACCCAGAGGGAGGCGAGGCAACGTAGTGGATCCGCTGATGCTGTCGCGGTGGCAATTCGGGATCACCACCGTGTACCACTTCCTGTTCGTCCCGCTGACGATCGGGCTGTCGTTCTCGGTCGCGGGATTGCAGACCGCCTGGTACCGGACCGGCAACGAGAAGTACCTGCGCCTCACCCGGTTCTTCGGCGAGCTGTTCCTGATCAACTTCGCGTTGGGGGTGGTGACCGGCATCGTGCAGGAGTTCCAGTTCGGCATGAACTGGAGCAGCTACAGCCGGTTCGTGGGCGACATCTTCGGCGCGCCGCTCGCGATCGAAGGCCTGCTGGCATTCTTCCTCGAGTCCACGTTCCTGGGTCTGTGGATCTTCGGTTGGGGCCGGCTTCGGCCGGGCGTCCACCTGGCCACGATCTGGATCGCCGCGATCGGCACCGCCGTCTCGGCCTACATCATCCTCGCGGCCAACGCCTGGATGCAGCACCCCGTGGGCTACGAGGTCAATCCGGCGGCGGGCCGGGCCGAGCTCCAGGACTTCTTCGCGGTCGTGTTCAACAACACCGCGCTGATCACCTTCCCGCACACGATCGCCGCGGCGTTCATGACCGCGGGCGCGTTCATCACCGGGATCGCGATGTATCGCCTGGTGCGGACGAAGGGCGAGGACTCGCCGTTCCGCACGGCCGCCAAGGCGGGCGGCTGGATGGTGCTCATCGCCGGGATCCTGGTCGCCGTCACGGGCGACATCCAGGGCAAGATCATGACCGACCAGCAGCCGATGAAGATGGCGTCGGCGGAGGCGCTGTGGCAGACAGAGCAGCCGGCCTCGTTCTCGATCTTCACCATCGGCACGCTCGACGGCAGCCAGGACGTGTTCTCGATCCGGATCCCGTACCTGCTCTCGTTTCTCGCCACCGGCGACTTCAACGGCAAGGTCGAGGGGATCAACGACATCCAGGCCCAGTACCAGCAGACGTACGGCCCCGGCGACTACGCGCCCAACATCCCGGTGACCTACTGGACCTTCCGCTGGATGATCGGCGCCGGGGCGCTGGCCGCGCTGGCCGCGCTGTGGTTCCTGTGGGCGATCCGGGGTAGCAAGCTGCCGGGCCGCGGTGCGGTAGCCACGGCACTGGTGCTCCCGTTCCTGCCCCTGGCCGCCAACTCGTTCGCCTGGATCTTCACCGAGATGGGCCGGCAACCCTGGATCGTGTTCGGGCTGATGGGGACGGCCACCGGGGTATCACCCGGTGCGAGCACGCTCGAGGTGCTGATCACGATGGTCGGCTTCACGCTCCTGTACGGCGTGCTGGCGATCGTGATGGTGGGCCTCGTGGTGCGACGCGTCCGCGCCGGGCTGCCGGACCCGAAGGCCGACCAGGGCTTCGAGCACGACGCCGAAATGGCGCTCGGCTACTAGGGGAGACCGATGGAGCTCACGACCGTCTGGTTCGCGCTGATCGCGATCCTCTGGATTGGCTACTTCATCCTCGAAGGGTTCGACTTCGGGGTCGGGATCCTGCTCCCGATCCTGGGCAGGAACGAGCCCGAGCGGCGCGCGATGCTGCGCACGATCGGCCCCGTGTGGGACGGCAACGAGGTGTGGGTCCTGGTCGCCGGCGGCGCCACCTTCGCGGCCTTCCCCGAGTGGTACGCGACCCTGTTCTCGGGGTTCTACCTCGCCCTGTTCCTGATCCTCGTCGCGCTCATCGTGCGCGGCGTGGCGATCGAGTACCGCAACAAGCGCGGCGAGGCCGCCTGGCGCCGGCGGTGGGATTTCGCCATCGCGTTCGGCAGCTTCCTTCCCGCCCTGTTGTGGGGTGTCGCGTTCGCCAACATCGTGGGCGGCGTGCCGATCGATGCCAACAAGGAGTTCACTGGCAACCTGTTCACGCTGCTCAACCCGTTCGGGCTGCTGGGCGGCCTGACCACGCTGCTGCTGTTCGTGACCCACGGCCTGCTGTTCCTGGCCCTCAAGACCGAGGACGACATCCGGGCACGGGCGACGGCGCTGGTCCTCCCGGTGGGCCTGGTGACGGCGGTGGTGGCGGTCGTGTTCCTGCTGTGGGCGAACGCGATCCGGGGCGACGCGATCTCATTCGCCATCGCCATCGCGGCTGCGGTCGCGTTCCTGGGCGCGCTGCTCGCCAGCCGGCTGCGACGCGAGGGCTGGGCGTTCATCGGGTCCGCGGCCACGATCGGGCTCGCCGTGGTCAGCCTGTTCTGGGCGCTGTTCCCGGATGTGATGCCGTCGTCGACCGATGCGGCCTACAGCCTCACCACGACCAATGCGGCGTCGACCGAGTACACGCTCACGATCATGACCGTGGTGGCCGTGATCTTCGTGCCCATCGTGCTGGGCTACCAGGCGTGGACCTACTGGGTGTTCCGCAAGCGCGTCACGCTGCCCAGGAGCTCGGTCGAACCGTGATGCAGGGCGACCGCGTCCCGGTCCCGCCGAGGGACGTCGCATCGACCGGCCGACCCTGAGCCCGGGCCGCGTCCCCGGCCGCATCCGGACCTGCGTCCACGGCCGTGGCCCCGCCCGCGTCCCGGGGCGACGATGAGCTCGCTGCACCGCCGGTTGCTCGCCGCCGGACAGAATGCGACCCTCGCGCTGGTCGCGGCCGTCGCCCTGGGCGCGGGCACCGCGCTCCTCGCGATCGCGCAGGCGTGGCTCCTCGCACGCGCGATCGCCGGCGCGTTTGTGGACGGCGAGGGGCCCGACGCCCTCGCGCCAGTGCTGGCTGTGCTGGGCCTCGTGCTGGTCAGCCGGGCGCTGCTCGCGTGGGCGGCCGAGGTCGTCGCGCAGCGCATCAGCAGCACGGTCAAGGCCGGGCTGCGGGTCGCGCTCGTCACCCGGGCCGTCGAGCTCGGCCCGCGTTGGGCCGCCCGCCACGCGACGGCCGAGGTCACGCTGCTGGTCACGCACGGCCTGGACGCCCTCGACGGGTACTACGGTCGCTACCTGCCCCAGCTCGCGCTGGCGGCGATCGTGCCACTCGCGGTGGTCGCGTGCCTGCTCACCGCGGACCTCGTGGCGGCGCTGACCGTCGCGCTGACCGTGCCCCTCATCCCCGTGTTCATGGTGTTGATCGGGCGGATGTCGGCCGCCCACCGGCAGCGCCGGTGGGCGGCCCTGTCGCGCCTCGCCCACCGGTTCGCGGACGTCGTTGCGGGGCTGCCAACGTTGCGCGCGTACGGCCGGGCGGAGGCGCAGGTCGGGATCCTGCGCCGGATCACGGACAGCTACCGCACGACCACGCTGGCGACGCTGCGGATCGCGTTTCTGTCCGCGCTGGCGCTCGAGCTGCTCGCGACGTTGTCGGTCGCGCTGGTGGCGGTGGGGATCGGGCTTCGCCTTGCCGCTGGCGACCTGACGCTCGAGACCGGCCTGTTCGTGCTGGTGCTCGCGCCCGAGGCATACCTCCCGCTCCGCCGGCTGGGCGCCGAGTTCCATGCCAGCGAGGAGGGTCTCGAGGCGGCCGCGGACGCGTTCGCGATCCTCGACGCTCCCGGAGACACCGTGGCGACCCCGACCGCCACGGTGCCGTCCCGCGCCCTCGATCCGGGCCCGATCATCGGGATCGCCGTCGACGACGTGAGCGTCGAGCAGCCGGGGCGCGAGGTCGTCGCGCCCGCCGGGGCGTCATTCGCGGTCCGCTCCGGCGAGGTCGTGGCGCTGACCGGCCCGAGCGGGGCCGGCAAGTCGACCCTGCTGGCCGTGATCCTGGGCATGCTCGAGCCGACCACGGGATGCGTGACCGCGATCCTCGCGGACACCCCGGAGAGGACACCCGTGCCGGACATCGACCCCCGTCGGTGGCGGTCGGCGGTCGCCTGGGTGCCCCAGTCGCCGTGGTTGTTCGCAGGCACGGTCGGTGACAACGTTCGGCTGGGGGCGCCCGATGCCGACGATGCGGCGGTCGAGGCGGCGCTGTCGGCCGTGGGCCTGGCCGACGTGCCCAGCACGAAGGTGCTCGGCGAGCGTGGGATCGGGCTGTCGAGCGGGCAGCGACGCCGGGTGGGGATCGCGCGCGCCCTCGTTCGCCGGTCGCCCATCCTGCTGCTGGACGAACCGACCGCCGGCCTGGACGAACACGCCGAAGCGACGGTCATGGCGGCCGTACGCCGAGCGGCGGCAGGCGGCGCCGCGGTCGTCCTGGTCGCCCACCGGCCGGGAGCGGTCGCCGGGGCCGATCGATCGGTCGAGATCCGCTGGCAGGCGATCGAACGCCAGGTCGTCTCGTGAGCGCGCTCGTCGCCATCCTGCGGATCGGGCGTCCCGTGACGCCGCGGCTGCTCCTGGCGCTGGCCGCGGGGATCGGTGCCGCCGGAGCCGCGGTCGGGCTCACCGCGACGTCCGCCTGGCTGATCTCGAAGGCGGCGCAGCAACCGCCGATCCTGGCCCTGTTCGTCGCCGTCACAGCGGTCCGCGCCTTCGGGATCGCCCGTGGCGTCCTCCGGTACGCCGAGCGTCTGGCCGCGCACGATGCGGCGTTCCGGGTGCTCGGCGAGCTGCGGGCGACCGCCTATGCCCGCCTCGTGCGGCTGGCGCCCGCCGGGCTCGCGGAGCTGCGCACGGGCGACCTGCTGACGCGCCTGGTCGGTGACGTCGACGGGCTGGCCGATCTCTGGCTGCGGGTCCTGCTGCCCTATGGATCCGCGCTGCTCGTGGCGGCCGGCACCGTGCTGCTGGTCGGGTGGCTGGCGCCCGCCGCGGGTGTGGCCGTGGCCGTCGGGCTGATCGTGACCGCCGTCGGGGCACCCCTCGCCGCGGGGGCGGTCTCGCGACGTGCCGAGCGGCTGCTGGCCCCGGCCCGCGGTGAGCTCGCCGACGCCGTGTCGGACGTGGTCGCGGGCGCGCCCGAGATCCTCGCCGCGGGCGCCACGACGCGGGCCGTCGAGGCCGTGCGTGCCGTCGATCGGCGCCTGCTGGCCGCCGAACGCCGCTCTGCGCTGGGGGCCGGTGTCGGCGGGCTCGTGGCCGGCCTGGCGGCCGGCGCCTCGGTCTGGCTCGCGCTGCTCGCCGGGATCATCGCGGTGCGTGCCGGGCGGCTCGACGTGGTCGCGCTGGCGGTGGTGGCGCTCACCCCGATCACGATCCACGAGGTCGTGGTGCCGCTGGTCCCCGCCGCGCGTCAGCTCCCGGGGCTCGCGGCCTCGGCCAAGCGGGTGACCGACGTCCTGACGCGGCCCGATGCGGTCCCCGACCCCGACTCGCCGCGGGCGATACCGCTGGGTCCGCTCGGCCTTCGCGCCCGGGGCCTCCGGCTCCGGTATCCGGGTGCATCTGCCGACGCGCTGGCCGGGCTCGACCTCGAGGTGGTGGCCGGCAGTCGCGTCGTGGTGACGGGCCCGAGCGGGTCGGGCAAGAGCACGCTGGCAGCCGCCTGCCTCCGGTTCCTCGACCCCGTCGGCGGTTCGCTCGAGCTGACCGGTGAGGAAGGCAGCGTCGATGTGCGCGAGCTGACCGGCGATGCCGTCCGTGCCGCCGTCGGGCTGTGTGAGCAGGACCCGCACATCTTCGACGCGACCCTCGCCGACAACCTTCGGCTGGCCCGGCCGGGCGCCCCCGACGCCGAGCTCGAGGAAGCCCTCTCGCGGGCTCGTCTGCTCGACTGGGTCCGCTCACTCCCGGACGGTCTCGCGACACAGGTGGGCGAGCACGGTGCCCAGCTGTCGGGCGGACAGCGTCAGCGGCTCGCGCTCGCACGCGCGCTGCTCGCCGACGCGCGCATGCTGGTCCTCGACGAGCCGACCGAGCACCTCGACGAACCCACCGCGCGCGCCTTCATCGCCGATCTCGAGGCCATCGTCGCGGGACGCACGCTGCTGGTGCTGACCCATCGGCCCGAGCTGTTCGAGCGCTCGCGGTGGACCCAGGGCCCACGACTCACGGGCGGCTGACGCGGATGGCGACGCGGCGGCGGAGGCGCCGCTGTGCCGGTCATGCCTCAGGTGGCGGAACGCCGCGGCGCTGGTAGCTCACCGCCAGCGAGCCCGGTGGCCGCACGGTGACCATGTAGGCGAGGAACGGCAGGCCGATCACGAACAGGCTGGCGACGATCACCAGGGCCACGACGGCGGTTCGCCATCGACCCTCCGCGTACGACTGGCCGACGGGGAAGTAGCCGCGATGCGCCAGCAGCTCGGCGTCCATCTGGAACAGCTCGACCGCCGCCTCGTGGTGGCCCGGATAGACGCGGGCGAGGATGATCGGCCGGTCAGGCCCCGTGGGCACCGGCGGCAGCGGCACGCGTGGCGACGTCATGGCTCTCCCGGGCTGAAGCTGATCGGGCGCAGGACCCGCTGTCCCCGGCAGAATCGTCCATGTCCGGGCGCCAACCCGCAAGTGGCTTGTGGCGCGTGGGCCCGGCCGAGCCGGGCTGGATCCGATCGTCAGGCGAACAGGTCGGCGAGGGCCGTCGGATCGACCGGTGAGGTGTCGGGCTGCAGCCCGGCCAGGTGAGCGGCGAGCCCGAACAGCTCCGCGGGAGTCCGGCCGGCATCGAGCATCGAGCGGATCGACGTGTCGGCATCGGCCTTCGACAGCTTGCGTCCGGAGGCGTGGCGGACCAGCGGGTGGTGCAGGAACGTGGGCGGGATCTCGCGGCCCAGCAGCCGGGCCAGCCGGATCTGAACGGACGTGGAATGGAGCAGGTCGCGGCCGCGGATCACGAGATCGATCCCGTGGCGCAGGTCGTCGACCACCACGCACAGGGCATAGGTCCAGTTGCCGGGCCGGTCACGAACCAGGAGATCGCCCGTTGCCGCCGGCTCGTCGGTCACCGGCCCGGCCAGCAGGTCCACCCAGCGCTCCGAGCCCGCCCCGACGGCGACCCGCAGGCCCAGCCCCCGATCCTCGGGGAGTGCCCGGTCGCGGCAGCCACCGGGACACCCGATCCCGCGCCACGGCCGTCCACGCTCCGCCTCGAACACCGCGAACGTCGAGCGCGAGCAATCGCACGCGTAGACCAGGCCGGCCGCCCGAAGCCGGCCGACGGCCGCCTCGTACACGGACCCGGCATCCGACTGGCGGTACTGGGTCGCCGGCTCCGCGAACGCGGCGGGTGACGGCTCGTCGGGCGCGACCCCCAGCCGCGCCAGGTCCTCGAGCATCGCCGTCTCGTACTCGCGCCGCGAGCGCTGCCGGTCGTGATCCTCGATCCGCAGGACCACGCGACCGCCGGTGGCGCGGGCGATGCCCCAGGTGTAGAGCACGTTGACCAGGTGTCCGAGGTGGAGCTGCCCGGTCGGGGCCGGCGCAAACCGCGTGACGCGCCCGTGGGGCAGCGTGCCGCGGGCGGGATGGCCGCCTCCGCTCACGTGTGGCAGCCGGAGGTCGCCGCGCGGCGTCGCCCGGTGCCGCGGGCGTCACGCCGTCTGCTCAGCGCTCGCGGGTGCGATCCCGCGACTCCAGGCCCCGGGTGACAGCCAGGACGCGGCGGTAGATCGAGAGCAGGTCGGCCTGGGACATCGGGACCCGCATTCTGCATCGCCACCCGCAACAGCACCTCGCGCTCGCGCTCCGGGATCCTTGATCGCCCGCCGCGCGGCGACGTGCTTGGCTCGCCCGGCGGCCCGTCCGAGCCCCGCCCGGCGGTTGAGCAGCTCCACGATCTGGACATCGAGCGCATCGATCTCGTCCCGGATCCGCGCCAGCTCGAGCGCGGCCTCGTCCCGTTCGGCAGGGGTCGGCCGCGCCGACCGCGGCGCCCCGTCGTCTGTCGCCCTGGTCATCGTCCCGCACCCAACCGCTCGGCGATCGCCTCGAGCGCCCGGTGATAGCCCGCTTCGCCCAGCCCGACGAACGAGGCCTGCGCGACGTCGTGGAGGAAGTTCACGCGCCGGAACTCGTCGCGTTGCCAGGGATCGGACAGGTGCACCTCCCAGAACGGACGCTCGATCGCCAGCAGCGCGTCGCGCAGCGCGACCGACGTGTGGGTGAGACCTGCGGCGTTGACGATCGAGGCGTCGAAGTCGCGGACGTGGAGCCGGTCGATGAGGGCGCCCTCGTGGTTGGATTGGAACGTGTCGATGTCCAGACGCAGCTCGGCCGCCCGGGCGACGATCCCGGCATGGATCTCGTCCAGGGTCCGGGTGCCGTAGATCTCGGGCTCGCGTGTCCCCAGCAGGTTCAGGTTCGGCCCCTGGAGGACCAGGACGCGCGTCATGCGCCGCTCTCCGGTGACGCCGGCGTCGGGACGGGCGGCCGCCGCTCCGGACGCCCGCTCCGGCAACCCCGGCCGCTCCGGCAACCCCGTCCGCTCCGGCCAGCACGGCTTCGACGGCCTCGGAGATCAGGCCGTCGGGTACGTCGTCCCGTACCGCGACGCCGGCCTCGGTCGGCAGCACCCAGCGCAGCCGTCCGGCCGCGTGCTTCTTGTCGGCCCCGATGGCCGCCAGGACCGCGCCGGCCGGGTAGGGGAGCGGCGTCCGTCCCAGCTCGAGCGCATCGAGCAGCCGCTCGATCCGGTCTGCCCGCGCCTCGGGCGTGACCCCCAGCGACCGCCCGATCCGGACCGCCGCCCGCAGCCCGTAGGCCACCGCCTCACCGTGGAGCAGCGTGGCGTAGCCGTCGGCGGCCTCGAGCGCGTGCCCGACGGTGTGGCCCAGGTTGAGCGTGATCCGGCCGCCCGTCGCTCCCTGCTCCCGCTCGTCGTCGGTCACGACCTCCACCTTCGCCCAGGCGGCCCGTTCGATGACCTCGGCCAGCGCACCGTCGTCGAACGCCGCGGGATCGCCGCGCGCGATCGCCTCGCCCTCGGTCTCGAGGGTGGCGAACAGCGCGTCGTCGCCAAGTGCGGCCATCTTGACGATCTCGCCCAGCGCAGCCCGCAGCTGGCGCTCGGGAAGCGAGCGCACGGCGTCGACGTCGAGCACGACCGCCGCCGGCTGGTGGAACGCGCCCATCAGGTTCTTCCCCTCGGGCAGATCGACGCCGGTCTTGCCGCCGATCGACGAGTCCACCTGGGCGACGAGCGTGGTCGGCACCTGGATCCAGGGCACGCCTCGGAGGTACGTCGCGGCCAGGAACCCGGCCGGGTCGCCCAGCGCGCCACCGCCGATCGCGATCAGGGGATCCCGCCGCTCGACCCGCAGCCGCGCCAGCTCGCGCGCCGCGTTACCCACGACGTCCAGCCGCTTCGCGTCCTCGCCGGCGGGCAGCATCACCGCATCCACGGCCCAGCCCGCGGACCGCAGCCGATCCGCAAGCCCGGCGCCGAACGCCGCCCACGCCCCGGGCTCCGAGACGACCACCGCGCGGCGCGCCTCGAGCCGCCGCAGCGTCTCGCCCACCGCGTCCGCGGCGATCCCGGTGCCCAGCATGATGTCGCCGATCGGGGTCGTGGCCCGCAGCAGCGTCGTCCCATCGGGCACGCCGCCCGCCACCAGCTGGTCGACGATGTCCACGACGCGGGGCAGCGCCACCACGCCATTGACCCGGCTCGCGGCGCCATAGAAGCGCTCGCGGCTCGCGGCGAGCTGCCGTACGCGGCCGACGGGATCGCCGCCCTGCACCAGCGGGCGCACGTTGGGCGACCGTCGCAGGCGCTGGCCCAGCACCTCGGCACGCACGTCGAGCCACACGGCCAGCCGGCCGCGCAGCAGCGCCCACCGGTTGCGGGGGTCGACGATCGCGCCGCCACCGGGTGAGACCACCCGCCGCAGCCCGGGTTCAGGATCCGGCCCACCCAGCGAGGTGACCGCCTCCCGCTCGAGCGCCCGGAACCCGGCCTCGCCGTCCTCCGCGAAGATGTCCGGGATCGACCGTCCCGCCGCCTGCTCGATCTGTTCGTCGAGGTCGATGAAGGCGGCCCCGTGGCGGGCCGCCAGCCGGCGCCCGACGGCGCTCTTGCCGCTACCCGGGAGACCGACGAGGATGAGGTCCATGGGCGATCAGTCGTCGCCGCCCGAGCCGGCTTCCGCGGCCACGGTATCGGCGGCAGCGGCCGTCGCCCCCACCGCGTCCCGCGCGCCCGACGAGATCCCCATCGCGCCGATTCGCTCGCGGTAGCGGCGCAGGTTGTCGACGACCTCGGTCATCGAATCGCCGCCCGTCTTCTCGAGCACGAACCGGGCCAGCGTGAGCATCACCATCGCCTCGCCGATCACCCCGGCCGCGGGCACGACCGAGATGTCGCTGCGCTCGTAGTGGGCCTGCTCGACCGGCTCGCCGGTGAGCAGGTCGGCCGTGGGCAGTGGCCGGGCCAGCGTCGAGATCGGCTTGACAGCACCGCGGACCACGATCGGCTCGCCGTTGGTCACCCCGCCGGTGAGCCCACCCGCGTTGTTGGTGTGGTGGATCCAGGAGCCGTCGTCCCGCCGGCCCTCGATCACGTCGTGCACCTGCGACCCGAAGCGTCGCGTCTGCTCGAACCCGAGCCCGAGCTCGACGCCCTTGACGATGTTGATGCTCATCACGGCCGCCGCCAGCGCGGCGTCCAGGCGACGATCCCAGTGGACGTAGCTGCCGAGGCCGATCGGCACCCCGTGGACCACCACCTCGAACACGCCGCCCACCGTGTCGCCGTTACTTCGCGCCTCGTCGATCCGTTCGATCATCGCCGTCTCGGCGTCAGGATCCGGGCAGCGCAGGGGAGAGGCGTCTGCCTCGTCCCGTGACCGCGTGGCCCGTGCCGGGTCGAACGCCACCCCGCCCACCTCGGCCGTGAACGACCAGACCTCGATGCCCAGCTCGCGCAGGAACGCGCGGGCGATGCCGCCCGCGGCCACGCGTGCCGTGGTCTCGCGCGCGGACGACCGCTCGAGCACGTTCCGGACATCGCTGAACCCGTGCTTGAGCGCACCCGCCAGGTCGGCGTGCCCGGGGCGGACCCTGGTGATCGGGCGCGCCCGCTTGTTGCCTTCCGCGACCAGCGCCTCGAGCTCGGCGGCCTCCTCGTCGGACAGCGGGCCCACCTGCATCACGCGCGTCCAGTTCGCCCAGTCCCGGTTCTCGACCTCGAGCAGGATCGGCGAGCCGAGCGTGCGACCGTGCCGCACCCCACCCAGGATCCGCGCCCGGTCGCGCTCGATCGTCTGCCTGGCACCGCGGCCATACCCTCGCTGACGACGCCCGAGATCGACGGCCAGGTCGTCCTCGCTCAGCGCTAGGCCGGCGGGCACGCCCTCGACGACGGCGGCCAGCATCGGCCCGTGGCTCTCGCCGGCCGTCAGGAACCGGAACCGGTCCATGCTCGCTGCCGATCCGCTCAGGCGATGGAGCCGCCCGGCGCCGTGTCGCCGGACTGCTCGTCGCCGGCCTCGGATCCACCGGTTGTCGGGGCGGACGTGACGGCCTCCGCATCGGTCGCCGTGGTGGCGTCGGGCCGGCTGGTCGGCTCTCCCTCGGCGGACCGCACCCCGTGGGCCCGCGCATCGGACAGCGCCGCGCCCATCGCGTCCAGCGGCGCCGGCTGCCCGGTCCACAGCGTGAACGCCGCCGCACCCTGATTGAGCAGCATCGTCTCGCCGTCGGCAACCGTGCAGCCCGCGGCGGCCGCGTCGCGCAGCAGCTGCGTCCGTGCGTAGATCAGGTCGAGCACCAGCAGGTCGGGTGGCAGGATCTCCGCGGGCAGGGGCGATTCGCCACCGCTCAACCCGATCGAGGTCGCGTTCACCAGCACCTTGGTCTTGGCCAGCTCGGCCTCGATGATCGACTCGTGCCAGGGCATCGCGCGCAGCTCCATGTGGGCGGCGCTGCGGTTGAAGTGCTTGACCAGGCCCTCGGCTCGGTGGAGGTGGCGATTGAACACGATCACCCGCTGGAACCCCTGGCGGATCAGCCCGTAGACGACCGCCCGCGCACCCCCGCCGCTGCCCAGCACGACCGCCAGGCGGGGCATCTTCTGGCGGCCGACCAGCGCGTCGAGCGCGACCTTGAACCCGTCCACGTCCGTGTTGTGGCCAACCAGCTTGCGGCCCTCGCGGGTCAGCGTGTTGACCGCGCCCGTCGCGTGTGCGTCCTCGGTCAGTCGGTCGACCATCGGCACCACCCGCTCCTTGTGCGGGATGGTCACGTTGGCGCCCAGGAACGCGTCGTCGCGCAGCGACTCGATCGCCTCGGCCAGCTCGATCGGCGGCCGGTCCCACAGCTCATAGCGGGCATCGATGCCGAGCTTGTCGAAGGCGGCCTGCTGCATCGCTCCGGACAGCGAATGGGCCACCGGATGGCCGATGAGGACCACACGCTTCGTCATGCTCGCACCCCTTCGAGTTCGCTGAAGAAACCGGGATACGAGACCGCCGCCGAACCGGGCCGACGGACGACCGTCTCGCCATCGGCGATCAGGCCTGCGATCGCGAACGTCATCGCAAGCCGATGGTCGTCGTGGGTCTCGGTGACCGCGCCCCGGAGCGGCGCGCCCCCGATGATGTCGATGTCGTCGCCGTCCACGCGGATGCGTGCACCGAGCGCCGTGAGCCCGGCCGCGATCCCGGCGATGCGGTCGGACTCCTTGTGACGCAGCTCACCTGCGCCCCTGATCCTGGTCGTGCCCGAGGCGGTGGTTGCCGCCAGGGCGAGGACCGGGATCTCGTCGATCGCCCCGGCCACGTCGGCAGGGGACAGGTCGACCGCCCGAAGCTCGCTGGAGCGAACCACGAGATCGGCGAGGGGCTCACCGTCCGCGCCGCCGGACGCGGGACGGGCGTGCTCCTCGATGTCGGCGCCCATGCGCCGCAGGATGTCGATGATGGCACGCCGGGTGGGGTTCGTGCTGACCGCATCGAGCCGCAGCTCGGCATCCGGGTGGGCAGCGCCGGCCACCAGCCAGAACGCGGCCGCCGACGGATCGGCCGGCACGACGTCGTCGATCGCGGTCACCGCGCCGGGGCCGGCGATGCGCACGGTGTGCCGCCCGTCCGGTGCCGACCCCTCGTCGACCGCCACGCCCCGCGCGCGCAGCATGCGCTCGGTGTGGTCACGCGTGGCGACGGCCTCCGTGACCCAGGTCTCGCCATCGGCGGCCAGGGCCGCGAGCATGATCGCGGACTTCACCTGGGCGCTCGGGATGGGCGTCTCGTAGGAGATGGCCGTGAGCGGGCGCCGCCCCGTGATCGCGATCGGCAGGCGCCCGGCATCCTGGCGCCCGGCGAGCATCGCGCCCATCAGGCGCAGGGGCTCCACGATGCGAGCCATCGGCCGCCCGCGGAGCGATGCGTCGCCGTCGAGGATCACGAACAGCGGCCTCCCGGCGAGCATCCCGGCGGCCAGCCGTGCGGTCGTCCCGGAGTTGCCGCAGTCGATGACGTCCTCGGGCTCGGCCAGGTCCTCGCCACCCGGCGATCGCACCCGGTAGTCGACCCGACCGGCGTGCTCGCGCGTCCGCTCGACCTGGGCCCCGAGCGCGCCGATCAGGCGTGCGGTGCTGCGCACGTCCTGACCGTCGCCCGCCCCGCTGATCCGGCTCTCGCCTTCGGCGAGCAGCGCGAGCAGCAGCGCGCGGTGCGAGATCGACTTGTCGCCGGGGAGCTGCGGCCGGCCGCGCAGCCGCGCGGCCGGCCGCACGACGAGCGTCTCCTCGTCGCCGGCCGGCGACCCCGGCTCGAGTCGCATGTCGGGCGCGCCGCTCACTGGCATGGTCGTCATCGTCAGCTCGCCGGCGCCGTCGCAACGGGGGTCGCGCTCGCGGGGACCAGGTCGCCGTGCAGGTCCCTGACGTGCTCGTGGACGGCGACGATCGCGTCCATCATCTGGTCGAAGCCCGCGAAATCGAGCTGCTGCTCGGCGTCGGACAGCGCCTCGTCGGGACGCGGATGGACCTCGACCATGATCCCGTCGGCGCCCACCGCCACGCCGCCGATCGCCATCGGCTTGACCAGCCAGCGCTTGCCCGTCGCATGGGACGGGTCGACGACCACCGGCAGGTGGGTCAGGTGATGGACGAGCGGGACGGCGGTCAGGTCGAGCGTGTTGCGGGTCGAGGTCTCGAAGGTGCGGATGCCCCGCTCGCACAGGATGATCTGGGGGTTGCCCGCCGACGCGATGTACTCGGCCGCCATCAGCCATTCCTCGATCGTGGCGCCGAACCCGCGCTTGAGCATCACCGGGCGCCCGGCGCGACCGCAGGCCAGCAGCAGCGAGAAGTTCTGCATGTTGCGGGTGCCGACCTGGAGGATGTCCGCGTACTCGGCGACGATGTCCACCTGCGACGGCTCCATCACCTCGGTGATCACCGGCATCCCCGTCCGCTGGCGGGCCTCCGCGAGATGCCGCAGTCCTTCGACGCCCAGGCCCTGGAAGCTGTACGGGCTGCTTCGCGGCTTGAACGCGCCACCGCGGATGATCGTCGCGCCGTGGGCCGCCACATGGTCGACGGTCTCCAGCAGCTGGTCACGGCTCTCGATCGAGCACGGGCCGGCCATCACCGTCAGCGAGCCGTCGCCGATCGCCGTGTCCAACACGCGGATGACCGTGTCCTCGGGCTGGAACTCGCGGGACACCAGCTTGTAGGGCTTGGAGATGGGGGTCACCGCCACCACACCGGGCGCCCCTTCGAGCAAGGCTCGCAGCTGGTCGCGCCGCCGCCCGATCTCGCCCACCAGCGCGATCGCCGTCCGATCCTCGCTCGCGCGCTCGAAGGGCGTGAGGCCTTCGGCGAGGATCAGGCCCTTGACCCCGATCACCTCGGCCTCCGTCGCCCCCGGCCGCATCACCACGAACATCTGTCAGTTCCTTCGCTGGTCGCCATCGCGTGCTCTCGAAGAGGAACAAAAAAGCAGAGGTCTGGGACCTCTGCTCACCCGGCACGACCCGCCAATCCCGGTCGTCAGCCTCCGGGGTCGGTCATGCCGGGCAGGTAAACAGATAGATGGCGCACATCGGTGCTTCGGACGGTACCGTTCGGCGTCCCCGGCGTCAACCTCGGCTGTGCCACGGCCGACCGGGGCAGCCGGGCTCGGGAGGCATCGCGCGATCCCCACCAGCGTAACCAGACGCTGACGCTCGCTGACTGGCCCATGTGCTTGACGGCGATAATAGGTAAGCGATAACTTACGCGTTATGACCGCACCGCTGGATGTCGTGCTCGACGCCCTGGCAGATCCGACCCGTCTCGCGATCGTGGCGCGGCTGCGTCATGGCCCGCAGTCGGTGGGCGCGATCGCGAGCGAGCTCCCGGTGAGCCGGCCGGCAGTGTCGATCCATCTGCGGGCGTTGGCCGAGGCCGGTCTCGTGACCCGGCACCCCGTCGGCAGGCGGAACTTCTATGCACTGCGACCGCAGGGGATCGCCGAGCTCCGGACCTGGCTCGATGGCCTGTGGGGCGACGCGCTGACGGCGTTCGCGGCGTACGTGGAGTCGATGGATACCGGGAGTGAGTGAGATGGCAACCGACAACGCACCGGTCGAGCTGCCGCCGGTCGTCAAGACCGTCGAGGTGTCGTGCTCCGCGGAGCGCGCGTTCGAGCTGTTCACGCGCGCGATCGGCGAGTGGTGGCCGCTGGTCAGCCACTCTGTCAATGGCGAGGCGGCCGCCAGTCTTCGGATGGGCGAGGGCGGGGTCGGCGGCGAGATCATCGAGACCAGCGTCGACGGCGATGAGGTGCGGTGGGGGACGATCACCGCCTGGGACCCCGGCCGGGAGGTCGCCTTCACGTGGCATCCGGGGATCGACCCCATGGAGGCGACCGAGGTCACCGTCCGGTTCACGGCGACCGAACGGGGCACCCGTGTTCAGCTCGAGCACCGTGGCTGGCAGCGGCGTCGCGAGGCCGCGACGATGCGCGACCAGTACGACAGCGGGTGGGTGCCCGTTCTGGCGCGCTATGTGGGTCGCGTCGTCCGCCCCGGAGCTCGATGCCACCGGTCGCTACTGGGTCCTCGTCCATGCGCCGGGTCCGGCGTGGGTCCCGGGCGTGCCGTTCCCGCAGCAGCCGGGCGTCGAGCTCCACCAGGCCCACATGCGCCGGCTGCTCGACGACGGGCAGCTCGTCATCGGCGGACCGTTCCTCGACGAGCAGGGTGGCGGGTTCGTCGTCGTGCGGGCGGACACCGAGGCCGAGGCGCTGGCGCTCGGCACCCCCGACGAATCGCTCGCGGCGGGGCTGCTGACGATGACCGTCAGGCCGTGGCTGGCGGCCATGTCCGGGCTCGGCTGAGCAGGCGCATCTGGTATCCTCCGGCCGCGTCCGGGATCGGGACGCTGACCCTTGCGGAGAGGTCGCATAGAGGTCTAGTGCAGCGGTTTGCTAAACCGCCGAGTGGGGTAACCTGCTCCGAGGGTTCGAATCCCTCCCTCTCCGCCACCCATTCGCGCGCGCCCGTAGCTCAGTGGATAGAGCGTCAGGTTGCGGACCTGAAGGCCGTGAGTTCGAGTCTCGCCGGGCGCGCCACCTCATCGAACGTGATCCGACCCCGCGGAATGGCCGGTGTCGGATCGTCTGCGGGCCGACCCTGTCGCCGTGATCTCCGACAGGATCCCGGGCCAGCCGTCCCTCGACGCTTCCCACGGACCCGTCAGGACTTCATTAGCGCCGCGGCAGGCTTGCGAACCGCTACCAGGCCGCCGAACGAGGCTCACCCACTTCTTCCGGCCCGCCGGGTGTGTGGTCCCACGGGTCGACGGTATGCTGCCCATATGCGGTCCTTGGGTGTCCGTAGACCGGCCCGAACGGTCGTCAAGTCGTACGGCCGCGACAGCCTGCTGCTGTGGATCAACCCCCTCCTGTCGGCCATGCAGACATCGCTGGGCCTCCGGGTGGGGCTTCGCTCCCAGGCCGAGGTGCTCGACCGAATGCAGAAGGATGTCCAGGTGATGGCCGACCGCGGCTATCGAGTCGTCTCATCGGATCAATACGACCTGCCGGTGCTCCTTGCGCCCGGCCAGCGCGCGAGCTACTACCGAGTCACGTACGAGTTGATCGAGTCGCCGCCGTCCGACTGAACGCGGGCCGTCCCGAGGGCCAACTGGCCGCGGCTCACTCGCCGGGCGCGTCGCCCCCGCTTCGGACCGAGTCGGTCGTTGACTGATTGACACGCCGTCGTACCGTCGGCGCACGGCCCGCAGGCAAACACGCGGACCGTGCGAGGGAGGTCGGAGTGAGGGGATCCGTAGGGGTGCTGCTGGCGGTCGTCGCCGCCGGTCAGGCGATCGTGGGCGTTCTGCTCGCGTTCAACGTCTCGTGGGCGACCGGGCTGCTGCCGTTCGAGGGTCGGACACCGCTGTCGAACATCTTCGTGGGCTCGATCGCGCTCGCCGCGGCCGCATCGACAGCCTGGTGTCTGATCGAGGCGTCGGAGCGCGCGATCGCGGGCATCGCGCTCGACTACGTCGCGATCTTCATCCCGCTCACGATCGTGTCCCTTATGTCCGCGGCCGGAGCGTCCGGCGACTCGGCAACCGCGCTCGCCGCCTACGGCGTGAGCACCGCGATCGGCGCGGTCTTCGGGTTGTGGCTGCTGCGCTGGGCTCTGCGACATCCGTGGCGCGATCCGCGACCGTTACCGCGACCGGTGCTGGTCGCCTTCGTCGTGTTCGTCCTGGCCCTGATCCCCGTCGGCCTCGCGCTCGTGCTCGGAGTGCCGAACATCCTGCCCTGGGCGGTGACCCGCGAGCTCTCGGCGGCGTTCGGCCTGATGTTCCTGGGGGCCGCGGCGTACTTCGCGTACGGCCTGTACGACCGGCGCTGGGAGAACGCCGGCGGGCAGCTGGCCGGGTTCCTCGCCTACGACCTGGTCCTGATCGTGCCGTTCGCGATCCGGTTGCCGACGATCGATGCCAACCTGCTGCCGAACCTCATCGTGTACACGATCGTCGTGGGCGCCTCGGGCGTGCTCGCCGTCTGGTATCTGTTCCTGTACCGGCCAACCCGCATCCGGCTGCGCGCCGGAGCGGCCACGGATCCGGGAGCTGGCTGACCCTCCGGCCGAGCGAACCGAGCCGCTGACTGCAGCACGCTCGGGTGGCTGGCGGATCGTCGCTAGGTTGCCGCCTGCGCCATGCGCCGGAACAGCCCGCCACGGCTTCGCGGGCGGCTGTGTGCCGGCTGGGGCGACGGGGTCAGGAGGCGCTCGATCTCGGCCTGGTATCGACGGCCCACCGGTGTACGCGCCAGCCACAGCAGGTAGTCAGGGTCGCGTCGGGCCAGCTCTGACAGCGATGAGCCCGCGTAGCGACCGAAGTCGAGCACGTCGGCGGGTAGGTTGACCGGCGGCCGCATCGTGACCGACGGTCGGGTCGTGATCGGCGGCCGCTCGGCGGCCTGCGGCCGGTCAGCTGGCTCCGTTCGTGCTGCACGTCGCACATCGTAGGCGCGGCGCGCGATGGGGTCGCCCAGCACCGACCACGCGGCGTTGAGCTTGCGCATGTCGGCGTCGCATCCGCCAGGCATGTCCGGGTGGATGCGACGGGCAAGGGATCGATACGCGCGCCGGATGGTGTCGCGGTCGGCCGACGGCTCGACACTCAGCAGCGTGTAGAAGTCGATCACGATCGTGCTCACCCCCTGGCGACTGTCGATGCGGTGGTGCCTCGCCGGTGGCGCGGGCCTGGCCGACGACAGCGGGAGTGTGCGCGACCGGGCACGCGAGGACCATGACCGGGATGTGGATGGCTCCCGACCAATGACATGACCAATTCGGGGGGTCGGATCGGGGGGTCGGTCCGGCCGGTCGGTTAGCCGGGCCCGGTCAGCGGCAGGAAGCGTTCGACGAAGCGCTGGCTCGCGTAGCCGTCGCATGCCCTCAGGTTACGAGCGATGAACGCCTCGCGATCCGAGCTGTCCGGGCCACCCAGGATCGCGTCCGCCACGCCGTCGGTATCACGGACCTGGCTGCCGATCATCTCGGTGCGGTAGTCGAGGTACAGCCCGGGATCGCGCTCGTACGCCTCCAGGTCGTCCACCAGCAGCACCAGCGGGCGGCCGAGCAGCGCCCACTCGAAGATCGACGAGGAGTAGTCCGTGACCAGCACGTCCGCCGCGGCGAGCCAGTCGTTCATGTCGCTGGCGGGGTCGGCCACGAGATCGAAGCCTGCGGTGGGCTGGGTCGCGGGATCCATGTTGGGGTGCGTCTTGAGCACCAGCAGGTGGGTCTCGGGGAGGCGCCGCCGGAGGAGCGGGCCGTCCAGGGCCGGGGTGCCATGCTTGGCCCGGCCCCTCCCGCGGAAGGTCGGCGCGTAGAGCACGATCCGGTGGCCGGCGAGCATCGGATTGGCGACGAGGATCCGGTCGCGTGCCGCCGCCAGACCGGCGGCGTCGAACAGCCCGTCTGTGCGCGGCGTGCCCAGCGGGAGGACGCGTTCGAGCGGCGTGCGCAGCGCCCTGGACCACGGCTCGCGGGAGGCCTCGCCCGCGGTCACGGCGTAGTCGTAGTGGCGGTGAAGGAAGCGCCGCTCGGGCTCCGCGAGCCCGCCCACCGTGTCGGCGCCAAACCGCTTGAGGGCGCCGGTGGCGTGCCATACCTGGACCACCGTCGTGCCCGGGCGGTGGGCCGCGACGTGGACCGGGAAGTAGGCGTTGTCGACGACCACCAGGCCCGATGTGTGCACCAGCCAGGTGCCTCGGACCAGCCTTAGCAGGTAGGCGATCTTGCCCGGGAACCCGTAGCTGTACGGTCGCAGCTCGAGCGCGATCTCGGCGTCGGGCCGGAGCACCTCGATCGCATCGTGGATGTGGCGCAGGTTGCCCTCGAGGACCGAGAGCCGGGCGGTTGCCAGGACGACCCGTCGCCGTCGGATCGGGACCAGCCTGCACAGGATGGCGATCACGCCCAGCGCGATCGATGCCAGTCGGTACTCGAGCAGGGTCACCGGCGCGCCACGCGCTCCTACCGGGCCCGGGCCGGTGCGTCCACGGCGGGCGCGGTGCCCGCCTCCGGATCGGCGTCGTCCTGGCCCCTGACGTCGAGCACCTGGCCCGTGAGGTCGGACGCGAGGAGTCGCAGCGTTGCCCGTGCGACCGTGTCCGCGTCCAGCATCCCGCCGCGGTCCTCGACCGGGAACGCCCGCCGGCGCATCGGCGTGTCCGTGCGCTCAGGGCTCACGGCATTGACGCGGATGCCGTCGTCCGCCCACTCGTCACTCAGGCCCTGGGTCATGTTGACCAGGGCCGCCTTGCTTGCCGAGTAGGGGACGTAGCCGGCACGCCCCCGCGTGAACGAGCTCGAGGTGAACACGGTCAGCGAGCCCTTCGCAGCGCGCAGGTACGGATACACGGCGCGCGCGACGTTCAGGGTGCCGGTCAGATTGACGTCGATGACCTCGGCGAGGGCGCTGGACGACGTGTCCGCGAGCGGACCGATGCGCAGGACACCCGCTGTGCTCACGACGTGATCGAGGCCGCCCAGACGCTCGGCGGCGGCGGCGACCCGGCGCTCCACCGCATCTGCATCTCGCACATCCAGCCCCAGCGACGTTCCGTCCACCTCGGTGCGCGCGCCCTGCAGTGCCGCCATCGTCGCGATCGCCCGGCCGATCCCGCTCGTGCCGCCGATGACCAGCAGGCGAGCGCCCTCGAGCGAGCGCGCGGGTGCGGGCTGCGCGCTCGGCGGCAGCACCCGCATCTGGATCATCCGGTCGGCCATCACCATGTCGATGCGGGTCGTGATCTTGAGGTTGATCTCGTCGCCGGCGACCCCGACCAGGCGGACGCCCGGCACGTGCCGCAGGACGAGGCTGCAGTCATCGCTCGCGCTCAGGTCGCCGGCCCGTGCGGCCGCCTCGTAGGCGCGAGCCAGCACGCCGACACGGAATGTCTGGGGTGTCTGCCCACGCCGGTACCGGCTGCGGTCCGGGATCTCGACCACGTCGTCGCCGTCGACGATGACCAGCGTGTCCGCGCTGGGGATCACGGTGTCCGTCGCGTCCGCTCGGCCCGACAGGATGGGCTCGACGGAACGCTGGATGACCTCGAGGGGGAGCAGCGGTCGAACTGCGTCGTGGACCAGCACGATGTCGTCCTCGTCGGCCTCGAGCGCGCGCAGACCATTCCGGGTGCTCTCGTTCCGCGTGGCGCCGCCCGGGACCACGGTGACCGGGATCTCGAGCGAAGCCTCACCGACCAGCCGGCGCGTCTGCTCGAGCCAGCTCGGATGGCTGACGACCACCACCCGATCGATGGCGCCGCCGCCGATGGCGCGCAGGGTCCGCAGGAGGATCGGCTCACCGGCCAGGCGCAGGAACTGCTTCGGCTGCTCCCCACCGAACCGGTTGCCGTCGCCGCCGGCCAGGACGATCGCGTGGATCTGCATCGGACGGACGTTGCTCCCTCGGGGCCCGGATGAGCCCGCCGCTGCCGGTAGAGACTACGCCAGCCGGGCCTATCACGACGGGTATCATCCCGCCCGTATGACCGTCACGCGGCCGCCCGAGCGGTTTCAGCACGCGCCTGCGCTGTTCGTACGCGTGGACGTCAGGGTGGCCGGCGGCGCGACCATGATCGGCGGCGACCCACCCACCACCGAGCCGATCACGGCGCCGTGAAGCGGCTGCTCCTCGCCCTGCGCACGGCTGCCGTCCGTGCCGGCTTCTGGCTGGGATCGGCCCGCAGGCCATCGCCGCGGATCGTGCTCGCCACCAGCCACGCGCCGCGCCTCGCCGGCAACCTCGCGTTCATCGCCGATGACCTTGCCGCGCGGCACCCGGAGGTCGATGTCGTCCGTCTCGCCTCGCGTCCGCCGACGGGGCTGATCGGCCGGATCGCCGCGCTCGGGTTCGCGGCGCGCGCCGGGTTTCAGCTGGCGGCGGCACAGGTGTTCGTGGTCGACGATTACTTCTTTCCGATGTACGTGATCCGGCCCAGGCCCGGCACCTTCCGCCTCCAGGTATGGCACGCGGCGGGGGCGTTCAAGCGGTTCGGCCTGAGCGCGGTCGACAAGCGCTTCGGCGCCGATCAGGACTACGTCCGCTGGGTCCGGATCCACTCCAACTACAGCGTGGCGCTGGTGTCATCGATGTCCGTGGCGCCGTACTACGCGGAGGCGTTCGGCCAGCCGGTCGAGCTGTTCGCCTCGAGATACGGGATCCCGCGCACGGACCTCCTGCTGGACGAGCGCCGGCGGTCGGTCGCGCTCGATCGGGTTCGCGGCCGGTACGGCATGCCCGACGGTCGCCGCGTGATCCTGTACGCGCCCACGTTCCGCGGGGAGACCGTGGGCAGCGCCCGGTACGACGACCTGCTCGATCTCTCGGTCATGCATCGGATCCTGGGCGACGATCACGTGGTCCTGCTGCGGCTCCACCCGTTCGTGGCGGATCGGGTCACCATCCCGGCCGAGCTGGCCCGGTTCGCGATCGACGTGTCGGCCGACCCGGATGTCAACGAGCTGATGCTGGTCAGCGATCTGCTCGTGACCGACTACTCGAGCGTGATCTACGAGTTCGCGCTGCTCGGCCGGCCGATCCTGTTCCTGGCCCCGGACGACGCGGCGTACCGCGACGAGCGTGGCTTCTACCTGGACTTTCCGGCCGATCTGCCGGGGCCGGTCCACGGTTCCACGGACTCGCTGGCTCGGGCGATCCGGTCGGGTGACTTCGATCTGGACCGCGTTCGGCGCTTCGCGGACGGGGCGTTCGACGTGGCGGACGGCAGATCCACCGAGCGCGTCGTCGACGAGCTCCTGGTGCCACATCTGCGCGGCAGCCACGATGGCGCCGGCTGACGCAGGTCAGGGCTGCGAGCCGGGCGACGCTCCCGTGATGGATCCCTCGTCGGCATCGGCGTCGGGGAGCCGGCGCAGCCGCCACCCCACCCACGTGCAGAACGCCGCCGCAAGACCCACCCAGGCGACGAGCAGGCCCCCGAGCAGGATCCCGCCCACCAGCAGATTGATGATCTCGGCGGTTCGGTCGAACGCCGAGACCCGGGCCGTCACCGCCGCCACGTCGCTGCCGATCTGCCGCACCTGACCCGCCACCTCCGACATGTCCGAGGCGTTCATGTCCAGGTCGGCTGCCAGGGTCGTCAGCTGGTTGGCGAACACCTCCACCTCGTCGGACAGGGATCGCAGCGCCGACGCAGCGCCGGAGAACGGCTGCTGGCCGAGGACGCTCACGTCCAGGGCGCCGCCCAGCTGGTCGGCCGCGGTGGCCAGGTCGGCGAGGACCTGCTGAGCCTCGGTGACCATGACCTTCGTCGTGACCAGCGTCTGGGCGGCGTTGTCGGTGCTGGTGGCGAGATGATCGATCGTGACGGTCAGGTGATCGAGCACGCCGACCAGCTGCGCCTGGTCCGCCGTGACCCGGTCGTCGAGGTTCCGGGCGGCGATGGCACCGCCGACGAGCCCGACCGCGATGATCGCGGCGAGCACCATGCCCACCACGCCGAACACAAGCAGGCCGGTCCCCAGTCGCCGCCGGTCGACCCCGAGCCATTCCACGGGCCGATGATAGTCAGGCAGCGGGTGGCGCGGACGCCCCGGGAGCAGCGATCGGGGCCGGTACGTCGTGCCGCCGTCCGCTCGATCGGCAGCCGGTCGGACGGCCGGTCAGCTCAGTCGACCGCCGGGCCGAGGGACGGTGTGAGCAGCAGCGGGTCGCCCAGCCGGTCCGCGTACTTGGGGCGGAAGCGCTCGGTCGAGTACGCGTCGAGCTGGACCCGACGGGCGGGCTTGGCCGTCTCGGCCAGGGACACGTGCGAGTACTTGCCGTCGCGGATCGCGACCATCCGTCCGCTGATCCCGTCGCGGATCAGGTCCATCGCCGCGTTGGCGAACGTCGACGCCACCATCGAATTGAGCATGTCGGGCTCGCCTGACCGAAGGTCGTAGGTCAGCTCCGAGCTCACCGCCTCGATGCCCGTCCGAGCCTTGAGCTCGCTCGCGAGCACCTCGCCCACGTTCATCTTGTGCCGGTGGCCGAAGGCATCCGCGTCGCCCACGTCGGCCATATGGGCACCCTTCCAGATGGCGCCCTCGGCGGTGATCGCCACCGCATAGTGACTGGGGTTGTTGCGGTGGTCCTCGCGCAGGATCTCGGCCAGGGCATCGAGGTCGTACGGGAACTCGGGGATCACGCACCGGGTCGAGGTGACGTACGCCGTGTACAGCGCGGTGAACCCGGCGTCGCGCCCGAAGATCCGGAACACGCCGATGCGCTCGTGGCTGCCGAGCGTTGTCCGCTGGCGGTTGATGAGCTCCTTGGCGCGCGTGATGGCGGACGAGAAGCCGATGCAGTACTCGGTGCCGTTGACGTCGTTGTCCATCGTCTTGGGGATCGCCACGATGGGCAGCCCCCGTCCGTACAGCACCGATGAGAACGACAGCGTGTCGTCGCCTCCGATGGTCACCAGGTTCGTGAGCCCAAGGTGCTCGATGGTGTCGAGCACGTGGTCGGTGAGGTCGTACACGCCATCGGCCGTCTGCTTCTGGGCGATCGTCGCCGGATCGAGCCAGGCCGGCAGATTGTCGGCGCGCATCTTGCGCGGATTGGTACGCGAGCTGTGCAGCACGGTGCCGCCGGTCCGATCGATGGTCCGGGTGTTGACCCGATCGAGGACGCGCGCGTACTCGGGATCAAGGTCGGGTCCGCGCCGCTGGTGGGTCAGGCCCTCCCACCCGCGACGGATGCCGATGACCTCGTAGCCCAGCTCGGTCGCCCGGTAGACGACGCTCTTGATGACCGCGTTGAGGCCGGGGACGTCACCCCCGCCGGTGAGGATGCCGATTCGTCGAGGTGCAGCCATGGTGGGGCTCCGCTGGGATGGCCGGCCAGGCGGCCGGGGCTGGGTGGGCAGGATCCTGATGCGCATCGCTGCGACCCGGCATGGGACGGACCCGGGTCAGCGCCCCCCTGACACGCTCAGCGGCAATCCTACCCCTGGGGGCGGTCGCTATCATCGAGGGCATGAACTACGAGCTGTTCATGGGCGAGGCCCTTGCCGAGGCACGCCAGTCCTCTCCGCGGGGTCTGCCGGCCGTCGGCGCGATCGCCGTCATGAATGAGGCCATGGTCGCGCGCGGATCGAACCGGGCGGGGGACGCGAACGACCCCACGGCGCACGCGGTCCTGGTGACGCTGCGGGAGGCGGCGCGCAAGCTGGGCACGCCGCGACTGTCGGACGTGACCATCTTCACCACCCTGGAGCCCTGCCCGATGTGCGTCGGCGCGCTGCTCGTGTGCGATGTCGCGGCCCTCGTGTACGCGGTGCCCAACCCGGTCGAGGGGGCGGCGGGCACGGTCCTGCAGCTGGCGCAGCATCCCGCCCTGGGGCGGCGAATCGACGTCGTCTCGGGGATCCGGCGGGTCGAGGCCGAGGAGCTCACGGGGACCCTGAACGCGGTCACCTCGGGCGCCTGAGGCGGGCCACCGGGATCGCCATCGGGGCCCTGTTTCGCTGGGTCCCGATACAGGAGGCGCATGACGGCTTTGCTATCCTGTTCGACGGAGAGGTGTCCGAGTGGTTGATGGTGCCGCTCTCGAAAAGCGGTGTGCGAAAGCACCGTGGGTTCGAATCCCACCCTCTCCGCCACTCCATCGTCAGACGCCGACCCGGCGGGAGTCCTCGCCGGGTCGTATCGTGTCTCGCGGAGAGGTCGCCTAGAGGCCTAGGGCGCCGCACTGGAAATGCGGTATGGGGCAACCCATCGCGGGTTCGAATCCCGCCCTCTCCGCCACCGACCCTGTTCCGTCGACCGGGGGAGGGTCAGGGGGGGTGCCTGCTATCATCCGCCCTGCCGTGCTAGGCGGGGAACTAGCGGTGCCCTGTACCTGCAATCCGCTCCAGCAGGGCTGAATTCCCTCCAGAGGGTCGGCGCGCTCGAAGGCCGACGACGTTCGCGACGTTGAGGATCGGGTCCCGCGCAGCGGCGGCTCGTGAACCGTGTCAGGTCCGGAAGGAAGCAGCACTCAGCGATGACCGCCGGGTGCCGCGGAACGGCCTGGTCCGAGCCGCGGATGCCGGTGGGCGCGAGAGTGTCCGGGTCGAAGGAGGGTGCACGGCGCTTAGCTGATGGCGCTTACAGGAGCCTCGTTGACCGCAGGGATCCCCCACCAGGCCATCTATCGCCGCTGGCGTGCCCAGACGTTCTCCGAGATCGTCGGGCAGGAGGCGGTGGTGGCCACGCTCCGAAACGCGGTCACCAGCGGGCGGGTCGCGCACGCGATCCTGTTCACGGGGCCGCGCGGGACGGGCAAGACATCGCTCGCCCGCATCCTGGCCAAAGCGCTCAACTGCGACGATCTCCAGGCCAACGGGGATCCGTGCGACGTCTGTCCGTCGTGCGTGGCGATCCGCGAAGGCAGGGCGCTCGATCTGGTCGAGATCGATGCCGCCAGCAACCGCGGCATCGACGCCGTCCGGGACCTCAGGGAGCGCCTGAGCTACGCGCCGACAGACCTTCGTCGCAAGGTCTACATCCTGGACGAGGCGCATCAGATCACGCGTGACGCCTGGAACGCCCTCCTCAAGTCGCTCGAGGAGCCGCCGGAGTTCGTCACCTTCATGTTCGCGTCGACCCATCCCCAGGAGTTCCCGCCCGCGATCCTGTCGCGCCTCCAGCGGTTCGACGTCCGCCGGCTGACCGTACCGGAGATCAGCGGCAAGCTGGGGCGGATCCTGCAGGCCGATGGTCGGGACGCGGACGCGGAGGCGGTCGAGCTCGTGGCCCGCCTGGCCGCCGGCGGGATGCGCGACGCGGAGTCGATCCTGGATCAGCTGCTCGCGTCGACCAGCGAGCGCATCGAGGCTCCGGCCGTGCGCGAGCTGCTGGGACTCGCCGACGCGGAGCTGGTGGATCGGTTCGTGGAGGCGCTCGAGCGTGGCGACGCGGCGAGCGGGATCGGCGTCCTCGACCAGCTCGAGGAACGGGGACGAGACCTCAGGATGTTCCTGGACCAGGTCGTCGAGACGCTCAGGTCGCGGCTGCTGGCCGAGCTCGCCGCACCCGCCTCGGCCAGCCCGGCGCTCGCCGCTGCGGCGCGCCACATCGGCGCGATCGACCCTGTCAGGCTCGGTCCAGGTGGTCTGCGGTTCCAGCTCGAGCTGACCCTGCTCGCCACGCCGAGCGTTGGGGTGCCCGGATCTGCGCCGATCACGGCCGCGCCGAGGCCGACGATCGCCGGCGCCCCGGTCGTGGCCGTCCCGCATCCGGCCCATGAGGAGCGTCCCCCTTCACGTGACGCCACACGCGAGTCGCGCGCCGTGGCGCCCCGGGCGACGCGCCTCGAGTCAGCCGACCCGACCCCCGTGGCCGACAGCAACGCCGAGCGGCCGGATTCAGCCACGCAGGAATCGGCCCACGCTAACCGTGCGGATGCGCCCGGCGATGGCGCCGCAGTGCGGGAGCCAACCCGCGACTCGGTCGCCGCCGGACCATCTGCCGCCGAACCATCTGCCGCCGAACAGGCCGCCGCGGATCCGTCGGCGGACCTCGAACGGCTTCGCTCCGGCTGGTCCGGCGTCGTCGCCGACGTGACCGAGCGCAATCGTGCGGCCAAGCCGCTGATCACGGCCTGCCGGCCGATCGGCGTCGAGGGGCGCATGGTGACGCTCGGGTTCCCGGAGGAGCAGGGGTTCCTCAAGGACGTCGCCGAGCGTCGCCGACCGCTGCTGGAGGCGTCCATCGGCGGCTATCTCGGCCACCCCGTCGCCGTGCGTTGCGTGGCCACCAACCTCGACCTGCTGCCGCCGCTCCCGGCCGACGACGCGGCCGCCCACATCATCGCGGAGGCACATCGCATCTTCGCCGACGATCTCGCGGACACACCGGAGGTCAACTGACGCCGAGCCGATGCAGGCCGGCGCCGCATGGGCGAGACTGGCGACCGCGCCATCGATGCCTATAACCAGCACGGGAGGAGCACCGCTCATGAGCATGGGCAACCTGCAGCGCCAGGTGATGCAGATGCAGCAGCAGATGCAGCAGGAGATGGCGCGCGTCCAGGCGGAGCTCGAGACCGCCACCGTCGACGGATCCGCCGGTGGCGGTGTGGTCAAGGCGACGGTCACCGGCAAGCAGGTCCTCACCGGCCTGGTCATCGAACCGTCAGCCGTCGATCCCGACGATGTCGAGATGCTCCAGGACCTGGTGGTGGCTGCCGTCAACGACGCTCTTCGTGCCTCGCAGCAGCTCGCCGAGGAGAAGATGGCTGCTGTCACGGCCGGGCTCCGGATCCCGGGTCTCTGATCGCACCGGGGTGTCCACCGCCGTCATCGAACCCGTCGCGCGCCTGATCGAGGCGTTTGCCCGGCTGCCCGGCATCGGTCCCAAGACGGCGCAGCGCCTCACGTTCCATCTGCTGCGCGCCCCGGATGCCGAGGCCCGGGCCCTCGCCCGGGCCCTGATCGCGGTCCGTGACGAGGTCGTGTTCTGCGAACGATGCTTCAACATCAGTGACGCGCCGCTGTGTCCGATCTGCCGCGACCCCGGCCGTGATGACGGGCGACTGTGCGTCGTGGAGGAGCCCCTGGACGTGCTTGCCATCGACCGCACCGGCGAGTTCCGCGGCCGGTATCACGTGCTCCACGGAGCCATCAGCCCGATCGACGGCATCGGTCCGGAGCGGCTGCGCGTGCGCGAGCTGCTCGAGCGCGTCGACGCGGCACATTCGTCCGGTAACCAGATCGAAGAGGTCATCATCGCCACGAACCCGACGCTCGAGGGGGAGGCGACCGCGATGTACCTGGGTGAGCGGCTCGAAGGTCGTGTGGGGTCGGTGACCCGGATCGCCCGCGGCCTGCCTGTCGGGGGCGATCTCGAGTATGCGGACGACGTGACCCTCATCCGTGCGCTCCAGGGCCGGCGGGAGCTCTGATGCGCGAGCTGACCTTCGAGATCCTGCTCAGGCTGAGCAAGGCGCTCGCAGCCGCGCTCATCGGGCTGGTCATCTGGCTCGTCGCCGTCGGCCCATTGGGGGTGGACGGGTCGGTGAGCCTGGGACTCCTGTGCTGGCTCAGCGGAGCCGCCTTCATCCTGCTCGTCGAGGAAAGCCCGATCTAGGGCCGGGGGAGCGCCCGCTCGCGCGCGTGAATCAACCTCCCCAGGGCATCACCGGCATCTCCCCGCGGCGTCGCACGGCAGGGTCAGCGGAGGCGGTCCGGGGGAAGCGCCGGGGGCCCGTTTGACAGGCTCAGGGGGTGGCCGTACCATCCCGCATCGCGCCTCGCGATCCGAGGCGAACCGGAGGCCCGCTCGGGCGGTCCGGAACGCATCCCCCGAGTTTGACACGGGGGGTGAACTGCGCAATCATGAGCAGTCCGCGCTCTGGGCGATTTTGGCCGGGCGCTGCACCTTAACAACTGAAGAGTGACAGGAACTTCAGCATGAGAACGTGCCTGGACCAAGCTCTTGAGATTTGACCCAACCGCAAGGTTGGGTTTTCGCGGAGAGTTTGATCCTGGCTCAGGATAAACGCTGGCGGCGTGCATGAGACATGCAAGTCGAACGAACGAGCTTGCTCGTTAGTGGCGGACGGCTGAGTAACGCGTAGGTGACCTGCCCCGAAGTGGGGGATAACTGCCCGAAAGGGTGGCTAATACCGCATATGACGACTCGTTCGCTCGAGTCATCAAAGCCGCGAGGCGCTTTGGGAGGGGCCTGCGTCCGATTAGCTCGTTGGTGGGGTAATGGCTCACCAAGGCGACGATCGGTAGGTGGTCTGAGAGGACGATCACCCAGACTGGGACTGAGACACGGCCCAGACTCCTACGGGAGGCAGCAGTCGGGAATTTTGCTCAATGGGCGCAAGCCTGAAGCAGCAACGCCGCGTGAGGGATGAAGGCCTTCGGGTTGTAAACTTCTTTTCTCAGGGACGATGATGACGGTACCTGAGGAATAAGTCACGGCTAACTACGTGCCAGCAGCCGCGGTAATACGTAGGTGACCAGCGTTGTCCGGATTTACTGGGCGTAAAGAGCGCGCAGGCGGTCGTTCAAGTCGAGTGTGAAAGCCCCCGGCTCAACTGGGGAGGGTCACTTGATACTGATCGACTGGAAGGCAGGAGAGGGAAGCGGAATTCCCGGTGTAGTGGTGAAATGCGTAGATATCGGGAGGAACACCAGTGGCGAAGGCGGCTTCCTGGCCTGTTCTTGACGCTGAGGCGCGAAAGCTAGGGTAGCGAACGGGATTAGATACCCCGGTAGTCCTAGCCGTAAACGATGGACACTAGGTGTTGGTGGTATCAACCCCACCAGTGCCGAAGCTAACGCATTAAGTGTCCCGCCTGGGGAGTACGGCCGCAAGGCTAAAACTCAAAGGAATTGACGGGGCCCCGCACAAGCAGCGGAGCGTGGGGTTTAATTCGATGCAACGCGAAGAACCTTACCAGGGCTTGACATGACCAGGAATCCGGCGGAAACGTCGGCGCCCCGCAAGGGGCCTGGCCACAGGTGTTGCATGGCTGTCGTCAGCTCGTGTCGTGAGATGTTGGGTTAAGTCCCGCAACGAGCGCAACCCCTACCGTGTGTTGTATCACTCACACGGGACTGCCGAGAGAAACTCGGAGGAAGGCGGGGATGACGTCAAGTCAGCATGGCCCTTACGTCCTGGGCTACACCCACGCTACAATGGCCGGTACAACGGGCGGCGAAACCGCGAGGTGGAGCAAATCCCTTAAAGCCGGTCTCAGTTCGGATTGTAGGCTGCAACTCGCCTACATGAAGCCGGAGTTGCTAGTAACCGCCGGTCAGCATACGGCGGTGAATATGTTCCCGGGGCTTGTACACACCGCCCGTCACGTCATGAAAGCTGGCAACACCCGAAGCCGGTGGGCCAACCCGCAAGGGAGGCAGCCGTCGAAGGTGGGGTTGGTGATTGGGACGAAGTCGTAACAAGGTAGCCGTACCGGAAGGTGCGGCTGGATCACCTCCTTTCTAGGGAGATCCGAGCCATGGCCGTACGGTGAGGTCATGGCGTTGATGGCTCCCAGGTTGATCGCACGATCGATTGCACATCCCAGCCGAGTGGAGTGCGCCGGTGCAAGCCGGAGATCGACCGCGACTCGGTGAGACACCGTAACCGGGCACGATCGAGGGCCGGGTTCCTGTCACTCTTCTAGGGTTAACGGTGCAGCGGCCTGCCGGGCTTCCGGCGAGACCGGGTGCTCGCGGGCGTTTAGCTCAGTTGGTTAGAGCACTGCCCTGATAAGGCAGAGGTCTCTGGTTCGAGTCCAGAAACGCCCACCACCTCTGCATCGCCCACGAGCACGGGGACGTAGCTCAGTTGGAAGAGCATCTCCTTTGCAAGGAGAGGGTCAGGAGTTCGAGTCTCCTCGTCTCCACCAACTCAGACCGCAGCACGGAGGAGCTTCCTCTGGTCCGGGTTCATAGGCAGTCGACATTGAAATAGCTCCGGGTCTCAGCCCCGGGACGACCTCCGGGTCCCACCCACGCGACAGGTTTCGACGGTTCGCAGGCTGGTCCTCGAGCCGTCGTCTGGTGTCCGGGACGCAAGGCGTTCACCTGATCCGTGCACTCGCCTCATGGCGAGCCCACCGACCAGCGGAACGCTGGAACCGGAGACATCGGCTACAAGCCGGTACCTCCGAACCGCCGAAAGGCGGAGCACCTTAACAACTGGATAGATGACGGCAGTAAAGAAACGATCGAAAGATCATGATTTCGCCGTGAGATCAAGGAGAACCCGATCGACCCCGTCCCGCACTGACCGCCTGGTCAGATGCTGGCGGAGGTCAAGCTACACAGGGCACGAGGTGGATGCCTTGGCGCCAAGAGCCGATGAAGGACGTGGCAGGCTGCGATAAGCCCCGGGGAGTCGCGAGCAGACTTTGATCCGAGGATGTCCGAATGGGGAAACCCGGCTGGGGTCATGCCCAGTCACCCATGGCTGAACACATAGGCCATGAGGAGGTAAGCCAGCGAACTGAAACATCTCAGTAGCTGGAGGAAAAGAGATCATTCCCTGAGTAGTGGCGAGCGAAACGGGAATAGCCCAAACCAAGCTCAGCGTGATAGGCGGCAGCCGTTTCTGAGCTGGGGTTGTAGGAGCCGATCATAGGAGCCCTGCCAGGCACCTGCGGAGTTACAAAGCCGGTCGTTAGTCGAACACACCCTGGAACGGTGGGCCAGAGCGGGTGACAGCCCCGTAGACGAAAGCGAACCGGTCTCCGGATTGGCCACCTGAGTACCACGTGGAAGGTCTCTCATGTGGGAATCTGGGCGGACCACCGCCCAAGGCTAAATACTCTTGGCGACCGATAGCGAACTAGTACCGTGAGGGAAAGGTGAAAAGCACCCCGGAAGGGGAGTGAAATAGTACCTGAAACCACGTGCCCACAAGCAGTCAAAGGGTGTTGCCGGTGTCAAAGCCGGTAGCCTGATGGCGTGCCTTTTGAAGAATGAGCCGACGAGTTACTTGCATGTGGCGAGGTTAAGTCCGAGAAGGACGTAGCCGGAGCGAAAGCGAGTCTGAATAGGGCGTCCAGTCGCATGCAGTAGACCCGAAACCGAGTGACCTATCCATGGGCAGGTTGAAGCGGGAGTAATGTCCCGTGGAGGACCGAACTCACCAGCGTTGAAAAGCTGGGGGATGACCTGTGGATAGCGGTGAAATGCCAATCGAACTCGGAGATAGCTGGTTCTCCCCGAAATAGCTTTAGGGCTAGCCTCAGGCGTTCAATCGCGGGGGTAGAGCACTGGATGGGCTAGGGGGCTTCCCGCTTACCAACCCCAACCAAACTCCGAATCCCGCAATTTAAGAGCCTGGGAGTCAGACTGCGAGGGCTAAGCTTCGTGGTCAAAAGGGAAACAGCCCGGACCGTCAGCTAAGGTCCCTAAGTCCATGCTAAGTGGTAAAGGATGTGGATTCGCCGAGACAACCAGGATGTTGGCTCAGAAGCAGCCATCATTGAAAGAGTGCGTAACAGCTCACTGGTCAAGTGGATCTGCGCCGAAAATTCAACGGGGCTCAAGCATGGCACCGAAGCTACGGACTTGCCGCAAGGCGAGTGGTAGGGGAGCGTTCCGCTCTGCTGTGAAGGCCGACCGTGAGGACGGCTGGAGCGTGCGGAAGTGCGAATGTCGGCATGAGTAGCGAGATGTGGGTGAGAATCCCACACGCCGTAAGCCTAAGGTTTCCTGAGGAAGGCTCGTCCACTCAGGGTTAGTCGGGCCTAAGCCGAGGACGAACGTCGTAGGCGATGGACATCCGGTTGATATTCCGGAACCACCAAAGGGTCGTTTGCACCGCAAGGTGTCGCCCCGGGGTAGGAAATTGGGGGATGGCCGGCACAGCCGGTCGAGCCCAATATCTGATCCGGGGTGAGAGCAAGGGCATGACACGGCACGGTAGCTCGAGCGCGTTATGGCTATACGCGTCTAAGCCGGTAGGGGGAGGAGACAGGCAAATCCGTCTCCTCATTCAACCCCGAGCAGCGAATGAAAGGGCATCAGCCCGATTCGAGTGAGCCGAGCCGGCGAGAAAAGTGTCTAGCGAGACTCTAGGTGCCCGTACCGCAATCCGACACAGGTAGGCGGGTAGAGCATACCAAGGCGATCGGGAGAACCCTCGTTAAGGAACTCGGCAAAATGGCCCCGTAACTTCGGGAGAAGGGGCGCTTCGCGACTGCTGCTTGCAGTGGTCGATCGAAGCCGCAGTGAAATGGCCCAGGCGACTGTTTAGCAAAAACACAGGTCTCTGCGAAAGCGAAAGCTGACGTATAGGGGCTGACGCCTGCCCAGTGCCGGAAGGTTAAGAGGAGGGGTGCAAGCTCTGAATCGAAGCCCCGGTAAACGGCGGCCGTAACTATAACGGTCCTAAGGTAGCGAAATTCCTTGTCGGGTAAGTTCCGACCCGCACGAATGGCGTAACGGTCTGGGCGCTGTCTCAACGAGGGACCCGGCGAAATTGAAATACCTGTGAAGATGCAGGTTACCCGCGCTAGGGCAAAAAGACCCCGTGGAGCTTTACTGCACCCTGACATTGAATTGGGGTTCAGCTTGTGTAGGATAGGTGGGAGGCTGAGAAGCTGGGGCGCTAGCCTCGGTGGAGCCGACGTTGAAATACCACCCTTGTTGGATTTCGATTCTAACAGCGACCCGTAAGCCGGGCGCAGGACAGTGTCAGGCGGGCAGTTTGACTGGGGCGGTCGCCTCCTAAAGTGTAACGGAGGCGCCCAAAGGTTCCCTCAGGCTGAATGGAAACCAGCCGAAGAGTGCAAAGGCATAAGGGAGCTTGACTGCGAGACCCACAAGTCGAGCAGAGACGAAAGTCGGGCTTAGTGATCTGGTACCTCCGAGTGGAAGGGGTATCACTCAACGGATAAAAGCTACCCCGGGGATAACAGGCTGATGGTGCCCAAGAGTTCACATCGACGGCACCGTTTGGCACCTCGATGTCGGCTCGTGGCATCCTGGGGCGGAAGTACGTCCCAAGGGTTCGGCTGTTCGCCGATTAAAGCCGCACGCGAGCTGGGTTCAGAACGTCGTGAGACAGTTCGGTCTCTATCCAGCGTGGGCGTAGGGAACTTGAGAGGAGCTGCTCCTAGTACGAGAGGACCGGAGTGGACGAACCGCTGGTGTGCCAGTTGTCCCGCCAGGGGCATCGCTGGGTAGCTATGTTCGGTTGGGATAAGCGCTGAAAGCATCTAAGTGCGAAGCTCGCCTCGAGATGAGGTTCCCCACCGGGTTAACCGGGTAAGACCGCAGAGAGACCATCTGCTTGATAGGCGGCATGTGGAAGTCTGGTGACAGACGAAGCTGAGCCGTACTAACGGTCGAGGGCTTGACCTCTTTTCCAGCACCTGACCAGGGGTCAGCGTGCCGGGAGATTGGGTCTCCATAGCTCGGCAATCGTGATCCTTCGATCGGCGCCCGCGAAGTCGCGGTCGCTGCCGTCGTCGTCCAGTACGCAGACAATCCCGGTGACTCTGGCGGAGAGGCCACACCCGTTCCCATCCCGAACACGGCAGTTAAGCTCTCCAGCGCCGAAGATACTGAGAGGGCAGCCTTTCGGGAAAATAGGTCGTCGCCGGGATTGTTGCGTTAACTGCGCCTGCGCAATGCCGCCACACCCGGTGGCGCGTTGCATTCGACAGCTCCCCGCCACTTCGCCGCGTACTCGCCGGGCGGGATATCCTCGACGGCCATGACCGAGGCCAATGACCCGCAGGTGGCAACGGCGCATCAGACCGATGACGGCGGAAGCGCACGATCTCCGGGGGCTGCCTCGGTGGTCGAGATATGCCCATATCTGGAGGCAGGCGACGGCAGCTGGCGGAGTGCGAGCGCCGTTCGCGACCAGCGTTGCGGAGCTGTCCGTCCGGCCGTGGCCCTGCAAGTTGCGAAGCAACGCCAGCTGTGCGTGACATCAGCCCACTCGTCCTGTGCCACGTACATCGCGGCCGAGTCGCTGGAGGCTGAAGCCGCAGCTGGCGTACCGGGTGGTACCGCATCTCTGCTGTGGCCTGCCGCGCGATCCAGGCCGATCGCCCTCGAGCCTGCCCACCGATGGACCTCGCTGCTCTCTCTTCGGAGGTCGCGGGTCGCCGGACAGGCGACCCTCGTCGGTTTGATGCTCGTCGCGTTCCTGGTCGTCGCCATCGCGCGTTCATCCCCCGGCGGCGATCGGATGGACGGGGGCACTGTCGGCGGTGCAGCGGAGTCGCCGGTGCCGACGCTGCCGGCCGCCGGGTCCGCCGGGTCCATCCCGAGTCCGAGCGGTCCGACCGCGACGGCGAGCCAGACCCCGGTGCCAACGGAGGCCCCCTCGGCTTCAGTGGCACCAATGGCCACGCCGGTCGCGCCCTCGGCGACGCCACGCCCCTCGGCGACGCCCTCACCCAGCGGCACGCGCCAGTACACGGTGAGGTCAGGCGACACGCTGAGCGGCATCGCGGCACAGTTCGGGACGACGGTCAAGGTGCTCAAGCAGCTGAACAACATCGATAATGTGCAGTTGATCCGCGTGGGTCAGGTGCTGGTCATCCCGTGATCGGGCCACGCCCCCGCCGTCGCGCCGAGGGCTGATTGGCCAACCAGATCAGCGCTGACAGCTTCGGCACCAGGCCGTCGGGAAGCCGCCGCCGGTGACCTGGGTGATCCGACCGCCACACCGTGGGCAGGCTTCACCGCCTCTGTTGTGGACCGCGAGGTGGTCGCGCACCTGCTTCTCGAACGTTGGCGGCACGCGCACCCGCAGGAGCTCGACCGAACGCTCGAGGACGCTTCGAGTCGCCGTGTAGAGCGCGTCGACCTCCTCCGGAGCCAGGGACGACCGCTTCCGGAACGGCTGGAGGCGGGCGACGTGCAGGATCTCGTCAGAGTAGGCATTGCCGATCCCCGCGACGAAGGCCTGGTTTCGAAGCAGGTTCTTAAGCTCGCCTGGATGCTTGCGGATCCTGGTCCTCCAGACGTCGAGCGTGAGCTCCGGGTCGAGCGCGTCCGGGCCTTGCTCGCCAGGACCGAGCCCCGGTACGGTGCGGTCCACGCCGGCCGGCACGAGGTAGACCTTCCCCATCTGCGTTGGGTCGCGGTAGCGAACGAGGACCGAGCCGTCGTCGGCCGGAAGCCATGTGGCCCCAAGCGTCCACGAAGCCGACGCGGGAGCTCGATCCTCGGCCCTGGGGCCAAATCCAAGCTCGACGGCCGTCCCGGATGGTGGCCGCTCGCCGTGACCGGCGAGCTGGAAGCGGCCCGTCAGCATCGGGTTCACGACCACGCGGTCGCGATCGAGCTGGAGGTCCAGAAGCTTGCCCGCGCGCGCGACGCGCACGACCGTCTGACCGACGAGCCCCTCGAGCTCCGCGGGAGTGCCGCGGACGGCGAGCGGCATCGGCGCTCGCGCGCTCGTGACCGGCCGCCCGCCCAGCGCCGCCTGGAGGGCGTCGGCAACGACGTCAAGATCGGGTAGTTCGGGCACGGGTGGCGATTGTACCCACGCGGACCCGCGTGCTAGACTCACCCGGCCCACGGGCACGGACAGTTGAAGAGCAACGTTCAGGTCTTCGTCAGCGCGAAGGAGCGGACCGCCGGACAACTCACCCAACGATCCACCCTCCCTCTCCAAGACGGCCCCGGGCGTGCTCGGCGGCCGTTCGTGATTCCCAGGGCGAAATCCGTATCAGGAGACTGGAACACCTTGACCGACGAACAGCAGGGCGGGACCGCGCCGGCACCGGAAGCCATCGCTTCCGACGATGCCCCGGCGTCCGAGCAGACCGCAGCGGCGATCGCCGTCGCTGACGAGCCCGCCAATCGCGAGCCCCAGGCTGAGTCCCATTCCGACAGCGCCGCTGATGCGCCGTCGAATGATGGCGAGGTCGCCGAAGCGGACTCCCCGGCAGGTGCCGATGCCGCGACCGCGGATCCGGCTGATCCCGCCGCCGAGACATCCGATGCCGTTGCTGATGCCGCCGTCACCGCGGACGTTCAGGAAGCGGCCGCTGAGGTCGAGGCGCCGGCACAGGCTGCTGAGCCCGAGTCGCAGGCCGCTGAGGTCGAGGCGCCGGCACAGGCTGCTGAGCCCGAGTCGCAGGCCGCTGAGGTCGAGGCGCCGGCACAGGCTGCTGAGCCCGAGTCGCAGGCCGCTGAGGTCGAGGCGCCGGCACAGGCTGCTGAGCCCGAGTCGCAGGCCGCTGAGGTCGAGGCGCCGGCACAGGCTGCTGAGCCCGAGTCGCCGGCGAAGCCCGCACCAGCTCGTCCGCTCGGCCCTGAGCCGACCACGATGGAGGAGCTGCTCGCCGAGCAGGAAACCGACATCAAGAGCTTCAAGCACGGCGACGTCGTCGAGGGCACCGTGGTTCGCATCGACAAGGACGAGATCCTGGTCGACATCGGTGCCAAGTCGGAAGGCGTGGTCAGCAATCGCGAGCTCTACGGACGCCACGCGGAGACTCAGCCGGACCTCAACATCGGCGACACGGTCCTGGTGTACGTGCTGCAACCCGAGTCACCCGAAGGCCATGTGGTGCTGTCGCTGCGCCGGGCGGGTCTGGAGCGCAAGTGGCGCGCGATGCAGGAGCTGTTCGAGGCGGGAACGATCGTCGACGCGCCGGTCATCGACCACAACAAGGGTGGCCTGATCGTCGACTGCGGGATCCGTGGGTTCGTGCCGATCAGTCAGATCGTGGACTTCCCACGCCGCCCGCAGAACGAACAGCCGCGTGACGCTGCCCAGGAGATCGCGGAGAAGCTCCAGCCGTATGTCGGGCGCAAGCTGCGCCTCAAGATCCTCGAGGTCAACCGCAAGGCCAACCGGCTGATCCTGTCCGAGAAGGTTGCCCTGTACGAGGAGCGCCGCGAGAAGCGGGACGAGCTGTTCAGCAGCCTCCAGGTGGGCCAGCGGATCAAGGGCAACGTGCGCTCGATCGCGCCGTTCGGGATCTTCATCGATCTCGGCGGGATCGACGGCCTGGTCCACAAGAGCGAGCTCTCGTGGAACAAGGTCAACAACCCCGAGGCCGGCTACAAGGTCGGCGACGAGGTCGAGGCCGAGGTCATCGACATCAACCACGAGCGTGGCCGGATCAGTCTCTCGATCCGCCGTCTGATGCCCGACCCGTGGGAGTCCACCGTGGCGGACTTCAACGTGGGCGACATCATCGACGGCACCGTGACCAAGCTGGTCAACTTCGGTGCGTTCGTTCGGGTTCGTGAGGGGCTCGAAGGTCTGATCCACATCAGCGAGCTGTCGCATCAGCGCGTCGCGCATCCTGGCGACGTGGTGCACGAGGGCCAGGTCCTCAAGCTCAAGATCATCAGCCTCGACTCGGAACGGCACCGTCTCGGTCTCAGCCTCAAGCAGGCCGAGGAGCCGCCCGTTCGCTCGATGCCCGAGCCCGGTTCGATGGGTGGCGAGCGTCGCGAGCGGCGCGAGCGGCGCGATCGGGGGGAGCGGGCCTTCTCGCCGTCGGATGCCCTGTCCGAACCCGAGGGCGGCATCGACACGACGCTGGCCGCGGCGTTCGCGCAGGTTCGGGATCAGCTCGCGGCGGCCGAGGCCGCCGTGGATGTACCGGCCGAGGCTGCGGGGGACGGGGCCGGCGAGGTCACCACACAGGCGACGGTGGACGAGGCGGCAACCGCACCGGCCGACGGCATGCCCGACGCGGAGGGGTCCAGCGAGCCCGCGGTCACCGCTGAGGCTCCTGAGGTCACCGCTGAGGCTCCTGAGGTCACCGCTGAGGCCGCAACGGAGTCCCCCGAACCTGAGGCGACGACCGGGGCGGACGAGCCTGAGGCCGCAACCGCCACCGATGAGCCCGTGGCAAGCGAGCCGGGACCTGATGAAAGCGACGATGCGGCAGAGCCGGCGACCGAGGACAAGCCTGCCTGACGCGTAGGCGGCACCAACCGAGGATGCGACCCGCCGGTGACGGCGGGTCGTTTCGTTTCCGGTGACTCATCCCGCACGAGGAAACCCGATCAGGCCCCGCGGCGAATGAAGAGGTGGGCGTCCCACCCGCCCGACGGTGGGGCAGGGGGGCCCGGGTGGGGGTGTCGCCCCTCCCAGGATTGGATGCTAGGATGGCCGAACGGTCGCCCCCGCGGCCGAACACGATGAGCTCGGCTGGATGGATCGCTTCGACAAATTCACGGATCGCGCGCGCAAGGTCCTGACGCTGGCGCAGGACGAGGCGCAGCGGTTCAACCACAACTACATCGGCACGGAGCATCTTCTGCTCGGCCTCGTTCGCGAGGGCGAGGGCGTCGCCGCGCGCGTGCTCGAGAACATGAACGTCGAGCTGCCCAAGGTACGCACGGCCGTCGAGTTCATCATCGGCCGTGGCGATCGCCCCGTCGTGGGAGAGGTCGGCCTCACGCCGAGGGCGAAGCGCGTCATCGAGCTCGCCATCGATGAGGCCCGGCGTCTGGGCCACAACTACATCGGTACGGAGCATCTTCTGCTCGGCCTCGTTCGCGAGGGCGAGGGGATCGCAGCCGGCGTGCTGGAGAGCCTGGGCGTCAACCTGGACAAGGTGCGCCACGAGGTCATCCGGGTGTTGTCCCAGTCGTCCTCGTCGGGACCTGCCCAGGAGACCAAGCGCGCCAGCAAGACCCCGACCGTTGACGCCTTGGGGATCAACCTCACGGAGGCGGCGCGGGCGGACAAGCTGGACCCAGTGATCGGGCGCGAGAAGGAGATCGAGCGCGTCATCCAGATCCTCGGTCGCAAGACCAAGAACAACCCTGCGCTGATCGGCGAGCCGGGCGTCGGCAAGACCGCGATCGCGGAGGGATTGGCACATCGCATCGTGGCCGGAGATGTCCCGGACATCCTGCTCAACAAGCGGGTGCTGACCCTGGACATCGGTTCGCTGGTCGCCGGGACCAAGTACCGCGGCGAGTTCGAGGAGCGGCTCAAGAAGATCATCGAGGAGCTCCGGAACACCAACGACGCGATCCTGTTCATCGACGAGCTCCACACGCTCGTCGGCGCGGGCGCGGCGGAGGGTGCGATCGACGCGGCGAACATCCTCAAGCCGCCGCTGTCGCGCGGCGAGCTGCAGTGCATCGGTGCCACCACGCTCGATGAGTACCGCAAGTACATCGAGAAGGACGCGGCGCTGGAGCGACGCTTCCAGCCGGTCATGGTGGACGAGCCCACGCTCGAGCAGACGATCGATATCCTGATCGGCATTCGCGAGCGCTACGAGCAGCACCACAAGGTGCAGATCACCGACGACGCCGTGCGCGCCGCGGCCGATCTGTCGATCCGCTACATCACGGATCGGCATCTGCCCGACAAGGCAATCGACCTGATCGACGAGGCCTCGAGCCGCGTGCGGCTGCGCCATTCTTCTGCGCCGCCCGAGCTGCGCGCCGCCCAGAAGGAGCTCGATCGGATCACCAAGGAGAAGGACGCCGCCATCAACGCCCAGGAGTACGAGCAGGCGGCTACCCTGCGCGAGGCCGAGGCAACCGCTCGCGAGAGCGTCGAGTCGCAGCGGAACGACTGGCAGGCGGCGGTGTCGGGCGAGACGCCCAAGGTCGACGACGAGGAGATCGCCCAGGTCGTCGCGATGTGGACCGGCATCCCGGTCACCCGCATCGCGCAGGAAGAGTCCGAGCGCCTGCTCAAGATGGAGGAGGTCCTCCATCAACGGCTGATCGGACAGGAGGAGGCGATCGAGACCGTGTCGCGTGCGGTTCGCCGTGCTCGAGCCGGGCTGAAGGATCCGAAGCGCCCGATCGGCTCGTTCGTGTTCCTCGGCCCCACCGGCGTGGGCAAGACGGAGCTCGCGAAGGCCCTCGCCGAGTTCATGTTCGGATCCGAGGACACGCTCATCAAGATCGACATGAGCGAGTTCATGGAGCGCCACAACGTGAGCCGGCTGGTCGGCGCCCCGCCAGGCTATGTCGGGTTCGACGAGGGTGGCCAGCTGACAGAGGCGGTCCGGCGCAAGAGCTATGCGGTGATCCTGCTCGACGAGATCGAGAAGGCCCACCAGGAGGTGTTCAACATCCTCCTTCAGATCCTGGAGGACGGGCACCTCACCGACGCCAAGGGCCGCCGGGTCGACTTCCGCAACACCATCATCATCATGACCTCGAACCTGGGCGCCGCGAAGATCCAGACCAACTCGAGTCTCGGGTTCCGGCAGCAGGGTGACACCGTTGAGACGCGAGCAGCGGCCTCATACGAGCTCATGAAGGAGAAGGTGCAGGCCGAGCTCAAGACGAACTTCCGGCCGGAGTTCCTGAACCGGATCGACGCAACCGTGGTGTTCCGGAGCCTGACCGTCGAGGAGATCGGCCTGATCGTCGATCTGATGCTCAAGCGCGTCCACGAGCAGCTGCGGGCGCAGGGCATGACGCTCGAGATCACCCAGGCCGCCAAGGACCACGTGATCAAGCTGGGTTACGACCAGGCCTACGGCGCACGCCCGCTGCGGCGGACGATCCAGAACATGATCGAGGATCCACTGTCCGAGCACCTGTTGCTGGGCCGGTACGCGGAGGGCGACACGATCGAGGTCGACGTCGATCCGGATGGCAACGGGCTGTCGATCAAGTCCACCGAGGCCAAGACCCCGGTCGAGGCCTGACAGCCGGCCGCGATACGTGGCCCGCCCGCAGAGTCGTTACGTCTGTCAGTCGTGTGGTGCGGCCGTCCTCCGCTGGGAGGGGCAGTGCCGGACATGCGGGGCGTGGAATACGCTGGTCGAGACGGTCATCCGCGATGTCCCTCGCCCGCGAGCCGCGGCGAGCGTCGGCGGTGCGTCGCCGGTGCCGCTGTCGGATGCGTCAGAGGCGGGGACGGAGGTTCGTCGGCCGATCGGGATCGGCGAGCTCGATCGTGTGCTCGGGGGCGGGCTGGTCGCGGGCTCGGTGGTGCTGGTCGGCGGCGAGCCCGGGATCGGCAAGTCGACGCTCCTGTTGCAGGTCGCGGCCGGCATCGCCGCTGATCGTCCGGCCACGCCAGGTACCGAGAGCCCCAGCAGCGATCGCGGTGCCGCCGGATCGGACGGGATCGGTTCCGGCACCCGGGTGCTGTACGCCACGGGCGAGGAGTCCACGAACCAGGTCCGACTCCGGGCCCGCCGTCTGGGCATGGCGTCCGGGCCGGTCGCCGACCGGGTCGAGGTTGTGGCGGAGACTCGGGTCGAGCGGATCGTCGAGCTCGCTCGGGACCGGCGACCGGGGCTGGTCGTCGTGGACTCGGTGCAGACCGTTGCCTCGGACGACCTGGACGGGCCCCCTGGGAGCGTCGGCCAGGTTCGGGAGTCGACGCTCCGCCTGATGGAGGTCGCCAAGGGCGAGGGCATCCCCGTCGTGCTCGTGGGGCACGTCACCAAGGACGGCACGCTGGCCGGCCCGCGAACGCTCGAGCACCTGGTCGATGTGGTTCTCGGGATCGAGGGCGACCGGTCCGGTGGCCTGCGCCTGCTGCGCGCGTCCAAGAACCGGTTCGGGTCGACCGAGGAGGTGGGGGTGTTCGAGATGGGCGAGCACGGCCTCGCGGAGGTACGGGACCCGGGGCGTGCGTTCCTCGCCGACCACGATGAGCCCGCCCCCGGCAGCGTCGTAGCGCCGGTGCTCGAAGGCTCACGGCCGCTGGTGGTCGAGGTCCAGGCGCTGGTGGCGCCGACGGCCGCACCGACGCCGCGCCGCACCGCCTCGGGTGTCGACGGCAACCGGCTGGCCCTGCTGATCGCGGTCCTGGGCCGCCGCGCCGGGATCGGCCTCTCAGGGCACGATGTGTATGCCAACCTCGCGGGCGGCCTGGTGGTCAACGAGCCGGCCCTCGATCTGCCGCTGGCGATCGCGCTGGCCTCCTCGCTTCGTGACCGCGCCGTCCCCACCGGGACGATCGCGATCGGCGAGGTCGGCCTGCTGGGTGAGCTCCGAGCGGTTGGCGGGCTCGAGCGCCGGCTGCGAGAGGCCGCTCGACTGGGGTTCACCCGTGCGATCGTGCCCCGGACGAGCGACCGCGGGTCTCATCCGGCGGGCTCCGGGATCGAGGTGCTGGCGGTCGGTTCGCTGTCCGAGGCCCTGCGATTGGCGATGCCCGCGGGTGACAGCCGAGCGCGCGATGGTCGCGGGTAGGAGGGTCGCGGGCCGGACACGGGAGCGTTCGGCAGGTGCTGCGGTGGCGCGGCGGTGCGTGCTAGGCTCGGGCGGTCCCGCGGGGCGCGAGGCACCGGGGCGCGGCACCGATCGAGGAGAGGCGTGATACGGACCATCCGGGTCCTCGGCGCGGCGCTCGGGGCGTTCATCGGCCTCGGGCTCGCAGCCGCCGGCAACGGGCTGTTCTCGGGGGCGAGCTATGCGGGCTTCATCCTCGCCGCCTGGACGATCTCATGGATGATCGTCGGCTTTGCCCTGCTGCCGTATCTCACCGTCGTCCCGGCCACGTGGCTCGTGCGCCGGGTCCAGGACCTGTCGACGGCCGAGTTCGTTGCCTCGATCCTGGGGCTGTTCGTGGGACTCGTGCTCGGTCTGCTGTTGAGCCTCCCGCTGGCCCAGGTCCAGGGGCCGCTCGGCACCTGGCTGCCGCTCGGCATCTCACTCTTCCTCGGGCTGGGCATGATGGGTCTGACGGTGGCCAAGCGGTTCGATCTCATTGCGGCAGCCGAGGGCGCGGGGCTGATCCGCCGTGGTGGGGCCGAGGGGGAGACGAACGCGGGTGACCCCCGGATCGTGGTCGATACCAGCGTGCTGATCGATGGCCGCATCGCCGAGATCGTGGAATCCGGGTTCATCTACGGCACGCTCGTCGTTCCCCGGTTCGTCCTCGACGAGCTGCAGCACATCGCTGACTCCTCGGACACGCTGCGGCGGAACCGGGGGCGACGGGGGCTGGAGATCCTGGCCAGGATGCAGCGGGACACCCGGACGCCCGTTGAGGTGGCCGAGGATGAAGTACCGGAGATCGCCGAGGTCGACGCGAAGCTCGTCGAGCTCGCCAAGCGGCGCAGCCGGGTCGTGCTCACGAACGATTTCAATCTCAACCGGGTCGCCGAGCTCCAGGGCGTGCGGGTGATGAACATCAACTCGCTCGCAAATGCGGTCAAGCCTGCGGTTCTGCCGGGGGAGGAGCTTCACGTCAAGGTCATCCAGGAGGGCAAGGAGCCCGGCCAGGGCGTCGGGTTCCTCGACGACGGCACGATGATCGTGGTCGAGGGTGGCGCTCGCCTCATCGACCGCGACGTCGACGTGAGCGTCACCCGGGTGCTGCAGACGGTCGCCGGCCGGATGATCTTCGGGCAACCGCGCCAGGACTAGGGATGGACACGCTCGCCGGCCGCGCACCGGCGGATGCGGTGGTGGTTGCCGCCGGAGGGTCTCGCCGGATGCGCGGGATCGACAAGCTGATGTTCCCCATCGGAGGCCGTCCGCTGCTGGCCTGGACGCTGGCGGCCCTCGCGGCGTCGCCCGTCATCGATCAGATCGTCCTGGTCGCCGCCGCCGATCGTGTCGAACGGCTCGCCTCGGCGCCATGGCTGCCTGCGAAGGTCGCTGCCGTCATCGCTGGAGGGCCAACGCGACAGCTGTCGGTTGCTGCCGGCGTCGGGCATCTCGACCGCATCGATCCCGATGGTCGCGACCGACCCATGCTGGTCCACGATGGCGCACGCCCCCTGGTGTCGCCAGGACTGGTCGAGGCGGTTGCCTCGGCAGTGGGACGCTACGGCGCCGCCATTCCGGTCCTGTCCATGCGGGAGACCGTCAAGCGGGTCGGCGAGGGGCTGGTCCACGAGACGCTGGATCGGACGATGCTTGCCACGGCCCAGACACCGCAGGGCGCGCGACGTGGACTGCTGCTGGAGGCATGGCGCACGTTCCCGCCGGACGGGCCGCCCGAGTTCACCGATGAGGCCGCGCTGCTCGAGGCCTGTAAAATCCCCGTTCATGCAATCCCTGGCGACGCTGCGAACCTCAAGGTGACGGTGCCCGACGACCTGCACCCGGTCGGACGCGCGCTGACCGCGCGCGCACCACGGATCGGCTTCGGCCACGACAGCCACCCGTTCGGACCGGGACGGCCGCTGCGCCTGGGCGGCATCGAGCTGTCGGAGGCGCCCGCACTTGCCGGGCATTCGGACGGGGACGTCGTGCTCCACGCGATCGCCGACGCGTTGCTGGGGGCCGCGGCGCTGGGTGATCTCGGGCGGATGTTCCCGCCGGACGCGAGCACGCCGGCCGGCGTCGCGAGCGCTGATCTCCTGGCGGGTGTGGTCGCGCGCGTGCGCGGCGCCGGTCTCCGTGTCGCCTCGGTCGACGTCGTCGTGATCGGCGCCCGGCCGCGTCTTGGCTCGCGCCTCGACGGCATGCGAGCGGCGATCGCCGAGGCCATGGACGTCGAAGTGGACAGCGTCAATGTGAAGGCCTCGACCGGCAACCTGGCGGGCGACGAAGGCGCCGGCCGGTCGATCTCGGCACGGGCCGTGGCGGTGCTGGTGGACGCTCCATGACGCTCTGCCTGCGCGACACCCTGTCGGGAGCGACGCGCCCGTTCCAGCCGCTCGATCCCGGCCGCGTTCGCATCTACAGCTGCGGCCCGACCGTCTACGGCCCTGCCCACGTTGGCAACTTCCGGTCGTTCCTGTTCGCGGACCTGCTGGTTCGCTATCTCCGCTATCGCGGCTTCCAGGTCACCTGGGCCATGAACCTCACCGACATCGACGACAAGATCATCCGGGGTGCGGCCGCCGAGGGCGTCTCGACGACAGAGCTGGCGGAGCGCTACATCGGGCGCTTCCTGGCCGACGCCGAATCGCTCGGCATGACGCGGCCGGACGTGCTCCCCCGGGCGACGGAGCACATCCCGCAGATCGCGACGCTGGTCGATACGTTGATCGAGAAGGGCAACGCGTACCGAACGGACGACGGCTCGATCTTCTTCAGGATTGCGTCCTGGCCTCGATACGGCCGGCTCGCCCGGCTCGACCCGGAGGCGATGCGGGTCGGTGAGCGGGTCGAGGCCGACGAGTACGGCAAGGACGACGTCCGGGACTTCGCACTGTGGAAGGGACCCAAGCCGGCCGAGCCATCATGGGATACGGTCGTGGGTCCGGGCCGGCCCGGCTGGCACATCGAATGCTCGGCCATGAGCATGGCTCACCTGGGAACGTCGTTCGACATCCACACCGGAGGCGTCGATCTCGTGTTCCCGCACCATGAGGACGAGATCGCCCAGTCCGAGGCGGCGACAGGCGCGACGTTCGTCGGCACCTGGCTGCACTGCGCGCACCTCCGCATGGACGGCGCCAAGATGGCGAAGTCGACCGGCAACATCGCCCGCGTCGCCGACCTGATTGGCGCGGGCGTCTCGCCACGCGCCCTCCGGTTCGCACTGCTCTCCGTCCACTACCGGGCGCCGCTCAACTACTCGGACAAATCACTGGCCGCCGCCGCCGCCGCGGTCGAAAGGATCGATGCGCTGCTGGCCGCACTCGCCGCGTACCGGGAGGATCGTCCGGACGACCCCGAGCTCCCCGTGGTCCTCGACGCCATGCGCGCCGGGTTCGAGGCGGGACTCGACGACGACCTGAACATCTCCGAGGCGTTGGCCGCGCTGTTCGAAGGCGTCCGCGAGCTGAACCGTCGGATCGACGCCCGGGCCCTGTCGACAGCCGATGCCGGGCGTTCGATCGAGGCCATCCGGGCCCTGGATGGAGTGCTGGGCGTAGCCGCCCCGGTCGCCGAAGGGCTCGACCTCGAGCTGCAGGGACTGCTCGACGCGCGGGCGGCGGCCCGCCAGGCACATGACTGGCCCGAGTCGGACCGTCTGCGTGATGAGCTGAGCCGCCGTGGCGTCGCGGTCGAGGACACTCGGGATGGCCAGCGTTGGCGGCTGCTGGACGGGTTCGGTGGCTGACCGCGACGACGGCTCACCGCCCGATGACGAGACACCTCGAGCTCGGGGAAAGGACCATCGGGCGAAGTCTCGATCCGGACGCGATCGGAGTGACTCCGCAGGAGAGGGGCGGCGAACGCCCGCCCACGGCCGCGGAGCGCCCGATGCCCACTCGCGCGGCGCCGCTCCGCACCACGGTGGCGGCCGTGGCCATCCGGGTGCGCGTCGATCGGGCGGTAGCGGGGAGCACGGCCCTGATCACCGTCGGGACCGAGCCACCAGCGAGCAGTCCGGTTCACAGCGGCCAGCGGGTCAGCGACAGCCGGGCCACCGCCCGGGCAGCGCTGCGCAGGGCTTTGAGCACGGCCGGGAGCTCGATCCCTGGCCTGGTCGCGAGCAGAGCCGTCGTGATGGCGCCGTTCGCCGCGTGGCCGCCCGTCCCAGTTGGGCCGGTGATCGCCCGCCGGACCGCCGCCCGTACCCGACCGGTGATCGCCCGCCGGACCGCCGCCCGTACCCGACCGGTGATCGCCCGCCGGACCGGCGCCGCGGGCCCGCCACGCGAGGTCCGGCGGCAACGCACGGTTCCGCCGGCCGTCCGGGGCGGCCAGCCGATCGAGGCTACCCGCCCGGCTACCGACCCGGCCCGCCCGGTCCCGGACGCTGGCGGCCCGATGGTCCTGCTCCGGACCTTCGACTTGCCGACGACGAGGAGCTCGTCGCCGGGCGCCGCCCGGTGGAGGAAGCGTTCGTCGCGCGACGACAGGCGCACCGGCTCCTGGTGGTACCCCACCGGCGGCACGCGCTGGAGAGGCTGGTCCTGCACGCGACCAGCCTCCGGATCCCGGTCGTGGAGGTCGAGGGCGGCTCGCTGACGGCTCTCGCGGGCTTCGACGGTCACCAGGGGGTCGCGCTGGTGGTCGCACCGCGCCGTTGGGCGGGACTGGATGACATTCTGGCGCTCGCGACACAGCGCGACGAGCCGCCACTCGTGCTCGCGCTCGACTCGCTCGAGGATCCCCAGAACGTCGGGACGCTGCTCAGGTCGGCTGAGGCGTCGGGCGTGCACGGGGCTTTGTTCCCGACTCGTCGCCAGGCGCCGCTCACACCGGCCGCCGTCAAGGCGTCCGCGGGCGCCGTGGAGCACCTCCAGCTGGCGCCGGTCGATGACCTGCCTGCGGCACTGGCCGATCTCCACGCCCGGGGCATCCAGGTGGTGGGCGCGGACGGCGATGCCTCGCTCACCGCGCGGGAGGCGGACCTGCGCGGGCCGATTGCGATCGTGGTCGGCAGCGAGGGTCGCGGTCTCGGACCTGCCGTGCGCCGTCGCTGCGACCTGCTGGTGAGGATCCCGATGCATGGCAAGATCGAGTCGTTCAACGCGGCCGTGGCCGGCTCGATCCTGCTGTATGAGGCTGCCGCGCAGCGTGCAAGGATCGACACTGCCGGTGACCGCCTCGATCGCCCTGCCGCGGGCGCGACGGAAGACGCATCGGGCGCAGCGCATGACGGGGATGGCGCCGCTCCCTAGGGAGCCGTCCGAGGTTTGACGCCCCGCTCGGCGGGCCGTATCATTCCCCGGCTCGCGGAGTCCTACTCTTGTTTGACGCTGCGTGCGTGCCGACGTAGCTCAATTGGTAGAGCAGCGGTTTTGTAAACCGCCGGTTCCGGGTTCGAGTCCCGTCGTCGGCTCCATCAGGCACGGAACATGCGTCGGGAAGCGCGCCAGACCGCGTCTCCGCGGGCCCAGATAGCTCAGCCGGTAGAGCACATCCTTGGTAAGGATGAGGTCACGGGTTCGAAATCCCGTTCTGGGCTCCACCCTCAAGCAGACGCAGTCCATCATTGGGTGGTCGGCACCGCCCCAAGCGTTGGAGTGAGAAGGTCCTGTGGCCAAGAAGAAGTTCGAGCGCACGAAGCCGCACGTCAACGTCGGCACGATCGGCCACATCGACCACGGCAAGACGACGCTCACCGCCGCGATCACCAAGTACCTCGCGTTGAAGGGCGACGCCGAGTACCGCGCGTTCGACTCGATCGACAACGCGCCCGAGGAGCGCGAGCGCGGGATCACGATCGCGATCGCCCACGTCGAGTACGAGACCGAGCACCGCCACTACGCCCACGTCGACTGCCCGGGCCACGCCGACTACATCAAGAACATGATCACCGGCGCCGCCCAGATGGACGGCGCGATCCTGGTCGTGGCGGCCACCGACGGCCCGATGCCCCAGACGCGTGAGCACATCCTGCTCGCGCGCCAGGTGGAGGTGCCGTACATCGTCGTGTTCCTCAACAAGGTCGACGCGGTCGACGACCCCGAGCTGCTCGACCTGGTCGAGCTCGAGGTGCGCGAGCTGCTGACCAAGAACAACTTCCCGGGTGACGACATCCCGGTCATCCGCGGCTCCGCGCTGAAGGCGCTCGAGGCACCCGACAACCCCGACGACCCGGCCTACGCCCCGATCCAGGAGCTGATGGACGCGGTCGACTCCTACATCCCGACCCCGGTCCGTCCCACCGACAAGCCGTTCCTGATGCCGGTCGAGGACGTGTTCGGGATCAAGGGCCGGGGCACGGTCGCCACCGGACGCATCGAGCGCGGCGTGATCAAGGTCGGCGAAGAGGTCGAGATCGTGGGCGTCAAGGCCACCCGCAAGGTGGTCGTCACCGGCGTCGAGATGTTCAAGAAGCTGCTCGATGCGGGCGAGGCCGGCGACAACGTGGGCTGCCTGCTGCGCGGCATCGAGCGCGACGAGATCGAGCGGGGCCAGGTGCTGGCCAAGCCGGGCTCGGTCACCCCCCACGTCAAGTTCGTGGCCCGGGTCTACGTGCTGACCAAGGAGGAGGGTGGCCGCCACACCCCGTTCTACAACGGCTACCGGCCCCAGTTCTACCTGCGCACGACCGACGTCACCGGGGCCATCGGGCTGCCCGAGGGCGCCGAGATGATCATGCCCGGCGACAACGTCGACATGACGGTCGAGCTGATCACCCCGATCGCGCTCGAGGTCGGCCAGCGGTTCGCCATCCGCGAGGGTGGCCGCACCGTCGGTGCCGGCGCCATCACCAGCATCACCGAGTAGCAGGAAGGCTTCATGGCCAAGGTCGAGGCGCGGCCCGTGATCCAGCTCGCTTGCACCGAGTGCAAGACGCGCAACTACACGACGCGCAAGAACAAGAAGAACGATCCCAACCGGATCGAGTTGCTCAAGTACTGTCCCCGCGAGCGGCGCCATACGCTGCACCGCGAGGCCAAGTAGGGCGCTTGTGATCCGCAGGGGCGTAGCTCAATTGGCAGAGCGCCGGTCTCCAAAACCGGAAGTTGTAGGTTCGAGTCCTATCGCCCCTGCCAATCCTCCGATCCTCGGGCGGCAGGCCCCAGGGCAGCGGCTCCCGGCCCCGGAGGGCTGGCCGACACAACGCTAGCTAAGCTGAAAAGGCACTTGTGAACCGACTACGCAGCTTCATCGCCGAATCCTGGTCCGAGCTCAAGAAGGTCACCTGGCCCAACCGCATGCAGGTGCGCAACCTGACTGTGCTGGTGTTCGTGGTGTCGTTCGTGGTCGGCCTGTACATCACCGTTGCCGACACGGCGTTCGACTACATCATCCGCACCTTCTCGAGCATCGTCGGATGACCGAGCAGCTCACCGCCACCCGCGCGCCGGAGAAGCGCTGGTACGTGATCCACACCTACTCGGGTTACGAGAACAAGGTCAAGGCCAACCTCGAGCACCGCATCGAGTCGATGGGCATGGAGGACAAGATCTTCCAGGTGCTGGTGCCGATGGAGGATGAGATCGAGATCCGCCAGGGCCAGCGCCACACGGTGCAGAAGAAGGTGTACCCGGGCTACGTCCTGGTCGAGATGGTCCTCGATCCCGAGTCCTGGTTCGTCGTCCGCAACACGCCTGGCGTCACGAGCTTCGTGGGCAGCGGCAACATCCCGGGCATGCGTAGCGAGCCGATCCCGCTCGACGAGACCGAGGTGAAGCAGATCCTGCGGCATATGGGCGTCGAGACGCCCAAGTACCGCGTCGCGTTCACGAAGGGTCAGAGCGTGCGCGTGACGGACGGGCCTTTTGCCGAGTTCATCGGAACCGTCGACGAGGTCAACCCCGAGCGAAACAAGCTCAAGGTCCTGGTGAGCATCTTCGGTCGGGAGACGCCGGTCGAGCTGGACTTCCTCCAGGTCGAGAAGCTGTGATCGCCATGTCCGCCGGCGCCGGATCGATGATCGGCGCTCGGATCGTCGGGTAGAAAGGAACAACCACCACCGTGGCCAAGAAGATCCGCATCGTGCTCACGCTGCAGCTGCCGGCCGGCAAGGCGACGCCCGCCCCGCCCGTCGGCACCGCGCTGGGACCGCACGGCATCAACATCGTCGAGTTCACCAAGAGCTACAACGAGCGCACGGCTGACAAGCCGGGCCAGGTGATCCCGGCCCAGATCACGATCTTCGAGGACCGCTCGTTCTCGTTCGTCCTCAAGACACCGCCCGCTCCGGACTTGCTGCGCAAGGCGGCCGGGATCGACAAGGGTTCGTCGACCGCCAGGCGCCTCGTCGTCGGACGTGTGACCCACGACCAGGTGCGGCAGATCGCCGAGACCAAGATGCCGGACCTCAACGTCAACGACATCGAGGCCGGGATGAAGGTCATCGAGGGCACGGCGCGAAGCATGGGCATCGAGGTCGTCGGCTAGCCGACGACCGACCACGTAGTGCCGGGAGCGACCCGTACCGGCACCGTCGTCGAGGGGCAGGTCCACGGACCGAAGGAGAGCTACGACATGGCCGAGCACGGCAAGCGCTACCAGGACGCTGCGAAGCTGATCGATCGCACGCAGGCCTACTCGATCGCAGAGGCGGTCTCGCTCGCCAAGCAGACCTCGAACGTCAAGTTCGACGCCTCGGTCGAGGCGCACATCCGACTTGGTGTCGACCCGAGGCACGCCGATCAGATGGTGCGTGGGACGGTCGTGCTGCCGCACGGTACCGGCAAGGTCGTCCGCGTCGCCGTGTTCGCCCAGGGCGAGAAGGCGCAAGAGGCGCTCCAGGCGGGCGCGGACGAGGTTGGCGCCGAGGACCTGGTCAAGAAGATCGAGGCCGGCTGGCTGGATTTCGACGTCGCGCTGGCCGCCCCCGACGTGATGGGCATGGTGGGCCGCCTGGGCCGCATCCTGGGCCGCCGAGGGCTGATGCCCAACCCCAAGTCGGGCACGATCACGTTCGACCTCGAGCGGGCGATCAGGGAGGTCAAGGGCGGCCGGGTCGAGTTCAAGGTCGACAAGGGCGCGATCATCCATGTGCCCGTCGGGCGGGTGAGCTTCGAGGAGGGGCAGCTCGCGGAGAACCTGGCCAGCCTCGTCGACGCGGTGAACCGCGCAAAGCCGTCCGGGTCGAAGGGTCAGTACCTGCGAACACTGACGATCGCCAGCACCATGGGCCCGGGCATCCGGGTCGACATCGCCGAGGCCCTGGCCACGGCGTCGGCCTAGCCGACCCTGTATCATCGGTCGCCGCCGATCTGACCCGTTCGCGGCATTGGTCGCTCCGGGCGCCCGCTCTCGCACCGACGCGTGCGATCCGGGACGTCCTCCCGACCGCCTGGCGCGCGAACGGCCTGAACGGCGACATCACATAGAGAGACGGACAGCCGCAGACAGCCTGCGCCCATCGGCCGCCGGACGATCGTGAGATCGAGCTGACGGACAGGGCTTGATCCGCCGAACCGGATCGACCGCCTCGCAGCGAGGCGGTCGGGGACGTCGGCCAGCACGCCGAGGCAGGACATCGACCCACCTCCCGGTGGATCGCGACCCCTGCGCCAGTGGCCCGTCGCAGGGGTTGCACCGGCCCTGCCGGACAATCCACCGCCGCGCGCCGGCCGCGCGCCGAAGCAAGGAGGTCGAGAGAGGCTCGATGCCGACCGAGGCCAAGCGAGAGATGATCGCGGATCTGCGCGCCCAGGTGGACGCCAGCCAGACCATGATCGTGTCCGAGTACCGTGGCCTCAAGGTGAAGGAGATCAGCGAGATCCGGCGCGCGCTGCGCAAGCAGAGCGTGAGCTACCGGGTCGTCAAGAACCGTCTGATGCGGATCGCGGCGCAGGACAGTGCCGCGGCCGAAGCGCTCTCGCCGATGCTCACCGGACCGACGGCCATAGCCTTCGGCACCGACGAGGCGGCGACGGCAAAGGCGGTGATCGACGCCACCCGGCCCTACCGGATGGTCAAGATCATGGGCGCCGTGCTCGGATCGCAGGCGATCGACGCTGAGGCCGTCACGCGGCTTGCGGCGCTTCCCTCGCGCGAGGTGCTCCTCGCCGAGGCGATCGGTGCCATCGCGGCGCCGATGTCGACGACCGCAGGCCTGTTCGATGCCCCGTTGCGGGACGTGGCGGGTCTCGTCCAGGCGCTCATGGACCAGCGCGCCGCCGCCTGACCTTCACCTCGAGACATCCTCGTGCCCGTCCGGGCACCCACCATCAGGAGTAACGACCACCATGGCCACGCTGACCCCCGACCAGCTGCTCGAGGCGTTCGAGCAGATGACCGTCCTCGAGCTGTCGGAGTTCAAGACGAAATTCGAAGATCGCTTTGGCGTCACGGCCGCCGCACCGGTCGCCATCGCCGCCGGGGCCGTGCCCGCCGGCGGTGCTGCCGCCCCTGCCGCCGATGCGGCCGAGGAGCAGACGGAGTTCGCCGCGGTGCTCACCGAGATCGGTCAGGAGAAGATCCAGGTCATCAAGACCGTTCGTGAGCTGACTGGCCTCGGCCTGAAGGAAGCCAAGGACCTCGTCGACGGTGCCCCCAAGCCGGTCAAGGAAGGGGTTTCGCGCGAGGAGGCCGAGAAGGTCAAGGCCGCCCTGGAGGAGAAGGGCGCCAAGGTCGAGATCAAGTAACCGTGAGGCGAGGAGGGGTCGATCGGCCCCTCCTCGCCTCACACCCGGGATCTACGGCAGGTAGTAGACGACGAAATCAGTGATCTGTTGGGGTACGAACCTCAGGTTCGTCGGCTGGGTCGGGGTCTCGTTGCTCTCCAGCACGGTGACATCGAGACCGCCGCTCGGGAGGCTGCGCGGATCCACGGTTGCGTACCTCATGGACTTGTAGTTGCGGCTGTCATCGATGATCTGCCACGAGGACCTCGCTGACGGGCGGCGCCACTGGCCTGCGTATTGATTGCCGTTCGTTGCCCAGAACTCGACGAACACGTACCCGGAGAGCGAATCCCGCACGATCGCCCCGAGGCCGCGAATGCCCTCCCTGATCAGGGTGGCCTCAATCCGTAGCTTGATTCCCGCGGGTCCGATGCTTGCCTCAACCACGTTCTGTCTCCACCATGATGATGGCGGGCGAGCCGTTCGGCTCACATCAACCACACGGCGGAGGCTATCGCCGCGGCGGACCGGCACCAGGACCGCCTCGGGGATCCTCGCCAGAGCGCTTGACAGGGCAGGGGAACGCGGTATCCTACTCCTTCTGTGAGCGCGGCCGTCCCCTCCCCTCCCACCTCCGTCAAGGAGCGGTCCTTCATGCTGTCCGTCTCGTCGGCCCCGCTTGCGGCCACGCCTTCCGGCCGTCTCTCCTACGCCCGGATCGCCGAGGTCCGCGACGGGATCAGCGTCGACAAGTTCGAGGTCCCCAACCTCATCGAGCTGCAGCTCGAGTCCTTCCAGTGGTTCATCGAGAAGGGCCTGCGTGACCTGTTCGATGAGATCAGCCCGATCAAGGACTTCACCGGCAAGGTCATGGAGCTCCAGTTCCTGGACTATGAGTTCGGGACGCCGAAGTACTCCGAGGAGGAGTGCCGGACCAAGGACCTGACCTTCAGCCGCCCGCTGTACGTGAACGTGGAGCTGCTGATCAAGGAGACCGGCGAGATCCAGCGTCAGCGTGTCTACATGGGCGACTACCCGTGGATGACGGACATGGGGACGTTCGTGATCAACGGCGCCGAGCGCGTCGTGGTCAGTCAGCTGGTTCGCTCGCCCGGCGTGTACTACAGCGAGGTCGAGGATCCCGCCTCGGGCCGGATGCTGTTCTCGGCCAAGGTCATCCCCAACCGCGGCGCCTGGCTCGAGTTCGAGACCAACAACAAGGACCAGCTGTGGGTCAAGGTCGACCGCAAGCGCAAGATCGCGGCGACGACCCTGCTCCGCGCGGTCGGTTACGAGACCAACGAGGACATGGCGGCTCTGTTCGGCACGGTCGACATGGATCCCGAGCATCCGTTCATCGCCAACACCCTCGACAAGGACCTGACGAAGACCCCCAGTGAGGCGCTGATCGAGGTCTACAAGAAGCTGCGCCCCGGCGATCCGCCCACCGGTGACAACGCCCGTCAGCTGGTCGAGAGCCTGTTCTTCAACTTCCGGCGCTATGACCTGGGCCGGGTCGGCCGCTACAAGTTCAACAAGAAGCTCGACTCGGTCGCGGAGCGGATGGGGATCGAGCTGCCGCGGGAGCAGCGCACGATCACGCGCGAGGACATCGCTGCGATCGTGGGCCACCTCATCGAATCGAATCGCGGGCTCCACCCCAAGGACGACATCGACCACCTGGGCAACCGACGCATCCGCGCCAATGGCGAGCTGATCCAGAACGCGTTCCGGATCGGCCTGCTGCGCATGGAGCGTGTCGTCCGCGAGCGGATGACGATCCAGGAGATCGACAAGGCGACCCCGAACGCGCTCATCAACATCCGCCCCGTCGTGGCTGCGATGAAGGAGTTCTTCGGCGGTAGCCAGCTGTCCCAGTTCATGGACCAGACCAACCCGCTCGCTGAGCTCACCTCGAAGCGACGCCTGTCGGCCCTGGGTCCGGGTGGCCTGTCTCGCGAGCGCGCGGGGTTCGACGTCCGCGACGTCCACCACAGCCACTACGGCCGGATCTGCCCCATCGAGACCCCCGAGGGTCCGAACATCGGCCTGATCGGGTCGCTCGCGACGTACGGGCGGATCAACGCGTACGGGTTCATCGAGACCCCCTACCGCAAGGTCAAGCGGACGGTTGCGCACAGCGACCCGAAGCTGCTCGAGTACGAGGCGGGGGCCGATGTCGTCGGCAAGGACGGCAAGGTGATCCTCGCCAAGGGCAAGACGTTCACCGAGGCCGCGCACAAGGAGCTCGCGCGACAGAAGGCCCAGGCCTTCCCGATGCGGCCGATCGTGACCGACGAGATCGAGTACCTGCCCGCCGACGAGGAGGAGGAGCACGTCGTCGCGCAGGCCAATGCGCCGCTCGACGAGGAGGGTCACTTCGCGGAGGACAAGGTGCCGTCGCGCTACCGCGACACCTTCCCTGAGGCGCGCCCGGACCAGATCGAGTACATGGACGTCAGCCCCAAGCAGGTCGTGTCCGTGGCCACGGCGCTGATCCCGTTCCTCGAGCACGATGACGCCAACCGCGCCCTCATGGGCTCCAACATGCAGCGCCAGGCGGTGCCGTTGCTCGAGCCCGAGGCCCCGATCGTGGGCACCGGGATGGAGGCACGCGCAGCACGCGACTCGGGCCAGGTCGTCATTGCCCGGCGTCCGGGCGTGGTCACCAGCGTGACCGCGGAGCGGGTGCAGGTCGAGGCCGACTCCGGCGAGCTCGATGAGTACCGCCTGCTCAAGTTCGTGCGCAGCAACCAGGGCACGTGCATCAACCAGCGGCCGATCGTGACGGTTGGCCAGCGGGTTGACGCGGGTGACGCCGTCGCCGACTCCTCATCGACCGATGGCGGCGAGCTGGCGCTGGGCCGCAACGTGCTGTGCGCGTTCATGAGCTGGGAGGGCGGCAACTACGAGGACGCGATCGTGATCAGCGAGCGTCTCGTGCGCGACGACCTGTTCACGAGCATCCACATCGAGAAGCACGAGATCGAGTCCCGGGACACCAAGCTCGGACCGGAGGAGATCACGCGCGACATCCCCAACGTCGGCGAGGAGGCCCTCAAGGACCTCGACGAGGAGGGGATCGTGTACATCGGCGCCGAGGTTCGCCCCGGCGACATCCTGGTCGGCAAGATCACGCCCAAGGGTGAGACGGAGCTCACGGCGGAGGAGCGCCTGCTGCGCGCGATCTTCGGTGAGAAGGCTCGCGAGGTGAAGGACTCCTCGCTCCGGCTGCCGCATGGCGAGCGGGGCAAGGTGGTCGAGATCCGCGAGTTCCGCCGCGAGTGGAACGACGATCTCCAGCCGGGCGTCAATCGGCTCGTCCGGGTGTCGGTCGCACAGAAGCGCAAGGTCTCGGTGGGCGACAAGATGGCGGGCCGCCACGGCAACAAGGGCGTCATCGCCAAGGTGCTGCCGATGGAGGACATGCCGTTCCTGCCCGACGGGACCCCGGTCGACATCCTCCTCAACCCGCTCGGCGTCCCAAGCCGGATGAACATCGGCCAGATCCTCGAGACCCACCTTGGCTGGGCGCTCTCGGCGATGGGCTATCGGGCTGCGACGCCGGTGTTCGACGGCGCATCCGAGGCGCAGATCGCCGAGGCCCTGAAGGCGGCCGGTCTGCCCAAGGACGGAAAGATCGAGCTTCGCGACGGCCGATCCGGCGAGTCGTTCGATCGCTCGATCACGGTCGGCCAGATCTACATGCTCAAGCTCCATCACCTGGTCGAGGACAAGATCCACGCCCGGTCCACCGGCCCGTACAGCCTGATCACCCAGCAGCCGCTGGGCGGCAAGGCACAGTTCGGCGGCCAGCGGTTCGGCGAGATGGAGGTCTGGGCGCTGGAGGCATACGGCGCCGCCAACATCCTCCAGGAGTTGCTGACGGTGAAGTCCGACGACGTCGTCGGACGCGTCCAGACGTACGAGGCCATCGTGAAGGGTGAGGAGATCCTGCCCCCGCGGGTCCCCGAATCGTTCAAGGTCCTCATCAAGGAGCTCCGGAGCCTCGGGCTCAACGCCGAGATCCTCGATCAGAACGACGAGGAGATCCCGTTGGCGGAGGACGACGCCACCGGATACCTGCTCCCCGATCTGGGCGGGATCAATCTCGCCGGGTTCGAAGACTAGCTACACGCACCTTCCGACGCGGGGTCGGCGTCCGGCCGGCCCGGCCCCGCTCGCACCTATCGCACACCGCGCTGCCTAGGCCGCGGCGGCGCAGAGGAGACCGATGCTCGAGGTCAACAACTTCTCGGCGATCCGCATCTCGCTGGCCAGTCCCGACCAGATCCGGGAGTGGTCGAAGGGCGAGGTGACGAAGCCCGAGACCATCAACTACCGGACGCTAAAGCCCGAGAAGGACGGCCTGTTCGACGAGCGGATCTTTGGACCCACTCGCGACTGGGAGTGCTACTGCGGCAAGTACAAGCGCATCCGGTACAAGGGGATCATCTGCGACAAGTGCGGCGTGGAGGTGACCCGCTCCAAGGTCCGCCGTGAGCGGATGGGCCACATCCAGCTGGCCAGCCCTGTGAGCCATATCTGGTACTTCAAGGGCACCCCCAGCCGGCTCGGCATCCTGCTCGATATCAGCCCGCGAAACCTGGAACGGATCCTGTACTTCGCGCTGTACATCGTCACCCACGTCGACGAGGACGCGCGGCAGCGCGCGCTCAAGGCGCTGGACGAGGAGGCTGAGGGCCGCGGCGGCGCCGGTGGGGAGCGCCTGGCGGAGCTCGAGGCGAGCCTGAAGGCTGACCTCAACACGAAGCGCGGCGAGCTGAAGGCGGCTCTCGAGGCGACCCGCCAGGAGCTGGAGTCGCAGAGGGTCACCCGCACCGAGGAGATCGCGCGCGAGGCGCAGGCGGTCGAGGCCGCGCTCAAGGCGCTGGGCACGGGCGCTGCCGAGGACACGATCGCGTTTGCGCCCACCGGTGAGGTCGTGGTCGCGGCCGGCGACAAGGGCGGCAAGGACGCCACCGCACGCCTGCGCAAGATCGTGGCTGCCGAGACCGAGCGGGTCACCGCCGAGCTCAAGCAGCGCGAGGCGGACGAGGAGACGAGCACCGAGCAGAAGGTCCAGGACCTTGTTGCAGCCATGGACGAGGCCCTGGTCGCCGAGCGCGAGGGGCTTGCCGAAGAGGCTCAGGGTCAGAAGGACGAGCTGCGTCGGGCTCGCGACGAGATCGAGGGCCTCAAGCCGCTGCAGACCATCGGCGAGCTCGAGTTCCGCCAGCTGGACGAGAAGTACGGCTCGGGCTCGCGCACGGGTCGCATCTTCTGGGCCGGCATGGGGGCCGAGGCGGTGCGCGACATCATCGTCCGCATGGACCTCGAGGAGCTATCTCGGCAGCTGCACGCCGAGGTTCGAACGAGCTCGGGCCAGCGGCGCAAGAAGGCCATCAAGCGGCTGCGCCTGATCGAGGCATTCCGCCGCTCGGGCAACCGGCCGGAGTGGATGATCCTGTCCGTCCTCCCGGTGATCCCGCCCGACCTGCGACCCATGGTCCAGCTGGACGGCGGGCGCTTCGCAACCTCGGATCTGAATGATCTGTACCGGCGCGTGATCAACCGGAACAACCGGCTCAAGCGGCTGCTCGAGCTGGGCGCCCCGGAGATCATCATCCGCAACGAGAAGCGGATGCTCCAGGAGGCGTGCGACGCGCTGATCGACAACGGCCGGCGCGGCCGGGCGATCGCCGGCACCGGCAACCATCGGCTCAAGAGCCTGTCCGACATGCTCAAGGGCAAGCAGGGCCGGTTCCGCCAGAACCTGCTCGGGAAGCGCGTGGACTACTCCGGCCGCTCGGTCATCGTGGTCGGGCCGGAGCTCAGGCTCCACCAGTGCGGCCTGCCCAAGAAGATGGCGCTCGAGCTGTTCAAGCCGTTCGTGATGCGCCAGCTGGTCGAGAAGGGCTTCGCCCACAACATCAAGAGCGCCAAGCGCATCGTGGAGCGCGTCCGGCCCGAGGTGTGGGATGTGCTGGAGGAGGTCATCCAGGACCACCCGGTGCTCCTCAACCGGGCGCCGACGCTCCACCGCCTGGGCATCCAGGCGTTCATGCCGGTGCTCGTCGAGGGCTCGGCGATCCAGATCCACCCGCTGGTCTGCACCGCGTTCAACGCCGACTTCGACGGGGACCAGATGGCGGTCCACGTGCCGCTGTCATCGGCCGCGCAGGAAGAGGCGCGGGCGATGATGCTGTCCACCGCCAACCTGCTGTCGCCCGCCGACGGTTCGCCCGTTGTCGCGCCCACCCAGGACATGGTCCTGGGCTGCTACTACCTGACGATGGATGGTCCTTCGGTCCGCGGCCGCGCCGTCAAGGCGTTCGCGGACGAGGACGACGCGATCATCGCCTACGAGCTCGGTGCTCGCGGGCTCGACACCGCCAGCCGGATCGCTTCCGAGCGCGAGGAGGGCGCCGAGGAATCCGCCGTCCACCACGTCGGTGCCAAGGTCCAGCTCCATGAGGCCGTCGACGTGATGGCCCTGGCGTGGGATCCGGAGACCCAGACGCTCGTCGAACGGCCCGTGCGCACCACGGTGGGCCGGATTCTGTTCAACCGCATCCTGCCGGACCAGATGCGCTACGCCAACGAACCGATGAAGCGCGCGGACCTCAAGCGCCTGGTGGACACGTGCTACCGGCTGCTGGGGCCGATCGAGACCGCGCATCTCGTGGACGGGGTCAAGCGAGTCGGGTTCCAGTTCGCGACGCGTGGTGGCATGACGATCGGACTGTGGGACATCGTCGTGCCCAAGAGCAAGCAGGAGCTGCTCACCGCCGCCGACGAGTCCGTTGCCTCGATCGACCGACAGTTCCAGCGCGGACTGATCACCGATGACGAGCGGTACGAGCAGGTCGTCGAGCTGTGGCAGCGGATCACCAAGGACGTGTCCGACCGGATGATGGATTCGCTGGGCGATGACAACCCGGTGCGGATGATGACCGACTCGGGCGCCCGTGGTAACAAGGGCAATATCGGTCAGCTGGGCGCCATGCGAGGTCTGATGGCTGATCCATCCGGCCGGATCATCGACGTCCCCGTGCGAAGCAACTTCCGTGAGGGCATGACCGTCCTCGAGTACTTCATCAGCACTCACGGCGCCCGGAAGGGCCTCGCCGACACCGCGCTCCGCACGGCCGACTCCGGGTACCTCACCAGGCGCCTCGTGGATGTTGCTCAGGATGTGATCACCCGCGAGGACGACTGCGGTACCGAGGAGGGCAGCTGGATCATCCGGTCCGAAATCGGCCGACGAGCCCGACGCCTTCCTGCGTCGACTGGTGGGCCGTCTCGCGGCGGCCGACCTGCTGGACACCGGCGCCAAGGTCAAGAAGGGCGAGTCCGCCCCGGTGGTCGTCGCGAGAAACGACATGATCACCGAGGAGGTTGCCCGCGCGATCGATGCGGCCGGCATCGACGAGGTGCTGGTGCGCTCGCCGCTCGCCTGTGAGTCACGCCACGGCGTGTGCCGCATGTGCTACGGCCGAAACCTGGCCACCGGCGACATGATCGGGATCGGCGAGGCGGTCGGCATCATCGCAGCCCAGTCGATCGGCGAGCCCGGCACGCAGCTGACGATGCGAACGTTCCACACCGGCGGCGTCGCCGGCCAGGACATCACGCAGGGTCTGCCGCGCGTCGAGGAGCTGTTCGAGGCCCGGGTCCCCAAGGGCAAGGCCGAGATCAGCCACATCGACGGGATCGTCGAGGTCATCACCGGCGAGGCCGGCCGCAAGGTCAAGGTGACCAGCCGCGAGTCGTTCGATACACCGCTGCTGCTGGGTGACGGAGTCGAGCTGCTCGCAGCGCCGGGCGATCTGGTCGAGGCCAACCAGACCTTGGCGAAGTCGGAAACCGGCGACATCTCGTCTCCGGTCAAGGGCTTCCTCGTCCAGACCGACGACGGTTTGGTCGTGCGCGCCGAGGACATCGTCGAGCGCGAGTACGCGATCCCGCACAGCGCCAAGCTGCTGGTCGACGACGGCCAGGAGATCCGTGCGGGCGACCCGATCACGGACGGGCCGATCAACCCCCAGGAGTACCTCGAGACACGCGGCAAGGACGCTGTCCAGCGCTACCTGGTCAAGGAGGTCCAGCGGGTCTACCGGAGCCAGGGCGTCACCATCAACGACAAGCACATCGAGATCATCGTTCGCCAGATGCTCAAGAAGGTCCGCATCGATCAGCCGGGCGACTGCGAGCAGCTGCCCACCGAGCTCGTGGATCGCTTGGACTTCGAGGAGGCGAACAATCGTGTCCTCTCCGAGGGCGGGGAGCCGGCGACCGCGCAGACGGTGCTGCTGGGCGTGACCAAGGCGTCGCTCAACACCTCCTCGTTCCTCGCCGCGGCATCGTTCCAGGAGACGACGCGGGTGCTCACCGAGGCGGCCATCAACGGCGCCAAGGATCACCTGATCGGGCTCAAGGAGAACGTGATCATCGGCAAGCTCATCCCGGCAGGGACGGGTGCGCCGCAGAACATCGCGGCCCTCAAGGAGCGCCAGCGCCGGGAAGCCCTCGAGGCGCTCGCCGGCGAAGCGATCGAGGGTCTCGGCGAAGCAGAGTACAACCCGTTCCTCGAGGAGGGCGGAAGGCCCGTGGACGACGACACGGCTGGGCTCGCCCTGGCCGCGACGATCGCTGGCGCGGACGAGGACGAGGCGGACGAGAATCCGTTCCGAACCGGCACCGAAGAGGCGCCGGGGCACGACGAGGAGCCCGAGTTCAACCCGTTCCTCGCCGACGCGTCCGAGGAGGGCTGAGCTCCGCCAGGAGCTCGACCAGGCGACAACGATTCGGACGTCCCCGGCCCCACGGTCGGGGACGTTTGACACTCAAATCAGCCCGCTGCTACACTCCGCGCTCGTGGCCTCGAAGAGGGCCCCGGCGCTTGGTGCGCCGCGGACCAAATCGAGCGCCCGGGACGGTCCCCCGCCGTAACCGCGGCGCACGGGTTGACCGCCAACCGACCACTGTCGTGTGAGATGTTGAAAGGAGCCGCGTCTCCGTGCCGACCATCAGCCAGCTCGTGCGCCACGGGCGGAAGCCGAAGATCGAGAAGGTCAAGGCGCCCGCGCTGCGCAAGAACTGGAACAGCCTGCGTCAGCGACAGGTGCCGATTCCGGGTGCGCCCCAGAAGCGTGGCGTCTGCCTGCAGGTGAGGACGATGACGCCGAAGAAGCCGAACTCGGCACTTCGGAAGATTGCGCGCGTGCGGCTCACCAACCAGATGGAGGTCACGGCCTACATCCCCGGCATCGGGCACAACCTGCAGGAGCACTCGGTGGTGCTGGTGCGCGGTGGCAGGGTCAAGGACCTCCCCTCGGTCAAATACCACATCATCCGCGGGACGCTCGACGCCGCCGGCGTGAAGGATCGCAAGCAGGCGCGTTCCAAGTACGGAGCCAAGGCCACCCAGGGGCTGGGGAAGTAGCAGCATGCCGCGTCGTTCGTCAATTCCCCGCAAGGCCAAGTACCAGGTCGAATCCAATCGCGTGACAGATCGCTTCCGCGCCAAGCTCATGCGAGACGGCAAGCGGACCCTGTCCGACCGCATCCTGCGCCAGGCGCTCGCGCGGGCCGAATTCCAGGCCAAGCGACCGGGGCTTGAGGTGCTCGAGGCAGCGCTCCGAAATGCCACCCCGATCATCGAGGTCAAGCCTCGTCGCGTCGGTGGCGCCACCTACCAGGTTCCGGTGGAGATCCGGGGCGACCGGCGCATGTCGCTGGGCGTGCGTTGGCTCGTCCAGGCAGCCCGCAAGCGCAACGGCAAGAGCATGAGCGAGAAGCTTGCCGGCGAGTTCGTCGATGCGATGAATGGCCTCGGTGCGGCGGTCAAGCGGCGTGAGGACACGCACAAGATGGCAGAGGCGAACCGCGCCTTCAGCCACTTCAAGTGGTAGTTCAGGCCGAGAGGAGCCAGACCACCGTGGCACGCACGGTTCCGCTCGCCAAGACGCGGAACATCGGAATCATCGCCCATATCGACGCGGGCAAGACGACCGTCACCGAGCGGATCCTGTTCTATACCAAGCGGATCTACAAGCTCGGCGAGGTCCATGAGGGCGCGGCCACCATGGACTGGATGCCCCAGGAGCAGGAGCGCGGCATCACGATCACTGCCGCGGCAACGACCTGCTTCTGGAACGATCATCGCATCAACATTATCGATACGCCCGGGCACGTGGACTTCACGGTGGAGGTGGAGCGCAGCCTGCGCGTCCTTGATGGTGCGGTCGTCGTGTTCGACGGCGTCGCGGGCGTCGAGCCCCAGTCGGAGACGGTGTGGCGGCAGGCGGACCGGTACCAGGTGCCGCGGATCTGCTTGATCAACAAGCTCGATCGGACCGGTGCCAACTTCTGGCGTGACGTGGACATGATCCGGGAGCGCCTGGGTGTGCAGCCGGTGCCGATCCAGATCCCGATCGGGATCGAGGACACGTTCCAGGGCGTGGTCGACCTCGTGCGCATGCGAGCGCTCGTGTGGCGTGACGACCTGGGTGACACGTTCGACGAGGTCGACGTGCCCGCCGATCTGCTTGACGAGGCGACTCGCCACCGCGAGGCACTGCTTGAAGCGGTGGCCGACGTTGACGACGAGGTCGCGCACAAGTACCTCGAGGGTGAGGAGATCACGGAAGCCGAGATCAAGCATGGCATCCGGCTGGCCACCCTCCAGTACAAGTGGGTGCCGATCCTGTGCGGCTCGGCGCTGCGCAACAAGGGCATCCAGCCGATGCTCGACGCCGTCGTCGACTACCTGCCTTCGCCGCTCGACGTGCCCCCGGTCATCGGCCTCCAGCCGGGCACCGGCGCGGAGGTCCTGCGAACGGTCGACGATACCGAACCGTTCGCCGCGCTTGCATTCAAGATCGCCGCGGATCCGTTCGTGGGCAAGCTGGCGTTCTTCCGCGTCTACTCCGGGTCGCTCAAGGCAGGCTCCTACGTGCTCAACGCGACCAAGGGTCGCAAGGAGCGTGTCGGGCGCATCCTCCAGATGCACGCCAACCACCGCGAGGAGATCGCTGAGGTCCACGCGGGCGACATCGCCGCCGCGGTGGGGCTCAAGGAGTCGTACACGGGCGACACGCTGTCCGATCCCGATCACCCCGTGATCCTGGAGTCGATGTCCTTCCCGGAGCCGGTCATCGAGGTCGCCATCGAGCCCAAGACCAAGGCGGATCAGGACAAGCTGGGCATCGCGCTCCAGCGGCTGGCCGAGGAGGACCCGACGTTCCGCGTCAAGACCGATGAGGAGTCGGGCCAGACGCTGATCGCGGGCATGGGCGAGCTGCATCTCGATGTCCTCGTCGACCGAATGGTCCGCGAGTTCCGGGTCGCCGCCAACGTCGGCAAGCCGCAGGTGTCGTACCGGGAGACCATCCGGCGCGCCGCGGAAGGCAACGGGCGGTTCGTCCGTCAAACGGGTGGCAAGGGCCAGTACGGCCACGTCGTGCTGACGCTGGAGCCGGGCAAGAAGGGCAGCGGCTTCGAGTTCGTCGACAAGATCGTCGGGGGAACCATCCCGCGCGAGTACATGCGCGCGGTCGAGCAGGGGATCCGCGAGACGCTCGACACGGGTGTCTATGCCGGCTTCCCGATGGTCGACACCAAGGCAACCGTCCACGACGGTTCCTACCATGAGGTCGACTCATCCGAGATGGCGTTCAAGATCGCCGCCTCGATGGCGGTCAAGGCCGCGGTCGAGAAGGCGAGCCCCGTGGTGCTCGAGCCGATGATGCAGGTCGAGGTGACGATGCCCGAGGAGTTCATGGGCGACGTCATCGGCGATCTCAACAGCCGGCGCGGCCAGATCGAGGGCATGGATCCGCGAGGGTCGACCCAGGTCGTCCGGGCGGCGGTGCCGCTGGCGGAGATGTTCGGATACGCCACCGACCTGCGGTCGATGACCCAGGGCAGGGCGAGCTACTCCATGGAGCTCAGCCACTACGCCGAGGTTCCACCGAGCCTCGCGGCCGAGCTCGTCGCGAAGTCGAAGGTTTAGAGAAGGTCGGCTCGCCCCAGCGCGAGCGAGCAGCAGGGAGTCCACCGGGACATGGCCAAGAAGAAGTTCGAGCGCACGAAGCCGCACGTCAACGTCGGCACGATCGGCCACATCGACCACGGCAAGACGACGCTCACCGCCGCGATCACCAAGTACCTCGCGTTGAAGGGCGACGCCGAGTACCGCGCGTTCGACTCGATCGACAACGCGCCCGAGGAGCGCGAGCGCGGGATCACGATCGCGATCGCCCACGTCGAGTACGAGACCGAGCACCGCCACTACGCCCACGTCGACTGCCCGGGCCACGCCGACTACATCAAGAACATGATCACCGGCGCCGCCCAGATGGACGGCGCGATCCTGGTCGTGGCGGCCACCGACGGCCCGATGCCCCAGACGCGTGAGCACATCCTGCTCGCGCGCCAGGTGGAGGTGCCGTACATCGTCGTGTTCCTCAACAAGGTCGACGCGGTCGACGACCCCGAGCTGCTCGACCTGGTCGAGCTCGAGGTGCGCGAGCTGCTGACCAAGAACAACTTCCCGGGTGACGACATCCCGGTCATCCGCGGCTCCGCGCTGAAGGCGCTCGAGGCACCCGACAACCCCGACGACCCGGCCTACGCCCCGATCCAGGAGCTGATGGACGCGGTCGACTCCTACATCCCGACCCCGGTCCGTCCCACCGACAAGCCGTTCCTGATGCCGGTCGAGGACGTGTTCGGGATCAAGGGCCGGGGCACGGTCGCCACCGGACGCATCGAGCGCGGCGTGATCAAGGTCGGCGAAGAGGTCGAGATCGTGGGCGTCAAGGCCACCCGCAAGGTGGTCGTCACCGGCGTCGAGATGTTCAAGAAGCTGCTCGATGCGGGCGAGGCCGGCGACAACGTGGGCTGCCTGCTGCGCGGCATCGAGCGCGACGAGATCGAGCGGGGCCAGGTGCTGGCCAAGCCGGGCTCGGTCACCCCCCACGTCAAGTTCGTGGCCCGGGTCTACGTGCTGACCAAGGAGGAGGGTGGCCGCCACACCCCGTTCTACAACGGCTACCGGCCCCAGTTCTACCTGCGCACGACCGACGTCACCGGGGCCATCGGGCTGCCCGAGGGCGCCGAGATGATCATGCCCGGCGACAACGTCGACATGACGGTCGAGCTGATCACCCCGATCGCGCTCGAGGTCGGCCAGCGGTTCGCCATCCGCGAGGGTGGCCGCACCGTCGGTGCCGGCGCCATCACCAGCATCACCGAGTAGGGACCGAGATGGCGAAGCAGCGGATCAGGATCCGCCTCAAGGCCTACGACCACCGGCTGCTCGACCAGTCGGCAGCTCAGATCGTGGAGACGGCGCAGCGCACCGGCGCAGACGTCGTGGGCCCCGTTCCGCTGCCGACCCGCATCGAGAAGTTCACCGTGCTGCGTTCGCCGTTCATCGACAAGGACTCCCGGGAGCAGTTCGAGATCCGCACCCACAAGCGGCTGATCGACATCCTGGATCCGTCGTCGAAGACGGTTGACGCTCTGATGCGACTCTCGCTGGCGGCGGGCGTCGACATCGAGATCAAGATGTGATGAGCCAGCAATCGATCGGCCTCATCGGCCGCAAGGTCGGCATGACCCAGGTGTTCCAGCCGGACGGCACGATGGTGGCCGTCTCGGTGGTCGAGGTGACGCCGAACACCGTGACCCGCCTCCGGACGCCCGAGCGCGACGGCTATACCGCCGTCCAGCTGGGCGCGGGCGAGCGGCGCCGGCTGACCAAGCCCGTCGCCGGACAGCTCAAGGACCTGCCCCGGGTCGCCGTCATCCGCGAGTTCCGCCTCGACAGCTCCGACGACTACGAGGTGGGCCAGCAGCTCGCCCTGGCCGACGTGTTCACCGAGGGCGACCTGGTCGACGTGACCGGCGTCTCCAAGGGCCGCGGGTTCGCGGGCACGGTCAAGCGCCACCACTTCAAGCGTGGTCCCAAGACCCACGGTTCGGACAACTATCGAAAGCCGGGCTCGATCGGTCCCGGCACCACGCCCGGTCGTGTCTACAAGGGCCTCCGGATGGGCGGCCACATGGGCCACGAGCGGATCACGATCAAGAAGCTGCGTGTCGTTCGCGTTGACCCGGAGCGGAACCTGATCCTCGTCCGGGGATCGGTCCCCGGGGCGCCCGGCGCGCTCACCTTCGTGCGGAAGGCCTGACGATGCCCCAAACCACACTCTACGATCGCACGGGCGCCTCGCTCGGCAGCGTCGAGCTGGCCGAAACGCTGTTCGCCGCACCCGTCAACGAGGCCGTGCTGCATCAGGCAACGGTGGCGCAGCTCGCCGGGCGGCGTGTCGGCACGCACGACACGCGGACGCGCGGCGAGGTGCGCGGCGGCGGACGCAAGCCCTACCGCCAGAAGGGCACCGGGCGCGCCCGCCAGGGTTCGCGCGTGGCCCCGCACTACCGGGGTGGAGGCATCGTGTTCGGGCCGCATCCGCGCTCCTACGAGCAGCGGCTGCCCAAGAAGATGCGGCGCATCGCGCTGCGCTCGGCGCTGACCGCCAAGTTCGGCGATGACGCGATCCGGGTCGTCGACCGCTTCGGCATGGACGAGGAGCCCAAGACACGGGCGCTGGTCACGGTGCTCGAGGCGCTCGGCGCAGGCGATGGGCATGGACGCCGGGTGCTCGTGGTGGCTCCCGGCAAGGACGAGCCGCTGCTCCGCTCGGCCGCCAACCTGCCGTCGGTGTCGGTGATCCTGGCCGACTCGCTCAACGTGGTCGATCTGCTCAACGCCGATGCCGTCCTCATCGAGCAGCCGGCGCTGGCCAGGATGGAGGAGGTGTACGCGTGAGCGAGCTGTCCGCCGCCGACATCATCCTGCGGCCCGTGATCTCCGAGAAGTCGATCGACGAGTCGGGCCGCGGCAAGTACACGTTTGCCGTCCACGACAAGGCGAACAAGATCCAGATCAAGGCCGCCGTCGAGGAGCTGTACAGCAAGGAGAAGGTGACCGTGGTCGCCGTCAACGTACTGACCTCGAAGGCCAAGGAGAAGCACCGCGGCACCCGTCGCGGTCGGATCGTCGGCCACACCTCCGCATGGCGGAAGGCCATCGTCACCCTGGCCCCCGGCCAGAAGATCGAGTTCTTCGAGGGGGTGTAGGGATGCCGCTCCGAAGCTACAAGGCGACCTCTCCCGGACGACGCTGGATGACCCGGTCGACGTTCGAGGAGATCACCACCGACAAGCCGCACAAGCCGCTGCTCGAGCCCAAGAAGCGGACCTCGGGCCGCAACAACCAGGGCCGGCGCACCGTTCGCCATCGTGGTGGCGGCGAGAAGACGCATTACCGGCGCATCGACTTCAAGCGCGACAAGCTGGGCGTGCCCGCTCGTCTCGCCACGATCGAGTACGACCCCAACCGGTCTGCGCGCATCGGGCTCCTCCACTACCGCGACGGTGAGAAGCGGTACATGCTGCTGCCCAACGGTCTCAAGGTGGGCGACGTTGTCGTCGCCGGCCCTGGCGCCGACGCCCGCGTGGGCAATGCGCTTCCGATCCGGAACATCCCCCTGGGCACGACGATCCACAACATCGAGCTGGTGCCCGGCAAGGGCGGTCAGATCGTTCGCTCGGCCGGGACCGCGGCGCAGCTGCTGGCCAAGGAGGGCGAGCTCGCGCAGGTGCGCCTGCCCTCGGGCGAGGTTCGCCGGGTCCCGATCAAGTGCATGGCGACGGTCGGCCAGGTGTCGAACGTCGATCACGAGAATCAGAGCCTCGGCAAGGCCGGGCGCGCCCGGCACATGGGTCAGCGCCCCGAGGTCCGAGGCGTGGCGATGACGCCGCGGGATCACCCGCACGGCGGTGGCGAGGGCAAGAGCCCGACGGGCATGCCGCCCAAGACGCCATGGGGCAAGCCCGCGATGGGCTATCGCACCCGGCGCGCCAAGACCACCGGCCGGCTGATCGTCCGCAGCCGTCACCGCAAGTAGGAGAGGAGCCAGCGATGTCACGATCGGTCAAGAAGGGACCGTTCGTCCAGGCCCGGCTTCTCGGCCGGGTGCAGGACATGAACAAGCGGAACGAGCGCCAGGTGCTCAAGACCTGGTCGCGCGCGTCCGTCATCTTCCCGGACTTCATCGGTCACACGATCGCGGTCTACAACGGCCGCAAGCACGTGCCCGTGTACGTCACCGAGAACATGGTCGGCCACCGTCTCGGCGAGTTCGCCCCGACTCGCACCTATCGCGGGCACGGTCGGAACGCCGACCGGTCCGGCGGGCTGCGGTAGGGGAGGGGATCGGGATGCGCGTCTCTGCCACCGCCAAGTACCTGCGCGGCTCCACGCGGAAGGCCCGCCTCATCACCGAGGCGATCAAGGGCAAGCCCGTCGAGGAGGCCGCCGCGCTGCTTCGGTTCATGCCGCAGGCAGCTGCACGCGACGTCGCGCGCGTCCTCAAGAGCGCGACGGCGAACGCCGAGAACAACCTGAGCCGCTCGGCCGACGAGCTGATCGTCGCCGATGCGGTCGCCAACGAGGGCCCGACGATCAAGCGGTGGCGCCCCCGGGCTCAGGGTCGGGCCTTCCCGATCCACAAGCCCATGACGCACATCACGATCGTCGTCGCCGACCGGGAGGCCTAGGCATGGGACACAAGGTCCATCCGTACGGCTACCGCCTGGGCTACACCCGACCGTGGACCGCCAAGTGGTACGCCGACAAGGAGTACACGACCCTCCTCCGGGAGGACATCACGATCCGACAGCTGCTCGACCGGCGGCTGGCGAACGCCAGCGTGAGCGGTGTGGAGATCGAGCGTGGCATCAACCACGTGACGGTCGCCATCCATACCGCGAAGCCGGGCATCGTCATCGGCCGCGGTGGCCAGAACGTCGAGATCCTGCGCCGCGAGATCGGGAAGCTGACCCAGCGCAAGGTGAAGCTGGAGATCAAGGAGATCCGCCAGCCCGAGCTGGACGCCCACCTGGTCGCGCTCAACATCGCCCAGCAGCTCTCGCGCCGCGTCGCCTACAAGAAGGCGATGAAGCAGTCCATCCAGCGCTCGATGAAGGCTGGCGCCAAGGGCGTCAAGATCGCCCTCGCCGGCCGCCTGGGTGGCTCGGAGATGGGTCGTCGCGAGTGGGACCGCGAGGGGCGGATCCCGTTGGGTACGCTGCGTGCCGACATCAGCTACGGGCAGGTGCACGCGCACACGACCTACGGCCGGATCGGCGTCAAGGTGTGGATCTACCGCGGTGAGATCCCCGTCGAGCGTCAGCGCCGCGAGCCCGCAGCCGCGCAGGCGGCCGGCGCGCAGGGAGCATGACGTCATGCTGATGCCGAGACGAGTCAAGCATCGCAAGGTGATGCGTGGCCGCATGTCCGGGATGGCCAAGGGCGGCCACACGGTCGCCTTCGGCGAATACGGGCTGGCCACGCTCGAGCCGGCCTGGATCACGGCCCGCCAGATCGAGTCCGCACGACGCGCGATGACCCGTTCGGTCAAGCGCGGGGGCAAGATCTGGATCCGGGTGTTCCCCGACAAGCCCGCCACCAAGAAGCCTGCCGAGACCCGGATGGGCTCGGGCAAGGGTGCCCCCGACCACTGGGTCGCGGTGGTGCGCCCCGGCCGGATCCTGTTCGAGATGGCCGGTGTCGACCGCGAGGCGGCCGTGGAGGCCATGCGGCTCGCATCACACAAGCTTCCGGTGGCGACCCACGTCGTCGTTCGCGAGTCGGCGAAGGAGGCCACCGATGGAGATCGGTGAGATCCGACAGCTCTCGGATCGGGAGCTCGATGATCGCCTCCGGGAGGCCAAGCAGGACCTGTGGCAGGCCCGCTTCGCGCTCTCGACCCGGCAGTTGAAGGATTACAGCCAGATCCCGGCGACGCGACGGACGATCGCCCGGATCCTCACCGTCAAGCGCGAGCGCGATTCGGCGCCGCGTGTGGCGGAGTAGGAGCGTCGTCGGGATGCCCAGCGCAGGAGTCACCAATCCCGTGAAGGGACAGCGGAAGACCAAGGTCGGCCGCGTCGTCAGCGACCGGATGGACAAGACGATCGTCGTGTCCGTCGAGCGCCTGACGCGCCACCGGCTGTACAAGCGCGTCGTGCGCGCGTCGACCAAGTTCGCGGCCCACGACGAGACGAACGAGGCACGCATCGGCGACACGGTCCTTATCGAGGAGTCGCGCCCGAAGTCAGCGACCAAGCGCTGGAACCTCGTGTCCGTCCTGTCACGCGCGGGCGAGGAGCGGGCAAGCGAGATGCTGCTCACCGAGGAGGCCGAGACCACCGAGGTGATGCATCGTGGCGCCCATGGCGGTCGGCACGCCGCCGGCGGGTCCGGGGAGGGCGCCGGGGCCCCCGAGACCGAGCCCTCGGAGCCCGGGACGGTCGTGGCAGCGGGTGACGCCACGGATGCGTCGGCCGCCGAGGCGGCACCGGTTGCCGCCGAGGAGGCGCAGGCGTGATCCAGGCCCAATCACGGCTACGTGTTGCCGACAACACCGGCGCGCGGACGATCCAGTGCATCCGGATCATGGGCCGCTCTCGGAAGACCACGGCAGGCGTGGGCGACGTGATCGTCGCCAGCGTCAAGACCGCGATCCCCAATGCGCCCGTCAAGAAGGGCGACGTCGTGCGCGCCGTGATCGTGCGTACTGCCAAGGAGTACGGCCGTCCGGACGGGAGCTACATCCGGTTCGATGAGAACGCGGCCGTGCTGATCAACAACCAGGGCAATCCGCGCGGCACCCGCATCTTCGGGCCGGTCGCGCGCGAGCTTCGGGACCGCAACTACATGAAGATCGTGTCGCTCGCCCCGGAGGTGCTGTGATGCCCCACCGCACCGTTCAGCGCCATACGGCCGTCCCCGAGATCCGCAAGGGCGACACGGTCGTGGTCCTCAGCGGCAAGGATGCCGGCAAGCGAGGCAAGGTCGAGCGCGTGATCCGGCGACAGGCTTCGCCGTCTCCCGTTCGCTCCGGCTACCGCCGGACCTCCGTCGCGGGCGGCGTGTCGATCGTCGTCGAGGGTCTCAACGTCGCACGCAAGCACACCAAGCCGCGCCAGCGGAACACCGGCAGCACGATCGGTGGTGGCGTGCCGGCCATGGATCCCGGCGGGATCCTGGACCAGGCCATGCCGCTGCCCGCCAGCCGGGTGATGGTCGTCTGCACGCACTGTGATCGGCCGACTCGCGTCGGCCATCGAACGCTGGACAACGGCACCCGGGTTCGCGTGTGCAAGCACTGCGGAGAGCCCCTGGAGGTGGAGGCATGAGCGGCCAGCTTCGGGAGCACTACACAGCGGAGGCCGTGCCGGCGCTCACCAAGCAGTTCGGGTACACGAACCCGATGCAGGTGCCGCGGATCGAGAAGGTCGTGCTCAACATCGGGTTGGGCGAGGCCCTTCAGAACGCCAAGGCGATCGATGCCGCGACCGGCGACCTGGAGCTGATCTCGGGTCAGAAGCCCATCGTCACCCGCGCCAAGCGCTCGATCGCGCAGTTCCGCGTGCGGACCGGCAACCCGATCGGGATCAAGGTCACCCTGCGCGGTGAACGGATGTGGGACTTCCTGGAGCGGCTGACACGACTCGCGCTGCCGCGCATTCGCGACTTCCGGGGCGTGCCCGGACGGTCGTTCGACGGTCGTGGGAACTACTCCCTCGGCCTCCGGGAGCAGCTCGCGTTTCCCGAGATCGACTACGACAAGGTGGACCGTCTCCGCGGGCTGGAGATCAGCATCGTGACGACGGCGAAGAACGACGAGGAATTGAAGCGCCTGCTCGAGCTCCTCGGCATGCCCTTCGCCGGGTAGGGCGCGGGGAGGAGTCCGAATGGCCAAGAAGTCCATGATCGCCAAAGCCAATCGCAAGCCGCATCACCCGGTCCAGGCCTACCACCGTTGCTCGGTGTGCGGCCGGCCGCGGGCATACATGCGCCGCTTCGCCCTGTGCCGGATCTGCTTCCGCGAGCGCGCGCTCGTCGGGGAGCTGCCCGGCGTCACGAAGTCGAGCTGGTAGGCAGCGATGAACGTATCCGACCCCATCGCGGACATGCTCACGCGAGTCCGCAACGCGTCCAGGGCGCGGCACACGGAGGTCGTCGTGCCGGCGTCGCGCACCAAGCGGGAGATCGCCCGCATCCTCAAGGAGGAAGGCTTTATCGCCGACGTCCGCGAGGAGCGAAGCGGCGTGGCCCAGCTGCTGCGCATCGAGCTCAAGTATGTCGACGGCAAGGTGCCGGTCGTGTCCGGTCTCAAGCGGATCAGCAAGCCCGGTCTGCGCGTGTATGCGCGCAAGACGGACATTCCGCGGGTGCTGGGTGGCCTGGGCGTCGTGATCGTCAGCACATCCAAGGGGATCATGACCGGCGCCCAGGCCAAACAGGCACAGCTGGGCGGCGAGATCCTCGCCTACATCTGGTAGCCCCATGTCACGTATCGGCCGACTCCCCATCGCCGTCCCCGCCGGCGTCGACGTTGCGCTCGACGGGCGCATGATCACCGTCAATGGGCCCAAGGGCACCCTGACTCGAGAGCTGCCGCCGCGGATCCAGATCGCTCGCGACGGCGACACCATCGTGGTGTCCCGGCCGACGGAGACGAAGCTCGACAAGAGCTTGCACGGTCTCACCCGGACGCTGGTCAACAACATGGTCGTCGGCGTGACGACCGGCTATCGCAAGGGTCTCGAGATCGTGGGCGTCGGCTATCGCGCCCAGAAGGTCGGCGAGAAGCTCCAGCTCGCGCTGGGGTACAGCCACCCGATCGAGATCGACCCACCTGAAGGCATCAGCTTCGAGGTCGAGAGCCCCGTGCGCCTCGCCGTCGTCGGCATCGACAAGGAGCTGGTCGGCCAGGTGGCTGCCAAGATCCGATCCACGCGCAAGCCGGAGCCGTACAAGGGCAAGGGCGTCCGATACGCCGGCGAGTACGTTCGCCGCAAGGCGGGCAAGGCCGGCCGGATCGGCGGGAAGTAAGTGACCATGACCAAGATCGCCAGCCGCACCGCGGCCCGCACCAAGCGCCACCAGCGACTCCGGCTCCGGCTCGCCGGTACGCCGGAGCGCCCGCGCCTCGCGGTGTTCCGCAGCACCAACCAGATCTATGCCCAGATCATCGACGACGCCAGCGGTCGCACGCTGGCGGCAGCTTCGTCGCTCGAATCCGAGCTGCGCGGCAGCGATGGGACGAAGACGGATCGCGCCCGGCGTGTCGGGCAGCTCGTCGCCGAGCGTGCGAAGAGCGCCGGCGTGACCGCTGTCGTGTTCGATCGAGCGGGCTTCAAGTACCACGGGCGGGTTCGCTCGCTCGCCGAGGCGGCGCGCGAAGCCGGCCTCGACTTCTAGAGGACACGCCGGTGGCTCGAATCGACCCCAACAAGCTCGCGCTCGAGGAGCGCGTCGTCCAGATCAATCGCGTTGCGAAGGTTCACAAGGGTGGCCGGCGGTTCTCGTTCTCGGCGGTCATCGTCGTGGGCGACGGCAGCGGCCATGTCGGCGTGGGCCTGGGCAAGGCCGGTGACGTGCCGGAGTCGATCCGCAAGGGTGTCGAGGATGCCAAGAAGCACCTCGTCGAGGTTCCGATGGTCGGGTCTACCATTCCGCACGAGATCCACGAGGAATACGCGGGCGCGCGCATCCTGCTCAAGCCGGCCTCCAAGGGGACCGGCGTCATCGCCGGCGGTGCCGTGCGAGCGGTCGTAGAGGCAGCCGGCGTCCGTGACATCCTGGCCAAGGTTCACGGCTCGACCAACCCGGTGAACGTCACCAGGGCAACGCTCAACGCCCTCGGTGGGCTGCGCTCGGCCGCCGAGCTGTCGCGCCAGCGCGGCATCCCGCTCCGGCTGGTCGTACCCGGACAGCCGGCCGCGGCAGGCGTTCGGCAGGAGGTCACCGATGCCGGGTAATCTTCGCGTGACCCAGACCAGGAGCACGATCGGTCACATCGCCCGCAACCGCGCAACCGTGCGCGCCCTGGGCCTCCACGGCATCGGCAGCTCGTCGGTGCTGCCCGACAACCCGGCCGTTCGTGGGATGGTTCGCCAGGTCCGGTTCCTGGTGACCGTCGAGGAGCTCCCCGAGGGCGTCGAGGCGACGCCGGAGAAGCATCGATGAAGATTCATGACCTGCATCCCGCGCCGGGGTCGGTCACCAGGCGCACCCGCGTCGGCCGCGGTATCGCGGCGGGCAAGGGGAAGACTGCCGGCCGCGGCACCAAGGGCCAGCGTTCGCGCGCCGGAGCATCGATCCCCGCGTGGTTCGAGGGCGGCCAGACGCCGCTCCACATCCGGATCCCGAAGCTTCGCGGATTTCGAAACATCAACGACATCGAGTACGAGGTCGTCAACGTCGGCACGATCAACGCGGCCGTCGAGGCGGGCAGGCTCGAGGCCGAGAAGGGTGCGCCGGTAACGGTCAACGCGGACACGCTCAAGCAGGCGGGAATCGTTCGCCGTGATCGGCTGCCGCTCAAGATCCTCGGCCAGGGCGAGGTCAGCGCCAAGCTGTTCGTGCTCGCCGATGCGTTCACCAAGAGCGCGCGCGCCAAGATCGAGGCGGCCGGCGGCACGGCTCAGGTGATCGAGGTCCCGAGCAGCCCGCTGGCTGCGCTGGGTGTCGTGGTGCCGTCGCCGTCGGCCGAGACCGACGCGCCGGACGCGGCTGAGGCGGCGGAGCCCAAGCCCAAGCGGACACGAAAGGCCGCCCCGCGCAAGGCCGCGGCGACCAGCGAGGCGGCTGAGAGTGCCGCCGAGCCCGATGCGGGCGCCGCCGATGCGGGCGCCGACCAGTCCGACGCGACCGATCAGGGCTAGCCGCACGTGTTCGAGGCCCTGCTCAATGCCTTCCGCGCGCCCGACCTGCGGCGCCGGATCCTGTTCGTGGCCGGGATGCTGCTCGTGTTCCGGTTGCTGGCGCACGTGCCGGTCCCGGGCGTCGATCGGACTCAGCTCAGCAACTTCCTCGACACGAACGCGATCTTCGGTCTGCTCGACCTGTTCTCGGGCGGCGGCCTGACCAACTTCTCCGTCGTCGCCCTGGGCGTCAACCCGTACATCAACGCCTCGATCATCATGCAGCTGATGACGGGCGTGGTCCCGTCACTGCAGGCGCTGCAGCGCGAAGGCGAGTACGGCCGGACCAAGATCAACCAGTACACGCGGTACCTGTCGGTTCCCATGGCCCTGCTCCAGGCCTACGGCTTCCTGGCCCTGCTCAACGCCAGCCAGGTCCTGTCCACGCCGTTCGACCTGGGCAGCTGGGAGACGGTGACCCAGATCGTCACCCTCACCGCGGGCTCGGTCCTGTTGATGTGGCTGGGCGAGCTGATCACCGAGAAGGGGATCGGCAACGGCGTCAGCTTCATCATCTTCGCGGGCATCGTGAGCAAGACGCCGGGTGCTCTGATGGGCTTCCTCGACAATCCCGATCTCGCCAGGCTGGTCCTGCTCGGCCTGCTGGCCGTGGCGGCGGTCGCGGTGATCATCTTCGTCCAGGAGGGCCAGCGCAGGATCCCGATCCAGTACGCATCCCGCGTGCGTGGTCGGCGCATGTACCAGGGCGGCCAGACGTTCCTGCCGCTGCGCGTCAACCAGGCGGGCGTCATCCCGATCATCTTCGCGGTCAGCATCCTGCTGTTCCCGAGCCAGATCGCGAGCTACTTCACGAGCTCCTCGGGCGTGATCGGGGACATCGCCCAGGGCATCGTCAGCTGGCTCAGCCGCGGGTCGTGGCTGTATGTCGCGCTGTACTTCCTGCTCACCGTGGGGTTCACATACTTCTATACCGCGTTCACGTTCAAGCCGGACGAGACCGCGGAGCAGCTGCGCAAGAATGGCGGTTTCATCCCCGGCATCCGGCCCGGTCGCCCCACGCAGGACTATCTGGCCCGGGTGGTGACCCGGATCACGGTCGCGGGCGCGCTGTTCCTGGGCATCGTCGCCGCCGCGCCGCCGTTCATCGCCCTCATCCAGCCGCAGTACTCGAACATCGCGCTCGGCGGCACGGGGATCCTGATCGTGGTCTCGGTCGTGGTCGAGACGATGAAGCAGGTCGAGGCACAGCTCCTGATCCGCCAGTACGAGGGCTTCATCCGATGACGTTCGCCCGTGTGAACGCATGCCGATGACGAGGTTCGTCCCCCGGTCCATCCGATCCTGCGTTGGCGACTGCGCTCCCTCGCTCACGCACGCCGAGGCCCGCCCGCTCGCGGGCTCGCCGCACTGCCCGCCCGGAGCCGCAATGGTCGCGGCTCATCGACCATGAACGCGGTCGTCCTGCTCGGCGCCCCGGGGGCCGGCAAGGGCACGCAGGCACCCCTGCTCGCCGATCGCCTGGGCATCCCGGTCGTGGCGACCGGCGATCTGTTCCGGTCTGCCGTCCGTGACGGGACCCCGCTGGGCGTCCAGGCGCGACGCTACATGGACGCCGGACAGCTGGTCCCTGACGAGATCACGGTCGGCCTGTTGCTGGATCGTCTTTCGCGGCCCGACGCGGCTGATGGGGTGATCCTTGACGGATTCCCCCGCACCGGCGTTCAGGCCCAGGCCCTCGACGCCGCGCTTGCGGACCGGGACTCTGCCGTGGCCGCCGCCGTGCTGGTCGACGTGCCCGCGGAGGAGCTGGTTCGCCGGCTGTCGGGGCGTTGGATCTGCCGTGCCTCGGGCCACCCGTACCACGAGGTCTCGAGCCCGCCGCGCGTCGCCGGACGGTGCGACATCGACGGGTCCGAGCTCTACCAGCGCCCCGACGACCGCCCCGAGACGATCCGGGCAAGGATGGCGCAGCAGCTGGGCGCCCTCGACGAGGTCATCGGCCACTACCGGGATGCCGGATTGCTGCGCACGGTCGACGGCCTGCAACCGATCGACGTCGTTGCGAGCGCGATCGACGCTGCGCTCGAGGGCAGCGGGATCGGTCATGCTGACGCCGGTCGGAGCGGCGGTCGATGATCACCCGCAAGTCGCGTGCCGAGATCGAGAAGATGCGGGCTGCCGGCCGAATCGTGGCCGAGGTTCTGGCACTGATGGAGGAGCACGTCCAGCCGGGCGTGTCGACCGCAGAGCTCGACCGGATTGCGGAGCGGCACATCCGTTCCTGCAATGGGATTCCGTCGTTCCTCAACTATCTCGGCGCTCGGCGCTATGACCCCGCGGATCCGCATGCGTACCCCGCCTCCACCTGCATCTCGATCGACGATGAGATCGTGCACGGGATCCCCGGCGACCGGGTCATCCACGCCGGGCAGCTGGTCTCGGTCGACGTCGGCGTGATCTACAACGGCTGGCATGGCGACGGGGCGCGGACGTTCGTATGCGGCGGGGCGGAGACCGTGTCGGCGCCGGCCAGGGGCCTCGTGGAGACTACCCGCCTGGCGCTCATGGCCGGCATTGCGGCAGCTGTCCCCGGCAACCGGATCGGTGACATCTCCGCGGCGATCGAGGACGCCGCCCTCCCCGGTGGCTACGGCATCATCCGCCAATACGTCGGCCACGGCATCGGCACCTCGATGCACGAGGACCCGCAGGTGCCAAACTTCCGATCGCGATCGAAGGGGCTGCAGCTCGCGCCGGGCATCTGCATCGCGATCGAGCCGATGCTCACGCTGGGGTCGGAGGCGACCAGGACGCTCGCGGACGGGTGGACGGTGACGACGCAGGACGGGTCGCTGTCGGCGCACTTCGAACACACGATCGCGGTAACGGATTCGGGTCCGGAGATCCTGACGCGTGTCTGAGATCGAGCGTACGGATGCACACGGATCAGGGCCGCGAGCGATGACGAGCCATGCCGACCAGCCATTGGGCGGATGCGCCCGAGCGGGTTTGTCGGATCCATCCGCGTTTGATATCCTCAGCGTTCGTGTGTCGGCCCGGTCGGGCCGGCACTCGTGCTGCAACGGACCAGGGAGCTAGGTTGCCGAAGAAGGACGCGATTGAAGTCGAAGGGACCGTCATCGAACCGCTGCCGAACACGATGTTCGCGGTGGAGCTCGAGAACGGTCACCGCGTTCTCGCGCACATCAGCGGCAAGCTTCGGATGAACTTCATCCGGATTCTGCCGGGCGACCGCGTCCGCGTGGAGCTGTCTCCGTACGACCTCACCCGGGGTCGCATCACATACCGCCTGAAGTAATCGAGGAACCCGGTGAAGGTCAGAGCGTCCGTCAAGGCGCGATGCGACAACTGCAAGGTCATCCGGCGCCACGGCACCGTGATGGTCATCTGTTCCAACCCCAAGCACAAGCAGCGGCAGGGCTGACGCGATGGCTCGAATCGCCGGGATCGACATTCCCCGTGAGAAGCGGGTGGAGGTCGCCCTTACCTACATCTACGGGATCGGGCTGTCGTCCAGCCAGAAGATCCTCCAGCTCACCAACATCAACCCCGACACGCGGGTTCGTGATCTGACCGAGGATCAGGTGGCCCGGCTGCGCGAGGTGATCGACCGCAGCCACAAGGTCGAGGGCGATCTCCGTCGCGAGGTCGCACTCAACATCAAGCGCCTGATCGAGATCGGTTCCTATCGCGGCCTGCGCCACCGTCGCAACCTCCCCGTTCGGGGGCAGCGAACCAAGACCAATGCCCGCCAGCGCCGTGGTCCCAAGAAGACGGTCGGCGCGCGGCGGAAGAAGTGACGAGGGATCGCTAGCGCATGGCCGATCGAAAGCGCGCCGTCAAGCAGCGGCGCCGGGAGCGAAAGAACGTCCCCCAGGGGCACGTCCATATCCAGGCGAGCTTCAACAACACCATCGTGACGATCACGGATCAGACCGGGAATGTCATCGCGTGGGGTTCGGCGGGCGTCGCCGGGTTCAAGGGCTCCCGGAAGAGCACGCCGTACGCGGCCGCGCTGGCCGCCGACGGTGCCGCCAAGCGCGCGATGGAGCATGGCATGCGCCAGGTCGAGGTCTACGTGAAGGGCCCCGGGGCCGGCCGCGAGCAGGCAATCCGTTCGCTCCAGGCCGCCGGCCTGGAGGTCAGCGCGATCACCGACGTCACCCCCATCCCGCACAACGGCTGCCGCGCGCCCAAGCGGCGCCGCGTCTGAGCACAGAGAGACCATGGCCCGCTACACCGATGCTGTCTGCCGGCTGTGCCGCCGCGAGGGGCTGAAGCTTTACCTCAAGGGCAGCCGCTGCTACACCAAGAAGTGCTCCTTCGAGCGGCGCCCGTCGCCGCCCGGCCAGCACGGCGTCCGTCGCCGCAAGGTCGGCGACTACGGCCTCCAGCTGCGCGAGAAGCAGAAGGTGCGCCGCGTGTACGGCGTGCTCGAGAAGCAGTTCCGCAACTACTACCTCGAGGCCACGCACCATTCGGGCGTGACTGGCGAGTATCTGCTCAGGACGCTCGAGCTGCGGCTCGACAACGTGGTGTTCCGGCTGGGGTTCGCCCCGTCCCGGGCGGCCGCGCGCCAGATGGTGGCGCACGCGCATCTCGCGGTCAACGGCGTCCCGACGAACATCCCTTCCTACCGGCTCAAGGTCGGTGACCGGATCGAGGTGCGCGAGTCGCACCGCGGCCGGGAGCTGTTCAAGACCGTCCGCGAGACGTTGCCGTCACATCAGGCCCCGGACTGGCTGAGCGTCGATGCTGCGAACCTCGCCGGGTCCGTCATCGCCGAGCCGCGCCGCGACCAGATGCCGCTCGACTTCAACGAGCAGCTCGTGGTCGAGTACTACTCGAGGTAGCCGCCCTTCATGATCGAACTCGAGACACCCCAGATCGAGCCTGTCGCCGAGGCCGGCACGTACGCGAAGTACGAGGCTGGCCCGCTGCAGGCCGGCTACGGCGTCACGCTCGGCAACGCGCTGCGGCGCGTGCTCCTCTCGTCCCTCGAGGGGGCGGCCGTGACGTCGATCCAGGTCCGCGACGTGTACCAGGAGTTCTCGACGATCCCGGGCGTCAAGGAAGACGTCACGCAGATCGTCCTGAACGTCAAGAAGCTGCGCCTCAAGAGCTTTGCCACGCATCCGGTCCAGCTGCGCCTGATCAAGAGCGGCGCCGGCCCGGTCATCGCCGCGGACATCACCGAGTCCGCCGACATCGAGATCGTCAACCCCGAGCTGGTGCTCATGACGATCGACTCCGACGACGTGACGATCGAGATGGACCTCACCGTCGAGCGCGGTGTTGGCTACCTTGCCGCCGAGCGCAGCGAGGCCCTCCCCATCGGCGTGATCGCGATCGACGCGATCTTCACGCCCGTTCGCAAGGTGAACTACTGGGTCGAGAGCATGCGGGTCGGTCAGATGACCAACTTCGACAAGCTCACGATCGAGATCGAGACCGACGGCACGATCACGCCCGAGGAGGCCCTGTCGCGCTCTGCCGACATCCTGGTCCGCCAGTTCCAGCCGTTCGTGACGGTCGGCGTGCCGGTGGCGGCTCCGGATCGCGCCGCGACCGGCGTGCCCCAGCTGCCCCCGAACATGCTCGACATGCCCATCGAGGAGCTCGATCTCCCGATGCGTGCCTACAACTCGCTCAAGCGGAACAACATCGTCAAGGTGGGCCAGCTGCTGCAGCTCAAGGACGACGATCTGCTCCGGATGCGCAACTTCGGCAAGAAGTCGCTCGACGAGATGAAGGAGCGGCTTCGCATGCGCGGGTTCATCCTGCCCGAGTCCGAGCTCGACGAGACGCTCGACGGCGAGGAGCCGTTCGAGGGCGAGGAGGAGGCCTGAGCCGTGGCCCATCGGATCGACGGGCGCAAGCTATCGCGCAAGCACGGGTCGCGCATGGCGCTCTACCGCAATCTCACGGTCTCCGTCCTTCGCTACGAGCGGGTCCAGACCACCGAGGCCAAGGCCAAGGAGATCCGCGGCCAGGTGGAGCGGATGATCACGCTCGCCAAGCGCGGCGACCTCACCGCACGACGCAGCGTTATGTCGCAGCTGCCCAACGAGCCGCTCGTGGTCAGCAAGCTGTTCGACGTCATCGCCCCCAAGTACGCCGATCGTCAGTCGGGCTTCACCCGGCTGATCCACATCGGGCAGCGCCGGGGCGATGCCGCCGAGATCGTCCAGATCGAGCTGGTCTAGGGGACCGTCCCGGACGGCGGCTCGATCAACCGATGCAGCGCTCGAGAGAGCGCGCCGTACGCTACGGCGCACGGTGTGAATACGACGGGACCGGGTTCGGTGGCTTCCAGCTGCAGCCGAACGCTCGAACGGTCCAGGGAGAGCTCGAGACCGCCCTGGGGCGCCTCGCACGAGGCGAGCGGGTGGCGGTCGACGGGGCAGGACGCACCGATGCGGGAGTCCACGCCGCGGGCCAGGTGATCGCATTCACCTACCGTGGCCGGTTGACCGGACCGGAGCTCCAGCGGGCGGTCAACGCCCAGCTCCCGCCGGACGTCGCGATCCGCGCAGTCCGACGGGTCCCGATCGGGTTCCATCCACGCTACGCGACGCGGTACCGGGAATACCGCTACACCGTCTGGAACGGGCCGCGCAGCCCGCTCCACGAGCGCCAGGCGCTCGGGGTGCGGACCCCACTCGATATCGCCGCCATGGCGAGCGCCGCGTCGGTCTTCGTGGGCCGGCACGACTTCTCGGCATTCAGCGGCGAGGACCGGTCTCCGGTCCGGACCGTGCATGCGGTCCGGGTTCGCCGGAAGGGTCGCCTGGTGACGATCGACGTCCGGGCGGATGCCTTCCTGCGGGGGCAGGTGCGGCGGATGGTCGCCGCTCTGCTGGAGGTCGGGCTGGGCAAGATGGATACGGCGGCGCTCCTGGCGGCTCTGGCCGCGCCGGGGCCCGCGTTGAACGGGGCGGCCGCCCCGGCAAAGGGCCTGTGCCTCCGGCGCGTCGTTCTCGGACGGCGAGCGGGGGTCGACAAGGAAGACGAGGAATGAGCGCGAAGACCTATACGCCTCGGGAGAGCGAGATCGAGCGACGCTGGTACGTCGTCGACGCGACGGACGAGACGCTCGGCCGCCTCGCGACGAGGATCGCGCGCGTTCTCGAGGGCAAGCACAAGCCGGGCTACGCGGCGCACCTGGACACGGGCGACCACGTGATCGTGACCAACGCCGCCCGGATCCACGTGACCCGCGACAAGCTGTCATCCAAGATGTACATCCGCCACAGCGGCTACCCCAAGGGACTCAAGGAGGAGACGCTCGGGCACCTCCTGGCCCGTCGTCCCGAGGAGGTCATCCGTCGGGCGGTCAAGGGCATGCTGCCGCACAATCGTCTGGGAACCCAGATGCTTCGCAAGCTGAAGGTCTACGCGGGTGCCGATCACCCGCACCAGGCCCAGAAGCCCGAGCCGCTTGCCTGAGCGAGGAGCCTTGATGTCGACGCCTGCCTTCTACTGGGGCACCGGCCGCCGCAAGACGGCGGTGGCCCGCGTTCGCCTGATCCCCGGAGAGGGCGAGATGGTCGTTAACGGTCGCACCCCCGAGGAGCACTTCGGGGGCGTGCTGGCCGAATCCGAGCTGTTCCTGCCGTTCCGGATCACCGGGACCGAGGGACGGTACAACGCGATGATCAAGGTCGAGGGTGGCGGCATCACCGGCCAGGCGGGCGCCATCCGGCACGGCATCGCGCGCGCGCTGCTCCAGATCGATCCCGAGACCAACCGTCTGCCATTGCGCCAGGCCGGCCTGCTCACGCGGGATCCGCGCATGAAGGAGCGCAAGAAGTACGGGCTGAAGCGCGCCCGGAAGGCTCCCCAGTACACCAAGCGGTAGCGCTGCATCTGGCGGCCGTTCGCGGCGTTGCCCGCTGCGGACGATCGCTCACGCACGCTCGGGTGCGCTCGCTCGCGTCCTCGCGGGCGCCTTGCGCCCACCTCGCCAGCTGCCGCGCTACAGTGCTGACATGACCAGCGACCCAACGGGATCCGCGCTACGTGGGCGGGACCTGATCAGCGCCGCCGACCTGTCGGCTGATGAGATCGAGCTCCTGTTCGCGAGGGCCACCGAGCTCAAGACCGAGTTCGTGACCGACCGTCGGCACGCATCGCCACCACTCGTGCGCCGATCGCTGGCGATGCTGTTCCAGCGTCCCAGCCTCCGGACCCGGGTCACCTTCGAGGCCGGCATGACCCAGCTCGGCGGGCACGCGATCTATCTCACCGAAGGCGTCGTGCTCGGTGGGCGCGAGACGGTGGGAGACGTCGCGCGCAACCTCGAAGGCTTCGTCGACGCGATCATGGCTCGCACGGGACCCCACGAGGTGGTCGTGGAGCTGGCGGCTCGGGCGTCGATCCCGGTCATCAACGGTCTGACGATCCGGGAGCATCCGTGCCAGGCGCTGGCCGATCTGTTCACGATTCACGAGCACTTCGGCGACCTGCACGGGCTGCCCCTGGCGTTCGTCGGCGACGGCAACAACGTCTACCACTCACTGGCGTTGATGGGTGCCACGCTGGGCATGGACGTGCGGCTCGCGCACCCCGCCGGTTACGGGCCCAGCGACCGGATCGTCGAGCGGGCCAGGGGGCTCGCGGCAGTCAGCGGTGGTCGACTGGTCGTGGGCAACGACCCACGCGAGGCCGTCGCGGGCGCGGCGATCGTCTACACGGACGCCTGGACGTCGATGGGTCAGGAGGCGGAGGCGGAGGAGCGGCGTGACGCGTTCGCTGGCTACCAGGTCAACGCGTCGTTGCTGGCCGCGGCACCGGACGCGCTGGTCATGCACTGCCTGCCCGCTCATCGAGGCGAGGAGATCACGTCGGACGTGATGGACGGTCCGAGGAGCATCATCTTCGAGCAGTCGGAGAATCGGTTGCACGCACAGAAGGCGTTGCTGGTCGAGCTGATCGCCTGAGATCGATCCGGCGCGTGACGGAGGCGAGGATGAGCCGCGAGGCGCTGTACGAGCGTTACAAGGAGGCGCTGCGGCGCGGACACGTCGCTTCGCTGCAGGGCCGCCTCGTTGATGCGCTGACGGCGTATGCCGAGGCAGCCGAGATCGCGCCCGAGCGCGCGACCCCGCACACGAGCGCCGGCACGGCGCTGCTGCGCGCCAGGCGGCCGGCCGATGCGCTCGCCCAGTACGCGGTCGCACGAGACCTGGCTCCGCGCGACGAGGCCGCCCTGCGCGGGAGCGCCCAGGCGCTCGGCGTGCTCGACCGTCGCCGCGAGGCGGCGGAGGCCTTCGACGCGCTCGCCGAGGTGTGTGCTTCGAGCGGCAAGCTCGCGGACGCGGTCGATGCCGTACGCCGTGGGCTCGAGCTCGCCGAAGGTCGCGAGCGTCGACGCACGTTGCTGGCGCTGGTCGACCGGCTGCGGACGGCCGAGCCGGACGAGCCGGGCAGGGTCGCGCTCGAGCAGGCGCTCCGGGTGCTCGACGACGCCGCGGTCGACGGGCATCCGGCGTCAGTATCCGGCGCGCTCGACGCAGTCGAGAACGGGGGGCCTGCAGCGAGCGCCGTCATCGACGGCGCCGGGTCGGCGGCGAAGCAGGGTCGCCGCGCGGTGCTCGACCGGGATCTGCCGCCGGGCATGGATGGCGCCGCCTTGGCACAGGCTGCCGCGGCTGCCATCGAGAGCGACGACCACAGCACCGCGATCGAGCGCCTCCTGGACCTGGCGGCCGCACGACGACGCGACGGCTCCCGAGATGCGGCACTGGACGCCTGTTATCAGGGATTGTCGATCATTCCCGACCACGCGACCTTGCACCTTGCCCTGGTGGAGCTCTATGACGAGCGCGGCTGGCGGACGCTGGCCACCGAGAAGCTGGCGTTGCTGGAGCGGCTCGGACGCCTGGACGAGGACGAGACGACGATGTCCGAGGTGGCCGCCGTCAGTGAATTCGAGGACCTGAGCAAGGTCGAGATCGGTCGCCCGTACCGCCCTCGGTCGGGGCCCGAGTGGCCCGATCGGACCACTCGGTGGCCGCTGGACCCGGTGCTACACTCGCCAGAGGATGGTCCCGTTCGTCGAGTCGCTCATCCGTCAGGTCAACCTGACCACGCTGCTCGATATCTCGATCACCGCGCTGGCGATCTACGCGCTGTTCAGCCTGATCCGAGGCACGCGGGCCGTCACCCTGGTCATCGGCGTCACGATCCTGCTTGGCATCTACGCCCTGGCTCAGTTCCTCTCGCTGCGCCTGTTCACGCAGCTGCTCCAGACCGGGGCCGTGGTCGGCGTGTTCGCGCTGGTGGTCGTGTTCCAACCCGAGCTCAGGCGTGCCCTGGAGCGCATCGGCCGGGTGGGCACGCTGAGCTGGCTCGTCGCACCCACCACGCAGCGCCAGATCGAGCACGTCGCGACCGAGGTCGCGAGGGCCGCCGGTGTGCTGTCCCGGAGGGGGCAGGGGGCGTTGATCGTGATCGAGCGCGAGACGGGTCTCGAGGAGATCGCGGAGACGGGTGTCATGCTTCATTCGGATCTCTCGAGCGACCTGCTGTGCACGATCTTCGCGCCTCGGACCGAGCTCCACGACGGTGCCGTCGTCATCCGCGAGGACCGGATCGTGGCCGCGGCGGCGCTGCTGCCGCTGACCGAGATGGAGCTCTCGCTTCGCTTCGGCACGCGCCACCGGGCAGCTCTGGGCATTACCGAGGACACCGACGCCGTCGCGGTCGTCGTGTCCGAGGAGAGCGGCCAGATGAGCGTTGTCGAGCGGGCGCGGATCGTGCGGGTACCCAGTGAGGCGCAGCTGGTACGTGCCCTGACCGGCCTGCTCGAGACGCCGTCCGTCCCGACCGGCCTGGGCCTCCTGTCCGGCCTCGGAGGGCGGACGTCGGGCCGGCTCCGGCTCTCTCGACGCCGGCCCAGGCCGGAGTCGCCCACCACCGGCCCCACGGCTGCGGCAAAGCCAACGCCCCCTCCGCCGGCCGCGGCGAACGCACCGAACACGGCGAACCCACCACGCGATGACGAGGAGGGCGGAGGCACCGCGGCCGCCGTCGCCGGACGATGACAGTCCGCCGGCTCGTCGTGCGTGCCCTCCGGCTGATCGTCCACAACTGGCCGCTCAAGCTGGCCGCGATCGTGCTTGCCACACTGCTCTACGCGGGGTTGGTGGCGTCCCAGGACACGAACACCTTTGCCGGCCCGGTGACCGTGCAGGCGGTCAACCGCCCACCGGACACCGTCATCACCAACCAGCTTCGCGACGTCGAGCAGATCCGCTACCTGGCCCCGGCGGACGTGCCTCGGCTGCGGGCGGACGATTTCCATGCCACGGTCGATCTGACCAACGTCAAGCCGGACGGTCTGCCGACATCGGTCAACGTCGTCGTGACCACGCCCTACCCGCAGGTCACGATCGTCGAGGTATCCCCGCGTCAGATCCAGGTCGTCCTCGACACCTCGCAGCAGAAGTCCGTCCCGGTGCGCGTCGAGCCGGGGCCGGCGCCGTCCGGGGTCACCGTCGGCGACGCGAAGGTCGAGCCCGCGGAGGTCACTGTCTCTGGCTCGACGACGCTGGTCGACGAGGTGGTCGCCGCACGCGTGACGGTCAACCTCGATCCGAGCGGCCTCGACGTCAACAGCGACCTCGAGGTCACCCCGATCGACGCGAACGGCGAGGCCGTGGCCGGCGTCGACCTCGAGCCGCGCACGGTACACGTGGTGATCCCGCTGTTCACCGACAAGCAGACCCGGACGTTGCCGGTCAACCCGATCGTCACCGGCTCACCGGCGCCGGGCTTCCGAATCGCGTCCGTCGTGGTCGACCCGCAGATCGTGTCCGTCGAGGGAGACGGCGATCAGCTCGCGTCGCTGACCGAGGCGGACACGGCGCCGGTGGCCCTGTTCGGCGCGACCAGCGACGTCACCCAGACGGTGACGCTCGCGCTGCCAACCGGCGTCATCCCCACCGGATCCGCGACGGTGACGGTCACGGTCCACGTGGAGGCCGTGACCGGAACGCGCACCTACTCGGCCGGGCTTCGTCTTGACGGTCGCGAACCCGGGTTCGATTACCAGCTGTCCGATGACCAGGTGCTGATGACGCTCTACGGCTCGATCGCCGATCTGGATCGACTGTCCTCGGCACCCCTGGTGGTCGGGGTCAACGTGGCCGGTCTTGGGGCCGGGACCCACGAGCTGACCGTCGTACCATCGCTGCCGACGGGCGTGACGGTGGCGGCACAATCGCCCGGGACCGTGACGGTTACCATCGTCGCGCCCGCGTCGCCCACGCCGTCGTTCTCGGCGCCGCCGGCGTCGCCTGGGACATCGGTCACGCCCGGGCAGACGGAGACTGCGACCCCGTCGACGGCGCCCTGATCACGTCAGCCAACCCCAGCGCTCGAGGAGCTTGATGACTCGCCTGTTCGGCACGGATGGCATCCGCGGCATCGCCAACGTCGACCTTCGCCCGTCGCTCGCCTTCGCCCTGGGCCGGGCGACCGCTCACGAGATCGTCGGGGCCGGAGGGTCGCTGGTCGTCGGCCGTGACACGCGACGATCCGGTGACATGTTCGTGGCCGCGATCACCGCTGGCGCGACCAGCATGGGTGTCGACGTGCACGTGGTGGGCATCGTGCCCACGCCGGCGCTGGCGTTCCTTGCCGACACGGGGGAGTTCGCAGCCGGGGTCATGGTCTCGGCATCCCACAACCCGGCCGAGGACAACGGGCTCAAGGTGCTCGATCCGCGTGGCCTCAAGCTGGCCGACGATGTCGAGGATGACCTGGAGACCGCGGTCCTGCGTGCCGATGAGCTTCCGTCCGTGCCCGCCGCGCAGGTGGGACGGGCGGTCGATGCGACACCCCTGCTCGCGCAGTACACGGCGCATCGCTCGGGCCTCGCGCGCTCGGTGGTGGCCGACGGCCTGCATGTTGTCCTTGACGCGGCGAACGGCGCCGCGTTCGAGGTGGCGCCGGCGATCCTGCGAGCGACCGGAGCGCGGGTGACGGTCATCAACGATGCTCCGGATGGCGACAACATCAACCACCGCTGCGGTGCCACCGACCCGTCGTCGCTGGCCGATGCCGTGCGGGCCGCCGGCGCCGATGTCGGCTTCGCGCTCGATGGCGATGCCGACCGGTGTGTCGCCGTTGACGCGGACGGCGCTCTGGTCGATGGGGACCAGGTGCTGGGCATCCTGGCGCTCGAGCGGCTGGCCCGGGGAGCCCTCGGCAACGGCAGCCTGGTCGTGTCGGTCCTGTCCAACGGCGGGCTGCAGGCGGCGATCGAGGCTGCCGGCGGGCGGATCGTGCGCACGCCGGTCGGCGACAAGCACATCCTCGCCGCGATGCTGGTGTCGGGCGCCGGTCTGGGCGGCGAGAAGAGCGGGCACGTGATCGTGCGCGAGCACACGATGTCGGGCGACGGCATCGTGACCTCGATCGAGCTGCTGCGGGTCATGACGACCGCAGGCGCGGGCCTGGGCGAGCTCGCACGCGCGATCGAGCTGCTGCCGCAGGCACAGCGTGCCGTTCGAGTCCACCACAGGGATCAATGGGAGAACGACGACGTTCTGCGCCGTGCCATCGCGGACGCCGAGCGCCGGCTCGAGCCCCACGGCCGGGTGCTCGTCCGTCCGTCGGGTACGGAGCCGGTGCTCCGCGTGATGGTCGAGGGGCACGACGCGGAGGCCGTGGTCAGCCTGGCTGACGGGATCGCGGCGCTCGCGGCCGAGCGTCTACACTAGCCGCCCGCGGCGGGGACCGCGAGCGCGATCCAGGAGATCCCAGCATGTGCGGAATCGTCGGCTACACAGGCCCTCGTCAGGCAGGTCCGATCCTGATCGAGGGGCTGCGCCGGCTCGAGTACCGCGGGTACGACTCGGCGGGTATCGCGCTCGTCGATGAGCGGGGCGACCTGTTTCTCGAGAAGCGGGCGGGCAAGCTCACCAACCTCCAGACGGCGATCGCGGATCGCACGCCGCACGCGGCAATCGGGCTCGCACACACGCGCTGGGCGACGCACGGCCGGCCCAACGATCTCAACGCCCATCCGCACCAGGACTGCACGGGGCGGATCACGGTCATCCACAACGGGATCATCGAGAACTTCCGGGAGCTGCGGGACGATCTCGAGGCGCGTGGCCACCGGCTGGCGTCCGAGACGGACACCGAGGCGCTCGCCCATCTGGTCGAGGAGGCGTACGAGGGCGACCTGGCCGAGGCGGTCCGGTCAGCGCTCCGGCGGGTCGAGGGCGCGTACGCCATCGCCGTGATGCACCAGGGCGAGAATGACCGTTTGGTCGGCGCGCGGCAGGACGTGCCGCTGGTGGTCGGGATCGCCGACGGCGAATTGTTCCTCGCGTCGGACGTGGCCGCGATCCTTGCCCATACCAACCGCGTCATCTTCCTCGAGGAGGGCGACGTGGCGGACCTGCGGCCGTGGGGTGTGACCATCACCGGCGTCGACGGCCTGGCCCGCGAGCGCGTCCTCACCGTGGTCGACTGGTCGCCCGAGGCTGCCGAGCGTGGCGGCTACGAGCACTTCATGCTCAAGGAGATCCACGAGCAGCCGTCGGCCCTGCGCCAGTCGCTCGCCGGGCGGGTGACCGTCGATGGACGGATCGAGGTGCCCGAGGTCGCGGCGCTGGGCGACGTCTTCCGGCGCGTGACGCGCGTGGAGCTCGTGGCCTGCGGCACGGCCTCGTACGCGAGCCTGGTCGGCGCGGCCGCGATCGAGGATTGGGCGGGACTGCCGGCCCGGGTGACGGTCGGCTCGGAGTTCCGCTACTCGCCGCCGCCGCTCGACGCCGACACGCTGGTGATCGCGGTCACCCAGTCGGGCGAGACGGCGGATACGATCGCGCCCACCCGCCTCGCACGGCAGCGAGGCTGCCCGATCGTGGCGGTCACCAACACGGTCGGCTCGGCCATCACGCGCGAGGCCGATGCCGTGATGTTCCTCCAGGCGGGCCCCGAGATCGCGGTCGCGGCGTCCAAGACGTTCGTGACCCAGGTCACGACGCTGGTCATCCTGGCCGCCGCCATCGCGCGAGCGCGCGGCGCCATGAGCGAGGCGGACGAGGTCGCGCTCGGCCATGCCCTTCGCACCCTGCCCGATGCCGCCGCGCGAACGCTCGACCTGAGCTCGGGGGCCGCCGATGTGGCGCGGCGCTACGTCAACTCGCGAGGGTTCATGTTCATCGGGCGTGGCTACACGCTCCCCGGGGCGCTCGAGGGGGCCCTCAAGCTCAAGGAGATCAGCTACATCCACGCCGAGGGCTACGCGGCGGGTGAGCTCAAGCACGGGCCGATCTCGCTGCTCGACGCCGAATGCCCGCTGGTGGCGATCGCGACCCGCTCACGGAGCTATGACAAGCTGATCAGCAACGTCATGGAGGGTCGTGCGCGCGACGCGCGGGTGCTCGCGGTGGCGACCGAGGGTGACACGCAGATCGAGCGGTTTGCCGACGATGTGTTCAGGGTGCCCGATACCCACGAGGCGCTGTCGCCCGTGCTCGCCGTGATCCCGCTGCAGCTGTTCGCCTATTACACGGCGGTGGCCAGGGGTACGGACGTGGACCAGCCTCGGAACCTCGCCAAGTCGGTGACGGTCGAGTAGCGATGGCCGGCCCGGACGAGGTTCGCGTGCCATCGTCGCCCGGGGTCGCGGTGCCGGACGGTACCACCGAGCTGGGGATCGACATCGTCAAGGTGGATCGGATCCGGGCGGCGATGGCGCGCTTCGGCGAGCGGTTCTCGCGCCGGGTGCTGACCGACGAGGAACGGCGGTACGTGCGCGATCGAGCCGAGACATTTGCGGGTCGCTGGGCGGCGAAGGAGGCAGTCTCCAAGGTGCTCGGCCTGGGCGTTCGCGGCATCGGCTGGCGAGACATCGAGGTCGAGCGGTTGCCGACCGGCCAGCCGTCGATCCGGCTCCACGGCCGGGCCGCGGCACGGGCCGACCAGCTGGGGATGGGGCGCATCGCGGTCTCGATCACCCACGAGGCCGAGTTTGCGGTCGCGATCGCGTTCGGGATCCGGACGGCCGGTGGCCGATACGTGTTCCCGCCCGACATCGATGACCGGCTCGACGATCGCGAGCGCGCGCTCATGGCACGCTTCGAGCGCATGCGCGAGCTGCATGCGCGGACGGAGGCGTTGGCGGGCGCGACTGATGTCGCCGGCGAGGGTGCGACGGCGGACCGTGGGCAGGAGGTCGGCGGTGGCTGAACGTCAACCGGTCGGGTTCGGCGACCCCGCACCGGGCGCGGTTGCAGAACGGGGCACGGCGGCGACGATCGGAGGCGCACCCGCGCTCGACGACGAGCGGATGGCGCGCCTCGTTCCGGAGCGCAGCAAGCGCGGCCACAAGGGGAGCTTCGGCAAGGTGCTCGTGATCGCCGGCTCGCTCGACTACGCGGGTGCGGCGCTGCTCGTGTGTCGCGCCGCCGGGCGGGCCGGCGCAGGCCTGGTGACGCTGGCGGTGCCCGAATTGCTCCAGCCGCTGTTCGCGGCCAAGGTCGTCGAGGCGACCACGATGGCGCTGCCCGAGGACGATGTCGAGGAGGTCGACCCTGAGCCCGCGCTGGCCAAGGTCCTCGATCATGATCACGACGCGCTGGTGATCGGGCCCGGGCTGCGGCCGTCGCTCGCGACGGCGGAGCTTCTCCGGCTCCTGCTGACGTCGGCCGGGGAGCCCACCGACACGTGGACCGAGGACACGGAGTCGCGGACCGCAGATTCGTCGCCGGTCGTGCTCGACGCTGAGGCTCTGCGTACCCTCGCGGCGGCGGACGCCTGGTGGACCAGGGTCGGCCGGCGGTGCGTGCTCACGCCGCATGCGGGCGAGTTCGGGCGCCTGCGGGCGGGCAGCGGGCACGATCCCGGCAACGACGGTGACCTCAACGGCGACGATGAGGCGCGCACGCGCGCCGCGGCATCGGCGGCTGCGGAGTGGAACCAGATCGTCGTGCTCAAGGGCGCGCGGACCGTGATCGCCGCACCGGATGGCGCGCTCGCCGTCGCGCCGTTCGAGAACCCCGCGATGGCGTCGGGCGGCACCGGCGACGTGCTGAGCGGCACGATCGGGGCGCTGCTCGCCCAGGGGCTCGATCCGTTCGACGCCGCGTGCCTGGGCGTGTACCTCCACGGGCTCGCCGGCGACGCCGTGCGTGACCGCATCGGCGACGCGGGGCTGTTGGCCGGCGATCTGCCCGACGCGCTGCCGATCGGCCGGCGACGGCTGGCGCGCATCGCGGAACGCCAGCGGTCAGGCCGCCGGCTGGGTTTCGGTGCCGCCAGCGAGCGGGTCGCCGGCGACGAGGGCGCGAGCGCTGATGCGGAGGGTGCCGATGTACCGGTCGACGGAGCCGACACCTGAGCGGAGCACGGCCGGAGCGACGGGGTGAGGGAGACGTGAGCGGATCACCCGCGCACGAGGCCCGCGTCGGCAGCGAAACCATCGGCCATGAGATCGTCACGGGGATGTCCCGGCGGCTGCCTCGGGTGTACCATGCCGCGGGTTCGCCCGTGGAGGTCCGGGTCCCTGCGGGCGGGAGGTCCGAATGGCACGCATCGAACTCTGGAACGGCGACATCTGCGAGCTCGAGGTTGACGCGATCGTGAGCCCCGCCACAACCTCGCTGTGGATGTCGACCGGCGTCGCCGGCGAGCTCAAGCGAGCCGGTGGCGATGGGATCGAGTTCGCGGCCCTTCGCCAGGCTCCGGCCGAGGTCGGCAGCGCGGTGGTCACGCCGGCCGGTAACCTCGCGGCCAGGCACGTCATCCACGCCGTGTCGCTCGATCGCGACCGCCGGACGAGCAGCGCCGCGATCGACGCCGCCACCCGTAGCGCCATGGCGCGAGCACGCGAGCTGGGGCTCGGCAGCCTCGCGTTCCCGGCGCTCGGCACGGGCATCGGGGGTTTTCCGCTGGCGGAAGCGGCACGGATTGCCGTGGGCGCCGTGCGTGACGAGCTGCGAACCCCCTCAACGATCGAGCATGTCGTGTTTGCGCTGCGTGGGGCCGCGGCCTACGAGGCGTTCGCCGAGGCCCTGGCGACGGTGGACGCGGGTCAGCCGGAGACCGTCCCGACGCACAGTGGCGCGTGGGCGTCGGGCGTCGCAACCGAGCGCGTGGACGACGCGCGGTGAGCCTGCCGCTGGAGCCGTTCGACGAGCGACGTGAAGCGCTCGTCGAGGCGGTCGCACGTGAGATCCGCCTGCGCGGCCTGACCGGTCCCGCGGTCCATTTCCTCGAGGCCAGCCGTCCGTATCGGCCCCTGGGCGCCCAGGCCATGTTGTTCTTCGACCCTGTGCTGCGCGACCTGTTCGGCGGCGAGACTCCGGTGGCCAGCGAGCTGCTCCGGGACGAGGCCGGGATCGAGGCGCTGATCGATCGACTCGAAGAGCTTGACGACGCCGACGGCTGGGACGCCTGAGGACCTCGGCCCGCCGGGTCATCGGCTGCTAGCATCGCCCCGGTGAGCAACGAGCCGCGGGCCTTCGTCACCGTCGATCGCGGAACCGTCACGGTTGCCGTCGCGCTCGTCGGACGCATCCATGGGCGCTGGCGGTTGCTGGGCGCCACGTCCGCGCCGGCCGCCGTTGCCCCGGAGGCCCTGGCCGAACGCCTTCGTGGCCGGCTCCAGGCTGCGGAGCCGGCGCTTGCCAGGCGGCTATCGCTCGATGACGCGCATGCCATCGACGCCCTGCCGCGCATTGCCTGCTCCACCGCGCCGCCACCCGAGATCGTGGTGCTGGCCACCTCCCACCGCGCGCTTGCGCCGCTCGCCTCGGCGGCGCGCTCGAGCGGCTGGCGCGTCCGACCGGTCGCGCTCGAGGGAAGCCAGATCGTGCAGGTCGCGACCACGCTCGCGGATCCGCGGGTGACGGCGGTCCTTGCCGGGGCCGGTGACCCGCCGGGTGCGGACGAGCGCCCGCTGATGGCCGAGCTCACCGCACAGGTCATGGCCGCAGCCGAGCGACGCCCCCGCCTGACGATCATCCTGTCCGGCAGCCTGGCCGAGCAGGGTGGACGGTACGAGGCGGCGATCCGACCCGAACGGGCCGGGGCGACGATCGTGGCGCCGTCCCCGGGTGCCGCCGCCGGCGGTCCGCTGCGGCACCTGTTGGACGGGGTTCGCGCCGCCGACGACGATGGGCGGCGCGCCATGGCCCGAGCCGCCGCGACCCTGGCCGACGTGATGCGCCGGCCGATCGAGGTGGTCGAGATCGGCCAGACCGCCGCGATGCGCGCCGTGGCGGACCATGCGCCCGGCATGAGCGCCGACGCCGAGATGGCCGTGGTCACGGACGCGGCGCTGCTGCCGCGCGGGTTCACCGACGGTCACCTGGACTCGATCGCCGGCTGGTTGACCGTGCCCCTCGACCGCCTGCGGATGCGTGACCGGCTTCGCGAGCTGGCGCTGGCGCCGTGGGGCGATGTCGGCGAGGAGGGCACGGCGCTTCGCCTGGCCGCGGCGCGGGCCGCCCTCCACCGGTTGGTCGCCGCGACGCGCCATCTCGATCGTCGCGCGCCCGGCCTGGTCGTCGCGTCCGGCGGCGTCTGGGCCGTGGCGCCACCGGCGATCGTTGCCCTGGCCCTGACCGACGCGCTTCGCCAGCCGGGCGTTCGCTCGCTCGGCCTCGATCACGCACGCCTGCTGGCGCCGCTGGGAATGATCGTCGATCCGGCCGAGCGCCACCAGGTGATGTCGGACCTGCGCGACGAGCTGGTCGTGCCGCTGGGCAGCGTCATCATGCCGGCGGGCCTGCGGCCGGGGCGATCGGCGGGGCGCCTCGCGCTCAACCGGGCGGCCGTCGCGACCACGATCGATCTCGTCCCCGGCCGCATCGAGTGGGTCGAGCTGCAGCCGGGCGAGCGAGCCGTGGCGGACATCGAGTTCCGCGACACGGTCGACCTGGGCGTCCGGACCAGGCGCGTGGCCACCGAGGTCGTTGGCGGGCTGGCCGGGCTCCTGGTCGACCTGCGCGATGTCCCGCTCCGGCTTCCGGACCGCCCGGAGCGGCGGCGCGACGTCCTGGTGTCGTGGCAGCGGGCGGTGGTGCCCGCGGCGAGCGCATGACGATGGGTCGACGAGTGACGACACGAGACGCATCCCCCGGTCTGATGGCCGGGGCGGCAGCCGACGACGCCGTCTCCGTCGCGGTGGCTGAGGACGACTCGAGCCGCGAGCTCGCCGGCTGGATGGCCGCGATCCCGGCGCGGGCCGTGGTCGACCGCGCGCTCGAGGCCAGGTTCGTGCTCACGCCGGGGGATCGCCCGCTGGTCGAGGCGGGCGACACCGTGCGGCCGGGCGACCCGCTGCTCGAGCGGCTCCGGGACCGCCGGATCGAGGAGATCGCGGTCCCGGCGTCATCGGGCTCGCCGGACGACGAATCCGCCGAGGTCACGGCCGGGCCCGCGACGGGCCGCCGGTGGACGCCGATCGCCGCGTCACGCCTCCGCAGGCACGCCGCGACCGCCGAGGGGGAGCTGCTCGCGCCCGCTCCCGGCCACCGCGACCGGTGGCGGCTCATCACGGGCGATCGTCGCGACATCGTCGAGGCGCCGATCGCGGCGACGGTGACCGATGTGGTCGCAGGTTCGGAGATCGTGCTCCGCGCCAGCGGCTTCGCGCTTCCCGGCGCGCTGGCTGCGGGCACCCCCGCCCACGGCCCGCTCGAGCTCGCGACCGATCCGTTCGGTGAGCTGAGGCCGGGTGGCATCGATGTCGGACGTGCGGGCAGCATCCTCGTCGTGGGCGACCGGATCGACGCCGAGGCGCTGACCCGCGCCCGGGCGATGGGCGTCCGCGGTGTCGTCGTGGCGTCGTTGTCGAGCAAGGACCTGCGCGACTTCCAGGCGTCCGAGCGCCGCCAGCGGGCGTCGCTGCACGCGGCTCAACCGTTCGGTGTCATCGCGCTCGACGGCGCCGTGCGCCACGCGATCGCGGGGCCGATCGTGGCGCTGCTGGGCCGGATCGCGGGTCGGGCCGTGGGGTTGCTGACCGACCCACCGGCGCTCGTGTTCGATGCCGTCGAGACGGAGCTGCCGATCATCGACCCCGCCTGGGTCCGGATCCGATCCGGTCCCAGCGCAGGCACCGAGGGCCGCCTGGTGGGGCCGGTCACGCCGTATCACGTCGCCCCCGGCGTCCACGGGGACGCGGCGCCCGTCGTCACCGTGGACGGAACGGTGAGGATGGTGCCGATCGGCGATCTCGAGCGGTTCGTCTAGCGGGGGCGGCGGCAGGGGGCCGCTTCGGCTACCCTCGGCTCGATGCCCGGAACCACGTCGTCGCCCGATGGGCCCACCTACGAGCGCCACGTCACCACCCACGACGCGGGGGAGACGCGCGCACTGGCCGCACGACTCGCCGCGGTGGCCCGCGCGGGCGACCTCGTGTGTCTGGTGGGTGACCTTGGCGCGGGCAAGACCCAGTTTGCGAAGGGGTTCGCTGCCGGCCTCGGCGTGACCGCGACCGTCAACTCGCCGACCTTCGTGCTGATGGCCGAGTATCCGGGCCGGTTGCCGCTGTTCCATCTCGACCTGTACCGGCTCGAGGAGGCGGCCGATGCGCTGGCCGGCGGCCTGCTCGACGAGCGTCAGCTGGCCGGCGTCGCCGTCGTGGAGTGGGCGGAGCGGCTGGGCCCGGCCCTGCCCAGATCCCGGTTGGACGTCGTCATCGATGGTACCGGCGACGATCCCCGGCGGATCGCGCTGCGAGTCGTCGGCGATGGCTACCGGCGCTACCTCGAGGCGGCCGCGTGACGGCGGGTGGCCTCCCCGGCGGCCCCCTGCTTGCCGTCGACACGGCGACGACCCGGGCGGTCATCGCGCTCGGCTCGCCCGACGGGGCCGTGCTCTCGATGCGCAGCTGGGTCGCCGGTTACCGCCACGGCGAGGAGCTCATGCCCCAGATCGAGGCGCTGCTGGGCAACGCGGGCGTCCCGCCGGCATCGCTGGGCGGGTTCGTCGTGGGGACCGGCCCCGGCGCGTTCACCGGCCTGCGCGTCGGTCTGGCCACGGTCAAGGGGTTGGCGTATGCCCTCGGGCTACCGGTGATCGGCGTGTCCACCGGCGAGGCCCTGCTGGCTGCGGCGGCCGTCGTGGTCGACGGCGACGGTGCGACGCACCGGCGCGCAGCGAGCCCGCTCGTGCTGCTGCAGCCGGCCGGCCCCTCCGGCACCGTTCTCTCGCGACCGGGACAGCCGCCCCGGATCGTCGCCGGTGGCGAGGATCCGGGTCTGGCCGCCGGCGAGCTGCTGGTCGCCGTGGACCTCGAGGGACGCGTGCCCGCGGACGTCGCGGCGCGCGGCGCGGCCGCCCTGACCGGGCTGGCCGCCGAGCTGCTCCGGGCAGGCGGGGAACGGCTGGCAACGGGCCGCACCGAGGCGCTGGCAGACATCGTGCCCGAGTACGTGACGCTGCCGCGCGGCGTGCGCACGCCGGTCCCCGAGAGTGCCGTTGAGGTCACCGGTCGCGGTGCCGAGCCATGACCGGCGACGTCGCCCTCCGCATCCGGCCGATGACGTTCGACGACCTGCCCGCGGTTCAGCTGATCGAGCGTGCGTCGTTCAGCACCCCGTGGCCACCACACGCCTACCGCCAGGAGCTGGCGACCAATCGCCTCGCGCACTACCTGGTGGCGCTGCTGCACGACGAGATCGTCGCGTACGGGGGGATCTGGGTCATGGTGGACGAGGCGCATGTGACGACCTTCGCCGTCCACCCCCGCCACCGACGGCAGCGGATCGGGGAGCGGCTGCTGCTGGCGCTCCTCGACCTGTCGATCGATCGACGCGCGCGCGAGGCCACGCTCGAGGTCCGCCTCTCGAACCTGCCCGCCCGCCGGCTGTACGAGAAGTACGGCTTCCGGCCGGTCGGCATCCGGCCGCGCTACTACTCCGACGATGGCGAGGACGCGCTGATCATGACCACCGAGCCGCTGACCGGACCCGCCATGGACCAGCGGATCGCCCGGCTGCGCGCGGAGCTGGACGCCGCACCACCACCACCGCCGGCGCGGGCAGCGGCGTCGTCGGACGAGGTCGGGGTCGTCGGGGCACAGCCGCCCGCCGGCAGGCCGCCGGCCGGGACGCCGCCATCGGGCGAGGCCCCGTCGTGACCGGTCCGCTGATCCTGGCCGTCGAGTCGAGCTGCGACGAGACGGGGGTGGCGGTCGTCGAGGACGGTCGCCGGATCCACGCCAACGTCGTGGCCAGCCAGGTCGCCCTGCACGCGCCGACGGGTGGCATCGTGCCCGAGGTGGCCGCCCGCGCCCACCTTCGCTGGATCGTGCCGGTGATGGACGAGGCGCTCACGACGGCCGGTGCCACGTTGCGTGACGTGGATGCGGTGGCGGTCACCTACGGCCCGGGTCTGGCCGGCTCGCTGCTGGTCGGCATCAATGCCGCCAAGGCCGTGGCGTGGGCGCAGGGCAAGCCCCTCGTGCCCGTCAATCACCTCGAGGGGCATGTCTACGCCGGCTGGCTGCTCGACCCGGGCGAGGCCGAGCGCGACGCGCCGCCGTTCCCGCTGGTCGGGCTGGTCGTATCGGGTGGCCACACGTTCCTGGTCGAGATGCATGACCACCTCAGCTACCGGTTGCTGGGGCAGACCGTCGACGATGCTGCCGGTGAGGCGTTCGACAAGGTCGGCCGGCTGCTGGGCCTGGGCTATCCCGGGGGGCCCGCCATCTCGCGCGCCGCGGAGCGCGCGGTCGCGAAGGACAGGGTCTTTCCCCGTGCCTGGATGGGCGATTCCTATGATCTGAGCTTCTCGGGGCTCAAGACGGCGGCCCGCCGGGTGATTGCCGGTGCCCGTGCCGACGCGGGCCTGCCGGCCGACGAGCGCGAAGGAGCCCTGCCCGACGAGCTGGTGGCCGAGCTCGCCTGGGGGTTCCAGGATTCGGTCGTGGATGTGCTGGCGACCAAGACGATTCGGGCAGCCGACGAGATCGGCGCCAGGGGCGTCGTGCTCGGTGGCGGGGTCGCGGCCAACGCCGCGCTCCGGGCCCGGATCGCGGGCGAGGCGGAGGCACGCGGGCTGGCGCTGGTCATCCCGCGCCCCGCCCTGTGCACCGACAATGGCGCGATGATCGGTGCGGCCGGCGCCCGGCGGCTTGCCGCCGGGGTTCGTGCGGGCCTCGATCTCGACGCCCGGCCCTCGCTGCCGCTCGCCCGGTGAGCGATCGCCCGGGTGCCGCCGAGCTCCAGCTCGATCCGCTGTTCGTCAGGCGGACGCTGCGGGAGGCGGGCCTGCGGGCCCGGCACAATCTGAGCCAGAACTTCCTGGCCGACGTCGACGTGCTCGAGGGGATCCTGCGCGAGGCCGATCCGAACCCCGAGCGCGGCGTGCTCGAGATCGGTCCGGGCCTCGGGTTTCTGACCGGGGGGCTGCTCACCGCCGGAGCGCGAGTGACCTCGGTGGAGCTGGATCGGGGGCTGGTGGCCATCCTCCGCGAGCGGTTCGCCGCCGAGATCGACGCAGACCGCCTGCGGCTGGTCGAGGGTGACGCGCTCGACCAGGACCTGACGGGCCTGGTCCGGCCGCCCTACGACGTGGTGGCCAACCTGCCGTATCACATCACCAGTCCGATCCTGCACCGGCTGCTCGGCAGGCCGCCACGCGCGGAGCGGCTGGTCCTGATGGTCCAGCGCGAGGTCGCCGACCGGGTCGCCGCGGCGCCGGGCGGTCTGTCGTACCTGTCGGTGTTCGTGCAGTACCACGCGCGGGCGCGAGTGGCGTTTCACGTGCCGAGCGAGGCATTCGAGCCACCGCCCAAGGTGGCGTCGGCGGTGCTCGTGCTGGAGCCGTATCCGGACGACGACCGCCTGGACCCGGTGGCGGAGGACAACCTGTGGCGGGTCGTCCAGGCGGCCTTCCGCGAGCGACGCAAGATGCTCCACAACGTGCTGGCGCGTCAGCTCCCGATCGAGCCGTCCCAGGTCGATGCTGCCCTGGCCGCGGTCGGGATCGCCCGCGACCGGCGCCCCCAGACGGTCGCCGTCGGCGAATGGATCGAGCTGGCCCGGGCGCTCGGGCCGCTCCCGGGAGCCCGCTGATGACCGGCATGGAAGGCGGGGTCGACCCGGATCGTCGGCTGGCCCCGGTGATCCGGCTGGCACCGGCGAAGGTCAACCTGACGCTCGCCGTGCTCGGGCGCCGGCCGGATGGCTATCACGATCTCCACAGCGTGATGGTCCCGATCGACCTGACCGATCGGCTCTCGGTGGCCAGGGCGGCGCCCGGCGCACCGGACTCGCTGCACGTGACGGGCCTCGATCCCGGACCAGTTGCCGGCAACCTCGTCCTGCGTGCGATCGCAACCGCGCGTCCGGCGGCCCAAGCCGCGGCGGCCCGACCCGAGCCACCGGCCCCGCTGGCCGCGCGGCTCGAGAAGCGGATCCCGATCGCGGCCGGGCTGGCCGGCGGGTCATCCGATGCGGCCGCCGCGCTGGACGCTGCGCTCGAGGCCTGGGCGGTCGAGCTCGACGCCGTGACCCGCACGCGCCTGGCCGCGGAGCTCGGTTCGGACGTGCCCTTCTTTCTGGCCGGCGGTCCGGCGCTGGTCGAAGGGCGCGGTGAGCGTCTGAGCCCGCTGCCGTGGCTGCGTGACGCGAATGCGGACGAGGATCGCGCGCCCGCCCTGCTGCTGGTCACCCCGGCGGTGGGCATCTCCACGCCGGCGGCGTTCGAGGTCTGGGACGTGGGCGCGAGGGTCGCGGGCGGCGCCGCCCGGCTCGCATCTGCACACCTGGCCGAGGAGCTGCGATCAGGGCTCCACGCTGCTGATCTCATGGCAAGGACATCGGTGCTTGCCGCGGCCAACGACCTCGCCCCCGCCGCGGCCATCCTCGAGCCGGGTCTGATCCCGTTCAAGCGCGCGCTGCTCCGCCTGCTGGGGCGGCCCGTCGGGCTGTCCGGGTCGGGGCCGACCCACTGGGCGCTCTATCCTTCACATGCGGCAGCGGTCGAGGCCGCGGATCTGGTGCGGTCCGCCAGCGAGGCAGGGGACCTGCCCGCCCCCGGGGTACAGGCACCGTTCGTCACCGCGACCAGGATCGTCGCCGGCATACAGACAGCACGGAGGTCAGGATGACCCGCCAGTCCATCTCCACGGCCGGCGCGCCGGCCGCGATCGGCCCGTACAGCCAGGCGGTCGCGACCGACGGCCTCGTGTTCTGCAGCGGTCAGCTGGGGCTCGACCCGGAGACCGGCGGGCTCGTCGATGGCGTGGAGGAGCAGACGGATCGCGCGCTGCGCAACCTCGCCGCGGTCCTCGACGCTGCGGGCCTCACGCTGGCCGACGTGCTCAAGACGACCATCTTCCTCGCGGATATGGCCGACTTCGCCGCCGTCAATGCCGTCTATGCTCGCCACGTGCCCGATCCGCCGCCGGCGCGCTCCACCGTGCAGGTGGCGGCGCTGCCCAAGGGTGGCCTGGTGGAGATCGAGGCGATCGCCCGTCGCACGGACCGGTGAACGAGCGACCGACAGGAGGACCCGTGGCCGCCCTCGCTCGACAGGCACGGCCGGGGTCATCGCCTGGGCCCTTCGTGCCGGTTGACACTCCCGGCAGGCCAACCCCACAATCGGCGCGCCTGCGATGACCAACCAAACCACCTCCTCGGGCGCCGCCAGCACCGGTCCACAACCGGTGCGCTCGAATCGAGCCTCCGGGCGCCCGACACCGTGACCCCCTCAAGTCCCGGGGCCTCCGGGCCGCCCACGATCGCGATCGTGCTTGCCGCCGGGCTCGGCACGCGCATGAAGTCGTCGTTGCCCAAGGTGCTGCACCCGGTGTGCGGACGCCCGATGATCGACTACGTCCTGGACGCGGCAGTGGCGGCCACCGTCCGACGACCGATCGTCGTCGGACCACCCGCCACCGATGCCGTTCGCGAGGCGGTGGCCTCGCTGGCCGACACGGTGGTCCAGACCGAGCCGAGAGGCACCGGCGATGCCCTTCGGGTCGCGCTGGCGGACGTACCCGACGAGGTGGACGAGATCCTGGTCGTGTCGGGCGACGTCCCCCTGGTGTCGAGCGATCTGCTGGCGGCGCTGCTCGAGGCTCGAGCGCTGGATCACGCGGCCATGTCGCTGGTCGTGGTCGATGCGCTCGATCCGGCGGGTCTCGGGCGGGTCGTGCGGCGGGAGGGCGGAACCGTCGACCGGATCGTCGAGGACAGGGACGCGACGGACGCGGAGCGCCGGATCAGCGAGATCAACGCCGGGCTGTACGCGTTCGACGCGGCCTGGCTGCGGCGCCGGATCGACCATCTGCATCCATCGCCCGCGACGGGCGAGCTGTACCTCACGGAGCTGGTCGCGCTCGCCCGCGAGGATGGCAGGATCGTTGCCGCGCTGGACGTCGAGGACGACGGCCGGCTCACGGGGATCAACGACCGCGCCCAGCTCGCTCGCGCGGAGTGGGATATGCGGGTCGAGCTCAACGATCGCTGGATGAAGGACGGGGTCACGATGATCGACCCGTCCACGGTGTACCTCGACCACGACGTCGAGCTGGCGCGAGACGTGGTGATCGAACCCAACGTGATCCTGCGCGGGCGCACCCGGATCGGCGAGCGCACCCGGATCGCGACCGGGTCGCAGATCGTGGATTCGGTGATCGGCGCCGACTGCGTCGTGTGGGCGAGCATCATCGAGCGATCGGAGGTCGAGGACGAGGTCACGATCGGGCCGCTCAGCCACCTGCGGCCGGGCGCCCACGTGGGGCGGCGGTCCGAGATCGGCAACTACGCGGAGATCAAGAACAGCCGCCTGGGCGAGCACGTTCGCCAGCACCACAACAGCTACCTGGGCGACGCGGACGTGGGGGCCGAGACGAACGTCGGCGCCGGCACGATCACCGCCAACTACGACGGCGTGAACAAGCACCGCACGACGATCGGGGAGCGGGTCTTCCTGGGCGTGGACACGATGCTTCGGGCACCGGTCACGCTGGGTGAGGGATCGAAGACCGGCGCGGGCGCGGTCGTCACCCGGGACGTGCCGCCGGGCAAGCTGGCGGTGGGCGTCCCGGCACGGATCCGCGAGCCACGAGGCACGCCCGACCCATCCACACACGCGCCGGATACGGCAGAGGTCTCGCCGCCGTCCGAGCCGGGCTCGTCGCCCATGGAGCCTGACCCATCGTGAACGCCACGCTCGTCGCGATCGTGGTCCTGGTGCTCCTCACCCTGCTCGAGGCGTTCTTCGTCGCCGCCGAGATCGCCCTGGTGTCGGTCCGCCGGAGCCGGGTCGAGCAGCTGGTCGAGGAGGGGAGGCCGGGAGCGAGCCGCGTGCGGCGGATGCTCAAGAACCCGGGCCGGTTCCTGGCGGTGGTCCAGCTCGGCCTCACGTTCATCGGCTTCCTGGCTTCCGCGTATGCGGCGGTCAGCCTGGCCGGGCAGCTGTCGAGCTGGCTGGTCGCGCAGGGGGTGGGCGTGGGCACGGCCGACCCGGCCGCGCTGGTCGTGGTCACGGTCGTCCTCGCCCTGTTCACGATCGTGTTCGCGGAGCTGGTGCCCAAGTCGATCGCGCTTGCCTACAACGAGCGCTTCGCGCTCGCACTGTCGGGGCCGCTCGACCTGCTCGGCCGCCTGTTCGGGCCGCTCGTCGAGGCGCTCACCACCGTCACGCGCTGGATTGCGCAACGCTTCGGCGCCCAGGTCGACGCCGAGGTCCAGATCAGTGCCGAGGAGCTGCGGCTGATCGTCGAGCGCGGCAGCGAGCAGGGGATTCTCGAGGCCGAGGAGGAGCAGATGATCAACGCGGTCATCGAGCTCGGTGAGCGTCGCCTGCACGAGGTCATGGTGCCGCGCACGAGCATCGTCGCCCTGCCCACCACGGCCACCTTCGACCAGGCGATCGACACGATCATCGAGGAGGGCCACTCGCGCGTCCCCGTGTACGCGGAGTCCGTCGACGAGGTGGTGGGGATCCTGTACGCCAAGGACCTGCTGCCCCTGCTCAAGACCGCCGACCACCGGCGCCCGGACCTGCGCAACCTGCTCCGGACCCCGGTCTTCGTGCCCGAGTCGATGTCGATCGACGATCTGCTGCACGAGTTCCAGCGGCGCAAGGTCCACATCGCGATCGTGCTCGATGAGTACGGCGGAACGGCCGGCCTGGTCACGATCGAGGACCTCCTGGAAGAGATCGTGGGCGAGATCCAGGACGAGTACGACGTCGAGGAGCCGCTGGTCGAGCGCCTGGACGAGGACCGGGCCAGGGTCGACGGGCGGGCCTCGGTGGAGGACCTGCTCGAGGTGTGGGACCTCAAGATCCAGCTCGAGGACGAAGACGAGTACGACACGGTTGGCGGGCTCGTCTACCACCGCGTGGGCGGGATCCCGAGCCCCGGCGACGAGGTGCAGGTCGACGGCCTGCGCCTGACGGTGGAATCGACCGACGGGCGCCGGGTGGGCAAGGTGCTGGTGGTCCGCGAGCACGCGGCCGACGAGGAAGCGGGCGAGGACGCGGCATCGGAGCGTTGAGGCCTTGCCGCGTAACCTCCGCAGGCATGCTCCCTGGAGACGCCTCGGTCAGGCGGCGATCACGCTCGTGATGATGTCCCGCAGCTGTTCGCGCACCGACCGGTCGATGACCGCGAGCGCGTCGAGCTCGGCGAGCGCCTCGTCCCGGTAGCGGCGCGCCTCGGTCCGTGTGAACTCGCGGGCACCGGCGCGCTCGAGGATGACCACGATCTCGTCGGTGTCCAGTCCCGTCTCGTCGGCGAGCGCGTACAGCTTCTCGAGCCGCTCCCGATCGCCGGGTGTCGCATGCTCGAACGCGTAGAGCACCGGAAGGGTCTTCTTGCGACGTGCGACGTCGGTCGGCTCCTTGCCGGTCTGGCGCTCCACGCCCCAGATGCCGAGCAGGTCGTCGTTGAGCTGGAACGCCAGCCCGAGGGCCCAGCCGAAGCGCCGGTAGCTGGCGATGACCGCCTCGTCGTCGGTCGCCAGCAGCGCACCGGCCTCGATCGACGCGGCGATCAGGGCTGCCGTCTTGCGCCCGATCATGTCGAAGTACAGCTCGACCGTCATCGGTGCGTCGGCCGCGGAGCTGGCGATGTCGATGTACTGGCCCTCGCACAGCTGGACGCACGTCTCGTCATACAGCCGCATCAGCCGCAGCACCTTGGCATCGCTGAAGCCGAGGTCGGTCAGGCGGTGGAGGGCGATGCGTGACAGGCTGAAGATCAGGTCGCCGGTGTTGATCGCCTGCGGCACGCCGTGGATGGTCCACAGCGTGGCGCGATGGCGACGCTCCGTGTCCCCGTCCTCGATGTCGTCGTGGACGAGGCTGAAGTTGTGGCCCAGCTCGACCGCCGCCGCACCCGGCAGCGCAGCCCGATAGTCGCCCGCGATCGACGCGTAGGCGAGCAGCCCCAGCAGCGGCCGCATGCGCTTGCCGCGCTTCCCGTCCGAGCCATCCAGCCCCAGGTGGTAGCGGATCATCTGGTACACGCCGGCCGTGGACTCGTCGCGGTCCCGGACGACACGCATGATCTCCGCCTCGGTGTCGGCGAGCAGGTCGGTGAGGTCGAGGTCGGGCTGACTGGTCACGGTCATCGCTCACGCAGTGTACCGGCTCCGGTGCCAAACGTGTCCGTAAGAAGTAGCCTGTTGGGAGTCACCTCGTCCGGCAGCCTCGGAGTGGTACCGTCGCGTCGTGTCCGCGCCTCGTCGCTACGTCACCGACGCGATCGTGCTGTCCAGGTTCGACCTGGGTGAGGCGGACCGCGTGCTGACGCTGATCACGCCCGAATACGGGAAGCTCAAGGCGATCGCCAAGGGGATCCGGCGGCCGTCGTCGCGCCTCGGCGGGTCGCTCGAGCCGTTCGCCGAGCTCAACATCGCCCTGGCCCGCGGGCGGACGTTCGACGTCGTCACCGAGGTACGCGTGGGGCACGCGTGGCTGTCGCTCCGCGACCGGCTCGAGAGCGCCGCCACGGCCTGGTACCTGGCCGAGCTCGCCGACCGCTCGCTCGAGGAGCGCCACCCCGCCCAGCCGCTGTACGCGCTGCTGCGCCGCGCCTACGAGCTGCTCGACGCCGAGATGGCGCCGGGTCGCGTCGCTCGCTGGTACGAGATGCACCTCGCCGACGAGCTGGGCCAGCGGCCCGAGGTGGACCGCTGCGTGGAGTGCGACCGGATGCTCGAGGCGACCGAGACATTCCGCTGGGTGCCGCCCCTCGGGGGCGTGTTGTGTCACCGCTGCGCGGGTCCGCCGGCCGAGCGGACGGCGCTGTCGCTCGAGGCGCTCAAGCTGCTCAAGGCCTACCAGCGGTTGGACGTCGAAGCGATCGCCGCGCTGCGGCTGGCACCGTCGGTGGAGGGGGAGGTTGAGACCGCGATGCGGGACTTCATGCGGGTGGCGCTCGAGCGCGACGCCCGGTCCCTGGCGTTCCTGGACGAGGTGCGCGCGACACCCGGCACGCGACGCGGTTCGGCACCTGGCGCGACGGCCGGGGCGAGGTCCGGAGCCGCGCCTGGCTCCACGTCCGGAGCTGCGACGGGCACCACGTCCGGGCCGACGTCCGGGATGGGCGCCGGTGCGACGTCCGGCGTGCCCCCGACATCGGGGACGGCCGCCGGCGCGACGTCCGGCGTGACCTCGACGTCGGCCTGAGGAAGGGGAGAAACGCCGATGGTGTTCGACTCGGACAGCGAGACCGACGCCCATGCCCGTGCGCGACTGCGGTCCGATCCGATCGGCTGGCTGACCACCGTCACGGAGGCGGGCCAGCCCCAGACCTTCCCGATCTGGTTCCTGTGGGAGGAGGCGCCCGATGGCGGCGGGGGAGCGGTGCTGATCTACAGCGATCGACGCGCGAAGCGCAACGCGAATGTCACCATCAACCCGCGCGTATCGTTCCACCTCAACGACGATGGCGTGGGCGGCGACGTCGTGATCATCGAGGGCCTGGCCACCATCGACGACGCGACGCCCGCGCTGCCCGCCAACGCGGCCTACGTCGCGAAGTATCGCGACCGGATCGTCAGGGCCTTCAACACACCCGAGGAGATGGCGACCATCTACAGTGTCCCGCTGCGGATCCGGCCGACCCGCGGGATCGCGTTCGGGGCGTGAGCAAGGCTGCGAGGACGAGGGTGGCGCTGGCCGCGGGCGCCGCGATGGGGGCGCTGGCCGCGGCCGGGCCGGCGCTCGACGCTGTGGTCGCGCGCACCGAGCGCAAGCACAATCCGACGCCGCCGTCGGCCCGTCCGGTCTCGGACCGTGCTCGCGAGCTGCATGCCACCCTGCGAGTGGCCGATCTCCACGCCGACTCGCTGCTGTTCGGCCGGGACCTGCTGGTCCGCCGCGAGCGAGGCCACGTGGACGTGCCGCGGCTCATCGAGGGGCGGGTCGCGCTGCAGGTGCTGTCGTGCTCGATGAAGGTGCCGCGCAACATCAACATCGAGCGCAACGAGGACACCAGCGACGACATTCTCGCCATCGCGATCGCCAAGCGCTGGCCGCCACGGACATGGCGCAGCATCCTCGCCCGCGCCCTGTATCAGGCGTCGCGAGCCCAGGGGTTCGCCGAACGCTCGGGTGGCCGGTTCCGGCTGATCGGGACGGCCGGTGATCTGCGGCGCTACCTGGCCGTTCGCGAGACCGACCCCGACGTCACGGCCGGGCTGCTGTCGATCGAGGGAGCCACCGCGCTCGACGACGATCCGGCCAACGTCGATGTCGTCGCCGATGCGGGCTTCCGGATGATCTCGCCTGCCCACTTCACCGACACCGTGTTCGGTGGCTCGGCACATGGCGCAGTTCAGGGTGGGCTGACAGACCTCGGCCGTGAGATGGTGCGCCGGATGGAGGCCCGGGGCGTGATCCTCGACGTCGCCCATGCCTCCGCGGCCACGATCGACGATGCGCTGGCGGTCGCCACCCGACCCGTGGTCGCGTCGCATACCGGCGTGCGCGGGGTGCTCGACAACGCGCGCAACCTGTCCGACGCGCAGCTCGCCGGGATCGCCGCCACGGGCGGCCTGGTCGGGATCGGGTTCTGGCCATGGGCATGCGGCGGGGCGGCTGCGGCGGACATCGCCCGCTCGATCGCCTACGCGGTGGAGCGGATCGGGGTCGAGCATGTGGCGCTGGGCTCGGACTGGGACGGCGCGGTGCCGGTCCCGTTCGACGCCGCGAACGTGGCGCAGCTGACCGACGCGCTGCTCGAGGTGGGCCTGGACGCTGCGTCGGTGCGGGCCGTGATGGGCGAGAACGTGCTGCGGCTGCTGGGTGAGGCGCTGCCGGCCTGACGGCCCGTCCTGCGTCGCGTCTGCCCGTCGTGACGGCCCGTCCTGCTTCGCGTCGGCCGGACCCTGGAACGCCGGGCGTTCACTCGGGCGGTTCCCGGATCGCCAGCTGGCTCGATGGAACGTGTGGCGTTCCGGAGGTCGGCCGCCCGGGCTGTCCGCCGTCACATGGACCGGTGCGCGTTCCACCCGGCGGCGCGAGGCTCGTCTCGGCTGGCCCGACCGCCACAGGGAACGCCGGGCGTTCCAGCAGAGACCGTTCACGCGGATCGGGGCTGCGCGCTGTGCGAGGCTCGGTCACGCCGCGCCGCGCAGACCCGGAGCTGCCGCGCGTCGTGCCAGACCAAGCGCCGCCCGGCCCGCGCGCCGCGCAGACCCGGAGGTGCCGCGCGCCCCGCCATGCCAGGCCCGGAAGTGCCGCGTGCCATGCCAGGCCCGGAAGTGCCTCGTGCCATGCCAGACCGCTCCCGACACGGTGGGCTGCTAGCATCGATCTCCCGCGCGGCCATGCCACGGTCGCGTATCAGCGGAGACGACCCTTGACCACCCCCGACACCGATCCGAACGCCGTAGCGCCCGCCGTCGCCAACCTCGACACCATCGTCTCACTGTCCAAGCGGCGCGGCTTCATCTTCCCGTCATCGGAGATCTACGGCGGGATCAACGCCGTGTGGGACTACGGGCCGCTGGGCGTCGAGCTCAAGAACAACGTCAAGCGCGCCTGGTGGCGGGCGATGGTCCAGGACCGCGACGAGATCGTGGGCCTCGACGCCGGGATCCTGATGCACCCCCAGGTGTGGGTCACGTCGGGACATGTGGGCTCGTTCAGCGACCCGCTGGTCGAGTGCGGCGAGTGTCACCGTCGGTACCGTCTCGACGAGCTGCCGGGCGCCGAGGAGCTCACCGCCACCGAGCTACGCGATGAGGGGATCGTGGCTCGACTCGGGCTCGTCTGTCCCAACGATGGCGGGCCGCTGTCGCCACCGCGTCGGTTCAACCTGATGTTCACCTCGCACATGGGTCCGGTCGAGGATGACGCCTCGGTCGTGTACTTCCGACCCGAGACGGCCCAGGGCAGCTACGTCAACTTCAAGAACGTCCAGCAGAGCTCGCGCAAGAAGATCCCGTTCGGCATCGCCCAGATCGGCAAGAGCTTCCGGAACGAGATCAGCCCCGGCAACTTCGTGTTCCGGATGCGCGAGTTCGAGCAGATGGAGATGCAGTACTTCGTGCGCCCCGGTGATGCGGCCGCCGAGGCGTTCGAGGCCTGGCTGCCACGTCGGCGCGCGTGGTACGAGGCATACGGCGTGACGCCGGAGCGGCTGCGGTTCCGCGAGCACGCCCCCGACGAGCTGGCCCACTACGCCAAGAAGGCCATCGACGTCGAGTACCTGTTTCCGTTCGGCTGGAAGGAGCTCGAGGGGATCCACAACCGGGGCGACTTCGATCTCGGCAACCACGCCAGGGCGTCGGGCGAGAACCTCGAGTACTTCGACCAGGCGTCGGGTGAGCATTTCATCCCGTGGATCGTCGAGACGGCAGCCGGCGCCGACCGGGCGGCGTTCACGTTCCTCATCGACGCCTACCGCGAGGAGGAGGTCCGGGGTGACAAGCGGGTGGTGCTGGGTCTCCATCCGGACCTCGCCCCGTACAAGGTCGCGGTGCTGCCGCTGCTCAAGAAGCGGCCCGAGATCGTCGAGACCTGCCATCGCCTGCTGGCCGACCTCAAGCGCGACCTGATGGCTGTGTACGACGACACGGCGGCGATCGGCAAGCTGTACCGTCGCCAGGACGAGATCGGCACGCCGTGGTGCGTGACCGTCGACGTGGAGTCGCTCGAGGACGGTGCAGTCACGGTGCGCGACCGCGATTCGATGACCCAGGAGCGGGTACCGCTGGAGGGCGTCAAGCACCTGATCCTGGACCGGATGGCAACCGCCCGCCCCTGATCCCCATCGATGACCCACGGGCACCGGGCCGCGGACTAGACTCTGGCGACGGCCACCATGCGCCGGGGCAGGGGAGACGGTTCGGTGTTCGCCCTTGGATCGCAGCACGAGGATCCGCGTCTGCGCGACGTGCTGATGCTGGCGATCGGGATCGGTGGCCTGACCGCATCCGTCACACTCGTGTTCCTGGGCATGCGGGCAGTGATGGACGTCGGCGGGGCATGTGCGGACGGTGGGCCGTACGTGTCGGCGCAGTCGTGTCCCGAGGGCTCGGCCGCTGCCCTGTTCCTGGGGATCCTGGGCGGCTTCGGGTTCGGCGCCCTGGCCCTGGTGTTCGGCGCCCGGGTCGGTGGCCCATGGACCGGGGCCGCGATCCTGATCGGATGGTCGGGCCTGTTCGCCTCGCTGGGCTGGAACTTCCTCGACTACGGGCTGGTCAACCCACCCGAGGGCGAGGGGATCGTCTGGGGTTGGCTGATCCCGGGCGTCCTGTTCGAGGCGATGGCCATTGGGCCGATCCTGTTGGCGGTGTGGGCGGGTCGCAGCGCACGGACGAGAGGGACGAGAGGGACGCGCGAGACGCGCGAGACGCGAGGGACGCGAGAGACGCGAGAGACGCGAGAGACGCGAGAGACGCGAGAGACGCGAGCGTCCGGCCTGCCCGATCCCGCACCGAACACGTTGCTGTCGCTACGCGTGGGAGACCCTGCCCGGGTGACGACCGGCAGCGCCGGGGACGCGGACCACGCGAGCGACGTGCCACGGTTGCTGGGTCAGCTCGAGCGACTGGCCCAGCTCCGCGAGCGTGGCCTGCTGGACGACGATGAGTACGAGGTGGCGAAGACGGCCGTGATGCATGAGCTGGAGGCACGGCGATGACCGTGCCCCGGCCGCTGGCGAATGTCCTGGTGGTGGTCGCCGGCGTGCTGGGTGTGCTCGCCGGAATGGCCGCCTACGCCACGCTGACGGGGGGCTGAGCGCCGGGACGTCCGACCGGCGAGACGTGGCGACAGCTCGCACAGACCCCCGGTGCGGATTCGCACCGCACGGCGGTCATGTGACGTGCCGCACCGGCCCCGGACTCCCGGGTCATGGTGGCGCGCGGCCAGCTCGGCAAGGATCACGGCAGGGACGCGGTCGTCGTGAGCAAAGGAGCGCTGACGGCCGCGCCCATCCATGTCCGGGTCAGGGTGCGGTCCGGGTCAGGGCGAGGATCAGGACCTCGTCCGGGCCAGGACGCGCAGGCGCCCCGGACGGCGGTCAGGCCGTCGCCGCCGCCTTCGCCTTCGGCGTTGCCTCGTTCTCGTCCTCGGACGGCACGGGCGGCCAGACGCCGTTGAGCCAGCTGTCGATCGCGGCGGCCGATCGCTTGCCGTCGCCCATCGCCAGGATCACCGTCGCGGCGCCGCGCACGATGTCGCCGCCGGCGAACACACCGGGCATGCTGGTCATGCCGTGCTCATCGGCCACGAGATAGCCCCACTCGTTGACATCGAGATCGGGGGCGCTGCCGGTGAGCAGCGGGTTGGCTCGGGTTCCGATCGCCACCACGACCAGGTCGCAGTCGATCGTGAACTCGGAGTCCGGGATCGGCTTCGGGCGGCGCCGCCCGGAGGCATCGGGCTCGCCCAGCTCCATCTGGACGCAGCGCAGACCACTGACCCAGCGATCCTCGTCGCCCAGCACCTCGACCGGCGCGGCGAGGTAGTGGAACACCACCCCCTCGTCCTTCGCGTGGTGAGCCTCCTCGGCACGGGCCGGCAGCTCGTCCGCCGAGCGGCGATAGACGATCGTGGCCTCCGAGGCACCCAGCCGTCGGGCGGTGCGCACCGAGTCCATGGCGACGTTGCCGCCGCCGACCACCACGACCCGCTGGCCATGGAGGATCGGCGTCTCCGAGTCGGGGTTCCAGGCACCCATCAGGTTGACGCGGGTGAGGTACTCGTTGGCCGAGTACACGCCTTTGAGGTTCTCGCCCGGGACGTTCATGAACACGGGCAGACCGGCGCCCACGGCCAGGAACAGCGCGTCGTACTCCTCGCGCAGCTCGGGGATGGTGTACGTCCGGCCGATGATCGAGTCGACCTCGATCTTGACGCCCTCGCTCTTGAGTCGATCGACCTCCGCCTGGACGATGTCCTTGGGCAGGCGGAACTCCGGGATGCCATAGATCAGGACGCCGCCCGGGGCGTGGAACGCCTCGAACACGGTGACGTCGTGGCCCTTGCGGACCAGCTCGCCGGCCGCGGTGAGGCCGGCCGGTCCGGAGCCGACGATTCCCACCTTGCGCCCGGTGCTGGTCGGCTTCCGGCGGTTGGCCATCTCGGTGGGGTGGTCCATCGCCCAGTCGGCGACATACCGCTCGAGATAGCCGATCGCGACGGGGTTGCCCTTCTTGGCGCGGACGCAGACGCCCTCGCACTGCGTCTCCTGGGGGCACACGCGACCGGTGACGCAGGGCAGCGCGTTGTCGTCGAGCAGGCTCTCGGCCGCGCCCGCCATGTCGCCCTCGCGCATCAGCTTGATGAAGCGCGGGACGTTGACGCGGACCGGGCAGCCGTCGACGCAGAACGGCTTGGGGCACTGGATGCAGCGCTCCGCCTCGAGCATCGCGAGCTGATAGGTCAGGCCGAGATTGACCTCGCGGAAGTTGCCGGCCCGAACGTCGCCCTCCTGCTCGGGCATGGCGACCCGACCGATCGACATTCGTTCCTTGTTGCTGAGTGGCTTCGCGGCCGACGTGTCGGAATCGGTGCCCGGCTCCGGAGCCGGATTGGGGGACGCGTGCTCGGTCATGCCTTGACCTCGGTGGTGGCGCAGGCGCCCCGCTTGTCGAGGGCCTGCTGTTCGAACGGCCGGTAGGTGGTGAGGCGGTCGGCCAGCTCGGCGAAGTTGACCTTGTGCCCGTCGAACTCGGGTCCGTCGACGCACGCGTACTTGGTCTCGCCGCCGATCGTGACCCGGCACCCGCCGCACATCCCGGTGCCGTCGACCATGATCGCGTTGAGCGACACGGTCGTGGGCACCTCGTACGGGAGGGTCATGCCCGAGACCGCTTTCATCATCGGGACGGGACCCACCGCGTAGACGGCGTCCACGCCGCCCGCATCGAGGAGATCCTTGAGGGCTTCGGTGACGAAGCCGGGGCGACCATAGCTGCCATCATCGGTGCACGCGACGACGTCCCCCACGGAACGCAGCTCGTCCTCGAGGATCACCCATTCCTTCGAGCGCCCGCCGATGACGCTGGTCACGTGGACACCGCGTCGAGCGAGCTCGCGGGCGATCGGCAGCAGCACCGCGGTGCCCACTCCGCCGCCGACGCAGACCGCGTGACCATGCTCGATGAGCTCCGTCTCGCTGCCCAGCGGGCCGGCCACGTCCGTGATCGACTCGCCGACCTGGAGCGCGCACAGGTCGGTCGTGCTGGCGCCGATGGCCTGGATCATCAGGGTGATGGTCCCGGCTTCGGCATCGTCGTCGGCGATCGTCAGCGGGATGCGCTCCGCGCCCGGGCCTTTACGGACGATGACGAACTGGCCGGGACGCCGGACCTTCGCGATCCGCGGCGCCTCGACGACGAGGCGGACGACGTTCGGGGAGAGCTGCTCGCGCTCGACGACCTGATGCATGCGACCTCACGAATATGTTGACACCTGCATGAATGGTCGCCCAGGTGCCCCGCCGAGGTTACCTGCCACCGGCACAGGGTTGCGGTCCGAAGGTCACGAGCACACCGGGACGTCCGGCGACCGAGTCGTGACCAGCGGGCCGTCGGGTGCAGTCTCTCGCACGTCCGCCCGGGCATCATGTCGCACGTCGGCGCCAGGCGTCAGTCAGACCGCCGCGCCTGAGTCAGGCGTGAGTCAAACTCGCCGCGTCTGCCGCGTCTGCCGCGTCTGCCATGCTCGGCGGCACTCAGCGTCAGCCGTGCTCGCCACATGTGCATCCTGGGGCTTGCCGCCGCCTCAGCCTGCAACCTTGGCCGGCGCGTACCCCGGACGTCGGTCGCTGTCTGTCCGGCTGCACACCAGTCGGTCATCTGGAGCCCCAGGCACCGGGACGTGCGCGTGTCCGGGCTGAGGATGCGTCGCCGTCCGAGGAAGAGGTCGCGCCAACCACTGGGCTGCACATGGTGTGAGCACGAGACGTCCTGCCCGTCGAGCCTGCACGGGGTCTTGACTGGCCGCCCTTCGCTGCGCCGCATTCCGCCGGCCCGCTGCTTCGGACCCGCCCGGTCCGCGCGAAACGGCCGGCCCCGCGCCCCGGCGCCCACGAAGGGTCCGGCCCCGGTCCGCGCGAAACGGCCGGCCCCGCGCCGGAAGGCCCGGCGCCCACGAAGGGTTCGGCCCCGCGCCGGAACGCCCGGCGCCGCGCCCCGGCGTCCCGCCCGAGCGGCCGCAGTCGCGTCCGTCCGGATCACCGAACGCCTGGCGACCCGAAGTGTCAGCTCGCCGGGGTTGCGGGGGCCGGAGCCTTGCCCTTGGGCCAGTAGAGCTCCTTCTTGACGTGGAACTCGGGGAAGCCGTGATCCATCAGGATCCGCTCCACGTTCAGGATCATCTCCGGATTGCCACAGATGTAGACGACCGTTCGATCGGGCTTGAGGCCGTGGTCACGGCACACGTCCCACACGATCTGCTCGACGCGTCCGGTGAGCCCGTCCCAGCCTTCGTTGCGCGGATGGGCCGGGCGCGAGATGGTCGGCAGATAGGTCAGCTTGTAGTCGGGGTCCTGCTGCCACGCCTCAAGCTCGCGCCGGTAGCCCAGCTCGTCCTCGTAGGAGCAGCCGTTGAGCAGCACGGTCCGCCGGGCCTGCCCCTGCGCCATGGTCTCGCGGATCATCGCGATGAACGGAGCGATGCCGGTGCCCGTGCTGACGTACAGGTGGGTCCGGCGATCGTCGGGCTCGAGCATGAACCGGCCCTTGGGTCCGATCATCCGCAGGCGATGCCCGACCGGGAGTCGCCACAGTGCGGTGGTGAACCGGATCACCGGCACGTGCCGGACGAAGAACTCGTATCCCTCGGTATCAGCCGTCGAGGGGCCGGAGGCCACGGAGTAGGGTCGCTGCAGGATCCGCCCTTCCGTGACGACACCCGTCGTCATGTACTGCCCGGGCTCGAACGGCGTCGCAGGCCCGTCGAACTTGACCCAGAAGTAGGCAAGCTCGTCGGTGAGCTCCTCGCGCCGGACGAGCGTGGCGTTGTAGCTCTGGGCCTCGGGCTCGATGATTCGACTGTCCTCGTTGGGTTCGGTCACGGAATCGGGCTCCCGGATTGACTGCGCGCCGCCCGCGAGGTGGCGCGGGGCGGTCCACCTTGGTTCGAGATTGAGTGTACCGCCGGCTCCGGAGCAGACCGGGATGCCGCGAGGCGTCCCCGGGGTGTCCATGCGCGTCCCGCGCACGGCGCCGCGCCGCGCCAGGTCGTCCGAGGTCGCACCCGCCAGGTCGTCCGAGGTCGCACCCGCCAGGTCGTCCGAGGTCGCACCCGCCAGGTCGTCCGAGGTCGCACCCGCCAGGTCGTCCGAGGTCGCACCCGCCAGGTCGTCCGAGGTCGCACCCGCCAGGCGCCCGAGGTCGCACCCGCCAGGTCGCCCGACACTGCCGCCATGTCGTCTGCCCCAGGTCGCCCGCTTGAACCACCGCGGCCTGCGTGCAGAACCATGTCGTCTGCCCCAGGTCGCCCGCTTGAACCACCGCGGCCTGCGTGCAGAACCATGTCGTCTGCCCCAGGTCGCCCGCTTGAACCACCGCGGCCTGCGTGCAGAACCATGTCGTCTGCCCCAGGTCGGTCGACGCAGCTGCCCAGTGCCCCACCGCCCGTCATCGGGTGCCTGGTGGACCGATGCTGGAGGCCCATCGGCCGGTGCCTCCGCGACGCGCGCGCCGGCCGGGCCATCGGGGGTGGCGGCGTACAATCGCGACGTCCCCACGACGTCAGTCCCGCGGGCCGCGTCCCCACCCTGACCCGCACCCGTCAGCAAGGAGCCCAGCCACGATGGCCCAGAGCCCAACCACGACTGCCGACCGATCGCACGCCGCCGCCAAGCGCTACATCTACGCGTGGGGCGCCGGCACTGCCGAAGGCAACGGCAAGATGAAAGACCTGCTGGGCGGGAAGGGCGCCGGGCTTGCCGAGATGACCCTCGCCGGGCTGCCCACGCCGCCCGGCTTCACCATCACCACCGAAGCCTGCAACGACTACTTCGCGAGCGGCAAGCAGCTCCCCGCCGGCCTGTGGGATGACGTGCTGGGCGCGATGAAGGAGGTCGAGGAGCGATCAGGCAAGGGGTTCGGCGACGCGGCTAACCCGCTGCTGGTGTCGGTGCGCTCGGGTGCCAAGTTCTCGATGCCCGGGATGATGGACACGGTGCTCAACCTGGGGCTCAACGAGCAGACGCTCGAGGGCCTGATCGCGCTCACCGGGAACGAGCGTTTCGGGTGGGACGCCTATCGCCGGTTCATCGCGATGTTCGGCCGGATCGTGATGGGCGTCGACGGCGCCCGGTTCGACGAGCCGCTCGAGGAGGCGAAGGCCACCCACGGCGCCGATGCGAAGGACACCGACCTCACGGTCGACGACCTCAAAGGGCTGGTCGGGGCATACAAGGACGTCGTGCGCAAGGACACCGGCCGGGAGTTCCCGACCGACCCTTACGAGCAGCTCGACCTGGCGATCAAGGCCGTGTTCGCGTCGTGGTTCGGAAAGCGCGCCAACGACTACCGCAACAGCCAGAAGATCGCGCACGACCTGGGCACAGCGGTCAACGTCGTGACCATGGTGTTCGGCAACATGGGCGACGATTCGGGCACGGGCGTCGCGTTCACCCGTGACCCGAACACGGGCGAGCACGTGCTCTACGGCGAGTACCTGACCAACGCCCAGGGCGAGGACGTCGTCGCGGGTATCCGGACCGCGCCCAAGATCGCGCAGATGGAGCAGGACATGCCTGCCGTCTACGCCGAGTTCCAGCGGATCGGCCAGCAGCTCGAGCGCCATTATCGGAACGTCCAGGACATGGAGTTCACGATCGAGCGCGGCCGGCTGTACATGCTCCAGACGCGCGACGCCAAGCGGACGGCGGCCGCTGCCGTGAAGATCGCGGTCGACATGGTCACCGAGGGCCTGATCGACCGCGAGGAGGCGATCGCGCGCATCGAGCCCGCACACGTCGACCAGCTGCTGCGCGACACGTTCGATCTCGAGGCGCTCAAGGGTGCCACCAAGATCGTGAACGGCCTCAACGCCTCGCCGGGTGCGGCCGTTGGTCGGGCGGTGTTCGACGCCGACGACGCGGTCGCGTGGGCCGAGCGTGGCGAGAAGGTGATCCTGGTCCGCATCGAGACCTCGCCCGATGACTTCCACGGCATGGCGATCAGCCAGGGCATCATCACGGCCCGCGGCGGGGCCACGTCCCACGCCGCCGTCGTCGCCCGCCAGATCGGCAAGCCGTGCGTCGCCGGGTCATCCGACCTGCTCGTCGACTATGCCGGCAAGCAGGCCCGCAGCAACGTGAGCGGGATCGAGTTCAAGGAGGGTGACTGGGTCAGCCTCGACGGCTCGAGCGGGGCGCTCTACCTCGGGGCGCTGCCCACCGTGTCCGCCCGGTTCGAGGACCAGCCTGAGCTCCAGCAGATCCTGCGCTGGGCCGACGAGATCCGCCGGCTGGGTGTCTGGACCAACGCCGACAAGCCCGAGGAGGCAGCGCAGGCGCGCGCCTACGGTGCCCAGGGGATCGGCCTGTGCCGGACCGAGCACATGTTCCGCGAGGGCGACCGGCTGGAGATCGTCCGCGGCGCCATCCTGGTCGCCAACACGGCCACCCGCGCGAAGGCAAAGGTCGCCGCCGGTGGTGAGCTCACGGCCGACGAGCGCGAGGCGGTCGAGACGTTCGACGCCGCGATGGCCAAGCTCGAGAAGCTCCAGCAGGGCGATTTCGAGGGCATCTTCAAGGCGATGGACGGGCTGCCCGTGGTGGTCCGCCTGATCGACCCGCCGCTCCATGAGTTCCTGCCGAACCTCGAGGAGCAGCTGGTCAAGGTGACCCGCGCCGAGGACGCCGGCGGTGCCTCCGACGAGGACAAGGAGCTGCTCGCCACGATCAAGGCGATGCACGAGCAGAACCCGATGCTCGGGCTCCGCGGCTGCCGGCTGGGCCTGATGATCCCGGACTTCGTCAAGATTCAGACCCGCGCGATCCTCAACGCCCAGATCGCGGTCAAGCAGGCGGGCGGCCATCCGATCGCCAAGATCATGATCCCGCTCGTCGGCCACGTGAACGAGCTCGCCGCGACGCGCAGGCTGCTCGAGGCAGAGGCCGAGGCTGTCCGCGTGGCAGCCGGCGGCGTCGAGGTCGACTACAAGTTCGGCACGATGATCGAGGTGCCGCGCGGCGCGCTGACCGCGGATGAGATCGCGCGCGAGGCCAGCTTCTTCTCGTTCGGTACCAACGACCTGACGCAGATGACGTTCGGCTACAGCCGCGACGATGCCGAAGGCGGCTTCCTGCTCAAGTACGTCGAGGACGGCATCCTCCCGGTCAACCCGTTCCAGACCCTGGACGACGCGGTTGCCGGGCTGATGAAGATCGCCGTCGAGCGTGGCCGGGCGACCCGTCCGGACATCGAGCTCGGGATCTGCGGCGAGCACGGTGGCGACCCGGAGTCGATCCACAAGTGCGAGCGGATCGGGCTCGACTACGTGTCCTGCTCCCCATATCGCGTCCCGGTGGCCCGCCTCGCGGCCGCTCAGGCAGCCCTGGTAAACGCCGCCGAGAACGACAAG
>CAVTJD010000005.1:0-1068228 GCA_963734995.1 uncultured Chloroflexia bacterium
GCGAGCACCAGCCCTTGCCGCCTTGGTCGTCTTCGTCCGCCCCCGCAGGTCCGCGATCCGCTCCTCGAGGGCATCCTGGGTGAGATCACCGAGGTTCTCTTCCAGCACGCGCCGCTGCTCGGTCATCGTCCGAGCCGCGTCCTCGCGCAGCTTGTGGCGACGCTCCGCGTCCGCGAGATCCGAGGCGCCCGCGGCTCGGAGCAGATCCTTCAGCTGGGCCTCACCTGCCTCCAGCTCCGTGCTGGTCATGTCGCCCGCCGCTCCGACCGCGACCGAGAGGGATGCGACGTCAGGAAGGGCGAGCTCGAGTGACTGATCCACGCGGCGTTCGAGCGTCGTGCCCGTGGGCAGCTTCACCTCGAGCCCGTCAACGACGCCAATGAGATCCGCGAACGCCTCCAGGCGGACGAGCGGGCGGCTCGCCTCGAGCCGGGCACGGGCCAACTCCACCGTCCGATGCTGATCCCTGATGGACGTCAGCAGTGCCGTGTCGACCGGGATCGCGGCATCAGCCGCGGCCACTTGCAGCGCTGCGATGGCAGCCTTGGCGCGCTCGCTGCGCTTGAGCAGTGAGGCCAGATCGGCCATATCACGCAACTGCGAGAGACGAGCCTGGCGCTCGTCGGCAAGGATTGCCGCCGCCTCTCGAACCCGCCGGGCTTCGGCCACCGCAGCGTCGGCCGATTTGACGCGTTCCTGCGCGCCTTCGAGTTGCGGTCCGCCCTCCCGGATTGATGCGACGAGCCCCTCCTGGGCGGTCCTCGCAGTTGCGATGTCTGAGATCGCGTCCTGGCGTGCCTTCTCGATGCGCCGGGCCTCGTTGGCCGCGAGTTGCGCCGAGTCAAACCTGGCCTGGATCGTCTCGACCCCGGCCTCGAGCTTCGCCGAGCGCGTCGACGCGTGCCTGGTGTTCGCCAAGCTTTGTCCGTTGCTCCGCCGCCCGCTCGACCAGTCGCCGCGCCTCAGCCTCCAGGCGGACGCTGGCCTCGATATCGGCCTCGATCGCCCGGATGGCTTCCTCGAGATCGGTGATCCTCTGCGTTGCCTCCGCGATGGCTCCCTCCATCTCCGTGACTTCCTTCTTGCGCCGACCGGTCTCGGTCCAGTACTGCAGGTACTCCGCGTGGGCGAGACCGAACAGCGTCACCTCCTCGTCGCCGGCGGGCGACTCCCCCGCCGAGCGATCGAGGGCAGCAGAGAGGGAGGTCTGATCCGCGAGCGCTGCCTGGCCGACGACGTCTCCCTGCTGCATGCGCAGCGCCTTCCAGAGGGCCATGTCCACGGTCTCGGCCAGGATGGCCTGGACGCGCTCGTGCGCCTCTCGGCCCGTGTGGTTCTCCGGCCGCGGGCGATAGATCTCCAGCTCGGTGACCTTGTCTCGGAGGAACCGCTTCCGGTAGCGAAAGGCGTACGGACCCGACTCGACCTCGATCGTGACCTCGGGTCCGACATCCCGGTCGACGGGCTTCGTTGCCTGGATTCGCTGCTTGGACGTCGAATCGAGGTCCTCGATGATGCGGTCGATGGCCTCGGCGATGCTCGACTTGCCGATCTCGTTCGGCCCCTCCACGATCGTGACGCCACCGGGGGCGAACTCCACCGTGCGGTCGCTGACGCCGCGATAGTTGCGGAGCGCGATCTTGAGGATCCTCATGCGCCCGCCCCACGCCCATGGACGAGGCGCACCAGGAGCGAGAGCGCGTCACGGGCGGTCTCGGCGTCGGGACCGCCACCGGCGGCCGCGGCCCGAAGTCCGGCCACGGCATTCTTCGCGAAGCCACTGAGGCCCAGGTCGGCGAAGTCGTCGTCTTCGGGTCGGACGAGGAGGCGACTTGAGGCCTCCCACTCCTCGATCGATCCGAAGACCTCGCGGGCCTCCTCGATGATCTCCTGGAGCCGCGTGTACTGCGTCAGTGAGAGCACGCCCAGCAGGGTCAGCCGGACGATCGATCGATCCTTGGCCGGCATTCGGTCAAGACGATCGCGCAGGGTCTCGGGGCCCGATGCCGCGTCAAGCTCCAGTGTCTCAGCCACAAACCGCCAGGTCCCGACCGGCAGTCGGGGTCACCGTGCAGCGGCCATCCTCCAACTCCACGAGCAGGACGTTCCCGGCGTCGGTCTCGTCATGGGCGGTGGGTTCTGGAGCCCCTGCGTACCAGATCCTCCCCGTCTCACCGACCTGCGTCGTCGAATGCCGGTCGCCGAGGGCGATGTACTGCACCTTGCCGTCGGCGATGGCGGCTTCGGCGGCGGCCAGGCGGATCGTCGCTGGATCGTGGAACTCGCCCCTGAAGTCCACCGGCGCCGTGGCCGACGAGGATCCGCACGTGAAGGCCGGATCGGCGACGAGCGGTTCGCAGGCCGCGGCGACCAGGTCGAGCAGCGGCCGTTTCGTCGTCCACGGTGCCCCGACGACCTGGACGCCGTCTCGAACATCGACCGGATCGGAACCGTCGAGGACGACGACGTTCGGCGGCACGGAGCGGAGGAAGGTCGGCGAGCGGTACACCGTCGCGGCATCGAGCGGGTCGTGGTTGCCGGGAAGGAGGAAGACCGGTACCGGGATGGATTCCATTGCCTGGAGGGCTCGACCGACCGTCCTGGGTCGAACCCGGTTCGTCTCGAAGACGTCACCCGCCACCACCACGAACTCGGCCTTCTCGGCGACCGCGATCCGGCCGATCGCGGTCAGGCCATCGATCCGAGCCTGGGCATACCTCGCCTGCGCGTCGTCGTCGAGGAAGCGCCGGGTCATCCCGAGCTGGAGATCCGCGGTGTGGATGAAGCGAACCGTCGTGGACAGCCCCCTCTCTGTGCAGCCCGCCGAAGCGCACCCCGGGCTATGGACAGATGCTAGACCAGTCCCGGTTAGGCCGATCTGGTTCGTGAACAGCAGGTCCTCGGTTGCGGGTCCGAGAGTCGGCCCCGGCGGACCCCTCTTGTCGCCTGCCCGACTGTAGCCATCGCTGTGCCTGGCCCTAACGATAAGAGTGATTAGTGTCACCTCCGGTTCCGACCGCGCGGTGCTCCAGGGCGACCCCGGCATCCCCATCGTGACGTGCTCCCGCGAGACTCGGTCTCGGCTTCGGTCTCAGGGTGTGATGCTCGATTCGCCATACTCACAGGCATGAGCCGAGGCGAGGACACCGAGCGCCTGGTAACCGAGCGGCTGCGGGCCGCCCTGCCCCCCGAGTACCGCCTCTACCCCAACGTCGAGTGGGTCGGGCCGATGCGCGACGGTGCACCCGCCTACGACGGCGAGGCGGATCTCGTCGTCGCGCATCCCGATCTGGGGATCCTCTTCCTCGAAGTGAAGGACGGCGAGCCGACGAGGACTCGCAGGGCCAGTGGTGGATCGGCGACCACCCACTCCCCCGCTCCCCGTTCGTCCAGGCGAAGACAGCAAGCACGCCCTCGTCAGCAAGCTGAGTCGCTGCCCGACTGGCCCGAGGGGTGGTGGGGACCACGCCGCCGTACGCCGGCCACGGTGTCGCCTCCCCGGCGCCGACCTCGCCAGCCTGCCGCGCGGCCACGTCCTGCTCGGGCCCGAGGCGCCGCCCGAGATCGTCATCGACGCCACGGCCCTCGAGACGCCGGCCGCCACCCGCGCCGCGATCGACCGCGCCTACGCCTACTGGATCGGTGACGGCCGCAAGGGCTACCCGCCGGGAGACGGGGATGGCCCTGATCGACGAGCTCCTCGCCCCGACGGTCGCCTCCACCGACTCGTCCGCGGCCGGATCGAGGACGACAAGCCGCTGCTCCTGACCGCCACCCGCGACCAGGAGCGGATCCTCAACGCAGACCGAGCAGCGCCGGCTCGAGGTCGTCGGTCCGGCCGGCAGCGGCAAGTCGATGCTCGCGGCGGCGAAGGCGCGGCGCCTGGCGCGCGAGGGCTACCGGACCCTGCTCGTCTGCTTCAACCAGCGCCTCGCCGCCGACGATCATCGCCGACCTCGCCGATGCCATCGCCGCGGGCTCCTCGGTCACGACCTTCCATCGACTGTGCGAGCGCCTCGGCCGCAGGCGGGCACCCTCGCGCCCGACCCGAACCCCATCCCGCAGGCGTGGTGGAACGAGGCACTGCCGAACGCCCTCGACGCCGCCATCGAGCGCCGACGGGTTCGAGCCCTTCCACGCGATCGTCGTCGACGAGGGCCAGGACTTCGAGATCGGCTGGCTCGAGACGCTCGACCTGCTGCTGTCGAGCCCGGCGATGTCCTGTGGGTCTTCCACGACCCGGGCCAGGCGGTCATCCGCGACGACGTCGTCGGCGAGCTCGGGCTCGAGCGGGTCGAGCTCTACGAGAACCTCCGCAACCCGACCTCGATCGCCGAGCTGTCCGACCGCTTCTACGTCGGTGGCGAGTCGGTCGCGGCGTATCGCGGGGGCGGCGGGACGCGCTACCGGATCGAGACGGCCGAGCCCGGCAAGCCGACGCTCGAGGCGCTCCGGCGCGAACTCCATCGACTGGTCGAGGACGAGCAGGTGGAGCCGTAGGAGATCGCCGTGCTCTCGGGCGGGTCGGCGCCGAAGAGCGAGGTCTGGCAACAGCGGACGTTCGGCAACGTAGTGCTCTGGAACGAGGCGATCGACGACGCCGGGCCGTCGAAGGGCCTCGCGGCCGAGGACCTCCCCGAGGAGCACGACGACATCCTGTTCGAGTCGATCCGCCGCTTCAAGGGCCTCGAGCGACCGGTCATCGTGCTGGTCGAGCTGCCGGCGTCGGCCACCCGCCTCGACGAGCTGCTCTACATGGGCCTGACCCGCGCGACGACGGAGCTCGTCGTCATCGCGCCCCCGGAGCTGGCCGCCCGCCTGTCCTGAACGCGGCAGTTGCCGGCCGAACGCCGCGCTGCCATGGCTCATGCTGATGCCATGACCCGCACCGGCCTCGCCCAAACCCTCCGGCTCGCGCTCAAGCGGCTCGCCTACGGTGGCGGCTGGAGCGATGCCGAACGCGAGCGGGTCATCGGCTGGCTCGGGCTCGAGCCCGGCATGCGGATCGCGGACATCGGCGCCGGGTTCGGGGCATTCGCGTTCGACTTCGCGCGGGCCGTTGGGCCGTCGGGGCTCGTGTACACGGTCGACACCGACGCCGACCTGCGTGGCGCGGTGGAGCAGGAGGCCGCATCGCCGGGGCCTGGCCAATGTCCGGCCGGTCGAGGGGCAGGCCGACAACCCCGGTCTGCCGGAGCCGGTCGATCTCGCGTTCTTCTCGCTGAGCTACCACCACCTGGCCGATCGCCGGCGCTACGTGGAGCGGCTCCGCGCGGACCTCCGTCCGGGCGCCAGGGTCGCCATCCTGGAGTCGCGTCCGGGCCTCTATCTCCGGCTGCCCGGCCACGCGACGCATCCCCAGGAGGTTCGGGCCACGATGGAGTCGGCCGGCTATCGCTTCCTCGACCGCACGGACGCGGTTTCGGGTGCCACGGTCCAGGTGTTCACCCCGGCGAGCTGACGCGGACGGCCCCGGCGACTGGACGGCTCCGACGTCAGTCGGCTGGCAGCCGGCGCACTCCCGCGATCGCGTCGAACCCGGCGTCGAACGTCAACACGTCGTCCACCGCGTGGCGGCGGATGATCGCGACGTGCAGCGCATCGCGCGCGGACAGGCCGGTCGTTCGATCGAGCAGCCGGGACGCTGCGAGCACAGCGTCACCGTCGATCGAGTGGATCTCATCGACCACGCCCAGCAGCGCCTCGAGCGCGGGACCGATCGCCTCGCGACGCCCGATGGCCACATACCGATGCAGGATCTCCTGCATGACCTCGGCATCGGTGACGAGCCGCTCGCCATCGGCGATCAGGCGCTCCACGGCCGCACGCGCCCGAGCCTTGTTCGGATGATCGGCCCCGACGAGATACATCGGGATGTTCGAATCGACGAAGACCGTCACGTCTCGTGGCCCGCGTAGCCCCGCTCGATCTCGCCCAGCAGCTGATCGATGTCGCCGGTCGGGTAGCTGTGGCCCACCGCGCGCCGAACAGCCGCGAGCTTGTCCGCGACGCTCGCCTGTGCATCGGTCCGACCGGCCGCCCGGAGCGACTGGCGGACCCAGGCCGCGGTGGTCAGTCGCTGGCGCCGGGCGATGCGCTGGTATTCGCGGAGCTCCTCGTCATCGAGCAGGACCTGCAACCGCTTTGTCATGCCACTGAGCCTAATTGACTCATCGAGATGAGTCAACGCGTTGGGCCGGCTCGATCCGGCGGACGGTGCCAACCCCGTCGACCCCCGCTGATCAGCCTACCGACGCCCGCGTACGCGGCGACGCCCGCTTACGCGGCGACGCCCGCGTACGCGGCGCTCATCACTACCGATGCCGACGTGTCCAGCCGCCGGGCTACCCCCGCGCCTGCACCTTCGCCCAGGTGTCCTTGAGCGTGAGCGTCCGGTTGAACACCAGCGCGCCCGGTCGCGAGTCCGTATCGGCGCAGAAGTAGCCCAGCCGCTCGAACTGGACCGTCGTGCCCGGCTCGGACATCCGCCAGCGACGGCTCGACGTAGCCATGCACGACCTGCTCCGAGTCGGGATTGAGGTCGTCCTCGAGCGCCCGGCCGCCCGACCCGGGGTCGGATCGCGTGAACAGGTAGTCGTAGAGCCGGATCTCGGCCGGCAGCGCGTGCGCCGCGGACACCCAGTGCAGGGTCGCCTTCGGGCGCCGGCCATCGGGCGAGTCCCCGCCGCGGGTCGCCGGATCGTACGTGCAGCGCAGCTCGACGACGTTCCCGTCGTCGTCCTTGACCACCTCGTCGCAGGTGATGAAGTACGCGTTCCGGAGGCGGACCTCGCGCCCCGGGGCGAGGCGGAAGAACTTGGGCGCGGGCTCCTCCATGAAGTCGGCGCGCTCGATCCACAGCTCGCGCCCGAAGCGCACCGCGCGCTCGCCGGCGGACGGGTCCTCGGGGTTGTTGATCACCTCCATCGTCTCGACCAGGTCGGCCGGGAAGTTGGTGATCACCACCTTGAGCGGGTCGAGGACGCCGAAGCGTCGCGGCGCCGTGCGGTTGAGCACGTTCCGGACGTGATGCTCCATGAGCCCGATCTCGTGCGTGCTGTCGGCCTTGGCGACACCGACCGCGGTCGCGAACTCGCGGATCCCCTCGGCCGGGAAGCCCCGCCGGCGCATGCCGCGGATGGTCGGCATCCGGGGATCGTCCCAGCCACGGACGCGGCCCTCCTGGACGAGCCGCAGCAGGAACCGCTTGGACAGCACGGTGTAGGTGAGCGAGAGCCGGGCGAACTCGTACTGGTGGGGGACGTGGGGGACCGGGAGGTGCTCGATGAGCCAGTCGTAGAGCGGGCGGTGGACGTCGAACTCGAGGGTGCAGATGGAGTGGGTCACGCCCTCGATCGCATCCGACTGCCCGTGGGCGAAGTCGTAGGTGGGGTAGATGCACCAGGCGTCGCCGGTCCGCGGGTGGCTGGCATGGACGATCCGGTACAGGACCGGGTCACGCAGGTTGATGTTGGGGCTGGCCATGTCGATCCGGGCGCGCAGCACCCGTGAGCCGTTGGGGAACTCGCCCGCGCGCATGCGCGCGAACAGATCGAGATTCTCGGCCACCGGCCGGTCGCGGAAGGGGGAGTCGGTGCCGGGCTCGGTCAGGGTGCCCCGGGTCTCGCGGATCTGGTCGGCGGTCTGGTCGTCGACGAAGGCATGCCCGTGCTCGATGAGGTGGACGGCCCAGGCGTAGAGCTGCTCGAAGTAGTCCGACGCGTGGTACAGGTGCTCGCCCCAGTCGAAGCCCAGCCAGCGGATGTCGGCCGCGATCGAATCGAGGTACTCCTGCTCCTCCTTGGCCGGGTTGGTGTCGTCGAACCGCAGGTTGCAGTGGCCGCCGAACTCCGCGGCGATGCCGAAGTTGAGCGCGATCGACTTGGCGTGGCCGATGTGGAGGTAGCCGTTGGGCTCCGGCGGGAAGCGGGTGACGACGTGGCTCACGCGCCCGGCCGCGACGTCGGCGGTGACGATGTCGCGGATGAAGTCGTGATGCTCGGGGGTGGGGGAGGGGACGGCGCTCGAGGTCGGGCCCTCGGCGGTCGATGCGGGTGGCTCGGCGGTCATGGCGCGGCTCCAGCTACCGGTTCGAAGGGGTGGAGTCGCGACTCACGCGAGGGCGCACCACACTCCCTGGGGAGTTGGCTGACGTGCCGGGGAGTCGAACCCAGGGCCTCCTGGCTCAGCACCAGGCGCTCTCCGTGAGCCACGCATCAGCGACCGGAAGCGATCATAGCGCGGGCGGAGCTCCCGGACCGCCCCGCGCTCCCGTCCCGCCACCGTTCGCAACCGGATGGACGCCCTTGCGCAACTGTGTTAGCGTGCGAAAAAACCGACTGACTACTCAGTATGTTTTGGAGGAGCACCGATGGCTGCGCGATCCACTGGCCGACCTCCCACGGACTCGAGCGCGGCGCCGACACGGTGGCTGGCCCTGGCCGTGCTCGTGGCACTGATCGTGGCTGCCTGTGCGCCCGGATCAACCCCAGGCACACCCGCCACCGCCAGCCCGGCGACACCGGGTGCCACCGAGATGCCTAGCAGCGAAGCCAGCCAGACGGCCGCGCCATCGGCAACCAATGCCGCCTCGGTGCCCACGACGCTGCCCGCCGGCCCGGTGACGCTCAGCGTGCTGCACGACACGGACGACTACTACACCAACCTGTTCGCCGAGTTCGAGAAGCAGTACCCGAACGTGACGATCGACGATCGGTCCGAGGCCTTCTCGGATCTCATGACCGTGCTGCCGCGAATGGTCGCGAGCACCGACGCCCCGGACCTGGTGCGGCTGCCGTCGGTCGGCACGCTCGTGCGCGATCAGCTGCTGCTCAACCTGGATCCCTACGCCCAGGCCTACGGCTGGGACGGCTGGACCTCGAGCCTGATCGAGCAGATGCGCGTGGCGTCGGACGGCGTCCAGCGGGGGACCGGCTCGCTGTACCAGATGATGGCCGGTGGCTGGAGCATCACCGGTGTGTTCTACAACAAGACGCTGGCCGCCCAGATCGGGATGACGCAGCCACCGGCGACCGTCGCGGACTTCGAGACGCTCCTGGCGAAGGCGAAGGACGCCGGTCTGGTGCCGATCCAGCAGGGGTCGGACAGCTTCGCCTTCCCGTTCCAGGCGCTCCTGGATCGATACGCCGATATCGCCGACGTGAAGGCCTGGCTGTACCGGGCCCCTGGAGCGACCATCGCCACGCCCGGCGCGACGCAGGCGGCGCAGGCCCTCCAGGACTGGGGCTCAAAGGGCTACTTCCAGAAGGATCTCGCGGAGGACGGCACGGCGGCGCTCGGCAACTTCGAGGCCGGGGCGGGTGTGTTCTTCTTCTCGGGTGACTGGATGACGGCACCGCTGTCCGGGTCGATGGCCGACAACGTGGGCTTCTTCCGGTTCCCGCCGCTCCAGGCGGGCGGAACGCAGGTCGACATGGGCGCCCCGTTCACGTACGGGATCCCCACGAAGGCAAAGCAGCCCGACGTTGCGGCGTTCTTCCTCAACTGGGTCAGCACCGACGAGCAGGCGCGCCAGATCTGGTTCGACCGCTTCGGGAACACGCCCACCGCGCCTCCGGGAACGGCCCTGCCGACCGGTACGCCCGGCACCCTCCAGGCGGACCTGCTGGCCGAGGCGGGCAGGGCGGAGGCGTCCGACAGCCTCATCGACTTCCTGGCCAACGCCACGTCCGGGATCTACGTGTCCACGCTGCTCCCGGAGCTGCAGGAGCTGATTGCCGGTCGAGTGACGCCCGACGCGTTCGTGCAGAAGCTGCAGGCGTCGTACGCGTCCGAGCTCGGGCGGTGAGATAGGCGCCGGTGACCGCGATGACATCGGTGGTCGGGGCGCGCGACCATGGAACGCGTGATATCGCGTTGGGGCGCGTGACGGTGCATCGCGGACATCGGACGCATACGGCGCTCGTCGCCTGGCTGCTGCTGGTTCCGGCGCTCGCCCTGTACGGGGCGTTCGTCGTGGTCCCCTGGCTGTTGAGCGTCGACTACGCGTTCTACGACTGGGACGGGATCGGCGCGGCCACGTTCGTGGGGCTCGACAACTTCGTCCGGATCGTGACCGATCCCGATCTGGTCGCGGCGCTCGAGCACTCGGCCGTCCTGCTCCTGTTCTTCTCCGTTCTGCCGGTGGGGATCGGCCTCGCGCTGGTTGCCGTGGTCGGGCGGATGACGGGCCGCTTCGCCGGGGCGGCGCGAACGGTCCTGTTCGTGCCGCAGATCATCCCGCTGGTCGCTGCGGGGATCGCGTGGAAGTGGCTGTATGCCTCCAACGGGCCGATCAACGGCGTGCTCGATGGGATCGGTCTCGGTGCCTTCGCGAGACCGTGGCTGTCGGACTTCGAGCTGGCACTCCCGGCGGTGGGGCTCATCGGGACCTGGACGCTCGTGGGGTTCTGCGTCCTGCTGCTGCTGGCCGGCGTGGCCAGGATCGACCCGGCGCTGTACGAGGCGGCACGGCTCGATGGCGCGGGCCTGGTCGCCGAGTTCCGCGCCGTCACGCTCCCCGGCGTTCGGCGCGAGATCGGGATCGCGCTGATGGTGACGGCGATCGCCGCGCTGCGCGTGTTCGATGTCGTGTTCGTCACCACGCAGGGTGGTCCGGGGCGGGCGACGTCCGTGCCCGGGATCCTGATCTACCAGCTCGCGTTCACGTCGAACCAGGTGGGGCTCGCGTCGGCGCTCGGCGTCGTGCTCGCCCTCGTGACGTTGGTGGTCGTGCTCATCATCCCGCGGATCATCGGCGTGGAGCCATGATCAGGTCCAGCCGGGAGCTGTGGCTCGGTCGCGGCCTGCTCGCCGTGGCCATGCTCCTGACCCTGTTCCCGCTCGTGGCGATGCTCACCTCGGCGCTCGCGGCCCCCGGCAGCACGCCGTCGGGAATCGCCTGGCCGGTCCAGCCACACTGGGAGAACTTCCTGACCGCCTTCCAGCAGGCGCACATGCTGGAGCTGCTCGAATCGAGCGCGCTGATCGCCGCCCTCACCGTCCCCCTGACGGTCGCGGCCGCCACGCTCGGTGGCTTCGCGCTGGGCGCCCTGGAAGCCCCGGGCGGTCGGCTCATCCTGCTCGTGCTGCTGTTCGGCCTCACCCTGCCGGCCGAGGCGATCATCACGCCGCTGTACTACGAGATGGAGACGCTGGGCCTGCTCAACACCCGCTGGTCGGTGATCCTGGCCCTGTCCGGGGCGTTCATGCCATTCGGGGTCCTGTGGATGCGGACGCACTTCCTGGGCATGCCTCGCGAGATCTCGGAGGCCGCGTCGGTCGACGGTGCGGGGACGTGGGGGCTGCTCCGGCGGGTCCACCTGCCACTCGCGGTGCCGGCGATGATCACGCTGGCCCTGCTCGTGTTCCTGTGGACCTGGAACGCCTTTCTCCATCCGCTGGTCCTGATCGATGATCCGACCAGGCGCACCGTCGCCGGCGCGCTGGGCAGCTTCCGCGGCCAGTACCTGACCGACGTGCCGCTGCTGAACGCCGGGGCGCTCGTGCTCATCACGCCGCTGGTGCTGCTCTTCCTCGTGCTCCAGCGGCACCTCGTGCGCGGGCTGCTGCAGGGGTTCGGGCGATGACGGCGATCGATCGGGTGCCCCGATGGCGGTGATGCGCTGCGACCTCTACTCGGAGGTGCTCGAGATGAGCACCTCGATGACGGTGGTCATCCCGGAGAACCACGTCGCCCGGGGCGAGCCGCCGGCGCCCGTCGACGGTCTGCATCCGACGCTGTACCTGCTCCACGGCCTGACCGACGACGACACGGCCTGGCTTCGGCGTTCATCGATCGAGCGGCATGCCAGCACCGCCGGCGTCGCGCTGGTCATCCCACAGGTCCACCGCAGCTACTACAGCGACGAGGCGCACGGGCTGCGCTACTGGACGTTCCTCTCCCGGGAGCTGCCCGAGATCGCCGGCCGCCTGTTCCGGCTCTCGCCGCGACCTGAGCGGACCTTCGTCGCGGGCATCTCGATGGGCGGCTATGGCGCGTTCAAGTGGGCGCTCCGGGAGCCGCATCAATTCGCCGCGGCGATCAGCCTGTCGGGCGCGCTGGGCCTCGCCGCGCGTCTTCGGGACGACGAGCCGGCCGGCCAGCTCGATCCGCGACTGTGGGACCGGATCTTCGACAACCGCCCGATCGCCGGCACGCCCGACGACCCGCTGTGGCTGCTCCGCGACGCGGCCGCGGCACACCGGCCGTTGCCGGCCCTGTGGGTCGGCTGTGGGACGGATGACCCCCTGTACCAGGAGAACGTGGCCTTCCTGCGTGTCGCCGAGGAGCTACGGGTGCCCGTCACGGCTCGGTTCGGCCCAGGGGCCCATACCTGGGATCGCTGGGACGCGGATCTCGCCGAGGTGATGGCCTGGCTGCCGCTCCGCGTGGACCGGCTCAGCGAACCTGAGGTGGCAAACCCTCGGCTGCTCCCGCCACGCCCAGCGCCCTGACCTGGTCGGTGGCCCACTGCCGGGCGGCATCGGCGGCGTGGATCGTGGGATCGATCAGCCACGCCGTCTCGAGACCGTTGATGAAGGCGATGAATTCGATCGCCTTGAGCCTGGGGTCCACCTCAGGCTCGATCTCGCCACGCGCCTGGCCGTTCGCGAGCGCTCGCGCCAGCCGGTCGACCGTCAGACCGTAGCGCTCCAGCAGCCGTGCGTGGAGGGGACTGTCGCGGGCGGCACTCTCCGCGACCAGGATCGAATGCATGCCGACTCGATCCGCCTCGCGCGACCAGTGGCGCACCGCCCGCGCGATGATCCAGACAACGTCGAGGCCGGGCTCGTCGTCATCGGCCCAGGGAAAGTAGGCATCGGCCTCGTCGCGCCGATCCAGGACCGCGTTGAGCATCGCCTCCTTGGTCGGGAAGTGGTAGAGGAGCCCACCTTGCGTGACGCCAGCCTCGGCGGCGATCTCTGCCAGTGACGTGCCACGGGACCCGTTCCGGGCGATCAGGCGCGTGGCGACTTCGATCAGGCGATCCTTCCGCGCCCGTCCCTTTGGCGACTCGGTCTTCGGTCGGGCGGGCGCGGTCACCAGCCGGTGGCCGGCGGCCACGTCAGCGGCGCCAGCAGTCGAGCGCTGGCGAGGGCGGGACGTGCGTCTGGCGGGCTTCGGACTGACCACTCAGTCAGTTTACCCGCTGCCACGCCACGTGGCGCCCCGTGTTGACGCCCGTGGTACCGTGATGTAACCGGTACCATGTAACCGGTTTCATACGCGGGGTTCCGTGACGAAGAAGGCTGTGACCATCCGCGATGTGGCGCGCCGGGCCGGCGTGAGCGTGGCCACCGCGTCGCGCGCGCTCAATGGCATGGACGTGGTGAGCGCGCAGACGCGGGACCGTGTGCTGCGGGTGATGGAGGAGCTCGAGTTCGCGCCCAGCCAGGCGGCGCGCCGGCTCAGCCTCGGGCGCACGCTGACGATCGGCGTGGTGGTCTCGTTCCTCACCCGGCCGCAGGCCGCGGAACGGCTCAGGGGGGTCGACGCGATCCTCGCCGACAGCGAGTTCGACCTCGTCGTCTACAACGTGGAGTCGGCCCAGAAGCGGGACCACTACCTGGGGACCCTCGCGTACTCCCAGCGGACCGACGGGATCATCGTCATGTCGCTGCCACCGCCCGCCGGCCAGGCGGTCGCCCTTCGGGCTGCGCCCGCCCCGGTGGTGTTCGTCGACGTGCACAGCCCGGCCATCGCGGATCTGCCGCGGGTCGTCGGCGATGACCTCGCCGGCGGGGCCATGGCGGCCCGCCACCTGCTCGAGCTCGGGCACCGCGAGGTCGCCTTCATCGGCGATGCGCCCGACAACCCGTTCGGGTTCACCTCGAGCCACGATCGCCAGCAGGGTGTGGTCGGCGCCCTCAGGGCCGGCGGCGTGGAGCTGCGCCCGGAGTGGATCGGGCTGGGCGCCCATGGTCGGTACGAGGCGCGCGATCTTGCCCACACGATGCTGGCCGCCGACCGGCGGCCCACCGCGATCGTGGCCGCCAGCGACACCCAGGCCCTGGGCGTCATCACCGCGGCCCGAGAGCTCGGGCTCCACGTCCCGGACGATCTGTCGGTCATCGGCTACGACGACATCGAAGCGGCTGACTACCTGGGGCTCACGACCATTCGTCAGCAGCTGTACGAGTCGGGCCGGCAGGGGGCCGAGATCCTGCTGGCGGAGATCGGAGGTCGCTCCGAGCAGCCGCCGGTGGCGGAGCTCACCCCTGAGCTCGTGGTTCGGGGCACCACGAGGCCTCCGAAGGAGGGCCGTGGATAAGGCACCGAGCAGTCCGTGAACGTTGTCACCCGAACTGAGGAGGAGCGCTCATGACAAGCAATCACTGGAAGGGCGCCGCCGCGACCCAGCTCGCTCGCGCGGCGGCGATCGGCCTGACGGCGATCCTGGTGGCCGCCTGTGCGTCACCCGCCGCCGTGTCGACGCCGACGCCCGCCCCCACCGCACCGCCGGCGACCGAGGCGCCGACGACGGCCGAGTCGCCATCGCCCAGCGAGGCCGCGATGACGCCGAACTGCGGCACCGATCCGGTCGTCCTGAACGCCTACTTCGAGACCGGCTTCGACCTGCCGTTCAAGCTCTCGGACGAGTTCACCAAGCAGTACCCGAACGTGACCTGGGACATCAAGCAGGACCAGTTCACGAACCTCATCAACGAGACGCCCCGCCTGCTCGCGGGCGACAATCCGCCGGACCTGATCCGGCTGCCGACGATGGTGTCGTTCGCCAAGGACGGCCTGCTCAAGAACCTCGATGACTACGCGACGGCGTTCGGCTGGGATCAGTGGCCGGTGCCACAGCTCAACCAGAACCGCGTCGCCGCCGACGGCACCCGCGGCTCGGGCTCCCTGTACGCCATGGGCCTCAACTACAGCCTGACCGGCGTGTTCTACAACAAGGAGCAGGCGACCCAGATCGGGATGACCGCGCCGCCCACGACGCTCGACGAGCTCGATGCGCTGCTCGCCAAGGCCAAGGACGCCGGGCTCCAGCCGATCATGCAGTGGGGCAGCGCCAAGAGCGGCATGGGCCTGGCCTTCCCGCTGCAGAACCTGATGGCATCGATCGGTCCCGTGCAGCCCATCAACGACTGGATCTTCCAGAAGTCCGGGGCGACCATTGACACGGCGGACAACCTGACCGCCGCGCAGCATCTCCAGGACTGGATCGAGAAGGGCTACTTCCCCAAGGACATCAACGCCATCGAGTACACGGACTCCAACGCGCGCTTCGTCAAGGGCGAGGGCGTGTTCACCTTCAACGGTGACTGGGAGAACGCGGACTACAACACCAACATGACCGGCAACACGGGCTTCTTCCTGATGCCCCCCGCAACGGCCGGTGGATCCCCGGCAGCCATGTCGGCCCCGCTGACCTATGGCATCGCCGCCAACGCCAAGCATGCCGACTGCGCTGCGTTCTTCCTCGACTGGGTCGCGACCAATGACACGGCACGTCAGATCGACGTGACGGTCGGCGGCTCGAACCCCGGTGGCCCGTCCGGCGCCACGATGCCGACCGTCGAGGCCGGCTCGGTGACCAACGAGACGCTCGCCGCCGGACCGATCGTCGGCGAGGCCGGCACCTCGATGGACTTCATCGCCAACGCGACCAGCTCGATCTTCGCTCAGGGCTGGACGCCCGAGCTCCAGAAGATGGTGGGCGGCAAGCAGGACGCTGCCGGCCTCCTCAAGGCCGTCCAGGCCGAGTACGAGCGGGAGCTTTCACAGCAGTAGCAGATGGCCATAGGGACCATTTCTCGCAAGCTGCCTGATCGCCCGTGACCGCGGGCGATCAGGCAGCGGCCACCCACAGCTCCCGGCAGATTGCCCTGCCCAGGCGGATCCGCCGGGAGGTGATCATCGGCTGGCTGTTCGTCACGCCGGCGCTCGTGATGTACGCGATCTTCGTGCTGCAGCCACTGGCGCTGACCGTCCAGTACTCGTTCTACAAGTGGAACGGGGTGACGGCCCCCACCTGGGTCGGGCTGTCCAACTACGCGTTCGTGCTGAGCGACCCGGACCTGCTGCAGACGATCTTCAACGCCTTCCGGCTCGTCCTGTTCTTCAGCCTCATCCCGGTGGGTCTGGGCCTGCTGGTGGCGAGCGTCATCCATCGCGTGGCCGTGGGGCGCCTGGGCTCGGCCGCACGGACGATCGTGTTCCTGCCGCAGGTCATCCCGCTGGTCGCGGCCGGCATCATCTGGGGCTGGCTGCTGGCGCTCCCCGGGCTCATCAACCAGCTGCTCGGCGCGGTCGGGCTGGGTGGCTTGACCCGCGCCTGGCTGGGTGACTTCGACACCGCGCTGCCGGCGGTCGGCGTCATCGGGATCTGGGTGCTGCTCGGGCTGTGCACGATCCTCCTGCAGACGGGCATGACCAAGATCGACAGCGCGCTCTACGAGTCGGCCCGGATCGACGGCGCCAGCTGGTTCCAGGAGTTCCGCGCAATCACCATCCCATCGCTGCGCTACGAGATCGGCGTGTGCCTGACCGTGACCGTGATCGCGGCGCTGGCCGCCTTCGACATCGTGTACGTCTCGACCGGCGGCGGACCCGGCAACGCGACGGCGGTGCCCGGCATCCAGATCTACATCCTGGCCTTCCTGCAACGGCAGGTCGGCCTCGCCTCGGCGCTGGCCGTGCTGCTCACGCTGCTCGTGCTGGCCGTCATCCTGCCCATCCAGCGCCTGAGCCGGGAGCGCTAGCGATGCAGGTGTCTCGCGGCGAGCTGTTCGCCGGTCGCGCGTTCCTGGTCGCCCTGATCGCGATCACGATCCTGCCGTTCATCAGCATCTTCACCACGGCCCTGCATCCGTCGGGCACCGTGCCGGGCGGGCTCGACTGGCCCGCGGATCCCCAGTGGGGGAACTTCGTGGAGGCCTTCCAGGAAGCGAACATGACCGCGCTGCTCGCGTCGAGCACGTTCATCGTGCTGGCCGTGGTGCCGGTGTCGCTGGTGATCTCCACCATGGCCGGGTTCGCCATCGGCCTGCTTCGGATCCCGGGCGCCCGGTGGCTGTTGCTGCTGTTCGTGTTCGGCCTGACGCTCCCGTTCGAGGGGATCATCACGCCGCTCTACTTCCTGGCCCGGCAGCTCGGGATCCTGAACACCCGGCTGGCGATCGTGCTGCCGCTGATCGGGCTGTTCATGCCGTTCGCGGTGTTCTGGATGCGCGCCCACTTCGTGAACATGCCGGCCGAGGTCAGCGAGGCGGCCCGGGTGGACGGCGCGAGCACATGGGACCTGTTCTGGCGGATCCACGTGCCGTTGGCGCGTCCGCCGATCGCGTCGCTCGGTATTCTCATGTCGGTATGGACCTGGAACCAGTTCCTGCTGGCCCTCGTGCTGGTCGAGGACCCGACGCAGCGGACGATGGCCGGCGCCCTGGGCGCGTTCCAGGGTCACTACGCGACGAACGTCCCGCTGCTGTGCGCCGGGACGATCCTGATCCTGCTGCCGACCCTCGTGGTGTTCCTGCTGTTCCAGCGGCAGTTCATCTCCGCCCTGTTGCAGGGCTCGATCAAGGGATGACGGGTCGCGCCGGTTTCGGCGGCCGGCTCGTGCGCGACGATCGGGAGAATCAGGTGCGGTTCGCCTGTCTGAGCAAGCGGATGGGCGGGTATGGTGATGGCCGGGCCCGCGAGCTGACGTCTGCTCTCCGTCACGTGGTCCGGGCGTAGCGCCGAAGGACCGATCGTGATCCCTGCAGCCGAACCCGCACCACGCCCCCAGCTGCTGACCTATCCGGATTCGCTGGGCGGCGGGCTGGCGCAGCTGGCGACGTTGCTCGACGGTCCGCTCGCGGGGTTGTTTCGCGGCGTGCACATCCTGCCGCCGTTCCCGTCCTCGGGGGATCGCGGCTTCGCGCCCCTGACCTACTTCGACATCGACCCCAGGTTCGGGACCTGGGCCGACATCGGACGGATCGCGGCACGCCACGACGTGATGCTCGATCTGATGATCAACCACATCTCCCGGCAGAGTCCCGAGTTCGTCGAGTTCCAGCGACTGGGTCGAAGATCACCGTCGGCGGACCTGTTCATCACCCTCGACAAGGTGTGGCCCGACGGCGACGCGCCCGCATCCGATGTCGCCCGGATCTTCCTGCGCAAGCCGGAGTCTCCGTTCACGACCGTGGTCATCGACGCCACCGGCGAGGAGGAGCGGATCTGGACCTCGTTCGGGACCGCCGACTGGTCGGAGCAGATCGACCTCGATGTCTCGGCGCCGGCGGCGCGCGCGCTGATCCGGCGCTGGCTGCGGTTCTTCGCCGACAAGGGCGTGCGGTTCGTCCGCCTGGACGCCGTGGGCTACGTGATCAAGAAGCCGGGCACCTCGTGCTTCATGGTCGAGCCCGAGATCTACCAGTTTCTCGAATGGGTCAGCGAGGTGGCGGGCAGCCTGGGGCTTGCGGTGCTGCCCGAGGTCCACGATCAGTACCCGACCCATCGCCGGTTGTCAGCGCACGGCTTCTGGACCTACGACTTCGTCCTTCCGGGCCTCCTCCTGCACGCGTTCCGGACCGGTGAGGCGACCCGCCTGGCCGAGCACCTGGCGAGCTCCCCCGATCGTCAGGTGACGACGCTGGACTGCCATGACGGGATCCCGGTTCGCCCCGATCTCGACGGGATTCTCGCGCCCGACGAGATGCGCTCGCTGGCCGACCACGTCGAGCGCCGGGGCGGCAACGTCAACCGCATGCTCTCCAGCCATCCGGCCGAGGTTGACGTTCACCAGCTCAACTGCACCTACTTCTCCGCGCTCGACGGCGACGCCGACCGATACATCGCGGCGCGGGCGATCCAGCTGTTCGCCAGGGGTGTCCCGCAGATCTACTACGTCGGGCTGCTGGCCGGTCGCAACGATGCGGAGGCCGTCGCGCGCACGGGCGAAGGGCGAGCGATCAATCGCCATGACTTCTCGCTGCCGGAGATCGAGACCGCCCTCGCGACTCCTGTCACGCAGCGGCTCGTGGAGCTGATCCGGCTCCGGAACACGCACCCGGCGTTCGAGGGCACGCTCTCGGTGGAGGCGGTTCGCGGGCACGGCCTGCGGATGTGCTGGGTCAACGGCCGTGCCGCGTGCACGCTCGAGACCGACCTGGTCACCGGCGAGACGTCGGTGACCGACGTGGGTGAGGCCGGACTCGTCGCCGAGGGGCGTTGACCCGCGGGTCAGCGACGGTGGTCGCTGAACCCGGCACGCGCCGGTCCCCATCGGGCGGTGGTCGCTGGTCATCGGCGATGGGCGACGGGTCCGTCGCGGGGCCACAATGCGCACGCCAGGGCAACGACGGCGCGAGGTGCACCAGTGGAACAGGTCCTCGGTCCCAGGAAACGAATCGGATTGGTCGCGCACGACCACCGGAAGGCGGATCTCATCGAATGGGCGAGGTTCAATCACCGCCTGCTCGCGGAGCACGATCTGGTCGCGACCGGGACGACCGGCACGCTGCTCGAGGAGGAGATGGGCGTCGGCATCCTCAAGCTCCAGAGCGGACCGCTGGGTGGCGATCAGCAGCTGGGCGCGATGATCGCGCAGGGCGAGATCGACTTCCTGGTGTTCTTCTGGGATCCGCTCGAGCCGCAGCCGCACGATCCGGACGTGAAGGCGCTGCTCCGGCTCGCGGTCGTGTGGAACATCCCGGTCGCGTGCAACCGGGCGTCCGCCGATTTCATGATCTCGTCGCCCCTGATGACGGGGGACTACGAGCGGTTCGTGCCAGACTTCCAGCTGTACGTCGACCGCTACCGATCCCAGGAGGCGTGAGGCTCCAGCAGGAGGCCTGAGGCTCAGCCGGCGACCGGACCCTCAGTCGGCGGCCGGACGCTCACCCGTCGGACGGGGTGGGGCCCGACGCGGGTTCGCTCGGTACGGCGCGGATCGGTTGCCGAGCAAGGTGCTCGTCGGCGACGTGCGGGTGCCGTCGCTCGAGCGCGGCACCCTCGACATCGACGTTCGGGAGCACGCGGTCGAGCCAGCCCGGCAGCCACCACGCCCATCGCCCGGCAACATGCATGAGGCCCGGCAGGATCAGCATCCGGACCACGAACGCATCGATGAGGACACCGAACGCGAGCGCGAAGCCGATCGGCCGGATGATCGAGCTCTCGGAGAACACGAACGCCCCGAACACCGAGATCATGATGATGGCGGCGGCCGTCACGACCGAGCGACCGGCCAGGAAGCCCAGCACGACGGACGTCCGGGCGGATGCCCCGTGGATGTACGCCTCCCGCATCCCCGATGCGAGGAACAGGGTGTAGTCCATCGCGAGCCCGAACAGGATGCCGGCGAGCACGGTGGGCAGGAAGTTGAGGATCGGAATCGGCTGGCCGATCCCGAGCAGGCTCGAGAACCAGCCCCACTGCAGGATCGCGACGAGCCCACCCAGCGTGGCCAGCAGCGACAGGACGAAGCCGCCGGTCGCGATGAGCGGGACCAGCAGCGACCGGAACACCACGATCATGATGATCAGCGACAGGCCCACGACCAGCGCGAGGTAGAGGGGGAGCGCGTCGGCGAGCTGCTGTGAGATGTCGATGCTGCCGCTGGTCGCGCCGGCGACGCCGAGCTCGATCCCGCCCTGGAGCGGGGAAGCGGCCCGGAGCGAGCTGACGAGCTGCTCGGTGGACGCGCTCGACGGACCCTCGGCGGGCAGGACCTGGAACGCCAGGGTCGTGTGGTCAGCCGTGGTGCCGACCGGGGCGACGGCGACGACGTCCTCGAACGCGGCGAGCTGCTGCGCGATCTGGATCTGGGCGGCGGTGGCGTCGGCCGCGCCGGGTGAGCCTGGCAGGTCGGCGACCACGAGGAGCGGGCCGTTCACACCCGGGCCGAACTCGTCCGCGATGATCGTGAAGGCCCGATAGGCGGTGGATCCGGGCGATTCCCACGAGCCGTCCGGGAGCCCCAGCCTGATGGATGCGACGGGGACCGCGAGCAGGGCGAGCGCGCCGATGCCGACGATGGCCTGGGCCAGCGCGCGCGGCGTGCCGAGCTGCCGGGTGGGCGCGGCCGCCGGCCGGCCGTCGTGGGTCTCGAGCCGGGCGACTTCGCGCCGGCTGAGCACGCGGCTGCCGATCAGGCTCAGCAGGGCAGGCAGCAGGGTGACCGCGATGAGCACCGCGATCGCGACGCACACCGCACCGACGGTGCCCATCAGCCCCAGGAACGGGATCCCGGTCACGTTGAGCGCGAGCAGCGCGATGAACACGGTCGATCCCGCGAACACCACGGCGTTGCCCGAGGTGCCGTTCGCGAGCGCGATCGACTCCTGGACCTCGTAGCCTTCCCTCAGCTGCCGGCGATGGCGGTTGACGACGAACAGCGCGTAGTCGATGCCCACCGCCAGCCCGAGCATCACGCCCAGCACCGGCGTCACCGAGACCATGTCGACCACGCCGGCGAGCGACAGCGCGCCCAGGACGCCGATGCCGACGCCCGTCACCGCGGTCACGATGGGCAGCGCCGCACCGATCAGCGTGCCGAGCATGATCAGCAGGACGATCGCGGCCACCACGAGCCCCGCCGCCTCGCCGACGCCGAAGATCTTCGGCAGCCCCTGGACGAGCGAGTTGGAGAAGTCGACCGCAACACCCGGGACGGCCGTCGAATTCGAACGCCGCCCGCACGGCGGCCTTCGTCTCCTGGCTGGTCTGGAGCTCGCTGGCCGTGAACTGGACGGGGACCAGCGCCGTGCTGCCGTCCTCGGAGATGAGACGGACCCCCGATGACACCTGGAGCAGGGCGCTGCCGGCGTCGATCTGCTGTCGCTGGGCGTCGATCTGGGCCTGGCCCTGGTCGATCTGCGCCTGCTGGGCGTCGAGCTGTGCCTTGACCTGGTCGAGCTGCCCGGCTGCCTCGGCCTGGGCTCGCGCGGCGTCGACCTGTGCCTGCGCCTGGTCGACCTGTGCCTGCGCCTGCTCGAGCTGGGTTCGACCGGCCTCGATCTGCTGTTGCTGCGCCTGGCGCTGCGCCTCGACCGCGAACGGGTCGGTCACCGAGCGCACGCCAGCGATCCCGGACGCATCGGCGACGAGGGCGCTGATGGCCGTTCGCTGACTGTCGGTCAGCGCGCTCCCATCCTCGGTATGGAACACGACCGTGCCGGCTGCCACCGGCGGCCGCCGGAAAGTCGGTGGCGAGGCGCTGCGCCACCTGGTCGGTGGGCGTGCCCGGGATGGTGATCTGGCTGCCGAGCGGTCCTCCGCCGACGGCGTACGCCGCGGCGGCGAGGGCGAGGATCACCAGCCACGTGCCGATGACCACCAGGCGTCGCCTGGCGGCATAACGGCCGATTTGGAACAGCAGCTCAGCCACGGTCTTGGTCTCCGGTTCGTGATGGTCGCGGTCGGAGGCGAGCTTGCTGGAGCGCGCGGCCGCGGGGGATGACATGGCGCGGAAGGGGAGGGGTGCATGACGGGGCTGAGGCCCCGATGCGGTTGGTCGTCAGGCCGGTCGCACCTCTGGGCGCTTGAGCCCGGCTCGGAGCAGGGCGAAACACTCGTGAACGAGGCGTTCGCGGTCCGGTTCCCCCTGGGCATCAGGCGGGGAGAACTGGAAGGCGATCACGGCGGCCGAGATCGCCATCGACGTCACGAGATGGGGATACAGATCCGTTCCGGCATCCGTCCCGGTCCGGTCGGCCACGACCTCGGTGACCATGCGGATCGCCTCGTCGAGCAGCACCGTGCGGTAGCGGACCATGACCAGGCTGGTCCACAGCAGATCGGTCTGCGCCGCCAGGTCGTCCGGGCTGCGCACGACGCTCGACACGATCCCCGACAGCACGTGCTCCAGGGCGTCGAGGATCGGTTCCTCGGGTGGCCGATCCCGCAGCGCGTCGACATGGACCTGGAACTCCGACTGCCAGGCGGCGATGAGCGCCTCCTCCTTGCTGCCGAAGTAGTTGTGGAACGTCCGGACGGAGACGTCGGCGGCGACCGCAATGTCGTCGGCCGTGACGTTGTCGAGACCCCGTTCCAGGGCCAGATGCAGGACGGCCTGACTGATGACCGTGCGCGTCCGCGCCTTCTTGCGCTCCCGGAGTCCGATCGGTGGCTGCACGGTCGCACGCTATCACCAATATGCAGACCTATGCACGTTTGCCCTGCACTGCATGAAGCACCGATCGCCGGGCTCAACGTCGGGCGCGAATGCCGAGACCGGTTGTGCTCGCACGCAAGAGCCTGTGTAGAATGTGCACATGTTGCAGCAAGATCTGCAAGAGATTGACACGTCGGCCGCCGGCCACGATCTCGCGGTCCAGCGCCGCCAGCGGCTGGCCACCATCGTGGAGTCGCGCGGTGCGGCGAGGCTCGATGAGCTGAGCGCGGCCCTCGGCGTCTCGCAGGCGACCGTTCGCCGGGACCTGAACGAGCTCGCGCGCCATGGCCGCATCAGACGGGTCCACGGTGGCGTGGTCGCGGTCGACCAGCGGCTCGACGAGCCGCATTTCGACGTCAAGGCGGCCGCCAACGCAGCGGCCAAGATCCGGATCGCCGAGGTCGCCCTGACGCTGCTCGAGCCGGACGACACGGTCTACCTCGACAGCGGCAGCACGGTGCTCGCCCTCGCGCGCCTGCTCCACGGCTGGACCCGGCTCACGGTCGTCACCAACAGCCTGCCGGTTGCGACGGAGCTGGTCGGCCGCGGCCCGCGGCTGATCCTCCTCGGCGGCGAGGTCCGGGCGGAGAGCCGAGCGATCGTGGGACCGCTGACCCGGCTGCTGCTCGACGAGCTGCGCGTCGATCGTGCCGTGATGGGCACGTTCGCGCTCGATCTCGCCGACGGCATGTCCACCACGGAGCCTGGCGAGGCCTACACCAAGCGGCTCGTGATGGCTCGCGCGCGCGAGGTGCTGCTGCTCGCCGACGGCAGCAAGCTGGGCACGCATTCATTCGCATCGGCCGGGCGCCTCGACGAGGTCGGGGTGCTCGTCACCGACCGTCCTCCCGACGACCAGAGCGCCCGCCTGCTGGCACGGGCCGGTGTCCGGGTCGTCACCCCATGAGCCGTTTCCGGCAACCGGTCGCACATCCCGCTCGCACATCCCGCTCGCACATCCCGCTCGCACATCCCGCCCATCACCGGCGTCCATCGCCCCCGGAGGTAGAGGAACTTGACCGCACCTGCTGAAGCGCCCGCCGTCTTCCACAGCGACGCTCGCCCGGACTTCGAGCCGTTCGAGGCGGACCTCGGGCGGATCACCGGCTTCTCGTACCGGGGCGACGCCGGCTCCGAGGTTGCCGCCGGTACGCTCGATGCGCCCGGGGCGCTGCGGCTGCTCGACGGGATGCTCGCGATCCGCGAGCTCGAGGAGATGATCGTGCGGCTCCGCTCGGGTGGCTACGAGCCGCTGCCCGGCTACGACTACCGGGGCCCGACCCACGTCTCCATCGGCCAGGAGGCGGTGGCCATCGGGGCGTCGTTCGCGATGCGCCCCGCCGACCGGATCACGAGCTCGCACCGCGGCCACGGCGACGCGATCGCCAAGGGCTTCGCGGCCATCCACGAGATGGACGACGACGCGCTTCGCGCCCGGACCGGCTCGACGGCGCAGGATCGCGACGCGCTGGTCGAGGCGGCGCTCGAGGAGCACGTCTACCGCACGATCGCCGAGCTGTTCGGCAAGGAGGAGGGCTACTGCCGCGGCCGGGGCGGCGGGATGCACATCGGCGACTTCTCGACGGGTCACCTGGGCGCCAACGCGATCGTCGGTGGCAGCGTGCCGATCGCGACCGGGGCGGCGATGGCCCTGCGCTACCAGGGCTCCGATGCCGTCGTGTGCTGCATGGCGGGCGACGGCGCGTACGCCAACGGGGTGGTGCTCGAGTCGCTCAACTGGGCGACCCAGGAGCAGTGGACGAACCACTACGCGGGCGACAGGCCGTTCGGCATCCCCGCGATCTACCTGATCGCCAACAACCACTACGGGATGACCCATCGGACCGACGACGAGGTGATGGGCGTCCGCCACCTGGCCCGCCGCGGTGCCGGGTTCGCCGAGAACAACATGGCGGCCGAGGTCGTCAACGGGATGGACGTGCTGGCGGTCCGCGACGCGGTGCAGCGCGCGGCCGTTCGCTGTCGGGCGGGCGACGGCCCGGTGCTCGTCGAGGCCAGCACCTACCGCTACTACGGGCACTCGCTCTCGGATCCGCGCAACGAGTACCGGACACGGGACGAGGAGGCGGCGTGGCGCGCGGTCGATCCGATCGAGCGGCTGAAGGGGCAGCTGGTCGAGGCGGGGCTGGCCGATGCGGCGACGGTGAGCGAGGTCGAGGCACGTGCGAAGGATCGCAACGCGCGGGCTGCCGTGCGCGCGAGCCGGGCGACCGATCCCGATCCGGCCGACGTGATCCGCTACCTGTACACGGACACCGCGGCCGACGTCGTGCCGGCGGAGGCCGGGTCGGTGGCGCTCGAGGCGCCGCTGCCGGTGGCCAAGCGGATCGGCCGATGGCGCGATCAGCTACCGCGATGCGCTCAGGGACGCGCTGGCCGAGGAGATGGTCCGCGACCCGCGGGTGATCACGTACGGCGAGGACATCGCCGACTACGGCGGCGCGTTCAAGCTGACCAAGGGCCTGCTCGAGTCGTTCGGCCGCCGGCGCGTGTTCAACACCCCGATCTCGGAAGCGTGCATCTGCGGCACGGCGGTGGGGGCCGCGATCGTGGGCACCCGCCCCGTGGTCGAGCTGATGTACATGGACTTTGCGCTGATGGCGTCGGACCAGATCGCGAACCAGGCCGGCAAGTGGCACTACATGAGCGGCGGCAACCTCGAGATCCCGCTCGTGATCCGCGCCTCGGTGGGCGCGGGCAAGGGGTACGGCGGCCAGCACAGCCAGTCGCTCGAGAGCCTGTTCACGCACCTCCCCGGGCTGTACGTCGTGTACCCCTCGAACCCGGCCGACGCGAAGGGGCTGCTCAAGTCGGCGATCCGCGACAACAACCCGGTGCTGTTCGTGGAGAGCCAGGGGCTGTACGGGACGACCGGCCAGGTGCCCGAGGGCGACGTGACCGTGCCCATCGGCCAGGCGCGCGTGGCCCGCGAGGGATCGGATGCAACGATCGTGGCCTGGGGCCCGGCGGTACCCGATGCGCTCAGGGCGGCCGACCGGCTGGCGACCGAGCAGGGCCTGTCGGTCGAGGTGATCGACCTGCGGAGCCTGATCCCGCTGGACATGGACACCGTGCTCGCGTCGGTGCGCAAGACCGGGCGCTGCGTGGTGGCCAGCCAGGCCGTGCTGATCGGGAGCTTCGTCAACGAGGTCATCGCCCGGATCCAGTCGGAGGCGTTCGACGATCTCGATGCGCCGGTGGGACGGGTCGGCGCGGCCAACGGCATCTCACCCCAGGCGACCGGCCTCGAAGCGGCGTTCCTGCCGAGCGCGGACGACATCGCCCGGGCCGTGGTCGAGCTGGGCTGACTCCCGAGCAGGACTGACAGAGGAACGATCGATGGCTCACGCCGTGCGCATGCCCAGGCCCGGGCAGATGACCGAGGAATGCACCGTCGTCGCCTGGCACAAGCAGGAGGGCGACGCCGTCGCCGCGGGCGACGTCCTGTTCGAGATCGAGACCGACAAGTCGAACATGGACGTCGAGGCGTTCGACGCGGGCGTCCTGCTCAAGGTGGTCGTGCCCGAAGGTGCCACGGCCCCGGTGAACGCCGTGTGTGCCTGGATCGGCGAGGCGGGCGAGGCAGTCCCGGAGGTCGTGGACGAGCCGGCGCCCGCGGTCGTCGCCGAGGCGCCGAACGCGGTCGCGGTGCCGGCGGTCGCCGAGGTGCCGAACGCGGCCGTTGCGCCCGTGGATTCCGTCGTCACCCGGCCCGCGCCCGCCGGCGAAGCGGCGCTCGCGCCTGCCGGCAGGCTGCTGATCAGCCCGCGCGCCAGCCGGCTGGCCACCGAGGCGGGCCTGGATCCGCGCCGGATCGCCGGCTCCGGGCCCGGCGGCCGGATCGTCGAGCGCGACGTGAAGGCGGCGATCGTCGCCGGCGCACCGGCGTCGGCGAGCCCGGCCGGATCACCCGCGGCACAGCCGGCTCCGGCGGTCAGGCCGGCCCCGACGGCCCCGGCGCCCGCGTCGGCGGGCCCGGGCGATCAGGAAGCCCCGCAACCGATGAGCCGGATGCGCCGGGTCATCGCCCAGCGGCTGACCTCGAGCTGGGTCTCGACGCCGCATTTCACGGTAACGGTGGCCGCGGACGTCACGAGGCTGCTCGCGCTGCGGCAGGAGCTCAAGGCGACCGGCACCAACCTCACCGTGACCGACTTCGTGCTCTCCGCCACGGCGCAGACGCTGGCGGAGTTCCCGGCCGTGAACTCGCGGACCGACGGCACCTCCGTCTGGCCGCGAAGCCGGGTGCATCTGGGCCTCGCGGTGTCCATTCCCGATGGCCTGGTGGTGCCCGTGATCCGGGACGCCGATCACCTCTCGGTGATCGGGCTCCACGAGCGGGCGGCGGCGCTCGCGGCGGCGGCGCGCGAGGGCACGCTCCAGCCCGACGACATGACCGGCGGGACGTTCACCGTGTCCAACCTGGGCATGTACGGCGTCGAGGAGTTCAGCGCGATCATCAACCCCGGCGAGGCGGCGATCCTCGCGGTGTCGAGCGCCATCCCCACCCCGGTCGCGGTGGGCGAGGGGATCGCCGTGCGCTCGATCATGAAGCTGACCCTGTCGGCCGACCACCGGCTGGTCGACGGTGAGCTGGGAGCCCGCTTCGTGAGCGCCGTGCGGCGCCGGCTCGAGGATGTCGCCGCGACCCGCACCGGCATGCTCAACGCCTGACCCGGCTGCCGGCAACCCGGACCACGACGCCTGTCGGCAGCTGAGCCGGCGGCCACCGGTGTGCCCGGGGCCGGGTACTCCCAGCACGACCTGCTGGCCATCCTGGGGACGGGCGGCGCGCTCCTCGTGGCCCTCGGGCCGTGACGATCAGCCGGACGCGGCCAGATCGGCCAGCAGCGCGAGCTTGCGCTCGTCGTGGATCGACTCGCCGCCCTCGTGACCGTTGTACGGGTAGACCACGATCTCCCGCTGACCGGCGTAGTGGTTGCAGGCGGCGAACACGGTCGAGGGCGGGCAGATCAGATCCATCAGGGCGACCGAGAACAGGGCGCGGGCCCGTGCCCTGGCGGCGAACTGCATGCCATCGAAGTAATCGAGCGTCCGCAGCACGCGCTCTTCCTCGCCGTGATGGACGCGCGCGAACCGGACCACCTCCTGGTAGGGGTCGGCGTCGGTGATGGTCACCGCGCGCCGCCAGTGGCACATGAACGGCACATCGGGCAGCGCCGCGAGCAGGTCGGGGACGAGACCCGAGACCGCGAGCGCGAGGCCGCCACCCTGGCTGGCACCCGTGACGGCAACCCGCGCCGGGTCGACCAGCGGGTGTGCCCGAACGGCCTCGACGGCCCGTACCGCGTCCGCGATCAGGCGCCGGTAGTAGTAGCTGTCCGGATCGAGGATGCCGCGCGTGACGAAGCCCGGGTACTGACCGCTCGTGTCATCGGCCGGCAGATCGGGCGTCTCGCCGACCCGCCACGCGCTGCCCTGGCCACGCGTGTCCATGACGAGGTACGCGTACCCGGCGCTCGGGTAGGGGAGCCAGTCGATCGGCCGTCCCCGCCCGCCGCCGTAGCCGATGTACTCGACCACGGCGGGCAGCCGGCCGTCCCGGAGGAAGGGCGAGGCGGTGACGTCGCGGGGCGTCATGAACCAACCCTTGATCGGCTGACCGGCGAAGCCCGCGAACGTCACGTCGAACACGTCGATGGTCGCGAGGCCGGTCTCGACCGGCTCGAACGTCGCGTCCAGCGGGTGCGCCCGGGTCGCCTCGAGGGTACGAGCCCAGAAGTCGTCGAAATCTGCGGGTTCAACGCGCTCCGGCCGGTAGCCGCGAAGCTCGTCCAGCGGCATGTCGTAGTGCAACGGTCGGGCCCTCCGAGTCAGCCCACCTCGGGCCGGTCACGCGCTGACGCCCTCGACGAGGATAGCGTCGGGGTCCTCCGGCCGGCACGGCGCGCTGGCAGGTGCGGGTGCGTTCGGCACCGTGGGATCGCACGACGTCGATGAGGCTCGGAGAGCCCGCCGCGCCTTCGACCGGCTACGCGCGATGCTGGGCATCGGCCGGTCACCTGCTGCTCAACATGAACAGGACGCCGGCGAGCACCAGGACCGCGATCCCGGCCACGAAGACCCAGTCGCCCCACCAGGCGGCACGGTTCAGTCGGCTGACCAGGATGAGGATGGCGGAGACCACCGCCATCAGGGTCAGGTACGGATGAGACCTCACACGAGCGGGCATTCGATTGCTCCGATCAAGGCGGCCCGAAGGGGCCTGGGGGTGATGCCCATGACGGTGCTAGCCACGCAAGGCATCCATGAAGCGCAGCCGGGTGCCGATGTGCAGTGCGGCGTTGGTGTAGATCCGTCCGGCCAGCCAGGTGAGGGCGACGATCGATGCCACGATCAGCGTGATCGCCAGGCCGACCTGCCAGGGCGGCACGTCGGTGGCCGCCATCCGCACCGCCATGAGGATGGGGGCGAACGGGGGTAGCAACGAGCCCACCGTGGCCAGGGGGCCGGACGGGTTCGGTAGCGCCACGTACACGAGCAGGTACGCGGCGATCTGGAGGATCGCGATCGGGGCGATGGCGCCCTGAACCTCCTCGTGGCGCGAGACGAGGGAGGCAACGGCGGCGTAGGCGGTGGCGTAGAACAGGAAGCCGAGCAGGAACCAGACGATGTCGGCCAGGATCGAGGTCACGCCAAGGGCCGGGATCGCTGCGACATCGGTCACCCGGACCGCCACGAGCGCGGCGGCGCCCACGATCGTGAGCTGCAGCAGACCCACGAGACCCACCCCGATGACCTTGCCCGTGAGCAGGCTCCTCGGCCGGATCGTGGCGAGCATGATCTCCATGATCCGCGTCGCCTTCTCCTCGACCACGCTCTGCGCGACCATGTTCCCGTACTGGCCGAGCGCGATCCAGAGCACGATGCCGAGCGCCAGGGCAGCCAGCACATTCTCGGTGTCCTTGGGCTTGGGAGGCTGCAGCAGCCGGACCGGGACGAGGGTCATGGCCGACTTGATCGCCGACGGTGAGAGGCCGGCATCGGAGAGGCGGGCCGCCTCCGCCGCCAGCGACAGGGCGGACCTGACGTTCGGAGGGACCGATTCCGTGGCCACCGCCGTCGGCGCGATCGCCGACCCTGTCACGAGCACGTCGAGCGTACCCGCCGTCAGCTGCGCCTCTCCGGCGGTGCTGTCGGCGACGTCGCTGAGCGTCGCCTTCACGCCCAGGGCCGCGGCCGTCGCCGTGAACGAAGGCTCGAGCGCCTGCGATCCGCCGCTGAAGGCGACCCGCACCGGGTTGGTCGTGCCGGTGAACAGCGACGCAGCCACGATGCCGACCACGACGAGCAGCGTCATCACGATGGTGCCGCCGACGAACACGCGCGAGCGCAGGCGCGTGCGGGCCTCGCGACGGGCGACGATGACCACCAGCGGGAGGGCGCCACGCGTACCGGCGCGCCGTGTCGGGACGCTCATGGCCGGGACTCCTGGACGGCGTCCCGGAACAGCTCGGTGAGGGTCGCCGCCGCCGGGCGGAACTCGCGGACCGGCCCGGTGCGGAGGGCGGCCTGCAGGACGGCCTGGTCGTCGGTGTCCGGGGAGAGCTCCAGCAGGAGGCAGGTGCCGTCCCTGCGGATGAGCGTCACGCCCGCCAGGGACGCCGGCCAGTCGCTGCCGGCGTTCGGCGCGTCCACCCACACCCGATGTGGGCCACCGGCCTGCAGCTCGGCCACGGTGCCGCAGGCGACCATGTGGTGCCGATCGATGATGCCCACCCGGTCGCAGATACGCTCCACCAGATCGAGCTCGTGGCTGGAGAAGATGACCGGAAGACCGGCGTCCGCGCGCTCGCGCAGGACGCCCGTCATGACGTCGAGGGCGACGGGGTCGAGTCCGGCGAACGGCTCGTCGAGCACCAGGATCTCCGGGGAGCAGACGAGCGCGGCGGCAAGCTGCATTCGCTGCTGGTTGCCGTGGCTCAGCGCCTGCAGCTCATCGTCGCGCCGCTCGGCCAGCCCGAAGCGCTCGAGCCAGCCTGCCGCTGCGCGCTGTGCATCGGCATCGGCCAACCCGTGGAGCTCACCCAGGTACGCCAGCTGCTCGAGGAGGCGCATCTTCGGATACAGGCCGCGTTCCTCGGGCATATAGCCGATCCGGCGGCGGGTGGCAAAGTCGAGCGGCGCGCCGCGCCAGCGCACCTCGCCCGCGTCGGCGTTGAGCACGCCCAGCACGATCCGCATCGTCGTCGTCTTGCCCGCGCCGTTGCGCCCGACGAAGCCGAACAGCTCGCCGGCGTGGACATCGAAGGAGAGCTTCTCGAGGGCGACCAGGTCACCGTATCGCTTGGATATGGCGTCGATCTCGAGCGTCGGGGACGCGTCGGTCATCGCCCCACCTCGCCGGTTGCGACGGGTTCCCGGTCCGTCGTTCGGCGCGGATGCGCTGAGCCGGGTGCCCCGGACGATGTCGAGCCATGGGGTTCCGTATCGTCGTCCGCCGCAGCTCGGCCCGGCCTGCCCGGCAGGCGCCCGGTGTCGCGCAGCGCCGCACGCAGGAGGTACTCGATCTGGCCGTTCAGGCTGCGCAGATCATCCGCCGCCCAGGCCTTCAGGGCTGCCATCGTGACCGGATCGAGGCGGAGCAGGAAGGGTTTGCGGTCGCCCGCGCTTCCGACCGGCATCAGTAGAGGCTGCCGGCGTTGACGACCGGCTGGCTCTCGCGCTCGCTGCACAGGACCACCAGCAGGTTGCCGACCATGGCGGCCTTGCGCTCCTCGTCCAGCTGCACGATGTGCTGGCTCGACAGCTGCTCCAACGCCATCTGCACCATGCTCACCGCGCCCCCGACGATTCGCGTTCGGGCATCGATGATCGCGCTCGCCTGCTGGCGGCGAAGCATCGCGCCGGCGATCTCGGGCGCGTACGCGAGATGGCTGATCCGCGTGTCGAGCACCTCGATCCCGGCCTTGTCCAGCCGGCTCTGGACCTCCTGCCTCAGCTCCTCGCCGACCTCGTGCGGGTTGCCCCGGAGCGAGGGTTCGTCCTCGCGATGGCCGTCATACGAGTAGGCGGTGGCGAGCGTTCGGATCGCGGCCTCGGTCTGGATCCGCAGGAACTGCTCGTAGTCGTCCACCTCGAACAGCGCCTCGGCCGTATCGGCCACGCGCCACACGACCACCGTGCCGATCTCGATCGGGTTCCCGTCGTGGTCGTTGACCTTGATCTTCTGGCTTTCGAAGTTGCGGATCTTGATCGAGATCCGGGGCCGACGGGTGAACGGGTTGACCCACCACAGGCCGGACTCCCGCAGCGTCCCGCGATAGCGGCCGAACAGCACCAGCGCCCGAGCCTCGTTGGGGTTCACCACCGTGAGTCCTCGGACGCCCAGCAGGATGACGAAGGCCAGCACGATGAGGGCGACGCGGTAGGCGCCCGCGCCGATCGCGGCCGGCGGCCCACCGGTCGCGATGTCGTACGCAACCGCGACGATCAGAACCCCGAGGCCGAGCAGCAACCCGGCCACGGCCGGGTAGCCGGGAACGGCACGGCCCCTCCGCTCGTGGATCATCGATCCTCCTCAGTGCGCCGCGATGGTGATCCCAAAGTGATATCAGCACCATACCACCATGGTATGAGAGAAGCATGAGAAGGGAAGGTGTCGGGACCAGAACACGCGCACCGGGGCGGCGGTCGTCGAATCCGAGCCGATGGCCAGCCCGCCCGCTCGGGCCGGCGCTCAGGGTTCGCGGGGGGCCACCGCGGTTTCGCGTCGCGGGGCATCCCGGCTCGACCCTCGGAAGAGTGCCGAGACGACCACGCCACTCAACACCAGCATGGCACCCGCAACCTCCACGCCGGTCATCCGCTCGCCGAGCAGCCATGTTGCGAAGATGGCCGCGGTGACGGGGCTGACCAGCAGCATGGCGGCCGAGAACCGTGTCTCCACCCGTCGAACGCCGCCGACGATGAGCAGCTGGGCGATCACGCCCGGCCCGAGCACGAGCCACCCGAGCCCGAGCAGTGCCTCCGGCCGGACGTCGCCCGGCAGCAGGCTCGCCGGTTCGGCAATGAGCTCGACCGGCAGGAGCCCGATGCCGGTCGTGGCAGCGATCGACAGGGCGATCGCAGCGCCTGACAGCCGGAATGGCGTCGACCAGCGCCGCGACAGGAGCAGGAACAGGGCGAAGCACAGGGAGGCACCGAGGCCGGCGAGCACGCCCGGTCCGACATCCAGTGGATCGGTGCCTGACAGCAACGCCGTCCCGACGACGGCGAGCGCGAACGCGGATCCCGCCGCGAGCGTCAGCGCCTCGCCGAGCACGAGCGGAGCCAGGATCGCCGCGAGCACCGGCGACAGCGAGGCGGCGAATGCGGCGAGCGTCGCACCGGCCAGTGACACGGCGCTGTTCATGCACACGACGAACCCGAGACCGCCCGTGAACCCCAGGATCACGAGCCGCCACAACCTTGCGGCGCTCATCGCACGCCAGCCCGACCAACCCGACATCAACCCGACGAGGGGCACGAGCACGACGGTGGCGAGCAGCCCGCGCCACAGGGCAACGCCGAGCGGGGTGAAGGATCGGATCGCCAGCGCCGTCCCGACATAGGCGGTCCCGAACAGCACGGCAGCGCCGAACGCCAACGCCATGCCTGCACGATCGCCGGTCAGATGCCAGGTCCTCATGAAGGGCTCCCGCGGGTCCTCATGTCACCCTCTCGCTCGCTCGGTCCCTGTCGGTAATAATGCATGAAATCAGCATTATTATGTCGTTGACAAGCAGATTATACTCGGCGGCATGACATCTAATGCTGGCGAGCAGGAGAACATCCTCTCGAGTGGCATGGCGCTCGTCCTCGAGGCCATCCGGCTCAAGGGCGCCACGTCCCAGGTGGGTGTCGTCGAGGCAACGGGCCTCGGGCGAGCGGCAGCGGCCGAGCGTGTCGGGCGCCTTGCGGCCATCGGCCTGATCGAGCGGGAGGGCCGAATCGTCCGCGGCCGAGGCAGACCGTCTCGCGAGCTCCGGATCCGCGGATCGGCGGGGCACCTCCTGGCGGCATCCCTGCGGGCGTCGAGCGCCGAGGTCGCCATCTCGGATCTGGCCGGCCGGAAGCTCGCCCGTGAAGTCGTCGACATCAACATCGAGGATGGCCCCGAGCCCGTGCTCGACCGCATCGATGAGGCGTTTGCCGACATCTGCAAGCGCGCCGGTTCCGATCGGGGTCCGCTGCTCGGGATCGGCGTCGGACTGCCCGGCCCCGTCGACTTCAACCTGGGCTGCCCGGTGGCCCCGCCGATCATGCCCGGCTGGGACGGATACCCCGTGGCCGGCCGTCTCCGCGATCGCTACGAGGCACCCGCCTGGGTGGATGGTGACGTCAACGTGCTCGCCCTCGGGGAGTGGCGGCAGGGCGCGGCGCGCGGCCACGACAACGTCGTCTACCTGAAGATCGGGGAGGGGATCGGGGTCGGGATCATCGCCGATGGTGCCCTGCGGCGCGGTGAGCAGGGCGCGGCCGGCGACATCGGGCACGTCCAGGTCACCGACGACCCGAGCGTCGTGTGCTGGTGCGGCAACGTCGGCTGCCTCGAGCCACTGGCCGGTGGCTTCGCGATCGCCCGACAGGGCGAGCGGGCGGCGCAGGAGGGGCGGAGTGAGCCCCTGGCCAAGGCGCTGGCACGAGCGGGGAAGCTGTCGGTGGCCGACGTGGGCAGGGCGGCGGCACTGGGCGACCTGGCGAGCACGGAGATCCTGCAACGCGCGGGGAGATACGCCGGGACCATGCTCGCGGCCGTCGTCAACCTGCTCAATCCGTCGCTGGTCGTGATCGGGGGGGGCGTCGCCCTGGCCGGTGACGTGTTCCTCGCCGCCGTGCGGGAGAGCGTCTACCGGCGCTCCGTCCCGCTCGCGACACGGCATCTCGTGATCACGCTGACAGAGCTTCGCGAGGGTGCGGCCACCGCGGGTGCGGTGAACCTCGTGCTCGACGAGCTGTTCAGCGAGGCGCACCTGGGCGAAACGCTCGCCCGCATGGAGTCGGCGATGGGCCGTGGGCAGGTCGCGTAGCCGCGACGAACGAAGCGTACGGGGGCGAGGAGGTTCGAGACAGCAATGAAGACGGCGCTCTACACCGTGACGTACAACGGCCAGTTCTATGACGGACGGGCCCTCACGCTGGCGGAGATCTTCGAGCGTGCCGCCGAGATGGGATTCGACGCCGTCGAGATCGGGGCAAAGCGCCCTGTCGCGTCACCGCTGGATCTCGATGCCCAGGATCGCCGCACCGTCAGGGAGCTGAGCGACCGGCACGGGATCGAGATCGGGTGCGTCGCGGGCTACAGCAACCTCGCGAGCCCGGTCGTCGAGCAGCGCGAGGCCCAGATGCTGTGGCTGCGCGAGACCATCAGGCTCGCCCACGATCTCGGGGCTCCGGTCGTCCGCGCGTTCGCGGCGTGGCCGGGCGTGACCCTGCGCGAGGGTCGCTCCTACTACCAGCTTGCGAAGTCGTACGTGTGGCACGACGTGACCTGGTTCGACCAGTGGTGCTGGGCCCGCGAGAGCCTCGAGGAGGCGGCGCGCTGGGCCGAGGAGTACGGGGTCGTGCTCGCGCTCCAGAACCACAAGCCCGTGACCAACACCTATCGCGACGCGCTCGCCATGGTTCGCGAGGTCAATTCGCCATGGCTCAAGGCCTGCATCGATGCTCCGCACCTTGACGACCAGAGCGACGCCGGCGTCCGCGCGGCCATCCTCGAGACGGGCGACCTCGAGGCCTGGTCGCACTTCGGCGGCTACCAGGAGACGCCCGAACACCGTGTGTACGAGGACACCGGCGAGGGCGTCATCGAGGTCAACTACCCGGCGTTCTTCCGGGCGCTCGCCGAGATCGGCTACCAGGGCTGCGTCGCATACGAAGGGTGCGGGCCTGCGCTGGTGGATCACCGATACCACGGCATCGAGGAGGTCGATCGCCGAGTTCGGCTTGCCCTTGCCTACATGAAGCAGCAGATCGCCCTGGCCGACGCCGCTCAACGCTAGGCATCAATCGTTCTGCGTCCCGGTTGCTCAGGAGAGGAGATTCGTGATGCGAACTCGCACTTCGGTCAGGAGCACGCTCGCGGTTGCGATGGTGGCCATCATCGCCTCGGCGTGTTCCTCAGGAAGCTCGCCGGGGCCGAGCCAGCCCGGCGGGGGCGGCAATGGCAACGTGACCCTCAGCATGTGGGTTCACTCGGACCCCAACTACATGGACGTGGCCAAGGCGAATGCGGCTGCCTATGAGGCGGAGACCGGCGTCAAGGTCGATCTGACGTTCGTGCCGTGGGATCAGTACGGGGCCAAGATCGTCGCAGCATTCACGGCCGGCTCCGAGCCGGACATCGTCCAGGGCGTCGCGTCCTGGCTCTATCCGCAGAAGATCGCCGGTCAGCTGACGGAGGTCCCGTCCGACCTCTCATCGACGATGTCCGACATCACCGCGGCATCGCTCGCGCCGGTCGAGCACAACGGCAAGTACTACGGCATTCCGCTCAACGTCAACATCGATTCGGGGCCGCTGTTGCTGTACGGCAAGTCCGATTTCGATGCCGCGGGCGTGACGCCTGACTGGTCCTCGTGGGACGGCTTCGTCTCCGACCTCCAGAAGCTCACGGTCACCGAGAACGGCACGATGAAGCGGTCCGGCATCGAGATGTACGGCGCCGACCCCGTGACGCAGTTCCTGCAGTACTACCTGCGGGCGGGCGGCACGTTCTACGCAGCGGACAAGAAGAGCGTCGACATCGCGAATCAGGCCGGCGAGACCGCGCTGCAGACGATGTACGACCTGATCCACAAGTACAAGGTCGACGACACGAACCTGACCGACTACGAGGGGATCGCATCGGGCACGGCCGCGTCCGTGATCTGGGGCCCCTGGTACACGGCGCTGTTGAACGCCGACTTCCCGGACTTCAAGTGGGGCTGGGCCAAGATCCCGGAGAGCCCCGGGCAGGTCAAGGAGGCCTTCGCGGGTACGAACGTCTGGGCCTGGATGGTGCCATCCAGCAGCCCGAACGCTCAGGCAGCATGGGACTACGTCCGGTGGATGAACCAGGCCGACAAGCGGGTCGCCTGGTCCCTCAAGACCGGCGAGATCCCCGCAACCGAATCGCTCTGGACGAATGACCAGATCGCCAACGACCCGCGTTGGGAGCCGTGGTTCCCGTATCTCAAGGATCAGGTCCCGGTGCTGTACATCGGTCCTCAGGATCCCCAGTACAAGGCCCTGACGGACATGGTGACCGGCGTCCTGCTGGATCAGGCGGCTATTCCTGCGGCCCTGCAGACGGCCCAGGATCAGCTGAACCAGATCGTCGGCGGTCAGTGATCCACAGCATCTACCGTACGGCTACCGGATCGGATCGGTAAACAATGCAGCTCGCGGAGGTCCGCAGCTGGTTGCGTCGGCGCGGGTGGGGCACCTTTGTCATCGTCGTGCTCGCGCCGGCACTGCTCTGGCTGGTGGTGCTTCGGTATCTCCCGATCGGCTACCTCGGTTCCCTGAGCCTGGAGAACACGTCCGGCGGGACGTCGACCTTCGTGGGGCTCGCGAACTATCAGGCGGCGTTCTCCGATGAGCTGTTTCGGCGCGCCGTCATCAACACGATCGAATACACGCTCCTGTTGCTCTGCATCCAGGTCCCGCTGGCGATGCTGATCGCGATCGGTATCGACTCGATCAAGAGCCGACGGGCACGCGACACCGTCCTCACGCTCTACTTCATGCCCCTGGTGACATCGACCGTCGCATCGGCCGTCGTCTTCGTATTCCTGTATCACCCGGCCTACGGGTTGTTCAACTTCATCCTCGGGAGTCTCGGCCTGCCAACGCTGTCCTACCTCCAGGATCCCGCGACGTCATTACCGTCCGTCGCGGTGATGAACATCTGGAAGACGCTTGGCTTCCCGGTGATCATCTTCCTTGCCGGCCTGCAGACCATCTCGCCGGAGTTCTACGACGCGGCGTCGGTTGATGGCGCGGGAACATGGGCGCGCCTGAGGCATGTGACGTTGCCGCTTCTCAAGCCGACGCTGATCCTCGTCCTGGTGATGCAGGGGATCGAGACGCTGCGCGTCTTCACGCCCGTCTTCGCGATGACGGCAACGGGAGGGCGATCGCCCGGTGGCCCCGTGAACAGCACCTTGGTGTGGTCCCTCTATGTCTTCTTCGAGGCGTTCAAGTTCAATGCCTTTGGCTATGCAGCCGCGCTCGCGATGTTGATGTTCGGCATCGTGGGTATCGGGATGGCTGCTCAGCTCGTGCTGTCGCGACGTCGGGGCTGAGCGATGTCCAATAACCAGATGACCAAACCACGCATCTCGACCGCGACACCGCGCCGCCCGCGGTTCTCGCGTCGAGCCATCTCCATCCCGCGGACGATCGCCGTCGCCCTGCTGTGGCTTGGCGGTCTCGCGATGATCGTTCCATTCGCCTGGATGGTTCTCAATGCCTTCAAGCCCGCATCGGAGATCCTCAGCAGGCCACCGACGTTCCTGCCGGCGGATCCAACGCTCGACAACTTCGCGACACTGCTGGGCGACTACAACTTCCTGCAGTACATCCTGAACAGCCTGATCGTCACGGGGACGATCACCTGCTGCGTGGTCGCGACATCCGCCCTGCTCGGGTATGTGTTCGCAAAGGTCAAGTTCGTCGGACGTGAGTTCATCTTCGTGGCGTTTCTCGCGACGATGGCCCTGCCATTCGAAGTGCTTGCCATCCCGCTGTTGTTGATGGCGCGTACGGCTGGTGCGGTGGACCAGCTCTGGGGCCTGGTGGTCCCATTCGTCGTCGACGCATTCGCGATCTTCATCTGCCGCCAATACATGGCGTCGATTCCGGACGAGTACCTCGACGCCGGGCGTGTCGACGGGCTCGGTCACTTTGGGCTGTTCCGACACATCGTGCTGCCAATGAGCAGGCCTGCGATCGCCGCGATCGCGATCCTCAGCTTCCTCTACAACTGGGACCAGCTGTTCTGGCCGCTCGTGCTGATCGGCAGCGACGCCAACAAGACCGTTCCGCTCGGGATCGTGGATCTTTCAACGCAGTTCGGTCCGATCTACGACCTGACCATGGCGGCAAGCACATTGACGATCGTGCCCGTTCTTCTCGTGTTCCTGGCGTTCAGGCGTCACTTCATTCAGGGAATGATGATGTCGGGGCTCAAGGGTTGACTGTTTTGAAGCGTTGTCTAGGGAGACAGTGATGAAGCCACTGGGGATTGGTGTTGTTGGTACCGGGGATGTCGCACTGAAGTTGTACTTCCCGGTCATGGCCGAGCTCGATCCGGCCAGGGCGTCGATCGTCGCGGTCTGCGATATCGACGTCGAGCGTGCGAAGCGGGCCCAGACGATGTTCGGCGGGCAGCATGTGTTCGCCGACTATCGGGACCTGCTGGCGTGCGAGGACGTGGACGTCGTCGTCAACCTGACGCGACATCGAGTCCACGCGGAGATCAACCTCGCTGCGCTCGCGGCGCACAAGCACCTCTATTCAGAGAAGCCGATGGCGACGAGCCTGGCCGACGCTGATGAGATCGTGCGGGCGGCGGAGAGCGCCGGCGTCGCGCTGGCGGCCGCACCCGCGATCGTGCTCGATCCCCAGGTCCAGTTCACGAAGCAGCTCTATGACGAGGGACGGCTCGGCAAGATCTGCTTCGCCCGTGTCCATGGGTCACATGAAGGCGGGACGCTCCACGGGCACTACTACGATTCGTCCTGGTACCACCTGCGCGCCGAAGGCGGCGGCCCCCTGTTCGATACGGGTGTCTACGCGCTCCACACGATCACCGGCGTGCTCGGCCCGGCCAAGCGTGTCGTCGCGTTCTCGAGCCTGTGCATCCCCGAGCGGCAGGTGACGAGCGTGTGGCAGGAAGGGTTCAAGCCGTACACGATCAAGGGTGATGTCGACGACAACGTCCTGCTGATGCTCGATTGGGGCGACGGGACCTTTGCCCAGGTCGATTCGTCGCACTGCATGCTGGCGTCGCAGGGTCCGTGGGCGGAGTTCTACGGCAGCAAGGGCGTGGTCGTGTCCGGATCCGGCGAGGCCCCGCGAAACGAGGGCGAGCCACTGCTCGAGGTCTACCAGGAGCCTCTCGCGTTCGATCAGCGCGGCTGGTTCAAGCCCTACCCGGATCGCGGTGCGCATCGCTGGCATATCGGGCATGGCGTCCCGACGTTCATCGACAGCATTCACGGCGGCACGAAGCCGCTCAACAGCGGCGAGCATGCGCGCCACGTCATCGAGATCATCGAGAAGGCGGTCGAGTCGGCCCGGACCGGCACCGTCCAGGACCTGGCGACCAGGTTCTGAGGAGGAGGCTCGAAGTGAAGATCGGTGCCCACTCCTGGCTGCTCGAGACTCGCTATCCGCTACCGGATGCCATGCGGCGCGCCCACGACATCGGATACGACGCGTACGAGCTGGATATCGGCAACTTCGGCGGGACCGGGCTCGGCCTGCAGATCCTGCCCGACCGACTGCAGGACGAGCAGCGGGACGAGCTGATACGCGCCTCGACGGCGGCGAGTCTCCCGTATTGCTCGCTGTGCCTCGGCGCGCTGTGGCACTACCCGATCGCCGCCGGCGACACCCCGCACGCGAAGCGAGGTGTGGAGATCATCCTTGCGGCGATCCCGCTGGCCAGGGCCCTTGGGGCGGACTGCATCCTGCTGCCCCTGGCCCAGCCCGAGGGCGTGACCGACGGGGAGGCATGGGAGGCCACGCTGCGCAACCTCGAGCCATGCGTTCGGTCCGCCGAGGACATCGGGGTCACGCTGGCCCTCGAGAACGTGTGCTCGTCCTACCTCCTCGGGTCGCCCGAGCTGAGCCGGATGGTCGATCAGATCGCGTCGGAGCGGTGCCGGGTCTACTACGACGTGGGGAACAACACGTGGCTGGGGCATGACCCGGCAGCGGAGATCCGAGAGCTCGGCGACCGGATCACCCGGCTCCACTTCAAGAACAGGTCCAGCCTGCGGGGAACCCCGGGCACCGATACGACATCGGTCAGTGACCCCGGGATCGTGCCGTTCGACGCGGTGATGGAGGCGATCGTCGAGATCGGCTTCGATGGCTACTGCGTGGTGGAGGTGCCGACGCTCAACAAGGACGCCGACCAGATCGCCATCGACAACCTCGCGGCAATGCGCGACCTGGTGTCGACGCTGCCGGCGTAGCGGGTATGGGTGCCGGGGCGACCGTCCCCGGCCGATGAGCGAACGGCATCACCGGGGATCGGGTCCGACCAGGCCGAGCTCGTGGGCGATGATGGCCGCCTCCACCCGGTTGCGGGCGCCGAGCTTGTCGAGGATGTGGGCGACGTGGCTCTTGATCGTGTTCTCGCCCAGCACGAGCGCCGCGGCGATCTCCGCGTTTGCCTGCCCCCGCGCCAGCAGCGCGAGCACCTCCTGCTCGCGGGCCGTCAGCTCGGCGGCGCGCCGGGACACGTCCGGGGTGGCCCGCGAGCGTCCGACGAACGCCTCGATGAGCCGGCGGGTGATCGATGGCGCGATGAGCGCGTCGCCCGCGGCAACCACCCGGATCGCGGCGGTCAGCTCGGCCGGCGGTGCGTCCTTGAGCAGAAACCCGCTCGCCCCGGCTCGCAGCGAGTCGTAGACGTATTCGTCGAGATCGAAGGTGGTGAGCACCAGCACCCGAGCCGCCGGATCCGCCGCGGTGAGCCGTCGTGTTGCCTCGATCCCGTCCATCGAGGGCATCCGGATGTCCATGACGATCACGTCCGGACGCAGGCGAGCGACGCTGGCGATCGCGTCGTTGCCGTCGCGCGCCTCTCCGACAACGTCGAGGTCCGGCTGCGCGTCGATGATCGTTCGCAGCCCGGTCCGTACCAGCGGCTGGTCGTCGGCGATCAGGACACGGATCATCGCTCGGCCCACCGGATCGGCTCGGGATCGCTCCCCGAAGGGTCGCTCCCCGCAGGGTCGATCGCCGAAGGGCGCTCGATCGCCGAAGGGTCGCTCCCCGCAGGTTCGCTCTCCGAACGATCGCTCCCCGCATGTTCGATCGGGAGCCTCGCCGTGACTCGGTAGCCGCCCGAGGGTCCCGGGCCCGCGACGACCTCACCGCCGAGGAGGGCCGCGCGCTCGCGCATGCCGATCAGCCCGTGACCTTCGACGCCCGGCCCCGGTCCCGGCCCGCGACCATCGTCGATCACCGCGACCCGGACCTCGCCCGGCCGGTACTCGACCGACACCGCAGCGTGGGTGCCGGCGCCCCCATGCCGGAGGCTGTTCGTGAGCGCTTCCTGGATGATGCGGTACGCGGACAGATCGACGCCGGCGGGCAGGCTGACGGCCTCGCCTTGCACCGTGACGCGGACATCGAGGCCTGCCTCGCCGACCCGCTCGACGAGCTCGTCCAGGGCCGCGAGCCCTCGTTGCGGGGCGCGATCAGGAGAAGGGGACGGCTCGTCCGCGCGCAGGACGTCGAGCAGCCGGCGCAGCTCGCCGAGCGCCTCGCGGCCGGTCCGCCGGACCGATTCGATCGCGTCGCGCGCCGGTTCGGCGTCCGGCGGCAGGACCTCGCCCGCGGCCCCCGCCTGGATCACCATCACGCTCACATGATGCGCGACGACATCGTGAAGCTCGTGGGCGATCCGGACCCGCTCCTCGGCGACGGCCCGGGCGGCGATCAGCGACTGCTCGCGCTCCAGGCGCCGGGCTCGCTCCTCGATGGCGGCGGTATGCGCCCGTCGCGACGCCTGGTACAGGCCGTACAGGCTCGTCGCGCCGAGCGCCGAGCCGGCCAGGAGACCGAACGGCAGGAGTCCGACCACGTCGGCGGGGCTGGTCGCGAACGGGGGGCCTGCGGCGGTCACCAGGACCGTCGCGGCGGCCCAGGATGCGATGGCCCAGGTCCGCCCGCAGCGGAGGGCCACCGTGTACAGCGCCACGGCGATCGGGAACACGCCCGCCAGGCGCTCCCCCGCGAAGACCGCGATCAGCCAGGCACCGACCGAGATCGCGAGCACCGCGAGCGGCCAGCGTCGCCGCAGGACGAGTGCCGCACACGGTCCCGCGGCGGCCGCGACCGCAACGAGCGAGATGCCGGGCGGGCTTCCGGCCGGCCGGATGGCTGCCGCCCCGATGGTGAGGGCGAACGTGGTGAGGGCGATGATCGCGTCGTCGGCCCGGATCGACGGCGTGTCGCGGCTCATTGGCGGCCCACCCCTCGCGTTCACTCCATCGACGGTACACGGGATCGGCGGCGGCTCACAGCTCCACCCGGGCGAACGCGCGCCGAGCGATGAGGAGCAGGCCGACGAGGGCGATCGCGTACGCGATTGGCGTCGCCACACCGTCCGGGCCGTCGACCGCCAGCCTGGTCAGCCATTCCCCGATCGACGTCGGCAGGTAGTCGTGAACCTCGGGGAAGATCGAGCTGATGGCCTGCGCCCCCAGCAGCGTTCCGAGGGCAGCGACCGCGGCCGCTGCCTGGCTCCAGGCGAGGACGCTGATGGTCACGGTCAGGGTCACGAACATGGCCGAGAGCGCGAAGGTCCCGAGGAACACGAGGGCAACGCTGGCCGGGTCGGGGACCGACCCGTACGCAAGCGTGGCGGCGACGATCGCGGGCACCATCGGGACGACGATCCCGACCACGGTGAACATGCCGATCCCGCTCGCCAGCTTGGCGGCGAGAAACGCCTCGCGGGAGCACGCCTTGCTGAGCGACCACGCAAGCGTCCCGCGATCGCGCTCGCCGACCATGATCGCGAGCGTCGCGAGCGCGGCGATGGCCGGAATGAGCACCAGCCAGCCCGCGCCTCCGAACCCGGTCGTGGCATCGACCACGCGGCTGACGTCGCGCATGCCGCGCTGCTGCGCGAGCCATGGGCTGATGGTCGCCATCGTCGTGAAGGTGATCACACCCACGGCGGTCGTCAGGGCGCGCGGCGTGGCCAGCCACTCGCGAATGTCCTTGCGCAGCAGATTGGCGAAGCCTGGCAGGCGTCCGGGCGCGGGGACCGGGCGCGTCGTCGGGAGGCTCATCACGCGGTCGCTCCGCCATCGCCGACCAGCTGCAGGAACACCGTTTCGAGGTCGAGCACGACGGGTCGGTTCTCCGCGAGGATGAGGTCCTCGGCAGCCGCCATCTGGGTGATCGCCCGCTGGACGTCCCGGACGGCTTGCTCGGAGGTGCGGACCGTCATCGTGTGGACGGCATCTCCCCCTGCCTCTGCGCCCGGCGCGCCCGGATCCGGCGGCGCCGGGTCGGCGATGGCCTCGATCACCCCGGGCAGCCGGGCCAGCCGCGATGGCAGATCGTCGGCCCCACCCACGACCACCACGCGGAGGCCCCCTCTCGTGAACCGGGCCAGCAGATCGGCCGTTGGCGCGACCGTGACCAGGCGGCCTCGAGCGAGGATGGCGACATGGTCCGCGACCCGCTCGACATCGTCGAGGATGTGCGTCGAGTAGAACACGGTGGCCGTGCCGCGGAGACCGTCCATGAGCCCCAGGATCTCGCGGCGGCCGATCGGATCGAGCGCCGACGCCGGCTCATCGAGGAGCAGGACCGACGGTCGACCGATGAGCGCCTGCGCCACGCCGAGCCGCTGACGCATCCCGGCCGACAGCTCCCCGGACCGTCGGTCGCGCGCCTCTCGCAGGCCGACGAGGTCCAGCAGCTCATCGATCCGGCGCTCGAGCGGCTCGTCGATCCGCTGCTCGAAGCGCGCCGCGTAGCGCAGCGTCTCGCGGGCGGTCATCCAGTCGTAGAAGCGAGGGGCCTCAGCCAGGTAGCCGATCTCGCGCCGATACCTGATCCCTGCCTCGGACGGGATGCCCGCCACCGTCATCGAGCCCGAGCTCGCCCGGCTGAGCCCCGCCACGATCTTGATCGTCGTCGTCTTGCCGGCGCCGTTGGGACCGAGGAACCCGAACACGGAGCCCGGGGGCACATCGAGGGTGAGGTCGGTCAGCGCGGCAACGCCGCCCGGGAACGTCTTGGTCAGGCTCTTGAGCGAGATGGCAGGGTTCATCGTCATCGCCGTGCGGGGCATGTCGCCACCGACCGTACGGCGACCGAGCCGGGCCGTCGCCATGCGTTGTGGGGATATCGGGCTCACCCGATCGGATGAATGTCGCAGCAGGGTGACGCCAGGCGCGCTGCCGCCAGGTAGCCGGTCCCGGGGAGATTGGCTGGCGCGGGCGGCGGTTGGGCGGGTCTCCTGGGCCGCAGTCAGGGTGCACTGGCCAGGATCGATCAGGCGATCGCCTGCCCGTGAACCTAACGATCACGGTAGGGGGAGCGGCGCGCGCATGGCGCACGGGCGTTCCATCTGCTCCGTGGATGACAGCCGGTCTTGTTGGCGCTGCACGCATCCTCACCGAGCGCGAAGCCAAACATGCCGGTCGGGGAACCTGTCACGACGATCGCCCCGCCTCCGCCGCGGACACGTTCGCCTCCGTGACGTTCGTCGCTGCGTCATAGGCGTTTGCTCCTCGTGAGCGACCGTCAATTGGACGTACTGCTCGTCATGCTGCGGTAGCGCGAGGAGAAGTAGCGACGTGGGTTGTCAACCAGGAGCGTGTGGATCTGCTCATCGGTGATACCCAGTCCCTTGAGCCTCGGAACAAAGGACCGAAGGATGTGGCCATATCCGGCGCCACCGTACGAGGTGAGCATGATCTTGAGGTGGACATCATGCGAGATGAGGACGTGATTGATGAACCCAGCGTCGATCAGCCGCTTGACGTCGTTCGCGATCTCGTAGTCGCACGGCCCGGCGCCCCGCGTCCCCCAGTTGAAGTCGCAGCTGATCCCGTCGTAGCCCAGGAACGCCCCCCGGGCGGCGATCTCCAGCTGTGAGTCGAAGTCGATGGGGCGGATGATCACGTGCTCGAGGATCGTGTGCCGGATGTCCGCACCCTCCTCCTCGACGATGTCCATGATCCGGCGACGGTAGTCATGCACCTTCATGGACCCACCGGGAGAATGGATGGTGAGCGGAACCTGGGTCCGAGCGGACGCGCGGCAGGCGCCGCGAAGGGCCTTCTCCTCCTGGGCACTGAAGCCCAGGTCGATGCCGAGCTCGCCCAGCGACCCCGCACGGACGCCGGTACCGGGGACGCCCTCTGTCACGTCGCGCACGATCTCGTCGGCGATATCGTCGGCCGACATGGTGCGAAGCCTGGCGGGGTGCGACAGCTCGATGTAGAAGCCGGCGCTGGCGACGATATTGACGCCCGTCCGGCGGCTCACCTCCAGCAGCCCTGCCGCGTCCCGGCCGAAGCCGTCCAGCGTCACCTCCACGATTGACCTGCCGCCGAGGTGGGCAAAGCGAGCGACCTCATCAGCCATCAGGCTGACGTCGGTCAGCCGCTGGTTGTCGCGGTTGGACTGCGGGAGGGCGCGCACCTCACCCAGGATGTCCATGGTGAGCGGGTGGTGGAACAGGTGCTTCCGCGATGCCTCCTGCGGCTCGGGCCCATTGCAGCCGACATCGGACAGGATGTGCTCGTGGGTGAGTGTCACCCCGAGGTCCTCCACCGGGATGGGCCCCTGAACGGTCATGACCAGGCCGCTGTGGACGCCGATACCAGGAAACGTCGCTTCGGGCATGTCAACTCCTCGGGAGCAACCAGAGCGCCTACTCAGGCGCGGTAGCTGCTGACGTTAGGCGTGGCCTGGTGCAAGTCGCGGTGCACCGATCATCGAATCCATCCAACAGCGCCATGGAGCGCCCGTCGTGGGAGCCTCTCATGGTCAGATAGCTGTCAATCCTCCATCGACCATAAAGAAGCCACCCGTCGCGTACGTGGCCTCATCCGTGCATAGCCAGAGATTCATGGACGCGACCTCTTCCGGCCGTCCAGCTCGCCGGAGCGGGATGTCGCTGGAAAGTCGTTCGATCCAATTGGCGTTCTCGAAGACCGCCGCGGTGATTGGGGTGTCGATGAACCCGGGGATGACACAATTCACGCGAATTCTCACGCTCGCGTACTCATTTGCCATCACGCGCGCGAGGCCATGACAGCCGGCCTTACTCGCACTGTATGCATGCTGGCCCAGGGCGCTTCCGTACAGGCCGGTTGGCGAGCCGGTTACTACGACCGCGCCGCCGCCGCTCGCAATCATGGCCCGGACGGCGTGCTTGCAGGTCAGGAACATGCCGGTGAGGTTCACGGCAATGACCTGCTGCCACACGGCAAGGTCGAGCTCGTGGGCAGCTGCGTCACCTTGGTCCCATGGCTCAATCCCAGCAACGGCCACGCATGCATCCAGGCCTCCCCAGTCCGTGACCAATCGCTGGACGGCCCCAGAGATCTGCGACTCTTCCGAGACATCGGCCGGGAGGATGGTGCAGTCTCCGCCGGCGTCCCGGATACGCGTTGCCACCCTGTCGAGCTTTGCGGCGGTCCGGCCCACAAGCCCGACCCGCGCACCCTCCCTGGCGAACAGAACCGCTGTTGCCTCTCCAATTCCCGATCCAGCGCCCGTGATCAGGGCCCGCTTGCCAGCCATCCGTCCGGAATCTGTCATGGCGTGCTCCTCCTGATCGATATGCGGTGAGATGGTCGTGGTCGCTGCTCCGCCGTCTCAACCGGGCGATTGGCTGCCAGCCCGGCACCTCTGCCACTGGTCGCACGACAGGTGAGTCGGCTGCTCAAGCATTCGTGCATGTGGGGATACCGTGCCAGGGCCAATCGCGACACCCGCCGCGCAGCTGGTGGCGGCGCCTGGCTCCACGACCTCGTTGGCAGCGAGCATGCGCTTGGCGACCTGATGCAGGTTCCGGTCGGGCGGGTAGTCGTTCCTGGTGGCGACTCACGCGAGCAGCAGCGCGATCGCTCGCAATCCTGACGCCAGCCACGATTGTCAGTGCCGATTTGAGCTCAACCTGGCGGGAGCTGCGGCTGGCGATCGCCTGGAGTGGCCGCTGATTCGCGGCTACGAGCAAGCATACAGCGCAGTACGTTCGTGCTGAGCACCGAGACGTTGTTCTCTCCGGCCTCCCACCCGAGCGCAGCAGCCCAGCTAACGGATCCAACCGAGAACACCTCGCCGCCGCCCGGAAGGTCGAACCACACCATGTCACTGCGCACGGCGTCGCACATCGTGCCGCCGAACGCGGGCACCATGTTGCGCACTTCTTCAACCACGAGCTGGTACTCGTCTGGCAGCGTTTCCGAGGTCGCCAGGCGGAGTGCGTGGGGCGGCGTCCCAAGGGCGTGATCCATCCTGTCGACCTCGTCGCCCACGGCCCCGCACATGACATGACCGAAACTGCCGATCGTTTCGTCGGGACCGATGCCTTCGAAGAACGGAACGACCCGCGGGTCGAAGCTGTCAGGGAGACGCCGATAGCCTCGGCCGCCTCCCCATCCCTGCGCAGCCATTCCCACGCCTACCAGGGACTGGGGGCAGACCCCGAGATTGCGCCACAGGCCACCGGGTTCGCCCGTTGTCGCGTGAACCACCTCGCCCGGATCCGAGTCCCAGGCGCGGGTACCCTGGTGGCCGCGCCTAACCTCGATGTACGAGAGGTTTGGACCAAAGCTCGTCATCCAGTAGAAGCCGTTGCCCCCGAGGTACATCAGCTTGCCGCCCGAGATCAGATAGGCCTGGAGGCCGTCCATCATTGGCCGCGACCAATACTCGGGGTGCGAGCCTGTGACTACGACGTCGTACGGTCGAAGGGCGTCCATTCCCTCCGCATGGAGATCCTCGTCGGTCAGCACCTCGTATGCCATCTTCGACCGCTCTAGCCAGCCGAGGATGTACAGGTCGGCCGCAAAGTGCCTGGGGCCGGCGGCCAGGAAGTCTCGGGCGGCTGGTTCGAAGCTCACGAGGGGGCGGAGCCACGAGGCCACGCTTACACCGCTCCCATCCTCATGCAGATCGTAGATCGAGCGACCAAGGAACGGGTATTCCAGCACGAGGAGGTCGCGCTCGTTGGGTTCGACAGGATGGGACGCGATGTAGTGGTTGAGGTCGGTATTGCCAAGGAACATGCGGTGGTTGGCGTAGGCGAGGTACGTGTTGGTTGGGGCGAGGAACGCAACGCGGGCGCGAGGCTCTACTGGTCGCACATAGACTGGGACGTGCATCCGCTCGTGCTGTGCCGAGAGGCGGATCGCGTACACGCCGCTGGGGATGTGCTCCGGCACCTTCAGACGCAAGGTTGGCTCCCAGCCCAGCTCGCCGACATCATCGGCGTGGAAGTGGATGGCGTCGTGTTGCGGGCTGATGCTGCCTATGCCCGAGGACCCTGCCGTCCAGAAGGGTCCGGTAACGGCTCTCGTGGGCAGGTTGATGGTGCGACCATTGAGCCGATGCGGACCGGTGTCGATCACTTGGTCCGTCGCTGTCTCCCTCGATGGGTCCCAGTCCGCAACGACAGGTTCGGGTAACGGCACCGCCGAGCCGAGCAGATCGACTCTGACGCCGGATGGGTCGGCCACCGAGATCCCGGGCCGTGCAACCTTGCCGTTGAATGTCTCCTGCGGGCCGTCGGTTCGCCATGAGCCAAGCCGCATGAGGTTCGTTCCCCGGAGCCGCCATCCAGTGCGCTTGCCGACGATGCGCGCGGTTGCGGACGTTGTGTACCACCGACCGACGGCCGCCGAGACGTCGAGCGTGACCGTCTCGTTTGCGATGGTCACGAGAATGCCGTACCAGGTCCTGGCGTGTAGTTGCTCCTCGGTCGCGACGGTCACCGCCCCCTCGGTTTCGACCGCGACCCGGCCATCCGGGAGGAGAACAAGGGCCAGGCTTGGGTCCCCCGTATGCGTGCCAACCGCCCACACGACTTGGCGGCGATGCTCGACGGAAATCAGCTTCCCCGTCATCCGTACGTTCTCGCCGGTTGCGTGGCTGGAGTCACCTACGGGCTCACCGGGAGTCGTCGGGAAGATCCAGCACCGGATGATCGCGCAACCGCCATCCTCCCAATCAGGCGACAGCGGCAGGTCAGCCCGCGATCCGACGGACGAGCGCTGGAGACCTCCGGCAGCCTGGACCACAACGGGCGGCGTGATGGCTTCAGACGGAGCATCCACGAACGGTGGTTCAGGACTGCCGTCCGTGAAGCGGATCAGCTCGGCCTCCACCTCCGGCGCACCTGAGCTCACCATCACGTTGAGTGCTTCACCGGGTCGGCAGGTACGCCGATCCGCATACCCGAGCAGCTCCATCTCCACGACTCCTTCGGTCATGCGTCCGCAGAGCCCCAGACGCGGGCGTCCGGTGCGCAGACCGAACCGCAATACCAGCCGAGCGTCGACGACCTCGTTGGGCTACCGGACGACCGGTCGCCCACATGGTACGGTCGGGCGCTCGAGCAGGTCAACGACGGGGGGAGTCGCTCGGCCCAAGTGGGATGTTCGCAACGCCTCCGGGGTTTGGCTTTCGAGTTCGACGCGTCGGGGTAAGTGGACCATTTTCCTTTGGATGTGGGCCGACCCTGGGAGTCGAGTAGGTGCCAGGAGCGGACCTTGACAATCGGGGAAGGCCATGTCGACAATGGTGGTCGACCGGTAAACCGGTCTGTGAGCAGGCTCGCGCGTGCGATGGTCAGAGGAGGACCGATCGTGATGGGATACAGCCCGCAGGCGACCAGTAGCCGTGGGGGGCACGCCCGACCGCGGATAGGCCGTCGTCCGTTGTCCCTGGCCGTAATCGCCATCTTGGTGGCGGCATGTTCAGGTTCCGCGACGCCCGCAGCGCCGACGGCATCTCAGTCCCTGCCTTCTCTGGCGCCGACGGCAGCGTCCGAGTCTCAAGCTGCATCGTCCGAGTCTCAAGCTGCACCGTCCAGCACGGCGGCAGCTGGGGCCCCCGACGTGACATGCCTTGACGGCACCCCCACTCGCGGGAACGGCCAGAAGCAGCTCGCTTGGGCGATCGGTCTATCGGAGCTGCCGATTATTCAGTCGGTGCAGAAGCGGATCACCCAGCAGGCCAACCTGTGCGGATGGGATGCTCTGTATGACACCGGAAGCGGGGCCAACATCCAGTCGATGATCCCGTCGGTTGAGGCGTGGGTTACGTCCGGCGTCCCGGTGATGGCGGTGGCGCCTTTCGAGCCGGCCGCATGGGAATCGTTGGCGAAGCGAGCCGTCGAGAAGGATCTGATCTGGATTTCCTACAATCAGTCGACCGACACTAGGTATGGGACGTTTGGCTTCGGACCGTGCGACGCCGCCAAGAAGGTGGGCGAGAACGTCATCAAATGGATCAACGCGAACGACCCAAACGCCAAGATCTTCATCTCGACGAACGTGGCGAACCCCTCGGTCGCATGCAAGTGGGACGGCCTGAAGAAGGATATTGAGGACGCAACCAACGCCACGGTCCTTCCGTTCCAGGATGCGAATACCGAGACGGATGGCCTGACCGTCATGACGTCCGTCCTGCAGGCAAATCCTGATGTCTCAATTGGCATCGGAACAAATGATGACGTTGCGCGCGGAATCGCACGCGCGTTCTTGGCTGCGGGCAAGGATCCTGCAAGTACCTATGTTGCGGGCTTCGACGGCTCAGAGGAGAACATCAAGCAGATTGCTGCCGGTGATGGGTTCATCAAGTTCTCTGCCGCGATTGACCTCATTGACCTCGCTGACTTGATGGTTACAAAGAGCATGGAGCTTGCCCTCAGCGACGCGACCACTCCGCCTGCGGATCCTCCGGCGTTTGACGTGCCCGTGTACTCCATCGAGTACGGATCTCCCGAGATCCCTAAGCTCTTGGCTGACTTCGCTCTGTTGAAGTAGGCACGAAGGAGTGCCCGCATCCGTCCGCGGCCTCAGCAAGGCTTTCGGCTCGCGGCCAGTGTTGGATCGCGTGGATCTCGATGTCAACGACGGAGAGATCCACGCCCTTCTCGGCCCTAACGGGTCTGGAAAGTCGACGCTCATTCGTTGTCTGAGTGGTGCGGTCCAGCCAGATGCTGGGACAGTCGTTATCGAAGGCGTGGAGCATCGTGGGTTTACACCCCGCGAGGCGATCACCTCAGGTACGGCGGTCATCTACCAGAACTTCAGCCTCGTCCCGACGCTCAGCGTCGCGGAGAACGTGTTTCTCGGCGATGAGCGAACAAAAGGGATTCGTATTGACAGAGTTGCACAAAATGGCGAGGCCCAGCACCTGCTCGAGCAGTTTGAGCGGCCGATCCGGGCCGACCAGCCAGTCAGCAGCCTGAGCACCGGCGATCGACAGCTCGTCGAGATTGCAAAGGCACTTCATCGAGACCCGAAGCTGCTGATCCTCGATGAGCCGACTGCCGCGCTAGGAGAGCAGGAAGCAGATCAACTCGGCAAATTCCTGCTGCGCCTTCGGAACGATGGACTTGCCATTCTCTACGTGACACACCTGCTTGGTGAGGTTTTTGCCATCGCTGATCGGGTGACAATTCTCCGCGATGGCCTGGTCGTACTTGTCGACGAGGTTGCCAGGGTCACACCGGCCAAGGTCATTGAAGCTATATCTCCGGCTTCCGGGCAACTCGCCCGGACGCAGGTTGGCGACGCTGCCATCGCTGCCGGCCCAGCGGCCCTTCAACTCAAGGAGGTTGTCGTCGAAGGGGTGGGCCCTGCCAGTCTCACGTTGCACGGGGGCGAGATCCTGGTGGTGTTCGGGCTGCTCGGGTCGGGGCGGACGGAACTCCTCGAGGGGATTTACGGGAGCCGGCGGATCGTGAGCGGATCGGTTGAGGTGGCCGGGCGAGCGTTCAAGACTTCGTCGCCGAGTGCCGCATTGCGGAACGGCATCGCCCTCGTCGCTGGTGACAGGATCCGCCAGAGCATCTTCGACAAGATGTCGACGCTCGACAACATGCTGATGCCCCACTTCGGTCGCCTGAGCCACTGGTTCACACGGCGTCCGAGGAGGGAGCGCGAGGTGTTCGCTGCGACGGCCACGGATGTCCGACTCCGGCCCGATAACCCGGATGCTCGCGCATGGATGCTGTCGGGAGGGAACCAGCAGAAGCTCGCCGTTGGACGATGGCTCTCGGCCCTCGAGCACATCGACGTGTTGCTCATGGATGAGCCGACCCAGGGGATCGATGTTGGCGCGAGACGCGATCTCTATGAGCTCGTGAAGCGGCTCGCTCGCGAGGACGGCAAATCGATCCTCATAACCTCGTCCGATCCCGAGGAAACGCTTGCGCTCGCGGATCGCGTCCTCGTGTTGCGTCGAGGACGGGTCGTCGCGGAGCTTGAACCACAAGCGTTGAGCGAGCAGAGGATTCTGTCCATTGCCCACGGAGCCGATGACGCCTCGGATGACAATGGCCAGCAGGGTAACGAAAAGGCCAACACCCTGGCCCAGGAGGCGTAGTGAACGAGATGGCCGCCCCCGCGCACGGCTCGAGGCTGGCTCCATCGCGACGAGCCTATGTCTTCGTCACGCGGAATGCCCTGCCGTTCGGGTTTGCTGGACTCATCGTCCTCTTCGTGGTGCTGGGAGCCCCCAACTTCCTAACGTTCGACAACGTCGCCAATATCGTTCGTCTCAGCGCGCCCATCATGATGGTTTCGATTCCCATGGCATTTCTGCTGATCATGGGATATGTGGACTTGTCCGTCGGATCTCAGCTGGCGATCTCGGCGGTCGTGGCTGGCCTGCTGATCACCAGTCTCGGTGTTCCTCCGGCTCTCGCCCTGGTTGGTGCCGTTGCGTCGTGCGCTGGCGTCGGCCTGATCAACGGCGCTCTATCCACTCGAATTGGCTTGTCGCCTATCATCGTGACCTTGGGCTCGCTCACGGCGCTGCGCGGGATTGCCCTGCTGCTCGCCCCCCAATCGATCTACGCCTTCTTCCCCATCGATTTCGCGGCGGTCTCGTATACGGGTGTGTTCGGCATTCCGTACTTCGGCATGGTCGAGGCGATCGCGATCGTGGCGGGGGCGTTCGTGCTCGCCTGGTCGCCGGTGGGGCGGCATGCCCTCGCCATCGGCGTCAACGAGGAGGCGGCCTTCCTGTCGGGCATCAACTCCCGTCGGACGATCCTGGCCGCCTTCATCGTTACTGGAGCTATGGCGGGCGTTGCGGGTGTCATGTATGCCCTGCTTCTGAACAGCGCCCCAGCCGGCTCGCTTGGGGTTGGCTTCGAGTTGGACGTCCTGACCGCAGTGCTCTTGGGTGGCGTGGCGTTCAACGGCGGGCGAGGAACCATTCGGGGTGTCGTGCTCGGGGTGCTGTTCCTTGCGGTCCTCCAGAATGGGTTGATCCTCCTGAACGTCCCCACATCATTTGGTTTGGTGATCAAGGGGGTAGCCCTCGTATTCGCAGCGATTCTGGATCAGGCGACAGTCCGAGCCCTGTTTGTGGTCAAGGGTCGCTGATTTGTCATGCCAGTGCGTTCTTCGTGAACCGACCGGACGGACCGGCGGCCCGTCCTGGGGCTAGATCGACAGCGCGTCCTGGATCAACTGTGTCGGAGTCACACACTTGGCGCGCCGCTGCAGCGTAGGGCCGGCCTGACGCGTTCTGGCGACTGCTGCCGTCAAGTGCAGAAGCCAGGGAACCGAACTTCGCGGTCATGGGAGCGTACGACAAGATGAAGACCATCAAAGATCTTCGGATCCCGATGAGTGACGGCGTCTCGCTTGCGGCTGATCTCTATCTACCTGATGGCGACGGTCCGTTCCCCGTGCTCGTCGACGCCTATCCCTACCACAAGGATGATTTGATCGGGGCTGCCTTCGATTACCCGAGGCGGTACTTCGCCGATCACGGCTTCGCAGACCTCATTGTCGACTTCCGAGGGACTGGCAGATCCGAAGGCTACTGCCCCGACAACTTCGACATGGAGCAGGAAGGCAGAGACGCCGCTGAGACCGTCGAGTGGGCGAGTGGCCAGGAGTGGTGTGACGGGAAGGTGGGCGCGTGGGGTCTGTCATATGGTGGGATAAACGCACTCAACGTTGCCTCGCGAAGGCCGCCTCACTTGATGGCCTGCATATCACTATTCGGCTTTCGCGACGCGTACGACGACTTCATATATCCTGGCGGGCTCCTCAATGCGCTTGGCGTCATGACACGTGAGACATTCATGCTCGCAATGGACCTGGCGCCCATCACCTACGAGCACGTCCCGGGGGACGCTCAGCGTCTGTGGACAAATCGGATCAAGCGAATTGAGAACGGGGACATCTGGAGTCTTGGCTGGCAAGCCCACGGAGAATTTGACGACCATTGGCGGGCACGTTCGATTGCCTGTTCCGAGATCACGATCCCGACCTTCATCATTGGTGGTTGGAATGATCTTTTCCCGAGCGGTGCCTGGGCTGCATTCGGGTCGCTGGCGGGATCGAAGCGGATCGTCATGGGTCCCTGGGTTCACGGCTGGCCAGACGCATCGGCCGTAGAAGCATGGGATTGGCTGCCAGAGGCTGTGCGGTGGTGGGATCGATGGCTCCGAGATGACCACAACGGCATCGATGAGCAGGACCCCGTGCGCGTGTTCCTGCAGGGCGACGACGCCTGGGTCGAGACGGCGGATCTGCCAGCGCCGGGCACGGACGTACTGCGACTAATGCTGGGGTCGGAGCGTGTTCTCGGCAACTCTGCCACAGAGGCCGGATCCGTCAATTACATTGGCGATGCGCGAGCAGGTGCCTATGGTGCCATGTTTGATCCACAGGCGACGGGCTTGGGTTACCCGTTGGAGCAGTCGGTCGACAATCAGCGGGCCACATGCTTCACATCAGCCCCTTTGGTTTCGGACGTCGACGTTCTCGGGCCCATCGACGTGGAGATCTTCGTTTCAACTGAGCACGCTGCCAACTTCGACCTGGTTGCCAAGGTCTGTGCTGTCGATCCCGATGGAGCGTCGCACCTTGTCGCCACGGGATGGCTTAGCTGTGCGAACCGTGGGCAACAAGACGATCGGCCGATCGAGCAAGGACAGGCGAGGGCCTACTCAATCGGGCTTTGGCCGACGGGATATCGGTTCTGTGCGGGTCAGCGCGTCCGACTGGCTATCTCGACGAGCGATTGGCCGCACTCGTTTTCCGCGGGGGGCAATCAGATGATCACGATTCATTTTGGGGGCGATTGTCCTTCGTGTGTTCGTCTGCCGGTTGTAGGGGACCCGGCCGCGCTGGTGCCAGTGCAAATTCAAAGACCAGACCCCGACGTCAATCGCTCGCCCCATCTGATCGACGAACGACCGTACTGGACCATTACTGAGGATCCGGTCAACGAGAGTGTCCTCATCTCGTTCGGATCGACAGAGGAGTTCCGTTTGCCTCACGGACCACTGTTCCACGCGGAGTTCGAGGGCCAGGCCTACGCCGCTCGCACGGCCCACGGGGGGAACTTCAACGGGCGTGGCTTGATTGACACGACCACAGCCGGCGGAGAGCACGTGGTCGTCGAGACGAGGAGCCACGTGACCCGCACGACGATGCTGCTCAATGCGCGGGTGTCAATCGATGATCGGGTTCTTCTCGAACGAGAATGGTCAAACGCCGGGGAGTGACCGAGTCGCATTACGAACGTTCCTCAACCCTGTCAGAGCGGCGTCGGAGTCGAGCTCGACCACGACAAAGTCGTACTACGACGGTGTGTTTGAACGAGCAGGCAGAGGTGAACGAGCTGTACGACCCCAACCAGCCTGTCTGGGTCCCAGCCCTGCCGATCTCCTAGCTCGTCTGTGAGGACATCCGGCCGCGCTTCGGTCGCCCTTGCCAGGGCTCTTCAGCAGTCGGTGCGCGGGGACGTGTGGTTCGACCGAGCCACCCGCGCCATCTACGCGAGTGACGCCTCGAACTACCGCCAGGTCCCGCTCGGGGTTGTATGTCCACGTGACGCCAGCGATCTTGCGACCGCCGTGCGTGTATGCGCCGAGCACGACGTTCCGGTCACGAGCCGTGGCGCCGGGACGAGCCTGGCGGGTCAGGCGGTCAACGCCGGCGTCATCCTCGACACGAGCCGCTACCTGCGGCGCATCGTCGAGATCGATCCCGACCAACGGATTGCCCGGGTCGAGCCTGGTGTCGTGCTCGACGACCTCCGCCGAGCGACGGAGGCCTACGGGCTGACGTTCGGCCCAGATCCGGCGACGCACGCCTGGTGCACGATCGGTGGGATGCTCGGCAACAATGCCTGCGGGACGCACGCCCTTGTTGCCGGCAAGACCGTCGACAACCTGCGTGCCCTCTCGGTCGTCACGGCCAACGGCGACTCGTTCAACCTGGGTGCGGGCGGCGATGGGGTCGGCGCGACGGGGACCACGTCATCCGGTCCTCGAGTGCTGGCGCAGCTGGAGCGACTGGTCGAGCGGCATGCCGAGTCCATCCGCACAGGCTACCCGGAGCTTCGACGTCGGGTTTCCGGCTACAACCTGGACGAGCTGCTGCCGGAGCGGGGATTCCATGTAGCGCGCTCGCTCGTCGGCAGTGAAGGCACCTGTGCCGCGATCACCCAGGCGACCCTCGAGCTCGTTCATATCCCGGCCCGGCGACGACTGGTCGTGCTCGGCTATCCGGACGTGTTTGTCGCGGCCGACGCTGTTCGGGGGCTCCTTGAGCAGCCACTGCTGGGGCTCGAGGGCTTCGACCGGACGCTGGTCGAGCTTATGCGCGCGCGGCCTCTCAATGTCGAGCACCTTGGGCTCCTGCCCGATAGTGGGGCCTGGCTCCTGGCGGAGCTTGGTGGTGATAGCGACCTCGAGGCGGATGCAGTCACGGCTTCATTCGTGGCGTCGTTGCCGCCGAAACAGGTGTGGCGGCGGTTCGACGACGCCGCGAGCCAGGCGCGGTTGTGGGCCATCCGTGAGTCGGGACTGGGTGCCACGGCGATCCGGCCCGACGGACGACACAACCTCGAGGGTTGGGAGGACGCGGCCGTTCCGCCGGCTCGGCTCGGTGAGTACCTGCGCGCCATCAACGACCTGTGGTCCGAGTTCGGCTACACGGGAGCCTGGTACGGTCACTTCGGCGACGGCTGCGTCCATACGCGCAACGACTTCGATCTGCGTTCTCCGGGTGGGCTGACCCGATATCGCGCGTATGTTGAGCGGGCAGCGGACGTCGTGGTCTCACTCGGCGGCTCTCTCAGTGGCGAGCATGGCGACGGTCAGTCACGCGGTGAGCTCCTCTCCCGGATGTACGGTCCGGGGCTCATGACCGCCTTTCGCGAGTTCCGGGCGATCTGGGATCCCGACGGCAGGATGAACCCTGGAAAGCTCATCGACGCTGCACCACTCGATGCCAACCTGCGCCACGGCCCGACGTACCGCATCTCGTCGCTCGGCGCCGATGGGCGGCGAGACGGCTTTGCCCTCGGTCGTGACGGCGGCTCGCTGCAGGTCGCGGCCGAGCGATGCGTCGGGGTAGGCAAGTGCCGGCGCGACGACGCTGGTGCCATGTGCCCGTCCTATCGGGTCACCCGGCTCGAGGAGCATTCGACCCGCGGCCGGGCGAAGCTCCTAGCGGAGCTCTTCCAGGGGACGGTCACACCCGAGACCTGGCGCAATGACGACGTCCGAGACGCGCTCGACCTCTGCCTTTCGTGCAAGAGCTGCGCGGTAGACTGCCCGACCGCAGTCGACGTCGCGACGTATAAGGCGGAGTTCCTGCATCACTACTACCGAGGGCGCCTGAGGCCCCGGGCAGCGTACGCGCTCGGTCTCGTACCGCTCTGGTCTCGCCTCGCAACCCGGATACCGCGGGTGGTGAACGCGGTCCTTGCGGCACCAGGGCTGTCCTCGGTCGGGCGACGGGTTGCCGGAGTCACGACCGTCCGCTCGCTGCCGCGCTTCGCGTCACCCGCCTGGCGTCGCTCTGGCACAGCTCGCCATCCCGCCCGCCGTGATCGCATCGAGGCTACCGTGGTCGTGTGGCCGGACACGTTCACCGATGCCTTCGAGCCCGCCCGCGGCGACGACGTCGTCGCGATCCTGGAGGCGGCTGGCGAACGTGTGGCGATCCCGTCCGGGTGGGCGTGCTGCGGCCGACCGCTCTATGACAGCGGCATGCTCGGCCTGGCGCGGAGCTGGTTGCAGCAGCTGCTCGACGTACTGGAACCGTGGACCTCGCGCGATATCCCCGTCGTCGTCCCCGAGCCATCGTGCCTCGCAGCCTTCCGGGACGAGCTCCCGGGACTGCTGCCCGCGGATCCCCGAGCCTCGCGGCTTGCGAAGCTCGCCCGAAGCCCAGCCGAACACATTCTCGCGATTGGCGCCGACACCCTCGCTCGCCAGATGATGTCCAGCGGTGCGCCCCGCCGTCTGGTCATCCACCCACACTGCCATGCGCGGGCAATCAAGACCGTGGCCGCGGACGTCGAATTGGCCCAGAGGCTCGGATTCGGCGTGCAGGTCCTCGATGCAGGTTGCTGCGGCCTCGCCGGTTCCTTCGGCTTCCGCCAGGAGCACGAGCATCTCTCCCACCAGGTCGGCCGTGATCATTGGCTGCCCGCGGTGCGCCGGGCGCTCGATGCAGATGGCAACCTCGTGGTGGACGGCTTCAGCTGCGAGATGCAGTTGCGTCATCTCGATGGCGGCGTGTCCCGGCCTCTGGCCAGTGTCGTCCGGCGGGCGCTGTCTGAGGATGACTTGAAGAGCTAGCCGGGGAATGCCTGCCAGACCGCCGGCGACGGCGTCCTAGGGCAAGCCCCGGGCATTGACGTGGCCAGCTTGTGTGGCACTCGATGTGACGGACCCGGAACCCCCGCCCGCTGATCACCCGCTTATGGCGATGGGTCCCTGCATTGTCGTGTCCCATGTTCAGTCGGCAACACACGAGACGCGTAGTCGGATGGTCGTGATGGCCGGGAGAGAGCTTCCCGGCGGCTCTCCGGGCTGAGCCATTACCGACGAGCCCGCCATGACGCGATCTCACAGGCATTAGTCACAGAGAGACACGGTGGTCGGGCGGACGCCCCGCACCACGATCACGTCGAGGACCCGCGGCCCGTGGACACCCTCGATGCGCTGCAGCTCGATGTCGCTCGTCGCGGACGGTCCGCTGATCCACGTCAGCGGACGCGACGGATCCAGGCGCTCCAGCGCCTCCGCCACGGTGCCGGCGATCTGGTCGCCGCCGACGACCACGATGTGGCGATCGGGCAGGAGGCTCAGGGCTCGCCGGCCCTGTCCCGGGCCGCCATCGAGCACGATCGTGCCCGTCTCGGCGATGGCGACCGCGGCGCCCGTCAGGACGCCGTCGAGCGTGTCGAGCGCCCTGACCGTCAGGGGTGGGTCGTCGCGCACGAGATCGACGCCGTCGAGCTGTCCCAGCCAGTCGGCCGGAGCACCGTCCGGGACAACGAGGCGGGCGATCCCTCGCTCGCGCGCCACGGCGGCGATCGCCGACCCGACTCCGCCGGCATCGACCTGATGAACCGTGGCGCGATAGTCGGAGACCCGCTCTTCGAAACGAGCCACGCGATCGACCCCGGCCGGGAGCGAGCGCTCATAGGCTCGCGGGATCGCCGTCGGGGCGACCGGCACGCGAAGGGCCGTCGCGATCCGCTCGAGGATCTCGGCTCGGGCGCCGGTCACCTCGAGCCTCCTCGTCCCGCCCTTCGCCACCAGCGCCGGAAGGGCTCCCCGCGCAGCGAAGGGAGATCGCGGCCCGCGAGCCACGCGCGGAGCCACGTCGGTCCCGGGAGGCGCCGGACGAGGGTGCCGCGCCGGACCAGGCGTCCCGCCAGGCCCGCGCCTCGTTCGGCCATGGCAAGACGACGGGAATCGGCGAACGCCCAGCCGAGCGACGACATCACGAGATGCTCCTGGCTGAGCCGCTCCCGTCCTGTGTGTTGCGCCACCACCTTGTGCCGGAGATCCAAGAGCACCTGCGGGATGTTGATCCGGACCGGACACACCTCGTAGCACTCCCCGCACAGGGACGAGGCGTAGGGGAGCGAGGCGGTCTGGTGGTCCACCGGATGGACGTTGATCCCCCGAAGCTGCGGCGTCAGGATCGCGCCGATCGGCCCCGGGTACGGTGAGCCGTATGCCCGGCCGCCGACCCGCTCGTACACGGGGCAGAAGTTGAGGCAGGCCGAGCACTTGATGCACCGCAGCGCCTGGCGCCCGACGGGGTCGATCAGCGTGTCGGTCCGGCCGTTGTCGAGCAGCACGAGATGGAAGGCCTGTGGCCCGTCGCCCGGGGTCACCCCGGTCCACATCGATGTGTACGGGTTCATGCGCTCGGCCGTCGAGGAGCGCGGCAGCAGCTGGAGGAAGACCTCGAGGTCCCGCCAGCGGGGCACGATCTTCTCGATGCCCATCACCGTGATCAGCGTCTCCGGCAACGTCAGACACATTCGCCCATTGCCCTCGGACTCGACGACCATGACGGTGCCCGTCTCGGCCACGGCGAAGTTGGCGCCGGAGATGCCCACCCGGGCCCGAAGGAACTTCTCGCGCAGGTGCAGCCGCGCCGCCTCGGCGAGCGCTGACGGATCGTCGCTGAGCCCGTCCGGCGCCGGCCGACCGACCGTGCCCATCTCGCGCCCGAAGATCTCGCGGATCTCGCGACGGTTGCGATGGATCGCGGGTACCAGGATGTGCGAGGGAAGATCCCTGCCAAGCTGGACGATGAGCTCGGCAAGATCGGTCTCCCAGGCGGCGATGCCCGCGTCCTCGAGAGCCTGATTGAGCTCGATCTCCTGCGTGGCCATCGACTTGACCTTGACGACCTCGCTGGCGCCGGCGGCACGCACCAGCCCGACCACGATTGCGTTGGCCTCGGCGGCATCGCGGGCCCAATGCACCGTGCCGCCGGCCCGCTCGACCGCTGATTCGAGGCCGGTCAGCAGCGCCGGGAGGTTGCCGAGGACCTCGTCCTTGATCGCAGCGCCCGCGAGCCTCAGGGCCTCCCAGTCAGGGCGCTCGGCGATCGCCCGGGCTCGCTTCTCGCGGATCGTGCGCGTTGCGTGTGCCAGGTTCGTTCGGAGCTGCTGGTCCTCGAGCGCGATCCTGGCCGCCTCCGGGAACGGCGGCGTGCCTTCGAACGACGGCGTGGCGTGCCGGATGGTCGTGCCCGCTCCGCCGGTCGTGCCCGCTCCGTCGGTCATGCCCCGGTCCCTTCGAGGATCTCGGCGAGGTGCATCACCCGAACCGGCGAGTCGGCGCGGGACAGCATGCCCGCGAGGTGCATGAGGCAGGAGGTATCCGCGGCGGTGAGCACCTCTGCCCCGGAGCCGGCGATGGACGCCACCTTGTCCGAGCCCATGGCCAGCGACACGTCCGGGTTCTTGACCGAGAAGGTGCCGCCGAACCCGCAGCACTGGTCGGCTCCCGTGAGATCGACGAGATCCAGGCCGCGCACAGCACCCAGGAGGCGGACGGGACGATCGCCGATGCCCAGCATTCGGACCGAGTGACAGGTGGGGTGGAAGGCGACGCGGTGGTGGAAGCTGGCGCCGACATCGAGGATGCCGAGCACGTCGACCAGGAACTCAGTCAGCTCGTACACCCTGGGGACCGTCCGGGCCACCTGGGCCGCGAGCTCCGCGTCGCGGCCCAGGTCTGCCGCCAGCTGCGCGATCACGGCGTGCTGATCACGGACCATGGCGGCGCACGAGGGCGATGGCGTGACGACGACGTCAAAGCGGTCGAAGGTGTCCGTGAAGCGGCGCACCAACGGGATGCAGGCTTCCCGATAGCCGGTGTTGAAGTGCAGCTGGCCGCAGCACGTCTGCGTCGCGGGGAACACCACCTCGTGCCCCAGTCGCTGGAGCAGACTGACCGTGGCTCGGCCGACCGTTGGGTACAGCAGGTCGTTGAAGCAGGTCAGGAACAGCCCAATTCGCATCGTCAACCTGCGTCCTGCGGGGCGATGGCTCGCATGCCGGGAAGCCGGCCTCCGGCAGGGCGGCTAGCAGGCAAGCGCATACACGGTCTCGCGATCTCGACCGGTGACGACCCGAACGAAGCCCGCCAGCTGGGTGTCGAGGGCACGATCGCCGGTGTCGAGCAGCAACGGACGGCCCCGCAGAGAGGCCAGCTTCCGGGGCGAGGCGGCCACGATGACCCCGTCCCTGCCGATCCGGCGGATCAGGGCTGGGCTCAGCTGTTGGTTCCCTCGGCCAAAGACGTGCCCCTGGCCGCCGATCGGCGAGACGATGAGGCGGGTCGGTGCGTCCGAGGTCGCCGCCAACGCCTCCGAGGCCGTCAGGTCCGAGCCGATCAGTGCCCCGTCCAGCACGAGGTCGACGCCCAGCAGCGTGGCGGGCAGGTTCATGGCCCGAAGGACGGCCTTGGCCGTCGTGCCGGGACCGATCAGGTACCGGCAGCCGGGCTCCAACCGGTCGGCGATCGTGCTTCCGATCCCGGCGATTGCCTCCTCGTCTCCGATCGAGCGGACCTTCGAGCCCTGGATTGCGTTCGGGCGGTCGGGGACGCGCAGGTAGCCAAACAGCCTGACGGACACGTGACCGAGGCGGTAGGCGTCCTCATCGAGGTCGACGACCTCCGCCTGGCTGGTCGAGGTGACCTCGCCCGCGACAACGGCCGCGGCGAGGTCACCGGCTGTGGTCGGATTGATGGCAAAGGCCGCCGAGTGGATCTTCACGCCGGCCGGGATCCCGAGCGTTAGCGTTCGCGTGCCGATGGCGCGATAGACATCGCGCGCGGTGCCGTCCCCGCCGGCGAACAGGATGAGCTCGCAACCCGCCGCCTCCATCGCCCGCGTCGCGGCGACCGTGTCGTCGGGCGTCGTGTCGGGTCCGGCCGGCACCTGCACGACGTGCGGCCGCATCCCGGCGCGACTGACGGCATCGGCGCCCATCGCACCGGCGCCACACAGGACCTCGGCCGGGCCGGCTCGGGCGAGCCCCGCCAGCGCGACCGATGCCCGGCTGGTCGAAGTTGCGATCGCCCCGCGTCGCTCCAGCTCGTCTCGCGCCCAGCCGTCCGTGCCCTTGAGCCCGATCGGCCCCCCCATGCCGGCGATCGGGTTGACGACGAGGCCCACGCTTCGACCGGTCACGCGATCAGGAGCCGGGGGCGGCGGCCTGTCGCCGGTTCGCGTATGCCTGCCACGTCATGTACGGCTCTTCGTACGAGCCCGGCTTGACCGGGGCACCGGTGCTTCGATGCGGGGCCGTGCGTACGACATCCGGATCGTCGTATGCCTCGCTCGAGATCCGGTCAAGCACCGCGGCGTACTCGTCGAGATCCTCGATGGAGTAGCTCTCCGCGGGCTCGAGGCTGAACGGCTCGGGTACGAGCCAGGGATGGTGACTGGTGAAGTAGCTCTGGACCCCGTAGTCGATCACGCGATCGTGGACCTGGCTGGTGGTGATGCCCGTGTCGGCGGTGAGCTTCTCCCAGCTGTAGCGGGCCTGATCCAGGCGGCGATCCTGGTTGGCATCCCCGAACGAGATGCTGGCGCCGCGGATGGCGAGGATGCGGTTGATCAGGTAGTTGTTGTTCAGCACTGCCGCTTCGGCCGTAGCCCTCAGGCCGTCAGCGCCCATGGACGTGATCCAGCTGTAGGCCTTCACGATCGAGTGGACGTTGCCGTACCACGCTCGCAGGGTGCCGATGGATGTGTCACTCGAGGCGCGGACGCTGTAGCGCTCGCCGTCGAACTCGATGGACGGCGTCGGCAGGAATGGGGCCAGCTCCGCCGTGACGCCCTCTGCCCCAACGGCCCCGCCCATGCAGCCATGCGGCACGCCGAACGTCTTGTGGAGGTTGAAGTGGCACATGTCGAACCCGGCATCGCGAGCTCGCGTGATGCCCAGGATGCCGTTCGCGTTCGCCTGGTCGTACACGCATAGCCCACCCGCATCGTGGACGACCTTGACGAACTCGTCGATCAGGGGATTGAAGATGCCGGTGTCCTCAGGGTTGGTGATGAACATGCCGGCCGTTCGCTCGCTGACGGCTGCCCTGAGCGCGTCGATATCCGGAACTCCGCGCGGGCCCGGGTAGAGGGAGATGACCTTGAACCCGGCGGTCGCCGGCGCCGCCCCATTCGCCGGGTGGGAGAAGATCGTGGTGATGATCTCGTCGCGCTCGGTGTTCCCCTTTGCCGCGTGGTAGGCCTTCAGCACCAGCGCATTGGAGAAGATCCCCTGGCTGCCGCCGCTCGGCTGGAGCGAGAAGCGGTCCATGCCCGAGATCGCGGTCAGGTACTCGCCCAGCCGATAGATGATCTCGAGGACGCCCTGGATCGTCTCCTCGTCCTGCGCCGGATGAAGGTCGGCGAGCTTCGGAGAGCGAGTGAGCTGCTCGTGGACGACCGGGTTGTACTTCATCGTGGTCGTGCCCAGTCCGAGGCTCGTAGCCACGTTCCCGGCCAGGACCATCTGTGACAGGCGCGTGAAGTGACGCACGACCTCGGGCTGGGACAGCTCCGGCAGGTCCGGCACTGCCGGGCGGCGGAGCCCACCCGGGATCGCCGCGAGCGCGTCCGCCGCCGTCTTCGCGAGGGCACCGTCGGTTCGGGGAGGGACCACGCCGCGCCTGCCCGGCTGTCCGAGGGTCATCACGAGGGGCTCGGACCAGGCCGCCTGGTGGAACCGCTCGCGCAGGATCGGTCGGGGCCGATCGAGATCGGAATGGTCAGTCATCGGAGCACCTCAGCCAGCTCGGTCGCGAGTCGGTCGATATCGCTTGCGGAGTGAACTTCGGTCACGCAGACGAGGGCCGATTGCCCGAGGGCCGGCATGTCGGCGGTGAGGTCGACCCCACCGTAGATGCCGCGTTCTCGCAGCGCTGCCATCACGTCGCGGACCGTGCGGTCCTCGTGCTCGATCCGGACCACGAACTCCTTGAAATGCGAGGCCCCCCGGAACACCGGTGCCACGAGCCCCGGCACGCTGGACAGCTGGTCGATCGCGTAGCGCGAGCGAGCGACGATCGCCTCGCCGACATCGCGCAGGCCCTGCGGGCCCATCGCGGCCAGGTAGGTCGCCGCGACGATGGACCAGATCGTCTGGGTCGTCCCGGCGAAGTCATCCGACTCGCCCCGATACGCATAGGACGTGTGCTCGAAGTTCCACCAGCCGTACGCGTACTCGTCCGGCTGCTGCGTCTCGAGGATGCTCACCAGGAGCGTCGGGCATTCGCGCACGTAGCGCGCTTCGTGGGGCGTGGCGATGAACCCGGCCAGTCCGCCCCCAAGATACATGTGGACGCCCAGCGGCTGGATATCGCCGCACACGATGTCGGCGCCGTAGGAGGCCGGTGCCGCGAGGATGCCCAGGGAGATCGGGTCGACGCCGACGACCAGCAGGGCACCATTGCGATGGGCGATCTCGCCGATCGCCGCCACGTTCGGCTCGATCGTTCCGAGGTAGGCCGGCACCTCGACGTAGATCGCCGCGGCCGCTGCCGTCACCGATGCCTCGAGCACGTCGAGGTCCAGGCCGCCGGTCGCGGGGTCACCTCGAACATCGTCGATCCTGACGGTCGGCCCGGCGATGGCCTGGAGCTGGCGGCGCCGGGTCGGGCTCATCATCGCCGGCACGTGAACGACCTTGCGGCCCGTGATCCGGGAGGCCATCAGCAGCGAGCTGGCGGCCGCCGTACCCCAGTCGTAGGTTGTGGTGCTGACCATGTCGAGGCCGACGAGTGAGCCCAGCATGCTCTGGAACTCGAACTGCGCCTGATAGCTGCCGAGCATCGAGTTCGAGCCATCGTGGTAGCCGGTGAGAAACTCGCCGCGAGATCCGATCTCATCGCACACGGCCGGAATGAAATGCGGTGCGCATCCGCCACCCAGGAAGCTCAGGACCTCGCCTGTGTGCGTGTTGCGCTGGAGCATGCCTTCGACGTGGGCGCGCAGCTCGTGCTCGCCCCGGAGCCCGTCCGGGACGGCAAGTCGTGAGCGAAGACGCAGACGCTCCGGGATGACGTCATAGAGCTCCTCGAGCGTTTCGGCGCCGATGGCTCTCAGCATCCGCTCGCGGATCTCCGGGGTCGAATTCGGGATGTACGGGTTGGACTCCACGCTGACCTCCGTGCTCATCAGATTCCTCGCGAATCAGGGATAAGGGTGACCGGTCACCCAGTTGCGACAACGCGTTGGACCTAGAAGATGGCGATCGGGTTCCACGGGGAACCGGTGCCTCCCGGCAACCTGAGCGGCAGGCCGACGACCATGAACTCGAAGCGGCCCTCCTCATCGCATGCCGCGGCGAGCTCCTCCAGCTGCAGGCTGTCGGCCGCGAGCATGCCCATCGCGGCGATCTGGAGCGGGTGGATCGGATCGAGCATGCCGTCGACGGAGCCCGGGACCGTCTCGCCGTCACCGTCCGGCAGGAACGCGGCGATCCGACGCTCGTGCATCCAGCGGATCGTATCCACGTGCAACCCCGCCTTGCCCTCGCCGGCCGGGGGGTAGTCGTTGCTCCACGGTCCCAGGGCGAGCCGCCGGCGGTGATGGCCGGTCCGGAACACCAGCACGTCGCCCTCGCCCAGCTCGACGCCCTCGGCCCGCTCGCACGCCTCCAGCTCCGAGCGGGTCACAGCGTCGCCGGGCTCGAGCCATTCCACGCCGCGGAACCGCGGGATGTCCAGCAGCACGCCACGTCCCACGAGACCCGTGGCATAGGCCGTGATGTCCTGCGCATGCGAGGTGCGGCTGTCGACGACCTCCGAGGCAAGGCGACCGTTGTAGGTGTACCCGCCGTAGGAGACGTGACACAGCGCGTCGACGTGGGTGTGACAGTCGCCATGGCAGGCCATGGCGAGGTGGTCCATCGCGTACCGGGGGCCCGGCATACCGGGGTCGACGTCGTGCGCCTGGACCATGAGCCGCACCGCCGGGCTGGGGTTGTCCGGTCCGGCCACGGTGTTGATCGGGATCGCCATCGACACCTGCCGTCCCGAGCGCACCAGCGCGGCCGCCGCACGGACGTGCAGCGGCTGGATGTAGTTGAGGGTGCCTCGCTCATCGTCCGGGCCCCAGCGTCCCCAGTTCTTCACGGACTCGAAGATGCGCTCGAAGTCCGCGATGGAGGCCGGCTCGGGCCGCTGCGCCTGGTCGTTCATGCCACCGAGACCGTTCCCTTCACGCTGCCACGAGCGTCGCAAGGCCGCCGTGCCCCGGCCCGCGCGGGACGATGGGCCAGACGTCGACGACGACGTCGGCCTCGACGACGTGGTAGGCATCGAACAGGTTGACCGTGGCCGGAGCGTAGCCCGGGATCACGCGCACCTGCTCGCCTGCCTCCAGATCGGTGCCGCCACTGGCGTCGAAGATCCCGTGCTCCTCGTCGAACCGGTGCGGGCGCAACGTCGACCCCACGATCTGCGCCTGCATGCCGTCACCGATCGACTTGCTGCCGGCATCGATCACCAGACGCCCGCCGGCGCGGCTCACGACCGTGGATTCCACGGTCAGGGCGTGCTCGAACTCCGGCGCCATGCCGGCATACTCGCGATCCATCAGCACGTATGTGCCGGCCTGGATCTCGTGGATGCGCGGATGAGCCGCCGTCCAGCGCCATGTCGCCGTGCCACCTGCCGAGAGGATCGGGGGCGGCAGCCCGGCACCGACGATCGCGTCGGCAACCTCGACCAGCACGTCCATCGCGGCGCGTTGCAGCTCGCGACGTGCGCCGTCCTCCGGGACGAGCGAGCAGTGACCCTCGTAGCCGGTGAGACCGTCCGGACGGAGCCCCGGGAGCGCCGATACCTGCTGCGCCAGGGCCACGGCGTCACCGATCGTGGCGACGCCCGAGCGGTGCATGCCCGTATCGACCTCGATCATCGCGCCGATCGTGACGCCGGCCCTGGCGGCCGCCTCGGACAGGGCGCGCGCGTTGGCCGGGGCATCGATGGCGACCCGCAGGGTCGTGTGACGGGCGAGGTCTGCGGCGAGCTGGATCTTCGACGGATCCACGAGCTGGTTGACGACGAAGATGTCGCCGACGCCGGCCTCGGCCATGACCAGGGCTTCCCAGATCGTGGCCGCAGAGATGCCGAGCGCGCCAGCCGCCATCTGGCGAAGGGCGAGATCGGGGCTCTTGTGCGCCTTGACGTGCGGTCGGATCCCGGCCGGCAATGGTCGAAGCATCTCGGCCATCCGATCGATGTTGCGCTGCGCGGCGGCGACGTCGAGCACGAGCGCCGGCGTGATCAGGTCATCACGGTGACGGCCGATCGCCGGGCCATAGGCGGCAAGAGCACGCTCGCGCTGATCCTCGACAGCGGACCGCCGCACCATCCAGCTGCGCCTCCTCCTGCGTGGCGCTGCGCCAGCGCCGTGGCTGCAGCCTGCCCCGGGCGGCAGCTGCCGTCACAATGTCAGCGAGTCTGGTGCAGGTCAAGTTCGTCGAACTGTAGAACCCGTGAAGTAGAACTGAAGCATGGGGCCGGCCCACGTCCCGTCCCGGTGGCCGCTCAAACAGGAAAGCTGGGGAGACTTCGATGCTGGGTGTCTGGCGCTTGCAGCTCCTGCGAGAGATCGAGGCACGGGGGAGCATCAAGGCCGCGGCAGAGGCGATGAGCGTGAGCTCTTCCGCCGTCTCGCAGCAGATGTCACTCCTCGAGCGGGAGGCGGGAACGCCACTCCTCGTGAAGCATGGGCGCCGGGTGAGGCTCACCGACGCCGGCCTGCTGCTGGTTCGGCACGCCCACATCATCACCGGAGCCATCGCAGCGGCTGAGGCAGACCTTGCCTCGTCCCTCAACCGGGTGGCGGGAACCCTGCGAGTGGCGGCATTTCCCACGGCGGCGAGAGCCATGATGCCCTCGGTCATAACGGCCGTGAGCCAGCTCTATCCCACCCTCCGAATCACGCTTCGCGACCTGGAGGCTACCGAGAGCCTTGACGCGCTCTGCCTCGATGAGATCGACATGGCGATCATCGACGAGTATCCGGGCACCGAGGCCCACGCGGGCGACGGCCTGGAGGTCAAGCACCTCTTTGAGGACCCCCTGTACGTTGCCTCGCTGCCAGGTCATGCAGGTGTCGGCTCGGTCCGGCTCACCGAGTTTCAGGACGCATTCTGGATCATGGATACCGAAAGCAGCGTGTTCTTCGAAGCGGTGGTCAGGGCCTGTCAGGCCAGTGGCTTCGACCCGCACATCAGGGCCAACTGCAAGGATTTCGCCGTCATCATCGCCCTCGTCGAGGAGGGATTGGGCGTTGGCATCCTGCCCGGCCTGGCACTCCACGACCGCCCGGTACGAGCCGGTATCAGCCTCACCAATCCGGTGCTCACGCGACGCATCGAGGCGGCCATCCGACCGGAGCGCCGAAGCCATCCGGCGATCGCCTTCATGCTGTCCGAGATGGCCAGGTTTGGCGCCGGGCACGCGGCGCACATGAACCGGCCACCGGCCCTTGCCATCGCCCCCGACGGTCACCGTCACGAAGGGAACGCCCGGTAGCGGAGGCATTCCCCGGGTTCTCGCGGGGGTGACCTACGTGACCGCCCAGTGCCCGGCGGACGGGACGCGCCGACGCGGTTGACCGGCCCCTGCCCGGACAGCCGGCCGGGCGTGAGATCCGCCCCCTTTCCTGCACCGCTACAGCTCGGCATTCACGATGAAGCCGCCGTCCGCGAGGAGCGTCGCCGAGGTCACGTAGCTCGCCTCATCGGACAGGAGGAACGCGATCGTCGCCGCCATCTCATCGGGCTTTGCGGCGCGGTGCAGGGCGATGCGTTCCTCGTAGTACTGCACGGCGCCCGGATCGTCGAACATCGGCGCCGCCATGTTCGTGAGCACCCAGCCCGGCTCCACCGCATTGACCCGGATCCCATGCGCGCCCACCACGGCCCCGAATGCCTTCGCCCACATCGAGATGCCGCCCTTCGTGGCGCAATAGGCTGTCTGGAACGGTGAGCCGACGTGGGCCGAGATCGAGCTCACACATACGATCGCTCCACCGTGGCCCTCGGCGATCATCTGTTTGGCGGCCTCGGTCGAGGCGATCCAGGTGCCTCGAAGATTCGTCTCGCACAAGTTGTCCCAGTCCTCGACGCTGGTCTTGTCCCAGGGCAGGAATGGGTTGATCGCGGCGTTCGAGACGAGGTAGTCGAGCCGCCCACCCTGCTGCGCGGTCTGCTGGACCATCGAGATGACCTGGGCTGGATCGCGCATGTCGGCCACCACGGGAAAGCCGGTGCCCCCGACCTCCTCGATCATCGACAGCGTGACGCCCGGATCGCCGGTCGGCCGCTGGTTGACACCGACGATGGCGCCCTCCGCGGCGAGACGGACCGCGGTCGCCTGGCCAATGCCATTCGTCGCACCGGTCACCAGGGCGACCTTGCCCGCAAACCGTTGTTCCACCTTCGGACCTCCGCTTGCTGGATCGACGCGCGAGCCCAGGTCGCAGGGACATTCAGGCGACGGAGCCGACACGAGCCCGGCGATGGGCGAAGGGCTCGGTCGCTCGTAAGATGTGCTTCACCATCTGTTCAGCATGGTGAACTTGACCTGGACCTTGATCGCCCGACATTGTGTCCCGGAGTGGCCGGTTGCGCCATTGACGTGTTGAGTCCGACGCGATCCGTGTCGGGGTGGTCCCAACGGGTTCGAGAGGGTCGAATGCAGGTTCGCCGAGATGGGTGTCGGGGTTGGCGTAGCCAGCTCCGGAGCCCCGGCCGCTGGCAGGCGGTCCAGCCGGATTGGTGACGATCAGATGTCAGCGCTGTTGTCTGCTGCCGGCGACCACGTGCCTGTGATCTCCGGCTGGCCCGACCTCCTCCCGGACCGGCCGGAGGCAGGCCCGCTACCTGACGCTGTCCGGGAACCCGCCTGATGGTCCCCACCGATCTGCGGTACACCAGGGAGCACGAGTGGGTCGCCATCGACGGCGAGCTCGCGACGGTCGGCATCACCCGCTATGCGGCGGACCAGCTGGGCGACGTCGTGTTCGTCGAGCTGCCCGAGGCGGGCCGCACGCTCGAGCAGGCCGCGACGTTCGGGGTGGTCGAGTCGGTGAAGGCGGTGAGCGACCTGTTCGCGCCGCTGGCCGGCGAGGTGGTCGCGGCCAACGAGGCGCTGGCCACGACCCCCGAGCTCGTCAACAGCGATCCGTTCGCCGCCGGCTGGATGGTCAAGCTCCGGCTGGCCGATCCCGGGCAGGCGGACGCGCTGCTCGACGCCGCCGCGTACGAAGCGCTGATCGCCGAAGGCTGACCGATGCCCTACGGCCCGCACGCGGCCGACGACCGGGCGCGGATGCTCCGATCGCTCGGCATCGCCTCGGTCGACGCCCTGTTCGACGACATCCCCGAGGCGCTGCGGGCGACCCCCCTCGCGCTCGACCCGCCCGAGCCCGAGCTCCGCCTGTCGGCCCGGCTGGCCGGGCTCGCGGCCCGCAACCGGACCGAGCTCGCGAGCTTCCTGGGCGCCGGCGCGTACCGCCACTGGACCCCGCCCGCGGTCGATCAGCTGCTGCTGCGCGGCGAGTGGTACACGGCCTACACGCCGTACCAGCCCGAGGTGTCCCAGGGCACGCTCCAGAGCATCTACGAGTACCAGAGCCTGCTCGCCGAGCTGACCGGGCTCGCGGTCGTGTCCGCCTCCCACTACGACGGCGGCGCCGCGACCGCCGAGGCGGCGCTGCTCGCGTGCCGCGCCACCCGGCGCGCGCGGGTGCTCGTGTCGCGCGGCGTCCACCCCCACTACCGCCAGACGCTCGAGACGTACGCCGAGGCGGGCTCGATCGTCGTCGAGCCGCTGCCCCTGGTGCCCGACGGCCCGGCCGCGGGGACCACGGACCTCGCCGCGCTCGAGCGCGCGCTCGCCGATCGCGAGCGACCGGTCGCGGCGGTGCTCGCGGCCCAGCCCAACGTGCTCGGGCTGCTCGAGCCGATGCCCGAGCTCGGCCGCCTCGCCCACGCCGCGGGCGCCCTGTTCGTGGCCGTCATCGAGCCGGTCTCGCTCGCGGTCCTCGCGCCGCCGGGCGAGGTCGGGGCCGACATCGCCGCGGGTGACGGCCAGCCACTGGGCATCCCGCTCGCGTACGGCGGGCCGTATCTGGGCATCCTCGCCTGTACCGAGGCGCTGATGCGCCAGATCCCGGGTCGCCTGGTGGGCATGACGACCGATCTCGACGGCCGCCGCGCGTTCGTGATGACGATGCGCGCCCGGGAGCAGGACATCCGGCGCGAGCGGGCGGCCAGCAACATCTGCACCAACCAGGCGCTGCTCGCGCTGGCCGCCTCGATCTACCTCGCCGCACTCGGGCCCCACGGGCTGCGCGACGTGGCGGCGACCGGCGCCGCCCGGGCGGCCGAGCTCGCGACCGCGCTCGCGGCCGCGGGCGCGCCCAGGCTCCACCCGGGACCGTACCTCAACGAGCTCGTGGTCCGGGTACCCGACGCGCCCGCCGTCCACGCGCGGCTGCTCGAGCACGGGATCCTCGCCGGCATCCCGACCGCCCGCCTGCTGCCCGACGAGCCGTCGCTCGCCGACGGCCTGCTGGTGTGCGCCACCGAGCTGACCACGAGCGCCGAGATCGCGCGCTTCGCCGCCGCGCTGCGGGCCGAGCTCGCGGGCTCGCCGCCGGCGCCCGCCGGGGCTGCGCCATGAGCGTCGTCGGCGAGCGCCTCCAGCCCACCCTCTTCGAGCGCAGCCGGCCGGGGCGCGGCGGGGGCAAGATCCCGCACCCGCCCGCGGACGCGCTCGACCGCATCCCCGAGGCCGCCCGGCGGGCGACCCCGGCCGCGCTGCCCGAGCTCGCCGAGCCCGACCTCGTCCGCCACTACGTCAACCTCAGCCAGCTCAACTACGCGGTCGACACCGGCTTCTACCCGCTGGGCTCGTGCACCATGAAGTACAACCCCAAGCTCAACGAATGGGCGGCCCGGCTGCCGGGCTTTGCGAACCTCCACCCGCTGGCGCCCGACGCGACCGCCCAGGGCACGCTGGCGCTGCTGGCCGAGCTCGAGGCGATGCTCGCCGAGATCAGCGGCATGGACGCGGTCAGCCTCCAGCCCGCGGCCGGCGCCCAGGGCGAGCTGACCGGGATCCTGATGGTCCGCGCCTACCACCGCGCGCGGGGTGACGCGCAGCGGACCGAGGTGCTGGTCCCCGACAGCGCACACGGCACCAACCCCGCGACCGCGTCGATGGCCGGCTTCCGCACCATCACCATCCCGTCCGCGCCCGACGGCGGCGTGGACCTCGACGCCTTCCGGGCCGCGCTCGGCCCCCGCACCGCGGCGATCATGATCACCAACCCGTCCACGCTCGGGCTGTTCGAGCGCCGGATCGGCGAGCTGCTCGCCGCCACCCACGAGGCGGGTGCGCTCGCGTACATGGACGGCGCCAACCTCAACGCGATCCTGGGTCGCTTCAAGCCCGGCGAGGCCGGGTTCGACGTGATGCACTTCAACACCCACAAGACGTTCAGCACCCCCCACGGCGGCGGGGGACCGGGTGCCGGGCCGGTCGGGGTGCGGGCCCACCTCGTGCCCTACCTGCCGGCCCCGCGCGTGCGCCGTGCCCCCGACGGCACCTACCGCCTCGAGACCCCCGGTGAGCGACCCGACTCGATCGGCCGGCTGCGCAGCTTCACCGGCAGCACGGGGGTCCTCGTCCGTGCCTACGCGTACCTGCGCGCCCATGGCGCCGCCGGGCTGCGCGAGGTGTCCGACGACGCGGTGCTGGCCGCGAACTACCTGCGCGTGCGCGTGGGCGAGGCGTTCGAGATCCCGTTCGACCGGCCGTGCAAGCACGAGTTCGTGGCCTCGGCGGCGGGCTTGAAGGCGCGCACCGGCGTGCGCACGCTCGATGTCGCCAAGCGCCTGATCGACAAGGGCTACCACCCGCCCACCATCTACTTCCCGCTCACGGTCGAGGAGGCGATGCTGATCGAGCCCACCGAGACCGAGTCGCTCGAGACGCTCGACGCCTTCGCCCAGGCGCTGGCGGAGATCGCGCACGAGGCCGAGACCGAGCCCGAGCTCGTGACCGGGGCCCCGCACGCGGCCCCGGTGCGCCGGCTCGACGAGGCCACCGCCGCCCGCCAGCCGAACCTGCGCTGGCGACCCATGACCGGCGCCCAGACCCCGTGCCCCGAGTGAGGCGGTGAGGCCGGCGCGCAACGACAGCATCGAGGGTCACCAGGGTGCGCACATCGGGCGCAAGATCCACACCGATGGCCTTCCACGAGATGGGCGACCGGTCGCCCAGAAGGAGACGCAGCAGTGAGCCACGCCATGAGCCGGTTTTCAGGGAAGCGGGCACTCGTGACCGGGGCGAGCAAGGGGATCGGACGCGCGACGGCGCTCCGCCTGGCAAGCGAGGGCGCGAGCGTGGCCCTCGTCGCGCGGCATGTGGAGACATTGCAGGAGGTTGCGGACGAGATCAGCTCCAGTGGCGCGGTGTGCCTGGTGCTCGCGGCCGACTGCTCGCTCGAGGATCAGATCGGTCCGGCGATAGAGCGGATCGGCGCAGAGTGGGGTGGCCTCGACGTGGTCGTGTCGAATGCCGGGATCGAAATACCCGAGGGTTCCGTCCACGAGCTCGATACCAACGTCTGGGATCGGGTCATCACCACGAATCTCACCGGCCAGTTCCTGACATGCAAGCACGGCATGCGTCAGCTTCTGAAGGCGGGAGGGGGTTCGCTCGTCTGTCTCGGCTCGAATCTGGGCTCGTTCGGCATGGCCGGCGATGAGCCCGGGTACAGTGCGAGCAAGGGCGGTGTGTTCGCGCTGATGCGGGCGATGGCGGGCGACTACGCGGCCGCCGGTGTCAGGGTCAACATGGTTGTTCCGGGTGTCATCGACACCCCGATGAACGATCCATTGCGTGATGACCCCGAGCTGCGAGCGCGCTGGCTGACCAGGGTACCGATGCAGCGAATTGGCACCGCGGACGAGATCGCCACCGCCATCCTGTGGCTCCTGTCCGACGAGGCGTCATACGTCACCGGTGCAGCCCTGGTCGTTGACGGCGGGATGTCGGCTGCGTGAGGACGAGCGCAAGGGAGGTCCGATCGACGATGCAGCTCACGCCCACGGTCCCGGATCGGTTCCGTCCGGGTGACCGGCCGGCGCTCGTGGTGAGCGCTGGCCGTGAGATCGGCCGGATGTTCGTGCCGGCGCCTGGCCAGGCCGGAGCCGATGTCGTCATCGCCGATATCGTCGGCGGCCTTGACATCGCGCGCTGTGGGGCCGGCGTCGAATGATGGGCGAGGTCCACGTTCCCGGGCGCCCGTTCCTGCTGGGCGTCAACTACTGGCCACGCCGCAAGGCGATGTACTGGTGGGAGGATTTCGATCCCGCCGAGGTCCGCGACGAGTTCGCGACCATCGCCGAGCTGGGCATCACGCACGTGCGCATCTTCCTGCTGTGGGAGAGCTTCCAGCCGTCGCCCGCGGTCGTCAGCGCGAAGGCCCTCGACGATCTGGGTACGGTCTGCGACATCGCGGAAGAACAACGGCTCCAGCTGCAGGTGACGTTCTTCACGGGCCACATGAGCGGACCCGGCTGGGCGCCCGAATGGCTGATCGACCGGTCGAGGGCCCGGCTGCCGGGCGAGCGCCAGCTCGTGGGTATCGCCCGCCCGAAGGGCGACGCTCATGCCATCCACGATGTGTACGCGAAGCCCTTCGTCCTCGATGCGGAGGACCACCTGCTGCGCACCGTGTGCACCGCTCTCGGTGATCATCCGGCGGTCTGGTCCTGGAGCCTGGGCAACGAGCCCGACCTGTTCCATCAGCCGGTCGACGCCGACGCGGGGCGGCGATGGGTGCACGACCGCGTCAGGACGATCCGCGAGATCGATCCGGCCCGGCCCGTGCTCATCGGCCTCCACTACGCCGACATCGAGCGCGACGTGGGGTTCCGGGTCGATGACATCGCGCTGGAGACCGGGATCTCGGTCATGCACGGCTACCCGATGTACGCGGCGCTCGCTCGCGAGGCCCTCGACCCGAGCTTCGTTCCGTTCACCTCGGCCCTGACCGCAGCCCTGGCTGGCCGCCCGGTCCTGTACGAGGAGTTCGGTGTGAACACGCACTGGCCCGACCGACCGAGCCATTGGCGCGACCTCGAGTTCTGGGGTGGCCGGACGGGCCGAATGCACTTCGCGTCCGAGGAGGACGCGGCGGCCTACGTCGCACGCGTGCTGCCCGCGCTGGTCGAGGTTGGCAGCCTGGGGGCCTTCCTCTGGTGCTTCGCCGACTATCACCCGTCACTGTGGGACCGTCCGCCCTGCGACCTCCAGGTTCATGAGCGATTCTTCGGGCTCGTGCGCCCGGATGGGTCCCTCAAGCCAGCGGCACAGGTCGTGCGCGACTTCGCCCGAACCCAACCGGTCGTCCAGACGTCCGCGCACCCGATCCATCTTCCGGTGGACGCCCGTGCGTACTATCGCGATCCCGCCGCCGTCCTCGCCGACCTGTACGCGCAGTTCTGCGAGCGGCGATAGCAATCGCCAGGTCGTGCTCGGCGCGCATCCCTGCGCTGCAGCGACGGCGACCCTTGCTTGCTCCACGCGCTCAAGGCGCTAATGTGCCATCAACGCAGGTCGGCGTACTGGAGGAACGGGTGACAGACGAGCAGGGCGCCGAGCTGCGATCGATGCGCGATTATCACCGCGACGCGGCCTCGACCGAGGTCTCGCGTCGGCTGCTCTCCTACCTGCTCTCCGGTGCCGTCGAGCCCGGCGAGAAGATCCCGTCTGAGCGCAGTCTCGCGGCGACCCTCGGTGTCGGTCGCTACGTGATCCGCGAGGCCGTGAAGACCCTGAGGCTGCTGGGGCTCGTCGACGTCCGTCAGGGCGACGGCACGTACCTCCGGCGGCCCGCGTCGGACCTCCTGGTGCAGTCCATCCAATGGGGCCTTCTGCTCGGTGACCGGCAGCTGGACGAGCTGGTGGACGCGCGTGTCCATCTCGAGTCGATGCTCGCCGGGATGGCCGCCGAGCGCCGGAGCGAAGGTGACATCTCGGCGCTCCGATCGTTGCTGGCCGAGATGGATGCTGCCGAGCCGAACGATCCCGATCGGTTCATCGCCGCCGATCTCTCGTTTCACCTGCGGGTCGCGAAGGCCGCCGGCAACCCGCCCCTCGCCACCGTGCTCGAGAGCGTCGGAGTGCTGCTCAGGGCGTGGATGTCCGGCGTCGCCTCCTCGAGCCCTGAGCACGATCCTTCAGACGAGCACGCGGCCATCATCGAGGCCATCGAGCGAGGTGACACGGCCGGCGCCAGCGCCGCCATGCGAGCTCACCTCGTGGCGGCATTCGAGCGCCTGCAGTCGCGTCGCGGTCCGGAGCGGGCAGGCTAGCTGGCGGCTGCAGCACGAGTCGAGGCGGGGCGCGAACGCGGTGATCCTGCCGCCGTCGACGACTGCTGCGCGCTACCGGCTGACTGGTGGGCTCGATGGGGGCGCCCCCGCCCTTGCCGCCGCCGAGCGCTCACCCCACCGCGGTCGCATCCGGCGTTGTGAGGCGGGCCCCGTTCTCCTCGTCAGCCCGGTTGCGCGTCCGTCGCGTCGTCTCGCGAACGACGAGCGTCGGTCGAAGACGCACGTGGCGTGGCACTCGCCCGTCGCTGAGCAGCAGCCGCGTGGCCTCCCGCCCGATCTCGGCCATCGGCGTCCGGATGGTCGTGAGACCCATCAGCTCCGCCATGGGAACGTCGTCGTTGCAGCCGGTGATCAGCACGTCCTCCGGGCAGCGCACCCCATGAGCACGGAGCCCGGAGAGCACGCCGAAGGCGAGCAGATCGTTGACACACACGATGGCATCCGCCAGCTGCTGCTCGAGGGCCCGCTCCGCAAAGAGCTGACCCGCGGTGAAGTCCGTCTGCCCTTCAAGATCCAGGACATCGACGGTATCGAGCAGGGTGATGCCCTCGACCTTCGCGGCCGCCGCGAAGCTGTCGGCTCGTTCCTGGGCACTTGAGACAGCAGGGTCGGAGCCGATGAAGATCGCCGTCTCGGCGCCCATCGCACGGATGTGCTGCGCGATCTGCGCCATGCCCTGCGCCTCATCGATGCCGACAAAGTCGAGGTCGTCGACCGCGTGCCGGTCGATCTGCATCGTTGGGACCTGACGCGAGGCGGACCGCAACGCCGGCGCGCTGCCACGTGCATCCACGGGGCAGACGATCAGACCGTCCACCCGCCGGCGCAGCAGCGTCTCCAGCCGATCGGCCTCGAGGGTCACATCATCGCGCGAGCTACCGACGAGCAGGCCGATCTGACGTTTGGCGAGCTCGTGCTCCACGCTCGCGACCATGGGCGGGTAGAACCAATCTGCGATCTGGGGGACCACGATGCCGATGGCCCCCGTGGTTCTGGTGCGGAGCGCGGCTGCGACGCCGTCTCGCCGGTACCCGAGTCGGCGCGACGCGTCCTCGACGGCGCGACGGGTGCCCGGACTCACCTCATCGCGACCCGCGAGCGCGCGCGAGGCGGTAGCCACGGACACCCCTGCCGCCTGGGCGACATCTCTAAGGGTGACCGACACCGCACCACACCCAATGCAGCTGACGGTCCCGGGCCGCCCGGTCGGCGCGCGTAGCATTCATACGCACATCGTACTACGCGTGAAACAAGTTTCGAGATCGATTACACGTCCTCAGGCCTCCGCGGCTCACGATGCAAAGTCGGGGTTGCGAAGCTCGCCGTCGACTGCTAGGCTGCGCGGCGGACGTAATCGATTCCGGTCGGCATCGATTGTCGTCTCCATGGCTCAGAGGTGCTTCCGCCAGTAGCGATGGCAAGGGCGTGTTCCGGCGGCATCGGAACGCATGGCAGCAAACAGCCGTAATCGATATCAGGTCTGCCCTGTGGACATTGCCCTTGGCCGGTGCCTGCTCGCAGGCGTCTCCCATTGCTGCCGCGGCCCGCGCGGGCCCATGAAGAGGAGGAGCAACGTGGCTGTACTCACCGCGGGAAGATCGCGTGGGTCCGTCGGGACGCGCAAGCTGCGAATGGCCGCATGCCTCGTCGCATCGGTCATCCTCGCCGCCTGCGGCTCGACGACACCGAGCGGGACGCCGGGAGCGTCGTCTGCGCCGTCAGAACAGTCATCGACCGGCGCTGGCGCCTCGGCCGAGGCACCGTCATCGTCCGCAACGGCCGGCGGTTCGTGCCAGTCGGGTGGGACCCTCGTGATGGCGCGGAACCAGGAGCCGGACACGTTCAATCCGCTCACCGGCGTTTCGGGCAATGGCACGATCTTCGAAGCCATTCAGATCTATCAGCGGCTCATCGAGCAGAGCTCTGCCAGCCGCGATCCGGTCCCGGGTCTCGCATCCTCGTATGAAGCTGCGCCCGACGGCCTGAGCTACACCTTCCACCTGAAGTCAGCGAAGTTCTCGAACGGCGACCCGGTCACCGCGGAGGACGTCAAGTTCTCGCTGCTTCGATTCGCCGACCCGAACGTTGATGCCACCGCAGCATTCCTCGCCGCGAACATCAAGGACGTCGTTGTGGTCGATCCCTCGACGGTCCGCATCGACATGAAGCAGGTCGACGCGTCGAATTCTCTCTGCCCTGACGCTCATGGAGGCGTCGATCCTCCCCGAGAAGGTCGTCAATGAGCTCGGCGACGAGAAGTTCGGCATGCAGCCGGTCGGCTCAGGGCCATTCATGGTCAAGGACTGGAAGCCGGGGCAGGTCGTTGACCTCGTGCGGAATCCCTACTACGACAATGGCGATGGAAAGCCATATCTGGACGGGGTCACGTTTCTGTTCATCAAGGACGACAACGCACGGATCGTGGCAGCTCAGAGCAATCAGGCCCAGGTGATCGAAGCGGTGCCGATGCCCGACGCCGGCACTATCCAGGGTCTCGATGGCTGGCATCTCGACAACGATGCGATCCTGGCTCAGGACAACGTGTGGCTGAACCATTCCTGGCAGGACGATAGTGGCAACAAGATCCTGGGCGACAAGCTCGTTCGGCAGGCGCTGAACTACGCGACTCCCAAGGACGACATCAATCAGATCGTCTTCAACGGACTCGCGACCATCGCCAACACGGGGACGACGATCACGCAGTACTGGGACCCGAACATCACCCCGTACGCTTACGACATCAACAAGGCGAAGGAGGTCCTTTCGCAGTCCTCAGCTCCCAACGGGTTCACGTTGCCGCTGTCCATTCCGGCCAACGACAGCGTCTCCCAGCAAACGGCCGAGCTGATCCAGCAGGCGTGGGCGCAGATTGGCGTGAACGTTGAGATCCAGCCGCAGGACCCGGCGGTCCAGGCGGATGACATCACGGCCCTCAAGTACGCCGCCGCCCTGCGTCACGCGACGTCGATTACGAGTGACACGCCGGACGACAGCGAGCTGGCCTCGATCATGTACGACTGGTCGGAGGACTGGAAGAGCTTCTTCACCGACTACAAGTCCGATGCTGCGTCGAAGCTCGTGCACGAGGCCGTGGCGACCACGGACACCGCGCAGCGGCAGCAGCTGTACTCTCAGCTGCAGCAGCTCACCCTCGACGATGCGGTCACCGTGCCGATCGTGATCCCACCGGCCCTGACCGCCGTGAGCGACCAGGTTCAGGGCTTCCAGACGATCCCGGCCGGTTGGTGGCTGCTGCAGGACGTGTGTCTGACGCAGTAGCTCCAGTACGACCAACGTAGTAGCCCGGCGTCGCAGCAGGTAGCCTTTCGACAATGACCCGCTACCTGTTGCGACGCACGCTCCAAGCCGTACCGGTCATCATCGGGATCAGCATCGTCGCATTCTTTCTCCTGCGCCTAGTGCCAGGCGATCCAATTCGAACGATGCTCGGCCCACGTGCTTCCGATAGCGCTGTCGCTCTCATGCGCGCGAGGTATGGGCTCGATCAGCCGATCTTCGTTCAATACCTGACCTTCCTCCAGGGTGCCGTCAGGTTGGACCTTGGCGACTCGATCACGTACCAGCGTTCTGTCGTCGACCTGATCGGGGCGCGACTGGGTGCGACGGTCCTGCTGATCACGTATGCGACCTTCATCTCATTCGTTCTTGCCGTGCCCCTGGCGACCTACTCGGCCATCAGGGCCAACCGCGCCCCAGATCACATCATCCGGCTCGTGTTGATGGTCACGTTCGCGATGCCGGCCTTCTGGCTGGGGCTGCTGCTCATCCTGGTATTCAGCCTGAATCTGCATCTGTTCCCTGCGTCTGGCATCGGAAAGGACCTGCCGTCGATGCTCTGGAGCCTGACGCTTCCAGCGATCACAATTGGTCTCTATCTGGCTCCGGTGATAATTCGGTCATTGCGCGCGAGCATGATCGAGAGTCTTCAGGCCGAGTACGTCGAAGCGGCGCGGGCTCGGGGACTTCCTGAAAGCCTGATTCTTCGGCGACACGTGCTGCGGACCTCGCTGATCGCGACGGTGACCATCGTCGGTGTCAACCTCGGGTTTCTGATCAGCGGCACGGTGGTGGTCGAGAGCGTCTTCGCCATCCCCGGCATCGGAACGCTGCTCGTCAATGCCGTCGCAACCCGTGACTTCCCCGTCATCCAGGGGCTGTCCCTGTTCCTGGGGATTGCCGTCGTCATGTTGAGTCTCGGGACCGACGTGCTCAACACCCTCATCGACCCGAGGATCCGGCCTTGACGCAGCACGCGGAAGCATGGCTCGGTCCGGGCGCCGCCATGATGGAGGAGGCGGCCGCCAAGGCTCGACGTCGCCGTTTGAAGCACGTGGGGCTGTGGGTCGGTCTGCTGATCGTCGTGGGGATCACCGGGCTGAGCTTCGCCGCACCGCTGCTGCCCCTGCCGGAGCCAAATGCCATTCAGCCCGGCCAGCGCCTTGCGCCGCCCTCGCTCGGGCACCTCTTCGGCACCGACAACCTCGGGCGCGACATGCTGTCACGCGTCATCTATGGCGCCCAGATCGACATCGTCCTGGGTGTCGTCACCACCTACATCTCGCTCGCGATCGGCATGGTCGTGGGCGTGATCGCCGGCTACTACCGGGGTATCCGCGAGTCGGTGGCGATGCGTCTGGTGGACACGCTGATCGCCTTCCCGTTTCTCGTCCTGGTGCTCGCGATCGTCGGCATGGTGGGGCCCGGCCTGCTGGGTGTGTACATCGGGATCATCGTGGTCAGCTGGACGGTCTACGCTCGCATCACCTATTCCGAGATGCTCGTCCTGCGCGAGCGACAGTTCATCCTCGCCGCCACGACCCTCGGCTACAGCAATCGGCGCATCCTGCTTCGCCATGCCATTCCGAACCTGCTCCGCCCGAACCTCGTGTTCTCCCTCGTGGACGTCGTCCTCAACCTGCTGGCGCTCGCCTCGCTCTCCTACCTCGGGCTCGGCGTCCAGCCGCCAACACCGGAGCTCGGCTCGCTGATCGCCGGCGGGCAGCCCTACCTGCTCACCGCATGGTGGATCACCACGTTGCCCGGCCTGGTGGTGGTGGTGATCGGGATCGGCTTCTCGCTCGTGGGGGAGGGGGCTGCGGACCAGCTGAGCGTCGCGCCCGAGACCAAGGCATGAGCACGTCCGAGCAGCTTGATGTGACCGACGGCTCCGGGGCGCGCTCGTTGCTCGATGTCGACTCGCTGAGCGTGGCGTTCCCGACACCGCGTGGCGTGATCTATCCGGCGCGCCGGGTCACATTTCGCGTCGGCACGCATGAGACGCTCGGCCTGGTCGGCGAGTCCGGGTCCGGCAAGAGCGTCACCCTTCGCGCGATCCTCGGGCTGATCAGCCCGCCCGGCCGCATCGTCGGGGGTCGGGTCATGCTCGATGACGTCGATCTCGTGACGGCCACGTCGCGCCAGCTGCAGGCCATCAGGGGGGCACAGGTGGCCATGATCTTCCAGGATCCGACCACGAGCCTCAATCCGGTGCTGTCGGTTGGCGACCAGCTCTCGGAGACGCTTCGTCGCAAGGCCGGTCTCGACAAGCAAGCCGCCCGGGAACGCGCCGAGGCGCTGCTGGACCGGGTGGGGATCCGTCCCGCGAAGGCCCGCCTCCGCTCATATCCACACCAGCTGAGCGGCGGTATGGCGCAGCGCGTAATGATCGCGCTCGCGATCGCCGGAAACCCCAAGCTGCTGCTTGCCGACGAGCCGACGACCGCCCTGGACGTGAGCGTCCAGGATCAGGTGCTGGCGCTGCTCGAAGAGCTGCGGCTCGAGACGGGCATGGCGATGGTGATCGTGTCGCACGACCTCGGCGTGATCGCCAGGTCCTGCGACCGCGTCGCCGTCATGTATGCCGGCAGCCTGCTGGAGCGCGGTACCGTCGACGAGGTGCTGCGGTCCCCCCGGCACCCGTATACCAGGATGCTCCTGGCGACCATCCCCAGCCTCCGGCCCAACGAGGGTCGCAGCCAGCTGGCGTCCATCGGAGGCCAGCTGCCCGATCTCGTCGGCCTGCGCGGCGGCTGCCCGTTTGCCGAACGGTGCTCGCTGGTCCGCCCGGAATGCGCCGACATTCCTGTTGTGCTCGATGCGCCGGATGACTCGCATGGGTCGGCGTGCCCGTTCGCGTGAGGGATGACTTGGAGGAGCTGCTAACCGTCCGGGACTTCAAGAAGACCTTCCCCATCGGTCGCCGAAGGATCGTGGCACTTGATGGTGTCAGCCTCTCGGTCAGCCGCCGAGAGGTGGTGGGCCTGGTGGGCGAGTCCGGCAGCGGGAAGTCCACCTTGGCGCGGTGCATCGTCCGGCTCTTCGAGCCCGACAGCGGCTCGGCCTATTTCGAGGGCACGGACATCCTCAAGGCGGATAGCTCGACGCTCCGCACCATCCGGCGCCGGATGCAGCTGATCTATCAGGATCCCTACTCCTCGCTCAACCCTCGGCTCCGCGTGGGCGATGCCATCGGCGAGGCGGCCCGGTTCCACCGTCTCGTGCAGGGCCGTGCGGCCGAACGAGCGCTCGTCGCCGAGCTGCTCGATGCCGTCGGCCTGACCGAGCGAGACGCGGACAAGCATCCACGGGAGATGTCGGGTGGCCAGCGCCAGCGCGTCGCGATCGCTCGCTCGCTGGCCGTGAACCCTGAGCTCCTGATCGCGGACGAGGCCGTCAGCGCTCTCGATGTCTCGGTTCAGGCCCAGATCCTGAACCTCTTCTCATCGCTGTCCATCGAGCGCCACCTTGCGATGGTGTTCATCTCGCACCAGCTGGCGGTGATCGCCCAGGTCGCCCAACGCGTGGCGGTGATGTACCTGGGGCGGATTGTCGAGATCGGCAGCACGGTCGATGTGTTCACCCGGCCGCGGCATCCGTATACGTCGCTGCTCCTCGATGCGCACCCCAGCCTTGATGCCCCTGGCCATCGACACGCGCCCGCGCTCGAGGGGGAGGTGCCGTCACAGGACAACATTCCCGCCGGGTGCCGGTTCCGCAGTCGATGCCACCTGGCGGAGGCGATCTGTGAGGAGGTCGACCCGCCGCCGACCCAGGTCGGGCCGGGGCACATCACCTGGTGCCACGTTCTCGGGCGATCCGAGGCGGTTCCAGGGCGGACGAGCTCGTCGGGGTCGCCGGCAGGCGTCCACCCGGCGGCCACGGCCGTCGACCCGTCGGCCGCGGGAGATCTCGCGACAGGACCTCCGACATGACGGCGCTCCAATGTCCGGGCACATGCCCGCCTGTCGGTGGGCGACCGGTCACCATTCAGTGGTTTCAATGCGAGGCACTCAACTCATGAGCGACACCCACGAGCAGCGCGCGGCAACCTGGCCGCTGGCGGTCGGTCCGAACGGGCGGCAACTGGTCGACCAGGGGGGCAACCCGGTTCTCATCGTCGGCGATGCTGCCTGGTCGGTGATCGCGGCAACCACGCGCGAGGAGGCGGAGGCATATCTCGCCGACTGCGCCGCGAAGGGCATGAACGCGATCATCGTGAACGTCCTTGAGGCGTACTTCGCGCCCGACCCCCCGCGCAATCGGTATGGCCAGGAGCCGTTCACGGTGCGCGACGACTTCAGCACTCCCAACGAGGCGTACTTCGAGTACGCGGACTGGGTGATCGGTGCAGCGAGCCGTCACGGGATCCTCGTGTTCCTGTGCCCGACGTATCTCGGACACAGGAACCCACACGGCTACGCCGAGCTGTATGGCCACCACCCCGAAGGCTGGTACGAGCAGGTTCTCGCCAACGGCGTTGACGGATGCCTCGACTACGGTCGGTTTCTGGGCAAGCGATACGCCGGCTTCGACAACATCGTGTGGATGATGGGCGGCGACCGTGACCCGGGCGACGCGCTCGAGCACACCCGCGCGATGGTCCGGGGCATCCAGGAGCACGACGGTCGACACCTGTTCACCGCACACGTGCAGCCCGAGGGAACGCCGAGCATCGAGTATCCCGACGACCCGTGGCTCGACGTTGACTACACCTACTCGTACCAGATCCTGCATTGGGCGCTGCTGCGCGACTACGTCCGCACGCCGACCAGGCCGAACATCATGGTCGAGTCGACGTACGAGTTCGATCACAACGCATCCGCGGTTCAAATTCGCCGCCAGGCGTACTGGTCCGTCCTGTGCGGTGCCGCCGGCCAGTTCATGGGCGCCCTGGGCCTCTTTGACTTCGCCTCTGGCTGGCAGAACATCCTGGACTCGGACGGTCGCCGCGCGATGGCCAACCTGGCCACCGTGTTCGGTCAGTACCCGTGGCACGACCTGGTCCCCGACCTGAGCCGGAGCAAGGAGTACTCGGCGTGGCGCGACCCGTCGATCAGCCCGCTCGTCACGTCCGGCGTCGGCGAGCTTCGCGGCCTGGACTTCTGCAGCGCCGCAAGGACGCCCAATGGTCAGCTGGCGATGGCCTATCTGCCGACGGCCCGGGCGATCACGATCGACCTGACCCAGCTGTCGGGCCCCCTTGTCGAGGCGACATGGTTCGACCCCATCGCCGGCGAACGATTCCCGGCCGGCCTGTGGCGTGCGACCGGCGAGGCAACGCTGACGCCGCCCGCGACGCAGGACTGGCTGCTGATCCTCGAATCGACCACGCCATGAACGCTCGCCATACAGCCGGTCGACGGATGCGGACGACGGCGGACCATCTTCCTGCGACCCGGGCTCGGCGTGCGCGAACGGCATCCGGCGGACCGCTTTCCTCGGGGCGGAGCACCCCATGAACGTGATGACCGTTCGCGGCCCGGTAGATCCGGCCGAGCTTGGTGTGACGCAGCCCCATGAGCATGTCCTGATCGACCTGAGCCGCGGGCCGTACGTCTCGGGGTTCGACGGTCTGCTGAACGAGCCCGGGCTCATGGGAGGGGAGCTCACCGCCTTCGCCGAGATCGGCGGCCGAACGGTCTGCGATCTGACGACCATCGATCTGGGTCGGGATCCGGAGGGTCTCGTCGCCGCATCGAGGCTCAGCGGCGTCAACATCGTGATGAGCACGGGTTGGTACCTGGCGTCGTACTACCCGGAGACCATCAATCGAACACAGACGAGCGAGCTCGCCGCGCAGATGATCGACGAGATCGAACACGGCGTGGGCGAGACGGGGATTCGTCCCGGCCTGATCGGTGAGATCGGCACCGACAAGCCGTGGGTCGCGGCGACCGAGGAGCGAGTCCTTCGGGCCGCTGCCAGGGCGCAGGCCGCCACGGGCGTTGGGCTGATGACCCACACGCCGCCGGGCGGTGCTCCCGCCCAGCTCGAGGTGCTCGTTCACGGCGGCGCAGATCCGTCGAGGGTCGCGATCGGCCACAGCGATCTGCTGCTCGATCTCGAGTACCACGAGGCGATCCGGCGCCACGGCGCGTGGCTGTCGATCGACCTCGTCGGCTATGACTTCTACCCCGAGGCCCGACGCGCGGAGCATGTCGTCCAGCTGATCCGATCCGGTCACCTCGAATGGATCCTGCTCTCGACCGACATCTGCTTTCGCAGCCGGCTGCGCAGCTGGGGCGGGCTGGGCTACCCGGAGCTGCGCACATCGTTTCTCCCCCGACTGCGCGAGCTGGGCGTCAGCGACGAGGAGCTTCAGGTGCTCACCGTCGCCAATCCGCGCCGGTTTCTCGCCGGAGCGTGAGCACACCGGCCACGCGCTCGGGCTTCACGAACGCCATGTCCCGGGGGTCGATCCGGACATGACGCTGATGGCATCGCCTTCCTTCGTCACGGCGAACTTCGTCGCGCGCGAGCTGGGCTTTCGCATGACCGGCGGGTGGGCGCAGGGCGACCAGGCGACCAACGCATGGTTCTCGCCGCTTGCGACGTACGAGGAACGGCTGGCCTCGATGCTCGACGACGTCGCCGAGCTCGGGTTCTCGGCCGTCGACCTCTGGGGCGCGCACCTCAGCTGGCGCTGGGCGACCCCGGAGCACATCGAGATCGCGCGCCGCCAGCTGGCAGGGCACGGGCTGGCCGTGCGCAGCTACGCCGCCTGGGTGAGGGGTGGCGCCGCCGACCTGCGGGCTGCCTGCCGACTATGCGCCTCGCTCGAGATCCCGATGATCGCGGGCGGGAGCGACCTGGTCGCGACCGACCGGGCGCTGGCCGTGGCGATCCTGCGCGAGCACGGGATCGCGTGTGCGCTCGAGAACCATACGGAGCGCGATGCCACGACGATGCTCGCCAGACTCGGCGAGGGCGATGAGGACGTCATCGGCGTTGCCCTGGACACGGGATGGTGTGGATCGCAGGGCTGGGACGCGCTCGCCGCGCTCGAGGAGCTGCGGCCTCGCCTGATGGCGGTCCAGCTCAAGGACGTCCGGTCGCCACGCCGGGAGCGGTCCGGGTTCGAGCTGACCGACATGGGGCACGAGACGTGCCGGCTGGGGGAGGGGATCGTGCCCGTCGAGGCGCTCACCCGCGCCCTCCGCACGCAGGGCTTCCGGGGGCCTATCGGCATCGAGCACGAGCCCGAGGACTTCGATCCTCGCGACGACATCGCCGCAAGCCTGGAGCTCGTTCAACGCTGGTGGGCGGAGACGCCGACGAGCGACCTCAGACCGCTGCGGGTGGCCGTCATCGGCTGCGGCAACATCGCGAATGCATACGGTGCGGCCATGCGCGATCGACCGGAGCTGGAGATCGCCGGCGCAACCGATATCGACGAGTCGCGGGCGGCGGCCTGGGTGGAGGCCTTCGGCGGCACGCTCTATCCGTCGCTCGATTCGGTCCTCGCGGACAATTCGGTCGAGGCCGTCGTCAATCTGACGACGCACCGAGCGCATCGCGAGGTCATCGCGCAGGCGCTCGAGGCCGGCAAGCACGTGCACACCGAGAAGCCCCTTGCGATGAGCTACCTGGATGCCGCCGCGCTCGTACGGCTTGCGGAGGAGCGCGGCGTTCGTCTCAGCTGCGCCCCGGTCACCTGGCTCGGCGAGGCGCAGCAGACCGCCTGGAAGCTGATCCGGGACGGCGCGATCGGCACGCCACGCGTAGCCTACGCGACCGTCGACTGGGGCCGGATCGAGCGCTGGCATCCGCACCCCGAACCGTTCTACGAGGTCGGCCCGCTCGTTGACGTCGGCGTCTATCCGCTGACGCTGCTGACCGCGTGGTTCGGGCCCGTGGAACGCGTGACGGCCGGCGGAGGGATCGTCCTGCCGGAGCGGACGGCCATCGACGGCCGCAGGTTCACGGTGCAGACCCCGGAGTTCCTGGTCGCCCTGCTCGAGTTCCGAAGCGGCCTGCTGGCGAGACTGACCACGAACTTCTATGTGGGCGACCCCGCCGTGAACCGGGCGGGCATCGAGGTCCACGGTGACGACGGATCGATCGCCACCGCCTGGTTTGCGGCGACCGCGAGCGTGCGGCTCGGCGAGTTCGGTGGCTCCTACCGGCGTGTCGCACCCGTGCGCCCACCACTGGGCAGCGGGCCGTCCTGGTGTGACTGGGCTGCCGGTGTCGTGGGCCTGGCAGAGAGCCTCCGCCAGGGCATCACACACCCGACCACGGGTGCCCACGCAGCCCATGTCGTCGAGGTTGTGGAAGCAGTCCAGCGTGCCGCTCGAGAGGGTGCGGCAGTTCGCGTCACGAGTGGGTTTCCGGCCCCGGATCCACAACCATGGGCCAGCTAGCGTCAGGCGGCCCGGATAGGCCAAGGGAGGGCAAGGTGCGCGCGAGACGACCAACGATCGGGTCGGGGGCGCCGGACAAATCGTCCACGCCGACCGTGCTGGATCGGTTCCGTCTGGATGACAAGGTGGCGCTCGTCACCGGTGCAGGCCAGGGGATCGGCCGGATGTTCGCGCTGGCGCTTGCCCAGGCAGGAGCCGATGTGGTCATCGCCGACATCAACGAGCGCACCGGCAGCGCCGTGCAGCGGGAGATCGAGGCCCTCGGGCGCTCGGCCCTGTTCGTGCGGACCGATGTCACGGCCGAGGCAGACGTGACGCAGGTCGTCGCGACGGCCGTCGAGCGCTTCGGCGGCCTTGACATCGCGGTCAACAACGCCTGGAGTGGCGGACGTGCCGGCGGCGCCAGGGGCGGGTCGGCGACGGTTCTCGACACGTCGGTCGAGGACTGGGACTTCGTTCACGGTCTGCTCCTGCGGGCCTGCTTCCTGTGCTGTCGCGAGGAGGGCCGAGCGATGGCTCGGCACGGCGGCGGCAGGATCATCAACGTCGCCTCGATCTCGGCCTCGATCGCCAACGCGAGTGCCGCCTACTGCTCGGCCAAGGCGGGGGTTGTCGGCCTGACCAGGCGGCTCGCCGCCGAGCTCGGTGGTCACAACATCAGGGTCAACGCGATCAGTCCCTCCTACACGCTCTCGCCCGCCCGGCGGAGCGACACACCGGCGGATCGTGATCTGATCAGATCCCTCCACCCGGTCGGCTGGTACGAGCGACCCGAGGACCTCACCGGCCCGCTCGTGTTTCTTGCCTCCGACGCGTCGAGCTACCTGACCGGCCAGGACGTGATCGTCGATGGCGGGCACACGCTGAACGTGTGGCTGGATCCGCCCGCTCGCCACGTGCCACCGCCGATCACGCCGGACGACGAGGTGCAGTCGCTCCTGCATGACCTGAATGCCCTCGGCGTGGCGCATGACGACCGCGGGGTCACCGTCGGGTGACGGCACCGGTCACGATCGCTGCCGAGCTGATCGTCGACGCGCGGTGCTGGCTTGGCGAGGCACCGCTGTGGGATGACCGCCACGGCGACCTGCTGTGGGTCGACATCGACGTTGGGAGGATCTACCGGCTCCGGGCGGGCCGGGACGTGCCGGAGACGGTGGACGCGGGCGAATCTGTCGGCGTCGTCGCGATGCGCGATGGCGGGTATGTGGCAGCCGTCGAGTCCGGGTTTCGGTGGCTTGGCCCCGACCTGCAGCCCATGGAAGCGACGGTGCCCGTCCTGCACCAATCCGGCGGGATGCGGATGAACGACGGCAACGTGGACCCGTGCGGTGGGTTCTGGGCTGGTTCGATGGCGCTTGACGGAGCACCCGGGCAGGGGAGCCTGTACCGCCTGGACCCCGACCGCACGGTGGATCGCGTGGTCGACGGCCTGACGATCTCGAACGGGATCGATTGGAACAGGGCCGGGACGCGGATGTATCTGGTGGACAGCGCCGAGCCGCGCATCAGCATGTTCGACGTCGAGGACGGCTGCCGGACGATTCGGGACCGGCGAACCTTCGTGGACCTCGATCCGGACATCGGGCTGCCTGATGGCCTGACCGTTGATGCCGAGGATGGCGTCTGGGTTGCGCTGTGGGGTTCGGGCCGTCTGCACGGCTACTCCCCGGACGGGCGACTCCATACCGTGGTCTCGGTCCCCACACCGAACGTCAGCAGCTGCGTCTTCGGCGGGCCCGATCTCCGGACCCTGTACATCACCACCGCGTGCAAGGATCTGCCAGAAATCCAGCGGCAGCGCCGGCGGCGTGTTCGCGGCCCGGCTCCCGGTCCAGGGTCGTCCGGCAAACCGCTGTGTCATTGACCAGGACCCGAGATGAGGCCAATCGTCGTCATTACGGGGGCGGAGACGGGCATCGGCAAGGCGACGGCGTTCGCGTTCGCGGCTGCCGGGTACGACGTGGGCTTCACGTGGCTCAACTCGGAGGCGCAGGCCCGCCTGGTGGCTGATCAGCTTCACGATCAGGGTGCCCGCGTCGCCATGCGCTGGCTCGACCTGACATCGCCGGCAACGGGTGAGCAGGCGATCGACGAGCTCGTCGAGGAGCTGGGCGATATCGATGTCCTCGTGAACAACGCTGCGGCGGGCTATTCGGCTCCGTTTCTGGACACGCCGCTCCAGGACTGGCAGCGAATCCTGGACATCAACCTGACCGGGCCATTCATCTGCGCCCGCGCGGCTGTCCGCCACATGCTGGCGACAGGCCGCCAGGGAAGCGTCATCAACATCAGCTCGATCCAGGACACCTATCCAGTGGCGGGCTCGGCCGCGTACGGCGCGGCAAAGGGTGGCGTGCGGCAGCTCACCCGGGTGATGGCGCTCGAGCTCGGTCGTCACGGGATACGGGTCAATGCGGTGGCCCCGGGGGAGGTCAACACGCAGATGACGGGGCGCGAGGGCGTGCCGGGTTCGGCTGTGCCCAGATCGGCCTTGCCACTCCGTCGAGCGGGATCGCCGGAGGAGATTGCCGCGGTCGTCGTGTGGCTCGCCTCGAGTGCCGCAAGCTATCTGACCGGGACGACCGTCGTCGTCGACGGAGGCTCCGCGTTCCTCGGCCCCTATCTGGCAGGGCTCAGCTGAACGAGGTTGGCTGGCGCGGAAGGATTCGAACCTTCAACCCCCTGATCCAGAGTCAGGTGCTCTACCGTTGAGCCACGCGCCATCGACCGCCGCGCATTCTATCGCACGATGATGGGTGGACTGCCGGCGCGTGCATCGCGGCCAGCCGGTGCGGCGCTCAGTTCCCCAGGGCGCGGAGCGGCGGCGGTACGTGACCGGCGCGCGTCACGACGCCGACCGTCGACCGGTTTCTGACGTCCATCACCGGCGCCCGCCCGAGCAGCCCGCCCCAGTCGACCCATTCGCCGACCTTCGCGCCCGGCACGGGGATCAGGCGGGCCGCGGTGGTCTTGTTGTTGGTCACGCCGATGGCCGCCTCGTCGGCGATGATCGCGGCGATCGTGGGCGCGGACGTGTCGCCCGGCAGCGCGATCATGTCCAGCCCCACCGAGCACACCGATGTCAGCGCCTCGAGCTTCTCGAGCACGAGCTCGCCATCTGCAGCTGCGGCGGCAAACCCCGCGTCCTCGCTCACCGGGATGAACGCGCCCGACAGGCCGCCGGCGCGGCTGGTCGCCATGGCGCCGCCCTTCTTGACCGCGTCGTTGAGCATCGCCAGGGCCACGGTCGTCCCCGGCAGCCCGACCCGTTCGACCCCGATCAGCTCCAGGATCTCGGCCACGCTGTCGCCCGGCAGGCTGGTGGGTGCGAGCGAGATGTCGACGATCCCGAACGGGACGCCCAGCCGCCGTGACACCTCGCGCCCGACGTGCTCGCCGACGCGCGTGATCTTGAACACGGTGCGCTTGATCTCCTCGGCGACGTCCTGCAGCGGCGCACCGGGCGGTAGCCGGCGCAGCGCGTTGGCGACGACGCCCGGCCCCGAGATCCCCACCGACACCGCCGCATCACCCTCGCCGAACCCGTGGAACGCGCCGGCCATGAACGGGTTGTCCGGCACGGCGTTGGCAAACACGACCAGCTTCGCGCAGCCGATCCCGCGCTCAGGCGCCGTTCGGTCCGCGGTCTCCTTGATGACCTCGCCCATGAACCGGACGGCGTCCATGTTGATGCCCGCGCCCGTGGTGGCGACGTTCACCGAGGCGCACACGGTGCGGGTGCCCGCGAGCGCGTCGGGGATGGCCGCGAGCAGCTCCTCATCGATCCGCGACGCCTGCTTCTCGACCAGCGCGGAGAAGCCACCGATGAAGTCGACGCCGACCGCCCCGGCTGCCTCGTCCATCGCCCGCGCGAGCTCGAGCAGCAGCGCCCGATCCGGTCGATCGGCGATCCACGCGATGGGCGTGACGGCCAGCCGGCGATTGACGATCGGGATCCCGGTCTCGATCGCCAGCGACTCGACCACGCCAACCAGGTCCCGCGCGGTGCTCTCGATCCGCCGCCGGAGGTCATCGGGCGTGCGGCAGCCACGCAGGTTGACGCCCAGCGTGACGGTCCGGACGTCGAGGTGGTCCCGGCCGACCATCCCGATGGTCTCCAGGATCTCGTCCATGCCCAGGGGGCCACGGGCCATCGCGGGCCTACCTCCTCCTCTTCGCCTGCCTGATCAGACCCGGTGCATCGCCTCGTACACCGAGTACAGGCGCACCGAGATCTCGACCCCGATCTCGGCACCCACCCGCGCCAGGCCCTCGGCGAGCCGCTCGTAGCCCTCGGTCCCGGTGAGGTCCACCACCATCACCATCACGAACACGCCGGCCAGGATGGTCTGCGACAGGTCGGTGATGTTGCCCTGCTGACGAGCGACCTCGCTCGCGACGCCGGCGATGATGCCCGGCTTGTCCAGCCCCTCGACCGTGATCACCGCGAGGTTCGAGGCGATGGCCGACGCCGCCTGCTGCGCCTCCTCGCCCGCGATGCGGATCCGGTTCCGGCGCAGGTACTCGAGCGTCGAGGGGGCGAGCGTCCAGCCCTGCTCGATGCGGAGCTCCCCATCGCGCACGAAATCAGCGACGTTCTCAGGGGTGATGACCCGCACCTTCGTCCTCCTCGGCTGGCGCACCCAGTATCACATCGTGTATGCCTGCCGGGTGCTGCCCGGGCACCGCGCCCGCTCTGCTGGCAGGCGCTGAACGCTTGCGCAGGGCTACGGTCGGCGGCCCGGCCGGACGGCGAGCACGGTCCGCTCGACCAGCGCCGCCAGCCGCGAGTAGGGGACCTCCGGGTGGTCGAGCGACCACAGGGCCAGGCCGGCCATCGCGCTTCGGACGAGCTCCGCCGCCACATCCAGGTCGCCCGCCCCATCCGGATCGGCCACCGCGCTGCCCGCCGCCGCGGCATCGACCCTGGCTCCGGCTGCCGCGTCCCCGCCGTTACCTGCGAGGAATGCAGCCAGCAGGTCCCGCGCCTGCTTCTGCGCCCGGCCCCGCGCGGCCACGATCTCTGCGTCGCCGGTCGTGTCGCGGAAGATCATCCGCCAGGTGTCGGACTGCTCGTGGACCCTGGCGAACCAGCGTTCGAGCAGGCTCATGAGTAGCTGGTCGGCGGGGTCCACCAGATCGGCGGGCGGTGCCGTCCGGAGCTGCTGCTCGCGGTGTCGTGCCAGCAGCGCCAGGTACAGCGCCTTCTTGGACCCGAAGTGGCGATACAGGATCGGCTTTGTCACGTTTGCCGCCGCGGCGATGTCATCCAGCCGGGTGCCGGCGTAGCCGCGCTCGGCGAACAGATGCGCCGCTGCTGCCTCCAGGACAGCGCGCCGCTGGGGTCCTCGAAGGCGGGGTTGGGCCGTTGCGCTCATAGCTACCAAAGAGTAACTTCGCCGTTAAGTTACCAACCAGTAACATTAGAGGGTACGACCCGGGATCGGACCCGTCGCGTGAAGGAGGCCGGCGCATGCACGCGTTGTGGAGGCGGTCGTACATGGTGCTGTCCGCGCTGTACCTGGCCGGGGTCGTGGTCCAGTTCTTCCTCGCCGGCTCGGCCTTCTTCACCGTGCTGTCGGACGCATCGGGCGGCGGTTCGAACCTGACCGAGGCCGCGATCGACGACATGCTGCGGTCGCACTTCCTGCTCGGGAGCATCCTCGACCTGGCGCCGCTCGTGTTGATCGCTGTCGCCCTGCTCGGGCACCTGGGCGGACGCACCGTCCAGCTCGCGGTGGCGTTGCTCGCCCTGGTCTGGGTCCAGACCGCGTTCTCCGCGCTCGGCCCGCCAGGGGTCAGGGCCCTGCACGTCGTCCTCGGGCTGGCCCTGCTGGCGCTCGCCGCCTACGCGACCTGGGACGCCGTCCGCGGGTCCGACCCGAAACCCTGAGCCATGTGTCCCCGTCTGGCCCCGTCAGGGTCCCTGGGCAAAGCGCCGGAGCAGGAAGTACTCGGGCAGCGGTCGATCGTCGGTGATCTCCGGGACCGGTGCCCGCCCAGGATGCCGCCTGCCCGTCGGGTAGCCAGACGAGACCCGGCACCAGCTTCGCCCAGCCGGCGGCCGTCGTCGTCGGCGTATCGGGCGCGTCCGAGAGATCGGCCAGGATCGCGGGTCTCGAGACGATCGCCTCGACCGCCGCCGGATCGAGCGTCAGCGGCTTGTCCGAGCCGAACATGAACGTGCCGTAGCCGCCCGCTCCCCGCACGACGAGGACATGCGAGAACACGCTCGCGTACGTCCGGACATGATCCTTGAACTCGTCCAGCGTCTGTCCGTACGGGACCCACTCCATCATCACGCCGCCCGGGCGCAGCCGCCTCCGAGCCGCCTGGTAGAACTCGAGCGACGAGATCACCGACACGCCCGAGCTGTAGATCGGCGGTGGAGGATCGACGATGACGATGTCGTAGGAGCGGTCGGTGAGCTCCACGTAGTTGCGACCGTCGGCGATGATCACCCGCCCGCGTGGGTCCGCCATCACCTGCTTCGCGTCCGGGTAGAACCAGCCGAACATCCGGGGCACCGACGGCACCAGCTCGACCGCGTCCGTCAGCAGGCCGGCCCGAAGCGCTGACCGGAATGCCGAGCCCATCCCGAACGCGATGACCAGCTGCGCTCGTGGATCGCGGCCGGAGCGCGAGCGAGAGATAGGGCATCAGACGGGTGTCCACGGTGAGCGCTGTCATCGCCGTCCCGGTCACCCAGACCTGGGGTCCGTGGATCCGACCCGCCTGGACCGACGCGATCTCGTCCTCGGCCGAGGCCCACACCGTGCCGCCCGCGGCCAGGATCCTCGCCACCCCCGGGTCCCTGACGGCACCGGGCAGGGCGAGGGCCACGATCGCGATCGCGGTGGCGACGAGGACCGCCGTCCGTGACGCGAGCCGGAGACGGCGGGTCGGCACGCCACCGCGGACGGCGAGCACGATCGCCGTCGCGATGTTGACCAGCGCGAGCGCCACCACGCTGGCCGGCGAGCCGAGCGCCGGGATCACGAAGAACGGGATCACGAACGTCCCGACGATCGAGCCCAGGGTGTTCGAGGCCAGCAGGAGGCCGGTGCGACTACCCACCGTGCTGTCGGTGGCGCCGAGCAGCCGCGAGGCCAGGGGCAGGGAGAACCCCATCAGCAACGTGGGTGGCAGCACGACCTGGAGCACCGCCGGCCACAGGGCGCCCCACACCCCCTCGACATCGTCAACGTGGACCGCCAGCGGGGCCGGGTGGCCGATCACGCCGACGAGCCCGAGCACCGCGAGCGCCGCGATCGCCGCCTGCGACATGCCCAGGACCGTCCCCGGCTCCCGGATCCGGCTGCCCACCATGCGGTACGCGGCGGCGCCGATGGCAAGACCGGACAGGAACACGACGAGGATCAGCGTGAAGACATAGGTGGAGTTGCCCGTGCCCGAAGCCAGCAGGCGCGTCCAGAGCGTCTGGTAGCCGAGTGCGGTGAGCCCGGACACGAACGCGAAGCCAAGGGCAAGCGCCAGGCGGTGATCGATGGGCGCGATCGTGGCTGTGATCGTGGGCGCTGACCCCGGTGCGGCCGTGGGCGCTGACCCCGGTGCGGCCGTGGGCGTCGGCGCGATCCGAATCGTGCCCGTGACCAGGTCGATCGCGAGCGCCACCAGCCCGGCGGTCGCCGAGCACACCACGCCGACCGCCAGCGCGCCCGTCAGGCCGAGCAGCTCGATCAGCACGAAGCCCGTTACGGCCGCCCCCAGCACGGCGCCGAACGTGTTCACGGCGTACAGCAGCGAGAACGAGGACGACAGCCCGGCGCCGTGGCGGGCGAGATGGCGGGTCAGGGTCGGAAGGGTCGCGCCGAGGAGGATGGTCGCCGGTCCCAGCGCGAGCAGCGCGAGCGCGAACCGCACCAGGGCCAGCGCCTCGGGGGCAGCTTCGAGGGCCGCGTATCCGCCTCGATAGACCTCGAGGCTGATCCGGAACAGGAGTGGCGTGACGAGGGCGACCGCCGCGACCAGCAGCTCCAGCACCGCGTACAGGCGAAGCGGCCGGGCGACTCGATCCGCCAGCCGGCCGCCGAACGCGTTCCCCAGCGCCATGCCGCCGAAGAACCCGGTCAGGATCGCGGACACCGCCTGCGTCGTGTTGCCGAACACGAGCACGAGCTGCCGCGACCAGACGACCTCGTACACCAGACCCGCCGCGCCCGACAGCACGAAGATCGCGACGACCAACCACCGGGCCGTGCCGCCGGCTCCATCCGACGAAGGGAGCCGCTCGGCCTCGACCTGAGGGCCACTGGGATCGGCCATCGTGGGGCGTCCGGTCACGCTGCATGCCTCATTGGCCCGGCGCTCCGCTGCGGGTGGGTGCGCCATCGCGCGCCATCGACGGTGACGGTACATCGCGGTCGGAACACGTGGGTTCGATCGACGTTCGGGTCCCGCCTTGCGTCGGATCGGAGTGTACGTATACTGCTACGTATAACCGCGACCGAACCAGGGAGGCTACGATGTGGCCGTGCCGAACAAGACGATCTACGTGTCCGACGGCGACCTCTCGCTGTTCCAGCGAGCGCAGGAGCTCGCCGGCGGCAATCTGTCCGCCGCGATCTCGAACGCGCTCCGGCGCTACGTCGACGTGGAGGAGGGCCTGCGCGAGGGTTTCGACGAGGTCACCGTCCGCGTCGGTGTGGGCGGCGGCCGAAAGGTCCGGTTCACCGGCGTCCTGGTGGGTGAGTGGGTCGACACGAGCGAGAGCCGGGTTGCCACCTACCACGTGTACCGCGGGCGCAGCGGCAAGTTCGTCCTGCACGTCGAGCGCAGCGCCAATTGGTGGGCGGTCGACGCCCAGGGGAAGCCGGCCGGCTGGCGAGGCTGGGTCGGCATCGGCAACCTCAAGTACGGCAGTGCGCCGCGCGAGGCGACGCTCGACGTCATCGCGACCATCGACGACCTCCGCGAGAAGGTTCCCCCCGAGCTGTTCGAGATGGTCGAGCGATCGAGCCGCCAGCCGACGGTGGAGGAGCTCGACATCTGATCCGGCGGGCCCGGCCGCGGCCTCGTGCGCAGGGGTCGCGTCATGAGCGGCCCGGCCCAGGCCCGCGCCATCGAGGTCCGCGGCCTGCGCAAGTCGTTCGGCACCCAGGTCGTGCTCGACGGCATCGACATCGAGGTCGCCGAGGGCACCGTGTTCGCGCTGCTCGGACCCAATGGAGCCGGCAAGACGACCGCGGTCCATATCCTCTCCACGCTCATCTCGGCCGACGGCGGGGAGGCGCGCATCGCCGGGTTCGACGTGGTCCGTCAGCCCGATGCGGTCCGCGGCGTCATCGGGCTCACCGGGCAGATCTCAGCGGTCGACCCCCAGTTCACGGGCGAGGAGAACCTGCGCCTGATGGCCGATCTCCATCACCTCGGCCGGGAGGCGGGTCGACGCCGGGTCGGCGAGCTGCTCGAGCGCTTCGATCTGACCGATGCCGCGCGGAAGCCCGCCATGACCTGGTCGGGCGGGATGCGCCGGCGTCTCGATCTCGCGATGACGCTGGTCGGCGAGCCGCGGATCATCTTCCTCGACGAGCCGACGACCGGGCTCGATCCGCGCAGCCGGCGCGTGATGTGGGACATCGTTCGGGAGCTGGTCGCGTCCGGCGTCACGGTGTTCCTGACCACCCAGTACCTCGAGGAGGCGGACCGGCTCGCCAACCGGATCGCGCTGCTCGACGGCGGGCGCCTGGTCGCCCAGGGAACGCCGGCCGAGCTCAAGCGGCTGGTCCCGGGCGGGCACGTGCGGCTCGAGTTCGCCGACACGGAGGCGCTCGACCGCGCGGCACGCGTGCTGGCGATCGGCGATGGGGCGCGCGATGAGTCCGGGCTCGCGCTCCAGGTGCCGAACGACGGCGGCGTCCACTCGCTTCGAGCGCTGCTGGCGAGGCTGGACGACGAATCGATCGAGGTCGATGCGCTGTCCGTCCGGTCCGCCGATCTCGACGACGTATTCCTGTCGCTCACGGGCCCGGGCAGCGTCCCGGCGGGCCGCACCGGCGGCCAGGAGGCACCGATCCCATGACCGCCTACGTGTTCGCCGACGCCGCGACGATGTTCCGTCGCAGCCTGCGCCGGATGCGCCGCTACCCGTCGCTGACCGTGTTCATCGCCGGCATCCCGGTCGTGCTCCTGCTGTTGTTCGTGTACGTGTTCGGCGGCACCCTCGGCGCCGGCATCGGGGGATCGGCCGCTCCGGGGGCCGCCATCGGCACGCCGGCTGATCGGGCGTCGTATGTCGCCTACGTGGTGCCCGGCATCCTGCTCATGACCGTGGCCGGTGTGGGGCAGGGGACGGCGATCGTGGTGGCCATGGACATGACCCAGGGCATCATCGCCCGCTTCCGGACGATGGCCATCGCGCGAGGCTCCGTGCTCACGGGGCACGTGCTGGGCGCGGTCGTGCAGGCGGGCCTCGCGACGGTCATCGTCGTCGTGGTTGCGCTCGCCATCGGGTTCCGGCCCACCACCGGCCCGCTGGACTGGATCGCGGCCGGCGGGCTCCTCGCGCTCACCGCGTTTGCGGTGGCCTGGCTGTCGGTCGCGCTGGGTCTCGTCACCGACAGCGTGGAGACCGCGAGCAACCTGCCGATGATCCTGACCTTCCTGCCGTTCCTGAGCTCGGGGTTCGTGCCCACGGCCACGATGCCGGGGCCGCTGGGCTGGTTCGCCCTGCACCAGCCGTTCACGCCGATCATCGAGACATTGCGCGGGCTGCTGCTGGGCACGCCGATCGGCGACAGCGGGTGGCTCGCGGTGGCCTGGTGCCTCGTGATCTCGGCCGTCGGCTACCTGTGGGCGCGACGCCTGTACGAGCGTGTTCCGGCGCGGACGGGGGGATAGGGCAGTGGCGGCCGCCCGGCGACCACCTCGGGTCCGCGCCAGTCTGCTGGCCGAGCCGCGGTGGCAGATCCTCGGCATCGGCGTCTGGCGCACCCAACGAGCCGGACGCTGGCCGACTCCAACTGGTCGGACCCTCGGATTGCGACTGTCGCCGGGGTCATGCCCGGGCGCCTCGCGGGCCGTCCTCGGCGCCGACAACAAGATCTGCCCGTGGTGAAGGCCGTCGTGATCGACGACGAGCCGGAGCGCGCGCGTTGCCTGTCCCGTTCAGGGACGCGGCCACCCGGCCAGCGCCGCCTCGACCTCGTCGCGAGTGGCCTGGCTGGCGGTGCCACCGGCGGCGCGCGTGGAAAGCGCGCCGCACACGGCGCCCGCGGCGAGGCACTCGCGGACGGGCCGCCCATCGAGCCAGGCGCGGAGGAACCCGGCGTCAAAGGCGTCGCCTGCGCCCACGGTATCCACGGCATCGATGCCGTACGCGGGAACCTCGATCAGCGACCCGTCCGCGTCGATCGCAAGGGCTCCCTCGGCGCCGCGCTTCACCGTGACCACGGGCCGATCCCGGCCGAGCGCTCGCAGGCGGCGAGCGGCATCGGCGGCTGCGGTCGCGTCGGTACCCCGCGCCGTGGCGTCTCCGCCACCGGTCATCAGGCGCGCCTCCGGCTCGTTGGGCAGGAACACGTCGATCAGCGGCATCAGATCGGCCAGCCCCGCGTCCCACGAGCCACCCGGATCCCAGTTGGGATCCACCGAGACGCTGGCACCCGCGGCGTGGGCGCGCCGGGCGAGGTCGGGCAGACCGGCCCACAGCCCGGCCTGGAGGAAGTACGAGGCGACATGGACGTGCCTGGCGGCATCGAACAGGCCCGGCGGCAGGTCGTCGGCAACCAGGTCTGCGATCGTCCCGGTAGCGGTCAGGATCGCCCGATCGGTGCCCCGGGTCAGGATGACGCTGGCGCCGGTCGGTCGCGTCAGGTCGATCCGGCAGGCGGCGACGTCCACGCCTCTCGCCCGGAGCTCAGCGAGCATGAATCGGCCCAGCGCGTCGTCGCCCACGACGCCCACCATGCCGACCCGCAGCCCGAGGCGTGCCGCTCCCGCCGCCATGATCCCGGCGGACCCGCCGATGGTGAGCTCGATCGACTCGACCAGGCGCTCGTGCTGGCCGAACCGGGGATCCGCGCCGGCGACGACGATGTCGGGGTTGACGTCGCCAACCACGAGGAGATCAAGCGTCCGGGCCTCGTCGCGGCTCATCGGCCGCGGCGCCTCGGGCCCCGACGCGCGCCCAGGCGATACCCCACGCCCACCCTCCAGCAGCACTCACGATCCGGCGCGTTCGGCCGGTCCGCTCGGTCAGCCTACTCTAGTCGCCCGTGCGCAAGTCGCGCAAGATGATGCTCGATATGCGCATGGAAGTGCTCGTAGTGCGCAATTGGGGTTGACATTTCGATCAGACGCAACGATCCTGCGCGCATGGCCCACGCCGACCGGCACGACCAGCTCATCTCCCATCTCCAGGCGAAGGGGCGTGCCAGCGTGTCCGAGCTGGCCGTGGATCTGGGCGTCGCCCCGGCCACGATCCGGCGCGATCTGCAGCAGCTCGCCGATGAGGGTCGCCTGCTTCGGACCTATGGTGGTGCCGCCCTCGCCGACCGCCGGATGGTGCATGACAGCCGGGCGGTCGATGCCAAGCTGGCGATCGCCGCCGCCGCCGCGGACCTCGTGGCCGATGGATCGACGATCGCAATCGGCAGCGGCACCACCGCGCTCGAGCTGGCCCGGAACCTCGTCGATCGCCGGCTGACGGTGATCACCAACGCGCTCGACGTCGCAAACGTCCTGATCGACCGCGCCGGCATCGAGCTGATCATCCTGGGTGGCGTGGTCCGGCCTCGAATGCACAGCATGCTGGGCCATCTGGCCGAGATGGCGACGACCGAGCTCCGCGCCGACACGCTGTTCATGGGGATTGGCGCGATCAGCCTCACCGCCGGCCTGATGAACGACTCGGTGCCCGAGATCCTGACCGACCGAGCGCTGCGCCGCATGTCGCGCTCCGTGGTGGTGCTGGCCGACGCGACCAAGTTCGACCAGGTCGCGCCCGCGTTCGTGTTCGGGCTCGATGAGGTCGACACGGTCGTCACCGACCCGACGCTCGATGCGCCGCGCGTGCGGGAGCTCGAGGCCCGCGGCATCCGCGTGATCGTCGCCTCGCTCCCCGGCGGCGGCGCCGCCACGGCGGACACCCGGCCGGATCTTGCCCGGGTGGCGCCATGACCGACCTCGTGGCCGGGATCATCCCGACCGAGATCCACGACGGCCCGGCCGCGATCCGGGCCACGCTGTCAGGCGCCCTGCCGGCTGCACGGGACGCGGCGACGATGCTGCTCGAGCGCGGTGTCCGGCGGGTATTCGTCATTGGGAACGGCACGTCCCGTCACTCGGCGCTCGCGGCCAGCGCGCTGTACCGGCACCACGCAGGCCCCGACGACCCGGTCACGCTGCCGATGACGGCTGGGGAGTTCCGGACCTACCGGCCGCGGTTCGGTCCCCACGACGCCGTGGTCGGGGTGTCGGCCTCAGGTGAGTTCGCCGACATCGTGGCCGCGTTCCGGGAGCTTCGCGGGGCGGTCCCCACGATCGGCGTCGTCCACGTTCCGGGTTCAAGCCTGACCGCGGTCGTCGACCAGGTGGTGCTCTCTTCAGGCGGGCCGAGCCGGGTGCCGGTCATGACCAAGACCTTCTCCGCGACGCTGGTCGCGACGGAGCTCACCCTGCTCGCGCTGCTGGGTGAGGAGCGGATGGCGCCGGTGCTGGGTTCGATCGCCGCGGCCGCCGACCACGCTTCGGCGGCCATCGCGGCGGCCGAGGCGCAGCTCGAGCCGCTGGTCGCGACGCTGGATCGCTACGACCACGTGTTCGTCGTCGGGGCGGGTCTCGCGCACTACGCGGCGCTCGAGGCCGCGCTCAAGCTCAAGGAGATCGCGCTCGTCCACGCGGAGGGCGGCGAGACCTGGGAGATGACCTCCGGCGCCGCGACGATGATCGACGATCGGGTGGCGGTCATCGGCCTGGCGCCCGCGGGCCTCGGTCGGGCGGCCACCGTCGAGATCATGCGCCACGTGTCCGCCTGGGGCGCGGCCACGATCGAGATCGGGCCGCAGGCGACCACGGCCGGCTCGCTGCTGGTGGAGATCCCCGCTGCTGCCGAGGAGGACCACGCACCGCTGACGGTCGTGCCGCCCGTGGCGCTGGCGGCGTATGCGCTGTCGCGCCGGCGAGGCATCGACCCGGACCGGCCCGACTGGGTCGCCCGGTACCACAGCCAGGGGCTGCGCCACATCCTCGGTGGGGACGGCGGCACGGCGCGACCTGTGGATCTCAAGACGACGAACGGATAAGGGAGCCGGCATGACGCGAATCGTGCTCGTCGGAGCGGGCAGCGTGGAGTTCACCCGGAATCTGCTGGGGGACTTCCTCTCGTACCCCGAGCTCCGGGACGCGGAGATCGTCCTTCACGACATCGACCCCGATCGCCTGGCCACGGCCGAGCGGATGGCAGCCTGGACGGCGACGGCGCTCGGGGCCAGGCCGCGGATCACGACCTCGCTCGATCGCCGCCAGGCGCTCGTCGGCGCCGATTTCGTGGTCGACACGATCCAGGTTGGCGGCGCGCGAGCCACCCGGCTCGACTTTGACATTCCGGCCCGCCACGGGATCGACTACACGATCAACGACACCATCAACATCGGCGGGGTGATGCGTGGCCTGCGCACCATCCCGGTGGTGCTGGGCATCGTCCGGGACATCGAGGATGTGTGCCCGGATGCCACGTTCCTGAACTACACCAACCCGATGTCGATGCTCGTGTGGGCGGTCGCCGAGCGGAGCGAGCTGCCCACCGTCGGCCTGTGCCACTCGGTCTACTGGACGGTACGCGCGCTGGCCGACTACGTCGGGGTCGACTGGCGCGAGATCGAGGCGGAGTCCGGCGGGGTGAACCACCTCGCGTTCATTCTGCGCATCACGCACCGCGGCCGCGACCTGTACCCCGCGATCGCCGACGCGGCGGCGAACGGCCGGATCCCGGACGAGGATCTCGTCCGCGCCGAGCTGTTCCGGCGGCTGGGCTACTGGCTCACCGAGTCGTCCGAGCAGCAGGCCGAGTACAACCCGTGGTTCATCGGCAAGGGTGATTCGGTCGAGCGCTTCCACGTCGCGATCGGCGAGTACCTGCGACGGGTCGACGACAACCTGGCGGAGTTCGCCGAGACCAAGCGTCGGCTCGACGCGGGCGAGCCGTTCGAGATCGAGCAGAGCGGCGAGTACGCGGCGGTGATCGTCCACTCGATGGTCACCGGGCAGCCGAGCCGGATCGTCGCCAACACGATCAACACCGGGCTCATCCCGAACCTCGCGCAGGGCTCCTGCGTGGAGGTGCCGGCCCTCGTGGACGGCCTGGGCGTGCACCCAACCAGCCTGCCGGCGCTGCCACCCCAATGCGCCGCATACATCCACCCGGCGATCGACACGCAGGCGCTGACGGTGCGAGCGGCGCTCCACCACGACCGGGACGCGGTCTATCACGCGGTGCTCCAGGACCCATTGATCCAGAGCCACCTGAGCCTGGACGAGACCTGGCGACTGACCGACGAGCTGATCGAGGCCGAGGCCGAGTGGCTGCCGGCGTGGCTGGGCGGGAGCGCGAACGAAGCGGACTGAAGGGAAGACGAGCTCACCTGTCGAGGAGGAGGCACGATGCGCGGACAACGGTTCCACCTGAGGCTGGCTGCAATGGCGGTTGCCGCCGGGGTGATCGCGACGGCATGCGGCGGCGCCAACCCCACGACAGGCCCCTCCACGGCACCCGCGACGCCCGCCGGATCGGCACCCGCGTCCGAGGCGCCGGCGTCCGCATCGACCGGCTACACGGGCCCGGACGCCACGATCCAGTACTCGATCTGGGGCGACCCGACCGAGCTCAAGAACCAGCAGGCGATCGTCGACGCGTTCCACGCCATCGAGCCCAAGATCACGGTCCAGGTGACCGTGTCCGACTGGGACACGTACTGGGACAAGCTGCAGACCGGGCTCGCCGGCGGCGCGGCTCCCGACGTGTTCGCGATGGACGGTCCGCTGTTCCCCGACTATGCGACGCGCGACGTGCTGCTCGACCTGACGCCGTACATCCAGGCCGACAGCTATCCGCTGACCTCGCTCAACGACGACGCGGTCCGTGACTTCACCCTTGCCGACGGCCGCCAGATGGGTCTGCCTCGGGATCTCAACGTGATCGCCCTGTTCTACAACAAGGACCTGTTCGATGCCGCGGGCCTGCCGTACCCGGACGACACCTGGGACTGGAACAAGCTCGTCGACGTTGGCAAGCAGCTGACCGTCGACACCAACGGCGACGGTACCCCCGACCAGTGGGGCATCTACACCGAGACCACCGACATGGAGAACGCCTGGTCGGAGTTCGTGTGGGAGAACGGTGGCGACATCCTCGCCCCGGACGGCAAGACCACGGTGCTCGACACGCCCGAGGCCGCGGGTGGGATCCAGTTCCTGCAGGACCTGATCTGGAAGAACAAGGTGGTCCCCGACCCGGCGCTGTTCGCCGAGACGGGTGACGCGTTCGAGCAGGGCCAGGCGGCGATGGAGATCAACGGCTCGTGGCTCGTCGCGACGGACATCGCGGCCGGCCTCAACTTCGGCATCGCCCCGCTGCCCAAGGGCCCGGCGGGCCGGGTGACGTCGGTCAACCCGACCGGCGCCGTCGTCTACAAGGGCACCAGGTCGCCCGACGCCGCCTGGGCGTTCGTCAAGTACCTCGCCAGCCCCGCCGCCCAGCAGCAGATCATGGCGCTCAAGGCATCGCTGCCCGCGAACAATGACGTCCTGAGCGGCCCGTTCGCGACCTCGTTCGATGGCGCGCAGGTGCTCGCCGATGCCGTGGGCTACGCGCACCTCAAGCCGTCGTTCAAGGGTTACAACGAGTTCACCCAGGTGCTGCAGGACGAACTCGACCAGCACGTGTTCAACGCGCCGGACGAGACGGCTGCGCAGGCGATCGCCAAGGTCAAGGATCAGCTGAACCAGATCCTCGCGAGCCAGTGACCGCACAGTCCCGCCGGCGCAACCCGATCGGCGGGGAGTCCCGCTGGGCATGGCTGTTCCTCGCCCCGACCCTGATCGGGCTGGCCGTCCTGTCGGCCGGCCCGATCGTCGCGGCGTTCGCGATCAGCCTGACCAGCTGGGATCTGCTCACGCCACCCACGTTCGTCGGCGTGGACAACTTCACCCATCTGCTGTCCGATGTGCGGTTCCTCACCGCACTTCGAAACACCACCTTCTTCACGCTGACGTCCGTCCCGCTGGGCATGATCCTGGGGCTCGGCATCGCGCTTGCGCTCAACCAGCGGCTCCGCGGCATCTCCTGGATCCGCACGGCCTACTTCCTGCCGGTGGTCACCTCCACGGTCGCCATCTCGCTCGTCTGGTCGTGGATCTACAGTCCCGACCGCGGGCCGCTCAACGCGGTCATCGAGGCGTTCGGGCTGCCGGGCCAGAAATGGATCACGGATCCCTTCTGGGCGATGCCCGCGATCGTGGTGATGAGCGTGTGGCAGGGGCTGGGGATCACGGTGATCATCTTCCTGGCCGGCCTCCAGGGGATCTCCGAGGAGTACTACGACGCCGCCTCGGTCGACGGCGCGGGTGCGTTCGCCAGGCTTCGCCGGATCACCCTGCCGCTGCTGACGCCGAGCATCTTCTTCACCGGGATCCTGGCCCTCATCGACAGCTTCCAGGTGTTCGACCAGATCTACGTACTCGCCAGACCGGGCCGGCCCACCGACGCGACGGTGACCCTCGTGTACATGATCTACGAGAACGGGTTCCAGAACTTCAAGATGGGCTATGGCGCCGCGGCCGCCTGGATCCTGTTCATCATCGTCGCGGTGCTGACGATGGTCTATTTCAAGCTTCAGAACCGCTGGGTCCACTACCAGTGATGGACCGTCCGTGGGTGCACCGATGACGGACTCGACCATCGCTACGGACCCGACGGTGGGCGCGCGGCGCGCCGGCCGCGGCGGTCGACGCCGGACACGCCGTTGGGCGAAGACCGCGATCATCTACGCGCTGCTGCTCGCGGGCGCGCTGGTCATGGTCGCGCCCTTCCTGTGGATGGTCGTGACCTCGTTCAAGACCAGGGCCGAGGTGTTCGGCTCGGCGCCGCTCGAGCTGCCCACGGGAGTCCACCTCGACAACTACGCCCGGATGTGGGACGCGCTGCCGTTCGCCGTGTTCTACGTCAACTCGCTCAAGCTCGCCGTCCTGGTCACGGCCGGTCAGCTCATCTCGTGCTCGATGGCGGCGTTCGCGTTCGCGGTGCTCGAGTTTCGCGCCAAACGCGTCCTGTTCGGGCTGCTGCTGTCCACGCTGCTCATCCCGTTCCAGGTGGTGCTGGTCCCGAACTTCATCCTGTATCGGATGCTCCCGCATCCGTTCAGTGCGAGCGGCAACTGGATCGGCACGCAGGAGCCGCTGTGGGTGGGCGCGTTCCTGGGCGGTGCCTTCGGCACGTTCCTGCTCCGCCAGTTCTACCTGACGATCCCCCGCGAGCTCGCCGACGCCGCCCGGGTCGACGGCGCCAACCCCTGGCAGATCTACCGCCACATCTACGTGCCACTGGCGAAGCCTGCCCTGGCCACGCTCGCGATCTTCACGTTCATGTGGAGCTGGAACGACCTGATCGACCCGCTGATCTACCTGCGCGACCTGCAGAGCTACACGGTCACGGTGGGCCTCGCGTTCTTCAAGGGTCAGTACGTGGGCAAGTGGCCTGAGATGATGGCCGGTGCCCTCGTGAGCCTGGCGCCGATGGTGATCCTGTTCGTCATCGCACAACGGCAGTTCGTTCGCGGGATCACGCTCACCGGGATCAAGGGGTGAGTGCCGAGGGGGGACCAGGCCCGGGGATCGGGCCGAGCTCCCGAGACGGGCCGAGCTCCCGAGACGGGCCGACCTCCCGAGACGGGCCGAGCTCCGGGGAGGACGTACGGCTCGGTGACTTCAGGCCCCGGTCGATGCTCCGGGTCCCCGTCCACGACGTCCGTCGCCCGCGATTCCCGGCGATCGATGCCCACAATCACCTGGGCCCGACGCCGTTCTCGGGCGAGTGGGCCTACCGCGGACCGGCCGAGCTTGCGGCTGCGCTCGACGCGCTGGGACTGGCCGGCATCGTCGATCTCGACGGCGGCCACGGAGACGAGCTGCGGCGCGAGATCGAGCGCTGGCAGCCGGTTCGCGACCGGGTGGCTGTGTTCGGCACCCTCGACTACCCGTCATGGCCCGGCGATCCGGCCTTCGGTGAGCACGAGGCGCAGCGTCTCCGCGAGGGCGTGGCCGCGGGCGCGGGCGGGCTGAAGGTCTGGAAGACGCTCGGTCTCCGGGCCCGCGATCCGGCCGGACGCCTGATCCCCGTCGACGATCCGCGCCTGGACCCAGTGTGGGCGACCGCGGGTGAGCTCCGGATCCCGGTCACGATCCACATTGCCGATCCGATTGCGTTCTTCGAGCCGCTCGGCGCCTCGAACGAGCGTTGGGAGGAGCTACGGGCGAACCCCGACTGGCACTTCTGGCCGACCCGTCCCCGCGGGCGGCCGGGGCTCGACGGGTTCCCGCCGTTCGACGAGCTGATCGACGGGCTGGAGGCCGTGATCGTGCGTCATCCCGGAACGACGTTCATCGGCGCCCACGTCGGCTGCGCCGCGGAGGACCTCGGCCGGGTGTCGGCGATCCTCGACCGATGCCCAAACTTCCACGTCGACCTTGCCGCCCGACTGGCGGAGCTCGGCCGCCAGCCGTATACGACCCGCGCGTTCTTCCTGCGCTGGCCGGACCGGATTCTGTTCGGCACCGACATCCCGCCGGATCCGGCGACCTGTGCGATCTATGCCCGGTTCCTCGAGACCTTCGACGAGTCGTTCGACTACGGGCCCGACGAGCCGCCGAGCCAGGGCCGCTGGCAGATCCACGGGATCGGGCTGCCCGAGCCGGTCCTCGAGGCGGTCTATGCGGGCAACGCGCGCCGCCTGATCCGGTTCGGATAGAGCGATCGTCCACCCGTCATCCAGGAAGGACGCCGCGTCCGCGCCTCCGCGTGACCATGGCTCATCGTGCCACCGATGAGGTTCCGAGGGTCCATTCGTTGCATGCGTAGAACGTCGGCCACACTGAGCGTCCGACGCCGACATCGGAGATGTGAACCATGGACTGGACCCTCGAGCTGATCGTCGTGCCCGTCGCCGACATCGACCGCGCCAAGGCCTTCTACGTGGACAAGGTCGGCTTCGTCGAGCTCGTCGACGTCAAGGTGGGCGAGGATACGCGCGTGGTGCAGCTGACCCCGCCCGGCTCGGGCTGCGCGATCGCGCTGATGAGCAACACGCCCATGGCGGCGGGCTCGATCTACGGCCTCCACGTCATCGTCCCCGACATCGAGGCCGCCCGGTCCGAGCTGGCGGGTCGTGGCGTCGAGGTCAGCGACTTCTTCCACTTCGGTCCGGCGGGCCAGGAGGATGGTCTCGCGCCCGATCGCAGCAACTACAACTCGTTCGCCTCGTTCCAGGATCCGGACGGGAACACCTGGCTGGTCCAGGAGGTCGACCGGTCGAAGGCGGATGCGGTCCACGACAGCGCGTCGTGAGCGGACAATGGTCGCGATGACTTCGTCGCGATCCGGGGACGGGCCGGCGGCGTCGGTCGGGAATGACCCGGCCTTCGCCGATCTCGCCGAGCGCCATCGGCGCGAGCTGCACGTCCACTGCTACCGGATGCTCGCCTCGTTCGACGACGCGGACGACGCGGTGCAGGAGACGATGCTCCGGGCTTGGCGCGGATGGGCCAGCTTCGAGGGTGCCACGCTGGCTCGCGCCTGGCTGTACCGGATCGCGACCAACGTGTGCCTGGACATGCTTCGCGCCCGAGAGCGCCGGGCCGTGAGCGCGGACACGTTCCGGGACCTGCCGTGGCTCCAGCCGTACCCGGACGCGCTGCTCGACGAGATCGTGCTGCCGGCGCCCGGGGAGCGACGAGCCCGAGGTTGCGGCCGTCGAGCGCGAGACGATCTCGCTCGTGTTCCTGGCCGCACTCCAGACCCTGCCCCCGCGGCAACGGGCGACCTTGATCGCCCGTGACGTCCTCGGCTGGCGAGCGGCGGAGACCGCGGATCTGCTCGAGACCAGCGTCCCGGCCGCCAACAGCGCGCTGCAGCGAGCGCGGGCCACGATGCAGGCGCACCTGCCGGCTCACCGTTCCGAGTGGGCGACCGTCGATGCGAGCGAGGAGGAGCGGGAGCTCCTTGCGGAGTTCATCGATGCCCACGAGCGGGGGGACGCCGCGCTGGCCGTCTCGATCGCCGCGCGGGACCTGCGGATCACGATGCCGCCGAACCCGTACCTGTACGAGGGTCGGGACTCGATCGCACCGCTGCTGGACCAGGCGATGGGGATGGGCACGTGGCAGCTGGTCGCGACGTCCGCCAACCGGATGCCGGCGGCCGCGAGCTACCTCCGCGCGCCGGGCGACACGATGTTCCGCGCGTTCAAGCTGGACGTGTTCCGGACGGGCCACCACCGGATCGTCGAGATCACGACCTTCGGACCCGAGCTGTTCGCGGCGTTCGGCCTGCCGGCAACGCGCTGAGACGACCGCGCGGACGCGGTCCCGGGGCCGGCCCTCCGCTACCCGGGTCGCGAACGCGACGGCTCCGCCTCGTATTCCGCGTCGGTGACGTGCTCGCCCCAGGCCGTCTCCGCACCCTCGGGAGGTGCCTCCCAGATCGCGAGATGCGTCATCAGGTGATCGGGCGCCGCGCCGTGCCAGTGCCACTCGTTGGGCGGCGTGACGATCGTGTCGCCGGGCCTGATCTCGAGGATGTCACCGCCGCGCGCCTGGACGCGCCCGATGCCGGCCGCCACGTGGAGCGTCTGCCCGACGGCGTGCGAATGCCACGCCGTGCGCGCACCGGGCGTGAACTGGACGACGCTGACGCGCACCCGCGATGGCGCCTCGCCCCGGATGATCGGGTCGAGCCAGACGTCGCCGCTGAACTTGTCGGGGCCGCCTTTGACCGTCGCCTCTTTGGGCTGGATATCCATCGTTCACGCTCCAGACGATCTTGCCCCGGTGACCCCCCGCGGGGTTCGCGGCGGGGTTCGCGAGTTGCCGCTCAGCCCCTGCGGCCTCGTTGGGCCTGCGGCCCAGTCGTGATCTCCGCCACAGCCGTTTCCTGTGCTCCGAGCCGGATCTGTTGCCGATCGATCCCGACGGCGAGCGCCTCGCTCAGCAGCCGCGTCAGCTGGTCCCATTCGGTCAGGAACGCGTCATGGCCCTTGACCGAGGCGATCTCACGATACGTCGCATCGACGCCGGCCGCGGCGGCCTCGTCGACCAGGGTCCGGACCTGGCTGGGGCCGTACAGGATGTCGCCCTCGATCCCGATCCCGGTGAGCCCCACGCCCGAGCCGGCCAGGATCTCGAGCGCCGCGAGGACACCGCCCCGGTCGCGGCCGATGTCGTGGCCGTCCATCACCCGCACGAGCACCCGGTACGTGTCGGGATCGAACCGGTCCGTCAGCTTGTCGCCCTGGTGGCGCAGGTAGGACGCGACGGAGAACCGGCCGTCGACCTCGTGCCGACGGCCGAACCGCTGGTCGAAGTCGGCCTCGGAGCGGTACGTGGTCATCGCCAGCTGCCTCGCGATCGCCAGGCCCTCGTTGCCCAGCCGGTCGATGAGGTCGAGCTGGATGTGGTTCCAGGCGATCGCGAGCGCGCCCGTCGCGGCCGGCGCCGCGATCGGGACCACGTGATCGACCCGCCCGGGAGCCTCGAGCGCAACCTCGAGCGCGATCATGCCCCCCAGCGAGCCGCCGATCACCAGCGCGAACCGCTCGATCCCCAGCGCATCGGCGAGCAGCCACAGGGCGCGGGCCTCGTCTCGCGCGGAGATCGTGGGGAAGGTTTCGCCCCAGGGCCGCCCGGTGACCGGATCGACCGATGTGGGGCCGGTGGAGCCGTAGCTGCCACCGACCAGGTTGACGCACAGGACGCCGACGCGGTCGGTGTCGAACGCGAGACCCGGGCCGATGAGGGGCGCCCACCAGTCACCGGCCGCATCGGCAGATCCTGTGAGCGCGTGAATCACCAGCACCTGCGGTGCGTCGGGACCCGGCCCGTCGTGCCGGTAGGCCAGGGTGAGGGGCAGGGGAGTGCCGCCGGTCTCGAGCTCGAACGGTCCGAGGTCGGCAGCGATGACCTCCCCGGTTCCCAGCGGGTACCGCCGGGAACGGGGAGTGCCGGGACGCCGTTCCAGGGTTGGCGCCATGACCACGTCCTCAGGCCGTCACGAGCTCGCGCTCGGGGGACGGTCCGGTCGCGGCGGTCAGCGCCTGGTCCAGGTCGGCCAGGATGTCGTCGATGTGCTCGATCCCGATCGAGAGCCGGATCAGGTCCGGCGTGACCCCGGTCGAGACCTGCTCGTCGGCGGACAGCTGCTGGTGGGTGGTCGAGGCGGGGTGGATGATCAGGCTCTTGGCATCGCCGACGTTGGCGAGCAGGCTGAACAGCTTGACGCTGTCGATCAGCCGCCGGCCGGCATCGACGCCGCCCTTGATGCCGAACGTGACCAGGCCGCCGAAGCCGCCGGTGAGGGTGCGCTCGGCGACCTCGTGGCTGGGATGCGAGGGCAGCCCCGGGTAGCTGACCCACTCGACCTCGGGCCGGTCCTGCAGCCACTGCGCCACGCGCAGCGCGTTCTGGCTGTGGCGCTCGATCCGGAGGGGGAGGGTCTCGAGACCCTGGAGCAGCTGGAACGCGTTGAACGGGCTGAGCGCCGGGCCCAGATCCCGCAGGCCCTGAACGCGGAGCTTGAGGATGAACGCCAGCGGCCCGAACGCCTCGGTGTAGGAGACGCCGTGGTAGGAGGGGTCCGGCGCCACGAAGTCGTCGTGGAAGCGGGGCGAGGCCGCCCAGTCGAACTTGCCCGAGTCGACGACCACACCCCCGATCACCGTCCCGTGCCCACCGATCCACTTGGTGGCCGAGTGGAGCACGATGTCCGCGCCGAGGTCGATGGGCCTGGCGATCAACGGCGCGCAGGTGTTGTCGACGATGAGCGGGACGGCGGCCCCATGCGCCACCTCGGCGATGCCCTTGATGTCGGCCACGTCGAGCCGCGGGTTGCCGATCGTCTCGAGGTACAGGGCCCGCGTGTCGTCGTCGATGGCCGCCGCCCATGCGCCGAGGTCCGAGCCGTCGACGAAGCGCACCTCGATGCCCAGCCTGGGCAGCGTGTAGTGGAACAGGTTGTACGTGCCGCCGTAGAGGCTGGCGCTGCTGACGATGTTCTGCCCGGCGCGGGCGAGATTGAGGACGGTGAGCGTCTCGGCTGCCTGGCCCGAGGCGACGCCGAGCGCCCCGACGCCACCTTCGAGCGCGGCCACGCGCTCCTCGAACACCCCGGTCGTCGGGTTCATGATCCGGGTGTAGATGTTGCCGAACTCCTGGAGCCCGAACAGGCGCGCGGCGTGGGCCGCGTCGTCGAACACGTACGACGTGGTGGCGTAGATGGGGACCGCGCGGGCATGCGTGGTGGGGTCGGGGACCTGGCCCGCGTGGAGCGCCTTCGTCTCGGATCGAAGCCCGGGCAGGGCGCTGGGGTCGAAGCTCATCTGGGTGCTCTCCTGGCTGGTCGGTTTCGGGTGGTCGATCGTCGAGGGGCCCCTGTGGGGTCTGACTCGGCGGCTACCCGTCGTCCTGGCCGGAGAACTAGAAGAGCCGCGAACCCTCGTGGTTCGCGGCCCCGGGACCTCGGCTCCGAGATCCCCGCTGTCACTCGCTGCTGGTCAGCGCGGGGAAGCTCGGCGCCCGTCCTCCGAACGACGGGGCCGCCCACGCATGCACATCGACCAGCTAACGGTGGTGTGACTCATCAGGTGCCGAAGCATGCGGGAGCAGTCTCGGTTCCGTCAACCCTGCGCGCGGCACCGCAACCGAAACGCAACGCGCGCTGGCCGGCGGCTCCCGGAGGCCACGCTCCGCCGAGCGCTGCGTCTGCCACCCCGATGCTCCGGCGCGTCCCCCGGATTGCTCAGGCACCCCCCGGATTGCTCAGGCACCCCCCGGATTGCTCAGGCGAGCCTCCCGATGCTCCTGCTCGTCTGGCGTTCGGGTCATCCCGTCGCGCCTGGTACGCGACCGCCCACGGGCCATCTCGCACCGCCAGGGATCAGCTCGATCCACCCACGGGCCCCAGCGGAACGTCCTGCACGCTGGCCGAGCGGCACGTTCCATGAGCGCACCATTCGGTCGGTGGGCGTTCATGCGTTTGAGCGTTGGAGGCCAACAGACGGGCGTTGGATGCCAACGGACGATACGCGGTGGGCAGCCGGCGGGTTGCTCGCCACGCGGCGCCCGGCGAGCGAGACAGCAAGACGGCCCGCCGTTGCCGGCGGGCCGTCGAATGGGCTGGAGAACGGGAGATCAGCTGCTGCTGCCGGCGCTGGGCGACGGCGACGCGAACGGCTGGCCCCAGCCACCACCGCCGTTGAACGGGCGCAGCCCGAAGCCCCGACCGCCACGACCCAGCCCGAGGTCACGCAGGATCCCGCCACCGATCGAGCGCAGCTCATCGGTCGTGATCTTGCCGTCGTCCATCAGGTTGGTCAGCTGGCGCAGGGGGCTGTCCGCGGGGAGCTGGTCGAGCTCGTCCTGGGTGATCTGCCCGTCTGACAGGAAGTCGCGGATCTGCTGCATCTGCTGGCGCAGCGCGTCCGCCTTGGCCTTCCGATCGGCCGCGATCTGGTCCCGCTTGGCCTGCAGCGCATCGAGGATGGCGGTCTTCTGCGCATCGGTGATGGTGCCCTTGGAGACGAGCCCGTCGAGCACATCGGACAGCACTGAATCGGTGACCTTGGGGCGCGTGGTCAGCGGGCTGGGGGACGGCGACGGCGACTCGGCCGCCGGCACGACGCCGCCGCTCGCGGCCGGTCCGGGCGTGCTGGTCGCCGCCAGCACCGCGCCGGCGCCGGCGATCAGCAGCACCCCGATGATCGGGAGCGCGAGGGTCTTGCTGAGCTTCACGGGATGACCTCCGGTTCAAACGGATGGCAGGCGGGAGCCTCGAGTGAGTGGTCACATGATCGATGGGGCATCTGAACGCGCGCCGGGGGCCGGCTGTGACTTTGCTGTGAGCGGCAGCTGGATGCCGAACGTCGCCCCGCCGCCCGGCGTGGGTTCGTGCCAGATCGTGCCGCCATGCGCCGCGATGATCGAAGCCGCGATCGACAGGCCGAGCCCCGTGCCCCCGTTGTCTCGCGAACGTCCCGAGTCCGCCCGGTAGAAGCGGTCGAACACGCTCGACCCGTGCTCGACGGGGATGCCCGGCCCGTGGTCGACCACGCGCAGCTCGCCGGCCTGGGTCGAGCCACTCCGGCGCGAGTCGTCCGTCGCGACCGGTGGCGTGGCCGACGGCGTCCGTCTCACCACCACCTCGAACGGCGTTCCGGGCAGCGTGTGGACGCGAACGTTCGCGATCAGGTTGCCCACGACCTGGCGCAGCCGGTCCTCGTCCCCGAGCACGATCACGTCGGGGTCGATGGCGCCCACGATGGAGCGTCCCGGCTCGAGCGCCCGGGCGTCGGCCACGGCATCCAGGGCGATCCGGGACAGGTCGACCGCCTCCGTTCGCACCGGGCGCCCCTGGTCCAGGCGCGCAAGGGTCAGCAGATCCTCGACCAGGGTGCCCATGCGCCGGCTCTCGGTCCCGATCCGGTCCATCGCGGTCGCCAGCTCGGCCGGGTCCGACAGGCCCCCCGCCCGGTACAGGTCGGCGTAGCCGCGAACAGCGGTGAGTGGCGTGCGCAGCTCGTGCGAGGCGTCGGCCACGAACCGGCGCAGGCGCTCCTCGCTGCGCGCCTTGGCCTCGAGCGCGGTCTGCTGCTGACCGAACCCGGCCTCGATCTGGTCGAGCATGGTGTCGAACGCGGAGCCGAGCCGGCCGACCTCGGTCCGATCGCGTGGTACCCCGGCCCGATGCGACAGATCGCCACCGGCGATCGCTTCGGCGGTGCGCGCGATGCGTTCCAGCGGGAGGAGATCGTGGCGGACGATGACCCAGGCCACGATCAGCAGACCGGTGAGCGCGATCACGCCGACCAGCAGCAGCGTTCGGACCAGTGCCGCGGTCACCGCGTCGACCCCGGACAGCGGCGCTGCGACCGCCAGGATCAGGTTGGGCCGCGCCTGCTCGGTCAGCACCCGATAGCGCATCGTGCCATCGACCGACGACCGCTCCTGCACCCGGCCGTACTCGGACGCAGGGATGCCATTCGGGTACCGGGGCATGTCCGGTAGCGGGTTCGGATCGCTGCTGAACCCCGACGGGATGGACCGAACCACCCGGCCCTGCCGGTCGAGCTGCATCACCGCGAGCTGCCGTCCCGCTTCGCTGTCGGTGGCGGACAGATCGGCCAGCCGGAGCAACCGGCTGCTGGTTGCCGCGACCGTCTGGAGCTCGCCGTCCACGCGCGCCACCAGGCTGACCCGGGTCAGGCCGACCAGCAGCACGCCCGCGAGCACCAGCGCCACGCACAGCGTGACGGCGAGCGAGATCAGCAATCGCGCCCGCAGGCTCATCGCCGGGTCCTCAGCCCTGTCCGCAGGCTCACCGCCGGGTCCTCAGCCCTGCCCGTCGGCGCGCAGCACGTATCCGAAGCCGCGGACCGTCCGGAGCAGCTTCGGCTCGAGGTCGTCCACCTTGCGACGGAGGTAGCTCACATACGTCTCGACGACGTTGTCCTCGCCATTGAAGTCGTACTGCCAGACGTGGTCGAGAATCTGCTGCTTCGAGAGCACTCGCTCGGGGTTGAGCAGGAAGTAGCGCAGCAGCCGAAACTCGGTGGGGGAAAGCTCGATCTCGCGTCCTCCCCGCCAGACCTGGTGGCGATCCTCGTCCATCTCGAGGTCGCGGTACCGGAGCCTCGAGGTGGCGTCGTCCGCCCCGCCGCGCACGCGACGCAGCAAGGCACCGATGCGCAGGGTGAGCTCCTCGAGCGAGAACGGCTTGGTCACGTAGTCGTCGCCGCCGCGCACGAACCCGGTGATCCGATCGTCGTCGGAGTCGCGCGCGGAGAGAAAGATCACCGGGACGAAGTCGCGCGCGTCGCGCAGCCGCCGGCAGACCTCGAACCCGTCGATGTCGGGGAGCATCACATCGAGCACGACGAGGTCCGGTGCGGCGGTCGCCGCCTCGTCGAGCGCCGCGATGCCCGGTGGCGGCGGTGGTCACGCGGTAGCCCATGTAGCGCAGTGCGGTGGACAGCAGGTCGGTGATGGCCGGCTCGTCATCGACGACGAGGATGTGCGCCGGTCCGGTCGGTGCGGCGTGCATGGCGACATGACAACGCCTGTTGCTGAGAGTTCGCTGTGAGTTCGCCGTGAACTCGGTCAGGTCCGCTGCGGCGAGACCTCAAGCGCAGGCGCTGCGCGGCGCCGGGCGTCCCCCGCCTGGTACCTCTGGCGCGGAACGATGCGCGATCGGTTGGTGCCGTCGTGCGCCGGCTCGCTCGCCAGGCGATCGACTCGTCGCGAGGCGGCCTCGGGGTGTGGTGGTTCGCACGCCGGCCGATCAACGGAGATCCCGAACGCACGAATGGAACACCCGGCGAGCGCCGCTGCGGGATCCCGACCCGTGCAAGGCTGGCCAGGCTGACCGAAGCCGGCGGGCTCGCTCGAGCCCCCGATCCGCCACGGCCCGTCCTAAGATCCTGCGATGGTTGACCTGCCCGGCGCCTTCCGCGCGTTCGTCGTCGATCGACCGGCGAACGGTCCCTTCACGCGCGGCGTCCGCGCGCTCACCCCTGACGACCTGCCCGCGGGGGAGGTGACCGTGCGCGTCGCGTGGTCGTCGGTGAACTTCAAGGACGGGCTCGCGGCCCGCGAGGACGGCAAGGTCGCCCGCACCTATCCGCTGGTCCCCGGGGTCGACCTCGCCGGCACCGTGGTGGCCTCGGACGTGCCCGGGATCGACGTCGGCGAGACGATACTGGCCAACGGCTACGAGATCGGGACGTCGCGTCACGGCGGCTACGCCGAGCTGGCGCGGCTGCCCGCGGGCTGGGTGGTGCCGATGCCGAGCGGGCTCGACGCGCGTTCCGCGATGGCGATCGGAACGGCCGGGTTCACCGCGGCGATGAGCGTGGACGCGCTCGAGCGCCACGGCCTGCGCGCGGGTGACGGCCCGGTGCTGGTCACCGGCGCGTCGGGTGGGGTGGGGTCGGCGGCGGCGGCGATCCTTGCTGCGCGAGGGCACGAGGTGTGGGCGGCGACGGGCAAGCGCGACCAGCACGATCGGCTGCGTGCGCTGGGTGCGGCCGGGTTCCTGGCACGGGACGAGGTGGCGGCCACTGGACGACCGCTCGAGCGGGCGCGCTGGGCGGGGGCGGTGGACACGGTGGGCGCCGCGACGCTGCCCTACGTGCTGCAAACGCTCCGGATCGGGGCCGCCGTCGCCTCGTCGGGGAACGCGAGTGGCGCCGAGCTTGCCACGACCGTGTTCCCGTTCATCCTGCGCGGCGTCGCGCTGCTGGGGATGGACAGCGCGAACATGGCGATCGAGCAGCGCCGGGCGCTGTGGGGGCGGCTGGCGGGGGACCTGCGGCCACGCGGGATCGAGGCCGGCATCGCCGAGGTGGATCTCGACACGCTGGAGCCCGCCCTGGACGCGATCGTGGCGGGCGAGGCGCGTGGGCGCTGGATCGTGCGCCTCGCGGGCTGACGCGGCGCCGCACGACGGGCGCGATGATGCGCCGCACGACCGGGGCCGAATGGGGATTGACACGCCGCGAGGCAGCGCCGCAGCCTATCGCCAGCGTTGCCGAATTGGGGGCTGATCGGTGGATCCTGGCATCGAAATCGTCCTGGTCGCGGTCATCTCGCTGTACGTGCTGATCCCGGCGCTGGCCATCGGCCTCGGCCTGAGGCTGGCCGGGGTTGGCCGCAGGAACAAGCCCGAGGACATCCTCCGCAAGCGGCTGGCGAGCGGGGAGATCACCCCGACCGAGTTCGACGACCTGATGGCAACGCTTCGGCATTGATTCCCGGCCGCTCCGCGGCCGGGAACAGGGCCGTGGCAGTGCCCGGGACGCGTCCGGCACGCGCGCGGCTGGGGGTGGCGACATGCGTTTGATCGGCCTCGTGCTCCTGATGCCGCTGCTCGCCGGATGCGCGGGCTCGACCGAGCCCGACCCGGCCCAGGTCTCCTGCCAGCCGTACGGCTACAGCCCGGAACCGATCCCGTTCGACGTTGCCCCAGGGGCAGCGACGGCGGCCTCGGCGGAGCAGACGGCGGTCGCGCTGATCCGGTCCTGCGCCTCGACTCCCGACGTGTCCTCGGTCTCGATCACGATCACCGATCTCGTCTCCAGCGTGACCGGCGGCACCGGAGAGCCCGGGGGCCCGAATGCCGGACAGGCTGTGTGGCTGGTCGAGATCGACACGACGGAGGCCGTGCAAGGCGGGACCTACCACGCCCATTACCGGGTGGAGGTGAACGAGACGACAGGCGTGCCGACCCTCGTCGCCTACGGCTGACCTTCCTGCGGGACCGCGCCAATCGGGGCACGACTCCACGGGACGCAGGCGCCGCGTCAGTGACCCGGCGGCCACTGGTCCAGCTCGCCCCGCAGCTGGGCGACCGCCCGCTCCAGGGGCTCGCGAGCCGACGTCGGCCGGATAGGGAGCGATCGACACGGCGTCGTCAATCGTCAGCACTCCGTCGTGGACCTGTCGCCCGAGGTCGGCGATCGCCCGAAACCCGGCCAGCGAGTCGGTGACGAACGCGCGGCCCGCGGGGTCGCCATGACCCGGAACCACGACGGTCCGGTCGCCCACGTGCTCCAGCAGCGCCTCGGCGGTCGCCGGCCAATCCATCGGGAACCCATCGCCGAAGAAGGGTGGTGCGCCGTTCTCGAGCAGGTCGCCGGCGCACACGACATCGGCATCCGGGATGCGGATCACGATGTCGTTGTCGGTGTGGCCTCGGCCCAGGTAGTCGAGCTCGATGCGGCGGCCGTCGAGATCGAGCGTCATCCGATCGGCGAACGTCCGGTCCGGCGGATCGAGCACGACCTCCGCCAGCTCGTCCGCGAGCAGCGGCATCTCGGCGCTGGCGCTCGCGCGCTGCCGCTCACCGGTCTCATGGATCATCGACGCACAACGCTCATGACCCCAGATGACGGCCGGCCGGAACACGGCGTTGCCGAACACGTGGTCGTAGTGACCGTGGGTGTTGACGACCAGCCCGACGCGCGGCGCGCCCAGCGTCGCGCAGGTCATCGAGCAGCTCGCGCGCCTGGCGGGGGGTGGTGCGCGTGTCCACCACCAACGCGGCATCGCGGCCGAGCACCGCCACGATGTCCTGGTCGAAGAAGCGGTAGCGACCCACGAACACCCGGTCGCCGATCTCGGTCCATGTGCCTGTCATGCGCAGGATCGTAGTCGCGAAGTCCTGAAACGGCTACGCTCTGCGTGAGCAGGAGACCGTCGATGATCGATCATCAATCGTCGAGGAGCGACGCAGAATGGGGGGAAGGCACAGCAGCGAGCCGCGCGGCCGGCGGACAGCCGGTGCCGGCCGTGGATGGCCGGGCCCCGGGGGACACGTCCGGCGCCCCGGAGATGCCCGGCGATTCGACAGCCCGCATGGCGGACGGCACGCTGCTGCGCACGCTCCATTGGCCGGCGGCGCAGGGGCCATGGGCGCGAGCGCTCATCGTCCATGGGCTGGGTGAGCACGCCGGGCGCTACTCGACCGTTGCGGCTGCCCTGTCCGGGGACGGTATCGATGTCCATGGCTATGACCTCCGCGGGTTTGGTGCCTCGGCCGGGCGGCGCGCGTTCGTCGAGCGCTGGGACCAGCTCCATGAGGACCTCGAGGAGCGGGTGACCGCGCTGCGCGCCGAGCAACCCGCGCTGCCGCTGATCGTGTGGGGTCACTCGCTCGGGGGATTGATCGCCTGCGGCTACGTGCTCTCGACGACCCCTCGGTCGCTGCCGGACATGCTCGTCCTCTCGTCGCCCGCCATCGACGCCGACATTCCCGCCTGGAAGCGCTCCGTGGTCGGTGCGCTGTCGGGTGTGCTGCCGCGGATGCGGCTGTCCAACGGGCGGCTCGGCGAGGGCCTGTCGCACGACCCGGCGATCGAGGAGGCATTCGCCGGCGATCCGCTGCGCGTCGCGACGTCGACGACCCGGTTCGCGCACGAGGCGTTCGAGGAGCAGGCGCGGGTGCGTGCGCTGCTGGCGACCATCGATGCGATGCCCGTGCCCACGTATGTGTTCCACGGGTCGGCCGACCCGGTGGTGCCGGTGGCCGTGTCGGCGCCGCTCGGGGAGCTCGCCAACGTCACCCGGCGTGTCCACGAGGGCCTGCACCACGAGACGCATCACGAGTACGAGCACGAGGCCGTGCTGGGCGAGGTCGTGGCCTGGATCGACGCCCGGCGGGAGAGCCTCGCGGACGTCGCACCCGCGGCGACACGGGAGGCGGACGCACGGATCGATGCAGCGGAGGTGCACGCGGTCGGGGTGTAGACTGCTGGCACAACCGAAGAGTCGCCTCCGGGGAGCGCCTTGCGCGCTGAGAGTGTGGTCAGCACCACAGACCCGCGGAACCTGATCCGGTTCGTACCGGCGAAGGAAGCAGGCCCGCACGCTTGATGCCGTCCCCGGCGATCGGGGGCGGCGTTGTCGTGTATGGAGGGTTGTGATCTATGGCGACGATGGTCTCGAACCAGGGTGCGATGACGCCCGATGCGACCGCGTGGCGGACGCGCGACATCGTGGTGACCGCGATCATCGGCGTGACGTTCGGGGTCGTGTTCTGGGCGTGGGGCGTGCTGTGGGAGGGGTTCACGCCGCTGTTCGCGTTCGCGCCGCCGCTCAAGGACCTGCTGTACGCCGTGTGGCTGATGCCGGCCGTGCTGGCGCCGCTGATCGTGCGCAAGCCGGGCGCGGCGCTGTTCGCGGAGATGGTGGCGGCCGGGGTGTCGACCATCATCGGCAGCCAGTGGGGACCCGACACGTTGCTGTCCGGGTTCGTGCAGGGGGCCGCGGCCGAGATGGTGTTCGCGTTCACGCTCTACCGCTCGTGGTCGTTCCCGGTGCTGGCGGTTGCGGCCGTCGCGTCGGCCGCCGGGGCGTGGATCCACGACTGGGTGCTGTACTACGCGGACGTGTCGCTCGAGCTGCAGCTGCTGCGCGGGGCGATGATGGGCATCTCCGCCGTGGTGATCGTGGCCGGCGGCTCGGTGCTGCTGGTGCGGTCGTTGCGCCGGGCCGGCGTGCTGGAGGGCTTCCCCGCTGACGGCTGACCGGTCCGGCGTGAGTCCGGGGGCGATCCGGGCCGACGGGCTGTCGTTCCGCTACGAGACGCGCGCGACGCCGGCCTTCGCGGACGTCTCGTTCGAGGTCGAGCCCGGTACGTGCCTGCTGGTGGTGGGCCCGTCGGGATCCGGCAAGAGCACCCTGGCGCTGGCCATCGCCGGCCTCGTCCCGCGCGAGCTCCCCGGGGAGTGGCATGGGTCCCTGACCGTCGACGGGCTGGACCCGAGCACGGCCTCCGGCGTCGAGATCGCGGCGCGGGTCGGGCTCGTGTTCCAGGACCCCGCCAGCCAGCTGGTGATGGAGCGGGTCGAGGACGACGTCGCGTTCGGGCTCGAGAGCCGCGGCTGGCCGCGTGCCGGGATGCGGGCCCGGGTGCCCGAGGCCCTGGGCGAGGTCGGCCTCGGCGGGCTCGGGCGGCGCCGCACGACGCGCCTCTCGGGCGGCCAGCAGCAGCGGCTGGCGCTGGCCGGCGCCCTGGCGCCGCGCCCCGGGATCCTCGTGCTCGACGAGCCGACCGCAAACCTCGATCCACCGGCGGCCCGAGCGTTCGCCGACCGCCTCGCCGCGCTCCGCGCCTCGCGCTCGGTCACGATCGTGCTGGTGGAGCACCGCGTGGACATCGCGTGGTCGCTCGCCGACCGGGTGCTGGCCCTGGGACCCGACGGCCGCCCGATCGACGTCGGCGCGCCGGACGAGGTCCTGGCCCGCTCGAGCGATCGCCTGCTGGCGGCCGGCGCGTGGCTCCCCGACGAGGCCATCCCCGGGCCCGATCCGCGTGACGGGCTGGCGGACGAAGGGCTGACCCCATCCCGGACAGCGGCCCCCGGCTCGCCCGGCGGGCATCCGGTCGTGACCGCCCACGGGTTGTCGTTCGCCTATGACGGCCCGACCGTCGTGCGCGGCGCGGAGCTGGCGTTGATGCGCGGCGAGCGGGTGGCGCTGGTGGGCACCAACGGCTCGGGCAAGTCGACCCTCGGGCGGTTGCTGGTGGGACTGCTGCGCCCGGCGTCCGGTCGCGTCCGTGTCGGCGGCGACGACCCCTCGCGGCTCTCGCCGGCCTCGCTCGCCGGCCGCGCCGCGTACCTGTTCCAGGATCCCGAGGCGCAGTTCGTGACGCTGCGGGTGGAGGACGAGGTGTTCCTGGGTCTCGATGCCGCGGGCCGGCGTCGCGCGGGGGAGCTCATGGACCGGATCGATCTGCCGCTGGGGCTGGTGGGCGATCGAAGCCCGTACACGCTCTCGGGCGGGGAGCAGCGGCGCCTGTCACTGGCGACGGCGCTCGTCCGCCATCCCGACCTGCTGGTGCTCGACGAGCCGACGTTCGGGCAGGACCGTCGGGGTCACGAGGCGCTGCTCGAGATCCTGCGCGAGCGTGTGGTCGCCGGTGCCGGCGTGCTCGCGGCGACCCACGACGAACGGTTCATCAGCTCGTTCGCAAGCAGGATCATCCGCATGGAGGCGGGACGGATCGTCGCCGTCGCCGCATCCTCGCCGGCTGCCGTGCCCTCGCCGCCGCCGGTGCCGGCATGAGCTTCGTCGCCGCCCGGCTCGAGCTCTCGGAGCGGCAGCTCCAGAGCCCGCTCGGCCGCGTCAGCCCGCTGACCAAGCTCGTCATCGCGCTGGTCTGGCTCATCGGCCTCGCCCTGGCGGTCGACATCCGCCCGCCGATCGTGATCACGGTGGCGGTGGTCGCGGCCGGCGTGACGCTGGGCAGGATCCCCGTGCACCGGCTGCTCTCGGGGGTCGCGGTCCTGTGGCTGGCGGCCATCGGGATCGGCGTGTCGAACGCGCTGTTCTCGGGCTCGAACGGTGACCCGACGCTCCCCGTGGCGATCATGCTCGGCCCGCTCCGGATCACCTGGGCGGCCCTCGGCGCCGGCGTCGCGCTGGCGGCCCGCGTGATCGCGATCGCGGCGGTCGGGGTCGTGTTCGCCCAGACGACGGACTCGACGCGCCTGGTCGACGCGTTGGTGCAGCAGGCGCGCGCGCCGGAACGGTTCGCGTACGGGGCCCTGGCCGCCTACCAGGCGATCCCGAGGCTCGTCGAGCAGCTCACGACGCTGCGCCAGGCACGGCGGATCCGCGGCCTGCGCGGTTCCTGGCATCCGCGGATCCTGGTGTCGCTGCTGGTGCTGGCCATCCGCCACGGCGACCGGCTGGCGCTGGCGATGGACGCGCGCGCATTCGGCTCGGGGCCGCGCAGCCGCTATCGCGAGGTCGGCTGGACGTGGCTCGATGGCGCGGTCGGGGCGGCCGCCGCGGTCGTGCTGCTGATCGCCCTCGCGTTCGGCCAGGCGTGACCGGGCCGGGACCCTACAAGGAGGCCGCCGACCGAAGGCGGCCCGGCCTACATTCCTTCGCGCAGCAGGCGCCACACCGTGCGCGCGCCCGGGCGCTGCCCGTAGAGCAGCACGCCGGCCGCGTAGATGCGCGCCGCGATCCATACCGCGACCACGATCGCACCCACCAGCAGCGCCAGCGACACGATCACCTCCCACGGCGCGGCGGCGTCGAGGGCGACCCGGCCGAGCATCATGAACGGGCTGAAGAAGGGGATCACCGACAGCACGGTGATCCAGCCCGACCCGACGTCGAGCAGGCCCGTCGCGGCGTACACACCCACGAAGTAGCCACCCATCGACAGGAACGTCATCGGCATCACAGCCGCGCTGACATCCTCGATGCGGCTGACCAGCGAGCCCGCCGCCGCGTACAGCGAGGCGTAGAGCAGGAACCCCAGCACGCCGTAGACGCCGAACGTCAGCAGCAGCACCGGCGTCAGCCCGGTGGGCAGCGAGAGCGCCGAGCCCGACTCGCCGAGCACCGCCGACCCGATCGGGTCGAGCAACGCGAGCGACACCAGGCCAGCCACCACGACGGCCCCGTATTGGGTGAACGCCACGCCGCCGACGCCCAGCACCTTGCCGGCCAGCAGCTGGAACGGGGTCGCCGCGTTGAGCACGACCTCCATGACCCGCGACGACTTCTCCTCGACCACGCTCATCGCGATCCAGTTCCCGTACATCACGATGATCATGAAGATCAGGATCGTCATCCCGAAGCCGAGCAGGTCCTGCCCGGCCATCGCGACGGAGTCGTGCGTGGGCTCGGTCCTGGTCGGGTCGGGCCAGCTGACGCGGAACTCGGCCGGAGCGAACATGGTCGCCTGGTCGGCCGGTGCCACCCCAGCGCGCTCGAGGCGATCCGCGATCGCGATCGCATTGGCGGCCTGGCGGACCAGCGTCGCAGTCCGGCCGGTTGAGCTGTCGTTGGTGTAGAGCACGAAGTCGAGGTCGCCGCCGGCGCCACGCGTGATCGCCAGACCGGCGCCGGCACCGCCGTCGAGCACCGCCTGACGAGCCGCTTCAGGGCTTGCGACCACGTCGACCACGTAGTCGGGCTTGGTGTCAGCCGTTGCGTCCTGGGCCGGAGGGTTGAGCAGCTGATCGAGGGTGGACGCGGCCAGGGATGCTGACTGATCCGTCTCGGCGGCGACGACGATCCGCGTCTGGTCGATCTGGTCGATGACGCGGATGATCACCGGCAGCAGCGCGATGGCGACCACGCCCAGCACCAGCAGCAACGTGCCGAACTTGAAGCTGCGGGTCCGGACCCGCACGCCGTACTCGCGGCGTGCGATCGTCCCGATGTTGGCGATCGAGGTCACGACCGCACCTCCTCGACCGTGGCCAGGGTTCGCTCCGTGGTATCGACCGCGCCGACCCGCTCCACGAACACCTCCTCGAGCGACGGGTCGGCCACCTCGAAGCGGAGCACGTCGCCGCCGTGCGCGATCGCCGCCTGGAGCACGATCTGCGGGTTCGCATCCGCGTCGACGAGCACCTCGGTGTAGTCGCGGCCGGGCCGGGTCACCGTCACGTGCGGCAGGTTGCTCAGCCAGCTGCCGTCACCGTCCCCGGCCACGGCCACACGGACCACCTGGTGGCCCGTGGAGCGCTTGACCTCGCGGGTGGGGCCGGAGGTCACGATCCGCCCCCGATCGATGATCGCGACCGAGTCGCACAGCTCCTCGGCCTGCTCGAGCTGGTGGGTGCTGAACAGCAGGGCCTTGCCCCTGTCGCGCAGCTCGAGGAATGCCGCCTTGAGCAGCGCGACGTTGACGGGGTCGAGACCCGAGAACGGCTCGTCCATCAGCAGCACGTCGGGGTCGTGGAGGATGGTCGCGATGAACTGGACCTTCTGCTGGTTGCCCTTGGACAGCGTCTCCGCCCGGCGGTCGGCGTACTCCGCGATCCGGAACCGGGTCAACCAGGCCAGGGCGTCCTCCCGGGCCTTCGTCCGCGGCACGCCGTACAGCGAGGCAAAGTAGATCAGCTGGTCGATGACCGGCATCCGCATGTACAGGCCGCGCTCCTCGGGCAGGTAGCCCCAGGTCCTGCGCGGCCAGTCGCGTGCCGGCCGGCCGTCGCGGGTGACGGTGCCCTCGTCCGCGCGCAGCAGCCCCAGCGCGATCCGCATCGTGGTCGTCTTGCCCGCACCGTTGGCGCCCAGGAACCCGAACACCTCGCCCGGGGGAACCTCGAACGAGACGCCGTCGAGCGCCTGGACCTCGCCGAACCGCTTGCGCAGCCCGGCGATCGTCAATGTCATCGTCGTTTGCCTCTCACCGGTGAGCCGCCTCATGACGCGGCCCGAAGGTCGAGTCTCGATGTTCGGTCCCGGTCGCCACACCTGCCATCCCGGCCGATCGCGATGGGCCGGGCGGTTGGTCCGGCCCGTGCCGCCCGCCAGCGGTGAACGTGCCACCAGGGGGTCAACCTGTCACCCGCCCACCGACACAAGGGCCGTCGGGGACTCGGCTTCATGCGATCATCGGAGCCCGGAAGGGACCAGCAGCGCGAGCCAGCGAGGGGTGCAGTGGTGGCCGACGGCCGGACGATCGTGTTCTTCCCCGAGGGCGCCTACGGGCCGACCAACAACTGCGTCGGGATCGGCGATGTCCTGCGCCGGCGCGGGCACCGGGTGGTGTTCATCATCGAGGAGTCGTTCGCCGGCAACCTCGAGGCGAAAGGGTTCGAAGAGCGACTGATGCGGCTCGGGCCGCCGCCCGCCGAACCCGAGGTCCCGGGGCAGTTCTGGATCGACTTCATCCGCGACACCGCGCCCGTGTTCCGCAAATCCACCCTCGAACAGATCGGCGAGTTCATCCAGCCGACCTGGCAGGCGTTGATCGACGGCGCCAGGTACGTGGACCCGCGGCTGAGCGAGATCATCGGTGAGCTCGAGCCGGACGCGATCGTCGAGGACAACGTGGTCTCGTTCCCGGCCGTGATGGCATCGGGTCGGCCATGGGTCCGGATCGTGTCCTGCAACCCGGCCGAGCTGCTCGATCCGTTCGTGGCGCCGTTCTCGTCCGGCTATCCGGCGGCCGATCCGTCGCGCTGGACGGCGTTTCGCGCCGAGTACCGGCGGGTGCACGCGGACTCGTGGGGAGCCTTCGATGCCTTCTGCCGCGAGCGTGGCGCGGGCGGCCTGCGCAACACGGAGCTCGGGCCCGAGTTCATGCACGAGTCGCCGTTCCTCAACCTGTACGCCTACCCGGCCGAGGCGGACTACCGGCGCGCCAACCCGCTGGGGTCGACCTGGCATCGGCTCGACTCGACGGTCCGGGCGACGGACGGGGAGTGGTCGCTGTCCGAGCACCTCGCCGATCGCCCGGGCGCCCTGATCTACCTCTCGCTGGGGTCGCTGGGCTCGGCCGATGTCGAGCTGATGCAGCGACTGGTCGACCTGCTGGGCCGGACCGACCATCGGGTGATCGTGTCGATGGGACCGCTGGCGGACCAGATCAAGCTCCACGACAACATGATCGGGGAATCGTTCCTGCCGCAGCCCGCGATCCTGCCGCAGGTGGACCTGGTGATCACCCATGGCGGCAACAACACGGTCGTCGAGTGCTTCCATCACGGCAAGCCGATGATCGTGCTGCCGCTGTTCTGGGACCAGGTGGACAACGCGCAGCGGGTCGACGAGACGGGGTTCGGGCGGCGGCTCTCGACATACGGGTTCGAGGACGAGGAGCTGACCGGGGCCATCGACCGGCTGCTCGCGGACACCGCGTTGCAGGATCGGATGCGGACCATCGCGGAGCGGATGCAGGCCGCCGGGGGCACGGTCCGTGCGGCCGACCTGATCGAGCGGGTCGCCGAGACGCATGCGCCCGTGATGCGCAGCGCCTGAGCCGCGTCCCGCCGGACGCGCTCCGGGTGGAAGCGCCCGAGCGGTTGGCGCACAATCAGCGGACCATCGTTGGTCCCGTGATCGATCCCATCCGGACCACCTTCAGCAGCCGCAGAGCGCGCCCAACCTGCGCGCATGGAGGCCGACGTGACCGAGACCCTCAACCCCGTCAAGACCTACCGGCAGCTCATCGGCGGCGGCTGGGTCGACGCCGTGTCGGGCGAGACGCTCGATGTCGAGAACCCGGCCGTGGGCGAGGTGATCGCGAAGGTGCCGGCATCGAGCCAGGCGGATGTCGATCACGCGGTCGACGCGGCCGCGGCCGCCTTCGAGAGCTGGTCCCTGACCACGCCCCAGGACCGCAGCCTCGCGCTCCTCAAGATCGCCGACATCCTTGAGGCCAACGGCGACGAGCTGGGCCGCCTCGAGTCGCTTCAGACGGGCAAGCCGACCGCGCTCGCCATCGACGAGATGGCCACCTGCGCCGACCTGTTCCGGTTCTTCGCGGGCGCCTGCCGCGTGCCGGAGGGTCTGGCGGTCACCGAGTATCTCGAGGGCCACACCTCGATGATCCGGCGCGATCCGGTCGGCGTGGTCGCGAGCATCGCGCCCTGGAACTACCCCCTGTACATGGCGGCCTGGAAGCTCGGCCCGGCGCTGGCCACGGGCAACACCGTCGTGCTCAAGCCATCGGCACGCACGCCGCTGTCCGCGCTCCGGTTCGCCGAGCTGATCGCGGATCAGCTCCCGGCCGGGGTGCTGAACGTCCTTTCAGGGTCCGGTGGGGCGATGGGCGACATGCTGGTCGGCCACCCGAAGGTGCGGATGGTCTCGATCACCGGCGACACCGTCACCGGCAAGCACGTGGCGGAGATCGCGGCCGGGACGGTCAAGCGGCTCCACCTCGAGCTGGGCGGCAAGGCCCCGGTCATCGTGTTCGACGATGCCGACATCGATCTGGCAGCCGAGATCCTCAAGTCCGCGGGCTACTGGAACAGCGGCCAGGACTGCACGGCGGCATGCCGGGTCATCGCGGGACCCAAGGTCTACGAGCCGCTGCTGGCCGCGCTCGAGGGTCAGGTCAAGACGATCAAGTGGGGCAACCCCGCCGACGCCGACGACCTCGACATGGGCTCGCTCATCGCACAGGCGCAGGCCGACAAGGTCGAGGGCATGGTCAACCGTGCGCTCGAGGCGAACGCCGAGCTCGTCTACGGCGGCCGTCGCCCGGATCGGCCGGGGGCGTACTTCGAGCCCACGATCATCGCCAACCCCGACCAGCGGAGCGAGATCGTCCAGGAAGAGGTGTTCGGGCCGGTCGTCACGGTGCAGCGCTTCTCCGACGAGGAGCAGGCCGTTCAGTGGGCGAACGACGTCAAGTTCGGCCTGTCGTCATCCCTGTTCACCGGCTCGATCGGACGGGCGATGCGCGTTGCCCGACGCCTCCAGTACGGCACGGTGTGGATCAACGAGCACTTCACGCTCGCGTCGGAGACCCCGCACGGCGGCGTCAAGGAGTCGGGCTACGGCAAGGACGGCTCCAAGTACGCGCTCGAGGACTACACCACGATCAAGCACATCACGATCAACACCGCGGTCTAGCGCGCCTCACGCCGGCCCCGCGCGTGGGTCCGGCGGACCATCCGGCTCGCGGGCGGGGACGCTGCCGCCGGCGCGGGAGGCCACCCGGGGGCGGTCGTCCCTCGATCGTTCGCTACGCTCCGGACACCGCGGGACGGTCACCGGCAGGGTTGGCGCAGCATCCTGCCGGGCAAAGGGCCGGCCATGGACCGAGCGGGCTCAGGGCTTCGGCCGGCCTCCCGCTGAGCCGCTCCTCGACCAGATCCGCGATGCCCGCCACGAACGCCGGATGCGTGCCCGGGGTCGGCACGCGGACCATCCGCAGGCCGAGCTGCTCGCACGTCTCGCGTGCCTCGTGATCCAGGTCCCAGACGACCTCCACGTGGTCGCTCACGAACCCGATCGGGACGATCACCACGGCGGTGGCGCCGCCGGAGCGCGCCTCGCGCAGCGCGTCGTTGACGTCGGGCTCGAGCCATGGTGTGCGCGGCGAGCCGCTCCGGGACTGGTAGACGAGCGCCGCTTGATCCGGTGTCTCGACGCCGACCCGTGCGACCTCATCCAGGATCGCGTCGATCACCGCGCGATGCTGGGCGACATAGGCACCCTCGGGGACGTATCGGCCCGGTGGCCCGGCGCTCACGGCCATCGAGGTCGGGATCGAGTGGGTGGTGAACAGGGTCCGGACGCCGGACCCGCGGTGACCCTCGGTGGCGAGCTGCCCGAGGGCGGCAGCCAGTCCCTCCGCGAACGGGCGGACAAACCCCGGATGATCGAACGAACGGCGGATCACGTCGATCTCGAGCTCGTCGTTCAGCGCGGTCTCGTCCAGCGCCCGGGCGAGATCCTCGCGGTACTGACGACAGCTCGAATAGGAGGCGTAGACGCTCGTGGTGAACGCGAGCACGCGCCGGTGACCATCCGCCCGGATCTGTGCCAGCACGGGGCCGAGGAAGGGGTCCCAGTTGCGGTTGCCCCAGTACACGGGCAGCTCGATGCCCCGATCGACGAGCTCGGTTCCAAGCGCGGCGAGCAGCGCTCGGTTCTGGGCGTTGATGGGGCTCACGCCGCCCAGCGCCAGGTAGTGATGGGACACGGCCTCGAGGCGCTCGCGGGGGATGCCCCGCCCGCGGGTCACGTTCTCGAGGAAGGGCATCACGTCGCCGGGCCCTTCGGGTCCGCCGAAGGAGAGGAGCAGGAACGCGTCGTAGGGGATGGTCACCTCAGGACGTCGAGCAGCCCGTCGGCGTCGACCAGGTGGCCGGTGTAGAAGGGGATCTCCACGCGCACGTGACGGCGGGCCTGGGTCGCGCGCAGATCGCGCATCAGGTCGACCAGCTCGTGCAGGTCGTTGGCCTCGAGCGCGAGGATCCACTCGAAGTCGTTGAGCGCGAAGGCGGCCACGGTGTTCGCCTGGACGCCGGCAAAGGCGCGCCCGGCCGCGCCGTGCTCGCGGAGCATCTCGCGGCGCTCGGCCTCGGGCAGCAGGTACCAGGCATACGATCGAACGAAGGGGTAGACGCACAGCCAGGTCAGCGCCTGCGTGCCCCGCATGAACGACGGCACATGGTCGGCGCTGAACTCCGCCGGGCGGTGGGTGCCCATCAACGACCAGGTGTGGCGCGTGCGGCTGCCGGCGTCGGTTCGGCGGAACCTTCGCCATGCGTCCTGCAGCGACTCGGCGCTCGGGCCGTGGAGCCACAGCATCACATCGGCATCGGGGCGCATCGCCGACACGTCGTACATACCGCGCAGCACGACATCCGATGCGGCCAGCCCGTCGGCCCAGCTCCGGATCTCGGCGGCCGCGGCGCGAGCGTCGGCCGGGGCCGACTCGGTCCGCGCATGGACGGCCCACAGCGCGTAGCGCGCTAGCCGATTGACATCGTCGCCGTCGGCCGGCTGGGTCGGGCGGCCAGCGCTCGCATGGTCCGTCACGTGGGATCCTCCGGGTGCTCTCGGGGCGTCGCCGGTCCGCGGCCCCCCTGGGTCGCGACCGATCTGTCGGCGGGTCCGGCCGCGCCTGGATGGTGGATCGTCACGGTACCGCGGGATGCTCCAACGCGCCGACGTGCGGCGCGTGACCTGCAGCGCCCCGAGGTGGGTGGAGCGCAGCACGCGTCAGGCGGACAGGACGCGCCCGGGCGTCGCGAGCGGCTCGTGAGCAGCTCGCCGCGGTCGAGGCGCTACGCGACCCCGAGCCCGTGGGCGAGGACGATTCCGACCGACAGCGCGAGCCCGAGCGATGCCAGCGTGATCCCGGCCGCGGCGCGGCCACCCAGCTCCGCACGCAGGGTGGCGAGGGTCGCCACGCACGGGATGGACAGGCTGGCCACGACGGCGTACACGAACGCCTGGGCTGGCGTCAGGAGGTTGGCCAGGGTCGTGGCATGGCCGGCTTCCACAGCCGCGAACACGATCAGCAGCTGCAGCGCGAGCTCCTTGCGCAGGAACGCGAACACCAGCGCGACGCCGGCGATGGCGGGCAGGCCGAGCCAGCTCTCGAACGGGGGTCCGATGACGTCGGCGACGCCATGCCAGGCGCCGGTCTCGTAGACGAGGCCGAGCACGAGCGAGCCGAGCAGCATGATCGGTGTCGCGGTGACGACGAACCCGCGGAACCGCCACCATGCCTTGCGGGCGACATGGGCCGCGACCGGGGTGCGCAGCGGTGCGAGCTCCAGCACGAGCGCCGGTTGCCGGCCCGGGATCATGGCGTTGGCCGCCAGGCCGGCGGCGATCGCGGCGAGCGCCACGACCCCGAATGCCCCGACGGCGACCGGGATGCCCGCGGTGGGGGCGAGCGCCGCGATCACCACGGCGGATCCCGCGGAGCAGGGCGTGAGCGTCACGAGGAACGAGGCCAGGAGCCGCTCGCGACGCGTGCGCAGCACCCGGGTGCCGTAGATGGCGGGCACGTTGCAGCCTGCCGCGGCGAGCAGGGGGATGGCAGAGCGGCCCGGGAGACCGAGGGCTCCGAACGCGCGATCCATGAGCACGGTCGCGCTGGTCAGATAGCCCGAGTCCTCGAGGACCGCGAGCAGCAGGTAGAAGGTGAGGACGTACGGGATCCCGACCGCGAGCATGCCGATGACGCCGCCGTCGAGGGCCCAGAGCAGAGAATCGGCCAGCATCGGGATCGGGACGATCGCCGGCACGGCCGTGGCCAGGAACGGCGAGACGGTGGCGCTCCAGGCGCCCGTCAGCACCTCGGCGACGAGGCCCCCGACCAGGACGATCGACAGGAACGCCGACAGGCTGACGGCGAGGAACAGCGGAATCCCGGGCCAGGGTGCGGTGACGAGCCGGGCCAGCCGATCCTGGAGCGGCGGCTTGACGTCACGCCGCCGCTCGACCTCGCCCGCCCACCTCGCGGCCACGGACCAGCGGACCGGGGCGAGGTCCGCCGCGAGCTGCAGCGATGCACCCCCGCGGGGAGAGATGAGGCCACCCAGCACGCCGGCCTGGACGGGTTCGATCGACGCCGCGGCGCCCAGAGAGTGGGGCTCGATCGCGAGGTCGCCGCCCACTGCCGCCAGGCGCCGCTCGAGATCCCAGGGGTAGATCGCCGCCGGGATCGATGCGTGCGGGGACGTGCGCCCTGCCCGATGGTCGCGACGCCTCGTTGCCAGGCCGATCGCCTCGGCCAGGATCGCGTCGACGCCCTCGCCCGTGCGGCCGCAGGTCACCCGGACGGGTGCGTTGAGCAGCTGCGCAAGCCGGCCCGCGTCGACCGTGATGCCACGGCGCTCCGCCTCGTCGGCGAGGTTCACCGCCAGCGCGATCGGCAGGCCCAGGTCCCGGCATGCGATCGCCAGCGGAAGGTGGCGAGCGAGGTCGCCGGCGTCGGCGACGACGAGGATCGAGTCGGGCTTTGCCGCGAGCAGGAGCGTCCAGAACGGCTCGTCGCCCGCGGGCCGGTCATCGAGCGAGCGGGTGCCCGGCAGATCGACCAGCCATGCCTCGCGCCCGTCCGCCCTGACCGGACGACGCTCGAGACACACGGTCGTGCCGGGTGCGTTCGCGGTCTCGACGAAGCGCCCGCTCGCACGGGCGAGGAAGGTCGATTTGCCGACATTGGGGCGACCCACCAGGGCTACGACCGGGCGATCCGTCACGGCATCGCCCGTCGCGACCGTGGCGCTCGCGGGGTGGCAGGACGCGTCAGCCATCGATCGCCTCGACCGGATCGCCGGCCGGCTCGCGGAGCGGTACCGCTCGAACACTGCCCGCAGCCGACGCGCCGAGGGCGAGGCGTACCCGACCCAGCGTGACGATCAACGGCCCGCCGAGCGGCACCCGGCTGACCACTTCGATCCGGCTGCCGGGCAGCAGCCCTTCGCGTGCCAGCTCGGCTGCCGATCCCTGGTCGACGGCGACGACGGACAGCCGTGAGCCGATGGCGGCGTCGGTCAGGGCGATGCCGTCGCCGGGCGTCGTGTCACGGACCTGGCGGATGCTGGGATCGAGGGACGCGCGGGACATGGAACCAGTAGGCGATCGCGACGCGCTGAGCAGAAGTGAGGAACGGCCCCCAGGCGGGGGTCGCTCGTCCTGCCGTTCGGCCCGGCATCGAGGCGACCGACGCCACACCGCCTCGCGTCCACGCACGACTGGCCGCGCCTCGCCGGCCGAGCGGTGGTCGCCGGTGGCGGTGGGCCCGGGCCGCATGGTTTCGGGTTTCGGTCCGGTCGGCCCTGTCGACGACGGTCGCAATCTACCGTACGATGACGCAGCATTCGTCAGGTTTGGTAGATTTGAGAGGTTTCGGGCGTCAGTGGCAACGCGTCCTGTCTCGAACGATCCCGGCTGGGTGACGCTCACCGAAGCCTGCCGCCTGCTCGGCGTCTCTCCCTCCACCGTCCGTCGCTGGGGCGATTCGGGCATGGTTCGCACGTTCGTGACCCCCGGTGGACACCGTCGGTTCTCGCGCGCGGGCCTCGAAGCGCTGCTACCCGACCGCCCGACGACGCGCCCGGCACTGTCAGATCTCGGCGGGACCGCCGGACGCCTGGCCCGCGGCTACCGTCGCGCCGCCGACGAGAACCCGGCCCGGATGCCCTGGGTGGCCGAGCTGGGTGAGGAGGAGCGCGAGCGGTTCCGGGGCTATGGCCGGAGCATCGTGACCTCGCTCGTGGCCGCGCTCGACAGCGAGGACCCGGCGCAACGAACCGCGCAGCTCCGCGAGGCCGAGGACGCGTGCGCTGCCTACGGGCGGCTCGCCCGCCAGGGTGATCTTGCCGTCTCGATGACCGCAGACCTGTTCCTCCGCTTCCGGCGCCCGTTCCTTACGGAGCTCGGGCAGCTCGCCCGTCGACGCGAGCTCGACGCCAGGACGACCGCGGCCCTCATGGCGGACGCCAACACCGCGCTTGACGAGCTCCTGCTGGCGACACTCAGGGGCTGGGAGGCCTCAAGCTCGACACCCCGTCGCCGAAGCCGCTCGGCAACCCCGACAACCCCCACAACTTCCGGTCGGAGTCCCGCGTGAACGATCCCCATCGCCGTCCCGATCTGCACGCGCTCGTCACGCACGCCCGCGCGGTCTCGAGCGAGGCCCGCGAGGCGTTTGGCCGGGATGCGTTGCGACTTGCCGAGGATCCTCGCACGATCCTCATCCGCACCTGCCATCGGGTCGAGCTGTACGTGGTCGGTGCCGTGTCCGACGACGCGCTCGCGAACCAGCTGCCATCGCTTCCCGAAGGCGGGCGGTTGCTGGACGGTGACGAGGCGGTACGCCATCTGCTGACGGTGGCCGCCGGGCTCGACTCTGTCGTGGTCGGCGAGGACCAGATCCTTCACCAGCTGCGCGAGTGTCTTGCCGACCGCCACCTGCCGGGCGCGGCCCGCTGTCCGGAGGACGTTGGCTCGATGCTGGACGGCGCAGGTGGGCTGGACCCCGTGCTCGAGCGCCTGTTCCAGGTGGCCCTGCACCTCGGGCGGGAGACGCGGTCCTGGCGCGAGACGCCGCCTCGCTCGCTCGCGGACCTCGTCATGGAGCGGATCCTTCCGATCACGGGCCCCATCTCGGGACGGCAGCTGCTCGTCGTCGGTGCCGGCCAGATGGCTCGCCTGGCGGCCCTGGCAGCCGCGCGCGATGGTGCCGACGTCCTGATCGCCAACCGGACCCCGGAGCGCGCCGCGGCGCTCGCGCAGCAGGCCGCAGGCCGCGTCGTCTCGTTCGACGCGGCGCCGGAGCTGGCCACGGTCGACGCGATCGTGCTCGCCATCGGCGGTCCCTGGCCGCTCGGACCGGCCGCTCGTGACGCACTGTTGGGCGGGAGCGCCCCGGTGGTCGATCTGTCCTCGCCACCGGCAGTGGATACGGAGCTGCGCGGGCGCCTCGACGGGCGCTACACGTCCATCGACGACATGGCCCGAGGCCCGCGGGACGCGATGCGCGCACGCCTGGCGCAGCGCTACCGACGGGCGATCGACGAAGCGACCGCAGCGTACGAGCACTGGTATCGGAGCCGCCTGGCGGTGCCCGCGATCCAGGCCCTCAGCGATCTTGCCGAGGAGCGCCGAACCGACGAGCTGGAGCGCCTGTTCCGGCGCGTGGAGCTCGACGACCACGAGCGTGAGCTGGTGGTCCAGATGAGCCATCGCCTGGTGGCCGGGCTGCTGCATACGCCGCTCGTGACCCTGCGCGAGGACGCGAGCGGCGAGCTCGAGCGGGCCGCCCGGACGCTGTTCTCGCTGTAGGTGGTGGAGCGAGCGATGGATCTGCGTCCCGCCACCGGAACCGCGCGCACGCTCCGGATCGGCACCCGCGGCAGCACCCTGGCGCTGGTCCAGGCTCGATGGGTGGCCGAGCACCTGGCCGGGCTCGGCGTGGCGGCCGACATCGTGGTCATCCGGACGGAGGGCGACGATCGACCGGTCGACACCGCCTGGGGGGAGGGCGCGTTCGTCGGGCGGATCGTGGCCGCGTTGCTTGACGGGGCGGTCGATGTGGCCGTGCACTCGGCCAAGGACGTACCCACCGACGAGCATCCCCGGCTGACGATCGCCGCGTATCCGAGCCGCGAGGACCCGCGCGACGCGCTCGTGTGTCGCGTTCGGGGCACGACCCTCGAGACGCTGCCACACGGCGCCCGGGTCGGCACCGACAGCCCGCGCCGAACGGCGTTCCTGCACGCCGCCCGTCCGGACCTCCGGATGCACCCGCTCCATGGCAACGTGGACACCCGGCTGGCCAAGCTCGACCGGGGCGACAGCGACGCGCTGGTGCTGGCGGTGGCCGGGCTGACCAGGCTCGGTCATGCCGATCGCATCGATCAGATCCTGCCGCCGACGATGATCCCGTCCGCCCCGGGTCAGGGGTCGCTGGCACTCCAGGTTCGCGCGGACGACGAGGAGGCGATCGCGGCCGTCGGCCGGCTCGACGATCCTGCGACCCGAGCTGCGGTCGAGGCCGAGCGCCGGCTGCTCAACGCCACCGGCGGTGGCTGCCGCTCACCGATCGGCGCGGTCGGCTCGGTGAGCGACGGTGTGCTCGAGCTGATCGCGGGGGCGGAGCGTACGTTCTCCCCGCGACACGACGCGATGATCGTGCCGACGAGCGTGGCGTGGGTCCGCGGGGCCGCCCCGGTCAGCGAGAGCGGGCCACTTGCCGAGCGCCTGGCGGCACGGATCGTCGATCTCCGCCAGCGGCCCCGCGTGCTCGTCGCCCGTCCGGCGGGTCGCGCCGGCGCCCTGATCGATGCCCTGCACGTCGAGGGCGTGGCCGCGGTCCACGTCCCGGCGATCGAGACGGTGACCGCGCCGACCGGGCCGCTCGACGCCGCATTCGAGGCGATGCCGCGCGGTGCCTGGATCGTCGCCACCAGCGTCCCCGCGGCCGAGGTCGTGCTCGAGGCCCTCCGCCGCACCGGTGTCGATCCGGTGGCGCGCCGCTGGGCGGCCGTGGGCGAGACGACGGCAGCGGCCCTCACTGAAGCCGGGATTGCCGAGGTCTTCGTCCCGTCGATCGCCGCGGGTGAGGTGCTCGGGCGCGAGCTCCCCATCGACCCCGGCGATCGCGTGCTCCTGCCGCGCGCGGACATCGCGGACTCGACCCTGCCGCTCGCCCTGCGGGCTCGCGGCGCGGAGGTCACCGAGGTCATCGCGTACGAAACGCGCGAGGCACCCGAGCGCTCCGGGCCGCTGCTCGCGACTGCGCTCGACGACGGCCCGATCGACGCCCTCGTGCTGACCAGCGGCTCGACCGTCCGCGGGCTGCTCGAGCTCGCCCGGAGTGTCGACGCCGACGGAGCCACCCGAGCGCGATTGCTGGCGACGCCGGTCATCGCCATCGGCGAGCCGACCGCCGACGTGGCCACCGGGCTCGGGTTCGAGACCGTGCTGACCGCGCCCGCTCCCGGTGCCCCGGCCCTGGCGAGGTTCATCGCCTCGAGCCTCGGCATCGCCACCGACACGACAGCCAACCCCACCCTCGACCCCGCACCCACCGGAGCCACGTCATGACCCTCGTCCACGACACACCTGCCGCCGTCGAGCCGGGCCCCGGCGGGCCGGGCGCCGTGGAGCCGGCCGGCGTCGATCCGGCCCACCGGCTGCGCCGCACCCGCCGAACGGAATCGCTCCGTGCGCTGGTGCGCGAGACGCGGATCCATCCGCGCCAGCTCGTTGCCCCGCTGTTCGTATACCCCGGGCACGAGGGCCGCGAGCCGGTGGGCTCGATGCCGGGCGTGGAGCGCGTCACCCCCGACGAGGCGGTACGGGACGCGCGCGCCCTGGCGGCGCTGGGCGTCGGTGGGCTGATCCTGTTCGGCCTGCCGGCCGAGAAGGACGCGATCGGGACCGGCGGCTGGATCGCCGACGGGATCGTCCAGGAGACCCTGCGCCGGTTGCGCGACGCGGACCTCGATCTCGCGCTCATCGCAGACACGTGCCTGTGCGAGTACACCGACCACGGGCACTGCGGCCCGCTGCTGGCCGACGGGCGGGTCGACAACGACGCCACCATCGAGCTGTACGCCCGGACGGCCGCCTCCCAGGCCGAGGCCGGCGCCGACATCGTCGCCCCGTCGGGGATGCAGGACGGCCAGGTGGCCGCGATCCGGGCCGGGCTCGACGCGGCCGGCGCCCACGACACGGCGATCCTGGCCTACGCGGCCAAGACCGCGTCCGCGTTCTACGGTCCGTTCCGCGACGCCGCGGGCTCGGCGCCCGCGTTCGGCGACCGGCGGGGCTACCAGATGGATCCGGCCAACGGCCGGGAGTCGATGCGCGAGATGCAGATCGACATCGACGAGGGCGCGGACATGCTGCTGGTCAAGCCGGCGATGCCCTCGCTCGACATCCTGGCCGCCGCCCGCGCCCGGTTCGACGTCCCGATCGGCGCGTACCAGGTCAGCGGCGAGTTCGCGGCCATCGAGGCCGCCGCCGAGCGCGGCTGGCTCGACCGGCGCCGGGTCCTGACCGAGAGCGTCACCTCGATCCTGCGAGCCGGCGCCGGGTTCGTGATCACGTACGCGGCCGCGGATCTCGCGACCTGGGCGCGGGAGGACCGGTGATGACCGTCGCGACGACCGGCCGTCAGGCTGACCTGCATCGGCAGGCGGACCTCCGCGAGCGAGCCGCGACCCTGTTCCCGGGCGGCGTCAACAGCCCGGTCCGGGCGTTCCGCTCGGTGGGGCGCGCGCCGCTGGTCCTCGATCGCGGCGAGGGCCCCCGGGTGCGCGACGCCGACGGCCGCTGGTACCTCGACTACATCGGCAGCTGGGGTCCGGCCATCCTGGGTCACGGCCGGCCCGAGGTGATCGAGGCCGTGCGACGCGCGGCGCTCGACGGCTTCGCGCTGGGTGCCACCGGGCCGCTCGAGGTCGAGCTCGGCGAGCGGGTCCGGGCGGCCATGCCGTCGATGGAGCGGATGCGCTTCGTATCCTCGGGGACCGAGGCCGTGATGAGCGCCATCCGGCTCGCCCGGGGCGCCACGGGCCGCGACCTGATCGTCAAGTTCGCGGGTGGCTACCACGGTCACGGCGACAGCCTGCTGGTCGATGCGGGCTCGGGGCTCGCGACGCTCGCGATGCCGGGCTCGGCGGGCGTGACCGCCGGTGCGGCGAGCGACACCGTCGTGCTCCCGTACAACGACCTCGACGCGGTGGCCGCGGCGTTCGCGGCGCACCCCGGGCGGATCGCCGCGATCATCGTGGAGCCCGTGGCGGCCAACGTGGGCGTCATCCCACCGGCGCCGGGTTTCCTCGAGGGGCTGCGCGAGCTGACCGCCGCCAACGGCGCGCTGCTCATCTTCGACGAGGTGATCACCGGGTTCCGGGTCGCGCGCGGCGGCGCCCAGGAGCGCTACGGCGTCAGCGCCCGACCTGACCACCCTGGGCAAGATCATCGGTGGCGGGATGCCCGTTGGCGCCTACGGCGGGCGGGCCGATCTGATGGCCCACATCGCGCCCGAAGGCGGCGTGTACCAGGCGGGGACGCTGTCCGGCCACCCGCTGGCGATGGCCGCAGGGGTGGCAACGCTGGACCTGCTCACCCCGGACATCTACGACCACCTCGAGCGGAGCGCGGCGACGCTCGAGGCCGGGCTTCGCGCGGTGGCCGACGATGCGGACCGCGACGTGGCCATCAACCGCGTCGGCTCGTTGCTGACCGTGTTCTTCAGATCGGGGATCCCGAGCAACGCCGCCCAGGCCCTGGAGGCCGATCGGGACGCGTATGCGAGGTTCTTCGGCGCGATGCTGGACGAGGGCGTCCTGCTCGCACCTTCCCAGTTCGAGGCGTGGTTCATCTCGGCCGCGCATGGAGACGCCGAGGTGGCCGAGACCCTGGCCGCGGCGCGAAAGGCGGTGGCAGCATGAGCACCTCGATGGCCGCACCCGGGACGTCCGCGGACGCCGCCGGCCTCGCGGTGGCCGGAACCCCCGAACCCGAGGCCCGATTCCTGCGGGCGGCCCGCGGCCTGCCGGTCGATACCACGCCCGTTTGGTTCATGCGCCAGGCGGGACGAGCCCTGCCCGAGTACCGCGAGGTCCGGCGCACGGCCACCCTGCTCGAGATCACCCGCCATCCGGCGCTGTGCGCGGAGGTCACCCTCCAGCCCGTCCGCCGGCTTGGCGTGGACGCCGCGATCCTGTTCGCCGACATCACCACGCCGCTCGCCGCGCTCGACGTCGAGTTCGACATCCGCGAGGGCGTGGGTCCCGTGATCGAGCGTCCGGTCCGCTCGATGGCCGACGTCAGCGCCCTGCGTGCGGTCGAGCCCGAATATGCCGGGTCTCCGACCATGGACGCGATCCGGCTGATCCGTGCCGAATCTCCCGTCCCGCTGATCGGCTTCGCGGGCGCTCCGTTCACCCTCGCCTGCTATCTCGTCGAGGGCGGGCCGTCGCGTGACTTCGCCCGGACCAAGCGCTTCATGCACGCGCAGCCCGAGGCGTGGGCGGCGCTGCTCCATGTCCTGACCGAGAGCACCATCCGGTACCTGTCGGCGCAGGTCGACGCCGGGGCGCAGGCCATCCAGCTGTTCGACTCCTGGGTGGGTGGCATCAGCCCGCTCGACTACGGGCGCCGCCTGCTGCCCTGGATGCGCCGCCTGTTCCATGCGCTGTCGAAGCTCGGCGTGCCGGTCATCCACTTCGGTGTCGACACCGCCGGGCTGCTGGGCATGCAGGTATCGGCCGGCGGTGACGTGATCGGGCTCGACTGGCGGATCTCGCTTGCCGACGGGCGACGGATCGCGGGCGATCGCGCGGTCCAGGGCAACCTCGACCCGGCGCTCCTGCTCGGACCATGGGAGGGCGTCGAGGAGGCGACGCGCTGGATCATCGGCCAGAACCACGGCCGCCCCGGTCACGTGTTCAACCTCGGGCACGGGGTGCTGCCGGCGACGGACCCGGACCACCTGGCGAGGCTCGTCGGTCTCGTCCACGACCTGGGAGCCGCTCGATGACGCGTGACGCCGTGCTGCTGATGGCCTATGGCAGCCCCGACCGGCTCGACCAGGTCGAGGCCTACTACACCGATATCCGGCGCGGCAGGCCACCCGCTCCGGAGCTGCTCGAGGAGCTGCTCGGCCGCTACCGGGCGATCGGCGGCGGGTCGCCCCTGTCGCGGATCGTCGAGGAGCAGCGGGCCGCCGTCGCGACCGAGCTCGCCGCTCGTGGGCTGCCGCTCCCGGTGTACGCCGGCATGCGCCACATCGAACCCCGGATCGGCGATGTCGTGAGTGACATGGCCGCCGACGGTGTCGAGCGGTTCACCGCGATCGCGCTCGCCCCGCAGGCCTCGTCCAACGCCTCCGGCTACCGGCGCGCGGTGAACGAGGCGCTCGCCCCGCTGGGCAAGCGGGCACCGGAGGTGGCGCACGTCGTCTCGTGGCACGACCAGCCGCGGTTCATCGAGGCCCTCGCGACCACCACCAACGAGGCGCTGGACCGGTTCCCCGATCCGTCCCGGGTTCGGGTCATGTTCACCGCGCACAGCCTCCCGGCACGCGTGCTGGTCGAAGGCGATCCCTATCCCGACGAGCTCGCGACGACCGCGCGCCTGGTCGCCGGGTCGGCGGGCCTCGCGCGCTACGAGTTCGCGTTCCAGAGCGCCGGTCGCACGGGTGAGCCATGGCTGGGCCCGGACATCCTCGACGAGATTCGCCGGCTGGCCGCCGATGGCGTGACGGAGCTCGTGATCCGGCCGGTCGGCTTCGTGGCCGACCACCTCGAGGTGCTCTACGACATCGACATCGAGGCGCAGGGCGTCGCTCGCGAGGTGGGCGTGCGGATCGAGCGCGCCCGTTCGATGAACACGGATCCGGTGTTCATCGCGGCCCTGGCCGATGTCGCCCAGGCGGCGCTCCACCTCGAACCCGTCGCGGCACCCGTCGCAGAACCCGTTGCGCCCGCGATCCAAGGAGTCTGATATGACCACGCACCCGAACGCCGCCGCTCCCGATCGCGCCGCAGCCACGCATCCCGGCGGGGGACGTCCGGGCCACCCGGGCGGGCATCCGGGCGGCATCACCGGCGTCGGTGCCGTTCGCGCCGAGGGCTACGTGTATGCCCGTGCGCCGATGCTCGTGTACTGGGAGACGACGCTCGCGTGCGGGCTGGCCTGCCGCCATTGCCGGGCCTCCGCGATCGCCGAGCGCAACCCGCTCGAGCTGACCACGGACGAGGGCTACCGGCTCCTGGACGAGATCACCCGCTTCGGGCGCCCGTACCCACACGTCGTGTTCACCGGCGGTGACCCGCTCAATCGCCCCGACCTCCACGACCTCGTCCGCGGCGCGACCGAGCGCGGCATCGGGTGCTCGCTCGCCCCGGCCGCCACCGACCTGCTGACCCAGGACGCCCTCGTCTCGCTGCGCGAGGCCGGCATCCAGAACATCTCGCTCAGCCTCGACGGCTCGAACGCGGAACGCCACGACGGGTTCCGCGGTGTGCCGGGCACGTTCGATACAACGCTGCGAGGGGCGCGCTGGGCGCGTGCCGCCGGCCTCCCGATCCAGGTCAACACCCTCGTCACGGACGAGACGCTGAGCGATCTGCCCGCGATCTACGAGCTGCTCAAGGGCATGGACATCCTGCGCTGGGCCCTGTTCATGCTGATCTCGGTGGGTCGCGGGACCGAGCTGCGCGAGATCAGCGCCGGCGAGTCCGAGAAGCTCAACGCGTGGCTGCTGGGACTCTCGAAGACCGCGCCGTTCCAGGTCAAGACGACCGAGGCGACCCACTACCGGCGACTGGCGATCCGCGAGATGGAGGCGGCCGGCATGGATGCGGACGCGATCCTCGCCACGCCCGTCGGGCGCGGGTTCGGGATCCGGGACGGCAACGGGATCGTGTTCGTGAGCCACGAGGGCACCGTGCATCCGTCGGGCTTCCTGCCGATCCCGCTGGGCAACGTGCGGACCGAGAGCATCGTGGACCTGTACCGCGATCATCCGCTGATGCGGGACCTGCGCAACCCGGAGGGCTTCAAGGGTCGCTGCGGGCGGTGCGAGTTCGCTCGCGTGTGTGGCGGGTCGCGCGCCCGCGCGTACGTGTGGACCGGCGATGCGCTCGAATCGGATCCGCTCTGCCCGTACGTCCCGACGGGTGAGGTGCCGATGTACGGCATGCCCCTGACGGCCGGTGCCGCGACCGACTCCGCCGCTGCGACCAACTCCGCCGCTGCGACCGACTCCGCCGCTGCGACCGACTCCGCCGCTGCCCCCACGCCCGTCACCGCCTGAGCCGGACGATGGGCGTCCTGGTCGTCGGCGGCGGCATCACCGGGCTGGTCGCCGCGCGCAGGCTGGCACGCGACGGGGTCCCGGTCACGCTCGTCGAGGCCGGTGACCGGCTCGGGGGCAAGGTCTCGACCGAGCGCGTCGATGGCCTGGTCATCGAGCGTGGCCCGGACTCGTTCCTGGCCACCCGGCCGGCCGCGGTGACCCTCGCCCGCGAGCTCGGGCTGGGCGACGAGCTGGTTGGGACGCTGGACCCCCGCAAGGTGTACATCCGCCATCGCGGCGAGCTGGTGCCGATGCCGGAGGGCCTGGGGCTGGTGCTGCCGACGCGGGCGATGCCGTTTGCCCGAACCAGGCTGTTCTCATGGCCCGAGAAGCTGCGCATGGCGAAGGACGTGGTGTGGCCACGGCTGCTCGACGGCTCCGATGTCGCGGTGGGTACGTTCCTTCGGCAACGGCTGGGCGACGCGCTCGTCGACCGGCTGGCGGGGCCGCTGGTGGGCGGCGTGTATGGCACGCCGATCGACCAGCTCTCGCTCGATGCGGTCGTGCCGCAGCTCCGGAAGGCCGAGCTGGACCACCGGAGCCTGCTGTTCGCCGGACTGGCCGACGGTCGCGCCATGCGGCGCGCGATCAGGGCGCGCGAAGCCGCCGCCGATGGTCAGCCGGCGCGCAGGTCGCTGGGCGTGTTCGTCTCGCTCCGGGATGGCATGGACCGGCTCACCGGCGCCCTCGTGACCGATCTCGCCGCGACGCCCGCCGACGTGTGGACGGGGATCGGGGTCGAATCCCTGTCCCGGACCGGCAGCGGGGTTCACGCGCGGTTCGACGACGGCAGCGCCGGACGGTTCGACGCCGCCGTGCTTGCCGTCCCGGCACCGGCGTCCGCCCGCCTGCTCGCGGACGAGCTGCCCGCCGCCGCGACCGCGCTCGGCGGGATCCCGCATGGCACGAGCATCCTGGTCACCCTCGCATACCGTCGCCGGGACGTCGGCCGCGACCTCGTCGGGCACGGGTACCTGGTGCCGCCCGGCGAGGGCGGGGCGATCGCGGCCTGCACCTGGTCGTCCGAGAAGTGGCCCGATCGAGCGCCCGAGGACACGCTCCTGCTCCGGATGTTCGTGCGCGACGAGGGCGCCTGGACGAGCCTGCCGGGCGAGGAGCTCGTCGCCGCGGCACGCGCCGACGCGGAGCGGACGCTGCGTATCGGGCGGAGCCCGCAGCTCGTGCGTGTCTCCCGCCATGAGGGCGCCATGCCGCGTTACACGGTCGGCCATCTCGAGCGGGTGGCCAGGATCGAGGCGGCCGTCGCCCGATGGCCCGCCGTGGTGACCGCGGGCGCGTCCTACCGCGGGGTCGGGCTTCCCGATTGCGTCAGCCAGGGCCTGACGGCCGCCGACCAGGTTCGCGAACGGCTGGGAGCGCCCGTCGAGGTCGAGCAGGGCACCGCGTGCGAGGAGGGCGTGGCCGTCGCCTGACCTGGAACTCCTGGCGGGCGGTCATCAGGCGATCGCGTCGTCAGCCGTCGAGCGCAGCGCGCAGCTCGGGCAGCCGGTCCATGGTCTCGAAGTCGAACGGGGTCCGGAAGATGAGCACCGGGTGCGCGAACCCGACGTCCCGGTAGGCGGCGAGCGTCGCTGCGACTTCGGCCAGGGATCCACCGGCCTCGAGCTCCCGCTCGTCCTCCTGCGGCAGGTGCGAGTCGCGCCAGCCGGCCCAGGCGCGCTCGGCCGTCGCGCGGTCGGTGCGGATCACGCAGTTCAGATTGACCGTGCGCTCGATCGTCGCCGGGTCGCGACCGACCGCCTCGCACGCGGCCGCCAGCACACGCGCGGCGCCCGCAACCTGCTCCGGTGTCCCGTACGCGTTCCACAGGTCCGCGTAGCGTGCCACCAGCGGCAGCGTCTTCTTCGGGCCCGAGCCGCCGATCAGGATCGGCAGCCGCGCCTGGATCGGGCGCGGCGCGCAGATCGCGTCGTGGAACGTGTAGAACCGGCCTTCGTGCGTCACCCGCTCCCCGTCGAGCAGGCGCCGGATGAGCGGGACCGCCTCGCCCAGCCGATCCAGCCGCTCGCCGAAGCCGCTCCCAAAGTCGAACCCGAACGCGTCGTGCTCGCGCTCGAACCAGCCCCCGCCGATGCCCAGGATCGCCCGGCCCCCCGACACGTGATCGAGCGTCGTGGCCATCTTCGCGGTCAGGCCCGGGTTGCGGAGCGTGTTTGCCGACACCATGTGCCCCAGCCGTGCCCGTGTGGTGACCGCGGCGATCGCCGCCAGCACCGTCCAGCCCTCGAGCTTGGGATCCTGCCAGGCGCCCTCGTCCGAGAGCAGGTGGTCGTCGATCCACAGGTCGTCGAAGCCCGCCGCCTCGGCCCGCAGGACGCCCTCACGCAGCTGCGGCCACGTTGTCCGCTGCACCCAGAACGCCGCCCCGAACCGCATCGTCATCGACCATCTCCTCGACCGTATCGTAGGGACGTGCGCGACCATCCTGCCGCCGAGGACGCCGCTTCGCCCGCCCAGCGGGACACGGTCGCCCCTGCTCTGCAGGGAGATGTGATTCCGCCTACCGACCCGCCGGGCCAGATCCCGTCCGACCTGCCGGGCCCGATCCCGTCCGACCCGCCGGGCCCGATCCCGTCCGACCTGCAGGCCTCCGTCCTCGCCTGGTACGAGACATCCGGCCGTCAGCTGGCGTTTCGAGCTACGGACGACGCCTACGCCGTGCTCGTCTCGGAGCTGATGGCGCAGCAGACGCAGGCGTCCCGCGCGGCGGATGCCTGGGAGCGGTGGATGACGCGGTTCCCGACGGTCGAGGCGCTGGCCGCGGCCACACCGGCCGACGTCCTCCGGGCGTGGGCTGGTCTCGGCTACAACCGGCGGGCGATCAACCTGCATCGGACCGCTCGGCTGATCGTCGCCGAGCACGGCGGGCAGGTGCCGAGCACGGTCGATGAGCTCATGAGGCTGCCCGGTGTCGGGCCGTACACGGCCCGGGCGGTCGCCGCCATCGCGTTCGGGCAGGCGGTGGGGGCGGTCGACACCAATGTCCGTCGCGTGCTCGGCAGGATCGTCGCCGGCGATCGCGCCGGGCTGGCGGCGCGCGAGCTGCAGCGCATCGCCGACGGCGCGGTGCCCGAGGGTCGGGCAGGGGACTGGACCCACGCGCTGATGGACGTCGGTGCGGGGCCATGCCGGGCGACCGGCCCCAGGTGCGGCGACTGCCCGGCCGAGCGCTGGTGCTCTCACGCGGCGGAGCGCAGGCGATGGACGAGCGGTGGGCGTCGGACCGAATCACCGCCGCGGACGCGGTCACCGCGAACGGAGCCGCCGTTTTCCTCGACCACCCGCTGGCTGCGCGGCCGTGTCCTCGCCCGTGCCCGGGACGCCACGGACCACGGATCGTGGGTGGCCTACCGTGAGCCGATCGGGTCCCATGCCACGCAGGCCGTTCGCGAGGCCGTCGCGACCCTGGCGTCGGAAGGTCTGCTCGAGGCCCGGGAAACCCCGGACGGAATCGAGGCTCGCCTGCCGGGGGCCGAGCCCGCAGCGAGAGACGGGGCGGCCCCGAGCCGTTGAATACGACGCGGCGGCTTCGAGCCGCTGAGCGCGAACCCCGGGATCAGCGCTTCCCGGTTGCCATCTCCTTCGCGAATCCCTCGTAGGCATCGGGCATCGTCACCCGCTTCGCCGAGGACATCCCGCTCCAGTCCGCGTGCCACTCGTACGTCTCGATCGCCCGTGCAACACCCGTGCCGAACTTGTGGGACCACTCGTGCACCAGGATCCCCGCGCGGTCTTCGTCTGTCGAGGCGAACCATGGGTCGCACAGGACGATGTCGCCGAGCGACATCGCGGTGGGGCTGTCGGCAAACGGGTTGTAGTCGCAGATCAGCGACCCGCACTCGTACGAGGCGTCCTGTGACGGACCCTCGATGCTCCGGAGGGCCGTCTGGACGTGGCGGTAATCGCGCCCGTTCTCGAAGGCCCTCGCGGCATGTTCGCGGTCGATGTTGAACCAGTGCTGGATGGCGTCGGCGACACCGGGCGCAAGGTCGGCCAGCGTCGGCTCGGTCGCGGCGATCGCGGCGCGGAGGAAGCGCTGCGCGGCGAAATGCGATGTGAGGACGGTCTGCTCCTGGCCCTCGTCGCAGTCCTCGGTGCTCGGGTCGCGCTGGACCACCACCCCGCCACCGGTGCCTGCCGCCGCCGGTTGCCGCCGATGGGCCTCGAGCAGTTGCGCGACTGCTCGATTGCCGGCCGCTCGCTGCAGGTGGGTCACGCCAGCCATCGTGAGAGGCGCCGAGCGATTGGCGTGTGCCGGCGACGTGCCGAGACGGAGGGCAGGCAACGCCTCCGAACCGCGGGCCACGAGGGGCTTCCTGACCGTCGGCCTCGGGATCGGCGGGTCACGTGTGGGCTCTGTGGACGCCAGGTTCATGGGCAATGCCGTGACCGAGCCTACGGACCGTGCGCTGATCCCGTCCTGCCCGATCGGGTAAGCGATCGGGCAGGACGAACGCCGCCGATGGCCGTGCGCCACCTCTCGTCGGGGCAAGATGACCCGGCCAGTCCGGCCTGCCGCTCGACCCCGGCCGCGACCCTGCCCGGGCGCGGCCCTCGACCCGGCTCCGGGCAGCTCGCCCCCCCAACCCTGCACTCCAACCCGGCCGCGACCCTGCCCGGGCGCGGCGCACGAGATGCTGACACGCGTCGCCCGATGCGGCACCATCTGCCGATGACACAGCTCTCGACCCGCGCCCCCTTGCCGGTGGGGCCATGACGACCGCGCGATCCGGCGAACCCACCGATGGCCCGTTGACCTTTGACGAGCTCGCGCTCGCGTTCCGCAATCGCGGCATGCCGCTCGAGGCGATGGCCCACGACACGACGCCCGTCGGTCTCCACTACCTCGTCGTTCACTGGGACATCCCGGTCGCCGACGACGCCGGCTGGCGGGTCGTGGTGGACGGTGCCGTGCGCCGGCCGCTGACCGTGTCGATGCCGGACATCCGGGCGCGGCCGCAGGTGACCGTGCCGGTGACGATGGAATGCGCGGGCAACGGGCGCGCAAGGCTCGAGCCGCGGCCGATCTCGGTGCCCTGGCTCAACGAGGCGATCGGTACGGCCGAGTGGACCGGCACGCCACTGTGGCCATTGCTCGACGCGGCCGGCGTCACCGACGACGCGGTCGAGATCGTGTTCCATGGCGCCGACCGCGGCATCCAGGGCGAGGTCGAGCAGTCGTATGGCCGGTCACTCACGCTCGACGAGGCGCGCCGGCCCGAGGTGCTGCTGGCATACGCGATGAACGGCCGCCCGCTCGAGCCCCAGCACGGCTTCCCGATCCGCCTGCTGGTGCCCGGCTGGTACGGGATGACGAGCGTGAAGTGGCTGACCCGGATCGAGGCCGTCACCGAGCCGTTCCGCGGGTACCAGCAGGCCGACACCTACCTCTACCGGCGCGATGCGGATGATCCCGGCGAGCCGGTGACGCGCCAGCGCGTGCGGGCGCTGATGATCCCGCCGGGGATCCCCGACTTCCTCACCCGCCACCGCTACGTCGAGGCGGGCCGCATCGAGCTGACCGGCCGGGCGTGGTCGGGCGAGGCACCTGTCACGAGAGTGGAGGTGGGGGTGGACGGCGTGTGGGCCGATGCCGAGCTGGGGCCGTCGCTGGGCGACTTCGCCTGGCGCGGCTGGCGGTTCGATTGGGCGGCAAGCGCGGGCGAGCACGAGCTCGCCTGCCGGGCGACCGATGCGACGGGCCGCGTGCAGCCGATCGAGCAGCCATGGAATCAGCAGGGGATGGGTGTCAACCACGTGCAGCGCGTGGCCGTCACGGTTCGCTGAGCGCTGATCGCCCTTTCCTCGTCGGTCCTCACCTCGCCCCCGGTCCTCGCCTCGCTCGTTCCTCGCCGCTCGCATTGGCGTCCCTGCGCAGCCCGCCCTCGCTCAGCGCCCGACCTGATCACCTACCCACCGGGTGCATCCAATGCGGGGACCTGATCAGTCGCGTCTCGCGCGGGTGATCCCGCCACGCTCCCGCTCCTCGCCGTCACCGGACGCGACCTGATCACCTACCCGTGCCACGGGTGCTCGCGCAACCCGCGACGGCGTCAGCTGCGCTACCACCCACCCGATGGGTAGCAGCGCAGGTCCGGGCCGCATCGGACGCCGTTGCATGCACCCCATGGGTCCCTGCGCGAGTCCCCGGGGAGTACCCGCGGGGAGCACCCACCGGGCGGGTATGTGATCAAGTGCGGGACAGGAGCCATGCGGGGCACGAGCCGGACAGGGCAGGAGCTGCGCGGAACGGGAGCGAGCGAGGCCGGCCGGAGGATGAGGGGGCCAGGCAAGGGGACGAGGGGGCCAGGCAAGGGGACGGGCGAGCGAGGCAAGGCAGGGGCACGAGCCGGGCGGAACGGGAGCGCGCGGGGGCCGGGCACGAAGCAGGCGAGCACGCAGGAAGCCGCGAGCGGGGCCGGGAACGGGACAGGGCGAGCGATCGGGTCCGAGGGTCGGGCGCGGTCGGAAAGCGAGGGGCCATCAACCGAGACCGCGTGACGAGGGCGCACTGACACCCTGTCGGCACCAGTACGTTGACACCCTGTCACCACCGGTACCCTGTACGCGATGCCCGCCGACACCCCGCCGCTGCCTGCAGACGACCCGGAGCTCGTCCGGCTCTCGCTCGATGAGCTCGCGCTGCGCTGGGCGGACGCTGCGGCCCGTACCGCCATCTCCGCAGAGGCCATGACCGGTACCGACCACAAGGCACAGGCACAGGGGATCCCCGGCGAGTGGCTGATGGAGCACGCCGGATCGGCCGCGGCCGGCGCGGCCCATGCGCTGGCGGTCCACAATCAACGTGAGGACCGGCAGGTGCTCGTGCTCGCGGGTCCCGGCAACAACGGGGGCGACGGCTTCGTCGCGGCGCGGCGGTTGGCCGGCTGGGGGATGACCGTGATCGTGGTTCTGGTTGCCTCGGATGACCGCCCGAGGACGAGCGATGCGGCTCGAAACTGGGATCGACTCGACGGATTGGCCGGCGTCACTCGCGTGCACGCGCCCGTCGCCCGCGATGTCGCGATCCTGGCTCAGGGGATCGAGCGGGCGGGCGTGGTCGTTGACGCCCTGCTCGGGACCGGCGTACGCGGCCAGCTCCGCGAGCCGGTTCGCAGCGCAGTCGAGGTTATCCGCCGCGCCCGCGCGGCCGGTGTCCCTGTGCTCGCCGTGGACACGCCCACGGCCGTCGACCTCACGTCAGGCGACCCGTCGGACCCGGTCGTACGCGCGGATCTGACCGTGACATTCCATCGACCCAAGACCGGACTCGGCACGCGCATGGGGCGGGCGCTGGCCGGTCGGGTCCTGGTCGCGCCGATCGGCATCCCGCCGGAGGCCGACCGTGGCTGATGACCCGACCACGATTGGCAGCGAGCCCGCCCGTGGCTGGTGACCGACCGACCGCGATTGGCAGCGAGCCCGCCCGTGGCTGACGCGAGGCAGCCCGGCGCGCGCGAGGTTCTCCTGGTCGCGGCCGCAGTCGTGGGTATCGTCCTCGCAGCAGCCGCCCTGACCGCGCTCCTGCCATCGTCCGCTCAGTCGGTGGTATTCCACACGCCGCTCCTGATCGTGGTGCTGGTCGTGGGCACTGCGTTCGTTCTGTGGCGCATCCTCCGCGGCCCACGGGCCTGACCTCTGCTGCCTGCAGGCCGCGCACGACGCACGGGCCGTGCTCAGGCTGCGTGGGCGCTGGACTGGCCGAGACTCTCGACGTCCGGCAACGGCCGCCACTGACTGCGGGCCGGCAATGGGCCGCGACATTCGCCCGTCGGCCCACGATTCCCGAAAATAGGGCGAAAAAGGGGTGGAAAAGGTATCGCCACGGTTGCGGATTGCCCGTACACTCCGCGCGTGCACGGATCGCCGTGCATATGGCACCTGATCGCACGCGCGAAACTTGGTCTCCTCCGGCACTAACTCGAGGAACCCGGGCAAGAGGCGGCGAGAACCAGAGGAGATCGGCACGTGGCCGACAAGACCCTTACCTGTTCCGACTGCGGAATGGAGTTTGCATTCACAGAGCGCGAACAGGCCTTCTACGCCGAGAAGGGATTTACGGATCCCCGCCGGTGCGCATCGTGCCGAGCGAGCCGCAAGGCTGCCCGCTCGGGCGGTGACAGCTCCTACGGCGGTGGTTCGTACACCGGCGGTTACGACTCCGGCTATGCCGGGGGCGGCGGATACTCTGCCGGCGGCTATGGCGGCGGATTTGGCAATCGCAGCAGCGGGCCGCGCGAGATGTTCAGCGCCACCTGTTCTAGCTGCGGCAAGGAGGCTCGGGTTCCGTTCCGGCCCACCAACGGCAAGCCCGTCTACTGCTCGGACTGCTTCCGAACGGTTCGCGGCGCCTGACGAGCGCTCAACCGGCCGGGTCGCGGGTTTCCGCGGCCCGGCCGTTCGCGTTAACGGCCCGCTGACGGCGGGCTCCGCTCCCAGGCCGGACCCACGCGCCGCTACAGGGTTCTCCCTACTGGCGTGAGCCTGCCGGAGCGGCGACAGTTGCCGTCAGCGGCCTCGTCGCAACCCTCACGGGGGGAAGGCGTCGGGGTGAGCGAGAGGGCCAGGGGGGTTGGGGCTCTCGCGCTCATACCAGCGCATGCGGCGAGCGGCGCGGCCGCCATTCCCTTCCATCGTCCGTCCGATGACGGCTGCGGATCCGCACGGCTGCGTATCCGCACGGCTGCGTATCCGCACGGCTGCGTATCCGCACGGCTGCGTATCCGCACCGGTCGCGTGCCCGATGGTCTCACCGTGTCGCCAGGTCGGGGGCCCCAGCGCGCGCCAGCGTGGTCATCCGTGGCGCGTGGCTCCCGAGCGAGCGCCCGACACCGGGGGTCCCCGCAACGGGTGCCCGTAGTACGATCGGTGGCGATGTCCCGCCCCACCACGCCAGCCGCGACGCGCAGCCGCCGGCCCATCGATGGGCGCGCCCGTCCACCCCGCTGCGCGACCCCTGTGGAGACTTCCTGACCGATGGCCGTCGGCTCTTCCAACGATTTCGACCTCGTCGTGCTCGGCGCCGGGACCGGCGGCTATGCCGCGGCATTTCGCGCCAGCCAGCTGGGTCTCAAGGTGGCCCTCGTCGACGAGGACAAGCTGGGCGGGACGTGCCTCCACCGGGGCTGCATCCCGACCAAGGCGCTGCTCGAATCGGCGGCGTTCTACGAGCGCCTGAAGCACGCGGGCGATTTCGGCCTGGTGCTGGGCGGCGACACGTCCATCGACTATGGCCAGATGGCAAGGCGGCGCGATCAGGTCGTGACCCGGATGTGGAAGGGCGTGCAGAGCCTGGTCAAGAAGTACGACGTGACCTGGATCCAGGGACGGGGCCGGCTCGAGGGCGCCACCAAGGTCCAGGTGCAGATGGCGGGCGACGACGGGACGCCGGGCGCCGGCGGTGAGCGGGTGCTCAACGCGACCGACGTGGTGCTGGCCACGGGCTCGCGCGTCAAGTCGCTGCCCGGGCTGGAGCCCGACGGGGAGCGGATCGTCACCTCCGATGACGTGCTGCGCATGAGCACGCTGCCGGCGAGCGTGATCGTGATCGGCGCCGGCGCGGTGGGCGTCGAGTTCGCGAGCATGTATCACGATCTGGGCGCGACGGTCACGCTGCTCGAATACCTGCCAGCGGTCGTCCCGCTCGAGGATCGCGATGTCAGCAAGGAGCTCGAGCGCACCCTCAACCGGCGTGGGATCAAGGTCATCACCAGCGCCCGCTTCGATGCCTCCTCGGTCAGGGCCGGCAAGGACGGCGTCCGGATCGTCGTCGGTCCCGAGGGCAAGGAACCGTCCGAGCTGCAGGCAGAGATGCTGCTGGTCGCGGCCGGTCGGGCGACCAACGTCGAGGATGTCGGTCTCGAGACGACGGCGGCCGAGGTAGAGCGCGGGATCGTCAAGGTCGACGGCCAGATGCGCACCGCCGAGCCGCACCTGTACGCGATCGGCGACATCGTGGGCGGGCTGATGCTCGCCCATACCGCGGCGCACGAGGGGATCATCGCGGTCCATACGATCGTCGGCGATCCGGACGTGCACCCGATGGACTACGCCAGGCAGCCGCGCGCGACCTACTGCCGGCCGGAGATCGCCTCGATCGGGCTGACCGAGCAGCAGTGCGAGGAGCGCGGGCTGCCGATCAAGACGGCCCGGATCCCGTTCCAGGCCGTCGGCAAGGCGATCATCGGCGGCGAGTACGAGGGCTTCTGCAAGATCATCGCGAACGCGGAGACCGACGAGACGCTGGGCGTCCACCTGATCGGTCCTCATGCGACCGATCTCATCGCCGAGGCATCGGTCGCGCTCAACCTCGAGGCGACGCCGTGGGAGATCGGCGCCGCGACCCACGCGCACCCCACGCTATCCGAGATCATGGGCGAGACCGCGATGGCGATCGACGGCCGCTCGATCAACTTCTAGCGTCCGGCGCGTCCGGCGCGACCGGACGAGCGCCGGGCGAGCAACGGAGGACGCGATGACGGTCACCGGACGCGGCAACGCCGCGACGAGCCCCCTCGCCGCCTCGGTCGGGCTGACCGATGCCGACCTGCTCGCGATGTACCGCACGGTCGCGCTGGCGCGCGCCGTCGATGAGCGGATGTGGGTCCTCAATCGCGCCGGCCGGATCCCGTTCGTGATCAGCGGGCAGGGCCATGAAGGCGCGCAGGTGGGCCTCGCGTGGCCGCTGCGCCGGGAGCACGACTGGATCGCGCCCTTCTACCGCTCGATCGCGACCTGCCTCACGTTCGGGATGACGGCACGGGAGCTGATGCTCGCCCAGTACGCGAAGGGGATCGACCCGTCGTCGGGTGGGCGTCAGATGCCCGGCCACTACGGCCATGTCAGCAACCATCTGGTCTCGGTGTCATCGCCGGTGGCGACCCAGATCCTGCACGCGGTGGGCATCGCGCTCGCCGCCAAGACGCGAGGCGTCGACGAGGTGGCCGTCGCGATCATGGGCGAGGGGAGCTCCAACCAGGGCGACGTCCACGAGGCGCTCAACTTCGCGGCGATCCACCGCCTGCCGTTCGTGTTCATCGTCGAGAACAACGGGTACGCCATCAGCGTGCCGGCAGACCGGGAGCTGTCGGTTCGCGATGTGGCCGACCGCGCGTCGGGGTACGGGATCCCGGGCGTGGTGGTCGACGGCACCGACGTGCTGGCCTGTTTCGTGGCCGGCCGCGACGCCATCGACCGCGCCCGGCGCGGTGACGGACCGACCCTGATCGAGGCCAAGGTGACCCGGTTGACCGCGCATTCATCGGACGACCAGCAGACGAAGTACCGCTCGGAATCCGATCTCGAGGAGGGGAGGGCGCACGATCCGCTGCCGATCTTCCGGGCACAGCTGCGCGAGGCGGGCGTGCTGACCGACGAGCTCGAGGCGGAGCTCGCGGCGGAGATCAAGGCCGCTGTGGACGATGCGACCGACTTCGCCGAGGCCGAGCCCGATCCGGACCCCGCGGACGCGCTCGACTGGGTATACGCCGAGCACTGGCCGGGCGAGACGGCGCCGCCGTGGCACGGCGGTGGCGACGGGGGCCAGCGCTGATGGCGATCAAGACGTTCATCGAGGCGGTGCGCGAGGGCCTGGGCGACGAGATGCGGCGCGACCAGTCGGTCGTGGTGCTCGGCGAGGACGTGGGCCGCAAGGGTGGCGTGTTCCTGGCGACTGACGGGCTGTGGACCGAGTTCGGCGACGAGCGTGTGATCGACACGCCGCTCACCGAGTCGATGATCGTGGGTGCCTCGATCGGGGCGGCGCTCAACGGTCTGCGGCCGGTGGCCGAGATCCAGTTCGCGGACTTCATCCATCCGGCGTTCAACCAGATCGTGTCCGAGGCGGCCCGGATGCGCTACCGGTCGAACAACGGCTTCACGGTGCCGATGGTCATACGGGCCCCCTACGGCGGCGGCGTCCACGGCGCGCTCTATCACAGCCAGTCGGTGGAGGCGTTCTTCACCCACGTGCCGGGCCTGAAGGTCGTGATCCCGTCCACGCCCCACGATGCGAAGGGCCTGCTGCGGACGGCGATCCGGGACGATGACCCGGTGCTGTTCTTCGAGCACAAGAAGATGTACCGGAGCGTCCGCGGCGAGGTCCCGGATGGGGAGTACACGGTGCCGCTCGGGCGGGCCGTGGTCCGCCGTCCCGGCCGCCAGGTCACGCTGATCGCCTACGGCCTGATGGTTCACTACGCGCTCGAGGCCGCCGAACGCGTGGCAGGCGAGGGGATCGACGTTGAGGTGATCGATCTGCGGACCCTGCGACCGCTCGATCGGGACGCCGTGCTGTCCTCGGTGCGCAAGACAGGCAAGTGCCTGATCGCGTACGAGGACAACCGGTTCGGTGGGTACGGGGCGGAGATCGCGGCGATCGTCGCGGACGAGGCGTTCGACTACCTCGACGGACCCGTGTCGCGGATCGCCGGGCCCGACGTGCCGGGCGTCCCCTACAACCACGCCCTCGAGGACTGGTTCATGCTCAACCCGGTCAAGATCGCGGACGCGATCCGGAGGCTGGCGGCGTACTGATGGCCGCCGGCCGGCCGCCCGGGGACCTCGATGCCCTGCGGGCGCGCCTCGAGACCATCCTCGACCCGTATCGGGATCGGCTGGAGCCCGCCACGATCTACAGCATCCCGACGCTGCGCCGGCACGGGGCGAAGGCGCAGGAGTGGTTCGCGTTCGTCAAGCCCGCGTCGCGCCACGTCGGGTTCTTCCTGCTGCCCGTCGCGACCTGGCCCGAGCTGCGCGAGGGCCTGTCGCCCGAGCTCGCCAGGCACCTGACCGGCAAGGCGACGTTCACGTTCCGCGCGATCGACGACGCGCCGCTGGCGGAGCTGGAGGCGCTGGTCGCCCGCGCGTTCGAGCGGTACATGTCGGAGGCAGCGCCTCAGGCCCTCCCGACGTGTCGTTGAGCAGATCGACGCGTGAGGTCCGGATCGGACCGGCGTCGTCCAAAGGGCTCTCACGCCGCGACTGACGGCACTCGGCAGCACCGGCGCGTGTCTCGATCCTTCGGCTGAGCGCTCGTCGGTCGCGGTGGGCCCACGGCGTCGGCAGACAGGCGGCTCGGCGGCGGGAGGGCACAGGATGAGCGAGGGGTTCTGGCTGCGACCGGCGGGGATCGCCGCTCGGCGACGGCCCGTGTGGATCCGCTTCTCGATGGCGGTCCTGGTCGGGCTGGTGGCGGGTCTGATCGGTGGCGTCATTGCCCCCCGTGGCCCCGTGACAACCGCTCAGGCGTTGGCTGTCATGGCGCTCTCGGGCCTTGGGGGCACCGCGGCGGGGATGGTGGGCCGGACCCGCTGGGCGCTGCCAGCGTTGCTCGTCGGCTGCGTCGCGGGCACCGAGCTCGTACGTCAGGGCGTCGTGGCTCCATCGCTCGCCGTCCGACTGGACAACGCGTACGGGGTCGTCGCGCTCCTCGTCACGCGGGGCGTTCATGGCGTGCTCATCCTGCTGCCGGCCACTGCCGGCGTTGTGGTCGGGCTCGCGGCCGGTCGCCGGCTTGACGGGACGCCGGATACGCCGCGCCGGCCGCCGATCGGCTCGGCCCTGGCGGTGCTCGCGGCCGTCGGGCTGGCGGTGGTCGTCGCATGGCCGGCGGCGACGCCTCCGGTCCTCGACCCCGACGGGCAGCCGGTGCCGGGCAGCATCGCCGAGCTGACGACGTTGCGCCTGGGTGGCGCGGATCAGACCGTCATGATCCGGACCGCCGACCCCGACAAACCGGTGCTGCTGTACCTCTCAGGCGGTCCCGGGCAGTCTGATCTCGCGCTGTCCCGGGCGTTGAGCGAGCCCTGGCTCACCGACTTCGTGTTCGTGGACCTGGACCAGCGCGGCAACGGCACGTCCTATCCGGCCATCGACCCGATGTCCTCGATGACCCTCGATCAGGCCGTGTCTGACGTGATCGAGCTCACGGACTACCTCCGCGCCCGGTTCGATGAGCCGAAGATCTACCTGATGGGGGAATCGTGGGGGACGATCCTGGGCGTGCTCGCCGTGCAGCGCCGCCCAGACCTGTATTACGCGTGGCTGGGCAGCGGTCAGATGGTCAGCGTGAGCGATAGCGACCGGCTGATCTACGCGGACCTGCAGGCCTATGCCGCCCGAACCGGCGACGACGGTCTCGCGACGAAGCTTCGCGAGATTGGGGAGCCGCCATACCGCGACATCCCATGGGCCAACTCCAACCTGCTCGCCTGGTACGAGTACCTGTTCAAGCCCTACGAGCCCTCGCCCGGCTATACCCAGCGGCATGCCTCATCAGGCCTGGATCCGTTCGGGATGCTCGGCAGCGAGTACACGTTCATCGACAAGACCAACGTGCTGCGCGGGCTGGTCGACACCTTCAGCGCTCTCTACCCGCAGCTGTACGACCTCGACCTCCGAGCCTCGGCACGACGGCTCGACGTCCCGGTCTGGGTCCTCGACGGCTCGGCCGAGCTCGATGGCCGCCGCTCGCTGGCGCTTGAGTGGTTCGAGATGCTCGAGGCCCCGAGCAAGGAGCTCGTGACGTTCGATGGCGCCGCACACTCGGTGGCCTTCGAGCAGGCCGATGCGGTGCGCCAGCTGCTGGTCGACACCGTCGTCCCGGCGACGTACCGCTCCTGAGTCACCGGCTCGACCACGGCACGAATGCCGGGCGCGACGCCGGCGCACGGGCGTCGATTGGGCAGCGATGGCCGCGATGCGCAACACTAGAACCCAACGAGACCCGCGCCTCCCGCAGCGCCCCATCGGAGGAACACACCCAAGTGGCCAAGGTGACGATGCCCCAGCTCGGCGAGAGCGTGGCCGAAGGCACGATCGGACGCTGGCTCAAGCAGCCGGGTGACAGCGTCGAGAAGTACGAGCCACTCGTCGAGGTGATCACCGACAAGGTGAACGCGGAGGTGCCGTCACCGTTCGCGGGTGTCCTGAGGGAGATCCTGGCCGAGGAGGGGGCGACGGTCCCCAACAACGCCGAGATCGCGGTGATCGAGACGGCCGACGACGGCGCGGCGAGTGCGCAGGGAGGCGATGCCGAGCCCACCCGGCCGAGGAGCCACCGGCCGACGCCGAGCCCACCCCGGCCGACGTCGAGCCAGCCGCCGTCCAGGTAGCGACCGAATCGGCAGCAGCCGCCGCGTATGGTCCCGCAGGCTCCGACGAGCGTCCCGGGCCCGCGGCGCCCCAGGCGTCGTCTCCGGCGGCCGCTGTCGCCGCCGCCGCGACCCCCGCTCCCGTCGCGGTGTCCGAGGCGCCCGAGGTCGGCGACGGCAACGCGCGCATGACCCCGGCCGTCCGGCGGCTCCTCCGGGAGCACGGGTTGGAGGCATCGCAGGTCGCCGGGACCGGCGGCGGTGGCCGAATCACCCGCGAGGACGTGCTCGCAGTGGTCGAGGCGATGCGCACCGGTGCGGCCGTGGCCCCGGCAGCGTCGTCGACGCCCGTTGCCCCACCCGTCTCCGCATCTGCCGCGGCGGCGCCGGCACCAGCCCCGGCCAAACCTGCAGCCGCCGCGGCCTCGACGGCACCCGGGATCGTCTTCCCGCCGGGTGCTGACGAGGTCCTGGTGCCGATGACCCAGATGCGCAAGGGCATCGCGGCACAGATGACGCGGGCGCTCCAGGCTCCACACGCCTACGTCCACATGGAGATCGACGCGAGCCGCCTGGTGGCGCTGCGGGAGGGGATCAAGAAGACCTACCGGGCGAAGGAGGGCATCTCGCTCAGCTTCGTTCCGTTCGTGGTCAAGGCATCCGCCGAGGCGCTCAAGCGCAACCCGACGTTCAACGCCCATTGGACCGACCAGGGCCTGCTGGCCAAGCGCCGGGTGAATATCGGCGTGGCGGTGGCGGTCGACGATGGGCTGATCGTCCCGGTGATCCGGGACGCCGACACCCTGTCCGTTCACGGGCTCAACGTCGCCATCAACGACGTCGCGGTCCGTGCGCGCGCCGGGAAGCTCAAGCTCGATGACTTCGGGGGTGGCACGTTCACCGTCGACAACACGGGCTATCTCGGCACCAACCTCGTGATGCCGATCCTCAACGTGCCCGAGGTCGGGATCGTCACCATGGAGGCGATCACCAAGCGCCCGGTCGTGCTGAGCACCGATGACGGGGACGTGATCGCCATCCGGCCGGTCATGAACATGGTGCTCGCGGTCGATCATCGCGCCAACGACGGGGCGGGGGGTGCCGCGCTGCTGCGCGACATCAAGGCCTGGCTCGAGGGCGTCGGCCCCGACACCGCCATCTACTAGGAGCACCGAGCAGCTGATGCCCCGCGACCTTCCGATCTTCGAGCCCAACGCCGGTCACGGCCACCACGCCTCGCCGGCCGATATCTCGATCGCGGTCGGTGGCGGCTCGTTCGAGCCCGCGACCGATGGTGGCCGGCCGCTGCGCCGCCATCCCGACTGGATCCGGTCGCGGATGCCGGCTGGCGTCAACTACCACGATCTCAAGGGTCTGATGCGGGGCCTGAACCTCAACACCGTGTGCGAGGAGGCCCGGTGCCCCAACATCGGGGAGTGCTGGGAGCAGCGCACCGCCACGGTCATGATCCTGGGCGACGTGTGCACCCGCGCGTGCGGCTTCTGCGCGATCAAGACCGGGCGTCCCACCTGGTTCGACGACGATGAGCCCAGGCGCGTGGCAGAGGCCGTCACCGGCATGCAGCTCGATCACGTGGTGGTCACCTCGGTTGCCCGTGACGACCTGCCCGACGGCGGCGCCTCGGCCTTCGCGGCAACGATCCGCGAGATCCGCGCCCGCAGCCCGCTGATGGGCATCGAGGTGCTGATCCCGGACTTCAACGGCGAGGATGCCCCGCTGCGCGCGGTCATGGAGGCGGGACCCGACATCCTCAACCACAACCTCGAGACGGTGCGCCGGCTCCAGCAGCCCGTTCGCAAGCGGGCTCGCTGGGAGCGGACGCTGGGTGTGCTCGAGCGGGCCAAGAGCTATGCCGCCGAGTACGGCCACGCCGCGCACACCAAGAGCTCGCTGATGGTCGGCCTGGGCGAGACCCGCGAGGAGCTGACCGAGGCGTTCGAAGCGCTGCGCGCGGTCGACGTCGACATCCTGACGGTCGGCCAGTACCTGCGCCCGACCGAACAGCACCTGCCGCTCGAGCGCTACTACCATCCCGACGAGTTCGCGGAGATGAAGGACGAAGCGCTCGCGATGGGCTTCAAGCACGTCGAGTCCGGGCCGCTGGTGCGCTCGAGCTACCACGCTCGCGATCAGGTCCCCGGCGCCGAGCTGCGCAACCTGCGGCGCCGGGCGACGCTGGACGCGGATGGCCGCGTCGTGCCGGGGGCACTCGCCGGCTGACGTTCCAGCGGCCGTCGGGTCGCTGACGGAGCGCAGGTTCCACCCCCTGTTCGTGGGATACCCGGCCGATCGCGAGCCACGCACAATCGCCTGACTCGGCGCATTCGGACGCCCGAGGGCGCCGCCGGGGAGCTGGCTCGTGAACCGACGCACCGTTCGCATCCTGGGTTGGCTGACGGCCTACGCACTGGCCGCCGCGGCGTCGATCGCCCTGGACCGCGGCATCGGTCCGTCGTCGTGGTGCCTGCCGACCGTGATCGGGATCGGCCTCCTGCTGCGAAACGGCAACCGCTGGTGGCCGGCGATCCTGGCGATCGAGCTGGTCGCGTCCGGTCTCGAGTACGGGGGCGGGCCGGTCCTCACACTCGCCATCGCCGCGTCGATCACGGGCGAGGAGCTGTTCGGGGCCTGGCTCGTCCGGCGCCATCCGATTCCCCTCGAGTCGGCGGAGGACGTCCTCGGCCTGGCCGTGCTGTCGACGCTCGTCGCCACCCTCGGCGCGTCCCTCGTGTCCGTGATCGGGCTGCCCTTGGGGCTGGCAGCCGATCCATTGGCCTTCTGGCTGGCCTGGTGGGCGGGCGATCTCACCGCGCTGGTCACGGTGCTGCCGCTGGTGCTGTTCGCGGTCTACGAGGATCGCGACATCCCCCGCTTCCCGAGGATCACGGGCCGCGCGCTCGAGGCATGGGCGATCGTTGCCGCATCGGTTGCGGTCGTGCTGCTGGCCGTCGCGACGGCCATGTTCTATCCGGACTATCGCGGGGGGTTCCGGTTCTTCTGGGTGCTTCCGGCACTATGGGCCGCCGTCAGGTTCGGCCGCCGGCTGACGGCCGTCTCGGTCACCGTGACCGGTCTCGTGGCGTTCGTCGCCCCAACGATCGGCGACGTTCAGTTCGACGCGATCGACCGGATCAGCGTCCAGGGCACCCTGGTGGCGATCAGCCTGATTGGGCTCGCCGTCGCAGCCACGCTCAGCGGGCGGCGTCGTGCGGTCGAGGACCTGGAGCACACCCTCGCGGCGCTGGACGCCAGCGAGCGACGGTACACGGCCGTGTTCGAGCACAGCCAGGCGATCCAGCTGCTGATCGATCCGGAGACCGGGGCCATCGTCGATGCGAACCATGCCGCCGCCCGCTTCTACGGCTGGCCCCGGGAGGAGCTGCGGACCATGGATGTGGCCGCGCTGACGGCCGGCAACCAGTCGCCCGCGGGGCCGGCGCGACCGGATCCCGGCGACGCCGAGGTTCACGCCGTGCATCGGCTGGCCAACGGCGAGACGCGCGACGTCGCGCTCCACGTGGGTTCGGTCGTGATCGGCGGCCGGAGCGTGGACCACTGGCTGCTCTATGACATCTCGGCGCGGATCGCCGCCCAGGCGGAGGTGGCCCGATTGGCCTCGGTGGTCGAATCCGCCGCCGAGGCGATCGTGACGACCGACCTCGAAGGCCGGATCACCGGCTGGAACGCGGCCGCGACCGCGCTGTACGGGTACGAACGGGCGGCGGTCTGCGGTCGCGACATCGCGGATGTCCTGGGACCGGTGGCACTGCCCTTCTCGGAGCTGGCCGACCTGATCCAGCGGCGGCGCTCGGTCCGGCTGAGCGCGGTCGTCCGCCATGCGACGAGCGGCAACGAGCTCCCCGTCGACCTCTCGATCGGTCCCATCATCGACGGCGGGACTGTCGTGGGCATGAGCCGGATCGCGCACGACATCCGCGACCGCCTGCGCGAGGAGGAGCGCCTCCGGCGCCGGCAGGCGCTGCTCGCGGATGCGGCTGCCATCGGGCGGATCGGCTCCTGGGAGCTCGATCCCGAGACAGGTGAGACCACCTGGGCCGACGAGCTGTACCGGATCGCGGGCATCGAGCCCGAGACCGCGGTCGGGCCCGACACGCTGGCCGAGCTGGCCCATCCGGACGACCGCCCGGCGGTGGAGGCCGCCCTCGCCCGACGCGAGCAGCGGTCACCGGCGATCGCGTTCCGGCTGATCGGTCATGACGGCATCGAGCGGGCCGTGGTCGCGGCGTGGAGCCACGTGCCCGGTATCCGCGACGGTGGGCGCGAGGTCGGCGTCCTGCGCGACGTCACCGAGGAGCATCAGCTCGAGGAGCAGCTCCGGCAGTCCCAGCGCCTGGAATCGATCGGTCTGCTCGCGGGCGGCATCGCCCACGACTTCAACAACCTGCTCACGGCCATCGGCGGCTTTGCGGAGCTGGCTCGGGCGGCCCTCGCCGAGGGCGAGCCACCCGACGCCGAGCTGGGACAGATCCTCGCCGCCGTGGATCGTGCGGGCACGCTGACCGCGCAGCTGCTGGCGTTCGGCCGGCGTGCGATCGTCAAGCCTCGGCCGGTGGACCTGGGCGAGGCGGTCACCGGGCTGGTGCCCATCCTTCGCCGGGTGCTCGGAGAGCGGATCACGATCCTGACCGAGCTGTCGGAGGGCGTCGTCGGCGTGATTGACCCCGGCCAGCTCGATCAGGTGCTGGTCAACCTCGCGGTGAACGCGCGCGATGCGATGCCCGAGGGAGGGCGGCTGCGGATCGCGGTCGGCAGGGCCGATGGCATCGGGACCCAGGCCGCGCGAGCGGGCGGCGGGGCGGCGGGACGCGCGGCCGATCAGGCGGCGGCGCGAGACGCGACCGCGTGGATCGAGGTCGAGGACGACGGCTCGGGGATCCCGCCCGACGTCGTCGACCGGATCTTCCTGCCGTTCTTCACCACCAAGCAGCGCGGGCACGGGACCGGGCTGGGGCTGTCGACCGTTCAGGGCATCGTGGCCCAGGCCGGCGGCTCGGTGCAGGTGCAGTCTCGGGTCGGTGACGGAACGACGTTCCGGATCGAGCTGCCCGCGGCGCTCGGCGCGCAGCCCGTCCCACCCAGCCCCGCCCCGCGCTCCGTGGCGTCGAGCGGCGGCGGGCTGGTGCTGCTCGTCGAGGATGAGGCGCTCGTCCGTCGGGTCGGCGAGCGGGTCCTGGAGCGAGCCGGGTTCACGGTGATGACCGCGGGCAACGTCCCCGATGCCCTGGCGCTCGCCGAGCGCGAGTGCCCCGACATCCTGGTGACCGACGTCGTCCTGCCGGGGGTGGGCAACGGGATCGAGCTGGCCGAGACGCTGCGGGCCCGCTGGCCGAACCTGCCGGTGGTGATCACCACCGGCTACACGGAGCAGGAGCCGCCGTCATGGGCCACCCTGCTGACCAAGCCGTTCGACCTCGACGCCCTGGCCTCGGTCGTGCGCGGCCTGGTGCAAGAGGCCCGGGAGGCAACCGGCGCGCACGGGTGACGCGCCGGCTGTGCGACTCCCAGACCTGCTCCGCTGGCGCTACGGCGCGAACGGCAGCGAGCCGCCGCCGAACGTCTGCATCAGCGTCGAGAGCATCGGGACGATCGGCACGTCCGTCACCGGGCTCGGCGCATCGAACGACGCCGAGTCGGGGACGCTGACCAGGATCGTCACGTCCGTCTTCGAGCCGTCCGACGAGGTCACGTGCAGATCGAGCTCGTTGAGACGGCCGTCCGAGCGGTCGAGCCACACGTCGGCCGCGAGCGTGTCGCCGCCGGCCATGTTGCCGATCTGGCCGAGCTGGGACGGCACGACGTTGGACAGCGGGCCGGTCGCCAGCTTCGAGGGGTCCACGGTGGCGGTGAGGTGGTCGGAGTCGACGCCGTTGTGGCTCTCGCTGCCGACGTAGGTGAGCGTGACCCCCGAGCTCTGGAGCTCGGACTTGAGCTGCTCGGGATCGAGGTTGCCCAGCGGTGACGGGGCGGCCGAGGCGTCGGGGGCGCTGCTGCTGGTCGCGCCGAACGAGTCGGCGAGGCCCGCGAAGTCGTCGGCGGTGCCCAGCCGCAGCCAGCCCGTCAGATCACCCGTGATGGGCTGACCCGACTGCGCCGTGAGCAGCGGGATGAGGGTCGCGGCGAGCGGGCTCTTCGCGTACAGCGCCTGCCCGTCATAGATCACGTCCAGATCGAGCGTGTCGCCGGTCACGCCCAGCGCCTGGAGCTGGGTGGCGTCCGATCCCAGCGCGGCCACGGGCAGCGACAGGTGCACGTTGGCCTTGCCTGCCTTGGTGTCGACCACGATCCGGATCGCGCTCGGATCGATCGAGATGTCGTTGCCGCCGCCCGAGCTCTGGACGCCGATCTGGACCTCGATCTGGTCCATCGGCGCCTGGAACGCGCGCGAGACGGCCTGGTAGGCATCGGCCGGTGTCGGCAACGGCGTCGGCGACGGCGTGGCCGACGCTCCGCACGCGGCGACGACCAGCATCGCAAGCAACAGCAGCAGCAGACCGGGGCGCGCCGTTCGGCGCCGCCCGGATCGAGTCGAGTCCCCGGATCATCGTGTCAGTGTCTCCAAGCTCGGTCGAGGTTGTGGGCCCGCGACGAGCGGACGCCGGCGCACACGGTAGCCCGGAATTGGCGAACGGTGCATCCGTCGAAGGTCCCGGTCCGCATCCGCCGACGACCGCTATCCTTGCCAGCATGGCGTCCACCCTGAGCCGCAAGGTCCCGCTGGCCGAGCTCCACTGCCACCTGGGCGCGGCCGTCACCCCGTCGATCATGTGGTCGATCGCGCACGCCCAGGGGATCAAGCTCCCCACCCGCGACTACTGGGAGTTCCGGGACCTGATCACCGTTCACCCGCGGCGCACGAAGAGCTTCGACGGCTACCTGCAGCTGTTCCACTGGACCGAGCTCATCCAGTCCAGCCCGATCGCGGTGGAGCGCGCCGTGTACGAGGTCGTGGGTGGCGCGTACCGCAAGAACAACATCACGACCATGGAGCTGCGTTTCAACCCCATGAAGCGCAACCGGGGTGGCGAGCAGGATCTCGACCACATCATCGCGGCTGCGGTTCGGGGGATGGACAAGGCGACGCTCGAGTATCCGGTCAAGCCGGGCCTGATCTTCTGCCTCGATCGCGCCTTCCCGTACGAGCTCAACGAGATCATCGCCGAGAAGGCGATCGCGTGGCGCGATCGGGGCGTGGTGGGCGTCGACATCGCGGGCCCGGAGTCGGCGACGTTCCGCGTCGCCGACTACCGGCGAGTGTTCCGTCGCGCACGCCAGTACGGGCTCGGGATCACCGTGCACACCGGCGAGTCGGGGCCGGTCGAGGAGATCGCCCGCGTGGTCGAGCAGCTCGAGCCGGACCGGATCGGCCACGGCGTCAAGGCGGCCTACGACCCGCGCGCGATGGGCATGCTTCGCGAACGGGGCATCGTGCTCGAGATCTGCCCCACGTCGAACCTCAACACGGGCGTGGTGGCCGGCTGGGACGAGTTCCGCTGGATCTTCGATCAGTTCCACCGAAACGGCGTCCGGTACACGATCAGCACCGATGGACCGGAGATGCTCAAGACGTACATCCGCGACGAGCTCGCCACCCTCGGCAGGCTCGGGATCCTGGATCTCGACCAGCAGCGTCAGATCGCCGCCACGTCGCTCGCGGCATCGTTCGTACCCAACGTCTCGGACGTGCCGCCGCCTGGCCTGGAGCCGGCGCCGCGGGAGGTCGTCGAGCGCGAGGAGGGCTAGCCGGCCCGATGGATCTCGATCTCTCTCCAGATCACGTCCTGCTCCGGGACACCGTCCGCGCGTTCATGACCGAGGAGGTCGCTCCGCTGGTCGACGAGCACGAGCGGGCGCGGCGCTTCCCGGCCGACGTGGTGCGCCGGATCGGCGAGCTGGGCTGGCTCGGGATCAACGTCCCGGAGCGCTGGGGCGGTGCCGGCATGGACACCCTCGCGTATGCCATCGCGATCGAGGAGATCGGGCGGGTCTGGGGCTCGCTCGGGCTGATCGTCGCTGCGCACACCAGCCTCGGCTGCGGCCCGCTCCTGGTGGCCGGCAACGACGAGCAGCGTGATCGGTACCTGCCGCCCCTCGCGGGCGGGCAGATGCTGGGCGCGTTCGGGCTCACCGAGCCCAACGCGGGCTCCGACGCCGGGGGCACCAGGACGACCGCCCGCCGCGAGCTGGGGTTAGGCCCGGACGGTGACTGGGTGATCGACGGGCGCAAGCGGTTCATCACCAACGCCGGCCAGGCCGGACTGTACGTGATCACCGCGCGCACCGGCAGCCGGCCCGATGGCGCGGCCGAGATCTCGGCGTTCATCGTGCCCGCCGACGCACCGGGCTTCACGATCGGACGGCTCGAGGAGAAGATGGGCCTCCATGCCTCGGCGACCGGCGAGCTGCTGCTCGACGGCGTGCGGGTACCGGCCGCGAACATGCTGGGCACGGAGGGTGGCGGCTTCCGAGCGTTTCTGCAGGTGCTCGACGGGGGCCGGATCTCGATCGCGGCACTGGCGCTGGGGATCGCGCAAGCGGCGCTCGATGCGGCGGTCCCGTACGCGAAAGAGCGCGAGCAGTTCGGCCGCCCGATCGGCACCTTCCAGGGGGTGGCATTCATGGTCGCCGACATGGCAACCGAGATCGAGGCGGCCCGCGGCCTCGTGTATCGCGCGGCCTGGCTCAAGGATCAGGGCCGTGACTATGCGCTCGCCGCGGCGCAGGCGAAGCTGCACGCGTCGGAGGTGTCCTCGCGGGTCACCAATGCTGCCCTCCAGATCCACGGCGGCTACGGCTACGTCGAGGACTACCCCGTGGAGCGCTACCTGCGCGACGCCAAGCTGACCGAGATCGGGGAGGGGACCAGCCAGATCCAGCGGCTGGTCATCGCGCGCAAGATCCTGGGCCTGCGGATCGTGTGACGGTCCTGGCGGGTGACCGGACCGTGCTGGCGACCGGGTCGGCGCCCGTGCCCGACCGCTACGCCTTCACCTGGACCAGGCGAACCATCAGGCGGTAGGCGGAGTTCTTGCCCACGCACGTCTGGAGCGTCATCGACGGCCGGCCGAGCGACGCCCACGCCCAGCTGGCGGCGGTGGTCGGGGCGGTCACCTTCCACCACCTGACCTTGTACGTGTGCACCTTGCCCTTCGCGTCCGCGTAGTACGCCGTCAGCCCGACCCGCAGTCGACCTCGAACGTACGCGTCGTGGAGCGGCTTGAACACGCTGTAGGCATGGCCCAGCAGGTAGATGTTGTTGCTGCCCGCGCAGCCCCAGCGGTAGACGAAGTTGTCGGGCGGGCGTTTGCGGTCGCACGGGAACCAGGACACCGACCGATTGATCCCGAGGCTGGGGATCCAGACGTGGTTGCGGCCCGACCGCTTGACCGTGGCCGTGGGTGTCGTCGTGCCCTTGCTCTTGGTGGTCGCCGACGTGCCCTTGCTCGATCCGGTCTTGTCCTTGTGCGTCCTGGCGCCGGCTGCCGCGATGTCGGCAACGGCGGCCGGCTGCGGGCCTGAGGCCAGGCTGAGCCCCGTGACCGCAGCGCTCCAGCCCACGACGAGCGCGCGTGCCTGGCCGAGGACCGATCCGGCACGATCGATGACGCCGGGGATCCGCGTCTCGCCATCGAGACGGGCGGTGGCGCCCGCGTCCCCGGTTGCATGGACGGCCACGACGGCGGCGCGCGCGACCTGGGTCGAGGTGGACAATTCCGCCGCCACCGCCTGGACCGGCAAGCCCGCGGGCTCGCGGCCGGTGGCCGTCAACCCCGCGGCCGCGACCGCGGACACCAATTCGGCGGCGAGCAGGCAGGCGAGGAGCGTGGACAGGGCGCGGCGTCGGCGGGACGTGAGCTCCATGTCCCGAGGATCGCCAGGCGGGTGGCTCGCCTCGACCGCCTGGTGGTCACCGGGGGTACGGGACGGTGCGCCGGGTACCGGTGCGGTCCAGTGCGCTCAGGGCGCGTCCGGCGCAGTACGCGACGCAGGACCCCCCATCCGGGTGATGCGGCCACCGAGCAGCCCGGCGCGGCATCAGCCGCCGGGTCGCCTGGGCGGGATCAGCCGCCGGGTCGCCTGGACGGGATCAGCCGCCGGTTCCGGCCGCCTCCGCGAGCGTCGCCCGAAGGGCGGCCTCGAACGCCGTGCCCCACGGTCCCTGGCCGGCAACCACGTACGGCGACTGCTCGATCTGTTCGTACGTCTGCGGGTCCGTGACCCACGCCTGGGCACACGGCCCGACCTGGTCTCGATGCCGCTCGAACGCCGCTTCGTCGCGGAACGAGTACAGGTAGAGCTTCACCGGTTGTGGCTGGTCGAGCCCGCTGGCGTAGAAGCTGATCGCGGACTTCACCAGGTCCGGATCCTGGCAGCCGGCATCACCCGACACCCAGTCCCGGGCCTTGATCTCGGCCGCGTTGAGCCGGCCGGTGATCCCGGCGAAGTCGGTCGGGGTGGCTGGTGCCGGGGTGATCGCGAACGCCTTGCAGGCGGCGAGCAGGAGCGGCAGCGCCGCGAGCAGCGCGGCGGCGCGCATCAGACGTGCCCCAGAGCGACGAACGGCGGGAATGCGTGCCACGGTATCGAGGCTAGCATCGGATCCCGCCATCCGCCGTCCATCCCGGTCAGGGCGTGTCCGCGCCGGGCATCCCGGCCCGAGCGGAGATCGGCTCAGGGCGTCTCGCCGCTCCCGTCACGGCCGATCGGTCGTGCCCGGTGTGCCAGGCGCGGGACCTTCCAGGGGCGAGCCGCCGCCGGGCTGGCGCCGCCCGGGCGGGCGGTTCGTCGCGCGCGGACCGTCCGGACATGACCGCGCCAGCCCGCGGCTGTCGTCTCGGCCGCGATTCCGATCGGCCGGGATCGATGCTTGAGGAACGGGGGTTGCATCGGGCGCGACCTCAGTTGATGACCATGTAGCCGACGTAGATCCGCTTGCCGCCGGCCTTCGAGAGGTGGATCGTGAACTTGCCGCTGGCCGGGACGACGGCCCGGACGTATACCCCGGACGCGCTCGTCTGGACGGTCGCGATGACGTACGAGCTCGATGTGACGCCGGACATCCTGATCGTCCTGGACCTGGCCGATCCGGTCAGGTAGGTGCGCCCGGCACGGCTGAACTTGACCTTGCCCGACACGCGCAGCGCCACCTGGCTCGTGGTCTCCGCCCGGGCGTACACACCGGTCCCACCGGGAGGGCTGGGCGCATCCATGTCGTCGGGTCCCACCCAGCCGTACACGCCAACCCCCGTCGACTCGGCCGTGCCCGTGACGCCGTAGGTCCCGAAGCCGTAGACGCCGTAGGTGCCGTAGCCGACGACACCGTACGTGCCGCTGCTCCCGTAGACCCCGGCGCCGTCGACCGAGTCGCCCCAGATACCCGTCGACTGCTCGGACAGGGCGGCGTAGCCGTAGACCCCCGTCTCGTCGGTGTTCGGCCAGGCCGATGACGAGTCGCCGGCCGTGGCCCACACGCCCGTCCGGTGCGACTCGGAGAACCAGTCCGACGTGGGGGTCGCCTCGGTCGAGCTGGCGGACATGCCCGTGCCGGTGGCGCTGGTGGCGCGGACGCCCGTGCCCGACGCCTGGTGGACGCCTGCGAGCGAGCCCGCGCCGTCGGTCGTGTTCTCGAAGCTGGTGACGGCGTCGGCCTGGTTCTGCTGTCCCAGGACGGCGTTGTCACCGGTGTCGGCGAGCGCCGGGGACGCGACGATCAGCCCGTTTGCCGCGACGGCCGCGGCTCCTCCCAATGCGGCACCGAGCACCGCCCGGCGCGTTCGGCGGGCGGTCGTGTCGATGGCCATCAGTGCGTCCCTCCATGGCCGGGGGAATCGCAGCTGATCCCCCGCTCGTGCGAGTCATCGTTGCAGATGCGGGACATCGCCGTGGGTCGATTCCGCGCGACGACCCGGGCTGTGGAGAGGCGCCTGAAGACGCGTCAGCCGCGGGTGCGCCGCTTGGCCTCGCGAAGGCGGCTCAGCGTGTCGCCGTCCGAAGGCTCGGGCTTCGGCACCGGTTCCGGATCCGGCGTCGGCTTCCGTTCGGCCGTTTGCCGCCCGCCGGTCCGGGAAGGCGGGTCAGGAGTCTTCGCAGCGGTGTCCGCGCGCGCCCCCGCGGCGGTCGCATCGGTGTCCCCGGCCGGGCGTCCCGTGGCAGGCGCGGCCGGACGGTCCCGATCCGCGCCCTCGCGCAGGATCGCCGAACGCGCGCCGGCGGCCCCTGCCCGGTCTCTGGCCGCGAGCATCCCCGCGACCGGCGCCGTGCGTTCCGCCACCCGTCGCCGCCGCACCCGGTCCGCGAGCCAGCGCCTCCCGTCGGCCACCTCCCGGCGACCGACAGATACGCGACGGAGCGCCACGTCCAGCGGCCACAGGAGGAGCGCCAGCACGAGCAGCCATGGCCACAGGTCGGTCAGCTCGCCGGTCGTCGCCAGGTCGTGTTCCCAGACGTCACCCGGCGCGGCAACCGCCGTTCCACCCGTCGCGTTGCGGATCGCCGCCAGCAGCGGCTCGTTCGCGCCCAGCAGCCGGTACTCGGCCGCCGTCGGCGCCACCAGCCCCAGCGTCCTGCCCAGGGCTGTCGCGCCGGGCTTGGTCTGCGTCACCCGGACCGCATACGCCCCGCTCCGGAGCGATGCCACGGGCGCCTCGTAGACGCCGGCCGCGACCTGGCTCAGGTTCACGGTCGCCGGCTCCAGGTCGGGACCCACCAGCACCGCCGACGTCGAGTAGAAGTCGCGCGCCGAGCCGTCGCTGCCGTGGCTCTCGACGCGCAGGTAGGTGCGCCCGCCCCGGTCCACGAACGAGGCCTCGATGCCGCCGCTCTCCTCGCCCGGGAAGGTCCAGCCGACCAGCTGGCTGAAGAACTGCGAGAAGCCGCTCCAGCCGATCCAGCTCCTGGCCCAGCGTCCCGTGGAATCCGAGGTCCAGGCGACGGCGCGTCCGAGCCCGAACTGCCACTGCGCGAGCAGCGGGTCGTCGCGATCGGTCACGAGCACCGTCTGGGCGGCCGGCTTGGCGGTGGTCCCGTTGTAGCCCAAGAGCTGCGGGAAGCCGCCGTCGATGCCCCGGAGGATGGGCGAGCTCGAGGTCTGGATGGGGTAGAAGGGCTCCTCGACGATCTGCTGTCCCGATACCTGCTGCGTCTCCTTGAGGAAGATGTCGGGGATCGAGGCCGGGTTCGCCGCGGCGTAGTAGCGCCCGCCGCCCTCCTGGGCGAGCTGCTGCAGGAACGGGTTCGCGCCACCGCCCGCGCCGACCGTCGAGAGCGTGATCCCGTCGGCCTTCATGCGCGCCAGGATCTGGTCGTACTGGCCGCTGGTCGACCAGCCGTCGGTGAGCAGGATGATGTGCCGCCGGGTCGCGGTCGCCTGCTCCAGCGACTGCACCGCCTGGTCGAGCCCCGAGAAGATGTTGGTCTGGCCGTTGGGGTCGATGCCCGCGATCTGTGCCTGGAGGTCCTGGAGCCCGCCGAGCGGCGCCGTGTGGACGACCCAGTGCGCCGTCTGGTCGAAGGCGACCACGCCCAGCTCGTCCTGTGCCGTGAGCGCGGACGCCGCGCGCAGGATCGCCTCCTTGCCGATGTCGACCTTGCGCACGCCCGAGATGCCCGAGCTGCCGTTGTTGATCCCGTTGTTGAAGCTATTGCAGTGGCAGGCATCCATCGAGCCCGACTTGTCGATGACGACGACCAGCGCGACATCGGGCTGCTTCTGCCGATCCGTCACGCCCATGTCGACCGGCAGCGCCGTCTCGAGCGGCGTGCTCGTGTAGCCGCCGGCGCCATACGCCTGCGGCCCGCCGATGACGACGAGCCCGCGACCGAGGTCCTGGACGTAGACCTGGAGCGCGGTCATCGTCTGGTCGGTCAGCCGGCTGCGGGGCACGTCCACGAGCACGATCGCGTCGTAGTCGGCGAGCCTCGCGATGTCCGACGGCAGCGCCTCGGGGAGTGCTGTCTCGACCACCTGGCGCTCGGTGCGCAGCGCCGACACGAGCTCGGCCGCCACGGTCTCATCACCCCGGACGACGAGCACCTTCGGCTCGCCCTTGACGATCGTGCTGGCATCGGCCCGGTCGTTCTGGTTGAAGGTGTCACGCGCGGCGTCGACCACGATCCGGAAGCGCAGGAACCCGGCGTCGCTTGGCCGGTAGCGGAAGGTGACCTGCTGGTCGCCCGCGACGAGGTCGACCGGCATGGTGTCCGCGAGGTCGCCGTTGACGAACAGCCGCACGGTGGCCGGCTGCGCGACCGTCGAGGTGACGTCGCCCGTGATGTCGATGGTCTCGCCCAGGTGCGCGGTCGACGGGCTGTCGAGCCGCTCGACCAGCACCTCGTCGCTGCCCGCGAGCCCGGTGCGCACGGTATCGACCTGGATCCCGCGTGCGGCCGCCAGCGCCGCCTCCGTCTGGCCCGAGCCCGTCGTGTCGTTGCCGTCCGAGAGGAGCACGATCCGCTTCTGGGCATCGTCGGGGAACAGCGCGGACGCGAGCCGCAATGCGGCGCCGACATCGGTGGCACCGCGGACCGGGGTGGATGCGATGCGGTCGAGGTCCGTCAGCTCGGACGGCAGGCGCTCCACCAGCGCGTCCTCTCCGAACGCGACGATCCCCGCCACGTCGCCATCGCGCCTGCTCGCGAGGGACTCGCGGATGTAGGCCAGGGCCTCCTCGCGGCCCGCCGTGCCGACGGAGTCGGACATGTCGGCGACGTAGACCACCGCCAGCCGGTCGACCGGCAGCACCAGCTGGACGCCGGCGAGCGCGCCCACGAGGGCGGCGAGCACGAGGATGCGTGTGGCCAGCACCGCCCATCGGCGCCCGGCTCCCATCCGGCGGCGCGACGCGAGGTGCAGCGCGATCACGACGGTCAGCAGGAGCGGCAGCAGGAGCAGGGCGACCGGGTTGTCGAAGGCGACGCCCATCACGCGCCTCGCTCGGGGCTTCCGCGCCGGCCGAGCCTCGCGCCGAGCCCGCGCCACAGGCGGGCGACCGTGTCGCGCTCGTAGACCAGCCACTCGGCGGTGAGCACGATCAGGGCGACCAGCAGGATCGGGACCCACAGCTCGTCACGCGCCGGCGGGCGATCGGTGGCAGCGGCACCGGTCCCATCGTCGTTTGCCGTGGTGCGGCCCAGCGCCTCGATCGACGCGCTGTCTCCGGGAGCGATGCTCGACTCGTCGACATCGAGCAGATCGACCGCGAACCGGTCGGGCATCGCCGTGGTGGCGGGGCTCGCCGGTTCCCCGGACGCACCGCCCGATGCGTTCGCCTCGGGGTCGGCCAGGGGCGTCACCGTGTACACGCCGAGCAGGTCCGTTCGGGCGAACGTCACCGATGCTGCATTGCCGGTGGGCGCCACGAGCTCATCCACGCTGCCGTCCGGTCGCGTCACCCGGACACCGGCCGCGCCAGCCGGGATCGGCAGCGTCACCGGTGTCCCGGGCGTGAGGGACGCGATCGGCGTGCCCGAGCCACCCATCAGCTCACCGGCGAGGTTGGCCATCAGGACCGGGAAGGCGACCTGGAGCGGCAGGTCCGAGCGGCGCGGCTCGAACGCCATGACGGCCGCGGGCCGTCCGTCGAGCTGGCCGGCGTACAGCAGCGGCGACGATCCACTGCCGGGCGCGACGCCGGGAATGACCGCTCGCGCCCAGTCGGGCAGCGCCAGCCGCTGCGCCTGCGCGATGTGCGTGGTCGACAGGTCGACGTAGCGCAGGATCGGATCCGATGGGTCGATCGTGCCGATGGCCGGATCGGTGAGCGTGCCGGTGACGGCGCCCAGCGGGGAGTCCGACGGCGGTGCGATGGCGAGGACGGGCGTCGCGGGCAGCTGATCGGGCAGGAAGCCCTCGAGGATGATCAGGTCCCACGAGGTGCCGTCGGGACGCACGACGTCGGCGGCATACCGCTCCGGCGTCGTGCCGAACAGGTTGGTGTCGGGCAGATACGAAAGCGCGGTCTCGAGGTAGGGATCCCCGTTGCCGACCAGCAGGATGTCCCGCGGGCGCGTCGGCGGGACGATGGCCCAGGCCCGATCGTCGAGCGCCAGCGCGTCCGGCGCGGCACCCTGATCGGCGGCCGTCGCATCCGCGGCGACCAGGCGGACCTCGACCACGGACGCCGGGTGCGCGGCGTCGTCGATGTCGTCGATCGACACGTCCGTCCGGCGCTGCGGGTCGAGGGTCAGCGTGCGCGCCTCGCGCAGGTTGCCGTCGGCGTACAGCTCGATCCGGCGCCGGGCCATCTCGAGCCCGGTGTTCGCCACCGAGATGAACGCGCTGTGCGACAGGCCGCTGGGCCCCGTGCTCACCGCGAGCGCCACGATCGCCTGGTTCGCCGCCGCGCGACCGACCCGGAGGACCCGTACCGGTGCGTCGAGCGATCCCGACGGCGGGGTCGCGAGCGCCGCGTCCGTGGCGACCACGATCTCCGCGTCGCCGGAGCGGGCGGCGAGCGCCGATGCCAGTCGCAGCGCATCGCCCAGGTCGCCCACGTCGGCGGTGGGTTCGATCCCCTCGATCGCCTGCTTCACGTGGCCGATGTCGTCGCTGCCATTGGCCACGACGCGAGCCGTGCGCCCGGCGGCGATCACGCTGACCTTGCCACCGCTCGGCAGGTCCCGGAGGGCGTAGATGGCGGCCGCCTTGGCAGCCTCCAGCCGGTTGGGCGAGACGTCGGTCGCCTGCATCGAGGCCGACGTGTCGACCACCAGGACGATGTCGCGGGCGAGCCCCGCCGGTCGCTCGGCGAACGGCCTGGCCGCGAGCAGCACCAGGATCGCGACCAGCAGCAGCTGCAGCAGCAGGAGCAGGCTGCGGCGGAGGCGCTGCCACGGCGCGTTCGCTTCGACATCGGTGACCAGCCGCTGCCAGAGCAGGGTCGAGGGGACGACCGTCGGGTCGCGGCGGAGCTTGAGCAGGTACATCGCCAGGACGGCCGGCAGGAACAGCAGCCCGGCGAGCGCCAGCGGGGTGATCAGGCTCATCGCCGCCTACCCGACGACACGCCGTCGCCGCAGCTCGGCGAACACGAGGTCGGCCAGCGGCGTGTCGGTGGCCAGCGGGACGTACGACGCTCGTCGCCTGGAGGCCAGCTCCGCAAGCGATGACTGCCAGGCGGCCAGGCGGGTCCTGTACGCATCGATCGTCGACAGGTCGGCCGTGATGTCGACGCCGTCCCCGGTCTCGCTGTCGACCAGACGCAGGTCACCCTCGAGCCGTGGGTCGAGCTCGTCGGGTGACAGGACGTGGAGCACGATCAGCTCGGAGCCGGTGGCGGCGAGCTCGCGGATCACGCGGTCCGCGCCCGGGTCGAGCAGGTCGGACAGCAGCACCACCACGCCGCGCCCGGACAGCATCGAGCCCGCCCGACGGGCGGCCGCGACGAGGTCGGTCGGGCCCTCCGCCGGCTGGACCGACGACAGGCTGGCGAGCAGCCGAAGCACCCGGCCCGAGCCCCGCAGCGCGCCCAGTCGTTGCGCGGTCCGGCCGGCCAGCGTGGTGACCACCACCCGGTCCTCCGAGGCGAGCCCGATGTACCCGAGCGCGCCCGCCGCCCGCTTCGCGAACAGGAGCTTCTGTGGCCGGCCGTACGCCATCGACGGGCTGCCATCGATGAGGAACGTGATGGTCACGTCCTCCTCCTCGATGAACAGCTTGACGAACAGGCGCTCGAGGCGGGCGAGCACGTTCCAGTCGAGCTGTCGCAGGTCGTCGCCCAGCGCGTACTCGCGGTAGTCGGCGAACTCGACCGACTGCCCCCGCTTCACGCTTCTGCGACCGCCCTTGAGCCCGCCTCTGACCGGTTGCCGCATGAGCAGCCCCAGCCGCTCGAGCTGGCGCAGGAACGCCTCGTCGAACACGGTCGGGTCGAGCTCGCTGGGCAGGAACGAGGTCACACCGCCCGACGGCGGCTCGGGCGATCGGACCGGGCCCTCGTCGTGCGCGGGATCGAGCGGCGGAGTGGGGGAGTGCGCCATCGTCGCCCGCGCCGTGCCGCCTACTCGACGGCGGGCGGCGCCACCTCGTCGAGGATGGTGCGGACGACGGCCTCCGAGGTGATCCCCTCCGCCTCGCCTTCGAAGTTGAGGATCACCCGATGGCGCAGCGCCGGCATCGCGGCCGCACGGACGTCGTCGATGGCGACGTTGAACCGCCCGTCCATGAGGGCCAGGATCTTGCCGGCGGTGACCAGCGCCTGGGCGCCACGCGGCGAGCCGCCGTACCGGACGTACTCGCGGACGAGACCCGGGGCGCGACCGTTGTCGGGATGGGTCGCGGCCAGCAGCGACACGGCGTACGCGGTCACGTGGGGCGCGATCGGGACCGCGCGGGCGAGCTGCTGCATCTCGACGATCTCGGCGGCCGTCGCGACACGCTGCGCGACCGGCACATCCGAGCCCGTGGTGCGGTCCAGGATCGAGACCAGGTCCTGCTCGGACGGGAACGGGACCATCGCCTTGAGCAGGAACCGGTCGAGCTGTGCCTCGGGCAGCGGGTAGGTGCCCTCCATCTCGAGCGGGTTCTGGGTGGCGAGCACGAAGAACGGGGGCTCGAGCGGGTATCGATTGCGGGCCACCGTCACCTGGTGCTCCTGCATCGCCTCCAGCAGCGAGGACTGCGTCTTGGGCGTCGCCCGGTTGATCTCATCGGCGAGCACGAGGTTGGCGAACACGGGGCCCGGCTGGAAGCGGAAGACGCGGTTGCCGTCCTCCTCGATCAGGATGTTGGTGCCGGTGATGTCGGCCGGCATCAGGTCGGGCGTGAACTGGATCCGGCTGAAGGTGCAGTCGATGACGTCGCCGATGGTCCGGATGAGCATGGTCTTGCCCAACCCTGGCACGCCCTCGAGCAGCACGTGGCTGTTGGCCAGCAGCCCGACCAGCGTCTGGCGTACCAGCTCCCCCTGGCCGACGATGACCTTGCCCACCTCGGCCTGGATCCGCGCGGCGCGATCGGCGAACGCGTCGGGTGAGAGACGGGCGGCGGTGGTCTCAGGGGCGGGTGCGTCCATGCGCTCCTCCTGGATGGGTCCCGGGCTGACGGCGGGTCACTGGCTGGGATCGAGCGAGCTGAAGTAGTCGCGGACGTAGTCCTTGATCGAGAGCGGGACGTAGGACCGATCGAGCGTGGACAGGGCGTACGGATAGAAGTCGCCGTACACCTGCTGGTACGGGACGAAGGATCCGTTGTCGGTCCCCTGGCCCTGCTGGCTGCCCTGCTGCGTCTGGCCGTCGCCGCCGGTCCCGGCGACGTAGGACGGGTCGCCAGGCTTGCCCAGCCGATCGAACGGGGCGAAGACCGAGCCGAGGTCGCCGCCGAGCTGGTACGGCCGGTTGGGGTTCGTCGGTCCGCCCGCCCGCCCGCTCGAGGTTCCGCTGCCCAGATGGGCCGCGTTTGAGCCGCCGCCGCCGAGCGAGCCGCCCCCGGGGTTCTGGCCCTGGCCACCCTGTTGGCCGCCCTGGCCCTGCCCTGATTGGCCGCCCTGCCCGCCCTGTTGCCCGCCCTGCCCCTGGCCGCCCTGTTGGCCGCCCTGCCCCTGGCCACCCTGTCCCTGCCCGGAGCCGGGACTTCCGGATTGGCCGGGCTGCCCACTGCCTTGCGGGGCAGCGCCGCTCCCAAACGGCGACTGCGCGGGTCCGGGTGAGCGCGCGGGTCCGGGCGACTGCCCGGCGCCCTGCCCCTGGCCGCCCTGGCTGGCCGTCTGGCGACCGGGTTGCCCGGCCGAGTCCGCGAGGCTTCGCCGGGCATCCTGGAGGCTCGACGCAGCGGTGGCGAGGTCCCGGTTCGTCTGGATCTGATCGTTGGCCCGGCCGAGCGCGTCGCCCAGGCGCCCGAGGGCGGTGCTCGCCCCGGCCGTGTCGCCCTGGGCGAGGCTTGCGGCCGCATCCCGAAGTGCCTGGCCGGCTGCGCCGTCGGCCTGGCTCGCCTGACCCTGGAGGGTCGTGAGATCCCGGGCCAGCGACTGCAGCTCGTCGGGAGTCATCGAGCCCACCTGGTCGGCCAGCCTGGCGACGTCCTCGCTCGCCTGCTTTGGGTCACCGCCGGCGTTGGCCTGGGATTCGCCGGTTGCGGCCCGTGACAGCGCCCGCGACAGGGACGCGAGGGACGCCGCCCGCTGCTCGTTGGCCGGATCGAGCTGGGCCCGCGCCTCGTCCTCCACGGCGCCCAGCCGAGCGAGGTTGAGGTCGAGCTCGGTGGGTTTCGACCGCAGGCGCTCGGCGAGCTGGCGGAGCTCCTCGGCGAGCCGCGAGCGCGGATCGTTGGCGTCGGCGCCCTTCGCCTCGAGGTCGGCAGCGACCTTGTCGATGCGCTCGGCCTGGCGTTGGGCCTCGTCGCGGATCTGCTGCCGCTGCGCGATCACCGCATCCTGCGGGTTGGGGAGGACGGTTGCCGGGACCAGCAGCACGGCCGCGATCAGCGCGACCGCTGCCGGCCGGATTGCGGGCCGTGGCCGGAACAGACCGCGGTCGAGGATCCGCAGCCTGGCCAATGCAGCCGAGCGCTGCCGGCGGATCAGGCGCCGACGATCGCCGGCCAGCTCGCTCCCGCCCCACGATCCCGGACCGCCCGCGTCGGCAGCCTCGCCCGCGTCGGCCGCAGCGAACGCCAGCGCCGAGACGATCATGTCCCCGGTGCCACCCTCGACGTCGAGCGCGAATGCGGTCTCGCCCAGGGTGGGCCGCGCCCGGACGGCCAGCAGCAGCAGCACCAGCACACCCGCGAGCGGGATGGCGGCCGCGAGCACCGGCGCCGTCTCGAGCGGCAGAAGACGCATGGCGATCGCCAGCACCAGCTCGGCGACGAGGACCGTGGCGAGCACGAGCAGCGCCCGCCGAATGGTTCGCCGCAACCACAGGCGTCGCCGCCACGGGAGGAGGCCGGTCCGGATGGCGAGCAGCTCCGGGTCCACGGGACCGGGCAACCGGGCGGGATCCGGCGGCAGGATCGGGCGATCGGGACGCGTGTCCCGTCTCACCGCGCCGAGGTGACGCCGCGCTCGGGCCATCACGAGGCGTCACCCGGCGGCATGGTGCGCCGGCGCCGGATGCGCCAACGGCGCGTGGGTGAGACCAGCTGCACCGACAGGACGACGAGGATCACCGAGACGATCAGCATGGCCGCCACCGCCCGCGGCCAGTACGTGTCGCGCTGCTGGCCCAGGCTGGTGATCGTGTCGGCGGCGACGAACCGACCGTCCGAGCCGGTCACCGACCCGATGATCGAGCATGTCCCACCCAACCCGGTCTCGGTGCCGCAGATCACGTCGACCTGCGCCACGAACGGGTTGAAGTACAACAGCGCCTCGGGCGGTCGCCGGGTGAGCGACGTCAGCGGTGACGCGTCGCGTGTCACCGCCTGGTTGGGCAGCAGGCCGTTGCTGGTCATCACCGACCAGAACACGAACAGGAACGTGGCACCGACCGTGACGGTGATCGTCAGGACGAGGTTGATCACGGTTGCCGCCTGGGTCCGCTTGACCAGCGCCGAGACGAACAGGCCGATCGAGCCGAACGCGATCGCCGTGCCCAGGAGAACGACATAGGCACGCACCAGGTCATCGGGCCCCACGCCGCCGAAGGTGAAGACCAGCGCCGTGACCGGGATCGAGGCGAGCAGGAGCAGCAACACCCAGCTGAGCGCCGAGAGCAGCTTGCCCAGGATGATCGCAAGCGACGAGATGGGCGTGGTCGTGAGCAGGTCCAGCGTCTGCTTCTCGCGCTCGAGGCTGATCGCGCCGGCGGTGGACGCGGGCGCCAGCACGAGCACGATCAGGGTGAGCAGCATGATCAGACCGCTGAACATCTGCCGGCCGAGGTCCGCCGACGCCGAGATCCCGGCACCGAACCCGGTGCTGATGGCTCGCTCTCCGATCAATTCGATCATCCATGCGAAGCCGGCAACGACCAGCAGATGGAGCGTGAGCATCACGAACGCGCGTCGCCCACGCATGCGACCGCGCAGCTCCTTGACGCTCACTGCCGCCATGCCCGTGCCCACGTCGCGCAGCGCGCCCAGCGGGCGTCGGCTGCCGGTGGCGCCCGTCATCGCCCTGTCTCCGTCGCCGCCGGCTCGGGCGCCGTGACCTGCAGGAACAGCTCTTCGAGGTCACTCGCGGCCCGGAAGAAGGTGGCGACCAGCAGGCCCTCGCGGACCGCCGCGGCGAGCAGCACCGCCGCCTCCTCATCGTCGCCGTGGAACCCGATCTCGATCGCTCCGTCGGGAATGACGTCGGCCGTGACCACGTTCGGCTGCGTCGTGAGCCAGGTCCGTGCCGCCTCGACCGCGTCACCGTCGCCCAGGACGCGCATCCGGAACACCGCCCCCACCCGCAGGCGGCGCTCGATGTCGGCCACCCGGCCCTGCGCGAGCACCTGGCCCCGATCGACGATCGCGACCGATGTGCACAGCTCCTCGAGCTCGGGGAGGATGTGTGACGAGACGAGGATGGTCTTGCCCATCGATCGCAGCTCGCGGAGCAGCTCCCGCAGCTCGACCCTTGCCCGCGGGTCGAGGCCCGACGCGGGTTCGTCGAGCAGCAGCACCAGCGGGTCGTGGACGAGGGCGTGCGCGAGACACAGCCGCTGCTGCATGCCACGCGACAGCCCGTGGACGTAGGTGTCGCGCTTGGCCGCCAGGTCGACCAGCTCCAGCAGGTCGCCGATCATCCGGCGCCGACGATCCGCCGGGATGCCGTAACAGCGGGCGAAGAAGTCCAGGTACTCCCAGACCTTCATGTCGTCGTACACGCCGAACGAGTCGGGCATGAACCCCAGCACCCGCCTGACATCGTTGGGCTTGCCGCGCAGCGAGGCACCGGCGATCTCGGCGTCGCCCGAGTCGGGCACCAGCAACGTGGCCAGGATCCGCAGCGTCGTCGTCTTGCCCGCCCCGTTGGGCCCGACCAGTCCGAAGATCTCGCCCTGCCCCACGTCCAGATCGAGCCCGCCCACGGCCAGCGTTCGATCGAACCGCTTGACGAGGCCGCTGGCCCGGACGATGGCGGTCATCGCACGGTCCCCGTGAGCGCGACGGCGAACTGGAAGCCGATGCCGTCCTGGCGCTCGTTCACGAACTTGACCTGGATCTCGCCGGTGGTGGGATCGACCCAGCGACCCGGGTCCTGCAGCTCATACAGCTCGTTGGGCCCGGGGTGTGCGAACTGGACCCACACCCCGCTCCTCACGTCGAGCACCTCGAGATCGGGCAGGCCGTCCTGGGGCGGAACGCAGGTCGCCTGCGACGGATCGCAGCGCGGCGTTTCCTGGAGCGGCCGGGGGTCGCCGCCCGGCATGCTGACGTCCCCACCCAACGACATCGCCACGACCAGCGACGTGGGGTCGAGGGTGCCGTCGAAGGCGATCGGGCGGTAGGCCATGCGCAGGTCGCCGATCCCGAGGCTGATGGTCCAGGGGTCCTGGTTGAACCAGCTGGCGTTGACCTCGATGGGGCTGCTCTGGATCAGGTCGTTGCGGAAGGTCACCTCACCCTGGATGGTGAGCGGCAGGGGAACCACGTAGAGGACGGTCGCCTGTCGTCGCGCGCTACCCCCCTCGATGTCCAGCGGCACGACGGGGTCGCTCCCCCAGGCGAGCAGGGTCAATGCGCCACCCGGCAGCGAGCCGCCGTAGCCCGTTGCCGGATCGTAGGTGAGCTGGTCGATGACATTGCGCCGGATCATCGTGCGTTGCGTGGCGTCGTCTATCGGGCCGCCATCGAACGGGAACGGGCCAACGACGCGATCCGAGAGGTTCATCCGGTTGACCAGGTTGGTGGCCAGGTCGAGCGACACGTCCGCGGAGGCGCCGGGCGCCAGGTCCGCCAGCTTGACGGCCGACGACCCGAGCGCGATTGCCGGTGCCTGGAGCGTGATCGAGGACTCGTTGCGGACCGTTCCCGTGATCCGGCCACCGTCGAGCCGGAGACTGGCCGAGACGACCGGCGCGCTGGTGCTGGCGTCGGCCCGGATCGTCCGTAGTGATCCGTAGCCGACCGTGAAGTCGCGGATGCGGGACGGATCGCCTTCGACCACGTCGAGCGAGGCGTCTGACGATGAGAAGACATCGCCGCTCATCGGGGCCGCCAGCAGCGTATCGCCGGGCGCGCGGATCTGGAACGTGGCCCGTGACGGACTGAAGATGCCGACATACGACTGGGCGACCGCGCGATCCGTGCCGGGTGCGCCGCTGACGATGGACACCTCGTTCAGGATCACGTCGGAGCCGCGCAGGATCGATCCCGCGCCGAACGCGCCCACCGTGAACACGACGATCAGCGCCGGCACCGTGATCCATGCCCATTCGCGGCGGTCCAGCCGCCGCAGCACGAGGTAGTTGACCGGTCCCACGAGCACGATGTACCCGGCCAGGAGCACGAGCAGGCCACCGATCGGCGGCAGCGCGAGGCTGGGCAGGTTGGCCACCGCGCTCGCGATCGCCTGATCGTCGGACAGGCCGACGGTGCCGCTCGAGCGCGGTGGCAGGAGCCGGCGCCACAGCGGAGCGGTCCAGGTATCGCCCTCGGCGATCCACGAGGTGGTGGGGTCGAACCCGAGCAGCGTGACGGACCCCGACCCGTATCGCTCGTCGGCCGCCACGACTCGATCGCCGGAGCGTGCCAGCACGCGCCCATGGGCCAGGTCGCCGGCGTATGCCGCGAGCGTGGCCGCGTGCTCGGGCACCCCGCCGAGCACGGGGCGCAGGATCGACGGATCGATATCCAGGACACCCGTCGGTCGGTAGGGCAGGAGATCGTCGGGGAGTCCGGTGAGCGCGTCGGCACCGGCGGTTCCGCCCACGATCACCAGCCGTCCGCCGCCGGCAACCCATGTCTGGAGCGCAGACAGCTGTGCGGCCGTGAGCGAGGCCGTATCGACGTCCTGCCACACGAGGCGATCCAGGGGGGCCCAGGCCTGCGTGCGCTCGGGCAGGTCATCGGGCTGCAATGGCACGATCACCGGCTTGAGCCCGTTCTGGTTGGGCAGCAGATCCAGCTCGCCCACCAACCTGGCCGGATCATCCGAGACGACGCCCACCACCAGCTGCGACTGATCGTGCAGCGCGATGGCGACCTGGGTCTTGCCCACCACGCGATCGCCGTCGACCAGCTCGACCGACAGGTTGCCTCCGAACGGCGGCGGCAGCGCGTAGAGCAGGTACTCCTTGCGCGACCCCGTCGCGAGCTCCACGGGCGTGCCGAACCGCGTCTGCGAGCCGGCACCGCCGCTGATGCGGAGCTCGCCGGTGACCGTCGGGCCGGCGTTCTCGAGGTCGACCGCGATGGCGAACCAGGAACCGGCTCGAACGTGGCCCTCCAGCAGCGCACGAGCCTTCATCGTCGGTCCGTCGGCGGCACGGGCCGTGGCCGCGGGCAGCATCGCCATCAGCGCGACGCACATGAGCGCCGACAGCGCAAGCATGGCGGACCGTCCTGGTGACGGCATGCTCGCGGGGCGGGCGCACCCAGTCGGCGATGGGCGCCGGGGCGGCCGGGGCGGGGCCGGCCGGGTCGCAACTATCGACGGCACGCTCAGTCCTCGACCGCGGGCGGGGTGGTGGCTCAGCCATCGACGTCCAGGCGATCGGAAAAGTTGCACCCGGGGCCCCATGCCGGCCGGTGCCGCCACCGCGGGGTGGCCGGTCGACCTCGCCTATCGTACGATGCTTTCGCCCCGGGTCAGACCCCGTGACCCGTCACGCCCGGCTCGCCGCGCCCAGAGGACCCCGTGCCCGACATCCGATCGTTCCGTGCTCTTCGCTTCGATCCCGAGGTCGTCGGCGATCTGACGCCGATCGTGGCGCCGCCGTACGATGTCATCGGTCCCGAGCTCCGCGAGCGGTTGCTGGGCCGGCACCCGCGCAACGCCGTCCGGCTCGACCTGCCCACATCCGAGCTGGGCGAGGATCCCGACGAGCGGTACCGCCGCGTGGCGCACACGTTCGCCGCGTGGCGCTCGGACGGCACCCTGCGCAAGGATCCGCGGCCGGCCGTCTATGTGTACGAGCAGACGTACCGGGTGCCCGGAACGACCGTCGAGCGGACGCAGCGTGGCTTCTTCGTACGGCTGCGGCTGGAGCCGCTCGGAGCCGGCGGGGGCGTGCTGCCGCACGAGCGGACGATGTCCGGCCCCAAGGAGGATCGCTACCGGCTGTTACGAGCCACGGGCGTCAACACCTCGCCCGTGGTGGGCATGTTCGAAGACCCCCAGCGCGAGGCCCGATCGATCATGGCCGGTGTCGCGACGACGCCACCGGCGGTGGACGTGACCGATGACGACGGCGTGCGTCACCGGCTGTGGGTCGTGCCCGACCTGAGTGCCGCGGGCGACGATGCGGGCACGGCGTCGGCACCCGGCGCCAACGAGAACGCCGCGGCTCGCCTGCTCGCGCTCGGCGGGGCAGGGCCCGTGTTCATCGCTGACGGTCACCATCGCTACGAGACTGCCCTCCGCTATCGGGACGAGCGGCGGATGACGCGCTCCTGCGAGCCGGACCCGCCCTTCGACTTCCTGCTGATGCTGCTGCTCGACGCGGCCGACCAGCTGACCGTGCTTCCCACGCACCGGGTGGTCCAAGGGCTGGGCGACGAGGGTCTCGCGAGCCTCGCGACGGGCCTGGACGAGCTGTTCGCGGTCGAGCCGCTCGGACGCCCGTCGCTCATCGAGCGGTTCGAGCGAGCAGGCGAGCTGACAGGTGGCGAGGGTCGGATGGGCCTCGTGACGCGCGACGGGGCATGGCTGCTCGAGGCACGCCGGCCTGCGCTCGCAGACCTTCTGCCGCCCGGTAGGGAGGCGGTCCGCTCGCTCGATGTCAGCCTGCTGGGAGCAGCCCTCGAGAAGCTGGCGGGGATCGACGCGGCGGCGGTCGCGGGCGGCGAACGGATCCGGTACGCCAAGTCGGCGGCCGAGGCGGCCAGCCTGGTCGCTGATCACGTGGACGGTGCCGACGCTGCGTTCCTGCTCGAGCCCACCCCGGTCGCGTCCATCCTGGCGGTGGCGCGCGACGGCGATGTGATGCCGCAGAAGTCGACCTACTTCTACCCCAAGGCGCTGACCGGCCTCGTGCTCAACCCGCACGAGCGGTGATCTGCCCCATCATGTGCTGAGCGAGGGCGCCCCATGAACGACCTCACGACCCCCGACCGCCTGCTCGCCCGGGCCACCTCGTCCAATGGCCGACCCGTCCGCAAGGACGAGATCGAGCTTGCCGACCGGGGCCTGTACGTCGAGTCGTGGCTGCCGGAGCGCAGGTCGCGACGCAAGCCGATCCTGTTCGTCCACGGCGAGCTCGGGGGGTCCTGGGTCTGGGAGCGCTACCTGCACCATTTCGCGGGTCGCGGCTGGGAAGGCCACGCACTCAACCTGCGCAACCACTACTGGAGCCAGACCGCCGATCCGGTCACGCTCGACATCGCCAGCTACACCGAGGACGTGACCGCGGCGATGGAGCGTCTCGGTCCCACGGTCGTCGCCGTGGGCCACGGCCTGGGGGGCCTGCTGGTCCTCAAGGGGATCGAGCGGGCGATGGTGTCCGCGTACGTGCTCATTGCCCCCGAGCTTCCGGCCGAGATGCGCGAGCCGGCCCGGCCGCACCTGCTGCGCGAGGTGCCTGATGCCTACGGGCGGGCCGACGTGGGCTGGGAGACCTTGCCCGAGAAGCTGCTCCGGGACCATCGTGATCTGACGCTGGCCGACGTGCTGCGGATCCAGCACATGCTGGGCCAGAAGCCGTTCGAGTCGGGGCGCGCCCGGCGCCAGGTGCTCCAGGGCGTGCCGGTGGATCGGACGGCTCTCCCCGAGGTCCCGCGACTGGTCATCGGGGGAGGCCTCGACACCCTGATCCCCGAGCCGGACGTCGAGCGGCTGGCCGGCTGGCTGAACGCGCCGTACGAGCCGTTCGGAGCCCACTCGCATTACGGCCTGGTGCTGGGCGAGCAGAGCTACCTGCAGGTTGCCGAGACGCTGCGCACCTTCCTCGAGTCCAATCGTCTGTAGGGCTTGCCGCCCGGGCCCTCCGATCGAGAGCCGCCCACGCGCCCGAGCCGCTCACGCGCCCGGGCCGCCCACGCGCCCGGGCCCTCCGATCGAGAGCCGCCCACGCGCCCGAGCCGCTCACGCGCCCGAGCCGCTCACGCGCCCGGGCCGCCCGTGCGGCCGGGGTTGAACGCCCGCCAGGGCGCCCGTTCAGCCGGCGCGAACGCCGGCCTGGGACGATCACCGGTCCTCGTCCTGCCGGGGCGACCACGCCGGCCCTCGTGCTGCCCCCGAACGCCGGCCGTTCGGGTGGTCTCACCGCCGGTCCCTCGTGCGCCCGACTGATCGCGTGGTGTCCAGGGCGTTTCGCCAGGCACCCGCCGCGCGCCATCCTGACCGCGCAGCGTTCCGGCGATGCGCTGATTGCAGCAATGGAACGCGTGGCGTTCAAGCTTGGGGTTCGGTGTGCGAAGGGCCTGAGGGCTCGGTGCACGAAGGGGAGGAGCATGGGTGGGCCGCGGCAAGGGCTCGCCGGGGTGCCGATCCCCGGCGCCAGCGAACGATCGCACGAGCTCGGACGAGTGACCGCGCCATGCCACGCCACGAGGGTGGCGGTTGCCGAACCCGGCGGCCAGTTGGTATCCTCCGCCACCGGCGCGGCACCGGCCGCGCGCGTCATGCCGCATTCGTCTAGAGGCCTAGGACACCGCCCTCTCAAGGCGGAGATCATCGGTTCGAATCCGATATGCGGTACCACCTTCCCCGCGGTACCAACTTCGCGCTCATGGAGCCCGATCCGTCGCCGGATCGGGCTCGCTGATGTCTCCCTCGCTCCCGTGACCGATCCGCGGTCACCTGGGGCCTGATCGGGTAGGATCGAGCCTCCTTTGGCCCTGCATTCGGTCGATCTCTCAGGCCGGCCAACGGTCCGCGTCGTTTCGGTGTAGAAGCCGAGCGCGAACACCACCCGGAGGCGCCTCGCCCCGTGCAATCACTGTTCGCGGGATGGCGGGTCAGCCTGCGTCGTACGCGCGCCGAGTGGCCGATCGTCGCGGCGGCCTGGCTGATCACGCTCCTTGCCGCCACCCTGCTCGCCGCCGGGCCGATCTACGCGTCGGCGACCTCGCTCGCGGGGCTGCAGCGGACGCTTGCGGACGCGCCCGTGACCGGCACCACCGTCCTGGTCTCGGTCTATGCCCCGCCCCAGGATGCAGCGACAGTCGACGAGCAGGTCCGTGGCGAGTTGCAGCGGGCCCTCGCTCCCGTGGGCGGGAGCATCGTTCGCGACTGGCGGAGCAGTGGCACGCTCGCCATGTCCGGCCAGCCGGGCGGCGAGGTAGGGGGTCAGGCGATCGTCGGCTTCCTGGATGGCTTGCCGGATCACGCGACGCTGGTCGATGGCAGCTGGCCGGCGGACAGCGATCCGTCCGGGCCGATCCAGGTCGTGGTCGTGGACGCGGTCGCGAGGGAGCTGCGGCTGGCCGTGGGCGACGGGCTGACCCTGACCACCCATCACCTCGATCAGACGCTGCAGGTCCGCGTGCGCCTGGTCGGTATCTTCACCGCAGATGACGTCGGCGACCCGTACTGGTACGGCGACGATCAGCTCCTGACCGGGATCGCCGACAACGGGAGCTATCGGACCTTCGGACCGTTCCTCACCACGCCCGGCGCCTTCGTGCAGCGTGTCGGCGTCGCCTCCGTCCACATGCAGTGGCGTGCGTTTCCTGACCTCCAGCGACTGACGATCGACGACGCTGGGCCCCTGCAGCACGGCCTGGAAGCCCTGCCCGACCGGTTGGAGGCGGCCACCGGCACGTCCGCGGAGGTGGCCACCGGCCTGCCCGCGATCCTGGCCGACGCGCAGCGCTCACTGCTGGTCAGCCGTACCGGCGTCCTGCTGCTGATGGCGCAGCTCGCGATCCTCGCTGCCTACGCGATCATCCTCACCGCATCGCTGCTGGTGGACCACAGGCGCATGGACACCGCCCTCCTTCGCTCGCGCGGCGCGGGATCCTCGCACGTGGCGCTGCTCGCCCTGGCCGAGGGCCTGCTGCTCGCGATACCCGCCGTGCTGCTCGCCCCGTGGCTGGCGGTCGCGGCCCTTGACCAGCTCAACGCCGTTGGGCCGCTTGCGGAGGTGGGGCTGGATATCGCGCCGCAGGTGAGCGAGGAGGGCTACCTCGCTGCGGGTGCCGCGGGTCTCGTGTGCGTGGTCCTGCTGGCGCTGCCTGCGCTCATCGCCGCACAGGGGTTCGCCGCCGAGGAGCGTGGGCTGTCCCGTCAGGAGACGCGCACGTTCGGGCAGCGGATGGGTTTCGACGTCGCGCTGGTTGCCGTCACCGTGATCGCGCTGTGGCAGCTCCGCCTCTACGGCGCGCCGCTCACGCGGACGGTGCAGGGCAGCCTGGGGTTGGACCCGCTGCTGGTGGCAGCGCCGGCCATCGGCCTGGTGGCCGGAGGTGTGCTGGCGCTGCGCATCCTGCCGCTGCTGGCCCAGATGCTGGAGACAGCGGTCTCGCGCGGGCGGAGCCTCGTCGCATCGCTGGGGTCGCGGCAGGTGGCCCGGCGACCACTGCGCTACACGCGCTCGGCGCTCCTCGTGATGCTGGCGATCTCGATGGGCGTGTTCGCGCTGTCGTACGCTGCGACATGGTCCGGCTCCCAGCGCGACCAGGCCGCGTACCAGGCCGGGGCGGACGTGCGGGTGCAGCCGGGGCTGCCGCCCAATGGGCTACCGGGGTGGGCGCTGCCCCGTGCGTATGCCGGACTATCGGCCATCGAGCTCGGATCGCCGGTCGAGCGCATTCCGAATGAGGTCTCGGTCGGCACGGGATCGGCCGATCTCCTCGCGCTCGACATGGACACGGCGGCCGGGATCGTGCTGTTTCGGGCGGACGAGTCGGCGACGCCACTGAGCGACCTGACTCAGGCCCTGCGTGCCAGGCGACCCGAACCCGGTCTCGTGGCGCTGCCTGACGGCACGGCGTACGTGCGCATCGTCCCTCGCCTGGACATCATGTCCATCGGCCGGTTCGTGTTCGACTCCGACACCGGCAAGACACACGTGGAGGCAGTCGACCCCGCGTCGCTGACTGACATCCGCGTCAACGCCAGTGTCGTCACGCGCGATGCGAGCGGGCTGCTCCACCGCGTCGAATCCGAGCCGGTCCCTGTGAGCGGACAGTCGCCCGCGGTCGTCCTGCCACTGGAGGGCGGCGGGACGCAGGGTGCAACGGGACAGGAGGGTGCACGGCTGGATGGGCCGCTCGAGCTGGCCGAGCTCGAGGTCGACGTGTGGCTGCCCCAGGACACGATGCTGACAGATGGGTTCGTGGGGGTCGCCGAGGTGGCTGCGGGCGATGGTCCGGTGGGCCCGTGGGCCGCGGTGCCCCTCAACTCCGCCGGCGCCTGGAGCGGGAAGATGGCGCCGGGGCGCCAGGTGCTTGCCAGCGTGCCTGCCGGTCAGCTGGACGGGACCGCCGTGCGCCTCTACGCAACCATGACCCAGCGACCGGTCGTCGGCAACGGACCCGGGCAGCCCGCCGCGCAATTCGCGTTCCTGCCGGCGTCGATCGCCTCGATGGACGGCGCCCTGCCGGCGATCGTCAACCGCGCGTTCATCGACGCAACCGCGTCGGCGCTGGGCGACTCCATCACGGCGACGCTCGATGGTGCTGTCCGGCAGGTCGAGATCGCCGGGATCGTCGAATCGTTCCCGACCGCCGATCCGGAGCATCCCCTGGTCATCGTCGACGAGCCGACGCTCGGGCTGATGCGCCTGGAAGCCACCAGCAGCGCGCGCGACGCCGACGAATGGTGGTTCTCGACGACCGGCGGACAGACGGAGACGCTGGCCAGCGCGCTGCGGAGCAGCCCGTTCGACAGCGCCCAGGTGGTGAGCGTGGCTGATCGCACCCAGAGCCTGCTCACCGATCCCGTGGCGCTGGGAATCATCGGCGCCCTCACGCTGGGTTTCGTGGCCACCGGCCTGTTCGCAATCGTGGGGCTCACCGTCAGCGCGGCGGTCTCGGCGCGCGAGCGACGCACCGAGTTCGCGCTGCTGCGCGCGCTTGGGCTCTCGGCCCGGCAGCTATCGGGTTGGCTGTGGCTGGAGAACGGCAGCCTGGTGCTCATCAGCCTCATGGTCGGCACGAGCCTGGGCCTGTTCATCGGGTGGATGGTCCTGCCGTTCGCAACGGTGACGCAGCAGGCGACGTCGCCCGAGCCGCCGGTGATCGTCGAGGTGCCATGGGCCAACGTCCTCCTCCTCAACGCCGCCAGCGCACTCGCGCTCGGGATCGCCGTGGTGGCGATCGGGGCGGTGCTGCGGCGCCTCGGCGTGGGCAGCATCCTGCGAATGGGGGAGGAGTGACCGTGCGGCCGCTGTGGGCGGCGGCTCTGCTGCTGCGCCGGCTGCGCGGCGAGCGCGGTATTGCCGTGTTGCTGTTCCTCGTCGTCGCGGCGACGAGCTTCCTGTTCGCGGCGACGCCGCGCCTGTTCAACCGCGTCTCGGACGACGCGTTGCAGTACGCCGTACGAACCGCGCCGGCCGGGCAGCGGGACCTCGCGCTGCTGCTCGCCTCAAGAATCGCACCCGGCCCGGACGGAGGGGTGTCCGGCGCGCAGGCCTATGGCGAGCAGCTCGCCGCGCAGCTCCCGCCCACGCTGTCCGGCCTCCTCTCCGCGCCCTCGCTTCGTGCGACCACACCCCGCTTCTACGTCTCCAATCCACCGAACTACGAGACGCACATCGCGCTGCGCTATCAGGATGGGCTGACCGACGAGACCCGGCTCGTCTCGGGCCGCTGGCCGACCGATCGCGGCGTGCCGTTGCGCCAGGCGCGCAACACGGGCGGGTCTGGCACGACCGAGGGCGGCGCTCAGGCCAAGCCTGTGATCCTCGAGGTCGCGTTGTCGACCTCCGAGGCGACGGAGATCGGGGTGGGCGTCGGTGATCGGCTTGCGGTCACGCTCGACGCCACCGATCCGCTGCTGGCGCGCACCCGGATGGAGCTGGATCCCACCGAGATCCAGGTCGTGGGGCTGTACGAGCCGCTGGACGCCACGTCGGAGTACTGGTCGGGTGACGCCAGCCTGCTGGAGGTCTCACAGGTGGGAACCCTGGCCCACCCGGTGGCCGACGCAACGGCCTACGTCGCCGCGGACACGTACCCGACCTTGTGGGACAGCGGCATGCCGTTCCGCTACGAGTGGCGCTTCGTCGTCGACCCGGAGCGTCTGGACGCGGGCCAGCTGACCGGACTGGAGGCCGATCTGCGACGCCTCAACTTCGTGACCGGCGCCTCGGAGCTCGCCACGCCCGGGATCCCGGTCGGGCGCACCGGGCTGCTCACGATCCTCGATCGCTTTGACGCGCAGCGCGCCGCTTCCGAATCGATCCTCGCAGTGGCCGCCATCGGTCCCTTCGGGCTGGCGGCCGGCGCAATGGCCATGGTCGCCATCCTGCTCGTCTGGCGCCAGCGTGCGACTCTGGCGCTGGCCCGGGGCAGGGGAGCATCCGGTGCGCTCGTGCTGGGCACGCAGCTGTGGGAGGCGATCCTGGTCGCCGGAGGTGGCTCGCTGGCGGGCTTGCTGGTCGCGATGGCCGTCGTTCCCGGACGGGCAAGCCCCCTCTCCTCAGCGCTCGCCACCGCGGTGACGGCCGCAGCCACGCTGCTCATCGTGGGTGCGAGCTACCCGATCGCGCGCCGGCCGCTCGGTCAGCTCGAGCGGAACGATCAACAGGGGGGTCGGGTCACGCCACGACGGCTCGTCATCGAGTCGACCATCGTCGGCAGCGCCATCGCGGGGGCTCTGCTGCTCCGGCAACGCGGCCTTGCAATCGACGCCCCCGGCGAGGTCGTGCGGTTCGATCCGTTGCTCGCCGCCGTGCCGGTGCTCCTTGGCTTGGCGGCGGGGATCATCGCGTTGCGTCTCTACCCGCTGCCGGTCCGTGCCCTCGGCTGGCTCGCCGCCCGTCGCCGCGACCTCGTCCCGGTACTCGGGCTGCGGACGGTCGGACGGCAACCGGCTGCCGCGAACCTGCCACTGCTCGTGCTGATGCTCACCGCCGCGTTCGGGGCGTTCTCGGCGGTGGTCGTGTCGAGCGTCGATCGGGGTCAGGTGGCCGCGTCGTACCTGGCCGTCGGCGCCGACTACCGGATCGAGAAGGTGGGGATCGGGTCGCTGGGGTCGTCGCTCGACCCCGGCGCGATCCCCGGGGTGGTCGCCGTGGCGCCCGGCATCGTCGACACGTCGGCCGGCTTCTCCAGCACGGCGATCCAGCGGGCGACCGTGTATCTCGATGTCATCGACCCGCGGGCATACGAGGCGGTCGCAGGCGGGACTGCGGCCGATCCAGACTGGCCCGACGCCATGCTGGCCGATCCCACGGGCGATGGCCCCGGAGCGGATGACAACCCGATCCCGGCCATCCTGTCCGTGCGGGTGCCATTCGGCAGCGCCGATCTCGCTCCGGGCGGCACGTTCCACATGGAGGTCGACGGTCAGACGCTGAGCTTCCGGGTGACCGAGCGCCGAACCACCTTCCCGGGGATCGGCAACCCGCCCTCGTTTGCGATCGTGCCGTTCAGCTGGGTTCAGGCGGCGCTCCAGGACCGCCCGCCGCTCCCGTCCGTGCTGTGGCTCCGTGCACCTGCGAGCGTGGCCCCGGCGCTGGCGACCGCGATCGCAGACGTGCACGAATCGGCGCGCGTGGTCTCGCGCCATGATGCCTATGCGGCGCTCCATGACGCGCCGTTGGGTGCCGCCGTCGCGGACGGGTTTGGCCTGGCCCTGGGCGTGGCGGCGGTGTACATGGCCCTGACCATCCTCGGCGCGCTGGTGCTGTCCGCGGCCCGGCGGACCCAGGATCTCGCGTACCTGCGCACGTTGGGAATCAGTACGTCGCAGTCGGTTGCGCTCACGGTCGTCGAGCATGCGCCGCCCGTGCTGCTGGCGCTGATACCCGGGCTGGCGCTGGGCGTGGGTGTCGCCTTCCTGGTCGGGCCGGCGCTGGGGCTGGCGACGTTCGTCGGGGCGAGCGGCGTGCCGCTGTACGTCGACTGGCCGACCCTCGCGCTCCTGGTCGCCGGCCTGATCCTGGTGGTCGCGGGGTCGGTGACCGTCGGCACCTGGCTCGCGCGCAGGGCCAGGCTGGTGGATGCGCTGCGAATGGGCGACGATTGAGCGCGATGGGCGAACGTGTGACCGAGGACCGGCCCGAGCTGATCGATCTGCCCCAGCCATCCGTCCGGCGGCGGAACGAGGGCTTGGCGGCGGGTCGCGCGCCTCGCTCGCGGCCATTGCGTGCCGAGGGTGCCCTCATCGTGTGCGACAACCTGGTGAAGATCTACAAGGTCGCCAACCTCGAGGTCGTGGCGCTCCAGGGTCTGGACCTGACGGTGGAGTCGGGCGAGCTCATCGCGCTGGTCGGCGCATCGGGCAGCGGCAAGAGCACGCTGATGAACATCCTCGGCGGCCTCGACACACCGTCGGCGGGACGGGCCGTGGTCGCCGGCCATGACCTCGGCGAGATGGGCCGTCGGGAGCGCACCGAGTACCGGCGACGGGTCATCGGGTTCGTGTGGCAGCAGACCGCGCGAAACCTGCTCTCATACCTCACGGCACGTCAGAACGTCGAGCTGCCGATGCTGCTCAACGGGATCGGTCGCCGCGAGCGTGAGGAGCGCGCCGCCGACCTGCTGGCGAGGGTGGGCCTGGAGGAGCGCGCCGACCATCGGCCGGAGTGGCTGTCAGGCGGCGAGCAGCAACGGGTCGCGATCGCGGTGGCGCTCGCCAACGAGCCGGCGGTGCTGTTCGCCGACGAGCCGACAGGCGAGCTCGACACGGGCACGGCGCACGAGATCTTCGACCTGCTGCGGGAGGTGAACCAGGAGCTGGGTGTGACGATCGTGGTCGTCACCCACGATCCGCTGGTCAGCGAGCAGGTGAGCCGCACGATCGCCATCCGCGATGGCCGGACCAGCACCGAGACGCTCCGCCGGCGCGCCGTCTCCGACCAGGGCGACCATCACGTGATCGCCGAGGAGTACGCGGTGCTCGATCGCGCCGGGCGGCTCCAGCTGCCGCGTGCCCACGTCGAGGCGCTGGGCCTGGAGCGACGCGTCCGGCTGGTGCTCGAGGACGACCACATCGGCGTCTGGCCGGATCGTGACCGCTCGTCGTCCGGTGAGGGCGATGCCGCCGGCGATGGCTCGGGTACCGCCTGATGGGCGACCTGCGCTATGCGCCGCCCGAGCGGCGCCTGACCGGAGATGCGGGCACCCAGCCCATGGTCGAGACGCGCGGCGTGTCGCGCGACTACCCGACGCCGGGCGGTGTCGTCCATGCTGTGCGGGACGTGAGCATCCGGGTCGGGCGCGGCCGGCTGGTTGCGATCCGCGGTCGGTCAGGATCGGGCAAGACCACCTTTCTCTCGATGATCGGTGCCCTGGACCGGCCCACGCAGGGCAGCGTCCTGGTGGATGGGCTGGCGGTCTCCGAGCTGCCCGAATCCGAGCTCATCGGCTTCCGTCGCCGGAAGATCGGGTTCATCTTCCAGGCGTTCGGGCTCATGCCCATCCTGTCGGCCGCGGAGAACGTGGAGGTGCCGCTCCGCCTGGTGAGGACCGAGCCGGGAGAGCGCGACCGGCGCGTTCGCGAGCTGCTCGAGATGGTGGACCTGGGCGGTCGCGCCAACCATCGGCCGCACGAGCTGTCGGGCGGCGAGCAGCAGCGCGTGGCGATCGCCCGGGCACTGGCCAACCGGCCCGACCTGCTGCTGGCCGATGAGCCGACGGGGCAGCTCGACTCGCAGACCGGACGCAGCATCATGTCCCTGCTCCAGCATCTCGTGGCCAGCGAGGGGGTGACCGCCATCGTGGCGACCCATGACCCGACCCTGATCGAGCTGGCGGACCGCGTGATCGAGCTTCGCGACGGTCGTGTCGTCGACGGGTCCGACGTTGCCGGTGCGAGCTGAGGTGACGGGGACCCGGGTCGCATCGGTCGCGTGGCAAGGGTGACGTCGGAGCCGATAGTCGCGGCCGAGGGCAGCCGCGAGGCAACCCGGCCCGTCGCGGCGCCCAGCTCTGTCGCCCCGCCCGGCTCTGTCGCTGCGCCCAGCTCTCTCGCGGTCTCAGGGGTGCGTCGATGATCGATGGTCGCGAGGCGTTCGAGCGACTGACCGAGCCCCATCGGCAGGGGATACAGCTGCACTGCTACCGGATGCTCGGCTCCGTCCACGACGCCGAGGATGCGACCCAGGACACGCTCCTGCGGGCGTGGCGCGGCCACCATGCCTTCGAGGGACGCTCGAGCGTCCGAACCTGGCTCTACCGGATCGCCACCAACGTGTGCCTTCGATCGCTCGAGCGGCGCGCCGGGCGCGTGCTCCCGGAGTCACGGACGGGCGCGATGGCGTTCGAACCCCTGGGCGACCCGGATCGCGCGACGGCATGGCTCGAGCCGTATCCGATCTCGGCGGTCGAGCTGGCCACGGACCCGGCCCCGGGACCGGAGGCCCGCCACGAGACGCGGGAGGCGATCCAGCTGGCGTTCGTCGCGGCGATCCAGGCACTGCCGCCTCGCCAGCGCGCCGTGCTCCTGCTGCGCGACGTCATCGGTCTCTCCTCGCACGAGGCCGCGGCGGCGCTCGAGACCTCGACGGCCTCGATCAACAGCGCGCTGCAGCGCGCCCGGTCGACCCTGCGCCGACGGTATCCCGCGGGACGGGCGGCCCCGGTCCCGGCGCCGGACGAGCGCACCGACGCGTTGCTGGAGCGGTATGTCCGAGCCTGGGAGGCCGCCGACATCGGCGGCCTCGTGGCGCTACTGGCCGAGGATGCGGTATGGACGATGCCGCCGTGGCGGCAGTGGTTCGTGGGCCCGGAGCCGATCGCTGCGTTCCTGGCCTGGGTATGGCGCCCGGGACGGTCGTCCCAGGCGCGGCTGGTCGCAGCGTCGGCCAATGGTCAGCCGGCGTTCGGCTACTACCGTGCGTCGCCCGGCGAGGTGGCGTTGATGCCGTTCGCGATCCAGGTCCTCTCGCTGGGGTCGGACAGGATCAGATCGGTCACCAACTTCGTCGACGCCGGGCTGTTCGCGACGTTCGGCCTTCCGCCCTCGCTACCCGTGCAGCCGGCAACCCGATGATCGGGCTTACAGGACACCATGGGCTGCGAGCGTCAGTCCGGACCGAGGTGCTGCCTGACCGATAAATCCGGGGGCTTCCGCGGATCGAATGTGGTGAGCGTGCCGGAGCATGCACGCCGCACGTCCCGCCAGCGAGGTGCGCCACATGACAGCGGTAGCCGTCACCCCCAGCCCCGGCTTCATCTCCATCAGCGTGTCCGACGTGGAACGGTCGGCTGCGTTCTACGAGAGCTATCTCGGCGCGATCCGCGACACGTTCGACTTCGGACCGTCGTCGGCGGTGTTCGTCGGATGGCCGACCTACGCCCTGAGCTCGGCCGGCCGCCCCGGGCCGGCAGGACCTTCGCCCGAGACGACGAGCATCCAGCTGTGGTGGCGGGCGAGTGACGCCCAGGCGCTGTATGCGCGAGCGCATGCGGACGGCGTCCCCATCCTGACCGAGCCGTTCGACGGGCCGTTCGGGCGGACCTTCGCGATGGCAGATCCGGACGGCTACCGGATCACCGTGTACGAGCGCGATCAGCCGCTGTTCTGGCCACCCCGAGCCTGAGCGCCGGGCCACCCCGAGCCTGAGCGCCGGGCCACCTCGTCCCCGGGGCGCCGTTGTCCGTGCGCCTTCCCGCCGGCCGGGCGGCCACCACGCCGCCGGGCACCGAGCCCGCTAGACTCCGGATCAGTCCACAGCTCGTCAGCCGGAGACCGCATGCCCGCCACCGCCGAGCGCCGCCTGGTGATCCTCGCCGAGGGCAACTTCGGCTTCCACCATGGCAAGACCGCGATGGGCGTGATCCGGTTCGGTCGTGACCGGGTGGTGGCCGTGGTCGACTCGACCCAGGCGGGACGCAACGTCCGCGAGTGGCTGGGTGATTCGGGCCGCTACGACATCCCGATCGTGGCCTCGCTGAGCGATGCGCTGGGGTTCCTGCCTCGTGCCGACACGCTGCTGGTGGGCATCGCCCCGACAGGCGGCCGGCTGCCCGACGAGTGGCGGCAGGTGATCCTGTCCGCGATCCGGTTCGGGCTCGACGTGCATGCCGGGCTGCATACGTTCCTGGGCGACGACCCGGAGTTCGCGGAGGCCGCGAGAAGCGCCGGGGTCCGCCTGGTCGACTATCGCCGGCCGCCGGAGCGCCAGGAGACAGCCGTCGGTCGTCGCCATCTGCCCGACAAGCGCGTGATCCTGACCGTGGGCACCGATTGCGCCGTGGGCAAGATGTCGGTCTCGCTCGAGCTGCGTCGCGCCGCATCGACGGCCGGTCGGGACGCGGTGTTCGTGGCCACGGGGCAGACCGGGATGATGGTCGAGGGGTGGGGGGTCGCGGTCGATCGGGTGATCTCCGACTTCCTCCAGGGAGCGGTCGAGCAGCTGATCGAGGAGGGCGAGCAGCGCGGCGACTGGCTGCTCGTCGAGGGCCAGGGCTCGCTCGACCATCCGGCATACAGCAGCGTCACGTTGGGCCTGATCCACGGCGCCACGCCGCACGCGATGGTCATGGTCCACAAGCCGGGCCTGGCCGACCACGACTTCGACCACCTGCCCGAGGCGCATTTCCCGATCGCGGACCTGCCCACGCTGATCGCGGCCCACGAGCTGACGGCCGCGCTCGTCGCGCCGTCAAGGGTGGTGGCGGTTGCGCTCAACACCTCGCTCATCCACGAGGAGGACGAGGCTCGCCGGATCATCGCCGCCACCGAGGCCGAGACGGGCCTCCCGACCGACGATCCCGTCCGTTTCGGCGGCGACGGGCTGTGGGCACGGATCGAGGCGGCGGTCGATGGGCTGCCCTGGGTGACGCTGAGCGAGCCGGACGAGCCGGACGAGCCGGAACCCAGCTCGGCGCTGTGGCCGGTCGTGCGGACCGAGCCGCCTGCTGAGCCGTCGGGCGCCACCAAGTCGTCGGCCGCCCAACCGCGTGCTGAGCCGTCGGGCGCCACCAAGTCGTCGGCCGCCCAACCGCCGGCCGGAGGTCCCACGGGTTGACGTTCTCGCTCTCGCTGCGAACCGCGTTGCTGGCGCTGCGGGACCCGTTCGTCATCGCCCGGACCCCCGAGGGTGGCGGCCGTCACGTCACGACGGTGCTTGCCGAGCTGCGCGACGATTCTGACGGGCCCGACGGACCGGTCGGCATCGGCGAGGGCTATCCCGACACCTACTACGGCGAGACGCCGGACACGATGGCCACCGTGGCCCCGCTGCTCCTGGCGGCGCTCGAGCCGATCGCCGACGACCTTCGGGGCACGGCCGGTGACGCGCGGGCGGTCCTGGAGGATGCCGAGGGACTCATGACCGCCGCGATCGGTCACCACAGCGCGGTCAAATGCGCCATCGACATCGCGCTCCACGACCTGGTCGGCAAGCGGTTGGGGCTGCCGATCGGGCAGCTGCTGGGCGTGACGGGCGAGGCGCCGCCCACCGATTTCACGCTGGGCATCGACACCCCCGAGGTCGTGGCACAGCGCGCTCGGCGCGCCGCGGATTACCCGGCGCTCAAGATCAAGGTCGGCGGTCCGGCCGACATCGCGACGCTCGAGGCCGTACGGGCCGTCTACGAGGGCCCGATCCGGGTCGATGCGAACACCGGCTGGACGCTCGGTGACGCGGAGTCGATGCTCGATGACCTGGTCCGGCTGGGCGTGGAGCTGATCGAGCAGCCGTTCCCGGCGCGCCGCCTCGACGACCTCCGCCGTCTCCAGGAACGCTCGCCGCTTCCGATCGTCGCCGACGAGAGCGCGATCACGATCGAGGACCTGGACGCCCTGGTCGGCGTTGTCGCGGGTGTCAACGTCAAGCTCGCCAAGTGCGGCGGCGTCGGTCCGGCGCGGCGGATGCTCGAGCGCGCGCGTGCCCTTGGCTTCCGCACGTTCCTCGGCTGCATGGAGGAGACGTCGGTCGCCATCGCCGCCTCGGTCGCCGTCGCGCCCCTGGCCGAATGGGTCGATCTGGACGGTTGCCTGCTGCTCGCCGAGGATCCGGCGAGCGGGCTGTCGCTCGGCCCCGACAAGCGCTGGCGGTTGTCGTCCGCGCCCGGGCTCGGTGTCACCATCGCGGTCTCTGGTGGCGGATAGGGGGTCCCGGGCGGCGGAGCGGCATTCGTTGCCGGCTTCGGCCGGCTTCGGCCAGCGTGAGCCGGCGCGCCGATCGGCCCGAGCCACCATGGGCCGTCCACAGTCGAGGACCGACCCACCGCGCCTGTCCACCGGTTCCCCGAGCGTGTGGACAAGTCGCCCTGCCACATCGTGGAGAAGCCCCTATCGGACCCGGTCCGGACCTCGTACGATTGCCGGGTTGCCGGCAGCTGAGGGAGACCCGAGGGACTCGGTCCGGTCGACCAGCACTTATCCGACCGGCGGTGCGAAACGATTGCATCGCATCGCTGATGTTCTGCCCGCGTCCCCGGGAAGGAGGACCTGTATCGATGCTGCCCGTCGATGGCGCCGCATGCCCATCGCCCGAGGCCGAGGCCTTCGTGCGGTTCTGCTACGAGCGTCGGCGCGTGGGCTGGCCGGAGCTCTACGACGAGATGTGCGCCGTGGCGACACGAGGTCTGTTCCGGGGCATGGGTCGCGCCGAGCTCGCCGAGGTGGGTATCGGGTTCAGCCTGTTCGAGACGCCGACCCTGGCGCAGCTGGTGTGCCGCGTCGCCAGCGAGGAGCAGGCGGCCCGCCGGGCCGAGAGGGCGGCTGCCGTGGCAGCGACCCGCAACGCCGGCGAGGAGGCCGATCGTGTGCCGGCGCTGGCGGCCAGCGCGGCCTGACCCGGGGAGCGACACGCGGCTGACGGACCCCTCAGTGCGATCCGCGCCACCGATCCACCTGCGTGTTCGGCGGGACGGATCCGTGGACCCCGGGTCGGACCCGGTTGGCCTGACCTGATCGTGGGCTCGCGATCCCCCCGACCGGGGGGTTCGAGAGTCGCCCGGTCCACGACTAGCATCGATCGCACGGCGAGGCGGCGCCCGGGAGTGCCGGCTCGTCGCGCTCACACCCGCACCGCGCAGGTCGATGCTCAAGGACCAACCGAAATCCTCCGTCGAGGTCGGCCAGTCCGAGACAGGTGCCGCCCGCCAGACGACAGCGGGATCCGTGTCCGGCCTGTCAGTGGCGCGCGTCCCCGCGTGGACCCTGGTGGCGGCGGCGGGCGTGCTGCTGGCCGTCCTCCGGTTGACCGTGCCGCCGGGGTTCGCACCGCTGATCCTCGCGGCGCTGGGGATCCTGACCGTCGGCGTGCTGCTGGGCCGAGCGGCGCACAGCTCAGGGCGCTCGCGGCGCGTGTGGACCCTGTTCGGCCTGTCCCTCGCTGCCGGTGTCATCTCGATGGCGGTGCACGACTGGCTGGGCGCGGAGGAGGCCGCCGTGCTGCGCACGGCGCTCGACCTGACCGCCTACGGGCTTGGCGCGGTCGGCGTCACGTACTTCGCCCTCGACTATCGCGACGCCGAGCCCGATACCTGGCTCGACGCGGCGGCGATGGGGATCCTGCTCGCGACGGTGCTGTTCGAGGTCGTCCCGGCGCCCGGCGGCGACCCCGGCGGTGGGTCGACCGTCATGTCGCTGGTCGTCGCGGCCTTCGACGCCGCGATCCTGACCACGCTGGTGCGGATCGTCATCCGTCCCAGGGCCAATCCGTCCATGTCGCTGCTGGCCGCGGTCGTCGCCGTGGCCCTGATCCTGGACGCGGCCGACTCGATGACGGCGTCCGGCGCGCTGATCTCACGACCCTGGTACGAGGCGATGTGGTGTGTGGCCCTGACGGCCATGGCCGCGATGAGCCTGCATCCTGACGTGGGTCGGCCAAGGGGTGGGGCACCCAGCGCAGAACGCTCCATCGAGGTCGAGATCAGGAGCGCCATGGTGGCGGTTGCGGTGTTCTCCGCCGCGATGTCCGCCGTTGCGGCGCTCCTGTGGCACGCGATGTCCACGAGCGACGACGCGGCCGCGGCCGTCTACCTCCTCGGTCTGTTCACGCTGTTCGTCCTGGCCGGCCTCCGCTCCGTGCGCGTGGTCCGCCGCCTGGCCGAGATGGCGACCCGGAGCCTGCGTGCCGAGGAGGCACTGCGCCGGAGCGAGGACAGGTTCCGCCGCCTGGCCGAGGTCGCGCCGGTGGGGATCTTCGTGTCGGATGCCGATGGTCGCTCGCTGTTCCAGAACGAGGCCTGGGCCCGCGCCGTGGGAACCACCACGTCCGACGGACTCGGGATGGGCTACGCGGAGAGCATCCATCCCGACGACCGGGACTGGGCGATGGCCAGCTGGCTCGAGTCGGTCGCCAACGAGCAACCGATGGAGATCCAGCACCGGATCCTCCGGCCCGACGGGACGCTGCGCTGGGTGGAGGCGAATGCGGTGCCCCTGCGCGACCCGGCAGGCACCCTGACCGGCTGGATCGGCACCGTCGCCGACGTCACCACCCTCGTCGAGGCGCGGATGGCAGCCCAGGAGCGAGAGGCGTTCGTGGTCGGTCTGGTCGAGCAGTCGCCGGTCGGGATCGGCGTGTACGGACCCGACGGCACCGCCCTCAGCATGAACGCGGCGCTGCGGCGGATCCGGGCCCGGGTGACCGCGCCCGAGGGCGGGCCGGAGCACGAGGCAGAACCCGGGGATTCGAGCGATCCCGGTCGCCCAGCGAACGACGCACCGATGCCGAACGCTCAATCGGACCCGTTCATGGTGCGGCTGGGTCAGAGCGAGACGATCGAGCGGGTGTTCGGTGGCGACAACCTGACTCCGGACCCGGACTCGGTCCACGTCGCGGTGCGTGGCGCCGATGGCGCCGATCGAGATCAGTGGCTCCGCGTGACCTGGTTCCCGCTCACCGGAGCCGACGCGCGGCTGACCGCCGTCATCGCGTTCGTCGAGGATGTGACCGATGTCGCCCGCGCGGACATCGAGCGGCGCCGGGTGGAATCGAAGCTCCAGGAGTCGGCCAAGCTCGAGGCGCTCGGCGTGCTGGCCGGCGGGATCGCCCACGACTTCAACAACCTGCTGGTGGCGATCCTGGGGCACGCGAGCCTGGCCAGGGGCTCGGTCGAGGATGGGTCCGAGGTGGCCGCGGACCTCGACGCGGTGGAGACCGCAGCTCGCCGCGCCGCGGACCTCGCCCGGCAGATGCTCGCCTATTCGGGTCGCGGGAGCTTCGTCGTGGAGCAGGTGTCGCTCGATGCGCTGGTTCGGGAGATCGGCGATCTGCTGAGCAGCTCGATCGCGAAGAGCGCCGCTCTCGAGTACGAGTTCTCACCGGACCTGCCGCCCGTGCGGGGTGACGTGACGCAGCTTCGCCAGGTGGTCATGAACCTGATCGTCAACGCGTCCGATGCGCTCGGCAGTCGTCCCGGGACGATCAAGGTCCGGACGGGCTGGACCGACCTCAAGGCCCGCGACACGGAGACGGTTCCGGGCATGGACCCGGTGCCCGGACGGTACGTGATGCTGGAGGTCAGCGATACGGGCGCCGGCATGGACTCGGCCACGCGCACCCGGATCTTCGATCCGTTCTTCTCGACCAAGGCCACCGGGCGGGGTCTGGGCCTGGCTGCGACGCTGGGGATCGTCAAGGGTCACGGTGGCGTGATCCGCGTCCGGTCCAGACCTGGCTCCGGCACGCGCTTCCAGGTCCTGCTCAGGCCCACCACGGCGGACGAGCAGGTCGTGGAGGTGGCACCTGCCGCACCGGTCCCGATCCTGTCGGGACGGATCCTCGCCGTCGACGACGAGCCGACCGCGCGAACGCTGGGCCGCCGGGTGCTCGAACGGGCCGGTTTCTCCGTTGCGGAGGCGTGCGACGGACCCGAGGCGATCGAGCGGTTCGAGGCCGAGCCCGAGTCGTTCGACGGGGTGCTGCTCGATCTGACACTGCCCACGCTCGACGGCCGGGTGGTGCTCGAGCGGATCAGGGCCATGCGCCCCGACCTCCCGGTCGTCGTCTGCTCCGGCTGGGCCGCGGAGGAGGTCTCGGCGCGGCTGGGTGATGTCCCGGGCACCACGTTCCTGGCCAAGCCATATGCGGCGGACGCGCTCGTCGCGGCGTTCGCCCGGGTCCCTGCACCCCCCGTCACCGATTGACCCGCGGTGGGTCGGGCTCAGGCGCGGATCCGCCGCCTCGCCATCTCGCCCTCGATCTGGCGCTCGGCCTCGACATAGCGGTCGATCTGCTCACGCAGCTGGTTCGCCTCGGGGGTGTACAGGTGCACCTGCTGTTGCAGGATGTACGAGAGCCGGCGGCTGGTCATCCGGACATGGTCCAGATTCTTCAACAGCACCAACGGATCCATGGCGGCGAGATCGGTGGGCGGATACATCTGGTTCATCGAGGCGTCATGCTAGCCCAACCGGGCCGGTGCGCGAGCGGGTCCGGGGTCAGCAGCTGCAGGAGGACATGGTGAGCGGTCCGGTCGTGTTCCTGTCCGATCTCGGGCTGCGCGATGAGCTCGTGGGCGTATGTCACCTCGTGATCGCCAGGCTGGCGCCGCAGGCCCACGTGGTGGACCTGTCCCATGGCGTGCCGCCCCACGACATCCACACCGGGGCGCTGGTGCTCGCGAACGGGATGGCGCACGCGGGTCACGACGCGATCGGGCTGGGTGTGGTCGATCCCGGCGTGGGAGCGGCGCGCCGGGCGATCGCGGTCGCCACCCGGGACGGCGCCAGGCTGGTCGGCCCCGACAACGGCCTGCTGTCGCTCGCGTGGCGGGCGCTGGGTGGCGCGACGTCCGCGGTCGAGATCGATCCGGCGGCGATCGGGTCCGAGCGCGTGTCCGCGGTGTTCCATGCGCGCGACGTGTTCGCGCCCGCGGCCGCGTCCCTGGCCGCCGGGATGCCGCTGGAGCGGATCGGGTCGCCGATTGCCACCGATGGGCTGGTGCGCATCGCGCTCGACGCCGCGGAGACCGAGCGCGGCAAGATCCACGGCGTCGTCATCGACGTGGATCGGTTCGGGAACGTCCGGCTCAACGCGACGCCCGAGGATCTCGAGCACGCCGGCTTCGAGGTCGGTTCGGTGGTCGAGGTCGCGACGACGTCGAAGTCGATCCGGGCGCGCCGCATCGTCGCCTACGGCGACGTTCACCACGGCGAGTACGGGATGCTCGTCGACGCCTGGGACTGGGTCTCGGTGATCCGCTATGAGGCGAGCGCCGCCGCGGCGATGGGGGTGACGCGCGGCGACCCGGTCTGGATCGCCGCGGCACAGTAGGCTGCCCGCCCGCGAGCTGCCCGCGAGCGGCGATCGGGAGACCGGCCGCGACCCGGGTGGCAGGGCCGCGACCCGGGTGGCAGGGCCGCGTTCCCGCGACAGGGGTCGCGATCCGAACGAGGCGTCCGGCCGGCTATGCCTTGGCCTTGAGCTCCGCGAGGCGAGCCTCGACCTCGAGCGCGTCCTCGTCGGACTCGAGCTCCGCGAACTGGTTGTCGAGCGATGAGGCCGCGACCTCCTCCATCCCTCGCGCCCTCGCTTCCTGATGCCGGATCTGCTCCTCGAATCGGTTGAGCTCCGAGGTGGGATCGAGCACCGACACGGACTTGAGGCTCTCCTGGACCTTGAGCTGCGCCTGCGCCATCTTGGCGCGGCTGACCAGCTCGTCCCGCTTCTGGACGAGCTCCTCGCGCTTGACCCGGAGCTTGTTGAGCCCGTCCTTGAGCTTGTCCGTCAGCTCGCGCTGCTGAACGATCTGGCCCTCGAACGTGGTCACCTGCTGCTCGAACGAGAGCTGGCGGCGGAGCGCGAGCTTGGCCAGCGCGTCGAACCGATCGGCCTCGCTCGCGTTGCCCTCGGCGCGCAGCGCATCGGCGCGATCCGACGCCGCCTTCGCCTTCGACAGCCATTCGGCCGACGCCCCGCGCGCCTCCTTCTGGTCGTCCTCGAGCAGGCGCAGGTTCCCGACGGTCTGGGCGACCGCCTCCTCGGCCTCGGCGATGTTGTTGGTGAAGTCGCGGATCAGCTGATCGAGCATCTTCTCCGGGTCCTCGGCCTGGTCGAGGAGCGCATTGATGTTCGCCCGCATGAGCTGTCCGATTCTTCCCAGGATCGTGGTCTGCGCCATGTCATGTCCTCCCGCTCAGAGATTCCTGCGATCGATTGTCGGGTCGATCGATTCGCTCGTCGACCCCGCATCCGTGTATGACAGCTACCAGCGCCCGCCCCGCACGCGACCTCCACCGCCACCACCCCCGCCACCGCCACCGAAGCCGCCGGGCAGGTTGAAGCTCCCGCCACGGCTCCGGCCCCCGCCGCCGAACGGTCCCGGCGGCATGCCGAAGCCACCGCCCCGCCGGCCGCCCATGCCGCCGCCCCAGGGTGTGCCGCCCCAGCCGCTGCCGCGTCCGCCGCCGGCCAGGATCCCGCCGATGATCCCGCCCAGCACGGCACCCGCGATGTCCGAGCCAGCCGGCCCGGCGGGCGGGCGGCTGTACGGACCCGCGACCGGCCCGTTGGAGGCGTCCCAGGCATCGAACTGGCTCGCCGCAAGCCGGTACGCCTCGTCCGCGAGCTGGGTGGCGCGCCGGGCCGCGGTCAGCGCGGCGTCGGGGTCCGATGCCGCCAGCCGCTGGGCGTCGGCGAGGCTCGCCTGGGCCTCCGCGGCGCGTGTTCGGGCGGTCCGTCCCACGCCGTGCCGCCGGGTCGTGATGTAGTCAACCGCCCGGTCCACGTGCCCCCGAGCCGAGGTCACCGCCGTGGTCGCCGCCTGGAGCCGCTTGGCCCTGCGGGCCTCCTCGGCCTGCACCCCGGCCACGATCGCGTCCGCGGCGGCATTGGCGCGCGTCGCCATCTCGAGCGCGGCGAGCGGATCGAGCGGGTGCGCCGCTGCGGCGCCACGAGCATCGGACAGCAGCTGCTCCGCGGCCGCGAGCGCTGGCGCCTGGTCGCCAGCGGGAGGGGCACCGGCGGGGGAGGCGCCGGCCGCGTTCACCCGTTCGATGGCCGTCCTCGCCGATGCGATGTCGGCGGCCGCCGCATCCAGCTCACCGGGCAGCCCGGCCGCAGCCTCGTCGAGCCGGGCACCCAGCCGCTCGACGGCGTCGAGCAGCCGGGTCACCTGGGTCACCGCGTCCTGGGCGCGCCGGAGCGAGATGACCGCCTGGTGAGGTCGTCCGCCGACGAGACCCGCGCCCTGCGCTGCCTCGTCCGAGGCGGACGCCAGGGCCTTGTCCGCCTCGGGCAGGTTGCCGCTCACCGAGGCGATCGCCGACGGCGCGTAGGTCGCCGCGAGCCGATCCATCAGCACGCGCGCGGCCTCGCGGCGCGTGCGCAGGCCGTCGATCACCGGCGGCAGCGCGGCGAGCTGCGCGGGTGCCGCCTGCTCCAGGTCGCGCAGCTGGTCGAACCGCTGCTCCTGGGCGTCGAGCGCTTCGTGGATCCCGGTCGTCCGGGTCAGGATCTCGTGCAGCATCCGCTCGCGCTGGGCGGGCGTTTCGGGCTCGGCATCGTCGAGCTGCTGCCGGATGGCGAAGGCCGCCTTGAGGTCGTCCGCGCCCCGATCGATGGCCGCCCGGTACGCGACCACCTCGTCGTCACCCCACTGCGCCGCGGCGAACTCGACGTCGTTGGTGGCGTCCTTCATCGCCTCGTCCGCGGCCAGCAGCGCCCTGTTCGCCTCGCGGTTGAGCTGATCGAGGGTGGCTGCAACCGCCGTCGCTGCCTTGCGCCGGGTCCACCACGTCCAGCCGATGATCAGCCCGCCGCCGACCACGAGGAGCAGGGCCAGGATCGGCGTGATGTCGATGCCCGAGCCGCCGCCGCCCGCGCTCTCGCCGGGTGGCGCCGTGACCGGCGCGGTCGTCGGCGCGGCGGCGGTGGCCGGCGGGACCGTGGCGGCCGCACGCTCGACGGCGCTGCCGATCGCCTCGGCCCCGGCGATCATCGCGCCGGCGAAATCACCGTCGGCGAGGCGCGGCTCGACCGCCGTGGTCAGGATCGCGTCGATCTCGTCGTTGGTGATGGCATCGAGCGAGTCGCCCACCCACAGCGCATCCGACCTGTCGCCGATCGCCACCAGCAGCAGGGCATCGTTGCCGCCGAGCGAGTTGACGCGCGCGGTCTCCGCGGTGAAGTCGGTGACCGTGGCGGTGCCGGTCGTCTCGACGTAGGCGACGAACAGCTGGACGCCATGATCGTCGCGCAGCTGCTGCAGCGCCGTTGCGACCTGGGCCTCCTCGGCCGGCGTCAGGACGCCCGCGTCGTCGGTGACGCTGGTCCGCAGCCTTGGCTCACCGGTGGCCAGCGCCGCTGCGGGCAGCACCAGGACTGCGGCCAGCACGAGCAGGATCGCGAGAACCAGCCAGCGGCCGCCCATGGTGATGGCGCCGTGCGAGCAGGGACGGGCGAGAGGGTGCCGGCGTCGCGGGACTGTCGGGGCCGACACCGGGAGAGGGCCGGTCATCGTCCCCGGATCGTACCCCGGGCGGGGCGGCCCGAGACCGTCGATCGAGAGGGCGGATCGGCGAATCGCCACGCCGTCGAGCGGTTCGCGGATGATCCTCCGGCGAACGGGCTAGAGCGCTCGGAGCCTCGTGGACGGCCAGGTCCAGTCCACCGGCAGCGTGGCCGCGGCGAGCGCGCGCCGCCGGCCGGATTCGGAGGCGCCGAGCACGAGGATCCGGTCCGTCTTGGTCGCTCGACCCGCCTCCGCCCCCCACAGCCGCGTCATCTTGCGATTGGCGGCCACCTCATCACGGACCAGCCCGGCGAGTCGGAAGCCCGCGGGGTGGGCGGCCTGCTCCCAGACCTGCTCGGCCAGCCCGATGCCCGTGGCCGAGGGCTTGCCTCGGTCCCGCTCGACATCGCCGATCACGATCACCGCGATCCCGTCGTCGGTCATCGCCGGGCGAAGGTCGCCCAGGACGTCGCGCATGAAGGCGAGGTATGGCTCGCGCTGGTGAGCGTCGTCGAGCGTGGCGTCGATGTTGCTCGCGTCGAACCCCAGCAGCCATGTCCGGAGCCAGTTGTAGTAGCCGTACTTGAGGACCCGAAGGTAGGGCGGGGACGTGACCACCAGGCGGGCGCGATCGGGCAGGCCGTGGCCCCTGAGCGCGGTCCGGGCGCGCCGCCCGGCGGTCCTCGCGTCGCCCATGAGCGCGACACCCGCGGTCGTCGGGAGCGGCTGGCGGTAGAGACGATCGAGCTTCGCCGACAGGGCGTCGAACACGTCGCGCTCCGGCGGGCGGAAGTCGGTTCTCGCCACGAACCCGCGCACGTAGCGCGGCGCCATGCTGAACGTGTTGGGCATGACCGTCGACAGGTAGGACGGCGTCTTGCCGTGGAGGATGCCGGCAAGCGCACCGGCCAGGAAGCGGTCGGTCGGGTCGTCGAGGCGCAGCCGCGAGCGAACCAGCAGGAGCTGAGCCAGGGTCCGCGGATGGAACGAGATCGCCACCTCCGCGGGCACCGCCTCGTCGCCCTGATCGGGACCGGCCATGCTCCCGGCCGACGGGATCCTGGCGTGCGGGTCGCCCGGTGACGCCACCACTCGCTCGGCCAGGGCCAGCCACGAGACCCCTTCGGCCGCCCACGCCAGGCGGAGCGCCGCGAGACGCGTCCGGCTCTCGGCGGATGTCGCCGGCTCGAGCTTGGCGGCGGTGAGGACGTGTGCGAGGGGGTTGAGGTCGTTGCCCACCCCGATCCGTCCCTCCGCGGCCGCCTGGACCGGCGCCGTGCCACGGCCGGAGAACGGGTCCATGACCACGTCGCCGGGTCGGCTGTAGCGGGCGATGAACGCGTGCACCAGCGATGCCGGGAAGCTGGCCAGATACGAGCACATCGGGTGGAGGCTGTGGCCCCACAGGCGCGGCTGGGTCTTCCACTCGGGCTCGATCGCCAGGCTCGGCAGCGCGACCGGCAGCTCCAGGGCGAGCTGGCCGGCATCGATCGCGTGGGTGGGAGGGGTCTGGTTGGGCATCCCGAACTCGGCGAGACCGCGCGGGCCTGGGCTGCCCGTGCGCAGGGCCGCGGAGCATACCACCGCGCTCGGCGGGCGACGAGTCGGGCATGTGCCGGATCGAGCGCGTCATCGGTACCAGGCACCCGGTGGCGGCAGGGTCGCGACGACGTTGATGGCGACCGGCTGGCTACCCTGTGCGCATGGGTTCGACGTCGGCTGCCTCGCGCCACGTCCGGCGTCTCGCCGGCGCCGTCGGTATCAGCCTCGCGATCCTGATCATCGAGCTGATCGCCGGCATCATCGGCAACTCGCTCGCCTTGCTCGCCGACGCCGGGCACATGTTCGCGGACGTCTCGGGGATGGCTCTGTCGCTGGCCGCCGTCAGACTCGCCGCGCGGCCGCGCACCGACGAGCGGACGTTCGGCCTGTACCGGCTGGAGATCCTCGCCGCCGCCGCGAACGGAGTCCTGCTCCTGGTGATCGCCGGGGTCGTCGCCTGGGAAGCCCTCCACCGCCTGTCGAGCCCACCCGAAATCAGGCCGGAGCTGGTAACGGCCGTCGCCCTCGTCGCGCTGCTGGGCAATCTCGTCTCGATCCGGCTGCTGGCCGCGGGACGTGGCGAGAGCCTCAACGTGCGCGGGGCGTATCTCGAGGTGCTGGGCGATCTGCTGGGTGCGGCCGCGGTGCTGGTCGCCGGGCTCATCATCCTCGCCACGGGCTGGCAGCAGGCCGACGCCGTCGCCTCGCTGGCGGTCGCCGCGCTGATCGTGCCCCGGACGGCCGCATTGCTGCGGGACAGCCTGGACGTGCTCCTCGAGGCCACCCCCAAGGGCGTCGATCTGGAACACGTCCGCAGCCACATCCTCGATGCACCCGGCGTGATCGATGTCCACGACCTGCACGCCTGGACGATCACCAGCGGGATGAACGTGGTCTCCGCGCATGTCGTGCTCGGCGACGATGCCCAGCCGGGCGACGTCCTGGACAACCTGTGCGCATGCCTGGCGGACGACTTCGACGTCGACCATTCGACGTTCCAGCTCGAGACCCCCGAGCACGTTGCCTGGGAGGCTCGGGCCTCCCAGCCGCGCCACTGACCGGAGCGTGGCCGCTCAGTGGTCACCGCGTAGACTGGCAGTCGTGCCCCCGTAGCTCAGCGGACAGAGCAGCCGCCTTCTAAGCGGTAGGTCGCAGGTTCGATTCCTGCCGGGGGCGCCACCTGGGAATGACCCTCGCGGCAGGAGCCCGGCCGGGGCAGCAGCCCGGCCGCCTCACCCGGGCGCTCCGGCTCCCCGCGCGCGGACGGCCGTTCGTCCCGTCCAGGCGGACCGGCCGGCCCGGTCGCGCCAACGAAGCGGCTCTCCCGGTCGGGACCTGCGGCACCCGTTGCCAGGGTTGGTCGCTCGTATCCTGTCGGTGACGGGCCGTCCGAAGGAGGCCCACACTGCCGAGCGACAAGGCGTCCGCGTCCCCGCCGCCTGCCAGCCTGGTACCGGAGATTGGCATGCCCGCGCTGTACGCCAAGCCGTCGCCGCCGAGCGACGACAAGCGATGGAAGATCGTGCAGACGCGCATGCGTCGCATGGGCGATCGGCCGGCGGCCCTGATCGAGGCGCTCCACGCGTGTCAGGAGGCGTTCGGCTACCTGGACGCCGACGCGCTGACGTTCGTGGGCGACACATTGGGCGTCCCGCATTCACGCGTCTACGGGGTCGCCACCTTCTATTCCTTCTTCACCCTCAAACCCGCGGGTGACCATACCTGCGTCGTGTGTACCGGGACCGCCTGCTACATCAACGGCGCCAAGGACATCCTGGCGGCGCTTGACGGACGGCTCGGCGTCAGACCCCAGGAGACGACCGCCGACGGCAAGGTCTCCCTGCTGACGGCACGCTGCCTCGGTGCCTGCAGCCTGGCGCCGGCGGTGATCGTGGATGGCGAGGTCAGGGGCAAGGTAGGCGCCGACGAGCTGGTCGCGCAACTGGAGGCGATGTGAGCGAGATGCCTGCCGCGGCGCGGCCGACGCGCCGCCGCGTGAACAGCGACGAGGTCCACGACGCCCCTGTTCGGGCCCACGCCTACGTGTGCGAGGCGGCGAGCTGCATGTCCGCCCAATCGCACGACATCACGCTGCGGCTCGGTGAGCAGGCCGCGGCCGCCGGACTCGACGACGTCATGGTCAAGCGCGTCGGCTGCCTCGGTCTGTGTGCAGCCGGGCCACTGGTCGAGATCGGCGAGACCGGTCAGCTGTTCGAGCACGTCTCGGCCGATGGCGTGGGGCCGATCGTTGCGGCGCTCGGTGAGGTCAAGGCGACCGACACCCGGCAGCCCCAGGGTCCGTTCTTCGAGCGGCAGGTCCGAGTGGCCACCGAGAACTTCGGCAGGGTGGATCCGGAGAGCCTCCAGGACTATCTCGATCGGGACGGCTACCAGGCGCTCCAGCGCGTGCTCTCGGAGATGACATCGACCGAGGTGCGCGAGGAGATCAGCCAGAGTGGCCTCCGCGGCCGGGGCGGCGCGGGCTATCCCACGGCGCTCAAGTGGACGACCGTGGCCAAGGCCCAGGGTGCCCAGAAGTACGTGATCTGCAACGCGGACGAGGGCGATCCCGGGGCATTCATGGATCGGAGCGTGCTCGAGAGCGACCCGTACCGCGTGCTCGAGGGCATGACCATCGCCGCGTTCGCGGTTCACGCCACCGAGGGCTACATCTACTGTCGCGCCGAGTACCCGCTGGCGGTGTCGCGACTGCGGGCGGCGATCCGCGCCGCCCAGCGCGCCGGCTGGCTGGGGCAGGGGATCGCGGATACCTCGTTCACCTTCGACATCCAGGTCCGTCTCGGCGCCGGCGCCTTCGTGTGCGGCGAGGAGACCGCGCTGATCGCGTCGATCGAGGGCAAGCGTGGCACGCCGCAGCCCAGACCGCCGTACCCGGCGGTCTCGGGCCTGTTCGGCAGCCCGACCCTGATCAACAACGTCGAGACCTACGCCAACGTGCCGGCCATCGTGCGCAAGGGGGCGGACTGGTACGCCGGGATCGCGAACGGCAAGAGCCGCGGCACCAAGGTGTTCGCGCTGGCCGGCCGGGTCGTCAACACGGGCCTGGTCGAGGTGCCGATGGGCACGACGCTGCGCGAGATCGTGTTCGACATCGGTGGCGGGATCATCGGCGACCGGCCGTTCAAGGCCGTGCAGACCGGCGGCCCGTCGGGCGGCTGCATCCCGGCCCAGCACCTGGACACGCCGGTGACCTATGAGTCGCTGATCGAGCTCGGATCGTTCATGGGCTCGGGCGGCATGATCGTGATGGACGACACCTCGTGCATGGTCGACGTCGCCAAGTACTTCATGGACTTCTGCCGCGACGAGTCGTGCGGCAAGTGCGTCCCGTGCCGGGTGGGCACGACCCAGATGTGGATGCTGCTCGACCGGATCACCCGAGGCCAGGCCACGCTCGAGGACCTCGCCCAGCTGGAGCGGTTGGCCGGGGTCGTCCAGCGGATGTCGCTGTGCGGCCTGGGCCAGGGCGCGCCCAACCCGATCTTCAGCACGCTGCGCTACTTCCGCGACGAGTACCTGGCCCACATCGTGGACAGGGCGTGTCCGGCCGGGGTGTGCGACATCGAGCCGGCGGAGGTGTTGGCATGACCACCGTCCACACCCTGACGATCGACGGCAAGGATGTCGCCGGCTCCGAGGGGCAGACCATCATGGAGGTGGCCGAGGAGAACGGGATCGACATCCCGGGCCTGTGCCATCTGCCGGGGATCCACGACCGGGGGGCGTGCCGCCTGTGCGTGGTCGAGATCGTCGGCTCGCCCAAGCTGGCGGCCGCCTGTGTGACCGCGATCGCCGAGGGCATGGAGGTGATCGCCCATTCGGACGCGCTGATCGAGTACCGGCGCAGCGTGACCGAGATGATCTTCCTCGAGCGAAACCACGTGTGCGCGGTGTGCGTGGCCAACAATCACTGTGAGCTCCAGGACCTGTCGGCGGACCTGGGCATCACCCACTTCGACCTGCCGCGGATCAACCCCGTCGTGGACATCGATGCCAGCCACAAGCTGTTCGCGATCGACCACAACCGCTGCATCCTGTGCCTGCGCTGCGTGCGGGTATGCGACGAGATCGAGGGCGCGCACACCTGGGACGTCATGCATCGCGGGCTCGACACCCGGGTGCAGACCGACATGGGCATCCCGTGGGGCGAGTCACCGACCTGCACCAGCTGTGGCAAGTGCGTCCAGGTGTGCCCCACCGGGGCGCTGTTCGAGAAGGGTCGCCCGGTGGCCGCCGGGAGCAAGGACCGGCGACCGTTCCTGCCCTGGCTGCGGACGGTCCAGGAGGAGCGTGGGCTGTGAGCAAGACCGCCGCCAAGGCCACGCCGACCGCCGCCAAGGCCACGCCGACCGCTGCCAAGACCGCTGCCAAGGCCACGCAGGCCGCGCCCAAGCCGCGGGTCGCCACCGTGTGGCTCGACGGCTGCTCCGGCTGCCACATGTCGCTGCTGGACATGGATGAGCGGCTGCTCGACATCTTCGAGCGCGCAGACCTCGTCTACAGCCCGCTGGTCGACTTCAAGGAGTACCCCGAGCACGTGGACGTGTGCCTCGTCGAGGGCGCCGTGTCGAGCGAGGACGACCTGCACAAGATCCGGCTGGTGCGCGAACGGACGACCACCATCGTGGCGTTCGGGGACTGCGCCGTGACCTCGAACGTTCCCGGGATGCGCAACCCGATCGGCGTCGCGCCGCTGCTCGACCGCGCGTACCTCGAGAACGTCACGCTCAACCCGGGCATCCCCGAGCGACAGGTGCCGGCGCTGCTGCCGACCGCCCGGCCCGTGCACAAGGTGGTGCAGGTCGACGTGTTCCTGCCCGGTTGCCCGCCCCACGCCGACCTGATCTACACGCTGCTCGACGACCTGCTGTCGGGCCGCACGCCGCAGACGACCGGCGCCCGGTTCGGGCGCTGACCGAGGTGTCCCCCATGAGCCAGACCATCGTCATCGACCCGATCACCCGGATCGAGGGACACTCCCGGATCACGATCCAGCTCGACGACCGGGGTGAGGTGGTCGACGCCCACTTCCATGTCACCCAGTTCCGCGGCTTCGAGCGGATCACCCAGGGCCGCCCGGTGCACGAGATGCCGGCGCTCATGGCGCGCATCTGCGGGATCTGCCCGGTCAGCCACCTGATCGCCTCCGCCAAGGCCGTCGACGACATCATGGCGGTCGAGCCGACGCCCACCGGCGCCGACCTGCGGCGGATCATGAACCTGGGCCAGATCGTCCAGTCGAACGCCCTCTCGTTCTTCCACCTCTCCTCGCCCGACCTGCTGTTCGGGTTCGACGCCGACCCCGCGGTGCGCAACATCCTGGGCGTCGCGAAGCAGAACCCACAGCTCGCGCGCGACGGGATCGAGCTCCGCAAGTGGGGCCAGCAGATCATCGAGTGGCTGGGCGGCAAGCGGATCCACCCCGAGGGCATCGTGCCCGGTGGCGTCGCGTTCCAGCTCACCGAGGACATCCGCGACCGGATCCTGGCCGGCGTTCCCGGTGCGATCGCGGCGGTCGAGCGCGCGATCGCCTGGTACAAGACCGACATGCTGCGCTGGGAGGAGGAGGCCGCGACGTTCGGCAACTTCCGCTCCGCGTTCATGGGCCTCGTCGACCGGCAGGGCAACGTCGATCACTACGGTGGCTGGATGCGGGTGGTCGACGCCGACGGCCACTACCTCGCGGACAAGGTCGATCCCAGGCTGTTCAATGACTTCATCGGCGAGGCCGTCGAGCCGTGGTCGTACCTCAAGTCGACCTACTGGAAGCCGATGGGCTACCCGGACGGGATCTATCGCGTCGGGCCGCTCGCACGGCTCAACGTGGCCGAGCGGACCGGGACGCCCCGCGCCGACGAGGAGCTGGAGAAGTTCCGCTGGCGGGTCGGCCGCGTTGCCGGGTCGTCGTTCCATTACCACTACGCGCGCCTGATCGACACGCTCCATGCGATCGAGAAGGTGGACGAGCTGCTGCACAAGCCGGACATCCTGTCGGGGCACGTGCGCTCGCAGGCCGGCATCAACCGCAACGAGGGCATCGGCGTGTCCGAGGCCCCGCGCGGCACGCTGATGCACCACTACCGGGTCGACGACGACGGGATCGTCGAGTGGGTCAACCTGGTCATCGCCACCGGCCACAACAACATGGCGATGAACCGCGCCGTGCTCCAGGTGGCTCGCCACAACGTGAAGGCCGACCATCTCGAGGAGTCGATGCTCAACCGGGTCGAGGCCGTCATCCGATGCTACGACCCGTGCCTAAGCTGCTCGACCCACGCGCTGGGCCAGATGGCGCTCCGGATCGACCTCCTCGCACCCGGCGGCGCCGTCCTCGACACGCTGGCCAGGTGATCCGGTGACGCAGCTGATCGAGGCGGCGCCGGTCACACCCGACGTCACGGGCGTGCTGATCGTGGGCTACGGCAGCGTGCTGCGGTCCGACGACGGCGTCGGCTGGGTCGTGGTCCGCCGCATGGTCGAGGACCCGCGCTTCGCCGGCGTCGACGTGCGCGGCGAGCCGCAGCTGGCCCCCGAGCTCGCCATCGATGCCAGCCGCGCGTCGCTGGTCATCCTGATCGATGCCGCCGTCGACCTCGAGCCGGGTGCGGTTCGCGTGCGGACGCTGGCCGGCGACGCACGACCGACCTCCGCGTGGACGCACCACATCGAGCCCGACGACCTGATCGCGCTCACCCGAGAGCTGTGGGGCAGCGCACCACCCGTGGTCATGATCAGCGTCGGCACCGCGTCGCTCGAGCTCGGGGAGTCGCTGACGCCGCAGGTGGCGGCGGCGGTGCCGGAGGTGATCGAGGCGGCTGCCGAGGCGATCGCGCGGCACCTGACGGCGGGGATCGGCGGCAAGACAGCGCAGACCGGCCACGACGATACGTCCGGGATCACCGGCGAGGCGTCGGTGACCACCGGCGAGCGCTATGGCTCCACGGCGCCAGGCGACGGAGGCCCCGAACTCGATGCATGAGGTGTCGCTCGTCGAGCGCCTGGTCGAGGCGGCCGGCGAGCATGCAGAAGGCAAGGCGGTGGCGGCGATCCGCGTCCGCCACGCGACGACGATCCCGGAGCCGGTGCTGCGCCAGGCCTTCGAGATGCTGACGGTCAGCGGCCCGCTGGCCGGTGCCGAGCTCGAGGTCGAGCCGTTCGACGTTCGGCTGCGCTGCGACTGCGGGTTCGACGGGGCGCTGGGTCACGACGACGTGATCGGGCCGACGATGGCGGTCTGCCCGGCCTGCAGCACGCTGTCCGGGATCCCGCCGATGGCCGAGCTGGAGCTGCTGGACGTCCGGCTGCGCACCTGAGCCCGGCGGTCGTCGACGACGCGGCGAGCCGCTGGCGGGTCCGTCGGCGCAACCGGCGGACCGATCGGGGCTTCCCACGGAGTCGCCGGGGCGGCACAATGCCCGGGTCGCCCTCGCTCGCGCGGTGGACGATGATCAGGGCCGGCGATCGCGGGGGGATCGACGCGTGGCTGTGCCCCCACTCGCCGCTCCTGCGGGAGCCGGCCCCAATCGCCGCCGGTGGTGACGCTGGCAGGTGGCGCGCCCCTCATGTGTCTGGCCGAGGGCTCGGCCGCGGTGCGATCGACGCACGCGACCGATCGGTGGGGGCCCCGATCTGGTACCACCGGGCAACCGAGAGTACGGCTTGATCGGACCGCCTCGCACCCTGATGCTCCTACCAGCAACGAGCCGGACCGCACCGCAGTGCCCTCCACGGAAAAAGCCCCGGCTCTCCAGGCATGAGGCAGATCTGCAGATGGCGTCGATGGCGATCACTGAACTCGGACCGATGCTCACCGCGAGCGAGGTGGCCGAGATGCTCCACCTCCACGTGAACACCGTGAAGCGCCTCGGTGATCGTGGCGAGCTTCCGTACTATCGCGTCTGCAAGCGAGGCGACCGCCGGTTCCGCCTCGAGGACGTGATGCAGTTCCTGGCCCGCAACCGCTAGTCGCGCGGCGCATCGGCCATCGATCGCGCTGGGGGGTGCGCGATCTGGCGCAGGCTCAGCCACGAGCGGGGGCACGTGGTCGAGCTGGACGCGGATCCTCGTCTCAGCGCGGCCTGACGCAGGCTCAACCCTGACGCAGGCTCACCCGCGGAGCGCGGCCTCGAAGATCCCGAGCGCCTCCTCGACCTCCGGCACGGTCGCGTCGAGCGGCGGGATCCAGCGGATCACCTGGTGGTGGATGCCGCATCCGAGCAGCAGCAGGCCCGCATCGGCCGCGCGTGTCGCGACGGCCTCGGCGGTCGCGCCGTCGGGCTCGCCGGTCGCCCGGTCCTTCACGAACTCGACGCCGATCATCAGGCCCGGACCCCGGACGTCGCCGATCGCCGGGAAGTCGGCCATCAGCTCGCGCAGGCCGCCTGACAGCTCCGCACCCCGGGCCCGCGCGTTGGTGACCAGGTCCTCGTCCCGGATCGTCTCGAGCACCGCCACGCCGGCCGCACACGCGACGGGGTTGCCGCCGTATGTCGTGCCGTGTGCGCCGCGGCCCCACCGCTCCTGGAGCTCGCGCCGGGTCACGATCGCAGACAGTGGCAGCCCATTGGCGATCGCCTTGGCCACGCACACCACGTCAGGCACGATCCCGGCGTGCTCGAACGCCCACATCTCCCCGGTGCGCCCGTAGCCACACTGGACCTCGTCCGCGACCAGCAGGATCCCGTGCCGGTCGCACAGCGCGCGCAGCTCGCGCAGGAACGCCGGCGGTGCCGGGTGGTAGCCGCCCTCGCCCTGGACGGCTTCGATCACGACCGCCGCCACGTCCGAGGGCGACACGACGGTCTCGAGCATCGAGCGGAGCGCCCGCAGCGCGGCCTCGGTCGCCCGATCCTCGTCGCCGTCGAAGTCGGGGTAGGCGACCGGGAAGGGAGCGAAGTACACGCCGGGCAGCAGCGGCTCGTAGCCCAGGCGGTAGTTGAGGCTGGAGCTGCGTGAGGCTGGTGGCGCCCACCGTGCGCCCGTGGAAAGCGCCCTGGAACGCGATGATCGCCGGTCTCCCGGTGACCCGGCGGGCGAGCTTGATCGCGCCGTCGATCGCCTCCGACCCGGAGTTGAGGAACAGCACCGTGTCGAGCGGATCGGGGACGGTCTCGGCAAGCAGCCTGGCCAGCTCGACCGTGGGCTCCGCGAACCCCATCGCGTGGACCGGGCCGATCAGCCGGTCGACCTGCGCGTGGATCGCGGCGGTGACCCGGGGGTGGGTATGACCCAGCGCGGTGACCGCGATCCCGTTGGCGAAGTCGAGGTAGCCGCGGCCGGCCGTATCGAACAGGCGGTGTCCGATGCCGTGCGACCAGCTGCGGTCCATGTACCGGCCCAGGACCGGCGACATGTTGGGCTCGGCAAGCGCGGCGAGGTCGAGCGATGACGAGGCCGCCGAAACGGGGGCGGCATCCGGTGCGGGAGCGGCGTCGAAGGTGTCCACGGCGCCGAGTATAGGGAGCGCGATCGGGGGCCCGGAGGCCGTCCCGCAGCGGCGGTAGGATGGCGCGGCGTCCCGTACCGCCCGCCAGCCCGTCTCCCAGCCCGAGGCACCGACCGCCGTGATCGACTTCACCCTGACCGACGAGCAGCGCCTCGTCCGCGACGCTGCGCGCGCCTTCGCCGAGGCCGAGATCCTGCCCCACATCCGCGAATGGGACGAGCAGGGCGTGGTCCATCGCGAGGTGTTCGATCGGATGGGGGAGCAGGGCTTCCTGGGCGCGCCGATCCCCGAGCGCTACGGCGGCGCCGGCATGGACTACATCAGCTTCGCGCTGCTGTGCGAGGAGCTCGAGCGGGCCGACACGGCGTTCCGGGTCGTCCAGAGCGTGCACGTCGCGCTCAACAGCCTGACCCTGCTCCAGTGGGGCACGGAGGAGCAGCGCCAGCGCTGGCTGGTGCCACAGGCGAAGGGCGAGCGGCTGGCCACCTTCGCGCTGACCGAGCCCGGCGTGGGCACCGATGCGGGCAACCTCGCCACCACCGCCCGTCGCGACGGCGAGAGCTACGTGCTCAACGGCCACAAGCAGTGGATCAGCCTCGCCGACGTGGCCGACCAGTTCCTCGTGTTCGCCACCGTCGATCGGTCGAGGAAGCACCGCGGGGTCACCGCGTTCGTCGTCGAGCGGGGGATGCCCGGGCTGTCCACCGGCACGCTCCACGGCAAGATGGGCATCCGGGCCGGCAACACGGGGTTGATCGATCTGGAGGACGTCCGGGTCCCGGCCGAGCACCGGATCGGCGAGGAGGGCGAGGGCTTCCTGGTCGCGATGAGCGCGATCGACCAGGGGCGCTACACCGTCGCTGCGGGAGCGGTGGGGCTGGCCCAGGCGTGCCTGGATGCGTCGCTCAGGTACGCCCACGAGCGCGAGACCTTCGGCCAGGAGATCGGCCGCCATCAGCTGGTCAAGCAGATGATCGCCAACATGGCCAAGGGGACCGAGATCGGGCGGCTGCTCGTGTGGCAGGCGGGGGCGCTCAAGAACCGCGGCCTGCGCAACACGCGCGAGACCTCGCTCGCCAAGTGGCACGCGACCGAGCACTCGGTGCAGGCGGCGCTGGACGCGATCCAGATCCACGGCGCCAACGGCTACTCCAACGAGTTCCCGGTCGAGCGCTACCTGCGCAACGCGAAGGCGGCCGCGATCTACGAGGGCACGAGCCAGCTCCACACGCTGATCCAGGCCGACTACGCGCTGGGCTATCGCGAGGACCGGCCACTGCGTTGCGAGCCGTGGCCGGCCCAGGGGTTCGAGCGCCCGGCATAGGCGGGATCCGGGTGACCGACCCCGCATCGGGCTCCCGTCAGGCGGCGTCGACCACCCACTTGCGCGGGTCACCCGCGCCGAGGTCGGTGATGCCGGCGGTGGCCAGCGCGCCCAGCACCAGCGTTCGGCGATGGGCGGCGAAGGTGAGCACATGGGCGATCAGCCCGCCATAGGTGAAGATCTCGGGCGGATCGCAGTGCGCGTCCACGAACGTCTCGTCGAGCCGGTTCTCGTCGACCACCCGGCGCACCTCGGCCAGGAACCCGTCGCCCGCCGTCCGCAGCCGCGTGCGCATGCCCGCGATCGACTCCTCCCGCTCGACCGCCCAGTCGTAGTCACGGCTCGCGATCACGTTGTTCCACATGTCCATCTGGCCGATCAGGCGCGACAGCAGCGAGCGGATCGTGGGCTCATCGTCGATCCCCTCCACCGACAGGCCGATGGGGGCGTCGAGGATCGCGTCGTCGAGCCGGGCGGCCCGGTCGACCAGCTCGCCGACCAGCCACACGTGGTGCTCGACCATCCGGGTCAGCAGGTTCATCGCGGTCACCTCCGTTCGGGCCGGCAGCCGGAGGCCACCGGGGGGATGGAAATGGACATCGGTCGGACACGGCAGCTGGATCTGCGTCGGGCTGGTCCGCCAGGCGCTGGGGGCTGCTCCGTAGGCGCGCCGGAAGGCACGGGTGAACGCCTCGTTCGATGCGTAGCCGGTCTCGACGGCGATGTCGAGGACGGGGCGCTGCGTCGTGACCAGGCGATAGGCGGCTCGCTCCAGGAGCACCCGCCGCCGGAAGGCCGCCGGCGGCTCGCCGGCGGTCGCCCGGATCACGCGGTCGAAGTGATGGCGCGACAGATAGGCCCTCGACGCGAGCTCACGGGGACCGAGCTCGAGCGCGTCGAGGTCGGCCGCCAGCGCATCGACGAAGGCGAGGAACGTGTCATTCGACGTGTCCATGCCGACATCCTGCGCCGCAGGGCGAGGCACGCGCTTGATCGACGTTGCTCAAGTTTGCGGCGACGCATCGAACCCGTATGCAACGACCTGGTGCACAACCTCGTCGTGCGCCGACGACCGCGCGGCCGTCACCGTCGCGACGTCCCTACGCCGCGACCTCCGTCGGACGGCAGATCCGGCACGGCCGGTAGCCAGCGGCGCGCGCCTCCCGGGCGGAGCGGAACGACACCCGATACCGATCCTGCACGCGGCGCGCGTGGCGGCAGGTGGGCCAGCAGAAGATGTGCGTCGTCCGCGAGCCCGACAGCCGCTGGCCATGGCGGGCGGCCGCCTCGAGGGCATCGGGATCGAGCCCCTCGGCGCTCAGGATCGTGCGCTTGTTGTGGGCGCCGCCCAGGCTGTACTGCCCGATCGTGCCGTCGGTGCGCACGACCCGGTGACAGGGCACGATCAGCGGCACCGGGTTGTGACCCAGCGCGGTGCCCACCGCGCGCACGGCCTTCGGCCGGCCGATCTCGGCGGCGACCCAGCCGTAGGGGCGGACCTCCCCGCGCGGGATCTCGAGGGCCTTGGTCCAGACGGCGACCTCGAACTCGGTGTGGCCGCGCAGATCGAGCGGGATCCGAACCCGGCGATCCCCGGCGAGGCGGCGCGCGATGGCATCCGCGAGCGACGAGGGCAGCTGCGTGGCGAGCATGGTCCGGCGGCCGACCTGCGCGGCGTGCCGCGCCGCGGCATCGGCGCCATCGGTGGCCTGCTCGACCTCGGACACGCCGCGGCCGTTCCAGGCGACCCACAGCGTCCCGATGGGGGACCCGAAGGGCGCCATGCGATCGGCCAGCCCGACCTCCACCAGCACGTCATCCGCCACGTGACGGGGCGCGGGCGCGGCCAGGACCGCGAGCGCCCCCGGGCGCTCGTCGCTGAGGACGGGATTCGATGCAGCGTGGATCATGCGGTCAGCTCCTCGACCTCGGTGCCGGCCGCGGCCACGCGCAGCAGCGCGAGCCCGCGTGACACCTGGGCCTTGACGGTTCCTTCGGGCCTGCCCAGCACCTCGGACAGCTCCGCATACGAGAGGTCATCGACATGGCGCAGCACGACGGGGATCCGGTAGCGATCGGGCAGGGTGGACAGCAGCATCGCGAGCCGCTCCCGATCGGCCATCCGGATCGCAGCAGCCGCCGGATCGATCTGCATCGCCGGCAGGTAGCTCGATGCCGACGCCGGCCAGCGCCTCGAGCGGCGTCGAGGGCAGCACCCGGCGCCGTGTCCGGTTGCGGCACACGTTCACGACGATCGTCGTGAGCCAGGGCCGAAGGCGGAGCGCGAGGATGCGCTCGGGCGGATACTCGGCGAGGGCGCGATAGGCGCGGACGAGGGCGTCCTGGGCGGCCTCTTCGGCGTCGTGCGGGTTGCCCAGGATCCGCAGCGCGATCGAATAGCACCGATCCACGTGGCCGAGAACGAGCGCCTCGAACGACCCGTCGAGGTCGGCGGCGAGTCCGTCCAGGAGCGTGTCGTCGTTCATCGCTCTCCATAACCCGGGCCGCCGCCAGTCGGTTGCACCCGGCAGGGGTGGCAGCCGATGTCGTGCCCCATCGGGTGACCGACATCGTGCCCCAGCGAGGGCTGTGAGGCGAGCCGTGGTGCATGTCACAATCCGCCCATGCGGCTCTACGACCGGTTCGACGACCTCGTGATCAGCCTCAGCGGCTTCTACCGGACGTGGTACGTGTACGCGGGCCTCGAGCTCGGGTTGCTCGCGACGTTGCGCGACGCGGGCACGGCCGGGCTGACGGTGGGCGAGCTCGCCGCGCGGACGCAGACGAGGCCGGATCTCGCCGCCCGCTGGGCGTGGGGCGCCGACGCGCACGACCTGGTCGAGCTCGATGGGGACCGGGTGACCGTCCTCGGCGACGTGGCCGCCATCCTGCTCGATCCCGACCGCGCCGAGTATCTGGGTGGTCAGTACCTGCACGCGGCGATCGGGAGCATGGACTTCGGTGACCTGGCCCAGGTCATGCGGACCGGGACGCCGCTGTCGGCACGACCCGATCGCTACCGGGCCGCGATCGAGCGCCTCACCGTCCAGGACATCGCGGTGTTCTTCAAGGAGGTGCTGGCCGGCCTGCCGCAGCTGATCGTGGATCTCCGGCCGGGGTCGCGGATCCTCGACGTCCATTGCGGCGGCGGTCGATGGCTGACCGCGATGGCGGCCCGGTTCCCGGGCACGACGCTGACCGGGATCGAGTTCGAGCCCGATTCATACCGCCGGGCCAGGGCCAACGCCGCTGCAGCGGGGCTGGAGGATCGGATCACGATCGAGCAGGGCGATGTGACCGCGATCGGCCACGAGAACGAGATGGATCTCGTCTACTTCCAGTACGCGCTGCACCAGCTGCCCGACGCGCCCGCGGCGCTCCGGTCGGCCTGGGCAGCCGTTCGGGAGGGCGGCCGGCTGATCGTCCTCGACTGGTACCTCCCGACGGACCCCGAGGATCTTCGGACGCGGCAGGCCGAGATCATCGCCGGCATCCAGCTCGACGAGATGCTGCAGGGAACGCGGCTGGTGACCCGGGGCGAGGCGCTCGGCTGGTTCGCAGATGCCGGTCTGCCCGTGCCCGAGCTGGTCGAGCTGCCATCCGGCGCGACCGCGATCGTCGCCCGCCGTTCCTGAGCTGTGATCGCCGCCCGCGGGTCCTGATCCACGATCATCCCCGGCCGGTTCCGTCAGCCGGGCCACGCTGGCCCCGGCGTGCGCGATCGTTATCGTGGATCCGTGATCCGCGCCATCCGCGTCGACGACGCGACGATCCGCGCCCTGGAGCGGCACGAGACCCGAGCCCACGCGATCCCTGACCGTCAGGTGCGCGACCTCGGCGACTCGATCGTGCTGCTCGATGCCCGCGACCCGGATCCGTTCTGGAACCGGATGACCAGCATCCGCTGGCCGTCGAGCCCGGTGGCGTTCGACCATCGGCTGACCGAATGCATCGCGCTGTTCACCCTCAACGGGCGCCAGCCGCACCTGTGGCCATCGCCCGATCACTCGCAGCCCCACGACCTGATCCGGCGCCTGGTGGACCATGGGTTCGCCGATATCGGGGGTGGGCACATCATGGTCCTCGACCGGCCCGAGGCGTGTCCGCCCGTGCGCCGATCGGAGCTCGCCCGCGGCGTGACGATCGACCAGGTCGGCGGCTCATCGGCCGTGGCCGCCCGGGATGCCGCCGACATGGCGCTGGTGCTGGCCGAGGCGTTCGGGGCGCTGCCGGGGCGCGCGGTCGAGCTTGCGGTCGAACTGGCGCGGGCGCTCGAGGATCCGCGCGTGTCGATGGCCATCGCGCGCGTGGACGGGGAGCCCGCGGCGGTGGCCAAGGCGACCACGTTCGACGGTCTCACCTACCTGTCGTCGATCGGCACCCGATCGGCGTTCCGTGGCCGTGGGCTGGGCAGCCTCGTGACGCGCCAGGTGGTCGCCGCCGATGCCGCAATGGCCGGGCGCGTGGTGTACCTGGGCGTGTTCAGCGACAACGAGCCGGCCCAGCGTCTGTACGACCGGCTGGGGTTCGCCTCGATCGGCGAGGCGCCGGACATGCTCCTCGAGTGACGCCGCGAGACGGACCGGGCCGGGGGCTGCTGTGGGCACGCCTGACCTGGCAGGTTCCCGGATCCGGGAGCGCTTGCCGGTGACCTCGTGCGACGCCTCGGGGTCCCGGCGGCGACGCATCCGGACCGGTCCGAGGCCCGCCTGGTCCCGCTGGGCGGGGACGAGCTCGAGCTGGTCCCGTGGCAGCGCGAGGGACCGGGGGACGAGCCACAGGCCGCCGGCCGCCTGGTGCTCGAGCCGCTCCCATCGGGGATCCCTGCGCGTACGGAGGCCGATGATCCGGCGCGCGACGACGACCCCCGGGCATTCGGCACGCCACCGGTCACCACCCCGCAACCGGTCACCACACCGCGGCTGACGCTCGCGGCGATAGCCTGGGCGACCGTTGACCTGGATCGGTCGGCCGTCGAGCTCGGGCCCTGGCTGCGGACCGATGAGGCGCCTGCCGGGCGGCCACCCGACGGAGCCGACCCGCACCTCGGCGCGCGAACCCGGACGTTCGTGACCGACGGGCTTCCGGGCGAGCGGATGGTGCTTGCCGAGCCCGAGACCGAGGGGCTGCTGGCAGCCGCGCTCGCACGACATGGCGAGGGTCCCTGCGCGCTGTACCTGCGCGCGCCGCAGGGTCTCGATGTCTGGCTGAGGGCTGCGCGCGCCCGTGGCGTTTCGCTCAGCCCGCGCAGGACCGGACCGCTGGGACGATCCGTGCTGGCTCCCGGTGGATTCCCGGCCGCGGTCACCTCCGGCGGGCCGCAGATCATCGTCATCGACGACCCGCAGGCCTCGTCGGCGCCCGCGCCGAGCGGTACCATCGCGTCATGAACGACGTGGCCGCGGTCTCGATCCGCGCCGCGACCGCAGATGATGCGGAGCGCCTGGCAACGCTGCTCACCGACGAAGGCTATCCGGCGGGCCCGTCCGACCTCACCACCCGGATCGCCGCCTTCTCGACCCCCGGCTCGCGCGTGCTGGTGGCCGAAGCGGCGGACGTGGTCGTCGGCTTCATCGCCTTCCACGTGATCCCCCGGTTCGAGACGGAAGAGCGGTTCATCCGGCTGATCACGCTGGTCGTCGACCCGGGTGAGCGAGAGCGCGGCATCGCCCGCCTCCTGATCGCCGATGTCGAGCGGATCGCGGCCGAAGAGGGGGTCTCGTTCGTCGAGGTCACGGCCGGTCACCACCGGCCCGAGGCGCGCCAGCTGTTCGCGTCGCTTGGCTACGACGCCGGCGTGACGGTCTATCTGCGCAAGCGGTCCTGAGCGACAGGCGGGGTCGCTCGCCATGCCTCGTCCGCCGTTCTGATGCTGCCGCGGCTGGTCCTGCGCGACGAGGTCGCGGGCCTCCTCGACCTTCCCTGGGAGCGCCCGCTCGCCGGCTGGGAGGACCGCGGATACCGGTTCCGCGAGCTGCCGGTCGGTCCATCGCGCCACCTGGTCCGGTTCCTCGTGTCCGGAGGTCTGGTCTACGCGCTCAAGGAGCTGCCAAGCGAGGGCGCGGAGCGCGAGTACCGGGTGCTGCGGCATCTCGAGGACGCGGGCCTTCCCGCCGTTCGGGCTGTTGGGCTCGCGGATCGTCCCGACCGGGGCGACGCGATCCTGATGACCGAGTACCTGCGTCATTCGATGCAGTATCGGCGGCTCCTGATGCGCCTCCGATCGGTGACCGCCGGCTATCGCCACCGGCTGCTCGACGCCATGGCGCTGCTGCTGGTCGATCTCCATCGGGCCGGGGTCTACTGGGGTGACTGCTCGCTGGCGAACACCCTGTTCCGGCGTGACGGCGACCGGATCCAGGCCTATCTCGTGGACGCCGAGACGAGCGAGGTCCACGAGGCTCTCTCGGATGGCCAGCGACGCTACGACCTCGAGATCCTGGTGGAGAACGTGGCCTACGGGCTGGCGGATCTCGCCGCGTACCTGGGCCGGGACGACGAGACGGAGGCGATCGACGCGGCGGAGTCCGTGCGGACGGGCTACGAGGCCGTGTGGTCGGAGCTTCACGATCAGCCGGACATCATTCCCGGCGATCGCCAGGAGATCCGCGCCCGGCTGCGCCGGCTCAACGATCTCGGCTTCTCGGTCGACGTGGAGGTGGACCCCGTCGGGCCGCATGGCTCGGTCCGGCTGCGCACCGGCGTGACCACGCGCCGCTACCACGCCAACGAGCTCGAACGGCGGACGAGGCTCCGGGCGCTCGAGGGTCAGGCGAGGATCCTGCTCAACGACCTCGCCGAGTACGCGGCCTGGCTCGAATACGCCGAGGGCCGGACGATCGATGCCGACGAGGCGGCGGACCGGTGGCTCCGCGAGGTGTACCGGCCGACGCAGGCCCGGATCGCGCGACAGGTAGGCCCCGATCGGGACCTCGTCCAGGCCTACTGCGATGTCCTCGAGCACAAGTGGCTGCTGTCCGAGCGGGCGGGCCACGACGTGGGGCTCGGCACGGCCATCGAGTCGTATCTCGCGGAGGGCGCGCCCGCCCCCGAGCGTCCGGATCTGGGCGCAGCCGGGGAGGATCCGCTGGCCACGCTCGACGTCGAGATGGACGATCTCGGATACGAGGGGCCCTCGAGCTAGCCGCCGCGCGCCGAGCCAGCCCTCGAGCCGCCGAGCCAGCCGTCGAGCCGCCGAGCCGGCCTGCCAGATCACCGGGCGCGACGGTTCGACGATCCGTGCGGACCCACCGGGCCGGGTCGCTCGGCACGGTCGCGGGGGCCATCGGCAGGTCCGTTCCGCGACCGTCATCCCTATCGCCGGCGGGCGACCCAGCCGAGCATGGGATCGGGCGTCCACGTGACCGCGTGCCATGCGGCCACGATGACCGGCTCCCGCCGGCCCTGGCCGCCCACCGCAACGGTGGTCACATGCACTGCATCGTTCTGGTCAAGCAGGTCCCTGACGTCTCGAACATCCCCGAGGATGCCTGGGACCGGGAGAAGGGTACGCTGCGGCGAGCCATGCTCGAGAGCGTGCTGAACCCCCTCGATCTGCACGCGCTGAGCTTCGCGCGCAGGATCACCGCGCCGGATCCCTCGGCGAAGACGGTGTACCTGACGATGGGGCCGCCACAGGCGAGCGACGTCCTCGTGGACTGCCTGTCGCGGGCGCCCGGCGAGGCCGTCCTGCTCACGGATCGCGCCATGGGCGGGGCGGACACCGTGGCCACCGCCTACTCGCTGGCCATGGCCATCCGCCGCATCGAGCGCGAGCTGCTGGGCGGCAGCCGCGACTACCTGATCGTGACCGGGATGCAGTCGGTCGACGGCGACACGGCACAGGTCCCGCCGCAGATCGCGGAGGACCTGGGGATCGAGCAGATCGCCTATGCGCAGGGAGTGCGCACCGACCCCGAGCTCACCTTCCGCCGCATCGGGGCCCAGGGCACCGAGGACATCGTGCCGCGCCGGTTCCCGGCCCTGGTCACCGTCACCTCCTGCACCGACACCCTGTACCGCGGCTTCCACGCGGCGCGCGCCGCGCGCGAATTGACCATCCACACCTGGTCGGCGGCCGACGTCGACGCCTCACCTGACCGGATCGGGATCAAGGGCAGCCGGACGCAGGTGTACCGGATCTTCTCCCCGGCCGAGGACCGGGCCAAGACGTGCGAGATGGTCGCGGACCCCGCCGAGCTGATGCGCAAGGTCCAGGCGAAGTACCGCCTCGCCGGCGGTGGCCCCGCCGCACACGAGGAGGGGGCGTACGTGCTCGACGGGCGAGAGCCCACCCATCACGGCGAGTTCTGGGTCTTGGCCGAGCGCGAGGGCGGATGCCTCAAGTCCGTGTCGCTCGAGCTGCTGGGCAAGACCCGCGAGCTGGCGGCGTTCCTGGGCGAGCGAGTGGGCGTGGTGCTCCCGGGCGTCGATGCCGGGGACCTGCCGGCCGAGCTGATCGCGCATGGCGCCGATGTCGTGTACGCGCTCGAGCATCCGATGCTGGCCGAGTTCTCGCCCATCCCGTGGAAGAAGGCGATCGCCGACCTCGTCCGCGCCCGCAAGCCGCAGGTGATGCTGTTCGGTGCCACGCCCATGGGCCGTGAGCTCGCGCCGCGCGTCGCCTACGCGTGCGACTCGGGGCTGACCGCCGACTGCACCAAGCTCGAGATCGGCGACCACGCCAAGGGCGGCCAGGAGCTGGTGGGGATCCTGAAGCAGACGCGACCCGCCCTCGGCGGCAACATCATGGCCACGATCATGACCAAGGACTCGCCGACGCAGATGGCGACGGTCCGGCCGGGCGTGTTCAAGGTTCCGGTCAGCGACAGCAGCCACGTCGGTGAGGTCGTCAAGGTGGTGCCCGAGCTCGAGGCACACGACATGGGTGTCGAGATCACGCCCGTCGAGTCGTTCGTGTCCAAGGTCAACATCCGCGACGCGAAGATCATCGTGGCCGGCGGCCACGGCATCCGGTCGAAGGCCGAGTTCGAGCACTTCCTCCAGCCGCTGGCCGATCAGCTGGAGCGGGTGCTGGGCGATGAGGCCAAGGTGGCGGCCTCGCGGCACGCCGTGGAGGACGGCTACACGACCCACGACTACCAGGTGGGCCAGACGGGCCAGACGGTGGCACCCAAGCTGTACGTCGCGGTCGGGATCTCGGGAGCCGTGCAGCACGTGTCCGGGATGCAGATGTCGGACACGGTGGTGGCCATCAACAAGGACCCGCGGGCGCGGATCTTCAACTACGCGGACTTCGGCGTGGTGGGCGACCTCGAGACGGTCCTGCCCGAGCTCGTCCGCGCGACCAAGGAGGCATGACATGGACCGCATCGACGTCCTGATCGTCGGCGCCGGCCCTGGCGGCCTCGCCGCGGGGATCCGTGCGAAGCAGCAGGCCACCGAGGCCGGCCGCGAGCTGTCGGTGGTGGTCATCGACAAGTCGCCCGCACCCGGCAACCACGCCCTGTCCGGGGCGGCGTTCGAGGCTGGCTGCCTCGACGAGCTGCTGCCCGGCTGGCAGCAGATCCGCCACCCGTTCACCCAGCACCTCGTCCCGGTGGAGCGGGACGACATGATGTTCCTGCTCGCGAAGTCGGCGCATCACATCCCGTCGCGCGTCGTGCCCTCGCGGATGCATCACGTGGGCGACTACGTGATCGCGCTCACCCGCCTGGTCTCGTTCCTCGCCGAGCAGGCGACCAAGGCCGGCGTCGAGGTCTATCACGGCTATTCCGCGCGTGACCTGATCGTCGAGGACGGCATCGTGCGCGGCGTCCGGCTGGCCGAGGTGGGGCTCGATCAGGCAGGGAAGCCCAAGGGCAACCACATCCCGGCCGAGGAGATCCGCGCCCCGCTGACGATCGTCGCCGACGGCTCGCACGGGGTCATCTCGACGCAGCTCGCCGAGCGCTTCGGGGGTGGCGTCAACCCGCAGGTCTACTCGCTGGGCGTCAAGGCCGTCGTCCAGTTCCCCGAGGCGAGCCCGTTCGGGAACAACCGGGTGATGCATACCCTGGGCTATCCGAACCGCCCCAGCGTGTTCGGCGGGGGCTTCCTGTACTCGCTGAGCGAACAGACGGTCGCGGTCGGCCTGATCCTCGGGCTCGACTGGAAGTACGGCGACCTCGACCCGCAGCGCGAGTTCGAGACGTTCCGGGCACACCCGTACATCAGCCGGATGCTCAAGGGCGGGGTGACCGTGGCGACGGGTGCCAAGACGATCCCCGAGGGCGGCTGGTACGCGATGCCGGGCCTGTCGGCGCCCGGGGCGATGGTCGTCGGCGACGGCGCCGGGCTCGTCAACATGGAGAAGATCAAGGGCATCCACTACGCGATCCTGTCGGGCATGGCGGCGGCCGACACGGCGGTCGAGGCGTTGGCGGCCGATGGATCGGTCGGCTCGCTCGACGGCTACCGGGCGCGGCTCGATGCCCGGGGCGTGCTCGAGGAGCTGCGCCACGCGCGGAACTACCGACAGGTGTTCCGCTACGGCCTGTTCGCCGGCACGCCGATGTCGCTCGTGCAGTCGTTCATCCCGAGACGGCTGGGGATCCATCGCGATGGCCCCGCCACGAAGAAGGGTGCGCGGCTCAACCGGCCGGACCCGGGGCGGATGGACAGCGCCACGTTCGTGTCGCTCACGGGCGCCCTCCACCGGGAGGACGAGCCGTCGCACATCACGATCACGGATCCGGCGGCGTGCCTCGCGTGCGAGGCCGACTACGACCACGCCTGTACGCACTTCTGTCCGGGTGACGTGTACCGCTGGAGCGGCTCGGAGATCGTGCTCTCGCCGTCGAACTGCCTGCACTGCATGACGTGCACGGTGAAATGCCCCACGGGTGTCATCAGCTGGGTGCCGCCCGAGGGTGGCGAAGGCCCGCGCTACAAGCAGATGTGAGACCGCGGCCGGCGCACCGGGCCGCCGGCCGTCGCGCTGACCCGCCGTCGCGCTCAGGCGCCGCGCCAGCGCTCCTCGTGGACGAGGTCCGCCAGCGGTTGACGACCGCCCGCCCGGTTCGCGCCGGTCATGGCCGACGGATCGGCCGGATACCCGAACGACAGGATGTACTCGCAATGCATCCCGGGCGGGTAGCCCAGCAGCTCTCGTGCACGCTCGTGCTCGTACACGGTGGCCGGGCAGCTGCCGACCCCGAGCTCCCAGGCCAGCAGCATCATCTGGGCCGCGGCGCCGCCCAGGTCCCAGGTGATCGAGAGCGGCGCATCGGCTGTATCCGGATCGGGCGTCACCAGTGCCACCGCAACGGCCGCACCGGCGATGTGCCCGGCCCACGGGCCGAGGGACGAGAGCGCGCGCAGCCGGTCCCGGTCGCGGACCACGACGAACGCCCATCGCTGCAGGTTCTTGGAGCTGTGCGCTCGGCGACCAGCGTCGAGGATCGCCTGGAGCACGTCATCGGGCAGGGGACGCGGATCGAACGAGCGGACCGCTCGCTTGCCGCGGACCGCGTCGCGGACATTCATGCGCGGACGACCGGCTTCACGATCGGCACGGCGATCGGCTCCGATCGCGCGTCGCGGCGCATGACGCCGACCAGCGACCGGACACCGCCCGGCTCGCGATCCAGCGCCGCCAGGCGCTCCGGCTCCGGCAGGCGTCGGGCATCGACGCGTGCGGCCAGCGCGGCCGCCTCGTCGGGCGGCAGCGGACCGTGCAGCGACGCCGCGAGGAACCGCGCGACCGCCGCCCGATAGCCGGCCGTCTCGTACAGCCAGGAATGCTGACCGCCGCGGACCAGCAACGTCTCGGTGACCGCGCCGGGGTGGGCCTGGCGCCGGGCATCGGCGAGCTGCTCCAGGTGACCGGCGGGGACGACGGCGTCGTCGGATCCATGAACGAGCATCACCGGGCCCGCGACCCGGCAGATCGCCCGGGTGGCGCTGATCGACGACACCGAATGGTGGCGCGGCTTCAGGTAGACGCGAGTCGTGAGCCAGGCGAGCGGCCAGGCGATCGGGCCGGGGAGAGGCAGGCGTGCGAGCCGGAACGTCTGACGGGTGAGGCGGTACGGATCGGCGGGCGTCGAAACGGCGACCACGGCGGCAACGTCCGGATTGCCGGCGGCCGCGACCAATGCGCCCGCGGCGCCCATCGAATGCCCCAGCAGCGCGATCGCGGTGACCTCGGGTCGCGCCCGCATGGCCGCCACCCCGGCCCGGGCATCGGCCGCGTACTCGCCCACGGACAGCGGCAGCGGCTCGGGCTGGTTGGCGCCGTGTCCCCGGACGTCGAACGTCAGCACGTGGAACCCGGCCGCGTGGAGCATCTGCGCGTGGGGCAGCGTCCGATCGCGAGCCGACTCCCAGCCATGGACCAGCACGACCCCCGGGGCGAATGCCGGGCCCGCCGGGATGAACCAGGCCGGGAGCGTCGACGCCATCGGACGACGGGATCCGAAGCTCCTGGTACGGCAGCCCGAGCGCATCGGGCGTCCAGACCGGCGGGTGCCGCTCGGGATAGCCTGCCCGGACTCGATAGGTGAGCGCGAAGCGATACGCGAGCGCGAATGGGATTGCCGTCAACGCGGCCAGCACGCCGGCCAGCCGGACACGATGCTGTCGGAACATGCCACAAGGGGAGCGCGCCTCGGGTTCGCTGTCAAGCAGGTGCCCATTCCACCTGTCGGCAACGGCCGATGGCCCCTTGGGCGATCGTCGGCCCGCCGCGATGGCCGCCGGCCGATATCGCTGACGTCGATGGGCGCACCGTGGTCCGCCGCTACACTCGTGGGATGCCCTCCAAGGATCCGCATGCCGTGCTCGGCGTCGTGCCCGGTGCCAGCCCCGACGAGATCAAGGCCGCCTGGCGCGGTCTCGCGCGGCAGCATCACCCGGACCTGATCGGCGACGACCCCGAGGCGGCACGGCGGGCGACCCGGAGGATGGCCGAGATCAACACGGCCTACGCGGCCTTGACACGGGCCGGTGAGACCGAGGAAGGCCAGCGCCGGGCGACCCGCCGGCCCGGGACGGGGCGGGCGCCTTCGGGCCCTGCCGGCCATCGCGGCTGGCCGCCGCCCGACAAGCCGACCCGGCCGGTGACCGCCCGGGTGGACACCAGCGGCACGTTCAGACCCCGGAACCAGACCATCACGCCGCCCGGTCTTCGCATGCCGCTCACCGGACAGCCCCCGATGCGTGCCTCGCGGATCAGACCCGAGCTGCGGGCGTCGCAGCCGTCGGGCCCGCTGGAGCGCGACATCCTCGACGGCCATGTCCCTCCCACCGTGCCGGATCTCGACGAGGCCGTCGACGTCGAGGTCGGGTTCGGCAAGTTCCATGGACATACGCTGGGTGAGATCGCCGTGTTCGAGCCCTCGTACATCGACTGGCTGGCCGGGACGATCACCCGGGACCCGGAGCTGGCGATGGCCGCGCGGGTGATCCGCGCGGAGCTGGACCGCCGTGGCATCCGTCGCGAGCACCGGCCGGCCCGCCCGGGCTGGCAGTCGAGCCCGTTCGACTAGGGCTTCGCGTTCGACCTTCGTCGGGAGAGCCGCCCGCTGCGTCGGGCGAGCCGCCCGCGGCAAGATGGGCTGGCCGCTCGAGGCAAGAGCGACGGCGGCTGGCGGCAAAGGTGGGGCGTGAACGAAGAAGCGCTCCCGGTGAGACCACCGGGAGCGCGATGAACGCGGATGAGTGCACCCGCCCCGCGACCGGGCCTGCCGGCCGCCTACGCTGTTACTCGGCTCGTGACCCCGGTCCTGGAACCCCCGGGCCGTCGAGCGTCCTCGACGGCCGGGTTGTCCGGTCCGATGATCCGTGGCCGACGCCCCAGGTTGTCCCCTGTGCGTCGCGGGGTCGGTGCGTTGCGAACGCGGACTACAACGTACGAGGGCCCGAGCAGGAACTCAATGGCCTTCGGGTCCCGGTGCCCCGGTGGGCGATCGTCAGGCGCGCGGCCGCACCGCCCGGACCATCGGATCGAGGCGGACCGCGACCATCGCCCGACTAGGGAATCCTCCCAATCGGTCGCGCTCGCCGCCCGTTCGGGGTCGCGCTCGTGCCCCGGCCCGCTCGGTGGCGGGCCCGGCCCGTTCGCGGTCGTGTTCGCGTCCTCACCCGGGGTCCAGCGACGTCGATGCCCGGATCGCGGTTCGACGGTACGCTCAACCCGTGTCACGCACGCCGCTCGTCTCGGCCCTGCTGGTCGCCCTCGCCGTCGTCCTCGTCGGCTGTGGCTCCTCGTTCCCGGTGGTCAGCTTCGATCCGTCGACGCCGTGCACGACCAACGGGCGGCAACCCGGCGCGTACCCGGATCTCGAGGCCCTGCTGCCGACGGCGTACGAGGGGAGATCACCCGACAACGTCGACTCCGGGCGGAGCTGCACGCCGGACGTGCTGGGCTCGCTCGCCGATCATGGCATCGACGGTGTCCGGTTCGCCGGTGCCACCTGGGACTCTCGGCGGACCAACCGCGCTCACGGTCGCGGTGTTCGAGGCGGACAGGCTCACGCCGGCGGCGATGATCGACTTCTACGAGACGGGGGGATCGGGCAACAGCAAGCTCGAGAAGGTCGCGACCTCGGATGTCACCGTGGGTGGGCGGGACGGCAAGCGCCTGGACGTGCTCCAGAGCGACGGGACCGGCCAGACGATCGTCGCCTGGCCGTCCGCCGACGGCGGTGCCGTGTTCGTGCTGCTGGCCTCCGACCTGGGCGACACCAGGGTGCTCGAGGCGCTGGACACGTTCAGCGCGCTGTAGGCCGTCGTCGGGGCCGGCGACCGGCCCGGGTCGCCGGAACCCCGATCGGCTGTGGCGCGGCACCCGGTGTTACAGTCGCGGCCATGAGCGACCCAGCCGACGCCTGGTCCCAGCGCCGCCGGGCCTGGCGCATCGATCGCCTGGCGCCATCGCTGGACCGGCTGCCCGAACGCCGTTCGCGGTTCAGCACCATGGGCGACCTCGAGCTCGACGGGCTGTACGGGCCCTGGGACTGGCGGTCCGATGGGGCCGAGGAGGGGAGCGAGCCCGGTCCGGGCGGACCGACCGAGGTCGACCATCACGGGGATCCACTGCGGTCGGGGGCCGGTCGCTACGCGGACTTCGACCCACCGCGCGACATCGGGCTTCCGGGCGAACCGCCGTTCACGCGCGGCGTCCACCCCACCGGGTACCGGAGCCGGCCGTGGACGATGCGCATGTTCGCCGGGTTCGGGAGCGCGGAGGACACCAACGCCCGTTTCCGCCAGCTGCTCGACGCGGGGCAGACGGGGCTCTCGATCGCGTACGACATGCCCACGCTCTACGGCTACGACACGGACGACCCCGAGGCACAGGGCGAGTTCGGCACCTGCGGCGTCGCGGTCAGCAGCCTGGCCGACATGGAGCTCCTGCTCGAGGGTCTGCCGCTGGACCGGGTGAGCACGTCGATGACGATCAACGCGCCCGCGGCGCCGATCTGGGCCATGTACATCGCGGCGGCCGAGAAGAAGGGCGTGCCGCGTGCCGCGCTCGAGGGCACAACCCAGAACGACATCCTCAAGGAGTACGTCGCGCAGAAGGAGTTCCTGTACCCGCCCGAGCCGTCGATGCGCCTGGTGGTCGACACGATCGAGTTCGGGACCCGCGAGCTGCCCCGCTGGAACACCGTCTCGATCAGCGGCTACCACATCCGCGAGGCCGGCTCGACCGCGGTCCAGGAGCTGGCGTTCACGATCGCCGACGGGATGGCCTACGTCGAGGCGTCGATGGCACGCGGGCTGCGGGTGGACGAGTTCGCGCCCCGACTGTCGTTCTTCTTCAACAGCCACAGCGACTTCTTCGAGGAGATCGCCAAGTTCCGGGCGTCGCGCCGGATCTGGTGGAAGCTGATGAGCGAGCGCTACCGGGCCGAGAACGAACGCTCGGGCTGGATGCGCTTCCACTCCCAGACCGCGGGCGTGTCCCTCACCCCGCAGCAGCCGCTCAACAACCTGACCCGGGTCGCGACCCAGGCGCTGGCGGCCATCCTGGGCGGGACGCAGAGCCTCCACACCGATGCCTACGACGAGGCGCTCGCGGTACCCACGGCCGAGGCCGCCCTGCTCGCCCTGCGCCAGCAGCAGGTGCTGCTCGAGGAGACCGGCGTTGCGTCGACGGTCGACCCGCTGGGTGGGTCATGGTTCGTGGAGGCGCTCACCAACCGCGTGGAGCGAGAGGTGTGGCGCTACCTCGACGAGATCGATCGGCGCGGTGGCATGGTGGCGGCGATCGCCGACGGCTATCCGCAGCACGAGATCGCCGATGCCGCGTACCGCTTCCAGCGCGAGCTCGAGACCGACGATCGGGTGATCGTGGGCGTAAACCGGTACGTGCAGGCCGAGCCGATCAGGGTGCCCGTGCTCGAGGTGCCGGAGGGCTCGCTGGAGCGCCACCTGGCCAGGCTGGAGAGGGTCCGGGCGGAGCGCGACGCCGAGGCCGTGGGCGCGGCGCTGGCGGGGTTGCGCGAGGCGGCGTCCCGGCCGGGCTCGAGCGAGAGCAACCTGATGCCGCACTTCCTGCGCTGCGCGACCGCCTACGCGACGCTGGGCGAGCAATGCCAGGTCCTGCGCGAGGTCTTCGGGGAGTATCGAGAGCCCGTATCGGTGTAGCGCGCTCGCGGGCTACCATCTGGTCATGTACCTCGATGCCCTGTCCTTCCTCGAAGACGAGCGTGACGGCTTCCGTGCCTACGAAGCGCTGCTGGAGCTCACCGACGAGCAGCTCGAGCAGCCGGTGGAGGCGGCGCACGGGTGGTCGGGCCGTGACCTGATGGGGCACATCCTGACGGGCCACGAGGTGGCGCTGGCCAGCGCGAAGGAGCTGGCGGTCCACGAGGCCAGCCCGACGATGACGAAGTTCGATGCCGACTGGGAGGCTGCCCCCGATGCCGGCGATCGGATCAACGCCGAGGCGCTCGCTCGCTACGCCGCGATGCCGCTCGACGAGCTCCGCCGCCGGTTCCGGGAGACCGCCGGCGAGCTGCGCGGGTACCTGACCGTCGTGCCCGAAGCGCGCTGGATCAAGCACGCGGACCACCAGGAGTGGTTCTTCGGCGAGACGATCGAGCATTACGAGGAGCACGAGCCGGACCTGCGCGCGATCCTCGCGGCGGCGGGGCGATGAGCCGGGACGGTCGCGGGGACGACGCCCTCGACGATGACGCAGCCGATCGATGACGAGCCGCTCGACGAGACGGAGGCAGCATCGGGGGCGGCGATCGCAGGCGAGGGGACGGGGGAGTCCCTCGACGCACGGGTCAGGGCGGTGATCGACGATCTGGGCGATGTGGCGGTCGGCGCAGAAGGGCCGGGCGAGCGGCTGTCGGTGGGCAGCCGCGTGTTCGCGGTCGTCAGCCCGGGCCTGCTCGAGGTCGCGCTCGCCGGTCGGGTGGCGCGCGCGGCGCTCGCGACGCCGGACACCAGGCCCTCCGCGCGCGGGGCCGGCTGGGTGGCCTTCTCACCGGCGGCGCCGGATCGGTTCGCGCTCGATCGAGCCGAGGCCTGGATCAGGTTCGCCCACCGCAGGGCGGTCGGCGGGGCCGGCTAGCGTTCGGAGGTCTCCCGCCGGCGTTCGGACGTCTCCGGGAATCGAAGACCCCGGCCGGTTGGCCGGGGTCGAGGTTGGGGGGTTGAGCGCCCGGTCGGGCGCCTGGGAAATCAGTTGTTGGGCGCCGGGGCGGCGAGCGAGGTCAGGCCGAACGCCTGCTCCAGCTGCTCGAGCGGCCGGAAGCCGATGACGCCCTGCGGCTGTGCGCCGGGCTTGAAGTACGCGATCGTGGGGATGCTCATGATCCCGAACGTCTGCGACAGGCGCGGGTTCGCGTCGACGTCGACCTTGACGACGTCCACGACCCCGTCGTACTTCGCGGCCAGCTTCTCCATCTCGGGGGCGACCATCTTGCAGGGCCCACACCAGGCAGCCCAGAAATCGACCACGACGGGCTTGTCGTTCTGCAGCACCATCGTCTCGAACGTGTCGTCCGTCGCTGCCTTGATCTCCGCCACGTGGCGGCTCCTTTCTCCCACCGATCCGGCGGGACGTCAGCGCCCGCTCAGCGGGCGATCGTCTGAAGTAGCTTGTAGGCCTCGAGGACCTTGGGATCCGCGAGGCGGTAGTACACGGTGTTCCCGTCACGACGGGTCGTGACGAGACCGGCCGAGCGCAGCACCGCGAGGTGCTGGCTCATGTTCGGCACCTGGCAGCTCACGCGCGTGGCGAGCTCGCCCACGGAGGCCTCTCCGCCGGCGAGCGACTCCAGCACGCACAGGCGTTTGGGGTCGCCCAGAGCTCTGGCCACGACGGCCGACCGTTGGCGGTCGGTATCGCGGCTGGTCCCGGTGTCGATCACGGGTGCAGTCTCTCACTAGTTGCGCAATAACGCAAGTGTTGGCTGTGAGAAATGTGCCCCCGGATGGGCGCGCTTTCGGTGCCGCGGCCGGGAGATGACGGGCATACTGCGATCGTGGCCGACGCTGCGATCACGCTGGATACCATTCGGGCGATGCAGGTTCGCCTTCGCGACCGCATTCACCACACGCCGTTGCTGTCATCCGCCTCGGCGGCACAGCAGGTGAGCCTGGCCACCGGGGCGCGCCTCGGTGACGAACGGGTGTACCTCAAGGCCGAGCACCTCCAGAAGACTGGCTCGTTCAAGCCGCGAGCCGCCCTGGCGCGGATCGGATCACTGTCGCCCGCGGATCGCGAGCGGGGAGCGATCACGATCTCGGCCGGCAACGCCGGCCAGGCCTACGCGTGGGCGGGCCGCGAGGCCGGCGTCCCGGTCACCGTCGTCATGCCCAGGGATGCGGACGATGCGAAGGTGGCGGCGTGTCTTGCCTATGGCGCCGACGTCGTGCTCCACGGGGCCCACGTCGGCGAGTCGCTGCTGCACCTCGAGCAGCTCCGGGCGGAGCGCAACCTGACGCTCGTCCACCCGTACGATGACCCCGAGGTTCTGATCGGCAACGGCTCGTGCGGCCTCGAGATCCTCGACGATCTGCCCGAGGTCGACGTCGTGATCGTCGGCGTGGGCGGCGGCGGGCTGATGGGCGGTGTCACGACCGCGCTCAAGGAAGCTCGGCCCAGCGTGCGCGTCTACGGTGTCGAGCCGACGGGCTCGAGCGCCCTGCGGAGCGCGATCGATGCCGGGGAGCCGGTTCGCGTCACACCCGCGAGCGTCGCGGACGGGCTGGGGGCGCCGATCGTGGGCCGGCTGGCGTTCGACGTTGCCCGGCGCTATCTGGACGACGTGATCCTGATCGACGACCCGACGATCCTGGCCGGCATGCGGTTCGCGCTCGAGCGCCTCAAGCAGGTGCTCGAACCGGCCGGTGCTGCCGCCCTCGCGGCGGTGCTCAGCGGCGCCGTCCCGGTGCGGTCCGGCGATCGCGTGTGCGTGATCCTGTCCGGGGGCAACGTCGCGCCGGGTCGCCTTGGCGAGCTGATCGCGTCGGCCGGGTCGCTGCCATCGACCGCAACGGGCTGACCGGACTCGCGCCGACCCGCATGGGCCGATGCCGGCCCGCCAGGGACGCCGGCTCGCCTAGTCGATGCCGAGCTCCGCGAGCCGCTGCTCGTCGTCGATGCCCAGGTGATGGGCCAGCTCGTGGAGGATGGTGATCCGCACCTCGTCGGCCAGCTCGTCGGGATCCGCGAAATCCTCCTCCAGCGGCAGCCGGAAGATCAGGATCCGGTTCGGCTCGACCGCCCAGTCCGCGCCCCACTCGCTCAGCGGGACACCCTCGTACAGTCCGTACAGCGTCTCGTCCGGTCCCAGGTCGTTCTCGCGCAGCTGGGCGGGGGTGGGCTCGTCCGCGATCACGACGGCCACCTCGTCGAGGGCGGCACGGAAAGGCGCCGGGATCGCGTCCATGGCGCCCTCGACGAGCCGCTCGAACCGCTCGTGCACAGGCCGACGGACGTCGCGCGGCCGCCGGGGCGCAAGCCTGGATCCGCGACGGCGCTTGACCATGTCGTTCGTATGCTAGCCGCCATGACCCAGCCTGCCGACCTGCCGTCGATGCGCGCCCTGCAGCCGTGGTCGCCGGATCCGGCGCTCGCCCCCGCCGCCGATCCGCTGGCCGAGCCCGAGGGCTTCGTGGTGGCCAGCCGCGATGTCAGGCTCCATTTCCTGGATTGGCGCCCGGGGCGGCTCGATCCTGACAGCTCGACGGTTTCGGACAACCGGAGCCCAACGGTTTCGGACGGCCCGGACGCCGCCCGCCCGCCCGTCGCGCCGGGGGTTCTGCTCATCCCCGGGCTGCTCCAGCCCGCCTGGTCCTGGGCGCCGGTCGCACGCCGGTTGTGCGGGACGCGGGTCACGATCGTCGAGGATCTGCGCGGCCAGGGCCTGTCGGACTCGCCCCCCGACGGGTACGACCTGGACGCGCTCGCCGACGATGCGATCGCGGTCGCCGAGGGATCAGGCCTCGCGGGCGAGACGGGTGAGCGACGGTTCATCGTTGCGGGCCATGGGCTGGGCGGGATCGTGGCGGCTGCGACCGCCGCGCGGCTCGGGGCTCGATGTGCGGGCCTGGTGCTCGTCGACGGTGGCTGGGAGCGGCTCGAGGCAACCACCGAGCTCGACGAGGACGAGCTCCTGCGCGGGCTCGACGAGCCGCCCGAGGTGATGCGCTCGATGGACGCCTGGCTGGCCGACCGGCGGGCGTTCGATCCGTCGACCTGGGACGTCGATCAGGAGCGAACGGCACGCGAGGCAGTGGTCGAGACGGCGGCGGGAAGGGTGGTCCGGACGGTCCGGCCGTTCGTGGTGGAGTCGCTGGTGCGGACGATGTTCCGCTACGAGCCGCTCGATGTGCTGGGCGCCGTGGAGGCCCCGGTGGTGGCCCTCGTCGCGCTGGGCGGGGGCGGCGGTGCCGCACGCCTGGAGGAGCTCGACCGCGTGGCGGCGGGTCGGGGTGACGCGGGGCGCAGCCAGATCCGGGTCGCCGAGTTCGCGGCCGACGCCCACAACCTGATGCGCTACCGCCCGGCCGAGGTGGCCGCCGCGATCCTGGGCTTCGCGGGTTCGAGCGCCGCTGATCAGGCGCCGCACCGGATACCATCGGATGACCATGGATGACCACACCGTCGCCCGCGACCTGCCCGAGCACATCCGCCTGATCGTCGAGGAGATCGAGAACGAGATCGGCGACGACGCGTCGGTCGCGGTGCCCGGCGCCGCGAGCAACGGCCGGATCGAGGCCGCCGTGCGCGAGATCCTGACCGAGATCGGCGAGGACCCCGATCGCGAGGGACTGCGGGCGACGCCCGAACGGATGCACCGCATGTACTTCGAGCTGACCGCCGGCTATCACGTTGATCCGGATCGTCTGATCAACAACGCCGTGTTCGAGGTCGACTACTCGGAGATGGTGGTCGTCAAGGACGTGCCGTTCTACTCGCTGTGCGAGCACCATCTGCTGCCGTTCTTCGGATCTGCGCACGTCGCGTACGTGCCCAACGGGCGGGTGCTCGGGCTGTCGAAGATCCCGCGGGTCGTGGAGATGTACGCGCGACGCCTCCAGGTCCAGGAGCGGATGACCCAGCAGATCGCGGAGTTCCTGATGGAGCGGCTCGAGCCGCGCGGTGTGGGCGTGGTGCTCGAGGCGACCCATCTGTGCGCCGCGATGCGCGGCGTACGCAAGCCGGGCACGGTGATGACGACCGCGTCCGTGCTGGGGCTGTTCCGGCGCAACGACAAGACCCGCGCCGAGTTCTTCGCGCATCTCGGCAGGACCGCCCCGGGCGCCTGATCGGCGGGTCTCGCACCTGGGGTACCGAGGGACTCATGACCCGGCAGGCGCCCTACTACCGCGGGCACGACACCAGCGACGCCCCGGCCAGCGCGGCTGCGTCAAGGTGTGGGTTGAGGCGGGCAAGGACGGCTGGCATCTCCGTGAGCTCGGGTTCAACGGGTATGGCGCCTTCGTCCACCGCTTCCCCGATCTCGACTACCCGGAGGGTGAGCGCGGCATGTTCGACGACTATCCGCTCGACCCCGACGACGGCGTGGAGATCCCGGCCGCCGACCTCAATGCCGCGTGGGAGGCTTCGAAGAAGCCCGGCTGAGGTCCGAGGCATTCGCCATTGACGCGCGAGGCACGCGCGGCGAGGATCGGATGCCTGAGCCGGACTCTAGAGGTGCCCTCGTACCGGCTCCTATCCCGGGACAGGCCGACGACGCGGGCGCTCGCGGCAGTAGGTCGTCGCGAGACGCACGATCGACTCCATCGTGCTCAGGGAACCGCGGTCGGCGCTACGCCTGCGGGGATGCCTTCCACCTGAAGGCGCCAGCGGGCGACCAGGGACCTCCCGTCGAGCGTGGTCAGGTGGGCGCTGAGCAGGTAGTCGCCAGGCGGGAGCGAGGTCACTTCCCACCGGTTCTGCATGCCGTGTATCGGACTGAGGTCCGGGTTCAACAGCACATCCTCGAACACGGGCGTGGCCAGGCTCTCGGCGGTGACCTTGACGTCCCACGCGACGGCGCAGTCCTCAGCACCGAGGACCAACAGCAGTCTGTCGCGGGGGGAGGCCGCGACGTCGGGCGGCGGCATGCTCGACGCGGTCGATCCGGCGTACGTCTGCCCGCCGCCGACGGTCAGCGTGGCGCCCAGCGACGGCGGGGGGGTGCGCGTGTTGCACGGCACAGCGGGGATCACGGGGGTTCGCCCGGCCAACGCCGAGGTTGCCTGGACGACCTCGGTCGGGGAGGTCGTCGGCGACGTCGTGGCGACCGCCCCCGAGCCTCCCGCCGCACCCGTTCGAGCCGGCCCGCCGGGTGCAGGCGCACCGGCGAGCCAGAGCGCGATCACCACGAGGCCCATCATGGCGACGGCCACGGCGGCACCCTGCACAAGTCCTATCCGCGTCGCGCGCGGGGTGAGGACAGACCGCACCTCGCCATCATGTGACGGGTCCCGGTGCGGCGTCCCCGGTGATCCTTCGTCCATCGCTCGCGCCCGTCGTGCCCGGCGCCCACCGTGTCGACGCCGCACTGAAGGGCGAGGTTACCGCAGGCCGAGCACCTCGGCGCGCATCGGCAAGGGTGGCACGCTCGCCGATGGGATCGGGTATCCGCCATTGCCGTCTGACGCACGTCCGGCGAGGACGGGAAGCGTATGCGCACGCACGGGCGGGTAGCATTGGGCACCGAAGGTCCCTTAGGAGGCGACTCGTCTGTGTCCGACCGACCGCTCAAGGTGCTGATCGCCAAGCCCGGCCTCGACGGCCACGATCGCGGGGCCAAGGTGCTCGCCCGTGGACTCCGGGACGAAGGCTTCGAGGTCGTGTACACGGGCCTCCGCCAGACGCCCGAGATGATCGTCACCGCCGCGCTCCAGGAGGACGTCGACGTGGTGGGGCTGTCGATCCTGTCCGGCGCCCACATGACGCTCGTGCCCAAGGTCTGCCGGCAGCTGCGGGAGCAGGGGCTCGACGATGTGCTCGTGACGGTGGGCGGGATCATCCCCGACGACGACGTCGAGCCGCTCAGGGCGGAGGGCGTAGCCGCCGTCTTCGGGCCCGGGACCACGATCGGCGAGGTGGCCGAGTTCATCCGCGCCAACGCCGCGCCGCGCGAGTAGCCGCGGCGTGGAAGCCGGTACCGATCAGCCGGCCGCGCGAGCCGCGGCGCTCGCGGAGGCGGCCCGCGGCGGCGACCGCCGCTCGCTTGCCCGCCTGCTGACCGCCGTCGAGAACCGGACATCGGTGGCGGAGCATGCGCTGCGCCGCCTCCATCCGCTGGCCGGCCACGCCCACCTGGTCGGCATCACCGGACCCCCGGGCGCCGGCAAGTCCACGCTGGTCGCGGCGCTGATCGCCGAGCTGCGCCGGTCCGGCCGGACGGTCGCCGTCGTGGCCGTGGATCCGTCATCGCCGATCACCGGCGGCGCCCTGCTCGGTGACCGGGTCCGGATGCAGGCATACGCGGGCGACGACGGAGTGTTCATCCGCTCGATGGCATCGCGCGGTCACGCCGGGGGGCTGGCCGCGACCTCAACGGCCGCCGCGATCGTGCTCGATGCCGCCGGGTTCGACGTCGTGCTGCTCGAGACCGTGGGCACCGGGCAGAGCGAGGTCGAGGTGGCGGCCACGGCCGATACCACCGTGGTGCTCGAGGCGCCCGAGATGGGCGACGAGGTCCAGGCGATCAAGGCGGGGCTGCTCGAGGTTGCCGACGTCGTGGTCGTCAACAAGGGCGATCGCCCCGGCGCCCAGCGAACGGCGTCGCAGCTGCGCGCGATGCTGGCGCCGACCGTGGGACGGGATGCGGCCGATCCGTCGCGACCGTCCCCCAAGCGGCCCGAGGTCCTGATCACCACCGCCGTCGACGGGGAGGGGATCCCGGAGCTGCTCGCCGCGCTCGACCGTCACCGGATGGCCGCCGATGGCGGTGCGACGGCCGAGGCACGACGGGCTCGGGCGGTGGCGCAGGTCCGGGCCGTCCTGGTGGAGCGCCTGTGGGAGCGGCTCGGATCACCGTCCCGTGCCGCGGCGACCGACGCGCTGATCGCCGCCGTCGCCGAGCACGAGATCGACCCCTATGCGGCCGCCGACCGGCTGCTGGGCGACCTGGCAAGCCCTGGCGACATCGAACCAGGGGACACCGAGGCCCGCGACATCGAGCCAGGCGACACCGAGGCCGGCGACGCACAGCCGGAAGCGGGCGGCGTGGAACCCGAGGAGGTGGCCGAATGAGCATCGAGCGAGTGTTCGTGGCGGGGGCGGGCCTGATGGGGCATGGGATCGCCCAGGTTCACGCGGCCATCGGCAAGCACGTGACGATGTACGAGCCGGGGCTGGCGCGTGCCGAGGCGGGGCGCGACCGGATCCACGGCAACCTGGATCGGTCGGTCGCCAAGGGCCGGATCTCCCCGGAGAACCGCGACGCGACGATGGCCAGGCTCGAGGTGACCGACGACCTGGGCGCCGCGGGCACGGCCGACCTCGTGGTCGAGGCGGTGTTCGAGGACGTCGAGGTCAAGTCCCGCCTGTGGGCCGATCTCGACGCGGTGGCGCCCGCCGCCGCCTTCTTCGCGACCAACACCTCGTCGATCTCGATCGATCGCCTGGCCTCGGTGGTGAGCGGCGCCCGGCGTGAGCGGTTCGTCGGGATGCACTTCTTCAGCCCGGTCCCCGTGATGCCGCTGATCGAGCTCATCCGGGGATCGGCCACCGCAAACGAGACCGAGGCCGAGATCCGGGTCCTGGCTGATGAGCTGGGCAAGCAGGTGATCGTGTCGGCCGACCGGCCGGGGTTCATCGTGAACCGGATCCTGATGCCGTTCCTGGCCGAGGCGATGCGCGCGTACCAGGAGGGTCTCGGGACGGCCGAGGACATCGACACCGGAGCGAAGGTCGGGCTCAACCATCCGATGGGTCCGCTCGAGCTCGCCGACTTCATCGGTCTCGACGTCTGCCTGGGTGTCATGCGCGTGCTCGAGGATGGGTTCGGACAGCCCCAGTTCACCCCGCCCCAGGTGCTGCTGGACCTGATCGCCCAGGGGCACCTGGGCCAGAAGACCGGCCGCGGCTTCCACACCTACCCGCGTCCCTGATCGACCCGACTCGGTCGCTCGGCGGGCGCTGCTCGCCGGGGCCCCCGGCGAGCATCCGGGTGGAGGTCAGAAGCCCAGCATCTGCTCGAGCGTCAGCGCCACCTGGCTGACATTGAACGGCTTGGCCAGCACCGGAACCTGCCAGCGCCCGGCGAACGCAAGGACCGACGTGTCGTCCGGGTCGCCGGTGATCAGCACGAACCGCGATGCCAGGCCGGGGTGGTGCTGGGTGACGTGACGATGCAGGTCGATCCCGGTCATCGTCCGCAGCTGCTGGTCGGCGATGATGGCATCCACCCGCTCGGTCGCGAGCAGACGCATGGCGACGTCGCCCGCATCGGCGGTGACGGAACGGTAGCCGGCTCGCTCGAGGATCCGCTCGAGGAGAACGCGCACGGATGCGTCGTCGTCGCACACCAGTACGGTCGCCATCAGGGCAGGTGCGGGATCCCGGGCCGGCAGCCCGCGGTCGGCACGCGTCTCGGACCGGCTCGCAGCGTCGAGCGGCGGCCCGGTCGACGTCGAGGGGATCGAGCCCACGCGGGGGCCCGTACCCGGTGTCGTCACGGTGGTCCTGACATCCTTACCCCCCGGTGCCCGGCGATGCGAGACCATCCTTGGGTCGCTCGTCCTGTCGCGCAATAGCCCAGGTGTACCCTCGCCGCCATGGACGACCGCAACCAGCCAAACGGTGGAGCCTTCCTCGTCAGCGCCGCCCGCACCCCGATCGGCAGGTTCGGTGGCGCGCTTGCCTCGGTGCCTGCGGTCGAGCTCGGCGCAGTGGCCATCCGCGCCGCTGTCGAGCGCTCCAGCCTGCCCGGGGACGCCCGGTTCGACGAGGTGTTCATGGGCCAGGTGCTGCAGGCCGGGGCGGGCCAGGCGCCCGCACGCCAGGCGCTGCTGCGAGCGGGGCTGGCGGACACCACGCCCGCGACGACGATCAACCGTGTCTGCGGCTCGGGCCTCAAGTCGATCATGCTCGCCGCGGCCGCGGTGCGTGCCGGTGACGGCGACCTGTTCGTGGCGGGCGGCATGGAGTCGATGAACCAGGCGCCGTTCCTGCTGCGCAAGGCGCGCTTCGGCTACCGGCTCGGCAACGGAGCCCTGGAGGACTCGGCGGTGCTCGACGGGCTGTGGTGCTCGGTCGAGGACTGCCATATGGGCACCCACGCCGAGCGGGTCGCGATCCATTCGCACATCAGTCGCGAGGATCAGGACGCATTCGCCCTCGAGAGCCACCGAAAGGCGATCGGCGCCATCGACGCGGGTCGCTTCGAGGCCGAGATGGCCCCCGTCACCGTGCGTGGCCCGAAGGGCGCCGAGACGATCGTCAGCGTGGACGAAGGCCCGCGCCGCGACACGACGGCCGAGGCCCTCGCGAAGCTCAAGCCCGTGTTCGAGCTGCCGTCGGGTGAGGATCGCGGCGACGCCACCGTGGGCACGGTCACGGCCGGCAACGCGCCCGGGATCACCGATGGCGCGGCAGCCACGGTGGTGGCGTCGGAGCGGGCGGTCGAGCGCTACGGGCTGACGCCGCTGGCACGGATCGTCGGCTATGCCCAGGCGGAGGTCACGCCGAAATGGCTGTTCCTGGCGCCGATCGCGGGTGTTCGCGGCCTCGAGGAGCGGACCGGCCTCGCACCGAGCGACTTCGACCTGATCGAGATCAACGAGGCGTTCGCCGCCCAGACGCTCGCCGACGGGCGTGAGCTCGGCTTCGACTGGTCGAAGGTCAACGTCAACGGCGGTGCGATCGCGCTCGGCCACCCGATCGGGGCGTCGGGTGCACGGATCGTGGCCACGCTGCTGCAGGAGCTGCAGCGTCGCGGCGGTCGCTACGGGATGGCGACGCTGTGCCTGGGCGGTGGCGGATCCGTCGCGATGGCCTTCGAACGGGTCTGACCGAACACGCCCGACACGCGCTGCTGCGCAGGCTCGACGAGGGCTGAGCGCAGGTCACCCATCGACTCCCGGTTGACGCCCGCCGGGTGGCCCCGGAGTATCCGTGTCGCGGTGCACACCACCGCTGCTTGCTGACAGGAATGCCACCAGCCGAGGTCGCCATGTCCGAGGTCGCCGCCCCGCCCGAGACCCACCAGCTGTTCGTCGCCGGCCGCTGGGTCGATGGCGTCAGCGGCGAGACCTTCGACAGCGTCAACCCCGCCGACACCACTGACGTCGTTGGCCGCTTCCAGTCGGGAACGGCCGCCGACGTCGCGATGGCGATCCGCGCCGCCGACCAGGCATTGGCCGGCTGGAAGGCGATGCCCGCTCCCAAGCGAGGCGAGATCCTGTACCGCTTCGGCGCGCTGATGGCCGAGCACAAGGAGCGCCTCGCCCGGGCGATGACGCGCGAGATGGGCAAGGTCCTGGCCGAGGCCCGGGGCGACGTCCAGGAGGGGATCGACATTGCGTTCCTGATGGCCGGCGAGGGGCGCCGGATGTTCGGCGACACCGTCCCCTCGGAGCTGCCCGACAAGTGGGCGATGAGCATCCGGCAGCCGATCGGGGTGGCCGGGATCATCACGCCCTGGAACTTCCCGATCGCGATCCCGTGCTGGAAGATGATGCCGGCGCTGGTGGCGGGCAACACGGTCGTGTTCAAGCCCGCGTCGGACGCACCGCACTGCGCGACGCTGCTCGTCGAGCTCATGGCCGAGGCGGGTTTCCCACCCGGGACCGTCAACCTCGTCACGGGTTCGGGTACCGAGGTGGGTGACGCGATCGTGGACAACCCCGACGTCGCCGTCATCTCGTTCACCGGCTCCTCGGACACCGGTCGCCACATCGCCCAGCGCGCCGGTCGGCGGCTCAAGCGGCTCAGCCTCGAGCTGGGCGGCAAGAACGCGGTGGTGGTGCTGCGCGATGCGGATCTCGACCTCGCCGTCCACGGGATCCTGTGGTCCGCGTTCGGGACGACCGGCCAGCGCTGCACGGCCTGCTCGCGGGTGATCGTGGACCGCGCAGTTGCGGACGAGCTCGTCGCACGCCTGGTGGCGCGAGCCCGCGCGCTGCGGCTGGGGCCGGGTCTCGACGAGCGAGTGGAGGTCGGGCCGCTGGTCAACGCGCCGGCCGCGGACAAGGTCGAGCGGTACGTCGAGATCGGGCGGCGCGAGGGTGAGCTGGTGACCGGCGGGGCACGCGCGACCGGCATCGATCCGGCCACCGGCGCTGATCTGGACCGGGGTCACTTCTACGCGCCGACGATCTTCAGCGGCGTGGCGCCGATGGCCACGATCGCCCAGGACGAGATCTTCGGTCCGGTGCTCTCGGTCGTGCCGGTGGATGGCTACGAGCAGGCGATGACCGCCGCCAACCAGGTCCGCTACGGCCTGTCGGCCTCGGTGTTCACCCAGGACGTCAACACGGCCTTTCGCGCGATGCGCGACTTCGAGACCGGCATCGTGTACGTCAACGCGGGCACGACGGGTGCCGAGACGCATCTCCCGTTCGGCGGCTGGAAGCAGACGGGCAACGGCCACCGTGAGGCGGGGCACGCGGCGCTCGACACGTTCACGGAGTGGAAAGCCATCTACGTCGACTTCAGCGGCCGCCTGCAACGCGCCCAGATCGACAACCAGTGAGCGGCCGCCTGCAACGCGCCCAGATCGTCGCGGGTCGCATGACGCGGGCGAGGTGCGCTATCCTGCCGAGCCGGGCCCGTAGCTCAACGGTAGAGCGAGGGACTCTTAATCCCTAGGTTCAGGGTTCGAATCCCTGCGGGCTCACCAGCCACCCGACGACGAGCGCAGCCCCTCCGGCACTCCGGAGGGGCTGTTGCGTGCACCCGTCCCCAGGTCATCCGATCCGGGCGACCGTCCGACGCCGGCTGCGACGCAACGGTTGATCGACAGCGGAGTAGGCTCTCCGGAACAGAGGCTGGGCCGCGGACGCGAACGCCCGGTTGACACCCACGTGAACCGGTGTATGCCCGGGGGTACCCGTCCGGGTGATTGAACGCCTGGGGTCAGCGCGCCCAGGGTTGCAGCTGGCGTTCTATCCGGTTGGGGGATGCACGGTGCACTCGAGCAAGGGCAGGCAGGTCGCAGGCACGACACCGGGCGCAGATCGCCGCCCAGCCCGAGGTCGTCCCCGGACGCCGGGCAGGGAGACTGCTGCGGTTGCCGGCGTCCCGAGCGGGCCGAGCGAGGACCTCGCTCAGGAGCTCACGATCGGCGACATCCCCGATGCGGTCTTCGCCACCGACCTCGACAACCGGATCACCCACTGGGCAGACTCGGCCGCGGCCATGTTCGGCTATACGGCGGACGAGGCGATCGGGCAGCCGTTCGGCGATCTGCTCCCGTTCACGATGCGTCACGCCGCCGACGAGCAGCGGCTGCGCGATGCCATCCGCGAAGGCCGTCCCTGGCGCGGCGAGGGCACCGTTCGGTTGCGCGATGGGTCCGAGCTCTGGATCGAGTCGTCGGTCAAGCCACGAGCGGTGACCGGGAACGTGATCGGCAGCGTGTCCGTAAGCCGGGACATCACGGCCAGCATCGAAACCGAGCGAGCGCGGGCCGCTGAAAAGCGCTTCGTGACCAGCGTCCTCGATGTCGCGGCATCGCTCGTGATCGTGCTCGACCAGGCCGGGACCGTCGAGCGTTTCAACGCCGCGTGCGAGCGGCTGTCCGGATACCGCGCCGAGGAGATCGTGGGGCGTCCGATCTGGGATGTGCTGATCCCCGAGGACGAGGTCGACGCGGTGCATGCGGTGCTCGCGAACCTTCGGGCCGGAGCGTTCCCCTATGAGCACGAGAACCGCTGGCGGTGCCGTGACGGCGTGTCCCGCCTGATCAGCTGGTCGAACACCTGTCTGATCGATGACGACGGCGCGGTGACCCACGTGATCGGCACCGGCATGGACATCACGGAACGTCGCCGGATGGACGAAGCGCTTCGTGCGATCGAGGTGGTCGGCCAGGTGCTGGCCAGCCACGGGCCGACGCCCGCATCGCTCGATGCCGTGCTAGGTGTCCTCGTGGAGCGCATGGGCTACCGGCACCTCGGCCTCCTGACCGTGGACGGACCCCGGCTGCGCATCGGGGCGGCGCGCGGTCTGAGCGGGCTGCCAGACGCGACGTCCGTCGACCGCGGCATCACGGGGCGAGTGGCCAGGACCGGCGAGCCTGCCTGGGTGCGAGACGTGAGCGCGGATCCCGATTACTACCAGGCGGCCCCCGACGTGCGGAGCGAGATCGCGGTCCCGCTCCAGGTCGATGGCGCGACCATCGGCGTGCTCGACATCGAAGCCACGGCCGACGCGCCATTGGTCGAGCACGATCTGCGGCTGGCCCAGGCTGTCGCCGAGCGGATCGCCGGTGCGCTGCTGCTGGGCCGCGAGCAACAGGGGCTCGCAGAGCGGGCCCGGCTCCTCGCGGCGTTGACGGAGTTCGCGCGGGCAACGAACGGCATCCTCGAGCCGGACCGGCTCGATTCCTGCGCTCATGGAGGCCTTGACCGCGCTGTTCCCGGGGGACGTGATGACCCTCACGACGCTCGACCGTGAGACAGGTCGCTTCCTGCTTCGGGCGGAGCGCGGCGTCGACGGATCGGTGGTCGGGGCCGAGGTGGAGCTTGGTGACGGGCCGGTCGGGCGCGCCCTCCAGGCGCGGTCGTTCATCGGGCCGATCACCCTCGAGCGCGACGAGTACTGGAGCCGCGTCCGGGACCTGATCCCGCTCGATGCATTGGTGTCGGTCACGGTGCCGCTGATGCGCGACGAGGTCGTGCTGGGCGCGATCTCCATCGGCCGTGCCAACCTGGATCATCCCTTCTCGGACGTCGAGTGCGATGTCATGCGCCTGCTGGGTGCGCAGGCCGCGCTGGCGCTGGCCAACGCCGACCTCCACCAGGAGGTCTCGGAGCTCGCGATCCACGACGGGTTGACCGGCCTCTACAACCGGCGCCATTTCGACGCGGCGCTCGATCTCATCTTCGCCCGCTGGCGCCGGTTGCGCGGGAAGATGACGCTGGCGGCGATCATGTTCGACCTCGACCATTTCGGTCGCTTCAACAAGGAGCACGGTCACCAGGCCGGCGACGCCGTGTTGCGGTCGTTCGCCGGTCTGCTGCGGGAGCGGCTCCGCTCCAGCGACCTCGTGGCGCGCTACGGTGGCGAGGAGTTCGTCGTGATCCTTGAGGAATGCGGCCTCGGAGACGCCATCCGGGTCGCGGAGGAGATCCGCGCGGGGCTCGAGCAGCGGCTGATCCAGGGTCCGCTCGGCGAGTCGCTCAGCGCGAGGGTCTCCGCGGGCTGCGCCGAGCTCGATCCGAGGGAGCCGACCAGGGAGGCCCTGCTTCAGGCGGCCGACGTCGGATTGTCGATGGCCAAGCGGAGCGGACGAAACCGGGTCGTGGGGGCGTGACGACTCGGGACATGGGCTCTCGCCGGCCCGGGATCGTCGGCCCGGCGCCCGTCCTGCCCCACCACGTCATCGTCGGTGTGCCGCGACGGATCAGCCGGCCCCGAACTCGGGCAGGGTCATCTCGCGAAGGATGGCCTCCTTCGCGGCGGCATTCGCCCGGCTGCAGGTGAGCCAGAGGGCCCACGCGCCCGCTTCGGTGTCGATGTAGTACTGGAGGTGAACGACGTCGCCCTCCGCCGCGTCGGCGCTCGCCATCTCCAGCCGGAAAGTCTCGCCGAGCGGTAGCTCGAGGCGCCCGATCGCCCGCACCTGTGCTCCCACCGCCGCTGGATGGATTCCGTAGCGCCACCCGTGCAGCAGAACCTCGGCAGACTCGGTCGCCATCTCGTCCTCGCTCCTGTGATCGTGCTCGTCTGACCCGCCGGCGCGCGACCTCGCCGACACCTGCCGGCCGGCGACCGCGCCTCGACACGATTATGCGCCGCGCCACGAAACGGCCGCGACCGCGTCGGCCGGCGGCGTCGGACAGCCGCGTTGCGCTGGCGCACCGTGAGACCCCCGGGATGTGGGAGCCGGGTGGGTCATTGTCGAGCGCGGTCCCGTCGCCGATGGTGGAGACGTCCTCGACCGTCGCCGATGCCCTCGGCGGCGTCCCCAGCTCAGCGCAGGTACCGGGTTGCTCCATCTGACCGTCGCGTTCGCCACAGCCGCCCACGCGGGGATGGCCCTCGAGTTCCTCGCGCGGGGCGCGGTCGCGATCACCGCCAGCCTGCGACCGATCGCCCGCGACGGCGACATGGCCCTCGTGGACATTCGGATCCCTGTCACGGAGCGCGCGCGGCTTGCCACCTTGCTGGGCGGCGTCCACGGACTGGTGCTCGAGGAGTCATTGGGCGTGGAGGGCATGACTGCCTGACGCGGGATGGGGCTGCCCGACCACCCGTCGCCGCTGACCGCCGCGACCCACCGCGAGCCCTGGCCGATCAGGCCACGACTTCCGGGCCATTTCCCGACGGACGCCGATCCGCGATGATGGCTCACGATCCACGTCACGTTCGACGGATACCGTCGGCACCGCCGGAGCACAGCCCCTTGTCCAGAGGCCTCCTGTCCCTGACCGCACGGATCGGCGTCGTGCTGTGCCTGCTCGGCACGCTCGCGCCCGGCGGTGCCCTCGCGGCGCAGCCGCAGGGTGGCACGGTCGACGCGCGCAACCTGGGCAGCGGACCGATGGAGCGGGTGGTCGTGCGCTGGAGGACCGGTCACGCGTCCATCGCCGCCAACGAGCGAACGTCGCGCCTCGGCGCGGTGCTGCCCGGCCTTCGCAAGGCCGTGGATGTGGGCGGCGACACGACGGCGTACTGGCTGCCCGCGGCACCGAACCGGGCTGCCGCGATGGCCGACCTGCGGGTGCTGGCGGCGGTCGGTGGCGTTGCGGAGGTGGCGCCGGACCTGCGGGTGACGGCTGATCTGACGCCCAACGACTCCCTCTACGCCGGCAACCAGTGGGACCTGTTCGGGAGCTACGGGATCAACGCCCCGACGGCCTGGGACACGACGACCGGCAGCTCGTCGGTGACGGTCGCGGTGATCGACACCGGCATCACGAGCCACACGGAGCTCGCCCCCAACGTGCTGCCGGGCTACGACTTCATCAGCGATCCGGCCATCGCCAACGATGGCGACGGACGCGATGCCGACGCCTCGGATCCGGGTGACTGGATCACCTCGGCCGAGTCGGCGAGCGGTTACTTCGCCGGTTGTCCGGCCGAGGGCTCCTCCTGGCACGGTACGCACGTCGCCGGCACGATCGCCGCACGTGGCAACAACGGCGTAGGCGTCGCCGGGATCGCCTGGTCGGCCTCGATCCTGCCGGTCCGGGTGCTGGGCAAGTGCGGCGGGTACCTCTCTGACATCGCTGCCGCGATCCGCTGGGCTGCCGGAGGCAGCGTGCCGGGCGTCCCGGCCAACTCGCATCCCGCTCGCGTGCTCAACCTGTCGCTCGGTGGCGCGGGCATCTGCGATCCGACGACGCAGTCCGCGATCGACGACGCGATCGGGCACGGAGCGGTCGTGGTGGTCGCGGCGGGCAACAGCGATGACGACCTCTCGGGCTATACCCCCGCCGGCTGCAGCGGGGTCATCGCGGTCACCGCGACGACGAGCTCGGGCAAACGGGCATCGTTCAGCAACTACGGCTCCGAAGCCACGATCGCCGCCCCCGGGACGCTGATCGAGTCGACCTGGAACACGGGCTCGACAGCGCCCTCCACCCAGGGCTACACGCAGATGTCGGGCACCAGCATGGCCGCTCCGCACGTCAGCGGCGTCGCCGCGCTGGCGTTCGCGGTGGATCCGACGCTGACCCCCGCCGCGCTCAGGTCGCTGCTCGTCGACCATGCCCGCGCGTTCGCGTCAGATGCGAGCGGCACCGGCTGCCAGGCGCTCGGCTGCGGCGCGGGTATCGTCGATGCAGGAGCCGTGGTCGAGGCTGCCGTCGCTGCCCTGGAGGTCCCGACGCCCACCCCTGCACCCACATCGACACCATCTGCAGCCCCGACCGAGGCCCCGTCGTCGACTCCATCGCCCACGGCATCGCCTGTGCCATCGCCCACGCCATCGTCTGCACCATCGCCCACGCCGTCACCGGCGCCGAGCGCGCCACCGGCCGACACCACGCCCCCGTCGGTGTCTTCGTTCGCCTCCGCGTCGACGTCCCCGTACGCCGGGTCGACGGTCAGCTTCAAGCTGACGTTCAGCGAGCCCGTCGCGGGCCTGGCGGCGGGCGACTTCGGACGCAGCGGGACGGCAGCCGGGTGCACGGTCGGGGCGCCGGTGGGCTCGTCGGCCAGCTACACGGTCCCGGTCAGCGGATGCTCGGACGGAACGCTGGCGCTGTCCCTCCATGCGGGCGCGGTCAGGGATCTGGCCGGCAACGCGGGTCCCGTGTCGGGATCGCCGTCCGGCGTCGTCACGCTCGACCACACCGCCCCGGTGGCAACGGCTCCGGCGGCCCGGCTGCGGACCGGCGGCCGGGTCAGCGGCGCGACGCTGCCGGTGACGGTCACCTGGTCGGGCACGGACACCGGTGGAGCCGGCATCGCGAGCTACGCGATCGCGCGGTCCGTCGATGGCGGCTCGACCTGGATCACGATCGCGACCGGGCTGACGTCGGCATCCATGTCGACCACGGTCGCCGCGTCGGGCAGCGTTCGCTTCCGGGTTCGCGCCACCGATCGGGCCGGGAACGTCGGTGCCTGGGCATCGGGCGTGACGCTCAAGCCACGGCTCCGGCAGCAGGGGAGCCGTTCCGTGCACTACCGGGGCACGTGGCGCAAGAGCGTCGCCCGTGGCTACTCGGGGCGCTCCGTCAAGTTCGCCAGGGCGCGTGGCGCGTACGCAACCACGACAGTCACCGGGCGCTCGATCGCGCTCGTGACGACGCGCGCCGCCAGGCGCGGCAAGGTGCGCATCTACATCAACGGCAGGCGGGTGGCGACGATCGACCTGCGGCGCGCGTCGACGCTCACGCGGAGCGTCGTGTGGCAGCGCACGTGGTCGACGACCGCGAAGCGGACGATCAGGATCGTGGTGGTCGGGACGTCGGGACGCCCGCGCGTCGATCTGGACGCGTTCGCGATGCTCCGCTGATCGCGGCAATCCTCCGGAGACACGCCGCCGGGGACTGATCGGACCTGTCCCGCCATGCCGAGCGGCAGGTGCTGAACCGCCATCCGGGCCCTTCGACGGTGCCCTTCGCCATGTCTCGCAGCGACCTGTGGCTCGTGGCCTGAGGGCCCGGGTGGTCGAAGATCGGTACCAGCGTCCCCGGGTCATGTCGTGGCCGCCGTGAGGGCCGGCGTTCCCGCTTCGACGCGACAAAGGAACGTGATGGCGTGATGGGAGACGACGGCCTGTATGCCGCGCTGGTACGGCGCGGGATGTCCCGCCGCTCGTTCCTCAAGTTCTCCGCCGCCATGGCGACCGCGCTCGCTCTGCCTGCCGCCTACGCGCCCAGGATCGCGAGGGCCGTCGAGGCCGCGCCCAGGATCCCGGTCATCTGGCTGCGCGGGCAGACCTGTGGCGGGAACACCGAGGCCATGCTGCGGAGTGCGGATCCGCCGATTGCGTCGATGCTGCTCGACGTCCTCTCGATCGAGTACCACGAGTCGCTGCTGGCAACCGCAGGATCGGACGCGGAGCTTGCACGGACGGCCGCGATGGACCGCTACCCGAATGGCTATATCGCGGTCATCGAGGGTGCCATCCCGACCGGCGCCGACGGCGCCTACTGCCTCGTCGGAGGGCGGCCGCTGACCGATATCGCGCGTGAGGTGTGCGACGGGGCCCAGGCGACGATCGCGCTCGGGTCGTGCGCGTTCGACGGAGGAGCGCCCGCTGCTGCCGGTGGCTCGACCGGGGCAGGAGGCGTCGGCCAGGTGGTGACCAACGCTCGGCTGGTCACGCTGCCGGGCTGTCCGATGAACGTGGTCAACTTCGCGGCGACGATCGTCCACTACCTGGCGCTCGGCAAGCTCCCGCCGACCGACCTCGGCGGACGGCCGTTGTTCGCCTACGGCGGGCTGATCCACAACCAGTGCGAGCGGCGTCCCCATTTCGAGTTCGGTGAGTTCGCGCTGAGCTGGGGTGACGAGGGCGCCCAGAAGGGCTGGTGCCTGTACAAGCTCGGCTGCAAGGGTCCCGAGACCATGGCCAACTGCCCGACCGCCCGCTACGGCGACGGCGTGAGCTGGAACGTGCGTGCCGGCGTTGGCTGCGTGGGCTGCACGACGCCACGCTTCTGGGATTCGATGCTGCCCGCATACAAGCGGCTGGGCTCGCCGGTGCCGTTCCTGCCCAACCTGACCGTCGACCAGGCCGGGCTGGTGGTGGTCGGCGCGGTCGGCGGGGCTGCGATCCTGCACGGGGCGGGCATGACCGTGCGCGAGCATCATCGAGGCGTCGTGGCCCGGCGTGCCGACGAGGCTGCGGCCAAGCGCCACGCCACGGCGCTGGCGCGCCTCGCCGAGGCGGCCGGTCCGGCGACGGTGTCGCCCGATGAGCCCGATGCAGGGCCTGCGGCACCGGTGGTGGGCGCCGCGGCGGGGGTGATCCCGGACGCCGGGATCGTCCCGGGTGGCGAGGTGATCCCGGACGCGGACGCGACGGCCGAATCGGCGGCCACGCCGACGGACGGCGGCGCCGCACCAGCAGCGAACGCCCAGGAACGCCATGAGGCTCCGCCCGAGCCGCCGGAGGCCCGCTGACATGGCGCGGATCGTGATCGACCCCGTGACCCGGGTTGGCGGCCAGCTTCGGATCGAGGCCGAGCTGTCCGGTGGCCTCGTCAGCGAGGCGTGGAGCTCGGGGACGTTGTTCCGGGGCATGGAGCTCGTCCTCCGGGGACGGGACCCGCGTGATGCGTGGCTGCTGGCCGAGCGAATCTGCGGGACCTGCTCGACGGTGCATGGGCTTGCCTCGGTGCGCGCGGTCGAGCACGCGCTGGGCATCATGATCCCGTCCAACGCGCGGGTGCTCCGCAACCTGATCGCGGCCAGCCTGCTGGTCCGTGACCACGTGCTGACCTTCTACCAGGCGCAGCTTCCGGACTGGGTGGACCTCCGCTCGGCCCTGCGCGCGGATCCCGTCGCCACGTCGGTCCTGGCCCAGAAGCACAGTGGCTGGCCGAAATCGAGCTCGGCGTACTTCCAGGAGATCCGGGATCGCCTCGCGGCCGAGGTGGACGCCGGGCGACCGGGTCTGTTCGGATCCGGCTGGTGGGGTCACCCGGCGTACCGCTTGTCGCCTGAGCAGAACCTGCTGCTCATCGCGCACCTGATCGAGGCGCTCGACTGGCAGCGCGACTTCATGCGCATCCACGCCATCCTCGGCGGCAAGGATCCCCACCCGCAGACCTTCCTGGTTGGCGGCATGGCGCTCGCGACGCCGTGGGGTGGCCCATCGCCCCGCACCAACCGGGAGCACCCCGGGGTTCCCGAGCACAACTCGCCCGACCCGCTGAGCGACGAGGGGCTCAACCTGATCGACAGCCTGCTCGCCGCCGCAAGCACGTTCGCCGAGCAGGTGCTGCTGCCCGATACCCGGTTGCTCGTCGCCGAATACGGCGACTGGGGCGCCATCGGGCCTGGTCCGGGCAACTACCTGTCGTTCGGCGAGTACCCGCAGGACGACAGCTCGGGGCCGGTGCTTGACCTGCCGCGCGGCCAGCTGGCGGGCGGCAACCTCGACCAGGTGCAGGGGATCGACCAGGGCAACATCGGCGAGACCGTCATCCACTCGTGGTACCGCGCGAGTGTCAACGAGGGAGCGGGTGGCTTCCTTGCCCCGGCCAGCGGCGAGACGTCGCCGGCCTTCGATGCAACCCTGCCGCTGACCGCGCTCGATGGTGCCGGCAAGTACAGCTGGATCAAGTCCGCGCGCTACGCGGGCGTGCCGATGGAGACCGGACCCCTGGCGCGCGTCCTGGTCGGCTTTGCGCAGGGGAGCCAGGAGATCGGTGAGGCGCTGGGTGCGATGCTCCGCGGCCTCTCGCTCGGACCTGAGGTCATGCCCAGCGTGCTCGGTCGTCTGATCGCCCAGTCGGTCGAGACGACGGTCATGGTGGCCAAGGCGCGTGACTGGATGCTCGACCTGCGGCAGCACCTGGCGAGCGGGGACCTGGCCGTGGCCGATATCAGCTCGTGGGACCCGGGCGCCTGGCCCACCGAGGCGGCCGGCTGGTCGCTGGGCGAGGGCCCTCGCGGCGCTGTCGGGCACTGGGTCTCGATCAGGGACCGACAGATCGAGCGATACCAGGTGGTGGACGCCAGCACGTGGAACGCATCGCCCCGGGACAGCAACGGCCAGCGTGGCCCGATCGAGGGTGCCCTGGCCGGGGTCGCCGTGGCCGATGCCACGCAGCCCCTGGAGCTGCTGCGCGTGATCCACAGCTTCAATCCCTGCGTCGCGTGCGCCGCACACGTCGTCAACCCGAACAACGCGGGTCCTTTCGAGCTGCGCGTTCGTGCCCCGGAGGCCATCCGATGACCGTGGTCGAGAAGCCGGGCCCGGACGCGGTCCCGCAGTCGACGCCGCCCGCTGCGCCGGAGCCCCGGACTGAGCCGACGCCGTCGCTCGAGCCCGCCCCCAACACGTCACCCACCGTCACGGAACCGGATCTCGCACCCGCGTCCGAGCCTTCGCCCGCGCCCGAGCCCACGACCGCACCCGCGCCCACGCCGGTGGCCATGCCCGCCAGCCTCGAGCCCGAGCCTGCCGCGGCGGCCCCCGAGGTTGCCGAGGCCGGCGCCAGCCTCGCGCCGGCGCCCGAGCACGAGCTCCACGTCGACCGGCCGAACGAGCGGGTTCGTCTGTACGTGTGGCAGGCGCCCGTCCGCGTCACCCACTGGGTCACGGCCGCGTGCATCGTCACGCTCAGCCTGACCGGCGGCTACATCGCCGACCCGTTCCTGATCCCGCCCGGCGGCAACGTCATGTCGACCGTCCGGCAGATCCACATCATCACCGCGCTCGCGTTCATGGTCTCGGGCATCGTGCGCACCTACTGGCTGCTCGCGGGCAACCGGTTCTCGCGCTGGTCGGCGTTCATCCCCACGTCCCGGTACCAGGCGACCGAGCTGTTCCGGCAGGCCGGCTTCTACGGGTTCATCCGCAAGGAGATCCCCAAGGTCCTGGGCCACAACCAGCTGGCGGCAACCGCCTACCTGGCGCTGTTCGGGCTGCTGCTGATCGAGGTCGTGACGGGGTTCGCCCTCGACGGTCTGATGGGCGCCGAGCCCGGCGCCTCGCTGTTCGGCTGGCTGCGCGAGCTGGCCGGGCCGCAGCTGCTGCGGCTGGTTCATCACCTGGCCATGTGGTTGATCCTGGCCATCGCCCTGTTCCACGTCTACAGCTGCATCCTGGTGGACCACCTCGAGAAGAACGGGCTGGTGTCGAGCATCGTCAGCGGCTTCAAGTTCCCCACCCGGGAAGAGGTCGTCGAGTCGCGTGACGGCGGCGTCGATCTCCTGGAGCGCGTGCAATGACCGACCAGCGGACCGACCCGCGTGGTGCCGTGGTGGCGATCGGGCTGGGTAACCCGTGGCTCGCGGACGACGGTGTCGGTCCTCGGGTGATCGAGGAGCTGCGGCGGGCGGCCGACCGGCGGCAGGGCGCGCTGCCACCGGACACGCGGCTGGTGGTCGCGGGGACACCGTCGCTCGATCTCCTGGACACCGTCTGCGACAGCCGGGCGCTGCTGCTGGTCGACGCCGTCGACATCGGGCTCAGGCCGGGGTCGGTGACGGTGGACATCGATGACGCGGCGACCGCCGCGGTCGGACGGGGCGACATCGGCGAGCTGCTTGCCGCGGCCCGCCTGACGGGATCCTTTCCGGAGGCCGTCGCGCTGGTCGGCGTTCAGGTGGCGACGATTGACGCCGGTCGTGAGCTTTCATCCCCGGTCGAGGCCGCGTTGCCGGTCGCCGTCGACGCGTCGTGCCGGGAGCTGTTCAGGATGGCGGCACGGACACGACCGGAATCGCTCCGGCCGACCGAGCCCGCGCCGCCGGCAGTGAGGGCGTGCGCATGAGACGGCGCGTCGATCGCACCATTCGCCTGCTGATCGTGCTCAACCTCGTGGTCGTCGCCTTGCTGGCCGGCACGATGGTGGCCGAGTGGATGCGGATCATCCCGGCGCAGACCTCCGCGGATGTCGATGGTCCCTCGGCGGCGCCGTCCGCCGAGACCATGCAGATGGGGCTCGCGCACATCCCCACCTCGAACGCCTGCGTGTTGTGCCATTACTCGGGCGGCGAAGCCGGCCTCAAGCCGATCCCCGCGCTCGCACACCCGCTCGAAGGCTGGACCGCGTGCCTCACCTGTCACACGAACGAGTCGCTCGGCCGGGCGGCGCCGGGTCACGAGGGCATCGCCGAGTCCGAATGCCTCAACTGCCACAAGGAGGCGCCGCAGCTGCCGATCACGCAGGCGCACGCCAATCTGAACGAGGCGTGCCTCGACTGTCACGGGACCGTCGCTCACCTGCCGTCGAGCATGGTCGGTCGCAACCAGGACGACTGTTCGCTGTGCCACAAGCCCAACCCGTCGCCGCCGCCCGTCAATCCGCATCCCGACATGGGTGACCTCAACTGCCGGAGCTGCCACCAGGCGAGCAACGTGGGTGCGCTGCCGATCGACCACGCGCTGCGCGGAGACGACACGTGCATCCTGTGCCACGCGGTCAACCAGTCACCGGCACCCAGCTCGCGAACATCGCTCCTTCCGCTGCCGAGCGCGGCGGCCGGGGGGTCCTGAGCAGGACACCACGCCCAGCGCGATCGACGCTGCCTCCCGGCTGACGAGCCGCGCCCGGCCGGCGGATGCGCGATCATGCGCCCATGCCGGGATCCATCGCGCTCAGCTGGGACGCGCTCGATCGGCTGGTGGCTGAGCTGGCGGCCGCGATCGGTCGTGACCACGACCTGGTGCTCGCGATCACGCGCGGCGGCCTGGTTCCGGCCGGCATGCTCGCGTACCGCCTCGACCTGCGCGAGATCCTGGTCACGGGCGTCGAGTTCTATCGCGCCGGCGGTGGCACGCACGATGCGCCGGTGGTCGGTCATTTCCCCGACGCCTCGCTGCTGGCGGGTCGCCGGGTGCTGGTCATCGACGAGGTCTGGGAGACCGGCGAGACGATGACCGAGGTGCTGGCCAGGGTGCGGGCCGCCGGCGCGGAGCCCGTGTCGGCCGTGATCCACTACAAGCCGTCGCGGTCCCGTGTGGCCGGCCGGCCCGACCATTGGGCGGCGATCGCCGAGGGCTGGGTCACGTACCCGTACAAGGCGGGCAAGTAGCCGTTCGCCTCGGTGCCCGCGGATCGGCTGCACGACCGCGCCCGCGCCTCGGTGGCGCGCCAGGCCTGGCGGACCCCCCGGTCGCGCGTCGAGCGCCACCATCTCAGGCGTCCTGACGCCCTGACGAAACCCTGCCCACGGCCGCGACGTGATCGCATGATCGCGGCTCGCTCTCAGCATCTTCTCAGCGATGGCCGCTTGAATACAGGGTGACACGGCGCTCCCGGTGACCTCTCCTCCACACCGAGAGCGTCGATGCCGTTAAGGCGGACAGAGCACGAGCGACGACCGGCTGGTCTGGACGCCGCTGGTCGACGCCCTGCTCGCGTCGACGACCGAGGCTCGCGGCGTGACCGGCGAGCCTCTCATGTCACTCTCAGGCGGCCGCGATTGACTCTGGATCAATCCGACCAATCTCCTCCACGGAGCTCAGATGCGATGACCTCGCCCTTCCAGCCGGATGATCCCGAGACGAACGCTCTTGGGCCAGCGTCCCCGTTCGATGCCCCGGCACCGCCCGCCTACCCGGGTCAGGCGGCGAGCGGCAGTGGTGGCAGTGGCGGCATGGCGGCATGGCGGCAGCCCCGAGCCTGCCATGCCAGCCGGACCACCCATGGCGTACCCCGCGCCGCTCGCCACGCCGATGTTCGCGCCCGCCGAGATGGTTCCGCCCGCGGGCACGCCGCAGACCCAGTCGCCCGCGTCCGGCGGCCAGCGCCGGCGCGGGCGGGGCATGGGCCCCGTTCTCGTCGCGGCGGTCCTGAGCGCGGTCCTCGCATCGGCCGGGACAGCGGCCATCGTGGAGCAGGTCGTGCCCACCACGACCATCGTGGAGAACGCCCCGACGGCATCGACGACCAGCACCAGCGCCGGATCGACCACCGTCCAGACCGCCGACCTGACGTCGATCGTGTCCGATGCCCGCCAGTCGGTGGTCACGATCACGGCCGATGGAACCGCCGTGAGCCGGTTCTCGCCGTTCGGCGTGCCGACCAGCGGCATCGGGTCCGGGATCATCATCTCGAGCGACGGCTACATCCTCACCAACCGGCACGTCGTCGAGAACAGCCAGAGCCTGACCGTCGAGCTGTACGACGGGCGGCAGCTTCCGGCAACGCTGGTCAAGCAATCGGACACCAACGATCTGGCCCTGATCAAGATCGACGCCACCGGGCTGCGCGCCGCGCCGATCGGCGACTCGAACAAGGCGCAGGTGGGCGAGACGGTGCTGGCGATCGGCAGCCCGCTGGGCACGTACACGGAGACGGTGACCAAGGGCATCCTGTCGGGCATCGGACGCGACATCACCGTCCAGGACGAGATGACCGGGCGACCGACCCAGCTGACCGGGCTGCTGCAGACCGATGCGGCGATCAACCCCGGCAACAGCGGCGGACCGCTGCTCGATGACACCGGTGCCGTGATCGGCATCAACACCGCGGTCGCGTCCAGTGCGCAGGGGCTCGGGTTCGCGATCCCGATCAATGATGCGAGCTCGCTGATCTCCCTCGCGACCAGCGGTCAGGGAGCCTGACCGCCGGGCCCGACACCAGCTCACCGTTTCGACGGCGGCGCCGGCGCATCGCGCCGGCGCCGCCTGATTCCGCGCGTCAGGCTCGTGTCCCCACTCGTCGCGTGGCCGGTACGATCCGCCGATGCAGCCACCGACGACACCGCCTCCCTGGGCAGACCCCGCGTGGAGCGCGGAGGCCGACGCCTGGGTCGCGTCGCGGCTCGAGCGCATCGGAGCCCGCGTCACCGGACCGGCCGAGACGCGCACGCGGCCGTGGTCGGCCGTCCGTCACGTGCCCACGACCCGGGGCATGGTGCATCTCAAGGCAACCGCGTCCGCGATGGCCGACGACGCGGTCCTCAGCCCGCTCCTGGCCGGCCTTCGCCCCGACCTCGTTCTGGCGCCGCTCGCGGTGGAGCCCGGGCGCCGCTGGATGCTGCTGCCCGATGGCGGCGCCCGTCTGCGTGACGCGCGGTCGGGCGCCGGCTGGGTCGCCACCTGGATGGCGCTCCTGCCGCGCTATGCGGAGCTGCAGATCGCCACGCGACCGCTGGTCGCCGAGCTCCTCACGGCGGGTGCGCTCGACCGGCGCCTCGACCGGTTGCCGGCGCTCATCGAGGACCTCCTGGCCGATGACGTGGCGCTCGGGGCGGGTGGCCCGGACGGCCTGACCGACGCGGAGATCCGCGCGCTGCTGGCCCTCATGCCTCGGCTCCGCGCAGCCTGCGGGCGGCTCCGCGACTCGGGGCTGGGCGACACGATCCAGCACGACGATCTCCACGATGGGAACGTGGTCATCGGTGAACGCAGCGCGCACATCATCGACTGGGGCGATGCGGCGGTCGCGCACCCGCTGGGCACCCTGCTCGTGACGCTGAACAGCGCGGCCGATCACCTCGGGCTGCCCGACGATGCCCCGGACGTGAGCCGGCTCGCAGACGCCTACTTCGAGCCGTGGACCGTGTACCTGGCGGCGGACCGCCTCCGGGCGCTCATGCCGCTCGCACGGTGGACGGCGATGGTGGGCCGGGCATTGACCTGGCAGGTCGCCCTGCGGCATGCCACCGTGAGCGAGTGGCACGAGTGGCGTGGTGCGATCTCGGGCTGGCTTCGCGAGCTGATGGCTGAGGCCCCGTTAGAGCTGGGGTGACCTGCTCGGCGCTCGCAGCGCAGATCCGGGCGCCGGCGACGCAACCCGAGCGCAGTCAGCGCGACCTGAGCGCAATCAGCGCCAACGGCCGGCCGCGGCACCACGTCGCTCTCATACGCCTTTCATCTCCGTTTCCGATCCTGTTCATGCCCAAGCGTCCGCGGCTTCGCGTTTCCATCCGGAAAGGGATCGCATGCGCCTCCGTGTGGTTGGCATTCTCCTGTTCGTCATCGTCGGCGTCGCGGCGATCATCTTCACGCTGCTTCCACCGGGCGGATCTGGCGCCGACGCGCGGTACCAGACCGTTGCGGCAACGCGCACCAACGTCGTCGCGCAGGTCGTCGCGACGGGCACCGTTGGCCCGGTGGCGGTCTACGACCTCGCCTTCGGCTCGCCGCCCGTGCCGCAGTCGAGCAGCGCGTCGGCCTCGAACGCCGGCAACGGCGGCAGCAGCGTGTCGTGGCGCGTCACCAACGTCGCCGTGACGCCCGGCCAGAAGATCGCCAAGGGCAATGTCCTGGCCACGGCCGACGACTCCGACGCGCAGCTCGCGCTGACCGTCGCACAGGCCAACCTCGCCTCGGCGAAGGCGAGGCTGTCCGCCGACAAGGCGGGCCTCACCGGATCCGACAAGGCGGCCGCCAAGCTTTCGGTCACCCAGGCGGAGCAGGCGCTGAGCCAGGCCAGGACGGCCCAGAGCCAGACGGCCAAGCAGAACTCGCTCAAGCTGTCGCAGCAGAAGAAGGCGGTGTCCGACGCCAGGAAGCAGCTGGCCGCCGATCAGGCGGCCGATCCGCCCGTGTCGGACGCCCAGATCGCGCAGGACAAGAGCCAGGTCTCCCAGGCGGAGAACGCGCTGGCGTCGCTCAAGCTGCAGATCCAGCAGTCCAACACCCAGGCCGCGAACCAGGTCAAGTCCGCGCAGAACCAGGTCAAGTCCGCCAGGTACTCATACCAGGCGAAGGTTGCCGGCGCCAGCGAGGACCAGATCGCATCCGATGAGGCGGCTGTCGCCACGGCGCAGCAGTCGGTGGCCACGGCCCAGGCGACGGTCGATGCCGCGACCCTGGTGAGTCCCGTCGACGGCGTCGTGGTCGAGGTCAACATCACGGCCGACGTGGACGCGCCGTCGGGGGCAGCGATCACTGTTCAGTCGGGCGCGTTCGAGATCTCCGCGAGCGTCGCCGAGTCCGACCTTCCCTCGCTGCAGCTCGGGCAGTCGGCGGACGTCACCATCACCGCCACGGGTGAGACCGCCACGGGCAAGGTCACCGAGATCAGCCCCATCGGCAGCAGCGGGACCGGCGGCGGCGTGGTCAGCTATCCGATCGTGGTCTCCCTTCCCGAGCCTCCGGCGGGCACCGCATCGGGCATGAGCGCCCAGGTCAGCGTCACCACGGCGTCGGCGAGCGACGTGCTCGCGGTCCCGTCGATCGCCCTGGTCGGGAGCACCGGGAGCTACAGCGTGCGGGTCCTCGATGGGTCCGGGCAGCCACAGCTGGTGGCCGTCCAGGTCGGGCTCGTGACCTCGTCCATGGCCGAGATCCAGGGCGGGCTGACAGCTGGTACCGATGTGGTGGTCGGCACCTCGTCCACCCGGCAGGGCTCATCGACGGCCGTCGGCGGCTTCGGCGGCGGCGGCCGGACGTTCGTCGACGGCGGCTTCCGCGGTGGGCAGCCGTGACCGCGATGACGGGCGGGCCGGCGGGCGGCGACCCCGCTCCCACACAACCGGTGTGGGGCACGTCGACCGCGCCCGGCGAGCTCGCCTGGGCCGTGCCGCCCGCACCGACCGGCATGTGGTCGCCATCCGGCGACGCCACGTCTTCGCAGGCGCCTGTCATCCAGCTGCGGGGGATCACCCGCATCTACCGCTCCGGTCGCCTGGAGGTCGCAGCCCTGCGCGGTGTCGACCTCGACATCTGGCCGGGTGACCTGCTTGCGATCGTGGGTCCGTCCGGAAGTGGCAAGTCGACCCTGATGAACATCATCGGCTGCCTCGATCGGCCGACGAGCGGCGTCTATCGCCTGGGCGGGACGCCGATCGAATCGCTGACCGATGACGACCTCGCGCGCGTTCGCGGCCGTGCAATCGGGTTCGTGTTTCAGTCGTTCAACCTGCTTCCGCGCACCAGCGCCCTGGAGAACGTGGCAACGCCGTTGCTGTACCAGGGAGTCGGGCGCAAGGAGCGCCTGTCGCGCGCCGCTGCCGTGCTCGAGCGGCTGGGACTCGGCGACCGCGCGACCCACGAGCCCTCGGAGCTCTCGGGGGGCCAGCAGCAACGGGTGGCGATCGCCCGGGCCCTCGTCTCCCAGCCTGCCCTGATCCTTGCCGATGAGCCGACGGGCAACCTCGACAGCGCCTCCGGCGCCGAGGTGATCGCGCTGCTCCACGAGCTCAACACCGCGGGTACCACGATCGTGCTCATCACCCATGACACCGACGTGGCCGACCACGCCCGGCGGCAGGTGCACGTCCGCGACGGGCTCCTGGTCCAGTGAGCGCGTTCGAGCTCGTCCGGCTCGCGATCTCCCGGCTCGGCACCAGCCGCCTCAGGGCGGTGCTGACGATGCTGGGCGTCATCATCGGGGTGGGGTCCATCGTCGCCCTGGTTGCCGTTGCCGAGGGCGCCACGAGCGGGATCACCGATCGCATCCAGGGCCTGGGCACCAACCTGCTCACGGTGTCGCCCGGCGCGACCGTCACGGGCTTCACGCGAGGCGCCGCCGGATCCGCCACGACCCTGACGGTCGACGACGCCACGGCACTGGCCGCCCTGCCGGGCGTGGCCGCCGTGGAGCCCGAGGTCAGCACCCAGAAGGCCGTGATCGCCGGACTTCAGAACACCACCACCTCGATCGTCGGCACCACCCCCGACTTCCCGCGAGTCCGGAGCTATGAGATCTGGCAGGGCGCCTTCCTCAACCAGGCCGCGGTCGACTCGAGCCTTCGGGTGGCGGTGCTGGGCGCGACGACCGCCGATGACCTGGGCCTCGACGCGAGTGCCATCGGTACCGACATCCAGATCGGCGGGCTGCCGTTCCGGGTTGTCGGGATCCTCCAGCCCAAGGGATCGTCCGGTCCGTTCAGCCAGGACGATCAGATCCTCATCCCGATCACGACGGCCCACCGCTACTTCGTGAGCGGTGACTCGGTGCGCTCGATCGGGGTCAGCGTGGCGAGCGCGGATCAGATCGACGCGACCCAGGCGCTGATGACCGTCACCCTCGAGCAGCGCCACGGGACCAACGGCACCAACGACGACTTCTCGATCCAGAGCCAGGCCCAGCTGCTGGACACGTTCTCGTCGGTGACCGGCCTGCTCACCCTGCTGCTCGCCGGGATCGCCTCGATCTCGCTCGTCGTGGGCGGCATCGGGATCATGAACATCATGCTGGTCTCGGTTCGCGAGCGGACCCGTGAGATCGGCATCCGAAAGGCAGTCGGCGCCCGCAGCGGCGACATCCTGTTCCAGTTTCTGGTGGAGGCGCTGGTGCTGTCGCTGCTGGGCGGGCTGATCGGGATCCTGGTCGGCGTGGCGGCATCCGCCGTGATCGGCGCCCTTGCCGGCTGGGGCTTCGTGTTCAGCCCGCTCACGGTCGTCGTCGCGGTCGGCTTCAGCCTCCTCGTCGGTGTCGTGTTCGGGGTGTGGCCGGCCCGCCAGGCGGCACGCCTCGACCCCATCGCCTCGTTGCGCTACGAATGACCACCCGATCGATGCACGACCCCATAACCAGCCACGTCTTCGCGTCCGCGACCGCATCGGCCGCGACCGCATCGGCCGCGACCACATCTCCCACGACCGGATCGCCCACCACGCCATGCGTCACCAGCGACAGGAGCCAGCCATGACGACGCCTCCGTTCCAGCCCCCGAGCGGCGACCCCGGCACGGCCGGCGACGCCACCCAACCCGTGCCGGATCTCACCGGGAGGGATCCTGTCCCGGCCGAGGCCTGGCAGGCACCGGGGCGTGCCGTCCCGCCGCCGCCGTCCTTCCAGCCTCCCGCGCAGCCCGGGCAGCCGTCCAGCGGGGCGACGCCGATGTTCGCCGCCGCGCCTCAGCCGGGTTCCGGCTATCCGCCGGCGTTCCAGCCGGTCGCGCCCGAGTCCACGTCGCCGCTGGTGCCCCCGGACGTGACGGGCCGGTCGGGCGGCTCGTCACGCGTGCTCAACGTCGCCCTCGCGGTCGCCGTTCTGGTGGCGACGGCCGGCGTGGCGTTCGCCGTGGGACGGACCACCGCGCCCACCACGACAGCCACGGCCGGGCGGTTCAACGGTGGCTTCGGCGGTGTCACGCCCAACGGGAGCTTCGACCCCAATGCGGCCGGCGGGTTCCGCGGCAACGGTGGCTTCGCCGGACGAGGCGGCCTCGGTGGCGGGCTGATGGTCACCGGGACGGTTGACTCGATGACGGCCGATTCGATCACGATCACGACCGGCGCCGGTCAGCCGGTGACGATCGGGCTCGATCCGAACACGACGTACCATCAGCAGAACGCGGCTTCGTCATCCGATGTCCAGACCGGCAAGAAGGTGATCCTGGAGGTCACCGGCGGGTTCCGGCCCGGCACCGACGACAACAGCGGTGGCGCCAACAACGGCGGTGGCACGTTCAGGCTCGGCACCGCCAGCGACGTCACCGTGGTGCCCTGAGGCAAGGAAGACTGGCGCAACGATGCATCTGCTTCTGGTCGAAGACGACGAGCGCCTCGCACGCGCTCTCACTCGTTTGCTCGAGGAGGACCGCCACGTCGTCGAGCACGCGCCCGACGGCCGGACCGGCATCGAGCTTGCGAGCGTGATCGATGGGCTGGACGCCGTGATCCTCGACATCGGGTTGCCCGACATGTCCGGACTCGACGTCGCTCGCCAGCTTCGCCGGGACGAGGTGGATGTCAGCATCCTGATGCTCACCGCGCGGGACACCGTCAATGACCGGGTCAGCGGGCTCGACGCGGGTGCCGATGACTACGTCGTCAAGCCGTTCGCATACCAGGAGGTGGCCGCCCGGTTGCGCGCGCTGGCCAGACGCGCCGAACCGGGACCAAGGCGCGCCGAGCCTCGCCTGGAGGTCGGGACGATCGTGCTCGACGAGGCGGCTCGGCGGGTGACGGTCGAGGGTCACAACGTGGACCTCAGCCCACGCGAGTTCTCGCTGCTCGAGGCGCTCATGCGTCATCCCAACCAGACGCTGACCCGTGACCAGCTGCTCGACCATGCCTGGCCGTTCAGCGTGGCCGTGACGCCCAACGCCGTCGACGCGTACGTGCACTACCTGCGAACGAAGCTCGGCGACGCGGGATCCCAGGTGGAGACGGTGCGCGGCGTCGGATACCGGATGGGCGACGGCCGATGAGGTCGCCGGACGTCGGCGATGGGTGACGGTCCGCGCCTCGATCCCGTCGACGACAGCGCCGAGCGGTCGTCGCTCGAGGCCGAGGCGGGCCTGATCCACGATGTCCGCTGGCGGCTCGTCGCCTGGAGCGGCCTGTCCACGCTGGTCGTCCTGGTCGTGCTCGGTGCGGCGCTGTACGCGGCCGTGGCCAACACGCTCGCCGCGGCGTCGACGAGCCAGCTCCAGGACCGGATCGACCCTGCTGTCAGCCTGCTCGAGGGTGTGGGCGCGCCGTTCAGGCGGCCAGACCTGGGCTATGTGCTGGGCAGCGGCAACACGCTGCTCTACCTGTTCGACGCCGACGGGCAGGCGGTCCAGTCCGACCGTCCGGTCGCGATCCCGGGTGGGCTCCCGGCACAGGCGAGCCTCGTGGCCGCGCAGAGCGCCGCCGACGGGACCGACGTTCGGACCGGCACCCTCGAGCTCACCAACGGACCGGGCAACGAGCTGCCCGTTCGGGTCATGACCCGCCGGGTCGTGGCGCAGGACGGCAACACCTACTTCCTGCAGGCGCTCCAGGACCGCTCGACCGAGGTCGCGACGCTCAACGCCGTGCTCGCGGTGCTGCTCGTCGGCGGCCTCCTGGTCATCGTGGTCGCGATCGGCTTCGGGACGATCTACGCGCGGCGGGCGCTGGTGCCGATCCGTGACTCGCTGGCGGCTCAGCGTGACGCGCTCCGGCGCCAGCGCGAGTTCGCGGCCGACGCCAGCCACGAGCTTCGCACGCCGCTGACCGTGATCCGCTCGTCGCTCGAGCACCTGACCCGCCACCAGGACCGGCCGATCGGCGAGTCCGTGGAGGCGCTCGACGACATCGATGCCGAGGTCACGCACCTCGCCGCGCTGGTCGACGACCTGCTCCTGCTGGCCCGCTCCGACTCCGGGGCCGTCGCGATCGAGTGGATGCCGGTCGATCTGGGCGACGTCGCGTTCGAGGCGGCATCCGCGGTGGGGCGATCGGCGGAGACACGCGGCGTCCGGGTCCTGGTCGATCCGGAGCCGGCGATGATCTCGGGCGATGGGGCGAGGCTGCGCCAGCTGATCGTGATCCTGGTGGACAACGCCGTTCGCCACAGCCCGCGGCACGGAACGGTACAGGTCACGGTGCGAGCCAGCGGTGAGGTTGCCTCGGTCGAGGTCACCGACGAGGGGCCCGGCGTGCGCGAGGCGGACATGCCGCACGTGTTCGACCGGTTCTGGCGGGCGCCCGGCGCGCCCAGCGGCGGAACCGGGCTGGGGCTCGCGATCGCGCGCTGGATCGTGGACCAGCATGGGGGAAGGATCGGGGTCGCCAACCGGCCGGATGGGGGCGCCGCCTTCCGCGTGGAGCTGCCCGCCATGCCTGGCCCCGTTGGCAACGGAGGAGGATCACCCTCGGGGACGTGAGCAGAAGTCTGACGTCTGGTTGGCGCGCCGACCGGCAGGTGCGAGACCAGGTCCGCCAGGTGCGAGACAGGGTCGGCTGTTCTGATGCGGAAAGGGCGCGACGCCTCCCGGCTCGGGCGAGGCCGGAAGGCGTCGTGTTCAGGATCAGCCGGCCGTCGAGTGCCTCGTGCGTCCAAGGAACGGCGGGCCCGGCTCGGTGGCGCGCGCTCTCCAGGCGTGCGCGGGGAGCGTCGCGGTCAGTGGACCTGCCCCAGCTCGACGAAGTTGACGATGGGCGGGCCGGTCTTGGCAATGGCGGCCCGGAAGTCGGCCGTGGCGGACCATGAGCCTTCGCCGTGGATCCCCGCGTACGCCCCGGTGCCGCCGGTGATCCACCAGCGTCCCTCGCCGGTCGCGAGCGGAGCGGGCAGCTGACCGAACAGGCCGACCAGGTCGAGCGTGATCGACCCGCTGTCATCGGCCAGCGTCATGGCAGCGTGCAACGAGTTGGGATCACCCGTCTTGAGGTGGCCCAGGCCGGCAAACCAGCCATGGCCCTGCTCCGTTCCGCTCGATGCGATCGCACCCGATGCGACGAACCCGCCAGAGGTGGTCGATGCCTGGAGGTTGCCGTTGAGCGCGACCGACACGTCAAACCTGACGTTGCTCGGCGTGGTGGCCATCGCCGTGGGAACCACGCTCAGGCCGAGGGCGGCGAGCGTGAGGACGACCAGGATCCGTTTCATGCGTCTGCCTCCGTGTGACTTGCGGTCCGACCAGGACGAACCACTGCTGGCACCTTGCGCGAGGCGGGTTTAGCGTCGGTATAGCCGGCACATGCCACCGGCTCCCCCCGGCCTGCGTCGCTATACCTCCGCTTTACCTGCACCCTCGACGCTCGACCCCGGCGGTGCGGGCCGAAGCAACGGGAGATGGGCATGGTGTACGCGTTCGTCCACGACATCGGTGCGAGTTGGGAGCACTACGAGCAGACAGCGGCCGGGCTGATCGCGATGCGTCCCCCGGGATTGATCCTGCATGTCGCCGGTCCCATCGATGAGGGTTACCGGATCGTCGACGTCTGGCGTAGCGAGCTGGACTGGGAGCGGTATCGGACCGGGCGGCGGCCGCAGGCTGCGGCCCCCGCCCCGTTGCCCAGGCCGACGCCGGTGTTCAGGGACGTCGTCGCACGTCACGTTGTGGTCGGTGATTGGCGGGAAGGCGACCCGGTGTCCTGATGACCGTGGTTGCCGCCCACCGGGCGCGGCCGGTCCGATGTCAGGCCCGGTGGCAACCGCCGGCCCGGGCGAGCATGGGTTGCAGGGATGTCAGGGCGTTGTCGCTGGCTCGTGCGCGAGGATCAGCGCGACGGCCGCGGACAGGGAAAGCTGCCCACCCTCCTCGCGCGCCGTACGGATCGCCGGCTCATCGCCTCGGATGAACGCAGCCTCCATCGCGTCCCGCTCGGGAAACCAGCCGGTGATCGGCGGTCGCCTCTCCGCCTCGTGATCGACGAACCCCCACAGCCGGGCGGCCAGGAGCTCGTCACCCGTCTCGCCCTGGATCGAGGCAAACAGCGCGATGCAGTACATGCTCAGGATCCAGTCGCCGATCCGGTCACTGATCCGAAGCGCCTCGCGGCACCACCCAATGGCCTCGGCACGGCGTCCGACGGAGTGCGTCAGCTGGGCGAGCTGGAACAGCGCCTGAGCCTGCCACCAGGCGAAGCCGGCTGTGCCGGCCATGGCGACGCTTGCCTGGATCGTCGCCAGCCCGGCATCGTGATCGCCCTCCAGGAACTCGATCTCGCCAAGCTGGGCGAGCCCGACCGACTCGCCCTTCGGAAAGCCCGATCGACGCAGCAGGTCGAGGCCCTCCTGAGCAAGGCGGCGCGCCTCTGACCGATTGCCCGTCGCGAGCGCGGCGCCTGACAGACGCGTGAGCACGCCGCCTGCACCCCGCTGATCTCCCAACTCGCGGAACTCGCGCAGGCTCTGCTCGTAGCGCTCGGCGCCAGCCTCGGATCGGCCGCTGCGGGTCAAGCCCGCCCCCACACGCGCAGCGCCCGGGCTCGCAGGTCGGCGCGCAGGCCCGAAGCGCCGCTGATCAGCGACTCGAGCAGGCGTGCGCCCTCGAACGGGCTGACGGTCGCCCAGAATGCCTCCAGCGCGGTCGCGATCAGCAGCGCCAGCTCGACGTCCCGGCCGGCCGCCCAGTCGATCGCCGCACGCAGGTTGTCGATGTCGGCGACGACCAGGTCGTACTGCTGGGGTCGCTCGGACTCCCACAGCAGCCCCGCTGACTCGGCCACGCCCAGGAAGAACTCCGCGTGCCGTCGGCTGATCGACTCGCGCTCTCCGGACTCGTCGAGCCGCTCGGCGCTGAACTCCCGGATGGTCTCGAGGCTCACGAACCGCCGATCGAGGCCCGGACCGGCGACCTGGTCTGCGCGTCGCAGCAGGCTGTGCTCGACCAGTGATTGGAGCACGTCGAGATCGACGCCCGCGACGGCTTCAGCAGCCCGAGGCGTGAAACCGCCAACGAACACGGACAGCCGCGCCAGTGCCTGCCGGGCCATCGGCTCGAGCAGGTCGTGGCTCCACTCGATGGTGGCGCGAAGGGTCTGCTGGCGAGCGGGCAGATCGCGCGGTCCGCCCACCAGGAGCGGGAGTCGTGGCTCGAGCCGCCGCCCAAGCTCCGACGGTGACAGGGCCTGCATGCGGCTTGCCGCGAGCTCGATCGCCAGCGGCAGTCCGTCCAGGCGCCGGCAGATGCGCCGGATCGCGTCGTCGTCCTCGGCCGTCAGCTGCAGGCGTGGCTCGACCTGCTGCATGCGCCGCCGGAACAAGGCCGCCGCGTCGTCCTCGGGCAGCGTCCCGACCGGGTAGACGTGCTCGCCGCGCACGTGGAGCACGACCCGGCTGGTCACGACGATCTTGAGATGTGGCGCCCGCGCCAGGAGCTGCACGAGCACCGGTCCCGCGGCGCGCAGCTGCTCGGCGTTGTCGAGCAGCAGCAGCATCTCGCGCGGCACCAGGAACGCGATCGCAGCGTCCAGGGGGTCGCCGGTCGCCGCGGTCAGGCCCAGCGCCCGAGCGAGCGCCTCCCCGACCAGCGCCGGATCGTGCACCGGCGACAGGTCCACGAACACGGCTCCATTCGCGAACGCGCGGGCCATCTCGTGTCCCACCTCGAGCGCGAGCCGTGTCTTGCCCGAGCCGCCGGCCCCGGCCAGGACGAGGAGCCGCACCTCGGTATCCAGGAGCAGCTCGTGCAGCTCGGCCAGCTCCCGCGTCCGTCCGATGAGGGGATCCGGGGCGACGGGCAACGCATCCGGCACCTCCTCGCGGCCGGTCGTCACGATCAGATCCGGATCGTGACGCAGGATGCGACGCTGCAGCGTCTCGAGCTCCTCGCTCGGGTCGATGCCCAGCTCGTCCCGAAGGTGGCGTCGGGTTGCGACGTAGCGCTCGAGAGCATCCGCCTGACGCCCGGCGCGATACAGGGCCAGCATCAGCTGGGCCTGGAGTCGCTCGCGCAACGGGTGCTCGTCCGCCACCACCCGGAGCTCGGGCAACATCGCCAGATGCCTGCCCAGCCCGAGGTCGATCTCGTTCCGCGTCTCGATCGCCGCCAGCCGGAGCGCGTCGAGCCGCGCGACCTCGGCCACCGCGAACGGCTGGTCACCGAACTCGCCGTAGGCGGGTCCATGCCACAGCTCGAGCGCGCGCCCGAGCAGCAGGGCGATGCGGGCCGGGTGGGAGCTCGACCCGCCTGCTCTTGCTTCGTCGACCAGGTGCTCGAACCGGGCCGCGTCGACCTTCGAAGGCGGGCACTCCAACAGGTAGCCTGCGGCTTGCGTCCTGATTGAGATCGGGCTCGGCAGGCGCTTGCGAAGCGCCGACACGTAGACCTGGACCAGCTTGCCCGCCGACTCCGGAGGCTCGTCGCCCCATAGCGCGTCGATCAGCCAGTCGGCCGACACGCTGTCGCCACGCCTGACCAGCAGCGCCGTCAGCAGCTGGCGCTGCTTGCGCGCGCCGAGCGCGACGGGACCGTCCGGCCCGATGACCTCCAACGGCCCCAGAACCCGTATCTCGACCACCAGCAGACGCTGCCTCCGGGATGCCAGAGCGCACGATACGCGCCCGGGATCCATCCACGCCCGGTGTGGTCGCGCCGCCCGTGACCCTGCACCGGGCGATGTGGACCACGTGCGTGCTAGAGTCGTGGCGTCCTTTAGAGCCGGTCCTGTGAGGCCGGTGTACCGGTCCCGTGAGGCCGGCGAGGAGGCCTGATGCTCGTGCGCATGTCCGCCAGCGGCGCCAGTTCGCCGCGGCTCGCCGGGATCTGAGTGATCGCCCCACCGTCCGTCGGTCATCCGCCGCTTCCGCGTGCCCGCGCGATCGTCGATCCGCGTGTCGGCGACGCGGGGCCCGCATTGCTCGCGCTCGAGGACGGGACCGTGTTTCCCGGCATCGCGTTCGGTGCGCCGGTCGCCGCGGGAGGCGACCTCGTCGTCAACACGTCGCAGACCGGGTATCAGGAGATCGCGACCGACCCCTCGTATGCCGGCCAGGTCGTGGTCATGACCTACCCGTTGATCGGCAACTACGGGCGGCTCCTGGCCGACGACCAGTCCGAGCGCCCATGGCTCCGCGGGCTGGTGGTCGCGCACGCGACGGCCGCCGTGCTCGAGGACGCGAAGCAGCTCGCGACGCTCCTGCGCGGGAACAGCATCCCGGCCCTCGCGGGGGTCGACACCCGCGCGCTCGCCCGTCATCTGCGTGCCAGCGGCTGTCTGCGCGGGATCATCACCGAGCCCGGGCAGATCGACCGCGACGGCGCCGTCGACCGGGCGCGTGCGGTCCCGCGCTGGGAGGACCAGGACTTCGTCGCGGAGGTGTCGCCATCAGCCGTCCGAGAGATCGGCGACGAGCCCGGGACGCCGCTGATCGCGATCGTCGACTATGGCCTCAAGGCGAACATCATCCGGTCGCTTCGCCGGCGCGGCGCTCGCGTGCGCGTGCTGCCGCACACGGCTCCGGCCGCCGATGTGCTGGCGTCCGACGTGCACGGCGTCGTCCTGTCGCCGGGGCCTGGTGACCCGGCGCGGCTGGCCGGACCCGTGGCACTGGCCCGGACCATCGTGGACGATGGCAGGCCGCTGCTCGGCATCTGCCTGGGGCACCAGATCGTCGCCCGCGCAGCAGGCGCCGAGACGACCCGGCTGCGCTTCGGCCACCACGGCGCCAACCATCCGGTCCAGGATCTCGACACGGGCTACGTCCAGGTCACCGCGCAGAACCATGAGGTCCAGGTGGTCGGGGACAGCCTGCCGGCCCGTTCGGGCTTCCGCGTGAGCCAGCGCAACCTCAACGATGGTTCGGTCGAGGGTCTCCGCCACGCGACGCTGCCGATCGAGACCGTCCAGTACCACCCCGAGGGCGCGCCGGGACCGCTCGACGCGCTCGCGGTGTTCGACCGGTTCCTGGACGCCTGCCGGGCCGACGGCCGGGCCGCCGGACGGACGCCGTGAAGCGGGTGGCCGTGATCGGGAGCGCCGGGTCCGGGAAGTCGACGCTCGCCGTCGAGCTCGGCCCGCGAACCGGGCTGCCCGTGATCCACCTCGATCGGCTGTACTGGGGCCCGGGCTGGACGCCCACGCCGGACGATGCGTGGCAGGTGGTCAGACGCGCGGCCCTGCCGGCTACCACGCGCGTCGTCACGCTGACGTCCCGCCGAGCCGCCCGGGAGTGGCTGGCGGGCATCGGCCCGTCCAGAGCGGCCGCGTGACGCACCCCAAGCCCGCGTCGGTCCTCATCCTGGGCAGCGGGCCGGTCGTGATCGGCCAGGCGGCCGAGTTCGACTATGCCGGCACCCAGGCGTGCCGTGCGCTGCGCGCCGAGGGCGTGCGGACCATCCTGGTCAACTCCAACCCGGCCACGATCATGACCGACCCCACCGTCGCCGACGCCGTCTACCTCGAGCCGCTCACCGTCGAGGCGATCGAGGCGGTCATCGAGCGCGAGCGACCCGAGGGGCTGCTGGCCGGGCTGGGCGGGCAGACGGCGCTCAACCTCGCCACCGCGCTGGCCGAGGCCGGCGTCCTGGAACGCCACAACGTCCGCATGCTGGGCACGCCGCTCGAGGCCATCCGGATGGCCGAGGATCGCGAGGCGTTCCGTGACCTGCTCGACCGGATCGAGCAGCCGTATGCGCCGTCGGCCATCGTCGAGGGTCCCGACGAGGCAGCCCGCCACGCGTCCGCCGAGCTGGCGCTGACCCAGATCGGGCTGCCGGCGATCATCCGCCCGGCGTTCACGCTCGGTGGCACCGGTGGCGGGATCGTCGGGACCGAGGAGGCCTACTGGGAGCGCGTCCGCTCCGGCCTTCGCGCGAGCCCCATCCACCAGGTGATGGTCGAGCAGTGCCTCGTCGGCTGGCAGGAGGTCGAGTACGAGGTCATGCGCGACGCCGATGACACGTGCATCGCCGTGTGCTCGATGGAGAACGTGGACCCGCTGGGTGTCCACACGGGCGACTCGATCGTGGTGGCCCCGGTCCAGACGCTCACCGACCAGGTCCACCAGCGGCTGCGCAGCGCGGCGCTCGCGATCATCCGGGCGCTGGGTGTCGAAGGTGGCTGCAACGTCCAGTTCGCGCTGTCGCCCGACTCCACCGAGTACGCGGTGATCGAGGTCAACCCGCGCGTGTCACGATCGTCGGCGCTCGCATCCAAGGCCACCGGGTACCCGATCGCGCGGGTCGCCGCCCAGATCGCGACCGGTCGGACGCTGGCCGAGATCCCCAACGTCGTGACGGGGACGACGGTGGCGGCGTTCGAGCCCGCGCTCGACTACGTGGTGGTCAAGCTGCCGCGCTTCCCGTTCGACAAGTTTCCCACCGCCGACCGCCGGCTCGGGTCGCAGATGAAGGCGACCGGCGAGGTGATGGCGATCGACCGGACGTTCGGGGCCGCGCTCAACAAGGCGCTCCGGGGTCTCGAGCAGGCGGGTGCCGGGCCGCTGGGCGAGGACCCGTCCTGGCGCCCCACGTTCGACTATCTCGCGGCGGTCTATGCGGGGACCGAGGCCGACGAGGCCGACGAGGACGGGTGGGGCGCGGCCGAGGACGCGGTCATCCGCTGGATCGACGACCAGGGTCAGGCATGCGAGAGCACGCGCTTCGCGCAGCGGTCGGCCGCACCGATCGTGCTGCGCCAGTTCCTCGAACCCTCCGATTCGCGGCTGTGGCGGATCCTGGGCCTGCTGCGTCGCGGCGTGCCGCAGGAGGTGGTCCGGCGGACGACCGGCATCGCTCCCTGGTTCCTGGCCGAGATGGGCCGCAACATCGAGCTCGAGCACGAGGTCCGTGCGGCGGGCGGACGGCTTGCCGATGCCACGGATGCGGACGGTGCGACGCTGCTCGCGACGGCCAAGCGCGCGGCCTTCGCCGACCGCGACCTGGCGACGCTGGCCCGCGTGCCCGAGGCGGCCGTGCGCGACGCGCGTGCCGCGCTCGGCCTGGAGCCCGGCTACGCCATGGTCGACACGTGTGCCGCCGAGTTCGCCGCCGAGACACCGTACTTCTACTCGACCTACGCGTCGGCCGGGTCGCCGCCCGAGGCGCCGCCCGTGGATCGCCCGGCAGCGCTGGTGATCGGCAGCGGACCGGTCCGGATCGGGCAGGGGATCGAGTTCGACTACTGCGCCGTGCAGGCCGCCGACGTGTTCCGCCGCGAGGGCTGGAGCGCGGTGATGGTCAACTCCAACCCCGAGACCGTGTCGACCGACTTCGACGCCTCGACCCGCCTCTACTTCGAACCGCTCGATCCCGAGAGCGTGCGCAGCATCGTGGAGTTCGAGACGGCCGGATCACCGGGCAGCCTGCCCGCGGTCGTGGCGTTCGGCGGGCAGACGCCGCTCAACCTGGCCGCGCCGCTGGTGGCCGCGGGCGTGCCGTTGCTGGGGTCCGACCTGGAGGCCATCGACCAGGCCGAGGAGCGGACGCGGTTCTCGGCCCTGCTCGACCGGCTGGGCATCCCACAGCCCGAGGGCGGCATGGCCGAGTCCATCGAGGAGGCGCTGACGCTCGCCGAGCGCATCGGCTACCCGGTGATCGTGCGACCCAGCTTCGTCATCGGTGGCCTCGCGATCGACTTCGCGTACTCGCCGGACGATCTCGTCCGTCATCTGGCCGCGGCGGCCGTCGTGGACCCGGATCGTCCCGTCCGCATCGACCGGTTCCTGGAGGGGATCGAGGTCGACGTCGATGCCGTGTGCGACGGGTCGGCCGTGCTGATCCCAGGCCTGCTCGAGCACGTCGAGCGAGCGGGCGTCCACTCGGGCGATTCGATCGCGGTGTTCCCGCCCCAGCATGTCGCCGCGGGCGACCGCGAGCTGATCGTCGAGACCATGGAGCGCATCTGCCTCGCGCTGGGCGCCCAGGGCCTGGTCAACGCCCAGTTCATCGTGCGCGACGACGGCGTGTACCTGATCGAGGTCAACCCACGCGCCAGCCGGACCGTGCCGTTCCTGTCCAAGGTGACCGGGGTGCCGATGGTGGAGCTGGCGGTCCGGATCTCGCTGGGCGCCTCGCTGGCCGACCTGGGCTGGCCCGCCGGCCTGCGCCCCGAGCCGCCGTTCGTCGCGGTCAAGGCACCGGCATTCTCGACCGCCAAGCTCAAGGGCGTGGACCCGTCGGTCGGGCCGTTCATGCAGTCCACGGGCGAGGTCATCGGGATCGCCGTCGACGCGCGAGTCGCGATGGCCAAGGCGCTCACCGGCGCATCGCTCATCCCGCCGCGCGCCTCGGCCGGGGAGGCGCCGCTGGCGCTGCTCTCGATCGCGGATCGGGACAAATGGGGTCTCGACGACCTCGGCCGCGCGCTCGTCCGGGCGGGCTACCGGCTGGCGGCGACGCCGGGCACGCGGGCCCAGCTCGAGGCGGTCGGGATCGAGGGGATCGTGCCGGTGGCGAAGCTGGGCGCGGAGCCGGTGGCGGGTGAGGCCGGGATCCTGGATCTGATCGCGTCGGGCGAGGTGCGCCTGGTCGCCAACACCCCCACGCCGCGATCCGGCGCGGTGCGCGACGCGGCGGACATCAGGCATGCCACGATCGCCGAGGGGATCCTGTGCTTCACCTCGATCGAGACGGCCGTTGCGGCGGCCGAGGCGCTCGATCCCGCGATCGTGGCTGGGATCAGCGGCGTGCGCGCGATCACGGACTGGGTGCCGGACGCGCGGTCGGCGCCCGCGCTATAGCCGGCGGGTCACCACGGGCAACGTTCCCTGGGCCGCCGGCTCCTGGACGATCGCCTGGCCCAGCGACCACAGCGTGAGCGTGGTGAGCGCCACCATGACCACGGCGAGGGGGATCTCGCGCTGCCGGATGTTGCGCGTGAGCGCCGGCATCGAGCCCGGGATCTTGCGGTGCCGCATGTCACGGCGCGGCTTGGCGTTGGCGATGGCGTCCATGTCGCGCTGCGCGGTGACGTGGCCGGCCCAGGCGCCGACCATGTGCCCGCCCACGACGGCGACGAGCTGGGCGGTCCAGACGAGCCCCGGCGGGAGCCACGAGGCGTCGGGTGTGTAGAACGCGGTGCCGAACACATCGGCGCCCGTCTGCAACGGGTCCGAGATGGCGATCACGATCTTCTGGCCGTCGGTCAGCAGATACGTCAGGTAGTGGGCGATCAGATACCCGACGGCGATGGGCACCAGGCCCGCCCCGATCGCCCCCGGGCTGACGGCGCGCGCGACGAGCAGCGCGGCAGCCACGATGATCCCCAGGAAGGCCAGCAGCAGCAGCGTCTTGGGCCCGATCGCCGGCGCGCCGAACGTGACCGCGAAGGGCACCGTCTGGCTCAGCCCGTCGAACAGGATCGAGCCCACACCGATGGCGACCAGCGCGATCCGGGGGATCTCCCATCTCGCCACGAGCAGGCCGCTCGCGAACGAGCGCCGGACGACGACCGCCGCGTCCACGGCATCGGGATCGAGCGTCGCGTCAGCCGGTGCGGTCTCGGCCGCGGGGACCACGCCGTACGGTGCGAGGCGGTTGAGGGTGCGGAACCAGACCGTGAACGTCTCGCCCTGCGCGCGCCACTGGTCCCGGCCGAACTGCGCCATCATCGCCAGCGTGAGCAGCGTGTAGCCGACAACGACCACGGTCAGCGACCCCGTTCCCGGGAACGCCACCAGCTCGAGCCACACGAAGAACACGAGCCCGGCAACCGCCGGCCACAGGCGCAAGGCGGGCGCCAGCTCGGATGGCGCCCAACCACGGATCCCCACCAGGCGCAGCAGCCATGCCAGCACGTCGTGCAGGGTCGCGAAGGGATCGAGCCAGTCCCAGATCGGCACCCCGAGCGCCGAGACCGCGGCGACGCCCACCCAGCCGTAGACCCACAGGAACAGCGGCGCGACGGCGGCGTCCGACGAGCCACCGGCGACGCCCTGGACGACGATCCACAGCCAGGCCAGCAGCCCGACCGCACGGAGCACGACTCGGATCGGCAGGGGCACCCCGACGATCCGACCGGGTTCGATGGGCGCCGCACGGACGTCGCGTGCCAGCACGAACACGAACGACAGCGCGACCGTGGCGGCCGCACCGACGAGGTAGACCGCGAGCGGCAGCGGGCTCTCGTACACGGTCGAGAGGTTGTGGGCGGCCACGACCGCCGGTATGCCCGCGACGAGCGTGACCCCGGCCGCGAGCCCCGCCAGCCGCGCGACGCCCGAACCCCTCCCTCGCCGCATCGTCAGGCGCTGCGGCTGCGACGGAACAGGTAGAGGCCGACGATCGCGATCACGGCCACCACGGCGATGATCGGTGGAAGGATGTCGCTGGTGCTGTTGGCCGACGTCGTCTGGAGGCCGGTGGTCACGGGCTGGATCGAGGCGGCCGGAGAGCCGGCGTCCGGGGTCGGTGCGGGGGTGGCGGCCGGCGTGGCCGCGTCACTGGGCTGTTCGGATGCGGGCGCGGTCGGCCCCGGCGTGGCCGGGGCGGGGGTGGGCTCGGTGACCGTGAAGTGCACCTTCCCGCGGAGGATGTCAGTGTCCAGCGACACCGAGGTCCACTCGACCGTGTACGCACCGGGGCCGAGCTCGAGCCCGTCGAGGGTCATCGTCTCGTCGCCGTCCCCGGCCGCCTTTCCGGTGCCCAGGTTGGTGCCATCCGGCCCGAGCAGCTCGAAGTGGCTCTTGGACGCGTCCAGGCCCTCGCTGAAGGTCAGGGTGACGCTCGTCGGGGGTGCCGCCAGGACGGCTCCGTCCGCAGGGTCGGATGACACGAACTCGGCGTGCGCGGCAACCGGTCCGGCCAGCCCGAGCAGCAACACCAAGGTCACGAGCGGGACGATCAGGCGAACGAGCGCGACGGTGTCCGGCCGCGGGGCTGCGCGCTCGGCAACCCCAGCCCGTTCTTGGGTCCTCACGGCAGCGGAGTCTAACGGGGAGCCCGATTCCGTGCCGCCCGAAGGTCCGCCACCCAACGCTCCGCCGGGCCGACCGGCCGGGCCGACCGGCCCCAGGCGTCCGACCGGTGCGCTGCCCGCACGAGGCGATCCGCGCGGGTCACCGGACCAACGACCGACGGCTGTGGGCGGCGCGCGGAGGGCTCCACGGGCCGATCGCCCTACAATTGCGGTCCCCTTCTGATCGCATGTGCGAGGAACGACTGCGAATGTCCGTACCTGTCGTCGAGTTCAGCGACGAGCGGCTGGCCAATGGCCTGCGCCTGATCGTCGCCGAGGACCATCTCGCGCCCGTGGTCGCGGTCAACCTGTGGTACGGCGTCGGGTCCAAGCACGAGGTCCCGGGCAAGACCGGGTTCGCCCACCTGTTCGAGCACGTGATGTTCCAGGGCTCGGCGCACGTGGGCAAGGCCGAGCACATGGCGCTGGTGCAGGCTGCCGGTGGGACGCTCAACGGCACGACCTGGCTCGACCGTACCAACTACTTCGAGACGATGCCCTCGCACCAGCTGGAGCTCGCGCTGTGGCTCGAGGCGGACCGCATGGGCTCGCTGCTCGATGCGCTCAGCCAGGAGAACCTCGACAACCAGCGCGACGTGGTCAAGAACGAGAAGCGCTGGAGCTACGACAACCGGCCGTACGGCACCTGGAGCGAGAAGCTCGCGGCCCACCTGTATCCGGAGACCCACCCGTACCACCACCCGGCGATCGGCTCGATGGAGGACCTCGACGCCGCCTCGCTCGAGGACGTGCAACAGTTCTTCCGGACCTACTACGTGCCCAACAACGCCGTGCTCTCGGTCGCGGGCGACTGCGATCGCGCGCAGGTCCACGCCTGGGTGGAGCGCTACTTCGGGTCGATCCCACCCAACCCCGACATCCCGCCGCTGCCGGACATGACGCTGCCGGCGGTGATCGGAGAGGAGCGGCGCGAGACGGTCGTCGACCGGGTGCCGCTGCCGCGGGTCTACGTCGGGTTCCGTGCACCCGCGTTCGGGGACCGGCGGCTGGACGCGCTCGACCTCGCGTCGCAGATGCTGTCCGGGGGGAAGGGCAGCCGGCTGCATCGACGGCTCGTGCGAGAGGAGCGGCTCGCCCAGGACGTCGCCGTGTTCGCCCTGCCGTTCGTCGGCGGTGCCTCGCAGCTCCTGGGCTGGGCGACGGCGCGGCCCGGCGTCGATGTGGCGCACGTCGAAGCGGTGCTGCTCGAGGAGCTGGATCGGCTGGCCGTCGATCCGCCGACCGATGACGAGCTCGTCCGAGCCAAGGCGCTGACCGAGGCGGACGAGCTGGGTGGCCTGGCTCGGGTCGAGGAGCGAGCCGATCGGCTGTCGATGTTCGCGACGCTGTTCGACGACCCGGGCATGGTCAACACGCTGCTGCCCCGGTACCTCGCCGTGACGAGCGACCAGATCCGGGACGTGGCGGCGGACGTGTTCCGCGCCGACAACCGGGTTGTCCTGACCTATGTCCCGACGACCGGTGAGCAGGACGCGACGGCCGACGGGGCAGGGGAGGTGGCCGCATGAGGGGCGATCCGGGGCTCGTCGCGGAACGGCCCGTGCCCGGTCACCCGCGGCACTACGAGTTCCCACCCACCTTCCGCTCCCGGCTCGCCAACGGGCTGCGCCTGATCGTGACGCCGATGCCGGGTCGCGCGCTCGTCAGCGCCTCGCTCGTGACCCGCGCCGGGGCCGCCGAGGAGCCGGCGGGGCTCGGCGGCGCCACCGTGCTCTCCGCTCGTGGCCTGACGGAGGGGACCGCGGAGCGGGACGCGATCGCCCTGGTCGAGGCGGCGGAACGGCTCGGCGCCTCGCTGCACAGCGAGGCAGGCTGGGACGCGACCTCCGCCGGCGTGGACGTCCCGGCCGCCCGGCTGCAGCCGGCGCTGGAGCTGCTGGCCGAGATCGTCCGGCAGCCGGCCTATCCGGTGACCGAGGTGGACCGTCTGCGCGACGAGCGGCTCACCGATCTGCTCCAGGCTCGGGCCGATCCGAGGCGGCGCGCCGATCAGGCGTTCGTGGACGCGATCTACGCGCCGTCGAGCCCCTATCACCGGCCCGCCGGTGGCACGGCGGAGACCGTGTCAGGGCTGACCGCCGACGATCTGCGGACCGTCCATGCGCGGGGCTTCGTTCCGGGCCGCACGGCCCTGGTCGTGGCGGGCGAGGTCGAGCCGGAGGCGGTCGCGAGCATGGCCGCGGCGTTGCTCGGCGACTGGACAGGCGACGGGACGGGCGCGGACAGCACGGTCGATGACGCGCCAGCGGAGAGCGGGCGGGTCGTGCGCGTGGTCGCGCGCCCCGGGGCGGTACAGACAGAGATCCGGATCGGACACCCGGGCCTGCCGCGCCGGCACCCCGACTTCCACGCGGTTTCGGTCATGAGCGCCATCCTGGGCGGGCTGTTCAACTCGCGGTTGAACATGAACCTTCGCGAGGAGAAGGGCTACACCTACGGAGCCGGCGCCGGGTTCGATCTCCGGCGAGGACGAGGCCCGTTCTCGGCGCGAGCCGCCGTCGATACCGATGTCACCGTTCCTGCCCTGCGCGAGTTTCTGGTCGAGCTCGACCGGATCCGGGAGGATGCGGTGACTGACACCGAGCTGCGCGCCGCACGGGACTACCTGGTCGGCGTGTTCCCGTTGCGGTTCGAGACGCCCGGGCCTGTCGTCGGCTCCCTGGCCGGGCTGTTCGTCCATGACCTGCCGGACGACGAGCTCGACCACTATCGGGACGCGATCGAGGCCGTGACCGCCGACGACGTGCTGCGCGTCGCTCGCGCGCATATCGAACCCGAACGGGCGGCGCTCGTGCTGGTCGGCGACGAGGCGCAGTTCGGGGGCGATCTCGAGGCGGCGGGCCTCGGTCCCGTGGAGGTCATCCGGGACCCGGAACCCGGCTGATCGCCGGCGATCGCGTCGACGCGCACGCCGGGTGACACCTGGCGACTGAAACCTTTGGTGCTCGCGCGGCCTCGGATGGGGTGAAGCGGCTTCAAGTTGGAAGGCGCGACACCACGGAGACCACATGAAGCCTGCCCACCGGATTGCCCGCTCGATTGCCGCGTCGCTCGTCGCCCTGTTGCTGGTCGCCGGTGCGGCCTTCGCAACCTCGACGTTCGTGGGTGCGCGCCATGCGAACCTCACCCCGGTGCTCGATGCGTCCGCGACCGCCGAGCCGACTGACGCGTCCGAGACCGCCGAGCCGACTGACGCGTCCGAGACCGCCGAGCCGACCGAGACGCCCGAGCCGAGTGAGACGCTCGAGCCGACCGAGACACAGGCGCCCGACGCGACGGCCTCGCCCGAGCCGACCGAGACGCCCGAGCCCACCGGCTCGCCCGAGATGAGCCACGAGGATCGGACGGCTGAGCCCGAGCACGTGCACGCGACCGACGCCCCGTCGGCGACCGCCACCCCCGACGCGACACCGACGTTCGATGACGAGGACGGCCAGGGCGACACGCACGACTCGTCCGGCTCCGACGACCATGGGGGCACCGGCGGTGACCATGGCGATCAGGACAGCGGCGCTGCGTCCGGCACCCCGCAGCCGACCTTCGACGATGGTGGTGACCATGGAGGCGGGGACCACTGACCCCATCAGTCCTGCTGGGATCCGTGACCAACGATGTGCGATGGCCGAAGTCACGATCGTCGATGATGGTCGCCGGCGCCACCATGGCGCCGGCACCGTCGCCAGGCCGGGCGAGGGCCGCGTCGCACAGGACGGAGAACGGGTCGACGGAACGGACCTGGATGCCCGATCGGGACACCGGAGCCACGTTCGATGAGCGCCAGACCGTCGCTGACGTGCTGGCCGGGGACCGCGATGCCTTCCGCAGCCTCGTCGAGCGCGAGAGCCGGCAGGTCGTGGCCACGTGCGCGCGGATCCTCGGCGACCGGCATGAGGCCGAGGATGTTGCCCAGGAGGCGTTCGTGATCGCCTACCGGTCGCTCGCGTCGTGGCGCGCCGACGGGCCGTTCGGAGCCTGGCTCGCGCGGATCGCAGTCCGGCTCGCCACGCGTCGCGCGGCACAGCGCAAGCAGGTGGTGTGGCTCGATCCGCTCGCCGCCGATGCCGATCAACCTGGCCGGGACCGGTTCCGAACGTCCGGCGCGACCGACGCCGTGGACCCCGCCCACACCGTGCTCCGATCGGAGCGCGACGCGCGGTTGCGCGCGGCCGTCGCCGAGCTCGATGAGCCGTATCGCGAGGTGGTGGCGCTCCGCTTCTTCGCCCAGCGATCGCTCAACGAGATCGCCGATGCCACCGATCGTCCGCTGGGCACCGTCAAGACGCACCTCCATCGCGGCCTCGCGCGCCTGCGGCGGTCGCTGGGCGAGCTGGACCGATGACGGCCACCGGACCCGGGCCCGGGCGGCAGCCGTTCAGCATGCGCGAGCTCGACGGCGTCGACGCGACACCCGATGAGGTCGCGGCCGAGGCCAGGCTGGCCCGGGAGCTGCACGAGATCGCCGTGCGTTCGGGCGTGGCGGCGTCGCCCGACTTCGCCGATCGTGTGATGTCAGCGGTCGCGGCCGAGCCCGTCCCGGCACCGGCGACCGCCGCCGGTCGGGCCCTTCGGCGTGGCGCGATCGGGGCATTCCTGCTGTCGTTGCGCGACGCCTGGCGGGTTGCGATGCGGACGGGCTTCCCGATCGCCGTGCGCGCCCAGGCACTGGCACTCGTGCTGGTGGTCGCCGGGATCGCAGCCGGGTCGGGGTTGGCGACCGCGGGTGCGTTCGGGCTGCTGGGCGGTGACCATGCGTCGCCAAGCCCTGAGCCATCGATCGCTGCACCCACCCCGTCGCCGTCGCCATCGCCGACAGACGTGTCGCCCTCTCCCTCTCCCTCGGTCACCCCGGATCCGAACGTCTCGGTCGAACCCGGACCGAGCGGTGGCACGGAGACGCCGGAGCCTTCCGAAACGGAGTCCGAGGGTGGTGATGGCCAGGGTGGCGCGACGGCGACCCCGGATCGGACCGCATCACCCACGAAGCCATCATCCACCAACAGCCCGCCCCCGACGGCTACGCCAACGCAGACGCACGAGCCCGATGACGACCACGAGGACCATACGAGCCCGCCCGAGACGCCCGTGCCGCAACCGACGCCGACGCCCACCCAGGGGCCCGGGGGCGACGCCCCACAGCACTGACGCTCGGTCGTCGCGGGCGTTGCCTCGTTCAGGGCCGGATCTGGCGGCCGGCACCCGGCATCTACCGGCGGCACCCGGCGACGGTGACCCGTTGCGGACAGCACGACCCGCGGGCTCTCGCGTAGAGTCAAGGCATGATCGTGGTGGTGGGCGTCCCGGGATGGGATGGTTCGGGTGACGGGCGGCCCGCTGGACGTGCCTGCGAGATCGCGCTCGCGGCGGCGGCGGCAGGCTCGCGTGTGGAGCTGGTCGGGCGGACGGGCGATGATCCCGCGGGCGACGCGCTGGTGCTCGCACTGGCTGCGGGGGGCGTCGGCCACGTGGCACTGCTCCGCGACCCGGCCCGGCCGACGCGGCGCACGACCGGGACGCCGCCGAAGTCGGTCACCGAGCGGGCGGACGCCGCTCTTCCTGCGGATGACGCCGATCTTCCAGCCGACGGCGCGGTGTCATCCGTCATGGAGCCGGCCGTGCTCGAGCCCGCCGACGTATCGCTCGGCCTGCGCTACCTGACGTCGTATGCCGTGCTCGTCGTCACCGATGACGCCCCGGCGGACGTGCTCCCCGTGTGCGTCGAGTCGGCATCGTTCGTGGGTGCGTCGCTGGTGGTCGCCCTGCGGCCGGGGTCCAAGCTACCTCCCGGCACCCCGGCAGAGGCGACCGTCCTCGTCGCCCCGGTGGACGATGAGGGCGCGTTTGCGCGGCTGCTCGGCACCTACGCTGCCGCGCTGGACAGGGGCGAGGACCCCGGGACCGCCTTTGCCGCCGCGACGAGCGATGGCTGGGAACGCCGCGACCGATAGCCGGAACGTCAGAACAGGGTCCCCGCGTCGGGCATCGCGGCGAGGTGCTCGATGAGCTCCGGCCCATCGTTCCGGACGTTGTTGACCAGCGACGGCACCGGGTACGCCGCGAGCGCGACGTCATCGCGCGGCTCCAGCAACGCTCGGAGCTCGCTGATCCCGGCCGCGGACGCGTCGGGCGCTCCCGTCGTGTCCAGCCAGCGAGCCCACGCCTCCGGCGGCAGCACGACCGGCATCCGATCGTGGATCCGGGCCATGAACGCGTTGGGCCGCGTGGTCACGATCGTGAACGATCGCCGCCACTCGCCGGTCTCCGGGTCCTGGCGGCCGGTCCACAGGCCAGCGAGCGCCATGACACCCTCGGCCGGGTCGTGGATGCGCAGCGGCTGCCGGGTCGACCCCTCGCGTCGCCACTCGTAGAAGCCGTCCACCGGCACCAGGCACCGGCGACGACGGAAGGCGTCCCGGAACAGCGGGCTGGTCGAGATGGTCTCCGCCCGGGCGTTGAACGATCGTGACGCGATGCGTGCATCGGTGGCCCACCCGGGAACGAGGCCCCACGAGTAGCGCGCGACCGCGCGCCGCTCGTCGCGCTGGACGACCACGGCCGCCGCATCGGTCGGGGCGATGTTGTAGTGGTCGCCGGGATCGTCGGCGAGGTCTTCCGCCTCGAAGATCCGCGCGATCTCCGAGGTTGGGCGCTGCTGCGTGAACCGGCCGCACACGGCTCGGAGTCTAGGGCGATCGGCGCCGGGACCGCGACCTCCTGTACAGTCGCCCGCGTGACCGACCAGCCGCCGTTCGACTACCAGGCCGCCCTGGCGCACGATGGCCCGCTCACGCGTGAGGCGGCCACCGCGGCGCTGGACCACGCCGCGGAGCTGATGACGTCCGCGGACTTCGTCGACGCCGCCCGCCTGTACCAGCGGGTGATCGGGTTCAACGACCCCGGGATCACCGGCGCCGCGCTGCTGGGCCTGGGCGAGGCCTGGTATCGGCTCAACGAGGACGATCAGGCGCTCGCCACGTGGGAGGAGGTCACCCGGCTGCCCGAGAGCGCCGCCACCTATCCTGCGTGGCGCAACGTGGCCGCCGCGCGGGTGCGCGCCGGCAACCTCCAGGGGGCCCGGGCAGCGTATCGCGAGGCGGATCGCCGGGCGCCGGCCGAGGACAAGGCGGAGATCGCGTCGCGGCTGGGCTGGCTGTCCAAGGAGCTGGGTGACCAGGGAGCAGCGGGCCGGTACTTCGCCCGCGCGCGCGGTGACGCGGGCTTCTCGCTGACGGTCGCCATCGTCGCGGTCACCGTCATCGTGTCGCTGGTCGTGGACTTCGCCGGTCCCGCCGGCGACGAGCTCGGCAACCTCCTTGCGATGGACAAGGTGGGGCTCGCCCAGGGTGAGATCTGGCGGTTGTGGACCGTGACCCTGGTCCACGCGCCGATCACCCAGAACCCGCTCCACCTGCTGTTCAACATGTGGGCCCTGTGGATCGCCGGCCCGTACGTGGAGCGGTTGTACGGCCGCACGGCGTTCCTGCTCTACTACCTCGTGTTCGCCGCCGGTGGCTCGCTGATGACGTTCGCGTTCAGCAGCGCGCAGTACGGCGTCGGCGCATCGGGCGCGATCTTCGGCCTGTTCGGGCTGCTGTTCGCCGCCCAGGTGATCCACCGGCCGCTGCTCGACCGCCAGTCGCGGAACCTGCTGGGTCAGCTGGGCGGGCTGATCGCGATCAACCTCGTGTTCGGGTTCGTCGTGCCGGGCATCGACAACATGGCCCATCTCGGCGGGCTGCTGACCGGCTTCTGGCTGGGGGCGCTGTTCCCGCCGTCGCGGGTCCCCACGCTGCGCTCGCTGTGGATGCGACCCGGCCCGACACCCGGGACGATGGTGCCCGTGTTCGGCAGCAGCGGCATGCAGGCGGTGCGCATCGCGGGGCTGTTGCTCCTGGCCGCGGCATTCCTCGTGCTGTGGTCGCTGGGCGTTGCCGCGTGGAGCTGATGGCCTGATGTTCGCGATGCTCAGCGGCCGCTGGCCGCGGACCCTGGCCGATGGCACCGACATCCCGGCGCTCGACGCGGCCGCCGAGTCGGGCGACCCGGCGGCGCTGGCGCGCTGGCCGGAGGTGACCGACCGCCTGGTGGCCGCGGCGGTCCACGCGCAGGAGACGGCCGGCCTCGATCTGGTCACCGATGGCCAGGTGCGCTGGCCCGACCTGGGCGCCGTGGTGTTGCGCGCGATCGAGGCGGGCGACATCGGCGTCGACGGCCGCCTGGCGCATGCCTGGCGCTCGACGGCGGCGCTCACCGAGCGGACGGTCGCGCAGGTGATCCCGGGGCCGTACTCGCTCGGGCGCCGGGTCACCGAGGGTCAGGACGCGACGGCTCGCACCGAGTTCACGCTGGAGCTGGCGGAGCGCCTGCGGACGCAGCTGGGATCGCTCGCCGAGGCCGGTTGTTCGATGGTCCAGGTCGAGGAGCCCGCGGCGGTCGCGATCGGTGACGATGATGCGGAACGCGAGCTGTTCGCGACGGCCCAGTCGCGGCTCCTCGCCGATGATCCGGCGATCCACACGATGCTCGTGATCCAGGGTGGGTCGGCCTGGGAGGCAGGTGACGAGACCATCCTGTCGGCACCCTATCGCTCGTACCTGTTCGATCTCATCGCCGGCCCCGACAACTGGTACCTGGTCAGAGCCGTGCCGGGTGACCGGGGCGTGGTATGCGCGGCGTTGACCGCGCCCTCGGCCGAGGACCAGGCGCCGATCCTGGACTGGGCGGCCCGATATGCGGCGTCGGCCAACGGACGCGGTCCCGATCGGGTGGGCCTCACCAATGCCTCGCCGCTCGACGGGCTGACCGCGGACGCGGCCCAGGCGGCGCTGACGACCCTGGCCCGGGCGGCGCACGTGGCGGTCCTTCCGCCGGTTGACGCCGTCGCCGAGGGCCTGGATCCACGAACCTTTCCAACCGGTCACGGACGGGTGAACCGCCGGCGTCACAAGGGCTGACCGGTTCGGGATCCCGCGCTCTGCCGGACTTGCGGTCGGTGGACCGCACATCCACCGCGAGTGGCGCTTCGGTTGCCGCCGCGCTGGGAGCGGGCTCACCGGCCATGCGCGCGAGTCAGGGCGGTGGGATCGCCAGACAACATGTCCACAGTAGATGACCGACAGCACTTCAATACGAGAATCCTGCCCGACGATGCTGTCCGCTGTCATATGTGGAAGACAGGGAATTCTGGCACAGGGCGTCGCGGCGCTCGCGCAAGGGCTGCGAGATCCTTCCCTGGGACGCGCTCGAAGCCCAGTCGACCGGATGCCTGTCGCAGAGGCAGCTCGGCTGTCACCATGGTGGCGTGGAGCCAGATAGCGGTCTTGATCTCGTTCCCGCCCAGGCGGCCGGGTCACCAACCGAAACCCGGTTGCGCCGAAGCCGTCACGGTGCCACCATCCGGCTCTCACCGTTCGCGCGGCTGACCCGACGGGGCAGGGTCACCTGACCGACCGACCGGCCGGCTGACACGCTCCGGGGATCGCAGCTCGTGCGGCGGGCCAGCACGTTGCCATTGGCGCTCGAATCGCACGCTTCGACCGGCGGCGATCGTCCGCCACTCCTGCGTCGCCACCCCCGTTCGACGGGGGGAAGGAGGTCGTCCCGGTGGCCGAGCTGCATGTCGCGCTCGAGGTGAACGGCGAGCCCAGGGAGGTGGACGTCGAGCCGAGACGCCTCCTGGTCCAGGTGCTGCGGGAGGAGCTTGGGCTCACCGGCACCCACGTCGGCTGCGATACCAGCCAGTGCGGTGCGTGCACCGTCCACGTGGACGGTCGCGCGATCAAGAGCTGCACGATGCTGGCCGCCCAGGCCGATGGCACCGCGGTGACCACCATCGAAGGCATCGCCGCCGATGGCAGGCTGCACCCGCTCCAGCAGGCGTTCTGGGACAAGCACGGGCTCCAGTGCGGCTTCTGCACGCCGGGCATGATCATGGCCGCGGCGGACCTGCTCGCCCGCGACAGCGAGCCAACCGAGTCCGAGATCCGGCACGCGATCGAGGGCAACATCTGCCGCTGCACCGGCTACCACAACATCGTGGCCGCCGTGGCCGAGGCCGCGAGGATGATGCGCGAGCCCGCCGGCGCGACCCCAGCGGCCGTGACGGCCTGAGGAGGGACGACGTGACCACCGACGTCCTGGGCGCACCGGTCAAGCGGGTCGAGGACCCGCGCTTCATCACCGGCAAGGGCCGCTACCTCGACGACATCAGCCTCCAGGGGATGGTCCACATGGCCATCCTGCGCAGCCCCTACGCGCACGCCAACATCCGCTCGGTCGACACCAGCGCGGCCAAGGCCGCACCCGGCGTGCTGGCCGTGTTCACCGGTGCCGACATCACCTACAACCCGCTGCCCATGGCCTGGCCCGCCGGCGGCGCGAGCGGGATCCAGAACAACGTCAGCACGCCGCGCGCGCTGGCGACAGACGACGTCAAGTGGACCGGCGAGGGCGTCGCCGCGGTGGTCGCCGAGACGCGCGGCGCAGGCGACCGACGCGCTCGACCTGATCAAGGTCGACTACGAGCCGCTGCCCGCCGTCGTCGACGCGGAGAAGGCGACCCAGCCCGGCGCGCCGCAGCTCCACGAGAACGCCCCCAACAACGTCGTGTTCGAGTGGTCGGTGGGCGACAAGGCCGGCACCGACGCCGCGTTCGACGGCGCCGAGGTCGTGGTCCGGCAGCGCCTGGTCAACCAGCGGCTGATCCCCAACCCGATGGAGGTTCGGGGCGACATCGGCTGGTACAACCCGGGCACCGACGAGTACACGATCTGGATGTCCAGCCAGACGCCGCACATCCAGCGGCTGCTGCTGGCGGCGTTCGTCACCGGTGTCCCGGAGCAGAAGATCCGGTGCATCAGCCCCGACGTCGGCGGCGCGTTCGGCACCAAGATCTTCTGCTACGCCGACATGGCGCTCGTGATGCATGCCAGCAAGGCGATCGGCGGGCGGCCCGTGAAGTGGGTCGAGACCCGGCGCGAGAGCTACCACAGCACGATCCATGGGCGCGACCACATCACCTACGTCGAGGCCGCGGCCACGAAGGACGGCGAGGTCAAGGGGCTGCGGGTCAAGACGTACGCCAACCTGGGTGGCCGGCTGTCGACGATCGGACCCGGCATCCCGACCACGCTCTACGGGCGGATCCTGTCCGGGCCGTACAGGATCCCCAACGTCCACTGCGAGGTCACCGGCGTCTACACCAACACCACGTTCGTGGACGCGTACCGGGGCGCCGGACGCCCGGAGGCGACCTACGTCGTCGAGCGAACGATGGACCTGGTGGCCGACGAGCTGGGCATCGATCCGGCCGAGGTCCGGCGCCGCAACTTCCTGCCCCCGGACGCCTTCCCGTACGACAACCCGTCGGGTCTGCTGACCGCGGTCAACGGCGCCAAGCTGTACATCGACTCGGGCAACTACGAGCCGGCCATGGACAAGGCGCTGGCGATGGCCGGCTACGCGGACATGGCGGCGAAGAAGGCCGAGGCAAAGGGGCGTGGCCGGTTGCTCGGCGTGGGGCTGTCGACCTACATCGAGGTGTGCGGCGTCGCGCCGTCGAAATGGATCGGTGCCGTCGGCGAGGGCTGGGGCGCCGCGATGTGGGAGTCGTCCAACATCAAGGTCCACCTCACCGGCAAGGTCGTGGTGACGATGGGCACCCAGCCCCAGGGCCAGGGTCACGAGACGACGTTCGCCCAGATCATCAGCCATGAGCTGGGCGTGCCGATGGACGACATCGTGGTCCAGCACTCGGACACCCAGGGCACGCCGTTCGGCTACGGCTCGTACGGCAGCCGGACGTCGAATGTCGGCACGGGGGCGGCGATCAAGGCCGCGGCCAAGATCCGTGAGAAGGCGAAGCGCTACGCCGCGCACATGCTCGAGGCGAGCCCCGACGACATCGAGGTGGACGGCGCCGAATACCGGGTCAAGGGCTCGCCCGACAAGAAGAAGACGCTCCAGGAGATCGCGTTTGCGCTCGATCTTGCGTTCGACACCCCGCCCGGCATGGAGCCGTACCTCGACGAGACGGCCTACCACGACACCGACAACTGCACGTTCCCGTTCGGAACCCACGTCGCGATCGTGGAGATCGACGAGGAGACCGGCAAGGTGGATCTCGTCCGCTACGTCGCGGTCGATGACGTGGGCAGGAAGATCAACCCGATGATCGTCGACGGCCAGCTCCACGGCGGCATCGCCCAGGGCATCGGCCAGGCACTGTGGGAGGGGGCGATCTACGGCGACGACGGACAGCTGCTGTCGGGCTCGCTGCTCGACTACGCGCTGCCCCGGGCCTCGTGGCTGCCCAGCTTCGAGCTCGACGAGACGGTCACCCCGTCACCGGTCAACCCGCTGGGCGTCAAGGGCGTCGGTGAGGCCGGCTGCATCGCCAGCACGGCCGCCGTCTCGAACGCGGTCATCGACGCGCTCAGCCCGCTGGGCATCCGTCACCTCGACATGCCGTACACGGCACAGAAGGTGTGGGGCGCGATCCAGGCGGCGTCAGCTGGCGGCGCCTCGAAGGGAGGCCAGGCATGATCCCGGCGGCGTTCGGCTACACCCGGGCCGGGAGCGTCGACGAGGCGCTCGCGGCGATCGCGGCCGGGGGCGGAACCAAGGTCATCGCCGGTGGCCAGAGCCTGCTGCCGCTGATGAAGCTGCGGCTGGCATCCGTGGAGACGCTGGTCGACATCGGGCGGCTGGGCGAGCTGCGCGGGGTCGAGAAGCTCGACGACGGGCGGCTGTCGGTCGGCGCGCTCACGACGTATGCGGAGCTGGCCGACTCGCCGGCCATCCACTACGGGGTGCTGCAGGACGCGCTGCCCAGCATCGGCGACGTCCAGGTCCGCAACCGGGGCACGGTGGGCGGCGCGATCGCGCACGCCGACCCGGCCTCGGACTTCGCAGCGGTCGCCCTTGCGCTCGATGCCGATCTGGTGCTCCAGTCGGCGTCCGGCACGCGAACGGTCAAGGCCGATGGCTTCTTCACCGGTCCGTTCACGACCACGATGGCCCACGACGAGCTGCTCACGCGGATCGTGCTGCCCCGGCCGCTGGACAACGCCGGCTCGGCCTACGCGAGCCTCGAGCAGCCGGCCTCCGGCTACCCGATGGTGGGCGTCGGGGCGGTCGTCATCGCCGGCGCCGGCGGGGTGATCGAGTGGGCCGGGATCGGTGTCACCGGCGTGGCCGATCACCCGTATCGTGCGACCGAGACCGAGACCGCCCTGGTGGGCACGTCCGGCCACGAGGCCGTGGCGGCCGCCGCCGCAAAGGTCGTCGGCGGCCGGACGGTGGGCTCCGATATCCACGCGTCGGCCGAGTACCGAGCGGCGATGGCCGTGGTGTACGCACGGCGGGCGATCGAGGCCGCGCTGGCCCGCCTGGGCTGAGCGGCCGGGAAGCGACGGAGGGTGCGGCTCGAGCGGATCGTCCCGGGTCGCCGCCCGCCCGATCGCCTGGTCGGTGCCGTGCTCGCGCGGGACCTGCGCGTCGCCGGCGAGCGCTGGTCCAAGGGCCGCCGGCTGTCGGCTGCCGACCTGGACGCGTGGGCGACGGCCGACGCGGTGTCCTCGGGTGACGCGTCGGTCACGGTCCTGGTCATGGAGCCCGGCGATCTCCACGAGGACGAGGCGGCGCTCCGGCTCGCGGCCGCGGTGGCCGGCCCGGGGCTCGAGCGACGGGGGCCGAACGAGAGCCGGGTGGACCTCGTCGCCGCCGCCGACGGCGTGCTCCACGTCCGCGTCCGGGAGCTCGAGCTGATCGACCGGATCGACCCGCTCGAGGTGTTCACCGCCTTCGACGGCTCGGTGGTCCGCGCAGGGCAGCTCGTGGCGTCGGTCAAGGTCGCCCCGCACGTCGTGCCCGAGGAGGTCGTGGAGGCCGGGCTCCGCATCACCGGCTGGGGGCAGCGGCCGCTGGTCCGGGTCGCGCCGTTCGTTGCGCGACGGGTGGCCGTGCTGGTCAAGGAGTCGATCGGGGCGGCCAATCGCGCCCGGTTCGAGCGCAGCGTCCGGGACAAGGTCGAGCCGCTGGGCTCCACGGTGACGGCGATCAGCTATGTGCCCGATGACCTCGACGATGTCGAGACGGCGCTGCGGGGACTGACCGGTGGCCCGGCTGCGGTCGACATCGTGCTCACCGCCGGTGGCCGGTCGACCGATCCCGGCGACCCCTTCTTCGTGGCCCTGGAGCGCGTCGGCGGACGGCTCATCCGCCGGGGCGTGCCCGCCCATCCGGGCTCGATGCTGTGGCTGGGTCGGGCCGGTCGGACCACCGTGCTCGGGCTGCCCACCTGCGGCGCCTACTCCAAGGCCACCGCGGCCGACCTGTTGCTGCCGCGCCTCCTGACGGGGGAGCCGCCGAGCGTCGAGACGGTGGCACGGCTGGGACACGGCGGGATCCTCACCCGCAGCCAGCGGTTCCGGTTCCCTGCCTATGCCCGCGATCTCGACGCACCCGACGGCTGACGGCCGTCGGCGGTGTAGCATCGCCTCCCATGGATCCTGAGCTGCCCGTTCCCGCCGGCTCGTCCGGCATCTCCTCGACCGCGGACCCGGCGGCGGCGAGCGACCGCCCCGAGTCGACTCGCTCGATCGAAGGCATCGCCGATGTCTTCCGGCACCACGGCTACATCGCCGAGCGGTCGCTCTCGACGACCGTGTTCCTGGCCCTGGAGCTGGGTCGACCCCTGCTCCTCGAGGGTGAGGCCGGCGTGGGCAAGACGGAGCTCGCCAAGGTGCTGGCCGCCTCGCTCGAGACTCGGCTGATCCGCCTCCAGTGCTACGAGGGCCTCGACGTCAACACCGCCGTCTACGAGTGGAACTACCCGCGCCAGATGCTCGAGATCCGGCTGCTCGAGGCGCGTGGGCAGATCGCCCAGGCGACCGCGCACGACATCTTCGGCCCGGAGTTCCTGCTCAAGCGCCCGCTGCTCCAGGCGCTCGAGGCGACCGACGGCAATGCGCCGGTGTTGCTGATCGACGAGATCGATCGCGCCGACGAGGAGTTCGAGGCCTACCTGCTCGAGATCCTGTCCGACTTCCAGGTCACGGTGCCCGAGATCGGGACGATCACGGCCGCGCAGGCGCCCCGGGTGGTGCTGACCTCGAACCGGACACGCGAGGTCCACGACGCGCTCAAGCGGCGCTGCCTGTACCACTGGATCGACTACCCGACAGCGACCAAGGAGTTCGAGATCGTCGCCACCCGCGTCCCGGGGGCGCCGCCGCGCCTCGCGCGCGAGGTGGTCGGCTTCGTCCATCGGTTGCGAACCGCCGACCTGACCAAGGTGCCCGGCGTGGCCGAGACGCTGGACTGGGCGGCCGCGCTGCTGTCGCTGGGTGCCACCGAGCTCGCGCCGGACGTGGTGGACGAGACGCTGGGCGTGGTCCTCAAGTACGAGGAGGACATCCGCCAGGTTCGGGGCGCGGTCGCCCAGCAGTACCTCGCCGAGGCCACCGCCCAGGCCTGATCTCGATGACCGAGGCCGTACCCCCGATCCTGCGCGCCCCCACCGGTGAGGTCATCGATGGCCGGCGGTTGCTGGCCGAGGCCGTGGGCTTCGGGCGGGCGCTGCGGGCGGCCGGGCTGGCCATCGACATGGGTGCGTCGATCGACTTCGCCCGCGCGCTGACGCTGGTGGACATCGGGCGTCGGGAGCTGGTGCGCGATGCGGGCGCCGCGGTGTTCGTGCGGCGCAGGGACGAGCGCGAGGTCTACGACCGGGTGTTCGACCGCTTCTGGCGCCGGCGCGGACGGTCGCTGCCCGGCCCCCGGCTTGAGGGCGTCGCCCCGGATGCCGAGCGCGAGCAGGGCGGAGAGCCGGGTCCCACCGAGGAGGGCGGCGAGGGACGCGAGGCGACCGCGACCGAGCTCGCCACGATGGGCGTCCAGCTGGCCGCCGATGCCGACGAGGGGGCGGAGATCGAAGGCGCCACGATCTCGCCCGATGCGTACTCCCGCGGTGAGGTGCTCCGCCACCGTGACTTCGACCGGATGACGGCCGCCGAGCTGCGCGATGCGGAGCGGTTCGTCGACCTGCTCCGGCCGCGTCTCGAGCGACGGCGGACGCGCCGCCACGAGCTCCATCCGCACGGCCGCCGGCTCGCGCCCCGCGCGATGTTCCGGCGCAACCTCGCGACCGGCGAGCTCACCGAGTGGGTCTGGCGGCGGCAGATCCGGGAGCCGCGGCAGCTGGTCGTGCTGTGCGACATCTCGGGCTCGATGGAGCGCCACTCGCGCCTCCTGCTCCGGTTCGTCCAGGCGCTGTCACGGACCAACGAGGTCCGCACCGAGTCGTTCGTGTTCGGGACCCGGCTGACCCGGGTCACCCGCGTGATGCGCGATCGGGATCGGGACCGGGCGCTGGCGAGGGTGGCGGACACGGTCACCGACTGGGCCGGCGGAACACGGATCGGGGAGTCGTTCCGGGACTTCAACCATCGCTGGGCGCGGCGAACCCTGCGCACCTCGGGTGTGGTGATCGTGGTCTCGGACGGCTGGGATCGTGGCGATCCGGCCCTAGTGGCCGCGGAGACCGCGCGCCTGCGGCGCAACTGCCATCGCCTGGTGTGGCTCAACCCGCTGGCCTCGACGCCCGGTTACCAGCCGCTCGCCGCGGGCATGAAGGCGGCCTATCCGTTCATCGACGATTTCCTGCCGGCCGGAACGCTGGCCTCGCTGGAGCGCCTGGGGCAGGTCCTCGCCGGGTCGTCGCAGGGAACCGCGCGCAAGGGCACGGCGGTGACCCACGCGACCGCGGTGGCACCGTCGCTGGGCCTGTTCGCACCCGACGCCGACGTCCCGCAGCCGCTCGACGCGGGGGCCGTTGACGAGGCGCGCGCACGTCCCCTGACCTGACCACCCACCCCACCCGTCCGGACCACGCCAACGACCCACATGACAGCGCGAAGGAGCCACGATGCAGGAGCTGCTTGACTCGTTGCAGGCATGGCGCGCCGAGGGCGCCGGCATCGGGCGGGCGGTCGTCGTGCGCACGTTCGGCAGCGCGCCGCGCCCGGAGGGCGCGGTCCTGCTGGTGACCGACGACGGGCGCCTGGCGGGATCGGTCTCGGGCGGCTGTGTCGAGGGTGCCGCCGCCGAGGAGATCCGGACCGCTCGCGGCTCGGGGCGGGAACGCGTGATCCGCTACGGGATCAGCGACGAGCAGGCGTGGGACGTGGGACTCGCCTGCGGGGGCACGATCGACGTCCTGATCTCGCCCGTCGTGCCCGAGGTGGCGATCGACGCCGCGCGCGAGACGCACGAGGGTCGCGGAGACGGGCGCGCGATCGTCACCCGGCTGCCGCCCGACGCACCGCCGCCGGCGTTCGGTGCCCACGCGCCGGGGGACGGCGCGGCCCCGTCCGCGCCGCTGGTCGTGCACGACGACGGACGGCTCGACGGCACGCTCGGCGACCCGGCGGCGGACGCGGAGCTGGTGACCGCGGCAACGGCGGCGCTGGCCAAGGGCATCTCGCGCACGGTGGAGATCGCCGGCCGCCAGCTGTTCATCGAGGCGTACCCGGTCCGACCGCGACTGGTCGTCGTCGGTGCGGTCGAGGTCGCGCGGTCGCTGGTGCAGCTGGCCCGGGAGCTCGGATACGAGACCGTGGTCATCGACGGCCGCGCCGCGTTCGCCACCGAGGCCCGGTTCCCCGATGTCGACCGGCTCATCGTGGGCTGGCCCGACGAGGTCGCGGACGAGATCGGGCTGGGTCCGGCGGATGCCGTGGCGGTGCTGACTCACGACGTCAAGTTCGACGAGCCGGCGATCGTCGAGGCCCTGCGCCGCGGCTGCCGCTACGTGGGCGCGGTCGGTTCGCGCAAGACGCAGGCGGATCGCCGGGCGCGGCTGCTCGAGGCAGGGGTGGCTGCCGACGATCTCGATCGCCTGCGCGGCCCGATCGGGCTCGATCTTGGCGGGCGGCTGCCGGCCGAGACGGCGCTGTCGATCATGGCCGAGGTCGTCGCGGAACGGAGAGCCGGCACGGGCCGGCCGATGCGGGAGCTCGCCCGGGCGCGGGAGGCGGCCGCCGGGTGAGGGTGATCGGCATCGTCCTCGCGGCGGGCGCCGCCACCCGCTTCGGATCGCAGAAGCTGCTCGCGCCGCTCCATGACCGGCCGGTCCTCCAGCATGTCCTCGACGCGGTCGCGGCGAGCGCGCTGGACGAGGTGGTGGTCGTGCTCGGGGACGACGCCGCGTCCATCGCGAGGGCCATCAGCTGGCGGGCGGAGCGTCGTGCCGTCAACCCGCGCCCCCAAGACGGCCTGTCGAGCTCGCTGCGGATCGGACTCGATGCGGCGGCCGAGGATCCGAGCGCCGATGCGGTCGTGGTCGTGCTCGGCGATCAGCCATCGCTGCGCCCCGCGGTCATCGAGGCGGTGATCGCGGCCGCCGCCGGGTCGGACCGGCCGTTCGTGCGTGCCCGATATGCCGATGACGGTGCGCCCAACCCCGTGCTCGTCCGTCGCGGCGGTTGGGCGATGGCCGCTGGCCTCACCGGTGACCGCGGGCTGGGTCCGCTGCTCGGGTCACGGCCGGATCTCGTGGCCGAGGTCCCGGTCGAGGGCTCGAACCCCGACGTGGACACGCCGGCCGACCTCGATCGGGTGTCGGGCGTATCGTGAGCTCCATGTCAGTCTCCGACCCAACCACCACCGCCGATCGCCTCGAGGCCGCCTGGACCGCGCGCGTGCTCGCCAACCGCGAGCAGGCGGAGCGCCTCCGCGAGGACGAGCTGCCGGACTTCTATGCACCGGTCACGAGGCAGTTCGTGGCCGATCCACGCCGGACCGATGAGCCGGCGCTGGACGTGCTGCGCGCCTCGGCGCGACCCGACCATGTGTGGCTGGACATCGGCGCCGGCGCCGGTCGCTACGCGTTGCCGCTTGCGCTCGCGGTGCACCAGGTGGTGGCGGTCGAGCCGTCACCCGGCATGCGCCAGGCGCTGCAGGCCGGGATCAGCGAGCACGGCATCGACAACATCCGGATCGTCGCCGGAACCTGGCCCGACGCGGCTGGACAGCTCGGGCAGCTCCCCGCGGCAGACGTGTCGCTGATCGCGCACGTCGCCTACGACATCGAACCCATCTGGCCGTTCCTGCGGGCCATGGAGACGGCGGCGCGGGAGCACTGCATCGCGATCCTGACCGATCGCAGCCCGGCCTCGTTCACGGACCCGCTGTGGCCGTTGATCCACGGCGAGGAGCGGGTCCCGCTGCCGGCGTTGCCGGAGCTGCTGGAGATCGTGCGTGCCCACGGCCGCGAGACCGAGGTGATCCGGGTCGAGCGGGCGCCCCGGACCTTCGAGTCGGTGGACGGTCTCGCGTCGGCCCTGCGCCGCCAGCTGTTCATCGCCGAGGGCGGCGCGAAGGACCGCGAGCTGATGGCGCGGCTGCCAGGGCTGATCGAGACGCGCGACGGCGGCTGGACCCTGGCGAACGCGCCGGTGGCCTCGGTGGGCATCGTGACCTGGAGTCCGCCGACCGCGTGACCGCCGCCATCGGCATGGTGACCGCCGCATGCGATGGGGGAGCTGTTCGGACGCCTCCGACGCCCCCAGTCGCCTGATTCCTGCAACTCGATTGACGCCCCGCCGACACCGCGCCGATACTCGGCCCATCGCAGCTTCCTTGGGGTTTCCCCATCAGCCGGCGATGGCCGCAATCCGGCGGCGACCGCCTCCCGTATGTCCTGGCATCCCCGAGCTCGTCCCCTCGGGTGGCGAGCCCGACATCGGTCCCGCGCCTCGAGCGCGGGAAGGAGGGTACGCGGCGCATGATCCCGGGCCAGTTCGACTACGTCCGTCCGGCGTCCCTGGACGAGGCGCTCCAGGTCCTTCAGGATCGGGAGGGAGAAGCCAAGGTTCTGTCCGGCGGCTACAGCCTGTTACCGCTGATCAAGCTGCGTCTCGCGCAGCCGGCGCTGCTGGTCGATATCCAGGCGGTTGGGGGGCTCGATGGGATCACCGGGTCCGCCGATGGGTGGCGGGTCGGCGGGCGGGCGACGCATCGCCGGATCCATGAGCACGACGGGCTCGCGGCCGCGTGGGCGATCATGCGCGACACCGCAGGCGGGATCGGCGACCCCCAGGTGCGCAACTGGGGAACCATCGGCGGCTCGTGCGCCCATGCCGACCCCAGCTCGGACTGGCCGGCCGTGATCCAGGCTCTGCGCGGCACGTTCGTGGTGCGCAGCAAGGGGGGTGAGCGCGAGCTGCCGGCCAGGGGCTTCTTCACCGGCACCTTCGAGACCGCGATCGAGCCCACCGAGGTGCTGACCGAGGTTCGGCTGCCGGCGGCGCCGGCCCGCACCGGGTCCGCGTACGTCAAGCTCGAGCGCCGCGCCGGCGACTTCGCGACGGTGGGAGCGGCGGCCATGCTCACGCTGGGTGGTGACGGACGGATCGAGCAGGCGGGGATCGGGCTGACGGCCGTTGCCGACGCGCCGTTCGCGGCGGATCAGGCGGAGACCGGTCTCATCGGCCGGGCGCCATCGGACGAGACGTTCGCCGCGGCCGGCGCCGCGGCCGCCGCCCAGGCCACCCCGGCGAGCGACAGCCACGGCCCGGCCGAGTACAAGCGGGCGATGGTCCGCGAGATCACGATCCGGGCGCTGCGTCAGGCGGCCGCACGGGCGCAGGGCGCGTAGGAGGCACGACCGATGACGACGCAGCACATCTCGGTCACCGTCAACGGCGTGGCTCGCGAGGCGGATGTGGAACCTCGCCTGCTCCTCGTCCATCTCCTGCGCGACGTGTTCGGGCTGACCGGCACCCACACCGGGTGCGACACCAGCAACTGCGGCGCGTGCACCGTCCACGTCAACGGCGAGAGCGCCAAGTCGTGCACGATGCTCGCCGTCCAGGCGGACGGCGCGGCGATCGCCACCATCGAGGGCATGGAGCAGGGTGGCAAGCTCCACCCGCTGCAGCAGGCCTTCTGGGACCAGCACGGTCTTCAATGTGGCTTCTGCACGCCCGGGATGATCATGCAGACGAGCTGGCTGCTGGGTCAGAACCCGGATCCCGGCGAGCAGGAGATCCGCGAGGGCATCGCCGGCAACCTGTGCCGGTGCACCGGCTACGTGAACATCGTCAAGGCGGTCCAGCAGGCGGCGGCAGAGCTTCGGGCGGCGTCGGCGGAACCGGCACCCGAAGCCGCCACCGCGGCGTCGGCGTAGGCCCCGGAAGGAGACGACGATGACGGAGGCACAGGCGCCGACCACGACCGCCGAGGTGTGCGGCATGGGTCACTCGATGAAGCGCAAGGAGGACCCGCGCTTCATCCGCGGCCAGGGTGAGTACATCGAGGACGTGACCCTGCCCAACATGGTCTGGATGGACATCGTCCGCAGCCCGTATGCCCACGCGAAGATCAAGTCCATCGACGCCAGCGAGGCGCTCGCCATGCCGGGCGTGCTGGCAGTCATCACCGGCAAGGACCTCGAGAAGGCGGGTCTCCACTGGATGCCCACGCTGGCCGGCGACAAGCAGATGGTGCTGCCGGTCGACACGGTCATGTACCAGAGCCAGGAGGTCGCCGCGGTCATCGCGGAGACGCGCTACCAGGCCGCGGACGCGATCCAGGCGGTGTACGTCGACTACGAGCCGTTGCCGGTGGTGGTCGACCCGTTCAAGGCGCTCGAGCCGGACGCGCCCGTGCTGCGCCCTGACCGCGGCGAGGACAAGCAGACCAACCACATCTGGCACTGGGAGTCGGGCGACAAGGCCGCGACCGACGCGGCGCTGGCGGGAGCAGACCGCGTCGTCCCGATCGACGTCTACATCCCCCGCATCCACGTGGCCTCGATCGAGACCTGTGGCTGCATCGCCGACTTCGACCCGGTCCGCGGTCACCTCGACTTCCACGTCACCAGCCAGGCACCCCATGTCTACCGCACGGTGATCAGCCTCGTCTCCGGTGTCCCCGAGTCGAGCATCCGGGTCAAGACCCATGACATCGGCGGTGGCTTCGGCGGCAAGGTCCCGGTGTATCCGGGCTACGTGTGCGCGATCGTCGCGTCGCTCACCCTGGGCCGGCCGGTCAAGTGGATCGAGGATCGCTCGGAGAACCTGCAGGCCGACTCGTTCGCCCGCGACTACCACATCCATGCCGAGCTCGGTCTGGCCAACGACGGCACGATCCAGGGCCTGCGCGTCAAGACGCTCGCCGACCATGGCTACAGCGACGCGGCGGCGGACCCGTCGAAGTTCCCGGCCGGGCTGTTCAACGTGATCACCGGCAGCTACCAGGTCCCGCAGGCGTTCGTCGAGGTCGATGCTGCCTACACCAACAAGCCGCCCGGTGGGGTCGCCTACCGGTGCAGCTTCCGGGTCACCGAGGCCGTTCATACCATCGAGCGGCTGGTGGACAAGGCCGCCGGCGAGATCGGGATGGACCCGGCCGAGTTCCGGCTCAAGAACTTCATCCGCAAGGACCAGTTCCCGTATCACACGCCAACCGGCTGGGACTACGACTCCGGCGACTACCACACGGCGCTGCGCAAGGCGCTCGACCTCATCGGCTACGACGACCTGCGCAGGGAGCAGGCGGAGAAACGCGCCCGGGGCGAGCTCATGGGCATCGGCATCAGCAGCTTCACCGAGATCGTGGGCGCGGGCCCCTCGCACACGTTCGACATCATCGGGATCAAGATGTTCGACTCGGCCGAGATCCGGGTCCATCCCACGGGCTCGGCGATCCTGCGCCTGGGCGTCCAGAGCCAGGGCCAGGGTCACGAGACGACGTTCGCCCAGATCGTGGCCGAGGAGCTGGGCATCCCGGCCGACAAGGTCAAGGTCGAGGAGGGCGACACGGACACCGCGCCCTACGGTCTGGGCACGTACGCGTCGCGCTCGACGCCCACCGCCGGCGCGGCGACCGCCGTCGCGGCGCGCAAGATCCGCGAGAAGACGCGGCTGCTCGCGGCCCACCTCCTCGAGTGCTCGCCCGACGATCTCGAGTGGACGAACGGGCAGTGGAGCGTCAAGGGCTCACCCGACCGGGTGAAGACCATCGCCGAGCTCGCGTTCGCGGCCTACACCAACCACCCCGAGGGCATGGAGGCCGGGCTCGAGGCGGTCGACTACTACGACCCACCCAACCTGACCTTCCCGTTCGGCAGCTACATCGCGGTGGTCGACATCGACAAGGGCACGGGGCAGGTCACCGTGCGGCGCTTCGTCGCGGTCGACGACTGCGGCAACATCATCAACCCGATGATCGTGGACGGGCAGATCCACGGCGGCCTGACGATGGGCTTCGCTCCGTCGCTGCTGGAGGAGATCCCGTACGACGAGCAGGGCAACAACCTCGCCGGCACGTTCATGGACTACCTGCTGCCGACGGCAGTCGAGACCCCGGCCTGGGAGACGGCCAAGACGATCACCCCCTCGCCGCACCATCCGCTGGGCGCCAAGGGGGTGGGGGAGTCGGCGACCGTGGGCGCGCCGCCGGCGATCGCCAACGCGGTGGTCGACGCGCTGTCGCACCTCGGCGTCGACCACATCGACATCCCGCTCACGCCCCACAAGGTGTGGCAGGTGCTCCACGAGAAGGGCGTGGCCTGACGCCGTGGCCGCCCGAACGCTGTTCCGCCGGATCACCGAGCTCGAGGCGACCGGCGGAACGTTCGCCGTGGCCACCGTGGTGGCCGTTCAACGCCCGACGTCGGCGCGTCCCGGGTCGGCGGGCATCGTTCACCCGGACGGCACGATCGAGGGCTGGGTCGGCGGCAGCTGCGCCCAGCCCGTGGTTGTCCGGGAGGCGCTGCGGGCGCTCGTCGACGGCCATCCGCGGCTGCTGCGGCTCTCGAAGGACGCGCCGGCCGAGGGGCGGCGCGCCGACGGGGTCGTGGAGCTGGTGATGAGCTGCCACTCCGGCGGCACCCTGGAGATCTACGTGGAACCACACCTTCCCGCGCCGTCCCTGTGGCTGGCCGGTACGACGCCCATCGTGGGCGCGCTCGCGACGCTCGGCAACGCCACCGGCTGGCGCGTGTCGGTGTTCGATCCGATCGCGGACGCCGAAGCATTTCCCGATGCCGAGCGCGTGTCGACCGAGACCGCGCTGGGCCGGGTGGATCCGGATGGCTCGCCGTACGTCGTGGTGGCCACCCAGGGCGTATGGGACGAGGAGGCCCTGGCCGCCGCGCTCCGGCGCGATGTCGCGTACGTGGGTCTCGTCGCCTCGCCCACCCGGGCACGCGTCGTGCGCGCGTGGCTGCGCGACGAGGCCGGCATCGCCGAGGAGCGGCTGGCCGCGCTGCGCGCGCCGTGCGGCCTCGATCTGGGCGCCGAGACGCCGGAGGAGATCGCGCTCTCGATCCTGGGCGAGCTGATCCAGGTGCGGCGCGGCCGGGCGGACTTCGTCGCTCGTCCCGGGCCGGCGACCGTGGCCGGCGAGGCATCCGCCGACGACGATTCGGGCAACGCGGCAGCCGGGGTCGTGGTCGATGACATCGTCCTGCTGGACCCCGTGTGCGGGATGACCGTCGACCGCGCCCACGCCCGGCATCTCGCGGAGCACGAGGGCACGGTCTACGCGTTCTGCTCGATGGGTTGCCGGACCGCGTTCATCAAGGAACCGGGGGCGTACGTCGCGGGTTCAGCCACGGCAGACAGCTGACCGCTCGCGTACGCTTTTCGGCACGCCAGATCAGTCACGCCAGCTCCGTTACCTGGAGATCCAGCATGCAGTTCAAGGGCACCCTCGACATCAGCGCACCCCGCGACCGCGTGTGGGCGTTCCTGATGGACCCCAACCAGGTCGGCTCGTGCGGACCTGGCGTGGAGTCGATCGAGGTCATCGATGCCGACCATTTCAAGGCCAGGGCGAAGGTCGGCGTGGGCTTCATCTCGGCTCGCTTCGTGGTGGACATGACGGTCGCCGAGCGCAACGAGCCTGAGCTTGCGGTGCTCAAGGCGCACGGCCAGGCACCCGGCTCCGCGGTCGACGCCACCGCGGACATGCGCCTGTCCGGACCCGAGGCCGGTCCCACGACCATGGACTGGTCGGCGGACGTCGCGATCTCCGGGACCCTCGCCTCGGTCGGTGCGCGGATGGTCGAGGGCACCGCCAACAAGATGATCGGTCAGACGTTCGAGTGCATCCGCAGCAAGCTCGAGGCCGGCGGCTGACCACCGCGGACCGTCAACGATCGCGATCCGTCAGCCCCGCGTCCGACGCCGATCGCGGCTGATCACGCGTCGCGGGTCACCACCCAGTGCGACGTGTGCTCGAGCGCCTCCTGGACCGATCTCAGCACCTCGACGTGGGCGTCCGGGAAGCCGGCCTCCTGGAGCATTCGCTGGACCTCGGCGGCGGCCTGGGGCCCTTCCGGACAGCACCCCGAGATGTCGACCTCGGCACGCGCCCGCTCGAACGCCCGCACGAAGTCAGGGTCGTCCCAGGGGGTGATCTTGGCCCTGATCCGAACCGGAGTCGTCATCACGATCACCTCCACATCGCAGTGTGCGATGGTTCGTCGCCCCGGGGCGAGGGCCGGACGTCCCGGATCCGCGTGATTGATGTGGTTCGTGCGAGACTGGCTTGATGGATCGGCTCCACGCGGTCGTCGGACCCCTGGCCACCAATGTGCATGTGCTGGCCGACCCGCGAACCCGCGAGGCGATCGCGATCGACACGGCCACGCCCTCGCTTGCCTGGATCCGCGAGACGCTCGAGACGCGCGGCTGGTCCCTCAGGCTCATCGTGAGCACCCACGGTCACTGGGACCACATGGGCGACAACGCCGCGCTCGCCGAGCACACGGGTGCCGATATCGCCGTCCACCCCGCCGATCGTCATCGCCTGACCAACCCGGAGCCGCTGTTCGCGCCGTTCGAGATCGTCCCCTGCGTGCCGGCGGTCGAGCTCGCCGAGGGTGGCGAGATCCGCTTCGGCGACATCCGGCTGCGGGTCCTGCACACGCCCGGGCATACCGAGGGTTCGGTGTGCCTGCTGGCGGCCGACGACGGACTCCTGTTCAGCGGCGACACCCTGTTCCAGGGCGGTTGGGGTCGTGTCGACCTGCCGGGTGGCTCGGCTGACGAGATGGCTGCCTCGATCGCCCGGCTGACGGAGCTCGAGGATCCCGTGCAGGTGCTCCCCGGGCACGGAGCCGTCACCACCATCGGGCGTGAGCGAGCGTGGATGGACCTCGTCCGTCGCGGGGGCCGGCTGCTGCTCTGATCGGCGCTGGCCAGGCCACCGGGTGGCGCCGGCGCATCGCCTGCGTATCATCGGCCATCGCCCGGGTGCCGGCGTATCGCCCGGCTGGCGGCACATCGCCCGGCTGGCGGCACATCGCCCGGCGCCGGCGCATCGCCCGGCGCCGGCACATCGCCATGGCCTCTCGCGGTCCATCGTGCCTCTCGCCGCATGCGGTTGCGCCTCTCGCCGCCTGCTGGAACGCGAGCCGTTCACTCGGGCGGTTATCGCGCCGCCGACGGCTCCGCTGGAACGCGAGCCGTTCACTCGCCTGCTGGAACGCGAGCCGTTCACTCGGGCGGTTATCGCGCCGCCGACGGCTCCGCTGGAACGGGGCCCGTTCCGGTCAGCGGTGGTCGGCGGTGGCGTCCGCTCGATGGAACGCCGCTCGTTCCAAGGGGGCGGGCCGCCGCTGCAGGGAACGCGCCGCGTTCCGCCAGGGCCGCACGCACCGCGACGGCCGCACGCGCCGCCAGGGCTGCACGCGCCGCGCGCCGCCAGGGCTGCACGCACCGCGACGGCCGCACGCACCGCGACAGCCGCACGCACCGCGACAGCCGAGTTGACGTGCGCCCAGTCGAAGGCCGGCCAGTCGGCCCGCTCAGCCGACCCGCCGGTAACGGCCTTCCAGCACGGCCTTGCCGAGCACCTGCGCCTTGGCAAGTGCCGCGCGGACGGCCGTGCCATCGGGTGTCCCAGGCAGGGCCAGCGGCGCCCCAAGCGCGTACAGCGTGAACGTGTATCGGTGGGTTCCCGATGGCGGGCAGGGGCCGCCCCAGCCGATCCGCCCGAAGTCGTTGCGACCCTGCGTCGGAGCGTCAGGCGCGGTATCGACGCCGCGCGCCAGCAAGCCCGCCGAACCCGGCATGTCGAGAACGATCCAGTGAACCCAGCCGCGCGCGTCGGGATCGTCGACCAGCAGGACCAGCGCTCCCGCACCGGAAGGCGTGCCCGCCCAGGCGAGCTCGGGCGAGATGTCCTCGCCGTCGCACGTGTAGCGCTTCGGGATCAGGCCGCCGGCGTCGAAGTCGCTGGAGGTCAGGACGAAGTCGAGCATGGTGGACTCCTGGGTGGGCGACGCGGACGCGGGGTTCGACGGGGTTGCCGGCACCGCGGGTGTCGCAGGCGCCGAAGGCGGCAACGGTGGCGTCGACGGGGCCGGCGATGTGAGGCTCGTTGGTTGGGCCGCCGCCGGCGTGCCGACGTCCCCGGCAGGGCTCGCGCACGCGGCCAGCAGAACCGCGACCGCGACCAGGGGACCCATCCGCCGAGCCAACCGCAGGCCTGTCACCAGACCATCGTCCACCCGTCGCGAGGCGAGCGCAATCACCAGCCCGGCCAGCCATGGGTACGGTCGGGCCTCAGGCACGAGCCTGGCGCTCACCCCATGAGCCCGGCCTGCGTGTCGATGGTCGGGTCGTCAGCCCGAGCGATCGGCAGCCGATCGCCAGCCGGCCGGCGCCGGGCCATGGACCGGGCGCCCGTACGCCTGCCAGCGACGCGCGACCGTGAAGCCGAGACCCTCGTACAGGGCGAGCGCGCCCATCGGGTTCTCGCCGTCGACGCCCAGCCACGCCTCGTCCATGCCCCGCTCCCGGAGCACCCGAAGCGACGCGGTGCACATCGCCTTGGCCAGGCCACGACCCCGCCACGGGCGGCGCACGGAGACGTGGTCGAGCCAGCCGCGGCGCACGCCCAGCTGGTCGTTCTCGTGACGATAGATCGCGTTCATCACGACACCCGCGACCTGGTCACCGTCCCACGCCACGCACCACAGCGAGGTATCGACCGACGGCCCTTCGAACCGGACGACGAAGTCGCCTTCGCCGGGCGGCCGGTGCCCCCAGTGATCCTCGAACGCCTCGTTGTCGGCATCGAAGATCGCCCGGTGCTGGTCGGGCGTCACGGGGCGTAGCTCGATCCCTTCCGGGAGGGAGCGCTCGGGAAGGACGCCCGTGAGGAAGCGGCGCATCTCGAACCCGAAGCGAATGGGCACGAACCCGCGGTCCGCGAGCAGCGCCAGGTTGCCCGCCTCGGCGTCCATTGAGAACGAGCGCAGCTCGCGCGCTCCCGGCCGCAGGTCCGCGGTGAGCTCGCTCGAGAGGCGCCTGCGCGTGGCCTCGAACAGGCTCGTCCCGAGCCCGCGTCGCCTGAAGCCAGGATCCACGGCGCCCCACGACTCACCCGTCACGACGCCGTCGCGAACGACCCGGTAGCCCACCGCGTAGCCGGCGATCGACCCATCGACCTCGGCCACCAGCACATCGCGCGCGACATCGAAGTCGTCCAGCCGAAGGTGCTCGGCGGAGAGCTCCTCACCCGTCTGTGCCTCCTCGACCCCGTCCGCCGCGTTGCCGCGGTTGAGCACCCCCGCCAGCGCGTCCCAGTCGGCCGGGCTCGCGGCGCGGAAGGTGAGCCCGGGGATCGTGGTCTCGCTGGACTCGGGGCTATGGCGCGTCGTCATCGTTCGCTCCGTGGTTCATCGTTCGTCCCCGTACTTGTGCTTCATGTGGACCGCCACCGACTTGTGGATCGCCTTCCAGCGGCGCCGCTCGGCGGCCTCGAGCAGGGGATCTGACGCTCTCGCGACGTGAGCGGCCTCGCGCTCCAGCTTTCGATGACTGGCCAGCCGGTCGGGCTCGAGGCGCCCGCTCTCGACGGCCACCTGGACCGCGCAGCCCGGCTCGCCGTCGTGGCGGCAGTCGCGGAACCGGCACGCTGCCGCAAGGTCGGCGATCTCGGAGAACGTCGCATCGAGACCGTCGGCGGCGCCCGCAACGCCGAGCGAGCGGATGCCGGGGGTATCGATCAGCAACGCGCCGCCGGGCAGCCTGATCAGCTCGCGATGGGTGGTCGTGTGCCGTCCCCGGGCATCGTCCTCGCGCACGGCCGCGGTGCGCTGGCGGACCCTGCCGAGCAGGGTGTTGACCAGCGTGGACTTGCCGGCCCCCGACGAGCCGAGCACGACCGCGGTCCGGCCGGGTGCGAGGTGGTCGGCGATGAGGTCCGCGACGCCGTCGCCGGTGAGCGCGGAGATCGTACGTACCTCGACACCCGGTGCGACCGCCTCGGCCGCCACGCGGAGACCGGCCGGATCGGCGGCGATGTCTGCCTTGTTGAGGACGATCACCGGTGCCGTGCCGCCCGCGTACGCGACCGCGAGGTACCGCTCCAGGCGTCGCAGACTGAGATCGCCGTCGAGCCCGGCCACCAGGAACGCGACATCGACGTTGGCGGCCAGGATCTGGTCGTCCTGGGGGCGAGCGCCGGTGCGGCGCGCGGAATCGGCGGTGCTTCGGCCGAACGCGGCGCGACGTGGCAGGACGGCCTGGATGACGACCGGACCGACCTGGGCCGGGCGTGCCTCGCCGTCGTCCGGGCTGATGGCCACCCAGTCGCCAACGGCCGGCAGATCGGCCGGCCCGATGGCCTCGTGGCGCAGGCGGCCGGACACGACCGCGTCCCGGTCAGCCGCCAGGTCCGCCACCACCCAGGCCTCACGGTGCGCGGCCACGACCCGGGCAGGGCGCCAGCCGGCGGCCGCGAACGGCCCGAACGTGGCGGCCCAGCCCTCGTCCCAGCCGAGGGACGGAAGATCACGTGCGGAGGCCCCACGATCGGCGGGTGCCGTCATCGTTCAGCCCACCCGCTTCAGCTTGCCGGTCCGCTTGGCGTACCGCTCGGCGCGGCCGAACGCCCACAGCCCGGCCGGGATGAGCACGATGCCCATCACGATCAGCGGCACGATGTCGCCGACCAGCGCCGTCACGGACGTCCCGTCCAGCAATCCTGCACGGACGCCGTCGAGGACGTAGGTGGCCGGCGATACGTGGGACAGGGCCTGCATCCAGCCGGGCAGGATCGAGACCGGGTAGTACACGCCGGACACCAGCAGCAGGCATGACTGGAGGACGAACGTCATCTGGGCTCCTCGCTCCACGTAGAGCAGGGGCAGGATGGCGGCCATCATCCCGATGCCCACGAAGCTGAACGAGCCGAGCGCCACGAACACGATGGCCGTGGCCACGTTCATCGAGCCGGGGTCGAGCTGCGGAAAGAACAGCACCAGCACGACCAGGATCGCGGCCGTGTGCACCAGGCCGTAGGCCATCGCGTAGACGCATGAGCCCAGCAGCTGCGTCCAGCGATGCACCGGTGCCATGAACGTGTACTCGAGCGTTCCCTCCCAGCGCTCGACCGAGATCGTCTCCGCGATCCACGAGAAGACCACCGAGAGGTAGTTCCAGAAGATCGCGCCGATGATCAGGGTCAGGAGGAGGCGATCGTCACCGGCCGCGGCGCCGATGAACGAGATCGACAGCGCGCTTGCGACCGAGTAGACGAGGAACGCGACCTCCCAGCCCCAGTAGCGGCGGGTGAGGAAGAAGTTGCGCTCGACGAAGGCGTACGACGCCTTCAGCTCATGCGCGATCAAAGCCAACGGAGGATCCCTTTCGAGTGAGAGGGCCCCCGCCCTGCCGCCTCAGGCGGACAGGGCAGGGGAGGAGCGGCGGTCCTCGGACAGCCGCTCGCCGAGCCGGATCAGCGACTCGCCAAGGCGGTGCCGAAGGGGGCGGGCCGCGCGGCGGGCCTGCCGCTCGGCCGCCAGGAGCCGTCGCTCGAGGGCCTGCTCCTCGAGACGGGCGGCTAGGTAGAGCTCCCTGTCGTACATCTCAGTGTTCCTTTCGAGCGTTGAAGTCGTGGTCGATAACGGGTGGTCAGGGCGGACCGGACGGTCATCTCGGCACCTCCTTCTCGCTGCGTCGTCATTCGCTTTCGCCGTCCGCTTCGACGTCCTCGTCGAGCGAACGACCGGTGAAGGTCATGAACACGGCCTCGAGCGTCGGCGGTTGCCCATGGTCCTCGGCGACACGTCGCTTCAGGCCCTCGGGCGTGTCCTCGGCGACCGTTCGACCCCCGTCGAGGATCGTGATCCGGTCGCACAGGCGCTCCGCCTCCGCCAGGTCGTGGGTCGTCAGGACGATCGTCGCGTCATGCGCGGCGTTGACCCCTTCGACGAAGGCCTGGACATCGAGCTTGCTTCGCGGATCGAGGCCCGTGGTCGGCTCGTCCAGCAGCAGCAGCGTGGGGCTCGTGAGCAGCGCTCGCGCGATGGCGACCTTCTGCTGCATGCCCCGGCTCATCTGCTCGACCGGACGGCCAAGCCGGCTTTCCGCGATCCCCAGCTGGTTCAGGATCTCCTTCGCTCGTCGTCTCGCCTCGCCGGCGTCGATGCCGTAGAGGCGGGCCGCGAACAGCAGGTTCTCCATCGGGCTCAGCTTCTTGAAGAACGCCGCGTCCACGCTCACCCGGTTGATGAGCCGCTTGACGGCGAGCTCGTCGCGCTCGATGTCGAAGCCGAAAACCTCGACCCGGCCCTCGTCCAGGGTCAGCAGCCCGGAGATGAGCCGAATGAGCGTCGACTTGCCCGAGCCGTTGGCGCCCAGGATCCCGTGGATCGCGCCGCGCTCCAGTCGGAGCGAGACGTCGTCGATCGCGACCACCGGAGGCTTGCGCCGGTCGACGTTGAAGCGCTTGGTGACGCGCTCGACGAGCAGGGCCGGCGGGCCGGCGACCGGGTCCGGCAGGACGGTGAGGTCCCCCGCGCCCATGTCGGCCGGGACCCACGCGGGCTCGCGATCGGCCACGGGGGCTGCCAGCGGGCTCGACATCGGCGTGGTCGTGTTCGGTTCGGGTGCGAGGGTCGTCATTGGACTCTCCTGCGTGGTCGGGATCGATGGGTGGTTCCTGGTGGGTCCGCGGTGCGCTGGACACAGAACGAGCCGCGGGCCCCGTTGTCCGGGAGACCTGCGGCTCGTGTCGGGTGGGCAGCTGAGCTGCGCCAGAAAACACTTGAGCCGCGGGCCCGGTGGCCCACGGCTCGGTGGTCGCTCCTGGGGCGCTAGGCCCCGCGTCCTACCTGCTGGTGGGCACACCTCTCCCGTCGACAGCGCCGGAGATGGGCGCCGCCGTGCACGGGCTGAAGAGGGTCTTGTGCACCATCTGGAGATCCGCCTCCGCTAAGTGGGCAGGACGAGCGACCTGCTCGACCGGCGCGGAGTCTACGCGCCCGGAACCATCGCCGTCAAGCCGTCCGGCACTTGACTGTCGGAGGACAGCGATTTGTCCGAGCTAAGGGGACAGCGACTTTGTCACCCTCGATCCCATGGAGACGAGGGAGACGATCCACTTGGACAGCAAAGCCCAGCAGCGCCTGTACGTCCTGACGACGTGCTGCCGGAGAGGTGACGGTGGCCCAGGCGGCTGCCATCCTGCGGCTCTCGACGCGCCAGGTGGACCGCCTCGCCCGGCGGTTCGGAGATGAGGGTGCGGCGGCGCTCGTCCATGGCAACCGTGGTCGGACACCGGTCAACCGCACGGACGAGGCGATCCGCGCCCAGCTGGTCGAGCTCGCGACCACGGAGTTCGCCGGCTTCAACCCGGTCCATCTCGCCGAGACGCTCGCGGAGGAAGGCCACACGGAGCTCGCGGTCTCGCCCGGACGATCCGGCGGATCCTGGCCGATGCCGGGCACGCGCTGCCGCGGACCGTCGCAGCCCGCGCGACCGGAGCCGGCGAGAGCGGATGCCGCGGGCGGGCATGCTGCTCCAGGTCGACGGCAGCCGGCATGACTGGCTCGAGGGCCGGGGACCGGTGCTCACCCTGATCGGGGCGATCGACGACGCGACGGGCATCGTCAGCGCCGCCACCTTCCGGGCCGCAGAGGACGCCGCGGGGTACCTTGAGGTGTTCCGGCGCACGGTCGTCCGCTACGGGCGGCCCGCTCGCCGTGTACAAGAGACCAGCACGGGATCTTCATCAAGGATCCCAACGGGCCGCCGACGCTCGCCGAGCAGCTGGCCGGACGGCGCAGCTTCACCCAGGTCGGCCGCGCCTTCGACGAGGCGGGCATCGGCTGGATCGGGGCGAGCAGCCCGCAGGCCAAAGGCCGGGTCGAGCGCCTGTGGGGCACCAAGCAGGACCGGCTCGTCTCCGAGCTGCGCCGGGCGGGCGCGACCACGATCGAGGAGGCGAACGTCGTCCTCGCTCGCTACCTGCCCCGCCACAACAAGCGGTTCGCGATCTGCCGCGGATGCGGAGCCCGCCTGGCGGCCGCTGGCCGGACGAGCTCGACCTCGATGCGGTGTTCGGGTTCTGCTACCCGCGCCGGGCGGCCAACGACGCGACGCTCGCCTGGGCCGGCACGAGCCTCGCCCTGCCTCGCCGTCCCGATGGTCGGTTGTGGGCTGGACGGACGGTCACCTCGAGGAGCGCCTCGACGGCAGCCTCTGGGTGGGCGCCGACGGGCAGCACCACCGCCTCGTCGAGGCACCGCCGGTCGCCCCGGTGCTCCGGGCGCGCAAGCTCGGACGGATCGACGACCTGCGACCGGTGCCCGAACCGCCCGTGCACCGGGCGTGGCGCCGTCAGCTGCGTCAACGACCACCCGGCCGACTCATCCCTGGCGGCAGTACCCTGCGTCAGGACGGTGACAAAGTGCTGACCGCCTAACGGTCAGAGTGCTGTCTCGAAGCCGTCCGGCACTTGACGCAGCGGGTCGATCTGCGCAAGGGCCGGGGGGCGCCGATGGGGATCCTCAGGGATCATCGGCCGCCTGTCGATCTCGTGGGTCGCCACCCCGGCGCATGACGACCCGGGGAGTCCCGACCGAGGCCTTCGACGAGGTGGGTGCGGCAACCTCGAACCCCGCTCCCTCGAACATCGACACCGTCCCCGTGTACACCGACGCCGATGGGATGCGGCCACCATCGGTCGCGACGGGATAGCCCTCGAGGATCCGCGCGCCGTGGGTCCGCGCGTACGCGACCGCCGCGTCCAGCAGCGCGCGAGCGACCCCGGATCGCCGCGCCGTCCTCGCCACCACGAAACAGTTGATGACCCACACCCCGTCCCCGGGAAGCGTCGGGAGCGTTCGTGATCGTGCCAGCCGGGGAAACGCCTCGCGCGGCCCGAACCCGACCCAACCGATCGCCCTCCCATCGCGCACGGCGACCAGCCCGGGTGCCGGCTCGCCGGAGAGCAGCTCCCGGAGCGACGCCCGGTTGTCATCGACGCTGGTGTTGGTCCAGTTCGATCCGGTCTTGCGCCAGAACTGGCACCAGCACCATTTCGGGTCGCCAACCGAGAACAGCTCGGTCAGCGCGGGCCACAGGGCCGGGGAGGCGGGACGGATCTCCATGCCGCGACTCTAGGCCCGGATACGGCCAGATTCGGTCAGGAAACGCGTCTCGCGTGTCCACGCCACGTGTGGCAGCGACCGGCGCGCAGCGGCCGGACCGCGCACACCAACATGGACCACCGTGCCTGACGCGGCGGTCCATGACAGCAAGCCGTCGCCGCCGCACATGCTCGTGACGGCTCTCGCGGTCGTGGGCATCGTCTCGGCGGCGATCGCCGGCGTGATCGTGGGGCTCACGGTGATCCACGTGTCGATGGGCATGGCCGCCGCCGTCGCGCTGGGCACGCTGGTGTTCGCCATCGGCGCGGTGCTGTTCATCGGCTTCACGATCCGTGGGGGCCGCCGCGATGCCGACCGGATCAACGCCCTGGTCGCCGAGCAGGAGCGACGACGGACGGTCGCGCCCGCGAGGCGCGGCGGCCGCGCGGGGTAACGAGCGACAGTGCACGAGACCGGCCGGCCGACACACGCCGGGGCGCCTATCCTTGATACGGGCGTGGCGCGGACGCACCGGAACGCGGTCGTCACGAGCTGGCCCCGGTCAGAGTGCAGCCAACGCGGAAGGAGTCGGAATGCTGCGTCGCCTGCTTGCCGTGACCCTCGTCCTCGCGACCGCAGTGAGCCTGGCTGCCTGCGGCGGCTCGTCCTCGACCGAGGCTCCGTCGCCGTCCCAGGAGGCCAGCATGGCACCTGCCGTCACGCCCGCGCCGTCGGTGGAGGCCAGCGTGACGCCGGCCCCGGCGGAGACCCTGCCCCGGACGGTCACGGCGACGTGCGACGGTGTCGGCCTGCGCACCAGCCCATCGACCACCGGCAGCCTGGTCGGCCGCGTCTCGAGCGGCGTCAAGGTCCGGGCCGCTGAGCTGGTCACCGGCGATGCCTATACGGTCGGTGCGTGCGGAACGGCGGGCGCCACCTGGTACCGGATCACGAAGGTGGGCAGCAAGACGGTCAAGTCGCTGTACGGCGCGTCGTCCGTGTATGCGGCCTCGGGGTTCTTCGAGTAGCCGCGTCACGCCTCGCCGCGATCCGACGGGCGACCGGACCCGGCTGCCGGCTGTGAGCGGTCCGCGAACGTCCGGCCAGGGTCGAGGGCAACCTCGCACACCGCCCGACGGGCTCGTCTCGCTCGTTCGTTCGGGCACCGTCGACGCCGAGCTCGCGGCGCTGGTCTGGCTGCTGGTCGAGGCGAACGTCTCGGCGGTGGTCGCCTCCGACGATGCAGCTGCCGCCGCGGCTGTGCGCGACGTGCTCCTCGAGCTGCGACGCGAGACGACCGGGGTCGCCCGGCTGGCGGGGACCGAGGAGTCCTTCGCCTGGCTGCCGGAGTCGGGCGAGCTCGGCTGGCACGAGGGGGGATCCGGCGGCGCGGTGGGGGAGCGTCGCCCGGCGGCTCATCCCGGGTCGACGATCCTGGTGGCCGATCTCGTGCCCGACGCGCCACGTGGCACCTGGGGCGAGCGGGCGCTGGTGGCGATCCGGGCGGCATCCCTCGGCTATGCGCTGCTCGCGACCGCTCGCGGCGCGACGCTCGAGGCTGTCCTCGCGGCCCTCGCGGCCCGGCCGGTGGGCGCGCTCGACGACGAGCTGACGAGGCTCGGCATCGTGCTCATCGCGGATCGAGCAGCATCCGGCGTCCGCATCACGGCGGCGCACTACCTGCGTCCCGTGTCCCGCGACCAGGAGGGCCACATCCGGCGGTCGCCGCCCGCCGTGCTGGCGACGTGGGACCCCGGGACGGACGGCTTCGAGCACTTTGCCTGGGGGATCACGGACGAGCTGGCGGGCCGGATCGGGATGGCACGCGCCGAGCTCGAGCGCGAGCAGGCCGGCCGGGCAGAGCAGCTATCGGGCATGGCCGGGCATCCCGGATAGGCGGGCATCCCCGATGGCCGGGCAACCCGGACGGGCTGACACCCTGGATGGCGGTAACCGGACGGCATCCGATCGCGGCCCGCCGGTCGGAGTGACGGAGCTGGCGACGAGGGCGGCGGCTTCCGGAGGTTGGGGATCGGGGTCAGCCGTCGCAGCAGGACCGACCGTTTGACGCTTTCGGGCACGCGTGCCACGCTGGCTGCCCGAGTCGCCACCGCCCGCATCCCGGAGCTCCTGCCGTGGTTCGCTCGACATCGAAATCCCCTCGCGCCACCGATCGCCCGGCCACCCTGGGTGCCCTGCGTGCGTCGGGCTGGATGCCGCGGACCGTCAAGGAGGAGCTGCGGACGAACCTCCTCGCCCGGCTCGCGGACGGCGAGCGAGTGTTCGAGACGATCGTCGGCTACGAGGAGACGGTCATCCCGGCCATCGAGAACGCGATCGTCGCCGGGCAGGACATCGTGTTCCTGGGCGAGCGCGGCCAGGCGAAGACGCGCATGGCGCGGCTGCTGGTCGGTCTCCTCGACGAGTGGTTGCCGGTGGTCGGCGGTGGCGAGCTCAACGACGACCCGTTCGAGCCGATCAGCCCCAGCGCCCGGGCGGTCGTTGCCGAGCGAGGCGACGCGACGCCCATCGACTGGATCCCGCGCGACCGCCGGTACGCGGAGAAGCTCGCCACGCCGGACATCACGATCGCGGACCTCATCGGCGAGGTGGATCCGATCCGGGTGGCCGAAGGACGCTATCTGTCGGACGAGCTCACCCTCCACTACGGTCTCATCCCGCGAGCCAATCGGGGCATCTTTGCGATCAACGAGCTGCCCGATCTCGTGGAGCGGATCCAGGTCGGCCTGCTCAACATCCTCGAGGAGCGCGACGTCCAGATCCGTGGCTTCCAGGTGCGGCTGCCGCTCGACCTGTTCGTGGTCGCGTCGGCCAATCCCGAGGACTACACGAGCCGGGGCCGGATCATCACCCCGCTCAAGGACCGGCTCGGCTCGCAGATCCGCACGCATTACCCGCGCTCGCTCGAGCACGAGGTGGCCATCGTCCGGCAGGAGAAGCAGACGTTCCCGCCACGTGACGGCATTCCGCCCGCGGTCGTGCCCGGGTTCATGGAGGAGCTGGTCGCCGACCTGACCCATCTCGCCCGCCGCTCGCCGGACATCAGCCAGCGGAGCGGCGTGTCGGTCCGGGTGTCGGTGTCCAACACGGAGGTGCTGGAGGCGGCCGCGATCCGTCGGGCGGTTCGACTCGGCGAGCCGCTGGCGGCACCGCGGATCTCGGACCTGGGGGCCGTGCTGGCATCGACCGCAGGCAAGGTCGAGGTGGAGACGGTGGGCGAGGACATGCCCGAGGATCGGATCGTCGAGCGGCTGGTGACCAAGGCGGTGTTCTCGACCTTCAACCGCCGCGTGTCGCTGGACCGCCTGGCACCGGTCATCGAGGCGTTCGACGACGGCCTCGTGATCGAGACCGGCGAGCGCGTGCCGTCGCGCGAGTACGTTCGCTGGATGCGCGAGATCCCCGGGCTGCGCGAGGCCGTCGAGCGGCTCGGGACGTTCGACGTCACGGACGGTGCCCAGGACCCCGCGCTCGTCGCGTCCGCGGTCGAGTTCCTGCTCGAGGGGCTGCACCTCCAGCGCCGCGTCAACAAGGACCGTGGGATCGCCGGCGTCGTGTACCGGCGCTGAGCGGCGATCGGCGGAGCATCGATGGCGTTTCTGACCCCGGACCGGCACCACCTCGGGCGGACGGACCTGGGTGCGTTCGGGCATGACCCGGCGCTGGTACCCGCGGCGCGGTACCGCCGGTGGGACGGCAGCCAGCAGCTCCCGGACCTGTCGGCCGACGAGATCATGGACGCGCTATCCGAGGATCTGCTCGAGACGGGCGATCTCGCCGAGGCGCTGCGGGCGCTCGCCGAGCGCGGTCTCCGGAGCGATGATCCGTCGCGCGGCGATCTCCACGGCCTGCGCGACCTGATCGAGCGGCTGCGCGAGCGCCGGCGGGAGGCGCTGGAGCAGGGCTCGCTGGCCGACCCGCTGGGCGACGTCCGCCGCGAGCTGGACGAGATCGTCGCGACCGAGCGAGCCGGTGTCGAGCGCCGTCTCGACGCGACCGAGCCCGGGTCGAGCGATGCGGGCCCGGACGCGGGCGAAGCCTCCGACCCCACGGACAGCGCGACGGACGGCGGATCGCCAGAAGCGGCCGGCCGGAGGTCCCCCGGCGAAGCCGGCAGCGGAACCCCGGACGCGACGCAGAGCTCCCATGGCCAGGTCGATGACGCTTCCACGGCGGAGCTTCGCCGGATGCTGCGCAACGTGGCGTCGAAGCGTCTCGATCAGCTCGACTCGCTGCCACCCGAGGTCGGCTCCAGGCTGCGGGCGCTCGAGGACTACGACTTCCTCGAGCCCGAGGCCCGCGATCGCTTCGAGTCGTTGCTCGACCGGTTGCGAAGCGGCGTGCTCGACCGCATGACGAGCGGTCTGTCGGATGCGGTCAAGGGCCTCAAACCGGAGGACCTGGCCGCCCAACGGGCGATGGTCAGGGATCTCAACGAGCTGCTCGAACGGCGCCTGGCCGGTGACGAGCCCTCGCCGTCCGACGTCGATGGCTTCCTGCGCCAGCACGGCTCGCTGTTCCCGGGCGCGGCCACCCTCGATGACGTCATCGACCAGCTGGCCGAACGGATGGCGGCGATGCAGTCGTTGATGCAGTCGCTCACGCCCGATCAGCGGGCCGAGCTCCGGGACACGATCGACGCCCTGCTGCGCGACGACCGCCTGCGCTGGGACCTGGCCCGGCTGGCGGCGGCGATGGATCAGCTGCTACCCGACGGCCTGGGCGAGCCGGTGCCGTTCTCGGGTGATCGCCGCCTGGGGCTTGAGACGGCGCTCGAGGAGATCGAGCGAATTGCGGCGATGGACCGCCTGGAGGCCGAGCTCGATGGGGCGGTCGGGTCGGGCGATCTGGCCTCGGTCGACCGAGCGGCATTGCGGGAGCTGCTCGACGACGACGCCGCGCGCGAGGTCGACGCGCTGCAGGACCTGACCGATCGGCTGGAGGCGGCGGGCTACCTCGAGCGCTCGGGTCACCGCCTGGAGCTCAGCCCGCGCGGTACGCGGCGCGTCGGCCAGAAGGTGCTCGACGACCTGTTCTCGCGGCTGCGGCATGACGCGCTGGGCGGGCATCGTGAGGCTCGCTCAGGGCGCGGCGGCGAGCGCGAGGAGACGTCGAAGCCGTTCGAGTTCGGCGACCCCTTCCACCTCGACCTGCGATCGACCCTGGGCAACGCGTTGATGCGGCCGGAGAACGCAGCGTCGGAACGGGCCTCCGGTGGCCCGACGGTTCGGCTTCGGGCCCAGGACTTCGAGGTGTTCCGGACCGAGCGGACGACGTCCGCCTCGACCGTGCTGCTGGTCGACATGAGCCGCTCGATGCTGCTGCGCGGCTGCTACCTGGCCGCCAAGAAGGTCGCGCTGGCGCTCGAGACGTTGATCCGCACCCAGTACCCGCGCGACCGGCTCTCGATCGTGGGCTTCGCCTACGACGCACGCGAGATCCGGCCCGAGGCCCTGGCCTCGCTTTCGTGGCACGGCTACGAGTACGGCACCAATCTCCAGCACGGCCTGCAGGTCGCGCGACGGATCCTGGCTCGCCAGCGGTCCGCAAACCGCGAGATCGTGGTCATCACCGACGGCGAGCCGACCGCGCACATCGAGCGCGGTGAGGTGGAGTTCAACTATCCGCCCACCAGCCGCACGATCCGGGCCACGCTGCGGGAGGTCGTCCGGTGTACGAAGGACGGCATCACGATCAACACGTTCATGCTCGAGCGAACGCCGGCGCTCACCGACTTCGTGGGGTTGGTGACCGAGCTCAACCGCGGTCGCGCCTTCTACGCGGAGCCCGAGCGGCTGGGCGAGTACGTGCTGGTCGACTTCGTCCAGCGGCGCACGAAGCACGTGTCGTAGAGTCAGCGACGAAACGCGTACCGACATGCCCGGTCGATGGTGTGGCGGATCACAACTGAGGGAGAGACATCGGTGCTGCAGCTGTTCCTGGTCCTGCACGTCCTCGGGGCGATCGCGGTGTTCGGCCCGACCTTTGCCTTCCCGCTGATCTCGCGCCAGGCGGCGATGTCGCCCCCGAACGGCCATTTCGCCGCCGTGGTGATGGACATGATCGAGCGGCGGATCGTGGTCCCGGGGGCGATCGTCCAGGGCATCACGGGTGTCGCGCTCATCCTGATCCTGGGCTGGAACCCCGACGGCGGGACCTACGTGTGGCTTTCGGTATCGATCGTCCTGTACCTGATCGCCGTGCTGTACGCGATCTTCGTCCAGGCGCCCGCGGCCAGGAAGATGGTCGAGCTGACCGCGGGCGGACCACCGGCCGGTGGCGCTCCGGGCGGCCCGCCGCCGGAGATCGCCGCAACCGCGAAGCGGCTGGCTCAGGGCGGCATGCTGCTGACGGTCCTGGTCGTGGTGATCGTGATCCTGATGGTGACCAAGCCCGGTATCTGACCCGCGCCCGGCCACAACGGCCCGATAGCCGGGGGCCGAGCGGCCCCCGTGCGCTGCCGAGCGAACGGTCTCATTCCTCCCGTTGCGCCTTTGACCCGTCAGCGCGATGGATCAGGCTGAGGACGCAGCCGTGATGCCGCGCGCGCCGGCGAGCCCGAGCGCGAGCCGTCCCGGCTACCATCACCGTCGATGCCAACAGGAGACCGCCTGATGCCCCACGTCGCGACCTCGCCCGCCGATCTGCTCGACCACCTGGCCGGAATCGCCCATCTCGATGGCGGAACCCTGGTCGTCGACGACGCGGCCCGCTTCCGCTCCGAGGCGGCCTACGACCTCGCCTGGACCGCGGCGTTCACGGCGGACGACCCGACCGCGGAGGCGGCCCGCTGGATCGTGTGGGAAGCCAGCCAGGCGCTCGGCGCTAGCTCGGCGAGCATCCAGGAGCTGTACATGGCTCGTGGTCGAGGCGAGATCTCGGGCTTCACGGTGCCCGCGATCAACCTTCGTGCCCAGACCTTCGACATGGCGCGCACGATCTACGAGACCGCCGCGAAGGCCGACGTGGGAGCGGTCATCTTCGAGCTCGCGCGCAGCGAGCAGACCTACACCTACCAGCGGCCGATGGACTACGCGACATCGGTGCTTGCCGGTGCGATCGCGGCGGGCTGGAGCGGGCCGGTCTTCATCCAGGGCGACCACTACCAGTTCAACGCCAGGAAGTACGCGGCCGATGCCGAGTCGATGACCGAGGAGATCCGGCGCGCCTGCCGTCTCGCGCTCAACGCCGGCTACCGCAACATCGACATCGACAGCTCCACGCTGGTGGACCTCTCGAAGCCGAGCCTCGACGAGGAGCAGAAGGAGAACTACACCCGAGCGGCCGAGCTGACGGCGCTCATCAGGAGCCTCGAGACCGACGGTGTGACCGTCAGCGTGGGTGGCGAGATCGGCGAGGTCGGCAAGCAGAACTCGACGCCCGAGGAGCTCAAGGCGTACCTGGACGGGTACACGCGGGAGCTGGGGTCCCGCGCTCCGGGTGCCAAGGGGCTGTCCAAGGTCAGCGTGCAGACCGGGACCTCGCATGGCGGCGTGCCCCTGCCGGGCGGCGGCGTGGCCGAGGTCAAGCTCGACTTCGACGTGCTGGCCCGGCTGGGCGTCATCGCGCGCGAGTACGGGCTGGCCGGCGCCGTGCAGCACGGCGCCTCGACGCTCCCGGACGAGCTGTTCCACCACTTCCCGTCGGTGGAGACGGCCGAGATCCATCTTGCGACCGGGTTCCAGAACGCGCTGTACGACCATCCGGCGTTCCCGAGCTCGATGACGGAGGCGGTCAACGATTGGTGCCGAACCAACGCGGCCGGCGAGCGCAAGGACGGGCAGACCGAGGAGCAGTTCCTGTACACCACCCGCAAGAAGGCGATCGGACCGCTCAAGCGCGAGCTGTGGGACCTCGAGACCAAGGGCGAGATCCTCGCCTCGCAGGCGGCCAAGATCGCGTTCCTGTTCAGCAACCTCAAGGTCAACGGCTCGATGGCGCTGGTCGACAAGTACGTCAAGCCCGTCCCGGTGTCGCGGCCGATCCCGGAGTCGCTCGGGGGGGTGGTCGCCCGCTGATGGTGCCGGTCGGCGCCTGGCGCAGCTGCCCGGGACCGCCGGCATTGTGACCGACGGTCCCGAGGGCGAGGTCGTTCGGATCCGGCCGGCGCCTCTGCCCGTCTCCATCCGGCTCGAGGCGCCCGGTGACGAGCCGGGCGTCCGCGCGGTGGAGCTGGCGGCGTTCGCCGGTCCTGAGGAAGCGGACATCGTGGACCGCATTCGTGCGGAGGCACCGGATGGCTGGCACTCGCTGGTCGCAGTCGATGCCGCGGGTGACATCGTCGGGCATCTCCTGATGTCGCCATGCCCGGTCGAGGCCGGCGCCGGCGGTGCGGTCTCGCGCGTCCTTGCGATCGGCCCCGTTGCGGTCCGGCCGCAGGTCCAGCGGCGGGGCGTCGGCTCGACGTTGATGACCGCCGCGCTCGGGCTCGCCGTTGCCAGGGCGGTGCCGGCCATCGTGCTCCTGGGCTTCCCGGCGTACTACGCGCGCTTCGGGTTCGAGCCGGCTCGCGGCGTGGGCCTGGAGCCGCCGGCCGACGCGTGGCCGGACGACGCGTGGATGGCCCGCCGGCTACCGGCCTGGGATGAGGACCTCCGGGGCACCGTTCGCTACCCGGAGGCGTTCGAACCGCTGGCCTGAGACTCGCGCCCGCGTGCGACGGCCGCTCACGGCCGGCGCGCGTCCGTCGCCGGTCGGGCATACGCTGACCCGGTGGACTCGTCCGTCGCACCGATCCCGCCGCCCGGCCCCCGAGGACGCCGCGCGTGGCTCGGCGCGCTGGTGGTGCTGGTGGTCGCGACCCTGGTCATCGGCGTCGTGGGGCTCAAGCCGGGATCCGGCCAACCATCGTCCGCGGCACGAGCGTCGGGGACGCCCGGCATGGCATCGTCGTCGGGCGCAGCGGGCGCCAGCCCATCGGCCGGCGGCTCGGCGAGCCCCGGGTCGGCCGCGGCGTCCCCATCCGGTCAGTCGGTCGTGCTGGTCGGCGCCGGTGACATCGCGCGCTGCGACGCCAACGGCGACGAGCGTACGGCGAAGCTCGTGGAGAGCCAGCCGGGCATCGTGTTCACCCTGGGCGACAACGCGTACCCATCCGGATCGAGCACCAGCTTTCGTGACTGCTACGACCCGTCGTGGGGCCGGTTCCTGGATCGCACCGCGTTCGCTGTGGCCGGCAACCACGATTACTACACGGGCGGTGGAGCCTCGTTTCGTGCGTACTTCGGCCGGGCGGCCGTTCGCGACGGGAACACCTGGTACTCGGCGGACGTGGGCGCCTGGCATGTGATCGTGCTCGATGGCAACTGCGGTGAGGTCGCCGGAGGGTGCGGGCGCAGCTCGCCCCAGGTCCGCTGGCTGCGAGCCGACCTCGCGGCGAGCGACGCGCGGTGCACGCTCGCGATGTGGCACGAGCCGCGCTTCAGCAGCGGGCTGCATGGCAACGATCGGGCGGTGGCCCCGTTCTGGGACGCACTGTATGCGGCCGGCGCCGAGCTCGTGCTCAACGGCCATGACCACGACTACGAGCGGTTCGTGCCCCAGGACCCGGCCGGCCGGCGCGACGAGGCCACCGGGATCACCGAGGTCGTGGTGGGCACGGGCGGCGGCGATCTCCGGCCATTCGTGACGCTCAGCGCGAACACCGCGGCCCATGCGAGCGGGGTGTACGGGGTCGCGGTGCTCACGTTGTCGGCAGACGCCTGGGACCTGCGGTTCGTCTCGACCAGGGCCTCGATCACCGATCACGCCACCGGCACCTGCCACTAGGGCATCATCAGGGCCATGACCGAACCCGACTTCGGCGCCGGCTGGTCGGCGTCGCTCGCGCGCGCTCCCGAGCCCGTCCTGCGCGAGTGGCTCGCGTTCGCGCAGGACGCGTGTGATGTCGCCGACCCCATCGCCCTGGCACATTTCCGGCGCGACGTCACCATCGAGCGCAAGCCCGATCGGACGTTCGTGACCGCCGCCGACCAGGCGATCGAGCGCGAGATCCGCGATCGGGTCGCGGCACGCTATCCGGATCATGGGCTGATGGGGGAGGAGTACGGCGAGGCGGCGGGCGACGCGGCCACCCGCTGGTACATCGACCCGATCGACGGCACGCACAACTACATCCGGGGCATCCCGTTGTTCGCGACGCTGCTCGCCGTTGAGCACCTGGGGGAGCTGCAGGTGGGCGTGATCTCGGCGCCCGCGCTGCACCAGCGCTGGTTCGCCTGGCGCGGGGGCGGGGCCTGGACCACCGATTCCGACGGTGAACGCCGGATCACGGTCTCGAAGGTGGCGGCCGTCGAGGATGCGCAGCTGATGTACGGCAGCGGCCGAGACAACGTGGCGAGCGGCCTGATGCCGGGCTTCGACGCGCTCCTCGCGGCGGCGTGGCGGGAGCGCGGCTTCGGCGACTTCTGGGGCTACATGCTGCTGGCGGAAGGCGCCGCCGAGGCCATGATCGAGACCGGGATGCACAGCTGGGACCTGGCCGCGCCCCTGGTGCTGCTCGAAGAGGCGGGTGGGCGGGCGACCGACGTCGATGGTGAGCGGCGGATCGACGCCCCGTCGTTCGTTGCCTCGAACGGTCCGCTCCACGACGAGATCCTGCGGCGGCTGCGCCTGCCCGGGTAGGTCGAGGCCGGCTCGATGGCCGGCGGCCGAGGTCGGGCTCGTGGCCGCCGGCTCAGCCGAACAGCCAGGCGAGCAATCCCGCGGCCGCCACGATGACGACCAGCAGCGGCAGGCTCGAGGCAGCACCCGTGGACAGCGCGGCCGGGATCGCCAGGGCGGCGATGATCACGAACACGGCAGCCCGTCTACTCCGGCGCTCGGCCGCCGCCTCGAGCTCGGCCTCCTCGTCGACGGCGTCGGTGGCTTCGTCGTCGCCTTCGATCGCCGCCCTGTCGCGGGCCGAATCGTCCCATGTGAGTCGTCCGTCGGTTTCCACGACTTCGTCCCGGGTGGCTGCACCGCCGGCGATCATGGCGTCCGTGACACCGAGGTCGATGTCGGGCACGCCGAGCATCCGGCGCCCGGGCGTGGAGAGCGTGATCGCGTCGGCGGGTTCGAGGAGGTCCTCCGTGATCGCGACCGCAACCGCATCCTCGATCGCGGCGAGCATCGCGACCTCGTCTTCGATCCGGTGCGTTCCGCGGATGTCGATGCCATACGGCCCCTCGATCCCCGGACTTGCCTCACGGACCAGCAGCGTCTCACGGACCGCGGTGAGCGCCTGATCGAGCAGCGGACCGCGCCCGTGGAGGTCGGCCACGCGCTCGAGGCGGGTGAGTGCGACCTCCCGGTCATCGAGGTCGCGGGACGGGATCACCAGCGCCTGCCCGCGCAGCGACCCCAGCTCGTCGAGGCGCCGGAAGATCGCCTCGGCACGTTCGCGGGCGGCAACCTCGCCGGGTGCGGAGAGGACGTTCGGGCGCACGGAGCGGTCGAGGTGGCTCACGGGTCGATGTTCGATCGCCGGGTCCGGCCGGCGCGCGCCCAGGCGGCCGACAACAGGGCCGCCACCGCCACGACCAGGGCGACCGCGACGATCGAGCCCGTCGCCAGCGCCGAGATGCCCGCGAAGACCACGATGACCACGAGTGAGAAGCGCTGGAGCGCGCGGGACCTGCGCAGATCCGAATCGGTCGACTGCGCGAGCCCACGGGCGAGGGATCCCTCCGAAGCGTTGCCCGCCGCGAGCGCGAGGACGTGCTCGGCATCGAGCGCCAGCCCGGCGAGGACGTCCGGGTCGAGCACGTCGGCCACGACGGCGGCCGCGGCCGCATCGGCCAGCGCCTCGACGATCGCGACCCGATCTTCGACCGTTCCCTGCGAGAGGCCCCAGTTGAGGGCGACCCAGGTCGGGTGCAGCGACCCCTCCGCATAGCGGCCCAGAACGACCTCGCGCGCCTCGTCGCGCGCCTCGACCACGAGCGTCTCTCGGCCGGTCGCGGCCGCAGCCGCGTCGATCGCGTCGAGCAGCGCCTCCCGCATCTCATCGGGTGGACGGTGCAGCCCGATCCGGGCCAGCTCGTCAGGGGTAAGCCGGTCCAGGCGGCGAAACAGCGCGTCGACCCGGGCACGGGCCCGCCCCTCGGCAGTGCCGGCGTCGGTGCCGGCGGATCGACCGGACGTGCTCACCCCCGGATCGTGTGGTCAGGCGCCCGCCACGTCCAGTGCTTCGGCCATGATTCCGAGGGCCTGATCGACCTCTTCGGCCGTGGTCACCAGCGGCGGGATGATCCGGATCACGTTGACGAACGTGCCGGCCGTGAGCAGCAGCAGGCCGCGGTCGAAGCAGGCCTGCTGGACGCGCTTGGTCAGGGCCGGGTCGGGGACCCGTCCGTCGCCCTCACCGGGCCGCACGAACTCCATTGCCACCATGAGCCCCAGGCCGCGCACATCGCCCACCGACGGTCGGCCGGCCGCGGCTGCGGGCAGCCCCTCGAGCAGCTGGCGACCACGCTCCCGGGCGTTGGCGACCAACCCCTCGTCCTCGATCACATCGAGCGTGGCCAGGGCGGCAGCGCAGGCGACCACGTTCCCGCCGAACGTCCCGCCGTGCGAGCCCGGAGGGAACCGGTCCATGAGCTCGCGGCGCGCGATGATGCCCGACAGCGGCAGACCGGAGGCGATCCCCTTGGCCATGACCAGGATGTCGGGCTCGACGTCCCAGTGACGGACAGCGAACAGCTCGCCCGTCCGCCCGAACCCCGTCTGCACCTCGTCGGCGATGAGCAGGATCCCGTGCTGTCGGGTGATCTCGCGCAGCCGGGGCAGGAACCCCGGCGGCGGGACGATGTAGCCACCCTCGCCGATGACCGGCTCCACGATGATCGCGGCCACCCTGTCCGGGTAGACCAGCTGGTGGAACAGCAGGTCCAGCTGGGCCTCCCAGTCGCAGCCGCACTGCTCGTCCGGCGCATGGGCGCCGCCGGCCGCCCGGTAGCAGTACGGATAGGCGGCGTGGTAGACCGAGCCCGGCAGCGGCTCGAACGCCGCCCGGTACACGTCCTTGGCGGCTGTGAGCGCCATCGCCTGACCGGTCCGGCCATGGAAGCTGTAGCGGAAGGAGATGATGGCCGGGCGGCCGGTGGCCACCCGCGCCAGCTTGACCGCCGCCTCGACCGCTTCCGCGCCGGAGTTGGAGAGGAACGCGGACCAGGGTCCACCGGGCAGCAGCCCCGCCAGGCGCTCGTACAGCCGCAGCCCGGGCTCGTGGTAGACGATGTTCTGCTGGCCGTGGAGGAGCTTCGCCGCCTGTGCCTGCACGGCGGCGACCACCCGTGGGTGGGCGTGGCCGGTGTTGGTGACGCCGATGCCCGACGTGTAGTCCAGATACCGCTCGCCATCGACGGCGACCAGCCACGAACCCTCGCCGTGGTCGACGACGAGGTTGGTGATCCGGCTCCAGACCGGCGGTACCACCGACCGATCGGGCAGGGACGGGGTGGAGGGCAGTGCGTCGACCATGCTCGACTCCTGGGCGCGCTCGGTGATCAGGTCACTCGGTTCCCGCTGCGCTGGTCTCGCGCCGTCGCCCGAATACCACGCTGAGAACCACGAACAGGATGCCGATCAGGAAGATCATCATGCCGATGACGTTGACCTGGACCGGAACGCCGACCTTGGTCGAACCCCAGATGAACATCGGGAAGGTCACCGTACGGCCGGCTGTGAAGTTGGTGACGACGAAGTCGTCGATCGAGAGGCTGAACGCCAGCAGGGCGGCCGCCACGATGCCCGGCAGGATCAGCGGGAACGTCACCCGCCAGAACGTCGTCCACTCGTTGGCCCCGAGGTCCATCGACGCCTCCTCGAGGTGCCGATCGAGCCCGGCCAGTCGTGCCCGAACGGTGACCACCACGAAGCTGATGTTGAACATGATGTGGGCGATCAGGATGGTCAGCGTGTTGAGCGGGAAGAACGGCGGGTGCGCGATGGCGACGAACAACGTGAGCAGCGAGGCGCCCATCACGATCTCCGGCGTCGCCATCGGCAGGAAGATGATCGCGTCGATCGGGCCGCGGCCGCGGAACCGGTAGCGGACGAGCGCGAGCGAGATCAGCGTCCCCAGCGTCGTGGCGATGATGGTCGACAGGAACGCGATCTGGAGGCTCACGATGACCGCATCGCCCAGGCCCGGCACACCGAACGGGTCGAGCCAGTACTTGAGCGTGAACCCGTGCCACACGAGGTTGCTTCGGCTGACCGGGTCGTTGAAGCTGAACAGCGCGATCACCGCGACCGGCAGCATCAGGTACGCGATCGCCGCGAACACGTACACGAACGCCACGTAGTTGCCGATCGTGCGCGCGAGCCGCGCGCCAAGCGATGGGCGGTTGCTCTCGGCCGGGATGGTGACGGCGGGCGCGGTCATCGGGTCAGATCCCCCGGCCCGACGTCAGGTTCTCGGTGCCCAGCAGCCGGCCATAGACCGTGACCGCGATCAGGATCATGGCCATGAGCATGAAGCTGAGCGCGGACGCCGTCGGGTAGTCGCCGTTGGTCAGGAACCGGCTCTGGATCACGTTGCCGATCATGTTCGTGCTCGGATTGCCCAGCAGCGCGGCATTCACGTAGTCGCCCATGGCCGGGATCATCACCAGCAGCGAGCCGGCGAACACGCCGGGCAGCGACAGGGGCAGGGTGACCCGGACGAACGACTGCGACACGAACAGCGTGCCGATGATGGCGCCCGCGATCGCGCCGAACAGGATCATCGGCAGGTAGGCCCACAGGAAGGCGTACGCGAGGACCCCGAACAGCACGCCACCCAGCAGCGCGCCGGCAATCGTGCCACCGGGCCGCCACGGGCCCGCGAACAGGTCCTGTGCCGCCTCGACGAGGCGCCGGTCGACCTTCTCGATCGAGACGTAGATCGGCAGTGTCATGAACGGCAGGTACACGTAGGTGATGCCCGAGATCACCGCCACGGGCGTCGCCAGGAGCCGGAAGTTGTCGTCCAGGATGCCCATGTCCTTGAGCGGGCCGAGCAGGACCCCGTTGTCGCCGAGGATGATCTTCCAGCTGATGGTCCGCAGCAGGAAGCTGGTGAAGAACGGCGCCACGACCAGGAACAGCAGCAGGTTCTTGTAGCGACCGCCGCGGAACGCGATGGTGTACGCGAGCGGGTAGGCGATCAGGAACGTCATGATCGTCGCCGAGCCCGCATACACGATCGAGCGGAAGAACTGCTCCTGGTAGCGGTTGAACGCGTCGGGGTAGGTCGTCCAGTTCGACAGCGAGAACGTGAACCCCGTCTCGAGCGTGCCCGACCAGAACGATGCGATCAGGATCTGCAGCGCCGGATAGGCGTAGAACACGATCAGCCACAGGATGCCCGGGGCAAGGAGCAGGTACGGAACCGCCCGCCCGTAGCGCTTGATCAGGACACCCATGGCCGATCCCCTCGATCGCGGGCGCGGCCGGTCAGACGCCGATCAGCTGCGAGAACTGATCGTTGTAGCTGGACTCCTCGGCCTCGCTCAGCGAGCGGAACCGCTTGAGCCGTGCCACCACCTCCGGCGGCGGGAAGATCAGCGGGCTGTTGGCCAGGTCCGCATCGATCTTGAGCATCTCGTCCTTGGCGCCCTTGACCGGGCAGATGTAGTTGACCCAGGCCTCCACCATGGCCGCGATGTCGGGCCGGTAGTAGAAGTTGATGTACAGCTCGGCCGTGTACTTGTGCTGCGCGCCCTTCGGGATCAGCAGGTTGTCGTACCACAGCATCGCGCCCTCGTCGGGCACGGTGAACTCGAGGCTCGGGCGGTCGCCCTGCTTCTGGATGATGTCGCCCGACCAGGCCATGGCCAGCACGACGTCACCGGACACCAGGTCCTCGGCGTACTCGTTGCCCGTGAACCGGCGGACGATCCCGTCGTCGACCGCCTGCTGCATCGCGGCGATCGCCTGCGTGAACTGGTCGTCGGTGACCCCGGCCGGGTCGAAGCCCAGCTTGAGCAGGGCCAGGCCCACCGAATCTCGCATCTCGGTGAGGTACGTGATCTTGCCCGCCCACTTGTCGTCCCACAGCGCGGCGACGGTGGTGAGCTCGCCGGTGACCTTCTTGTCGTAGCCCAGGCCGGTCATGCCGCCCTGCCACGGCGCGTGGTACTTGTTGTCGGGGTCGAAGTCCGGCGCGACGTATGCGTCCTCGAGGTTGGCGACGTAGTTCGGCATGACCGACTTGTCGAACTCCTCGAGCCAGCCGAGGCGCACGAGCCGGGCCGCCATCCACTGCGTCAGCGTGATCAGGTCCCAGCCGGTGTCCTGACCCGCCTGCAGGGGGGCCTTGATCGTGCCGAAGAACTCCTCGTTGTCGTTGATGACCTCCGAGTAGTTCACGACGGTGCCGTACTCGGCCGTGAACGCTTCCAGGCTGGCGTGCTTGGTGGGGTCGTTGTCGTCGGTGTCGATGTACAGGGGCCAGTTGGCGAAGTTCAGCTCGGCCGCGGGCGTGGGCGGCTCGGTGGGTGCCATCGACTCCGGGGGGCTCGACTCGGGAGCCATGGTGGCCGGCGCACTGCTCGGCGCCGCCGTGGCCGGCGTCCCGGTGGCGGTGCCGCTGGTTCCGCAGGCGGCGATGAACGCGCTGACGCCGACCAGGCCCGTTCCCTGGAGGAATCGGCGGCGGCTGACGCTCAGCCGGTCGAGAGGCGTCGTCTGGTCGGTCATCAGTCTCCTCCGAGGGTGACCGCCGGTCCTGCGCTCGGCGGTAGCTCCGGGTCGTCGCCCCCGCTCGCGACGACGAACGTGTGATCAGGCGACCAGGTCAGGAATACCTGATCGCCCTGCCGGTGAAGCGAGCCGTGCACGGAGCGCTCCACGTTCTGCTCATAGACGGTGAGCGTCTGGCCTGCCTTGGTGCGGACCTGGTACTGGGTGCTCACCCCCAGGTACGAGGCGTCCGCGATGGTGCCCTGGAGGCTGTTCGACGCCTGGCCGGCGTCGTCTGCCGATGCTGCTAGACGGATCTTCTCGGGCCGCACGCCGATCTCGATGCGGTCCTGTCCATTGGCGAGGTCGGCCGGGATCCGGACCGCGGTGTCATCGTCGAGCCGGCACGTGCGGTAGCTGCCCTCGCCGCCGGCGATGCGTCCCGGCAGCAGGTTGCTCACGCCCAGGAACCCCGCCACGAACCGGGTCGCCGGTCGCTCGTACAGGCTCTGTGGATCGCCCAGCTGCTCATAGTGCCCGCGGTTCATCACGGCGATGCGATCGGACATCGTCATCGCCTCCTCCTGGTCGTGGGTCACGTAGATGAACGTGATCCCGACCTCCTGCTGGATCCGCTTGAGCTCGACCTGCATCTGCTTGCGCAGCTTCAGATCGAGCGCGCCCAGCGGCTCGTCGAGCAGGAGCACCGCGGGCCGATTGATCAACGCCCGCGCCAGCGCGACGCGCTGCGCCTGGCCGCCCGAGATCTGGTTGGGCTTGCGCTGCTCGAACCCGGGCAGCTCGACGAGCTCGAGCATCTCGGTCACGCGCTTCTTGATCTCGGAGTCGCGGACCTTGCGCCGCCGAAGGCCGAAGGCGACGTTCTCGTAGATGGTGAGGTGCGGGAACAGCGCGTAGTTCTGGAACACCGTGTTGACATTGCGCTGGTACGGCGGCAGCCAGGTCACGTCCTGGCCCTGGAGCTCGATCCGTCCGCCGGTCGGCTGCTCGAACCCGCCGATCATGCGCAGCGTCGTGGTCTTGCCGCAGCCTGACGGCCCCAGCAGGCTGAAGAACTCGCCGTCCTGCACGTCGAGGTCGATGTGGTCAACCGCCAGCACATCACCGAACGCCTTGGTGACCTGGACGAGTCGGACGTCGACGTCGGGCACGGGTGAGGCTCACTCCTCGTATGCAACCGGGACTGCCGGGCTTGCGTCGAACCCGGCGGCCGTGCGGACGCTGCACGTCGCCGCCCCTTCGGGGCTCGAACGATAGGCTCGCGGCCTCGGGGGTGTCAACTCCACGAACCGTTGCGGATTGGTGGCTGACCGGTACGAGATTCGCAGTCCGGGCCCTGCCACATGGACCGATTCGCACCATCCGCTCGGTCTGGGACGGGACGCGGCCCACTGTCCGGACCGCTGGGCGTCGGAGCCGGCCGTCGTTCGGGCGGCCCGGCGACGGGCTCGTTCCGGGTCGCGAGTACGATAGTCGGGAGCCGCGCCGTCCGGGCGCGGCCAGCGTCCGCACCCCAGCAGGAGCAAGAGCAGCAGCCGCATGACCGTCATCGCCGAGTCCGCCGTCTACGATGCCCTCCGCACCGTCCAGGAGCCCGAGCTGGGCGGTGATCTCGTGACCAGGAACATGGTGCGCGACCTCGCGATCGATGGGTCGAGAGTGGCGTTCACGATCGAGCTGACAACGCCGGCCTGTCCACTCAAGGACCAGATCGAGGCCGAGGTGCGGCGAGCACTGGAGCCCGCGGGTGTGACCGAGGTCGCCATCGAATGGGCGGCCACCGTCCGGCGGGCCGCGCCACGCGCCGCCGAGCAGCTGCTGCCGGGCGTCAAGAACGTGCTTGCGATCGCGTCCGGCAAGGGCGGAGTCGGCAAGAGCACGGTGAGCGTCAATGTCGCGGTCGCGCTCGCGCGCGCCGGGGCGTCCGTGGGCCTGCTCGATGCGGATATCACCGGGCCCAACATCCCGATGATGCTGGGCGTCGAGGGTCAGCCGACCGCCAGTGAGAACAACCGCATCGTGCCCCTCGAGCGGCACGGGGTGAAGGTCATCTCGATCCAGTTCTTCGTGCCCGAGGGTCAGCCGATCGTGTGGCGTGGCCCTTTGATCGGGGGCGCCATCTCGCAGTTCCTGCGCGACGTCGAGTGGGGCGAGCTGGACTACCTCGTCATCGACCTGCCGCCGGGCACGTCCGATGCGCAGCTCACCCTCGCCCAGGCGGTGCCGATCAGCGGCACGGTGCTCGTCACCACGCCCCAGGACGTGGCGCTCTCGGACGTGGGCAAGGCGCACGCGATGCTCGAGCGGCTGAACGTTCCGGTCATCGGGATCGTCGAGAACATGAGCGCGTTCGTGTGTCCCCACTGCGGCGAGTCGACCGAGATCTTCGGTCGCGGCGGCGGCGAGCGCTTCGCGGAGGAGCACGGCCTCGACTTCCTGGGCAAGATCCCGCTCGACGTCACCGTGCGCCAGGGCGGCGACGCAGGTGTTCCGGCGGTGGCCCAGCGCGAACCAGGCGCGGCTGCAGCGGCGCTCGAGGCCGTGGCCGGGAAGATTGCGGCCCGGATGAGCGTCCGCGCCGCAACGGCGCAGGCACCGGTGCTGTCGGTCTCGTGATCGGCTGACGCCGGAGCCGTCACACCAGCTTTCAGCCATGAGCTCCAACCGGGCCGCGACCGACGCGACGCGGCTCCAGGCCGCCTTCGAGCGCATGCCGCTGTTCCGTGATCTCGGATCGGACGATCTGGCGACGCTCGTGGCCACGGTACGAACCCGGCGCCACCGTCGCGGCGACGTCATCTTCCGGCAGGGCGATCCCGGGGACGGGCTGTACATCATTCTCAGCGGCCGCGTGAAGATATCGACGCTGGGGCAGGGCGGGGCCGAGGCGATCCTGGTGACCCTGCGACCCAACGAGTTCTTCGGCGCGCTCGCCCTTCTCGACGGTGCACCCCGCTCGGCGTCGGCGACCGCCGTCGAGGCGACGGAGACGCTGGTCTTGCCTCGCGATCGCTTCCGGCAGCTGATCGACGAGGTCCCCGGCATCCGCGATCACGTGCTCGCGCAGCTGACGCATGAGCTGCGCCGGCTCACGACCCATGTCGAGGAGCTCCACTTTCTCGATATCGCCGGCCGCCTGGCGGCGCGCCTGGCACGCCTGGCGGACGAGCAGGGCCCACCGCAGCCCGACGGTGAGATTCGGCTCGACGGCCGGATCCCGCAGCGCGAGCTGGCGGCGATGGTGGGCAGCACGCGCCAGAGCGTCAACAAGCTCCTTGGCTGGCTGGTCGATGACGGGCTGATCCGGCTCGAACGCGACGCGATCGTGATCGTCGACCTGCCGGGGCTGCGCCGGGCCGCACGGCGATAGCGCGGAGGCGGCCGCGGGCGCCGCGGGGCATCGCGTGCGCCGGGGGTCGGCTACACCTGGACGGGCTCGCGCAGGGCCGATAACAACACCGCCGCCGCGGCGACGGCCGCTCGATCCAGGCCCTGGCGGCCGCGCATCAGCGCGCGATGCCGCTCATGCCGGGTCCCGGCCGGGGTTGCGACAGCCACTACCACTGCCACGTCGTCACCCGCAGGCCCGACGCGCATCGCGAGCCCCACGTCGCTACCCGCCGCGTCGCGGACGCGTTGGGCCTCGCTCACCTCATCGGCGTCGTCCGTTCGGCCGCGATGGTCAGACGCCCGCGGGTCTTTGGACTCGGCAACGGCGAGCACCTCCGAACGACGGAGCGCCCGCGTCTCGCGGAGCAGGCCGATCAACGCGCCAGCCGTGCCGCGCTCGCACGTCGCCAGCGTCCAGCCGCGCGACGTCAGTGCGGCGTCGATCGCCTCGGCCCACGTCGTGTCGCCTCGGGCCCAGACGTGATCGCCCACCGCCGCCATCACCGCCCGCTCCGCGGCATCGGCCAGCTCGTCGGCGCTGTGGCCGTCGGCGGCACGCGCAGAGATCCGGATGTCAACGGCCTCCTGGCGGGCGTACGTTGCCACGATCGGGTTCGTGGCACGCAGCAGTGGCTCACCGAGATCGCCGACCAGCTGCGACTCGCCGATCCCGGTCAGCCGCAGGGTACGCACCACCAGCTGCTCACCCAGCCCGCGAGCCACGAGTCGCGGCAGGACCTCGTTGGCCCACATCGGGCGCATCTCGCGCGGGGGCCCGGGCAGCAGCACGATGACGCGCCCATCCGGGCGGTCCACCCACCAGCCCGGGGCCGACCCGTGCGGGTTCGGGAGGCTCGTCGATGACGGGATCAGCCACGCCTGCTTGATGTTGGATTCGGGAAACGGCTGTCCCCGTCGGCGCCAGCGCTCGCGCAGCCACTCCAGCGTATCGGGGTCCACGGACACGGCCTCGCCGCACACCTCGGCGACCGACTCACGGGTGAGGTCGTCGGGCGTCGGACCGAGCCCGCCCGTCGTGATCACGATGTCCGCACGCGCGAGCGCAGCGCGAAGCGCGTCGACGACGACCACCTGGTCGTCGGGCAGGTTGGCGACCCTGCCGACACCGGCGCCATGAGCGACGAGCGAACGCGCGAGCTCGCCACTGTTGGTGTCGGTCGTCTCGCCCACGGTCAGCTCGGTGCCGATCGCGAGGAGCTCGGCCGTCAGCAGGGGTCGCGAGGAGCTCGGCGGGATGGGCGCAGGGTTGCCGTCGGACACGATTCGGAGGGTACCCCGGTGTGGGGCCGGCCGGACGCGCTGGTATGATTCGGCCGCTCCCCGACGACCCTTGCCCAACCCGCTCCGGGAGGACCACCGCTGGACCCCAACCGGCCAGACCCCGACCCCACCACAGGCGACGCCCCGCCGCCGACCGGCAGCGCCGGTCCCTCGGCCGACACGAACCGCTCGTCCCGGTCCAAGGCTCCCAGGGGCCTGCGCGAGCAGCTGGCAGCGACACGCGACGCGGCGATGCGCATGGTGCGCGCGCACATCGACCTGGCTCGCGCCGAGGCGGACGAGATCAAGGGCGAGGTCGGGCGCGCGGCCGCCCTTGCCGGCGCCGCGCTCGCGCTGCTGATCCTGCTCGCCCTCCTGCTCCCGATCGGGCTGATCCTGTTCACGGGTGAGTGGATCTTCGGATCGATCGGCTGGGGGCTGCTGCTGGGCTCCGAGCTGCTGATCGCGGTCCCCGTTGCGCTCGCGCTGGCCGCGCTTCGCGTGCGGCGGCTCGGGGTTGACCTGCTGGTGGCGGTGGTGATCGGCGTCATCCTCTCGCTGTTGCTCGGCTCGGGGTTGCCCAACCAGCTGTGGCGCCAGATCGGCGATGCCCTGAACCTGGGTGATCCGGCATGGCGGCCGCAGGCGACCGGCATCCTGGTCATGGGCATCATCGGCGGCCTCGGCGGTCTGCTCGTCAACGCCCGCTCGCGCGAAGTGGGAACGATGGTCGCCGGGTTGCTCGGAGGCCTGGTCGTCGGTGCGTTGCTGGGCGAGTTCCTGGCGATCACGTTCGGCTGGCGCGTGGGCGTGGCCGTCGGTGTGGCCGTGGGCCTCGGCGCGTGGCTGGTGCTCATGGGCGGGCGCGTGGCGCGTGAGGGCATCGATACCGAGGCACTGAAGACACGCTTCTGGCCGCAGGCGACGATCGACACGACGAAGGAGACGATCGAGTGGGCGAGGGAGAAGGTCCCGTTCGTGCCGAAGTCATGACGACGTCCGAGGAGATCCTGGCGTCCCGGCCGGGCGTGGTGGCGGCGCGCCATGAGGCGCGCGAGGCGCGAGCAGCCCTGACCGAGGAGATCGAGCGCCTCGAGGCGTCGGCGAGAGCGGCCGTGGACATCCGGGCGAAGGTGCGCCGCAACCCCGTTCGAACGGCGGGCATCGCGGCGGGTGCCGGGTTCCTGCTGGTCGGCGGCCCGGTGCGAGTCGCCCGCAGGGCTCGGAACGCGATCTTCGGCAAGCCGGATCCGCTACCCAGGTCGATGTTGCCCAAGGAGATTGACAAGGCGCTGTCGGAGCTCGGTCCGGACGGCGATCGCGTGCGCGGCACGATCGAGCGGGAGTTCGCCGAGTACCTGCGGGAGAAGGCGCCGGAACGCCGGTCACGCAGCCTGACCGGGACGGCCGCTTCGCTCGCCGGCCTCGTTGGGCGCCCGGTGGCCCAGCGCGTCGGCCGGCAGCTCGCAGAGCAGCTGCTCGCCCCGGACGGCCCCGGGTTCCAGGAGCAGCTGGCGAAGGTCAGGGCCCGGCGGGCACCGGCCGACGATCCGGACGACTCTGGGCGGGACGGGCAGGCGGGCGCAGCGGGATAGCCCCCGGCGCACCGTCCCCGGTGGCGCAGCGTCGGCCCCTCTGATCACTCTCGGAGTGCCGCCTCTCGCGCTGGCCAACGTGACCTACGCGGGCGTCGTCTGACTTCTGGGTGATGGCTTCGGCGACCTTGGGTGGCGCACCTTCGCCTCATGTCCCGCAGTCCGTCGAAGAACAACCGTGCGCTCGGGTTGATCGCGCTCATGGGCGTGATGGCCTTCGTGGTCGGCGGCGCGGCGTCCGTCGTCGGGTCAGGCGAGGTGTCTTCCCTCGCCACGGCCAAGGCCAGGCTGGCCTCCGTGCAGGAGATGACCTCTGACCTTCTCGCGAGCGTCGTACAGGAGCAGACTGCCGTCGACGACTATGTCTTCTCCGCGTCCGCTTCGGCGCTGACAACGTTCACGGACGCGGTCGCCCGTGAGGAAGCCGTCGTCGCCCGGATCTCCCAGCCCGCCGGTGAGAGCGTGGCCGACGTCGTCACTGCCCTCGAAGAGCTCGAAGCTGCGAACCTCGACTGGAAGACCCAGGTCGCGACCCGGGCGATCCGCGCAGTCGGATTGCATGACACGGCTGCCATCGGCCTGTTTGGGCTCCGCGCCGCACAGGATCATGCCCGCGTGGATGCCGCCGTCGCGGAGGTCAACCAGGAGCTCGCCCGCGCCAAAGAAGCCGTCGCCAGGCAGGAGGCCGCGGCGGGACAGACGTCGAGCATCTCGATCGTCGTCGCCTTCGGGTTCCTGATCATCGCCTTCGGCGTCGCGTTGATCGTCGTCCGGCGCTTCGGTCGCGCCCTCGAGCGCGACGCGCGCGAGGCCAGTGTCCTCAACCAGTTCACCGATCTGACCTCGTTCGCCGACAGCGACCCAGAGGTGGCGGCCAAGAACCTCGTCGCCCTTGGTCGCCTCGTGGCACCAGACGCGTCAGTCGTCCATCTCCTCAATCGGTCGCAGGAACGCGCCGTCCCCGAGGCATCAACCGGCGACGCGGTCGCCGAGGTCCTGCCGCTCCGGGCGCTGGATCGATGCGCCGGTGTCCTGCGCGGATCGATGTTCGTGGTCGACGACCTGTCCGACGACCTCAGCGCCCACTGCCCCGTCTACCCTGCCGCGGTCGGGACCCTGGCGTGCGTGCCGCTCGACAGCGGCGAGCTGGTCGGGTCCGTGCATCTCTACTGGCGGCGGCCGAACGCCCTGCCGTTCGACCGTCGGCCCAGCGTCGCCCGGATCACCGAGCATGCGGCGCTCTCGATCGGGAACCGGCGACTCCTTGCCGCGTTGCATGGACAAGCCAACACGGATGCGCGGACCGGCCTGGCCAACACACGGGCCTTCGACCTGGCGTTCGAGGCCGCCCTCGCGGCCCGGATCGGCCATGAGCCGCTGGCCATCCTCATGCTCGATGTCGACCACTTCAAGCAGTTCAACGATCGCCAGGGACACCCGGCCGGTGACGAGGCGCTCAAGGCGTTCGCGGCGGTTCTGCGCTCGTGCATGCGCGAAGGCGACACGGCCGCCCGCTACGGCGGCGAGGAGTTCGCCGTCCTGTTGAAGGGGGCCGACGGCACCGTGGCCGCGACCGTTGCCGAGCGGATCCGGGCCCGGACCGAGGCGACGATCATCTCGCTCGGGCCGGGTATCACGGATCACATCACCGTCTCAATCGGGATCTCGGTCGCGCCCGACCAGGGCCTGGACCGCGTCAACCTCATGCACATCGCGGACGAAGCGCTCTACCGCGCGAAGGAGGCGGGGCGCAACCGCGTGGTCGGCGGTAAGCGCACGGGTCCGCCACTGCCGTCCGGCGCCTCGGCCTCCGGTCCGAAGAAGCCCACGCTGATCGCAAAGAAGCTCGCGTCCTGAGCAACTGCGCGCGTCAGGGGTCTCCTCGAGTGATCCCGGAGACTTCATCCGACGTCCGCAGCCCATGCATCCGTTGGTAGGCGAGGTCGGGGTCGAACCGACACGTTCCTCACGGAACACCGGCTCCTAAGGCCGGCGCGTCTGCCATTCCGCCACTCGCCCGTGGTTGCCGGGCGAGGATAGACCGCCCGGGACCGGGGCGCGACCTCGCCGGAGCCCCTCGATCATCGTGCCCTGCGACGATGGATGGAGCGACGACGGGATGCGGGAACGGGCGGCGCCCCCGTGAGGCCGGCGCCGCGCCTGACTGTGCCTCGACCCGCCTCGGGCGACCCACCCTATACTCGCCCGGCGATGCAAGTGACCGCCACGCCTGCCCCCAAGAGCTCCATCCTCCTCGAGATCGAGGTTCCCCCCGACCGGTTCGATCGCGCGGTGCGCGACGCCGTCGGCCGCCTGTCACGGCGAACCCGGGTTGCCGGGTTCCGGCCGGGCAAGGCACCGCGACCCATCCTCGAGCGTGTGCTCGGACCCGGAGTTGTCCTCGACGAGGCCGTGGAGCAGCTGGTCCAGACCGCCTATCGGGAGGCCGTCATCGAGCAGGGGATCGTCCCGCTGTCCGATGCCGATGTCGAGGTCGTCGAGGCCGTCGAAGGCAAGCCGCTCCGGTTCAAGGCGACCGTCCCGGTCCGGCCGGAGGTCGAGCTGGGCGACTACACCAACTTCAACTTCGCCCCGGAGATCGACGCCGTCGACGACGAGAAGGTCGACAAGGTCGTCGATGAGCTGCGAGACCAGAACGCCACCCTGGCTGCGGTCGAGGATCGTGGCGCACGGGACGGTGACTGGGCGGTGATCGGCTTCGTCGGGACCCGCGAGGGCGAGCCGTTCGACGGCGGCACGGCGGACCGGATGCCGCTGATCATCGGTGAGGATCGCCTGATCCCCGGGTTCGAGGCGAACCTGATCGGGCTCAAGCCCGGCGAGTCGAAGGGCTTCGACATCACCTTCCCCGAGGACTACGGCGAGCCCTCGCTGGCCGGTCAGGCGGCGCACTTCGAGGTCGATCTCAAGGAGCTGCGCGAGAAGATCCTGCCCGACGCCGACGACGAGTTCGCCCGCTCGATGGGGGAGTACGAGGACCTCGCGGCGCTGCGCGCCGACGTCGACCAGCGGTTGCGGCGCAACGCCCTCGATCATGCACGCCACGAGTTCAGCGACAAGATCATCGACTACGCCGTCGCCAACGCCACCATCGATCTGCCCGACGTCCTCGTGGACCAGGAGGTTGAGGTGATGCACGACGAGTTCCGTGCCACCCTCGCCCGGCAGGGGATCACGGAGGAGGCGTATCTCAAGGCGACCGAGCAGTCGAACGATGCCCTGCACGCCGAGTTCCGCCCCCGCGCCGAGCAGCGCACGAAGGTGCTGCTCGTCCTGAGCAAGATCGCCGAGACGGAAGGGATCGATGTCCCCGATTCCGACGTCGAAGGCCAGATCGAGCTCGCTCGTGCGCGCTACAAGGACCCCAAGACGGTCCGGTACTTCGAGTCCGAGCGTGGCCGCAACTTCATTCGCAGCACGCTCCGCCGGACGAAGGTGGTCGAGAGTCTGGTCGACCGCTGGCTGGCCGCCCATCCCGAGCATCCGGCGCTGCCGCACCTCGAGGATGACGAGGCATCGGCGGTCGACGCGCCGTCGGCCGAGGCGACGGCATCGATCGGCGCCACCGACCCGGGGTCGATCCCCGCACCTGAGCCCGCAGCCGAGCCCGCAGCCGACGCATGATCTCGACGTTCCACTCGTCGACGCCCGACCGAACGCAGGGGAGACCCACCATGCTCGTCCCGATGGTCATCGAGTCCACCAGCCGCGGGGAGCGCGCGTACGACATCTACTCCCGGTTGCTGCGAGAACGGATCATCTTCCTGGGTGATGCGATCGACGACCACCTGGCCAACCTCGTGATCGCGCAGCTCCTGTTCCTCGAGTCCGAGGACCCGGAGAAGGACATCAGCCTGTACATCAACTCGCCCGGGGGCGTGGTCACCAGCGGGCTGGCGATCTACGACACGATGCAGTACCTGCGGGCGCCGGTGAGCACGATCTGCATCGGCATGGCGGCCTCGATGGCGGCAGTCCTGCTGGCTGCCGGGACGAGGGGCAAGCGGTACGCGCTGCCTCACAGCCGGGTGATGATCCATCAGGGTTCCGGTGGGTTCCGCGGCAACGCGCCCGACGCCGTGATCCAGATGAAGGAGTGGGAGCACCTGGTCAGCTTCGGCCACGAGATCCTGTCCCGGCACACCGGGCAGCCGCTGGACAAGGTGATCAAGGACACCGACCGGGACTTCTTCATGGGTGCCGACGAGGCTCGCGACTATGGCATCATCGACGCGGTGTACACCCTGACCGGCGACTCGCTGATCGCGCAGGCGCACGATGCCGAGGCGGGCGGCGGCAAGGGTACGGGCACTCGATCGCCGTCCCGGGAAGAGCCCGGACCGGCCACCGAGCGATAGGACAGGGGACCTCATGCCGGTTTCTTCCTCTGGCTCGAAGGGAACGAAGGTTCCCTACCGCTGCTCGTTCTGCGGCAAGAGCCAGGAGCAGGTACGCAAGCTCATCGCGGGGCAGGGGGTCTATATCTGCGACGAGTGCATCAACCTGTGCCAGGAGATCATCGAGGAGGAGATGCTGGAGGCGCCCAAGGCGCGCCCGGCCCAGCAGAAGCTTCCCAATCCTCGCCAGATCACCGGCTCTTTGGATCAGTACGTGATCTCGCAGGAGAAGGCGAAGAAGGTCCTCTCGGTCGCCGTCTACAACCACTACAAGCGCATCAACGCCGGGTCCACGGTGGACGAGGTCGAGCTGCAGAAGTCCAACGTGCTGCTGGTGGGCCCCACGGGCTCCGGCAAGACGTTGCTCGCACAGACGCTCGCGCGTGTGCTCGACGTCCCGTTCTGCATCGCCGACGCCACCTCGCTCACCGAGGCCGGCTACGTCGGTGAGGACGTCGAGAACATCCTGCTTCGCCTGATCCAGGCCGCCGACTTCGACGTGTCACGGGCGCAGCGCGGCATCATCTACATCGACGAGATCGACAAGATCGCGCGCAAGGCCGACAACCCTTCGATCACCCGCGACGTGTCGGGCGAGGGCGTCCAGCAGGCGCTGCTCAAGATCCTCGAGGGGACCGTCGCCAACGTGCCGCCCCAGGGCGGTCGCAAGCATCCCCACCAGGACTTCATCCAGATCGACACCACCAACATCCTGTTCGTGTGTGGCGGCGCGTTCGACGGGCTGGAGAAGATCGTCGAGGAGCGGGTCGGCAAGCGGTCGATCGGGTTCGGCTCCGAGGGCGGCATGTCGGCGGCCGACCGCGCCCGGATCATCGAGCGCCTGATGCCCGAGGACCTGCTCAAGTACGGGCTGATCCCGGAGTTCATCGGCCGGCTGCCCGTCATCGTGACCCTCTCTCCGCTGACGGCCGATGACCTGGTGCGGGTGCTGGTAGAGCCCAAGAATGCGGTCACCCGGCAGTTCCAGAAGTTCCTCCAGCTGGACAAGGTGGAGCTAGTGTTCACCGAGGGCGCGCTCAGGGCGGCCGCCGAGGTGGCGATCGACCGCAAGACCGGAGCGCGCGCGCTGCGCACGATCGTCGAGGAGGCGCTGCTCGAGGTGATGTTCGACATCCCCGAGCGTTCCGATGTGCGCAAGTGCATCATCACCGAGGAGACGATCCGGGAGGGACGCGCGCCCCTGCTGCTGACCAAGTCGGACCTCGACAAGGGCGTCGACGAGACCAACTACGAGGAGCACCTGGGAGAGCGCGCCGCCAGCGCGTAGCGCGCCGCGACGCATGGCGACGGCGCGGCGCATGGCGCGCCGTCTCACGTGGCCGCCGTCTCACGTGGCTACCGTCAGCCCAGAGCCCGTCGCCGGCGCATAGCCCGCCGCGCCATCGGGCCACCGTCAGCCCAGAGCCCGTCGCCGGCGCATAGCCCGCCGCGCCACCTGGGCGTTACGAGGCGCATGGGCGTGATCTGCCCTCTGCTCCGATGGCCCGCGCGCTGCGTCCGCCCGGTCCGATCGGAAGCCGCACGATCCGACTGGGAGCCTGGCGCTGCCATCCCACATCGTTCGCCCCCGTGATGGCCCACCCGCCGCCTCCCGCCCGCCCATCGGCCCACCCGCCCATCGGCCCACCCGCCCATCGGCCCCATCGGCCCCATCGGCGCCTCCGCCTTCGGCCCCGCCGCCCTACCGGCCTCTCGCCATGCGCGGGGTCGCCGTCCCCCCACCTTCGGCCCCACCGCCGTCCGACCCGCCTTCGGTGCCTCGCCACAGGCGTGATCGCTACATGTGCATTTCGTGCACTGGCGGGCGCGTTGCGTTGCGCCCAACGGCGCGCGGGCACCAATCCGCCCCAGCCACCCACCGTTGTCCGGGCCGGCGCACATGTCGCGTGCCGGTGCGGCGCTACGCACGGGACCGTGGGAGGCCCCCTCGAGATAAGCCCCTGTGCAGCCCCGGGCATGAACATGACACGGTCATGGCCGGACGCAGACGCACCAAGGTCGATGTGGAGGCCGAGCGCCGCAACCGAGAGCAGCTGGCTCGAGCCGGCGCAGCGGTACGAACGGCGAGGCTCGCGCGGAGGCTTACGCAGGAACGTCTTGGGGGGCGAGCCGGGATCGGGCGGATGTCGGTGAGTCGCGCTGAGCGAGGGCTCGGCGGCGGCCTGACCATGGACGCCTGGCAGCGGATCGGGCTGGCGCTCGCGATGCCCCTGGTGGTGTCGTTCCAGCGGGATCCTCGGGCTGAGCCCGTCGATGCTGGTCACCTCGCGATCCAGGAGCTCGTCCTGCACGCCGGCCGGGCCGCCGGCTACACGACGATGGTGGAGCTGCCGACGCGACCTGCGGAACCCTGGCGCTCGATCGACGTGGCGCTCGCGGACGACACGCGCCGGCGGCTGATCGTCGTGGAGTGCTGGAACACGTTCGGGGACATCGGGGCCGCCATGCGAGCGTCCTCGCGCAAGCACGCCGAGGCCGAAGGGCTGGCAGCGGCTCGCTGGGGCGAGGCACACCATGTGACCGGGCTCGTGTGGGTGGTCAGAGCAACGATCCGGAACACGAGGCTCATACGCCGCTACCCGGAGCTGTTTACCGTGCGTCTTCCTGGCAGCAGCGCGAGATGGGTTCGAGCGCTCGTGGCCGGCGCAGAGCCGCCCGACCAGCCGGGTCTGGTTTGGGCCGGTGCCCGGGGAGACCGCCTCTATGCCCGCCGCCGCTGAGCGGGACGGGGAGACCGCCTCTATGCCCGCCGCCGCTGAGCGGGAAACCGGCGCCGCCACCGGCGCCACTGGGCAGCGCCCCCCTTCGGGCAAACCCGGGGTCGCCCGTGACACCGCCGCCGACCCACCACCCGGCGACCCGGGGTGCCGTCAGCCGGTCTGGAACAGGCGCAGCACGAGGCCGAGCAGCACCAGGCCGCCGACTCCCACTGCCGCCAGCCGGTGGCCGGCCAGGCGGTCCCAGAACCGCGCGACGGGCAGGATTGCCAGAGCCAGGCCCGCGTACAGGAGGTGCAGCGGGTCGGCGGGCCGTCCGCCCGTGACGAGGATCACGAGTCCAAGCGCGATGCCCACCGACACAGATGCGAGCGCGGCGAGGATGGCCCGATCGAGCGCGAACCGGACGCTGCGATGGCGTAGCGCCCCTCCGGCGGCAACGAGCGCGACGGCGCCGGCACCTCCGGCGACCAGGAGCGCGGCCACGAGGTGGAGAGTGACGATCATCTGCTCACGGTGCCACGATGCCGGCGACGGACGTGGCATCGCGGGAATCGGCTCACCGGCTGAGACACCGACGGCCCACGAGTGGGCTACGCACGTCGCATCGGGGTAGCATCAACGCAACCCAACCTGGAGTGCATGGTAGATCGCGTGTCCGCGTCCCCCACTGGAGCCAGCCCTGCCCCGCCCCGGCGACAAGGCCGGGGCCGGTCCCCCTCGGGCCGCCGTGTCCTGGTCGGCTACGCCGCGATCTTCGGGCTGCTGCTGCTCGCCCTCGGCGCCGCCGGCGCCGCGGCCGGTGCGTCGTCGGGCGGCGCCGCGTCCGCTGATCCGCAGCCTGTCGCGGGCGCGGTCACCGAGGTCGATCGCGGCGAGCAGCTGTTCCTGACCAGCTGTGCCGCGTGTCACGGCCCACAGGGTGCCGGGACGAGCATCGCGCCGGACATCCGGACCGCGGGTGCGGCCCTGGCAGACTTCGTGCTGCGCACCGGGCGCATGCCGCTGGCCGACCCGGCGAACGTGTCCCAGCGCGGCGCGCCGCTGTTCGACGACGCGGATATCCGCGCCCTCGTGGCGTACGTCAGCTCGCTGGGCGTGGGTCCGGCGATCCCGGACGTGGTCACCAGCGGCGCCGACACCAACCGCGGCAGGGACCTGTTCGTGGCCAACTGCGCGGCCTGCCACGGTCCGGCCGGGGGTGGCGGGTCGGTTGGTGGCGGCTTCGTTGCACCGGCGCTGACCAGCGCCGACGCGACGACGGTGGGCGAGGCAGCGATCACGGGGCCTGGCCCGATGCCCAGGTTCTCGTTCTCGCCCGATGAGCTCAATGACCTTGCCGCCTATGTGCAGTACCTCCAGCATGCGCCTCACCCGGGCGGTGCAACCGCCCCCGCCGTGGGTCCCGTGACCGAAGGCTTCATCGCCGCGATGGCGCTGCTCGGGCTGTTGCTGGTCGCGCGCTGGGTCGCCGTGCGCCGCGAGCGGGTGGCGTCCGAATGAGCCACGTGCCGGACCCGCGAACCCGACGGATCGAGCGACGGATCGCGATCCTGTTCGGCGTGTCGGCGCTGGCCGGCGTCGCGCTGCTGGGCGTGTACCTGGCCGGCGGGCAGACCCAGATCGAAGCCGTGCTCCTCGCGCTCTCGCTGGGCGGTATCGGAGTCGGGGTCATCGCCTGGTCGCAGTGGCTCCTGCCCGGAACGCTGCGCACCGAGGAGCGCCATCAGTCCGCGGCCGCAGCGGATGTCGTGGCGGAGCGGGAGATCCTCGAGGAGGAGAGCCAGATCACGCGCCGCTCGCTTCTGATCCGAGCCCTCGGCGGTGCGCTGGCCGGACTGGCGGCGGCGCTCGCGATCCCGGTCCTGTCGCTCGGCCCCGCCCCGGGGCGAGCATTGTTCGAGACGCCGTGGCGACGGGGCGGCCTGCGCCTGGTGGGCCTCGACGGCCTGCCGATCAAGGCCTCGGATCTGCCGATCGACGGCGTCGTCACGGCATTCCCGGAGGGGGCGGTCGGGTCGGCCGACGGACAGACGTTGCTGATCCGGGTGCCGCCCGACCTGCTGAAGCTGGCCCAGGACCGCATGGCATGGGCGCCCGATGGCTATGTGGCCTATTCGAAGCTGTGCACCCACGCGGGCTGCCCGGTCGGCCTGTATCGCGCGGCCGAGCACCGCCTGATCTGCCCTTGTCACCAGTCGACGTTCAACGTGCTCGATGGCGCCCAGCCCGTCTTCGGGCCCGCGGGCCGTCCGCTGCCGCAGCTGCCGATCCAGCTCCAGGATGACGGCACGTTCGTGGCCACGGGCGACTTCTCCGAACCGGTGGGACCGGCGTTCTGGAACATCACCGATGGCTGACCTGGAGCTGGGCACCGAGGCCGCGAAGCTGGGCACCGAGGCGGCTGCGCCCCGAGCAGCCGAGGATGAGCCGGGCCCGACCGAGCTCGAGCGTCTGCTCGGCTGGGTCGATCGCCGGACCGGCCTGGCGGGTCCGATCCGCCACGGCATGGCGAAGATCTTCCCCGACCACTGGAGCTTCCTGCTGGGCGAGATCGCCCTGTTCTCGTTTGTCATCCTGCTTGCCACCGGGACGTTCCTCACGTTCTTCTACACGCCCGACGCCCGCCAGGTGACCTACGACGGCTCGTATCAGACGCTCCGGGGTGCGGAGATGTCGGCGGCCTTCGCCTCGGTGATGCGGCTGTCGTTCGACGTCGAGGCGGGCCTGCTGATGCGCCAGGTCCACCACTGGACCGCCCTGATCTTCATCGGCGCCATTGCCGCCCACCTCGCCCGCATCTTCTTCACCGGTGCGTTCCGACGTCCCCGGGAGCTCAACTACCTGATCGGCATCGGGCTGCTCACGTTCGCGCTGGGGGAGGGGATCACCGGCTACTCGCTGCCCGACGACCTGCTGTCGGGCACCGGCCTCCGCATCATTGACTCGGCGATGCTGTCGATCCCGTTCATCGGACCCTGGGTTGCCTCGCTGTTCTTCGGCGGCGAGTTCCCGACGCCGGACATCCTCAGCCGGCTGTTCGTGTTCCACGTGATGCTGCTGCCGGGATTGCTCGTGGGTGGCATCGGGGCCCACCTGGCGCTGCTGTGGCTCCAGAAGCACACGCAGTTCCGAGGCCACGGGGCGCGCGAGGACAACGTGGTCGGGCTGTCGTTCTGGCCGGGTCAGGTGTTTCGCTCGCTGGGCCTGTTCTTCCTGACCGCGTCGGTGGTCGTGCTCGTCGCCGGCCTGATCCAGATAAACCCGGTCTGGCTGTACGGTCCGTACGTGCCGTACGTCGCGACGGTGCCCGCCCAGCCCGACTGGTACGTCGGCTGGCTCGAGGGCGCCCTGCGCCTGGGGCTGCCGATCGAGCCGACGATCCTGGGCGTGACGATCCCCTCACCGTTCGTGCCCGGCATCCTCATCCCGGGCCTGCTCATGACCCTGCTGGCCCTGTGGCCGTTCCTGGAGGCCCGCCTGACCCACGACCATGCCGAGCACCACCTGCTCGACGCCCCGTGGCAGACGCCGATCCGCACCGCGACCGGGGCGGCCGGCGTGGCCCTGTTCCTGGTGCTCACGATCGCCGGTGGCAACGACGTCCTGTCGGTGATGCTCGACGTGCCGGTCGAGGGCATCACGGTGGTGTTCCGCGTGTTGCTGGTGGTGGCGCCGATCGTGACCTGGCTGGTCGTGTACCGGATCGCGAGGGATGTCCGATCGAACCACGAACGGCGTGAGCGCGAGGGAGTCCCGGAGGAGCCGCCGAGCGTGATCCTGGTACGCAACCCGACGGGCGGGTTCAGTGAGGCAGAGAGCGACCGATGAGCGACCGATGACCGACCTGAGCACGAGGCGCCGGGTGGCCAGGGTGACCCGAGGCGTGGTGGCGCTCGGCCTGCTGAGCGCGCTGCTCGGCGGCTGCATGCCCGCTCCCGCCTCGGCGCAGGCCAAGCAGATCTCCGATCTGTACACGGTGTTCCTGGTTGGCGGGATCATCGTCGCGACGATCGTCTGGGGCCTGGTGACCTGGGCGATCCTGCGCTACCGGCGGCGCGACGACCGGCTGCCCGAGCAGACGGAGGGAAGCCTGCGGATCGAGGCGGTGTGGACGCTCATCCCGCTCATCACGGTCCTCGTCCTGTTCGTGCTCACCGTCCGGACCATCTCGGCGGTCGACACTGTCGAGCCCGGCGGCATCAACCTGCACGTGACCGCGTTCCGCTGGCAGTGGAAGGCAAGCTACCCCGATTCGGGCGTGACCCTCACCGGGACCACCGAGCAGCAGCTCCAGATCGTGCTCCCGGTGGACACGCCGATCCACGTGACGCTCGAATCGCTCGACGTCAACCATGCCTGGTACGTCCCGTCGTTCCTGTTCAAGCGCGACGCCATCCCGGGCAAGCCGACCTACTTCGACCTGCGGGTCACGGCACCCGGCATCTACCAGGGAGCCTGTGCCGAGTTCTGCGGGATCGGCCACGATCAGATGCTGTTCACGATCAAGGCGGTGGACTCGGCGACGTTCCAGCAATGGCTCGCGAGCCAGCCGGCCAGTGGGGGCCAGCCAGCGAACGCGAGCCAGCCGGCCAGTGGGAGCCAGGCGCCATGACCAGCACGCACCGGAGCCCGACCCGATGACTGCGATCGACACCCAGCTCCGGACGCTGCCCCGGGTCACGCTGCTCGAGTGGCTGACCACGACCGATCACAAGCGGATCGGTGCCATGTACATCACCGCCGCGTTCGGCTTTGCGCTCGTGGGCGGCGCGATCGCCGAGATCATCCGGCTCGAGCTGGCCGCCCCCGGGCAGCAGCTGGTCGACGCTTCGACCTATGACCAGCTGTTCACCGTCCACGGCACGCTGATGCTGCTGTTCTTCGCCGGCCCGCTCGCGATCGGTTTCGCCAATGCGATCATGCCGCTCCAGATCGGCGCCGCGGACATGTCGTTCCCGCGTCTCAACGCGCTTTCGTTCTGGCTGTTCCTGTTCGGCGGGCTGATCGTGATGTCGGGCTTCCTGACCACGGGCGGTGCCGCCGCCGCCGGCTGGACCGGGTATCCGCCGCTGTCGGGTCCCGCCTTCGCGCCCAACGCGGGCATGGACCTGTGGATCATGGGCGTCGGTCTCGTGGGCGTGTCCGGGATCCTGGGGGCCGTCAACTTCCTGATCACGATCTACACCCGGCGCGCGCCGGGTATGCGGATGTTCCGGATGCCGATGTTCACCTGGACGATCCTGGTGACGTCGATCCTGATCCTGTTCGCGTTCCCGTCGGTCACCGCGGGGCTGGCGATGCTGTTCATCGACCGCCATTTCGGCGGCGGCTTCTTCGACCCCACCCAGGGCGGCGACCCGGTGCTGTGGCAGCACCTGTTCTGGTTCTTCGGGCACCCCGAGGTCTACATCCTGATCCTGCCGTACTTCGGGATCATGAGCGAGGTCGTGCCCGTGTTCTCGAGCAAGCCGCTGTTCGGCTACCGCCTGATGGTGTTCGCGACGATCGCGATCGCCGGGCTGTCGATGGGCGTCTGGGCGCACCACATGTTCACCACGGGCAGGGTCGACCTGCCGTTCTTCTCGATCATGTCGCTCCTGATCGCGGTGCCGACGGGGATCAAGATCTTCAACTGGACGGCGACCATGTTCGGTGGCAGCCTCCGTTTCCCGGTGCCGATGCTGTGGGCCCTCGGCGTGCTGTACGTGTTCACGATCGGCGGCATCTCGGGCGTGATGCTCGCTTCGCCGCCCATCGACTACCAGGCACAGGACACCTACTTCGTGGTCGCCCACATGCACAACGTGCTGATCGGCGGCACGGTGTTCGCGGGCTTCGCCGGCATCTACTTCTGGTTCCCGAAGCTGACCGGCCGGATGCTCGACGAGCGGCTGGGCCGGCTCCACGTGCTGCTGTGGGTCGTGGGCTTCGCGCTCACGTTCGTGCCCCAGTACATCCTGGGCACCGAGGGGATGCCACGCCGGATCGCCGACTACCCGGCGAGCCGCGGCTGGACCGACCTGAACCTGATCTCGACGATCGGCGCCCTGGTGCTGGCTGCCGGCATGCTGCCGTTCCTGCTGGCCGTGTGGCGGGCGCTGCGCCGACCGGCGGACGCCCCGGATGACCCGTGGGGCGGCAACTCGCTCGAATGGGCGACATCGTCGCCCCCACCGCACCACAACTTCGATCGGCTGCCGCCGATCCGCTCGCTGCGGCCGGTGTTCGATGCCCGGATGGAGGCAAAGGCGGCCGAGAGCGCGGCCCAGAAGGCGACGGCGGCTGCGAGCGCGGTCCGAGCGCGACGGCGGCTGAGAGCGCGGTCCAGAGCGTGGCAGCGCGGGCGGGCGGCTCGCCGGAACCGGTGGCTTCGGCGGATGGTCCTTCGACGACCCCGGGGTCTGCGCTGGCCGCGGAACGAGCAGGCACCGATGGCTGAGGAGATCCGCTTCTTCGGACGGCTGTCGATCTATGCGCTGGCCGCGGGCCTCGTCTACTGGCTGGTCAGCTACGAGACCGCCGGCACGGTGCTGCTGCTCGGCTTCGGCGTCGCGAACGGCGTCGGGTTCCTGGTCCTGTGGAACAGCCGGCGACACATGGCAGCGACCGATACCGTGGCCGGTCCCGACCAACCTCATCCGGATGGTCCGTTCGGTGACGAATCGGGACCGGTCCCGACCCGCAGCGCGGCCCCGCTGGCGGTCGGGACGGGCGTGGCGGTGATGGCCCTCGCGGGCGCGTTCGGGCCATGGTTCCTGGTCGCGGGTGCGGTGCCGTTCCTGATGGGGACCACCGACTGGCTGCGGTCCGCGATCCGCGAGCTCAACCAGCGGGCCCGCGCCGATGGAGCCGCCGAACGACGGAACGCCTAGCCGCCACCCGAGGGCGGCCACGCGCGCATGCAGCACGCCGATCACGTCGCCCTGATCCGCGCCGCGGTCACCGGTGCCGGGCCTCGATGGTTGGAGCTGGGAGCGGGCAACGGCGAGTTCACGCTGGCGCTGGCGGATCTGCTCGGCCCGACCGGGCAGATCATTGCCGTGGACCGCGACCCCCGGGTGCTGGAGGAGCTGGAGTCGCGTCTCGCGGCGCGGTTCCCGGCGACGGCGGTTGACACCCTGGCCATGGACTTCGCGCATGAGCTGCCGGGCGGCCCGTTCGATGGCGTCCTGGCCGCCAACAGCCTGCATTTCGTGGCCGAGCTGACGACCGTCCTGGCCTCGATCCGGGAGACGCTCGCCATCGGCGCGCCATTGGTGCTGGTCGAGTACGACGCAGAGCGCGGCAATCCGTGGGTACCCCATCCGATCTCGTTTCGCCGCTGGCAGGAGCTTGCGCCGGCGGCCGGGTTCGCCGGTCCAACGCTGCTCCACCGGGTCCCGAGCCGCTTCATGGGCGCGATCTACGGGGCGGTGACGCGACGCGAGTCGCCCGGGGAGCGCGTGCTACACTCCCGGCCTCACGGCGACGACCGAGAGGAGTAGGTCCGGGAACGGCCCCGGAGCGAGCGCGGGACGGTGCGAGCCGCGCGGGCACGGCGGACCGAAGGTCGCTCGCGAGCCGTACGGGTGGCGCCCGATAGCGCGCCGCAGAGCACGACCGGACCACGGTCCGCGGCGATGACCCGCGAGCCCCGGTCGAACAACCAGCAGTGGTACCACGACCCCGTTCGTCCGCTGGGACGACCGGGGTCGTTTCCTTGTCCGGGCCGGAGGGCCCGGCCGCAGCCGGGAGCGACCGATGACGGATCGGACCGCCACTCTCGCCAAGGCCTATGTGCCGGCGGAGTTCGAGCACGACATCTACGAGCGCTGGCTGGCGGCCGACGTGTTTGCTCCGGACGGAGCGGGATCCACGGCCGACCCGGCGCTGACGCCGTTCGTCATCATCCAGCCGCCGCCGAACGTCACCGGCAGCCTCCACCTGGGTCACGCGCAGCGGACCACGGTGGAGGACCTGATGGTCCGCCATGCCCGGATGCTCGGTCATCGGACGCTGTTCCTGCCCGGTCTCGACCACGCCAGCATCGCCGCCCAGTTCGTGCTCGACGGGATCCTGGCCGGAGAGGGCGAGAGCCGGGCGACGCTAGGTCGCGAGCGGTACCTGGAGCGGATGCGCGGCTTCGTCGAGGAGACGCGGACCAGGATCCTGACCCAGCAGCGACGCGTGGGCGGCAGCTGCGACTGGGACCGGCTGCGGTTCACCATGGACGAGGTCTCCGCGCGGGCTGTGCGCGAGGCCTTCCTGCGGCTGTATCAGCGCGGCCTGGCGTACCGCGCCGAGGCGCTCATCAACTGGTGCCCGGGATGTCGCACCAGCGTGAGCGACCTCGAGGTGATCCCGACCCCCGAGACAGGCACCATCTGGCGGATCCGCTATCACCTGATCGACGCGGCGACCGGGCAGCCTGACCCCGACGCCACGATCAGCGTGGCCACGACCCGGCCCGAGACGATCCTGGGCGATACCGCCGTGGCCGTGCATCCCGACAATTCGCGGTACACGGCCCTGGTGGGCCGGCGCGTCCGGATCCCGTTCGTGGAGCGCGATGTGCCCGTCATCGCCGATCCGGTCGTGGACGCCGCTTTCGGCACCGGCGCGGTGAAGATCACGCCCGCCCACGACCACGACGACCACGAGACGGGTCGACGGCACGGGCTGGCGATGCCGACCATCCTCGACGACGTGGCACGGGTGGCTGGCACGGGAACCGCATACGACGGCCTCGATCGGTACGAGGCGCGCCGCCGGATGGTCGCCGATCTCGAGGCGCGAGGCGATCTCGAGGGTGAGCAGCCGCACGAGATGGTCATCGGCCACTGCCAGCGCAGCGGCGACGTGGTCGAGCCCCGGCTCAAGACGCAGTGGTTCGTGCGCACCGGACCGCTGGCCGAGGCCGCCCTCGAGGCGACGCGTTCCGGGAGGACGCGGATACTGCCCGAGCGGATGGACAAGGTCTGGGAGCACTGGATGACCAATATCCGCGACTGGAACGTGTCGCGGCAGCTGTGGTGGGGTCACCGGATCCCGGCCTGGTACTGCCCCGACGGCCACGTCACGATCAGCGCCGATCCCGGAGGCCCGGCAGCGTGCGAGGTGTGTGCGCGGCCTGCCGCGGAGCTCGTCCAGGATCCCGACATCTTCGACACCTGGTTCAGCTCGGGGTTGTGGCCGTTCTCGACCCTCGGCTGGCCCGATGCCACCGAGGATCTGGCCCGCTACTACCCGGGCTCGGTCATGGAGACCGGGTACGACATCCTGTTCTTCTGGGTCGCCCGGATGATGATGCTGGGCATCGAGCTCGCGGGCGACATCCCGTTCCACACGGTCTACCTCTCGGGCCTCATTCGCGACCCGTACGGGGCGAAGATGTCCAAGACCAAGGGCAACGTGGTCGACCCGCTGGGGATGATCGACGAGATGGGCGCCGACGCTGTCCGGTTCGCGCTGGTCCACGGTGCGGCACCGGGCAACGACCAGCGGTTCGGCGGCGCCAAGGTCGAGAACGCGCGCAACTTCGCCAACAAGCTGTGGAACGCCACCAGGTTCGTGCTGGGAGCACGACCGACGAGCATTCCCGAAGGCGCCGAGCGCCGGCTGCCCGACGCGGCCCAGCTCGGGCCGGGGGATCGCTGGGTCCTGTCCCGCGTCTCGGCGACCGTGGCCGCCGTCGATCGCGCGCTGGCCGAGTACAGCTTCGGCGAGGTGACCAGGCTCCTGTACGAGGCGATCTGGAACGAGTTCTGCGACTGGGGGCTGGAGCTGGCCAAGGTGCGGCTGGCCAGCGACGACCGGACGGACGCCGAACGAGAGGCGACCTGGTGGGCGCTGGTGGCGGCGCTCGACACGTACCTTCGCCTGCTCCACCCGGTGATGCCGTTCATCACCGAGCAGCTGTGGGGGTCGCTTCCGCACCGCGCCACCGACCCCGACCTCCTGATCGTGGCTCGCTGGCCCGGGGTGGGGGAGCGCGACGATGCGGTCGAGGCGGACGTCGGCGCCCTGGTGGACCTGGTCCGGGCCATCCGCAATGCGCGCGCCGATGCACGGCTCGAGCCCGCCGCCTACCTGCCGCTCGACGTGTACGTTGAGCCGGAGCTGGGCGCGACGCTGGAGGCGATGCGGCCGGCGCTCGAGCGTCTGGCGAGGGCCCGCCCGCTGCGCCGTCGACTGACCCGCGAGTCCCTCCACGAGGACGCCGGGACCGGCCGTGGTCTGAGCGTGGTGGTGGGGCCGGCGGAGGCCGTGATCGGTCTGGCGGGTGAGGATCCGGATGCCGCGCAGGCCGATCGGGCGCGGCTGGAGAAGGAGCTCGCGGACGCCGAGCGCCTGCTCGCCGGCGCGCGCGCCCGACTCGCCAACGAGGCATTCGTGTCCAGGGCGCCGGCGGCGATCGTCGAGGGTGCCCGGGCGCGAGAGCAGGAGCTCGCGGACCAGGTCGAGCGCCTCGCCACCAGGCTCGGTCGCTGATCGCCCGAACGGAGCCGACCGCAGGCAGGACGGCGAGTCCATCGGCAACGGGACATGAACCGGCGCCGATGGCCGCGTGGCCGGTCGGCCACGACCGACGCGACGATCGCGGGGTGGCGCGACCTGCATGCCCACGTGATCCCGGTGACCAGGATGCGTCTCGCTGCTACGATCTTCCCGGCCAGCCAGTTGGCCAACCCCGGAGGACCCAGTGCCCCTCGACTTCCTGAAGCGCCGTGGCAATGACCCCGAGCAGCCCGCCCAGGCGGGGAGGCCGCCGGCGGCCGTCGGGCTGCCCGAGGAGATCGTTGCCCAGGAGTACCAGCTGAAGCTGTACTACGCGGGCAAGAGCTCCGAGGGTGTACGGATGCAGGCGGGTCCCAACGCCCTGGCCGAGCTGCCTGCGATGCTGTCCGGGATCGCCCAGAGCGATGTGGAGGTGGTCGAGCCGCTCCCGCTCGAGTTCAGCCAGGCTGTCCCGCAGATCGCCCGGCCGTCCGAGGCGATGCAGTGGCTGAACGCCCATCACCAGCTCAGCCCCGTCACCCGTCACGCGCTGGTTGTGCTGGAATCGATCGATGCGGTCGACCTCGCGTTCGACTCGTTCGCGTGCGCCCTGCTCGACGGTGAGACCGACACGTCCGGATATCCCGAGTACAACGCGATCGTGGGTGGCGTGGCGTCCCACTGGGACGAGGCAACCGGCGACATGATCGTGCGGGGAGTGGTCGGCTGGGGTGGTCGCGGGGTCCGCGGCGACACCGATCGTATCGGCCAGCGGATCCTGGGCGGCATCCTGACCAACATCCTGGCCAACCAGTTTGCGCTGGGACTCACGGCGGTGGAGCGCCCGGTGCCGGCTGCCGGACGCGGCGGGCTGGTGTGCGCGCATTGCGGCTTCGCGTCGGGTCACGAGCGCGCGTTCTACTGCCCGAAATGCGGCATGCGCCTGCTGCGCGGCTGATCGGACCAACGGATCGACGATCGAGATGCCCATCTACGAGTACATGTGCACCGCCTGCGATCACCGCGCGGACATCCTCCACGGGATCAATGATCCGGGTCCCCAGTACTGTCCTTCGTGCGGCAGGGAGGGGACCATGCGCAAGCAGTTCGTGGCCCCCGCCATCCACTACAAGGGATCCGGCTGGGCGAAGAAGGATCGCGGGAGCGCGCGAACCGGGACGAAGGCGTCGGCCGGCTCCGGAGGGTCGCGCAAGGCTGACGGGTCGTCGAGCGACGGCGCGGGGTCGTCGAGCGACGGCGCGGGGTCGCCGAGCGATAGCACGGGGTCGCCGAGCGATAGCACGGGGACGTCGAGCGATAGCAAGGGGGCGTCGAGCAGCGGCAACGCAGGCGCTGCCCCGGACGCGCCCGCGGGCCGGGACTGAGCGGCATGCCCGCAGCCGGCGACTGGATCACGCTCGACGAGGCCGCCGAGATCCTGGCTGCGGCCAACATCCGGTTCAAGCCCGCAACGATCGGGGGCTGGGCGCGGTCTGGGCGCCTGTCGAGCATCAAGCTCGGTGGCCGGCGCTTCGTGCGCCGGGGAGAGGTGAAGGCACTCATCGCGGCGCCGCGCCGGGTGCCGGCGGACGAGATCCAGCCCGGATTGTTCGAGGAGCTGAGCCGCTGACCGCATGAGCGAATTGGGCGAGGTCGACGGGGTCGATCGGGCGCGGGTGCTCGCGGAGCGGGTTGTCCGACGTGTTGGGGGCGCACCTGCCGTCAAGACGCTCCTGGCCGTGCTGGAGACATTCGATCTGGCCGGCGGCGGCCTCGTGGCCGGGGGGCTCGCGTACAGCGCGCTGCTGGCGTTGCTGCCGCTGCTGCTGCTCGTGCTGTCCGTGGTCGCCCTGGTGATCAAGAACCCGGGTGTCCAGGACCAGATCGTGACCATCATCGCCGAGGCAGTACCGCCGCTCGAGAGCGTGGCTCGCACCGCACTCGAGCAGGTATCGCAGGGTGCCGTACCCACGAGCATCGTCGCGATCGTCGGGCTCGTGTGGGGCTCGAGCCGCTTCTACGCCGCCCTGGACACCGCGATCTCCCGGATCTTCCGCGCCGCGCCCCGGCGAAATCCGATCGTGCAGACGGTCCGCGGGCTGGTCGTGTCAGCGCTGCTCGTTGCGATCCCGGTGGCAGCCATCGGGATCGGCTCGGTGCTGTCCTGGCTGCTCGACCTTGCACCGTCCGGTGTGGAGATCGGGGGCCTGCTGCGAACGAGCATTCAGGTGTTGTCCCCGTTCGTATCCGTCGTGGTGTTCGTGCTGGCCACGACCGTCGTCTATCGCTACGTGCCGGCGCGCTCGGTCCCGATGCGGGCGCTCGGCCTGCCGGCCCTCCTGGCCGGCCTCGTGCTCGCGGGCATTGCCCAGGTGTTTGCGTTCGTCGCGCCACGGCTGGCCGGGACGGCCGCGCTGTTCGGCGCGTTCGTGGCCGTGTTCGCCGTGCTCGCCTGGCTGTCGATCAGCTTCAATGTGCTGCTGCTGGGCGCGTCCTGGACACGGGTGAGGCTGCTGGCCACGACCCCCGACGAGGTGTCGGACACCGGCCAGGGCTGACGTCTGGTCGGTCCTGTGGCAGATTGCCAGGGCCGTTCGCGGGCCCGCCGGCCTCAGCCCTGGCGGCTCCCGCAACGCCGGCAGAAGCGTGCGTTGGCCGACAGCGACAGGCCGCATTGGACGCACGGCTGCGGCGATGGTGCGGCCGCAGGCACCGGTCCGGGCGCGGCTGCGGGGCTCAGAACCTCGCGGGCCGATGCAGCCCACAGCGCAGAGGCATCGTCGCGCGGGAGCAGTGGGCGTCCGGCGAGCGTTGTCGGCGCCTCGCGCGTCGAGGCCGAAGGCCAGACAGGCGCGGATGGCCATTGCGGTGCCGAGGCACCATCGTCCGGGGCGACGCGCAGCCAGGATGTCGCCGGTGCAGCGGGAGAGCCCGTCGCATCTGGTGCCTGGACCGGTGACGGACCGGCCGCGGGTGCGACGGGCGACGGACCGGGCGCGGGTGCGACCGGCCACGTCGGCTGCTCGATGACGTCGGTCGGCGTGCCCGCCGGAGCCGCGGTGACAGGGGGTTGCGGCGCTGCGGGCGACTCAGCCTCCGCACCGGCCGACGGCTGTGCCGGAGGCATGTCGGGCTCCGCGCGATCGGGTGTTGGGAGCTCGCCTGGCGCCGCAACGTCGCTTGCGGCGGGTGCCGGATGTGGCTCGGTCGCGTCGCCTTCGGTCGTGGCCGCCTCGGCTGCCACCGGCTGGTCGACCGGTTCGGGCGCCTCGAGTCCCGGCGCGGGAGCGGCTGCATGGGCGCCGGGCATCGCGACCGGCCGAGTCGGCTCGTCCGGCACCGGCGCAGGCTGCGGCCCGCTGGCCATCTCGGCGGCAGCGTCACCAACCGCGGGCTGAGCCGCCGCCTCCTCGGCAGCCAGCTGGCTTTCGTAGGCAGCGATGGCGTCCTCGAGGCTCTGACCCGGCGCCACCCCGATCACGTTGCTGCCGACATGTTCGTCAGCGGCGACGCTCGCCGCTGCGGCCGCCCACGTGTCGGCGTCCTCGGTCGTGGGGCCGGCCTCATCGGCCACGTCCGCGACCACCGGCGCGGCATCGACGGGCATCACCGGTGCCGTCGCATCGACCGGCGTAGGCGGCCCGGCCGGTGCACTCGGCTGGGCGTTGGCCGTGGTGGCGAGCTCGGTCCCGGTGCCCTGGTCAGCCGCGGCGGCCGCGGGTGCCGTCTCGGGGGTCTCGATCACCGGTATGTCGGCCGCCGCTGGCGCGTCGGACGCCACCCCAGGCTCGGGCGCGACCGAGCCTGGCACCACCGCATCGGGCACGACCGCGTCGGGCGCGGCGGACTGGCCGAGAACCGCGTTGATCCGCTCGAGGTCCGCCTCGGGCCAGCCGTCGTCCATCTCGGCGTGACCGTTGCCGTTGCCGTCGACGATGACGTCCGCCATGCCGCCGGTTGCCGCCGCCTCCTCGAGGCCGGGGATCGGGGCACAGGTCAGGCACCGGCCTTCCGACGTGTTCCAGCAGTTGCCGCACGTGTACTGGCGACAGGTCAGGCAGAAGTTGAACGTCTGGTGGAATGCATCGAGCTGGTGCGCCGTGGCGCTCAGCTCCTCCTCGCTGCGGGCGTCAGCCATCGCCTCCGAGAACGAGGACTCATCGGACAGGACGAAGTTGCGGACGCCCTTCGAAAGCGTCCGCATCCGACCCAGGCGCGACCGGCGTGGCGCGCTCGTTTCGAAGGTGTAGCGGGTGCCGCACCGTTCGCAGAACGACTCGGTGAGGATCTCCGTCATCGAACCCCCGTGGAACGCAGGACAAGGCGCCCGGACTCCTGCCGGGCAGGGCCCAAGAGTATACCCGCGCGCGCTCGAGCCCCCTGGCGCCGACGTACCCTCGGGGTGCGACGTTGGTCCTCCGGCCGACCGTTCGCGGCAGTCTGATACGGTTCCCACCGCCATGGCATCGATCGCCGACATCGAGCAGCTCCTGGAAGACCTGTTCGAGCGCTCCACGAGCCGGCTGTTCCGAACGAAGCTGCAGGCCGTCCAGATCGAGCACCGCGTCGAGCGCACGATGGAGCGCGCGCGAGAGGGCCGCGGCGCTCGCACCTCTGTCCCGGCCCGGTATCGCGTTCGGCTCCACCCGGACGACCTGAGCGACCTGGCACCCGATGCGGATGCCGCATTGGCCCTTGCCGGTCGGCTCGCCGACGCGGCGCTCACCTTCGCCCGTGCCCACGCATACCACCTGCCCGGTCGCCCCAGCGTGGTGCTGCTGTCCGACCCGTCGCTGGAGCGCGGCCGTGTCGAGATCGACGTCGACCCCCCCTCAGCGACCACCCGTCCGCGGGAGGGGAAGCCGGTGGCGGCTCGGGAGGTCGCCCCGCCACCACAGCCGGCGCGGCCGCCCGTGCAGCCCAACCCAGGCCCGCCGGCCTCGACCGCCTCTGCAGGTGTAGCGTCCCCGGTCGGCCCTGCAGCTTCAGCGTTCTCGGTCGCCGCGAGCCCGAAGCCCGGCACCGGTTCGCCCGGCGGCGTCCCCGCCGCGGACGCCATGCGCCCCGCGGAGACCGGCGCGCTCACGCAGCCGGAGATGGTCGACGATGTGGTCGATGCCGGTGCCGATGACGCCTTCGCGGGGTCACCCGACAGCATCCGCGGCGACGGCACGCAGACGATGGTGTTCCGCCGCCCGTCGCCCGAGACGCCGAGGGCCGTGCTGCGCGTCCTCGCCCCGGACGGTGGAGAGCTGGCCGTCGAGGTGGACGGCCGGCCGTTGACCCTGGGGCGTGCGAGCGACAACGCGCTGGTCCTGCCCGACCCTCGGGTCTCCCGCCACCACGGCCGGCTCCAGGCCCGGCACGGGACGCTCGTCTATGCCGACCTCGATTCGACCAACGGCAGCCGTGTGAACGGCGTCCGCGTGGACGAGATCGCGCTGGGTGTGGGCGATCGTCTGCTGCTCGGGGACACCGTGCTGGTCGTCGAGACCCTGCCGAGCTGACGTGGACGGGTTCGTCCTGACGCTGTGGCTGGTGCGGATCCTGTTCCTGGCGATGCTGTACCTGTTCCTGTTCGCGGTCGCCCGCGTGCTGCTGCGCGACCTCCGCGTGGCCTCGCGCGGCCCGGCCGAGCTCGGCCGGCTCGTGGTCATCGCCTCGCCGCAGGCCGAGCCGCCACCGGGTTCGACGTTCCCGCTGGACGCGGTGACCAGCATCGGCCGCGACGTCAACAACGCGATCGTGGTCGAAGATCCGTTTGCCTCGTCCGAGCACGCGGTGCTGACCTACCGCGGGCGCGCCTGGTATGTCGAGGACCTCGGCAGCACCAACGGCACCTACGTCAACGGTCTGCCGGTCGAACACGTCGCCCTCCTCGGGTTCGGCGACGAGCTGCAGATCGGCGAGGTCCGGTTCCGACTCGATCGGGGCCGGGCGTGACCCGGCCGGCGGGGCTCCGGCACGTAGCGACCCTGCCACGGGTGCGCTCGACGCACCGCGGTTCCCTGTGAGCGCGGCTGTGAGCGCCCGGCCGATGGCGGCTCCCCGGTGGCGCATCCGACCGCGCCTGCGGCGCACCGAGCTGCTCCTGCTCGTCCTGGTCGCGGGCACGCTCCTGGTGGGCGCCGCGTCGCTGGGTGCGACCCTGCACGCACAGGCATCGCCGGCCGCCGACGGCGCGATCAGCGGGCTGGACTTCGGCCCGCCCGATCCGCGTGCCCTGGCGGTGTACATCGCCGCCCTGTTCGCGGTTCACGCCGCGTTCGTTCTGGCCGGCCGACGCGTGGATCAGGTGCTGCTGCCGGCCGTCGGCATGCTGGGCGGGCTGGGCCTGCTGTTGATGCAGCGGCTCCCGCAGGACCTGGTCACGCAGTCGTTCGGCGACGCGACGTTCGGGCTGGGTCAGCTGCAGCTCGGCTGGCTGCTCATCGCGCTGGCGGTCATCGGGGTGCTGGCGATCGCCGTGCGCTCGGACGCCTGGCTTCGGACCTACAAGTACACCTGGGCGGCGGCCGGGATCGCGCTGCTGCTGCTGACGTTCGTGTTCGGCAGCGACGTCAACGGCGCCCGCCTGACGCTCTCGGTGGGCCCCGTCTCGGGTCAGCCGTCCGAGCTGCTCAAGGTGATCCTGGTCGTGTTCCTGGCCGGCTACCTGTCCGAGAACCGCTCGCTCCTTGCCGACGAGAGCACCAGGCTCGGGCCACTCCGTCTGCCACCCATCCCGTATCTCGCCCCGATGGTGGCGATGTGGGCGTTGGCGCTCGTGATCGTGGTGGTCCAGCGCGACCTCGGCGCCGCGCTCCTGTTCTTCGCCGTGTTCCTCGCCCTGCTCTACGTGACGACCGGCCGGCCCGCCTACGTCGTTGGCGGCGTGCTGCTGTTCGTCGTCGGGTCGTGGGCGCTGTACAACCTGTTCGGACACGTTCAGCAACGGGTCGACAACTGGCTCGACCCGTTCCGCGATCCGCTCGGGAGCGGGTTCCAGACCGTCCAGGCGCTGTACGCGTTCGCGCGCGGCGGTCTCCTGGGTGTGGGCCTGGGGGCCGGGCTGCCCACCATCGGCGGGCGGTTGCCGGTGCCGGCGGTGCACACGGACTACCCGCTCGCGGCCCTGGGCGAGGAGCTGGGGCTGATCGGCCTGCTCGCGATCCTCGGTCTCTACCTCGTCGTCGTCGAGCGCGGGCTGCGGATCGCGGCCGCCGCGCATGACGACTTCCGCGCGATCCTGGCCGCCGGGCTCGCGCTGGTCGTTGCGATGCAGGCGTTCATCATCGCGGCCGGCAACCTCAAGCTCATCCCGCTGACCGGGATCACGCTCCCGCTGATCTCCTACGGTGGCTCGTCGCTGCTGGCCAACGCCCTCGTGATCGGCCTGCTGCTGGCCCTGTCCGACCCCGGCGTGGAGCCTCCGCCACCACCGCGACCGGCGCGTCGCTGGCTGTCTCGTCTGCGCCCGGCGGCGGGTGCGCGGGCCGCGTCCGAGCCTGGAGCGGCGGGTATGGCCGATGCTGATGTCGGGGCCGATCGATGACGGCGCCCGCGACGCGCACGACTCGGGCACCGATCGGCGGCAACGTCTTCCGGACCGGCATCGCGCTGGTGGTCGCATTCGCTGTCCTGGCCCTGGGCGCCGGCTGGTGGCAGGTGGTCGAGGCGCAGCGCCTGTCCCGCGCGGCGGACAACCCGGCGGTCATCGCCGTGGCCAGGCGGACCCTGCGCGGCCCGATCGTCGACCGTGACGGTCGCTGGCTCGCCCGAAGCTCGCGTGACAAGAATGGGGAGGCCGTTCGCGAGTACCGCGACGACACGATCAGCCAGGTCGTCGGCTATGCATCGCGCCAGTTCGGGACGGCGGGCCTGGAGCGGACCTACAACGCCGAGCTGCTCGGCCTCGCCGGCTCGGATCCGTTCGACGGGCTGCTCGACAAGTTCGGGCAGGGTGCGCGGGACCCGCTCGGTCTGCAGCTCACGCTCGACCTCAGACTCCAACGAGCCGCGATCGCCGGCCTGGGCACCGATCGAGGCGCGGTCGTGATGCTCGATCCGACGACAGGGGAGATCCTCGCGCTCGCCTCGACGCCCACCTACGACGCCGGTGCGATCGCCGACCCGGCCACCGCGGCGGACACGTTTCAGGCGCTGCGGCAGGACGACAGCCAGCCCCTGCTCCCGCGCGCGACGCTGGGTCGCTACGTGCCGGGCTCGGTGTTCAAGATCGTGACCGCGATCGCCGGGCTCAACACCGGCTCGATCACACCCCAGACCACGTACGCGAAGCAGCCGCCTGCCGAGAAGAACGGTCTGCTCGTCGACGGCTTCCGAATCAAGGACGGGCATCACCCGCAGACCGGCAGCACAGCGCTCGATCTGTTCGGGGCCACGGAGGTCAGCTGCAACATCTGGTACGCGCTCACGGGGCTCGCCACCGGCGGCGGGAACCTGGTCCAGGAGGCGTCGCGGCTGGGGTTCGGTGCGACCATCCCGTTCGATCTCCCGACGGCCGCCAGCCAGGTCACGTCGGGCGGCGGCAGCGCACCCGGTGGGTTCCGCGACGACGTGGAGCTTGCCTCGGCATCGTTCGGCCAGGGCGAGACGTTCGTCACGCCGCTGCAGATGGCGCTGGTGGCGTCGGCGGTCGCCAACGACGGGGTGCTCATGCGTCCGCACCTCGTGAGCGCGCTCACCGGCGACGGTCCCGGCGCCCGGACGATCGACCCGCAGGTCTGGGATCGCGCCGTCTCGACCACGGATGCCCGGTCGATCCAGACCGCGATGGAGGCGGCGGTGGAGGGTGATCTCGGCCGGCTGTTCACCGCGGGCGCAGCCGTTCCCGGTGTGCCTACGGCAGGCAAGTCGGGCACGGCCGAGCTGGGCGGCACGGGCGAGCCGAACTCGTGGTTCATCGGGTTCGCACCGGTCGACAACCCGAAGGTGGCGATCGCGGTGGTCGTCGAGCACGGCGGCCGCGGCGGCGAGCGAGCGGCGCCGCTTGCCGGCAGCCTGCTCCAGCGCTACTTCCAGCTGTATGGTCAGCCCTGATGACCGAGCCGCCGAACCCCGAGCGACGGCCGCGGCCGCTGATCGAGCGGATCGGCCTGGCGCTGGTAGCGGCCGTGCTGGCGGCGATGTTCGCGCTGGTCGGCATCGCGTCGTTCGTGGGCGGCGAGCCGTTCCTGGGCCTGATGGGGATCATCGGCTGCCTGATGGTGCTCTGGGTCGGCTCGCTGACGCTGTTCCGCGGCTGACCCGCGCACCGACAGCCCGGGCAACGCGTGTCACGCAACCACCGGCGTGTCGCGCAGACGCCGGTGTGTCACGCAGCCGCCGGCGTGTCGCGCGCCAGGGGGACCCGGGAACCGAATCGGGCGTTGGGTCGTACACTGCCCCAGCAGGCACGACGTCGCCGCGCCCCGACCCGTTGCGACGTCATGCGCCGGTCATGATCGGCGCCCATCGTGTCGTACCACCGCTGTCACCGCCGGCAGCCGCAGCGACGGGAGTTCGATGAGCAGCATCCAGCAGGTTGGCGACCGGGTCCTGGCGAACGTTGAGCGCGTCATCGTCGGCAAGCACCAGGAGGTGCGGCTGGCGCTGGTGGCGCTGCTGTGCCGGGGTCATCTCCTGATCGAGGACGTGCCAGGGACGGGCAAGACGATGCTCGCCAAGGCCATCGCGCGAAGCCTGGGTTGCAGCTTCCGGCGGATCCAGTTCACGCCCGACCTGCTGCCGTCGGACGTGACGGGCCTCTCGATCTACAACCAGAAGACGCGCGAGTTCGAGTTCCGCCCCGGTCCGATCCTGAGTCAGGTGGTCCTGGCCGACGAGATCAACCGCGCCACGCCCAAGACGCAGAGCGCGCTGCTCGAGTGCATGGAGGAACGCCAGTCGACGATCGACGGCGTGACCCATCCGATGCCCGATCCGTTCCTCGTGATCGCGACCCAGAACCCGATCGAGTACGAGGGGACGTTCGCTCTGCCCGAGGCGCAGCTCGATCGGTTCATGCTCCGCATCCGGCTCGGCTATCCGCAGCTGCTCGACGAGATCGTGATCCTCGACGAGCAGAAGCGGACGCATCCGCTCGAGGATCTGAGCGACGTGTGCTCGGTGGACGAGCTGCGCTCGCTCCAGGCGGCCGTCCGCGAGGTCTACGTGGACCCGGCCGTCAGCGACTACATCGTTCGCCTCGTGTCCTCGACCCGCAGCCATCCGGACGTCTACCTGGGCGCCAGCCCTCGGGGCTCGATCAGCCTGTATCGGGCATCCCAGGCGCTGGCCGGGCTGCTGGGCCGCGACTACGTGATCCCCGATGACGTGAAGCTGCTCGCGGAGCCGGCACTGGCGCACCGCGTGATCATCAAGACCAGCTCGTCGATCCATGACGTGAGCGCCGCTCATGTCGTGCAGGAGCTCCTGGAAACCACCCCGATCGAACCCATCCGCCAAACGGGCGGCCCGCGTGAGGTCAGTCCCACCCAGACGGCAGGCTGACGATCCGGGTCAGGATCAAGACGGAGAACCGACCCCTTGCTGCGTCGCCTCCAGCTGCTCATCCTCGCCGTGGTCCTGGTCGTGGCTGCGTTCTCGACCGGGCTTGCGTTCCTGTTCTTTCTCGTCTACGTCGGCCTGCTCATCGGTGGCGGCTCGTACGTGCTGACGCGGCTCGGGCTGTCCGATCTCGAGGCGGGTTACGCGGTGTCGCAGCTGAGCGGCCATGTCGGCGACCGGCTGCGGGTCACGTACACGTTGCGAAACACGGGCAGGCTGCCCAAGCCGTGGCTCGAGGTCCACAACCCGACCACGCTGCCGGGTGGCCTTCCCGGGCGGGCACTGTCGCTTGGCGGGCGAGGCGAGCGGTCGTGGCTGATCCGCGCGCCGCTCATGCGTCGGGGACACTTCCGGATCGAGCCGCTGATGATCAGGACCGGCGACCCGTTCGGCTTCTTCGAGGCATCGGCCGCGGTCGGCCAGGGCGTCACGCTGATCGTGTACCCGCGGATCGAGTCGCTCCCGCTGTGGCGCCTGCCACCGGCCAACATCGAAGGCGCACACGCATCGCCCGAGCGGACGCTGCAGACCACCCCGCTCGCGACGACCGTTCGTCCGTACGCCCCGGGTGACGCCATGAATCGGATCCACTGGCGTTCGACCGCGAGGCTGGGCGAGATCCAGGTCAAGGAGTTCGACCTCGAGCAGACCGCCGACGCGTGGCTGTTCCTCGATCTCGACGCCGGCACGGCGGCCGGTGAGGGCGACCGCTCGACCACCGAGGTGGCCATCCGCGCCGCGGCGTCGATCGCGGACAAGGCCCTGGGCGAGAACCGCGCCGTCGGGCTGACCGCCAGCGCTCACCACCTCACGGTGCTGCCGGGCGATCGTGGAGCGCGCCAGCGACTCAAGATCCTGCAGCTGCTCGCGGCGGTCGACGCTGACGGGACGGTGCCCCTGTCCGAGACGTTGCTCACCGGGCTCAACCGCCTGCGGCGGGGCATGACCGCGATCGTGATCACGGCATCGACCGATCCGGCCTTCGTTCGTCCGCTGGCGACCCTTCGGAACCGTGGGATCGGGTGTGTCGCCATCCTGCTCGACCCGGCGTCGTTCACGCAGGAGCCGGACCCGGCGGCGATCGAGCTTCATCGGCAGCGCTTCCGTGCGCTGCGCCATACCCTCGCCGAGTTCGAGCTGCCGACCTTCGTCGTCGGTCCCGACCAGCCGCTGGAGGTCGCTCTCGCGTCATGACCACCTGGTTGCGCCGCATCACGCCGGGCGAGGGATGGCTCACGTTGGGGCTGGTGGTCCTGATCTCGCTGGTGCTCGCCTCCGCGGTCGACAGCCCGGCATGGGTCGACGGCCGGCCGGAGCTGACCGATGGCCTCGTCTGGTGCGCCCTGCTGGGCGTGATGACCGCGTTCCTCGGGGCCAAGGCCGGCTGGGGTCGCTGGACGACCCATGTCATCGGCGCCCTGTTCGCCGGGCTGCTGATCCCGATCATCGCCGGCCTGCCCTTCGTACCGCCCGGATCGTCGGTGGTCGTGGCGTTCCAGAAGACCGCCGCCGGGTCGGTGGATGCCTATCTCGACATCTTCTGGCGCAACCTCCAGTTCACCGACCAGGAGGTGCACTACGTCCTCGTCCTGGGCGCCCTCCTGTGGGTGACGACACACTTCATGACCTACGCGGTGTTCGGACACCACCGTCCGCTCAACGGCGTGATCGCCGCGGGGCTGGGGCTGGTCACGAACATGGCGCTCACGAGCCAGGACCAGCTCGCGTACCTGGTCGTGTTCGCCGCCGCGTCGCTGCTGCTGCTGATCGAGATGCACGTGTTCGAGGAGCGCTCGACGTGGCTGCGACGGCAGATCGGCGACCCCGCGGCGCTGTCGAGCCTGTACCTGCGCGGCGGGGCCGTGTTCATCGTGGCCGCCCTGATGGGATCGCTGCTGCTGACGCAGCGGGCCGCGTCGGCGCCGCTGGCGGGAGCCTGGCAGGGACTGGACGCGCAGCTGGTCGAGATGGGCGAGACCGTCAGCCGGCTGTTCCCGGCCGGTGGCGACGCTCGGCCGATCGGCGGGGTCACCTTCGGACCGACGGCGCTGATCAGTCCTCGCTGGTCCAACAGCACCGATGTGGCGTTCACGGCCGTCGTGCCGGCCAACGAAGACCCGGTGTACTGGCGTGCTGCCACGTACGACACCTTCGACCTGACCGCCTGGCAGCAGACCGACGTCACCCGCCGCGGGGTGAACGCCGGCGATGCGCTGCTCACCGGGACCGCCGAGGATCCATCGCCGAACCTGACCGCCGAAACGCAGGTCACGGTGACCCCGCAGTCGTACGTGGACCGGGCCCTGCTGAGCCCGGGAACCCCGACGAGCGTCGACGCCGCCACCAACGTGCTGCTGACGGGCGACGCGGGCTGGCTGGACGGGGTGAGGCTGAGCGAGCGGCCCGCGTCCTACACGGTTGATGCTCGCGTGCTCGAGATGACCGACACGGATGTCATCAGCGGGAACCTGCTACGGGTTGCCTCGCGCGACTACCCACAGGAGATCCTCGATCGCTACACGCAGGTGCCCGACGGCGCGATCGGCCCGTACACCGAGCGACTGATGAGCCGCATCCTGGGACAGGCGCAGGCGACCAATCCCTACGACCTGGCGGTCGCCATGGAGAGCTACCTGCGGAACGACGCCAACTTCACGTATACGACCGATGTCCACGACGTCCAATGCAATTCGTCGAGCGCGGTCGAGTGCTTCGCCCAGTCCCGCCGGGGGTACTGCCTCCATTACGCCTCGGCGATGGCGATCATGCTCCGGGCGGCCTGGCCGGGGAGCCCGATCCCGACCCGCCTGGTCCAGGGGTTCCTGCCCGGCACGCTGGTCGGCAATGTCGAGACCGTCACCAACCGTGACGCCCACGCCTGGGTGGAGGTCTACTTCCCCGGCTATGGCTGGATCCCGTTCGATCCCACCGGTGGCGGCGTCGGCCTATCGTCGCCGATCCAGCCCGGCCCGGTCGTCGCGAGCCCGACGCCGGGACCCGGCGGCAGCGCCGGCGTACCGCCGATCGTGACCCCGCGCCCACCCGAGATCCCGCTGGACGACCCCAGCGGGGCGGGCGCGGCCCAGGGCGCGGCGCCGGCCGACCGGACGCTGTTCATCGCGATCACCATCCTGCTCGCGCTCCTGGTCGGTGGGCTGGCGCTGGCCGCCTGGATGCGCGGTCCGCGCGGCGAGGTGAGCCCGGACGCGGCGTGGGGGACGCTGTCGCGGGTCGCCGGACGGCTCGGGTTCGCGCCGCGGCCGACGCAGACGGTCTACGAGTACGCGAGCTCGCTGGGCGAGCTGGTACCGGTCGCGAAGGCGGACCTCGGAACGGTCGCGGACGCAAAGGTCGAGACCGCGTATGCGCGTCTTCGCCTGCCGGGGGACCGGCTGCGCGACGTACGCGATGCCAGCCGACGGCTTCGAATCTCGCTGCTGCGACTCGTGCTGCGCCGTGGTCGGCGCCGGCCCCGAGGTTAGCTCGCGGCCAGGCTGCGATCGCTCGCTCGAGCTGCCCGTCCGCTACATCGCGCCCGAGCGCGCACGACGCTCGGCGGCCTCGATTGCGGCCTCGTCGCGCAACGGCGCCAGGTGCTCCGACAGGTTGTGGGCCTGGAGCACGGCGCGACCGGCCCGCAGCTCGACCACGGTGATGCCGCACAGGCCGAACGTGAACATCCAGAACCGCTCCAGCGGCAGACCGAACAGCGTGAGCAGGACGATCTTGAACACGCCGTCGTGGCCGACCAGGAGCGACCACGGCTGGCCCGGACCTGGCCCGGTTCCCCGGTATCCGCTCACCTGCGACCGATCCAGGCTCCCGGCCGGCCGGCCATCGCCCAGCCGCTCGAGCACGGAGCGAAGCGCGGGCGCCACCCGCGCCTGAACCTGGGCCAGCGACTCCCCGCCGGGAGCCCAGGCCTCCGTTGGCCGGCGCCGCCAGGCGGCGAGCTCGTCGGGCCAGCGACGCATGATCTCGTCGTGCGTCTCGCCCTCCCAATCGCCCTGCCCGATCTCCAGGATCCCGGGCTCGGGTCGCACGAGGGTCGTCGGCGGCGAGGATGCTGCCTCATGGACCGCCGCGGCGACGGCGGCTGCCGTCTCCGCCGTGCGGGCCAGCGGCGAATGTGCGATCTCGAGCGGGGGCCGGTCGGGTAGCGGCAGGGCAGGGGAGGCGTGCGGCCTCGCCAGCCGCTTGCCGGCGAGCGCCGCCTGCCGCCGTCCGAGCTCGGACAGCGGCGTCTCGGCCTGACCCTGGAACCGGCCTTGGCGGATCCACTCGGACTCGCCGTGGCGAAGCAGGACCAGCGTCGCGTCCAGGCCGTCGGGGATGGGTGGCGTCGCCGCCGGGAGGGGGCCCCGGTCGGGCGCGCCGCCGGTCATCGGTCGCTGCCCAGCCGAATCGTCCACACGTCGAGCACCGCCGGATTGCCGCGGATCGCATCGACCACGGTGGGCGGCACGTCGTCGTCGAGCGCCAGGACCATGAACGCGTCCTCGCGAGGCGAGGACCGGGCCAGCGTCATCGCGCTGATGTTCACGTCGGCCTCGCCCAGCAGGACACCGATCTGGCCCATCGTCCCCGGACGGTCCTGATGGCGCGTCACGAGCATCGAATCGGCCGGCGCCAGGTCCATGACATGCTCGTCGAGCCGGACGATACGAGGCTCGCCGTTGACGACCGTGCCGGCCACGGTCGTGGTCCGCCCATCGACCTCGGACGTCACCGTCAGCAGGGACGCGAACGCGCCGGCGGTGGACGTCTTGCGCTCGACCACGGTGATACCCCGCGCCTTGGCCATGGTCGCAGCGTTGACCAGGTTCACCCGGTCGGTCGTGGCAGTCTCGAGCAGCCCGCGGAGCAGGCCCGCGACCAGCGACGATGCGTCGTATGCCGCGGGCTCACCGGCGATCTCGAGCGTCAGCGTCCGGGGTGCCGTCCGGGCGAGCTGGGCCAGGAACCGGCCCAGCGTCTCGGCCAGGGGCAGATACGGCGCAATCGCCTGGGCGGTCTCGGGCGTCAGCAGCGGGGCGTTGACGGCATACCGCGCCGGACGTCCGTCGAGCACCTCGAGGATCTGCTCGGCAACCTCTTCGGCGACGGCCACCTGCGCCTCGGCCGTCGATGCCCCCAGGTGCGGGGTCAGGAGGGTGTTGGGAGCCGACAGCAAGGGCGAGTCGACGGGCGGCTCCTGCTCGTACACGTCGATCGCCGCACCGGCGATCCGGCCCGCGGCGAGCGCCTCCGCGACCGCGGCCTCGTCGAGGATGCCGCCGCGCGCGACGTTGAGCAGCATCACCGTGGGCTTCATCCGCTCGATGGCCGCCGCATCGATCAGACCGCGGGTCCCCCGGCTCTTGGGTACGTGGACGGTGATCACGTCCGATCGGGCGATGAGATCGTCGAACGCGACCAGCTCGACGCCCAGGTTGGCCGCCTGCTCGGGCGTGACGAACGGATCGGCGCCCAGCACGATCATCTCCATCGCCCGCGCACGCGCAGCGACGGCCTGACCGATCTTGCCCAGCCCGACGACGCCGAGCGTCTTGCCCCGGAGCTCCACGCCGGTGAACTGCGATCGCTTCCATTCCCCGCGGCGCAGCGATGCATCGGCCGCCGCCACCCGGCGCGCCAGACCGAACAGCAGGGCAAGGGTGTGCTCCGCGGCCGCGATCGTGTTGCCGGTCGGTGCGTTGACCACGGTGATGCCGGCCCGTGTCGCGGCATCGAGATCCACGTTGTCGACGCCGACACCCGCACGGCCGATGACCACCAGGCGGGTACCGGCCGCGACGATGTCCGCGTCCACCTTGACCTGGCTGCGCACGACCAGCGCGTCGTACTCGGGCAGGATGGCGGCGAGCTCCTCCTTCGCCAGGCCCAGCTTCACATCGACCTCGTGGTGAGCCTGGAGCAGCTCGAGGCCCTGGGCAGCGAGCTGCTCGACAACCAGGATCCTCATGCCGGCACCGCCTGGGGCACACGCGCGGCGACCAGGGCCCGCTGCGCCGCGGCGACCGCGGCGCCAGCCTCGACCTCGAGCCCGTGGAGGATCGCCACCTCCTCGAGCACACCGATCGCGGCCAGGATGTCGTCGGTCGAGACCGAGCCGAGGTGGCCCATCCGGAAGATCTTGCCCTTGAGCTTGCCCTGTCCGCCGGCGAGGACGAGCCCGCGTGCCCTGGCGTCGGCGCTGAACGCCTTCCAGTCGATGCCGTCGGGCACCCTCGCTGCGGTGACCGTGCGCGAGGCGACACCATCGTTCGCGAGCAGCTCGAAGCCGAGCGCCCGCAGGCCGGCCCTGGCCATGGCGGCGCACGCCTCGTGCCGCGCGAACACACCATCGCCCTCGGCCTGCATCAGCCGCAGCCCCTCGTCGATCTGGAACAGGACGGCGACAGCCGGCGTCCATGGCGTCTCGCCGTTGACCGCCGAGTCGCGGTGGCGCTTGAGGTCGAGATAGAAGCGGGGCATCCGGGCCGTCTCGGTCGCGGCCCAGGCCCGCGGACCGACGGCCGCCATCGACATGCCGGGTGCCGACATCCACGCCTTCTGCGAGCCGGTGACCACCAGATCCAGGCCCCACTCGTCCATCGCGAACGGGACCGCGCCCAGGCCCGAGATGGCGTCCACCAGGAGCAGCGCGTCGGGCGCGACCTCGCGGATCGCGCTGGCGAGATCACCGATGGGGTTGGTCACCCCGGTGGACGTCTCGTTGTGCGTGAGCAGAACGGCCTTGAGACCTGCGATCGAGGCGGCTGCCGCACGGACGTCCACGGCGGCCGCGGCCTCGCCCCATTCGACCTCGAGCCGGGTGACGGCGGCGCCGTAGACCTCGGCCACCTTCGCGAAACGGTCCCCGAACGCGCCCATCGAGACCGCGAGCACGGGATCGCCCGGGGACAGCACGTTGACCACGGCGGCCTCGAGAGCGCCGGTGCCGGCGCAGGTGAGCAGGATCACCTCGTGCTGCGTGCCGAAGTAGGGCTTCATGCCTGCCTCGACACGTCGCAGCAGCGCACGAAACTCGTCGCCCCGGTGGTTGATCATCTGGCGCCCGCCCGCCTCACGGATGGACGGCGGCAGGGCGGTGGGTCCGGGAATGCGCAGGTTCGGCTCGAAACGGCTCACGGCGGGTCTCCTGGGATCGCGTCAAGGTGTCCGTCGATGGTGACGGCGTGATATCGATCTGTCCACCGTGGTATATATGACGTCATATGGCGACAGTGCGGACCACGATCCTGCTCGACGCCGATCTCCTGGATCGGCTCGATCGGCACGTCCGCCGGCAGCGCGCGACGAAGACGTCGGTGATCTCGAACGCACTCGAGGCCTGGCTCGATAGTCACGAAGCGACACCCGAGTTTCCGTTCCTGGGGATCGGTCGGAGCGCCAACGGGCGCCTGTCGCTCGACGGCCGTTCGATCGCGCGCCGCGAGTCCGGCCGGCGAGCGGGTACGCGCTGACGCTCCGGCATGGCGATCCTGCTCGATCCATCGGCGATCATCGCCGCCGCCGACGTCGCGGACCTCAACCATCGGACGGCGGTGGCCTGGTTCGAGCGTGCCGACGAGCCACTGCTGCTCGGCGCGTTGGGCCTGGCGGAGCTGGACCTCGTGCTGCAGCGTGAGCTGGGCGCCACGGCCACGCGCGCGGTGCTCGATTCGCTGGTGGCGGGTGCCATCCGATTGGTGCCGCCCACAGACGAGGATCTGACCCGAGCCGGTGAGCTGATCGAGGAGGCGGCCGAGCACCGGCCGCAGCTCGCCGACGCGCTGCTGGTCGCCGCAGCGGAGCGGCTCGGTGTCCGGCGGGTGGCCGCGTTCGATCGCCGGCCGCTGGCGGTGTTCCGGCCACGCCACGTGCGTGGCCTGGACTTCGAGCCCTAGCCGGGAATCAACAGGGGCCGGCGGTGCCGGCCCCTGGTCAGCCTTCGATCGAACGAGGGTCAGGCGGTCCGCTTGATGACGACCGTGCCCGCCTGGACGTCGTGGAACCCCTGCCGCTTGGTGCTCTGCGTGACGGTGTAGAGCAGGTAGATCTCGTAGATGAACGCCAGCAGACCGACGAGCAGGCCCAGCACGGCCAGCGGACCGGGCGCGTAGCTGAGCGCGCCGCCGAGCGCGGTCGGACCGAACAGGAACGCCCAACGCCTGATCGCCTGATCCTGCGTCAGCGTCGCGCCGTCCGCAGCGTTCACGGTCTCGAGGCCGAGCGCCTTCTGGCCGAGGCTGGCCCGGAGCCGCGTCCAGCAATACACGAAGTAGATCGCGCTGCCGACGAGACCGAGCACCGCCAGCAGGACGCTGCCGATGAGACCGACGAGGCCGCCTCCGGCGAAGATGCTCAGGACGATCAAGCCGACGATGAAGATCGCGACCACCCAGAAGATGATCGCGTCGATGACGTAGGCGATCACGCGCGTGATGGTGTCCGCGTACATGATGCCCGGTGCCGGCCCGGCGGCAGCCGGGGCCTGCTGGAACTGGGGCTGCGGGGACGGCGGCGGGGCCTGCCAGCTCCCGGGATCCTGCGGCGGCGGCGCGGGTGCCCCCCCGGTCGGTTCCGTCATCGAACACCTCCCTCGTCGGCGCGACGTGCGCCTCATCGCCCAGAGCATACGGCGTTGCCGAGATGAGCGATAGCCCCGCACGGTTCCCTATTCGGGAACGTTCAGTGAAGAGCGTATAGCGACGCGCGATCAACATGAATCCGCGCAGCGCAAGTCCTCACCGCGGGTGGGTGGTTCGTACAGGCACCATTCGCTTCGCTCCGCGATTTGGCCGGGCGTCAATTACGTGTCATGATGCGGCGTGCCCACCGCCGCAGTCCCCGTCAGGAGTTGAGTGCAGGATGCGAATCCGAGCCGCGAAGATCGAAGAGCTCGCGCCGAAGCCGAAAGAGCGAGCATTGTCACCGCGACAGCTTGCAGCGATGAAGCGTGAAGAGGAAATTCGACGGGCGCTCGGCCGGCTCAGGAGCGATGACGACCTGATCGCCCTCGAGCTCGATGAGGCCGAGAAGATTCCGACCATGCGCGCGGCCGTGAAGAAGGCGATTGCCGCATACAAGCCGGATGCCAACATGGCGATCCGGGGGCGAACGATCTACCTGTCGACCGGTAAGCTCCCGGGCGGTCGCGGGCGTCGTCCCAAGGCGGCCTGAGCCGGCGGCGCCGGCGTCGCACCCGTCTCCGGTCGCGCGTCTTCTCGGACGGTCCTGTCCCGTTCCGGAGTGCGCAGCATGACCCGGTACCGTCTCCTTCGAGTTCGCCGCTCGCATGTCGCCGCCACGCTGCTGGCGATCGTGCTGCTGAGCGGCGCTGCCGCCTGGTCGAACGCGTTCGGCTTCGGTGACCTGCTTCATTCGGCCGGGGTCCATGTCAACGTCCTGGCGCACCGGATCGAGCTCATGGTCGACCCGCCCCCTGACCGGCCGATCGCACAGATCGTCCGCGTCACCCCGCGCCCCAGCGTCACGCCGACACCCTCGCCGACAGGAACGCCCGCAAGCAGCATCAACGGAGCAACGTCCTCCGCTGAGCCGACGGCTACGCCAACGCCGGCGCCGCAGCGGGTCAGCGTCGACGTCAACCTGCTCAAGCATCCCGCAGACGCGTTCATCAGCGAGGAGTACGACCACGAATGGTGCGCGGTCGCCGGAACGCAGATGGTGCTCGCGATGCATGGCAAGGCGCCGCTGACCCTCGCCTTCCAGAAGGAGCTTGCGTCGCGGATCGGGGAGTGGGAGAGTCGCCGGGACAGCCACAACGGCGGTTGGGGCCCGGCCGCGATGGTCGCCGCGCTCGATGCCTACGGGGTGAAGGGCTACGAGGTTCGCGCCTACGACACCCGCGCCGACGCGCTCTACGACGCGGCGGTGGCAATCGAGCAGACGCACGCTCCCGTGATCCTGCTCGCCTGGCGTGGCGCCCACACCTGGATCATGACGGGGTTCCGAGCCGATGCCGACCCCGTCGTGTTCTCGGACGCGAAGGTCCGCGGGGCCTACATCCTGGACCCGTGGTATCCCCTGATCTCGTCCATCTGGGGGCCGTCCGATCCGCCGGGTACCTTCGAGAACCTGCAGAACATGCGCGAGAACTACCTGCCCTGGAAGCGTCCCGAAGGTCACTACCCGGACCGTGACGGCCTGTTCATCGCCGTCGTTCCGACCGTGCCCCTGAATCGCTGACGGCCGGCGGCCGGTCAGCCTGGGGGGCTCACGCGGGGCTGCGCTGACACTCGCGTGGTCGGCGTCCCGGCGACCGGTGACCCGTCCGCCGCCGGAGGCCCGGTGCGCATCCGCGAGGCGAGGGCCGCGCCCTGCAACAGCGCTCGAACCGCAGAACCGGCGGCGAACCCGAGACCGATCGCGACCACCCCGAGCGGCCCCACCAGCGCCAGCGTCAGCACGACCGTGACGGCGAACCCGGCGACGGACGCAAGGACCGGGAGGATGGTGTTGTGGGTCGCATACAGGCCGCGTGCGAACAGGTGACCCAGCGCGTCGAACGGAACGGCCAGTGCGAAGGCCGCCAGGGCGGACGCCGTGAGCGCGACGTCCGCGGCATCGAACGCGCCACCGCCGAGGAGGACCTCGATCGCCAGCGGGCCGACGACCACGAGCCCGATCGCCGCGGCGACCGTCAGCACGGCGATCGTCAGGGCGCTCGTTCTGACGAGCCGCCCGAACCCCGGTCCGTCGCCGCCCGCCCAGGCTGCCGACAGGGCCGGGAAGGCGGCCAGCGAGATGGCGACCCCAACCAACGACACCGGGACGCTCTGGAAGTTGCGGGCGAAGCTGACCGCGGTGATGCTGCCCGCCGCGAGCGAGCTGGCCACGCGGGTGAAGAACAGAAACGTCAGCGGCTCGATCGGATGGCTCGCCATCTTGGGAACCATGAGCCGCAGGAACTCGTGGAGCGCGGGCATCCGCAGATCCAGGCGAGGCCGGATGCGGACCTCCGTCCGCAGCATCCCGACGACCCGGATCCCGAGGTGGAGCAGGGCCCCGATGACCGCCCCGACGGCTGCCGCGCGGATCCCGAGCTGGTCGTGGAGGAGCACGGTTCCACCGGCGATGCCCAGGTTGTACAGGATGGGCGCCAGCGCATAGAACAGGAACTGCCGCTCCGCGACGAGCACCTCGCCCAGGGTGATCGATGCCCCGAAGATGATCGGCGTCAGGAGCATCAACCGGAACAGCTCGAGATAGCGGGCTCGGTTCTCGGCATCGAAGTCGGGGGCAACGATGTCGATCGTGGTCGGGGCGATCACCAGCAGCACGAGGCTGATGGCCGCCATCGTGATGACGGCAAGGGTGAGAACGGTCTGGGCGAACCTCGGGGCCGCGTCCGGGTCGTTGCGTCGCAGCGTGCTGAACACGGGGACGAATGGCGCGGTGAGACCGCTGGCCACCAGCACGTCGAGGGCGAGCTCGGGCAGCACGAAGGCCGCGTTGTATGCGTCGAGCTGGACCCCGGCCCCATAGGTCCGCGCGAAGATCCGGTCGCGCACCAGGCCCGCGAAGTAGCTCGCGAACGTGAGCACCGCGAGGAGGACGGCTCCCTGGGGCAGGTAGCGGGCGAGCAGACCACGGACCCAGCTGATCAAGGAACCTCCCTCGTCCCGGCGCGGGCGCTGGCCCTCTGACGCCCGGCCCCACGTTGGTGGGACGGTAGGCGATGCAGCGACGGCATGCACGGCGGCTGTGGTCGCACTGACCGGGCGCCGGGGCGTCGCCGGGCACGGGCCGCCCCGTCGGGGTGGCCGAGATTGTCCGATGGCGGACTGACCAGCGTCAGCGAGCAGCGCCGGCTGACGGCCGTTCCGAGCTGCCGCTCAGCCGGCGACCCGGGGAAGCCATGTCGGTCGCCATCGGATGGCCTGGATCCTCAGCGGCACGCGGGGTCGACGGTCGAGGAACAGCATCAGGCCGATGACGGCGGGCACCAGGCACAGGAGGAGCGCGGTCGTGAGATCGACCAGGCCCGCCTGCACCAGCCCCGTGGCCAGAAGCGGCATCGCGACGCCCCGGGCGCCGGTCAACGCGTTCCAGCCGGCCATCGCCACCGCGCGGTCTTCGAGCTTCGTGTGCACCGACAGCGAGCCCTGGATGCCGACGTCGATGGCAGCGTTCGACAGGCCGCCGGCGACCGCGGCCAGCCACAGCACCCGGACATCCGGGGCGATCGCGTACAGGGTCAACGACAGCACGCCGAACGCGGCCGCCGACCGGAGCGCCGTCGCGTATCCGCGGCGATCGACGAGGGCGCCCCAGGCGACGTATGACAGGGTGGTGGCGCCCGCCGCCAGAACGGCGATCAGGCCGATGTCCGCCAGCGACAGGTGAAGACGGTCGACGTAGACCAGGGCGTACAGGGGTGCCGCGGCGATGAGGCCGCCGCCGAAGAACGCCTGGGCGATAACGACCCGGCGCAGCGCCGGGCGCGAGGTGAACGAGCGCACAGCCTCGCGAGCCGAGAAGGCGCGGCTGGGCATCGGCTCAGCGGACCGAAGCCCGAGCGCCGCGAGCGCGCACACGGCACCCACGATCCCGGCACCGGCCAGCGCGATCGGAGCCCCCATCAGGTCGCCCACGATACCCACCCCCAGCGCCGCGGTACCGGCGGCGGCAGCCTTGGCCATGCCCAGCGTGCCGATCACCCGCCCGCGAACGTCGGCCGGGTACATCGCCCCCCACAGGCGGGTCTGAAACGGGACGCCGAATGCCCAGGCGAGCCAGAACAGACCCGCCACCGCCACGATCAGCCAGGGGTTCGGCGCGAGCGCCAAGGCGACCAGCAGCAGCGCGCCAGTCAGGCGAAGCCCCGCGAAGCCTCGTACGGCCTGCGGGCCTACTCGACCCGAGAAGGCGCTGAGCAGGTTGCCCAGGTACGGAGCGGCCGCCAGGAGCGCGATGCCGAGCGGGATGAGGCCCGCCTGTCGGGCGATGGATGGCAGCAGGCCGCCCACGACAGCCAGGGTTGTGCCGCCGCCCATGGCGAGCATCGAGTCAAAGGCCACGTTGCGGCGTATGCCGCCTGGCCCGGTGATGTCTGGTTGCCGAAGGGCGACCACAATGACCTCGCGCGTATCCGGCGAGGCCTACGAGGTCAGCTGACGGGCTGGGCCGGCCTTTGTTCGGCCCTCGCGGACGCTCCGCGATTCGCCCCGGTTGGGGTTTCGGGTTCCCCGTCCTCAACGAATGAGGTTCGGCCTGGCTCCGATTGTATGCCCGACCGGCGGTTGGCGGGCTGGCTCGTTGGTCCTGGTGTCGCCGGCGGCAAGGGTTCCGTGGCCCGAGCGGCGCTACGGTCCGTGAACGAGGTCGGTGCTCGCGCCCTGCGGGAAGGTCGTGCCCGTGTCTCCCAGCTGGAGGCAGCGGAACGTGTTCTGCGCCGCCTCCTCGAGCAGGAGTGCGCGGCGATAGGCCATCTCGACCGTCTTGCCGAGGGTGGAGCAGCCATGGTGCGCGAGGATGATCGCGTCACAGTCACGGGACGCCTCGGCCGCCGCATCGGCCAGCTCGTCCGATCCGTTGGGCAGGAACGGGATCCGTTCGACCCGACGCAGGTAGGCCGCGTGATCGAGGGTCAGCAGCCGGACCCGGTGGCCGAGCGCATCGAGCACCACGGCGGTCTGGGGGTGGAGGTGGATCACGGCATGCGTGTCGGGCCGGACCTGGTACGTGCGCTGGTGCAGCTTCCACTCGCTCGAAGGCACGCTGTTCCCGTCCACATTGCGTCCGTCGAGCGCCAGGATCGAGAAGTCGGCCGGTTGGAGCCGGTCGAGCCACGTGCCGGCGGCCGTGACCAGGAACGCGTCGCGACCGGGGATACGCGCCGAGAGGTTGCCGCCGGACGCCACGACCAGCCCACGCCGCACGGCGTCCGCGCCGACGTCGACGAGCTCGCCCGCGAGTGCTTCGACCGCCGGATCCATGGCCCGCTCCTGCTCAATGCGTGGTCGTTGCTGTGGTTGGTCGGTGCGGCGGTTCGTCGCTGCGCCCCGTCGCCATCCCGGAGATCGTCGGCTATCCGGCGTCGCGCTTCTGGGTGTCGGCGAGCCGTCGGCGCGCCGAGGTGTGCGCCCGCATCCCGTCGCCGATGCCCGACATCCCGTTTCCCTCGGGCTGCGGGGTACGGCGCGGCCGTTCCGCGCGTTTCGCCCGCCGCTCGTCCATCAGGTCCGCGATCCGGCGCTCGGCACCCTGATCGGAGGGCACGTAGTAGCGGCGGCCCTGCGCCGCGATGAGGTCGGGCAGGTACTGCTGGGCGACATCGGCGCCTTCAAAGTCGTGCGGGTAGCGATAACCGGCCCCGTCGCCCGTGTCATGCCGCTGCCTGCCGGTCGCGCTGCGCAGGTGTCGCGGAACCGGCTGCGATCCGTGGCGGATGACGTCGTCCATGGCCGCCCCGTAGGCAGTGCCGATACGGTTCGACTTGGGCGCCACCGCGATGAACACCGTAGCGTGCGCGAGCGCGTACTGCGCCTCGGGGAGGCCGACATGATCCAGCGCCTGTGCGGCTGCGATGGCCACCCCGAGCGCGCGCGGGTCGGCGTTGCCCACATCCTCGGACGCGCTGATGATCAGGCGCCGAACGATGAACCGGGGATCCTCGCCCGCGGCGATCATCGAGGCGAGCCAGTAGAGCGCGGCGTCGGGGTCGTTGCCACGCAGGCTCTTGATGAATGCCGACACGGTGTCGTAGTGGCCATCGCCCGCGCGGTCGTACGCGAGAACGCGTTGCTGGGCGGCGGCCTCGATGTCGGCCAGGGTGGGGGAGACGGCACCTTCGGGCGTGCGGCGATCCTCGTCCTCGGCCAGCGCCACGGCACCCTCCAGCACGTTGAGCGCCTGGCGAGCGTCGCCGCCGGCCAGGTCGACGAGGTGGCCGAAGGCATCGTCGGCGAGCGCGACGCCGCCATCCGGGCCGAGCGATCCGGCGAGCCCGCGATCGGCATCGGTCAGGGCGCGCCGCACGATCAGCGCCACGTCGTCGTCCGACAGGGGCTCAAGCCGCCACACCCGCATCCGCGACAGGAGCGCGGCGTTGACCTCGAAGTACGGGTTCTCGGTGGTGGCCCCGATGAGGGTCACGGTGCCGTCCTCGACGTGCGGCAGGAGCGCGTCCTGCTGAGCCTTGTTGAAGCGGTGGATCTCGTCGATGAACAGCACGCTGCGCCGCCCGTGGAGGCTGAGCAGCTCCTGCGCGGCGGCGATGGTGGTCCGGACCTCGGCGACGCCCGACATGACCGCGGACAGGCTGCGGAGCTCGGCGCCGACGGCGTCGGCGAGGAGCCGGGCGAGCGATGTCTTGCCGGTGCCCGGGGGGCCCCACAGGAGCAGGCTGCCGAGGTGCCCGCGGGCGACGCTCCGTCGCAGGGGACCGCGCTCACCGACCAGGTGCGCCTGCCCGACGAACTCGTCCAGGGAGCGTGGACGCATCCGGGCCGCGAGCGGCTGGCGCTCGGGGGGCGGCTTGAACAGCGCCTCGGGCCTGGCGCCCGCGGGATCACGCCGGGATGGCATGACGCGATGGTAAGCCCGTGAGGTGACGGTCAGCGGCAGCGCGGAACGGTGCCGACGCGCAGCCGAATGCCGAACGCCCCGTGGCGGTCTGGCGCCGGCCTCAGGTGATCTTGACGACGCCCACCACGTCGATCGCGATCCACAGGCCGAACAGGATCACCAGCAGCACGATCGCGATGCGCACGATGTCGCGGATGTCACGGGCGACGTACGCGTACTCCTGCTCCGGCCGGATCGCCCGGGCGGTGCTGACCTCACGAGCCGCGGTGACACGCTCCTGCGAGCGTCGCCGGCTTGCTTCTGCCGCGCGCTCCTCGGCGAGCAACGCAGCTTCGAGCTGGGCCGCGCGCTCGACCTCAGCCTCGGTGAGGCCGCCTGCCCGGGGCGCGACCGAGGGCCGCTGGCCCGTCGCGGCCGCCGCCGGTTCCTGCGACGCCGGGGAGGTTGACTGCCGGGCTGAGGGCGCGGGGCGGCGGTTGACCGGCCGGCGCTGGCCGGGCCGAGAGCTGCCACGCACGCGCTTTGCCATGACCGGCCTCAGAACCTCCCGCTCGGGCGCCCACAGCTCGAGCGCCATCGGCGGCAGAGGATACACCGGACGGCCGCCTCGGCCGCGCCGAACCGCCGTCACGGGCCGTCCTGGACCCCATGCGTCGGGTGCCACGGACGGGGTGAGTGAGCGGGGAGGGTCGACTGCTAGACTCGCACCGCCCGCCCGTCCGGAGGAGACCTTGGACGATCTCAACTCGTTCGTCACGTCGAACATCGGTCTGGTCGCGCTCGTGCTCGCGATCGTGGCCATCGTCCAGCTCCTGGCCCTGGTCGCGGTCACACGCCGGACGCGGCACCTCGATCGCCGGCTGGCGTCGATGACGCGGGGCGCCGAGGGGCAGAGCCTCGAGCGCGTGCTCGATGCCCACCTGGACAAGGTCGATGCGGTCGGTCGCGGTCTGGATGACCTCGCCGCGCGGACCGCGACGCTCGAGGCGAGCCAGCCCCTGGCCTATCAGCGAGTGGGGCTCGTACGGTTCAACCCGTTCGAGGACACCGGCGGCAACCAGAGCTTCGCGCTGGCGTTGCTCGACGCTCGCGGGACCGGGTTCGTGGTGAGCAGCCTTCACGCACGATCGGGCACGCGCGTGTACGGGAAGGTGGTGACGGCCGGAACCTCGGAATCGACGCTGTCGGCCGAGGAGGCGGAGGCGGTCAGGATCGCGCTGGCATCGCGGCACGAGTCGGTTCGCGGCACGTGACCGGATGCGGGCCGTGACACGCAAGCTGGCACGGACCCGCCGCATGGTGGGTGCATGCCCCCCTCGCGACGTCCCAGGACCCGTCCACCCATCAACCACGCTGAGCGGGGAGCGCCATCCCGGACCGGGAGTCGCCGCATGAGGCGCTCGGGCGCCCGTCGCGAACCGCTGTCGCTGGTCCAGATCCCGGTCTGGGGACGGACCGAGCCGGATGCCGCGCGGGCCGATGGCCCGTCCGACGAGGGGCTCGAGGCGCTGCTCCACGGACTCAACGCCGAGCAACGTCGCGCCGTCACCCATGGCGACGGCCCGCTGCTGGTGGTCGCGGGCGCGGGCACCGGCAAGACCCAGGTCATCACCCGGCGGATCGCGTGGCTGATCGCCACGCACCGGGCGAAGCCGTCCGAGATCCTGGCGCTGACGTTCACCGACCAGGCGGCGGACGAGATGCAGGTCCGTGTCGACCAGCTCGTCCCGTACGGCTACACGGACACCGCCATCTCGACCTTCCACGCGTTCGGCGACCGGCTGATCCGCGAGTTCGCGCTCGAGATCGGGCTGCCCTCGGACGTGCGCGTCCTGTCGCGGGCTGAGACCGTCGTGTTCCTCCGGGAGCATGTGTTCGAGCTCGGGCTCGATCGGTACCGGCCGCTGGGGGATCCAACGCGGTTCCTGGATGCGCTGGCGACGCTGTTCTCGCGAGCCAAGGACGAGGACGTGTCGCCCGACGCGTACCTCGCCTACGCGGCCCGCCTTGGGTCCGAGGTCGAGCAGCTCCGTCAAGCGGCGGGGGACGCGGCATCGCCCGAGACGGAGGCCAGGTCCGATCGGGGTATCGAGGCGCTGGCCGAGGACGCCGCGCGGCAGCAGGAGCTGGCCGCCGCCTATGCGCGATACCAGGAGCTGCTCGCGACCAGTGGGGCGATCGACTTCGGCGACCAGGTCGCGCTCGCGCTGCGCCTGCTCCGGGATTCGCCCGCCGCTCGCGAAACCGTGCAGCGGCGGTTCCGGTACATCCTGGTCGACGAGTTCCAGGACACCAACCGGGCCCAGGCCGAGCTCGTGGCGCTGCTCGCGCAGCGCCACCGCAACGTGACCGTGGTGGGTGACGACGACCAGTCGATCTACAAGTTCCGGGGCGCCGCGATCAGCAACATCCTCGAGTTCCGCGAGCGCTATCAGCGTCCGAAGGTCGTCGTTCTGCGGCGCAACTACCGGTCGCGCGAGCCGATCCTCGAGACCAGCTACCGGTTGATCCGGCACAACGACCCCGACCGGCTGGAGGTGCGGGCCGGGATCGTCAAGCGCCTGGTCGCCGAGCGGGACGGTGCCGCGCCGGCCGTTCGGCACGAGGCGTTCGCCACCGGCGCGGAGGAGGCGGACTGGATCGCCGCCGACATCGCCGAGCGCATCCGGAACGGTGCCCAGCCAAGGGACATGGCCATCCTGGTGCGGGCGAACGCGACCGCGGACCCGATCCTCCGATCGCTCAACCTCGAGGGCGTCCCGTGGCGGTTCTCGGGCACCAGCGGGCTGTACGCCCGACCGGAGGTTCGCCTGCTGCTCGCATTCCTGCGCGCCGTCGCGGACCTGTCCTCGTCGACCGATGTGTACGCCCTGGCGGCATCCGAGCTGTACCGGCTCGGCGGCGAGGACCTGATCGCGATCGTCAACATGGCTCGCCGGCGGAACCGCTCGGTGTGGGAGGTGCTCGAGGAGCTCGGCCGGCAGCCGGGGATCCTGCGGATCGCCCCCGAGACGCGCACCGCCGCGGCGCGGCTCGTCGAGGATCTGCGGAGCTACGTCGAGCTCGCGCAGGAGCGATCGACGGGCGAGGTCCTGTACGCGTTCCTTCGCGGCACCGGCTGGCTCAAGCGATTGGCCGCCGCCGAGGCCGTGGCGGCCGAGGAGGCGCTCTCGAACATCGCGCGCTTCTTCGACATCATCCGCTCGCAGTCGGCGCTGCTCGCGGACGACCGCGTGGTGTTCGTGGCGCAGCACCTCCAGACATTGATCCGGGCGGGCGACGATCCGCCGACCGCCGACATCGATCCCGATGTGAACGCGGTGGCGGTGATGACCGTCCACAAGGCGAAGGGTCTCGAGTTCCCGGTCGTCTACCTGCCCGGCCTGGTGGCGGGCCGCTTCCCGGCGGTGGGCCGTCGCGAGCCGCTGGCGCTGCCGCTGGAGCTGGTGCACGAGACGCTGCCCGAAGGTGACTACCAGCTCCAGGAGGAGCGGCGGCTGTGCTACGTGGGGATGACCCGGGCACGCGACGAGCTCGTGCTGTCGCATGCCGCGGACTACGGCGGCCAGCGCGCACGCCGCGTGTCGCCGTTCGTGCTCGAGGCGCTCGATCTCCCGGTCGCGGCCGGTGCCGCGGGAGCCGGGGCGAAGGCGTCGACGCCGATCGAGCGGCTCCGGAGCCAGGAGCGTGCCGAGGCGGCGCCGCCGGTCCCCGTGAGCCGCGGCGAGGCGCCGCTGATGCTCTCGTTCTATGCGATCGACGACTACCTGACCTGCCCCCTCAAGTACAAGTACGCGCACCTGCTCCGGGTGCCGCTGGTGCCGCACCACTCGATCATCTACGGCTCGGCGCTCCATGCGGCCGTGTCGGAGTTCCACAAGCGCCACGCGCGCGGCGACGTGATGAGCGAGGAGCAGCTGTTCGCGGCGTTCGAGAGCGCCTGGTCGAACGAGGGGTTCCTGTCGCGCGAGCACGAGGAGGCGCGGCTGGCCACGGGCCGCGACGCGCTCCGCCGGTTCCGTGCCGAGCAGCTCGCCCCGGGCGCGGTCGTGCCGGCGTACGTCGAGCGCGAGTTCAGCTTCCTGCTCGACGGAGATCGCGTCCGGGGCCGGTACGATCGCGTCGACATCGTGCCGCGCGGTCCCGACGACCCGGTGCCGGCGACCGCCGAGGCGCAGGGATCGGGCGCCGATGTCATCGAGCCCACGCTCGAGCTGTCGCCCGAGCGCGTGGTGATCACCGACTACAAGTCGTCGGACGTGCGCGATCCGGCCAAGGCGCGGGAGCGAGCGAAAGGGTCGCTGCAGCTCTCGATCTACGCGATGGGCTACGAGGCGATGACCGGCCATCTGCCGGATGCGGTCGCGCTGCACTTCCTCGAATCGGGGCTGGTCGGCACGGCCCGGGTCGATCGCGCGCGGATCGACAAGGCCCGCGAGTCGATCCGCGCCGCGGCGCGCGGGATCCGCGCCCGAGAGTTCGAAGCCCGGCCCGACTATCTCGCCTGCACCTGGTGCGCCTTCCGGGAGATCTGCCCGGCGAGCGTCGCGCGCTGAGCGTGAGCCCGGCGCCGCGCTCGTCGCTCACGCCGGCGGCCCGGGCCGCCGTGGACGCCGTCGTGGCCGGAACGCGAGCGGGGGCGATCGTCGAGGCCGACAACCTCGACCTGCTCCGGTCGATCCCGGACGGCGCCGTGGACCTCGCATACGCGGATCCGCCGTTCGCCACCGGCGCCTCGCGGCGGCTGTCCACGATCCGGACCGGCGATGGCGATCGGACGCGGCGTGGGTTCGGCGGCAGAACCTACCGCTACCGGGTCGTGTCCGATGTCGCCTGGCCCGACGACCTGCCGCTCGACGAGCACCTGGCCGCCCTTCGGCTTCGGCTCGCGGAGGTCCATCGCGTGCTGGCCGCGCACGGGTCGCTGTACCTGCACGTGGACTGGCGCACGTCGCATCACGTCCGGCTGCTGCTCGACGAGGTGTTCGGCGCGAACCAATTCCTCAACGAGATCGTGTGGGCCTACGACTTCGGCGGCCGAGCCCGGGATCGCTGGCCGCGCAAGCACGACACGATCCTGTGGTACGCACGGGGCGATCGCTGGCTGTTCGAGCGCGAGGCGATCGACCGGATCCCGTACCTGGCACCCGGGCTCGTGGGTCCCGAGAAGGCAGCCCGCGGCAAGCTGCCGACCGATGTGTGGTGGATGACGATCGTGCCGCCCGGTTCGGCCGAGCGAACGGGCTATCCGACCCAGAAGCCGCTGCGCCTCCTGGAGCGGATCGTGAAGGCATCGAGCCGGCCGGGCGATCTGGTGCTCGATCCATACGCCGGCAGCGGGACGACGGGCGTGGCGGCGGCGAGGCACGGAAGACGCTGGCTGCTGGTGGACAACAACCCGGAGGCGGTGGCCATCGCCCGCTCGCGGCTCGAGCCGGACGGATCCCCGTGAGCGGAGCGTGGGCGCCGTGAACGGAGCGCGCATGGGTGGGCGGTCGATCGAGGCTGTCACCCTGGATTTCGGGAACACGCTGGTGCCCGTACCGTCGGCAGGGCTCCGGCGCGTGGTGGAGCGGACGGCGCGCCTGATGGCGGAGCGCCTGGGTCCGTTCCACGAGGCAGACGTGCTCAGGATCTGGGCCGAGGAGCGGGAGCGCCAGTTCCGAGAGGACGTGCCGCAGTTCCGCGAGGTGGATCTCGCCCAGCGACTGGCCCGGATCCTCGCGCGGCTGCGCGGGATGCAGCCGCCCCCTCCCGAGGCTCGCTGGGACGACGCCCGGGCGAGCCGGCTGAGCACGCCGGACGAGATCGCGTGGGCGATGGACGGCTACTCGCGAGCGTTCGGCGATGGGCTGCAGCCGGTTCCGGGCGCGGCGGCGCTGATCGAGCGCCTGTCGAACCGGTATCGCGTGGCGATCCTGTCCAACTGGCCGCTCGCGGTGACGATCGATCGGTACGCGGAGGCATCGGGCTGGATGCCGTACCTGACCGCGGTCGTCGTCTCGCAGCGGGTGGGCGCGATCAAGCCGCATCCGGCGATCTTCGCGGCCGCGCGGCGCGCGCTGGGGGAACCCCTGGCCGGGACGATCCTCCATGTCGGCGACGACTGGGTGGCCGATGTCGTGGGCGCGAAGCAGGCGGGCTGGCGGGCGGCGTACCTTCGGGCCCGCCCGGGCGACTCGCCGCTGCCGGGGAGCGAACGCGACGCGAGCGTGGTCGCCGATCTCGAGCTCACGACGCTCGCCGATCTCGAGCGCGGGCTCGCGGACCTCGAGCAATTCACCGTGCGGGACGTCGCCGGCGACACGGAACGCACCACCAATTCGACCGGGCCCGCTGGGTAGACTCGACCCGATGGAGCCTCGCGATCGCGCCGCCAACCTCGGACTCCTCGCGGCAGCCGCCGTGGCCTGGGTCCTGGTGGCCGTGCTGGTGACCACTCGCGACCCGTACCAGGACCCGATGGCCGGCTATGTGGGCAGCCTCCTGATGGGTCTCGCCGTCGGGGTCAGCGCCATCCCGTTGTGCTGGCTGGTCGTGTTCGCACGACACCGGCGGATCGCCTACCAGGGGGACTGGTTTCGCGCCGCGCGCCGGGGCGGCTGGATCGGCCTGTTCGTGGCCGTCGTCGTGATCCTTCGCGTGATCGATGCGTTCCAGCTCGCGATCGTCCTGTTCCTGGCCGCCATCTTCGTCGTCGCCGAGATCACGCTCTCGGCAGAACGCTAGGAGTCGCCGTGATGGAGTCACTGGTCGCCGCTCGTCCCGCGGAGCCGTTCGCCGATCTCAAGGCACGCGTCGCCGGAGCCATCGACGCTGCGCGGGACGAGATCCTCGACCTGTCGCATCGCATCCACGCCAACCCGGAGCCGGCGTTCGAGGAGCGCCAGGCGGCGGCCTGGGTCGCCGAGGTGATCGCGCGGCACGGCTACGCCGTGGAGCATCCGGTCGGGAGCCTGGAGACGGCGGTGCGCGGCCGGCTCACCGGCGGCCTTGGATCCGACGGGCCGCGGATCGGCGTGCTGGCCGAATACGACGCGCTGCCCGGGTTGGGCCACGGGTGCGGGCACAACACCATGGCCGCATCGGGGGTCGGAGCCGCGATCGGGCTGGCCGCCGTACGCGACGCCTGGGCCGGGGAGATCGTGTTCCTGGGCACGCCAGCCGAGGAGCGCGGCAGCGGCAAGGCGATCATGATCGAAGACGGCCTGTTCGAGGGCCTCGACGCGGCGCTGCTGTTCCACCCGAGCGACGAGAACCACGTCCAGATCGCGCCGCTCGCGTCGGAGGACGTGTCGGTGGTGTTCAGCGGGTTCCAGTCGCACGCGGCGGCGGAGCCGTGGGCAGGCAGGAACGCGCTCGACGCGATGATCGCGCTGTTCGTGTCGGTCGGCCTGTGGCGTCAGCAGCTGCCGACGCATTGCCGGGTCCACGGGATCATCCAGGAGGGCGGCACGGCCGCGAACATCATTCCCGACCGGACGCGTGCCTGGTTCATGCTCCGGAGCGCCGACCGCGCGTACTACGAGGTGATGAAGGCGCGCTTCCAGCGGCTGTGCAAGGCGGCGGCCGAGATGGCCGATGTCGAGGTCACGGTCGAGTTCTCGGGCGGCGCCACGACCATGAACCACAACCGCGCCCTGGCCGGGCGCTGGATCGCCAACGGCGAGGTCTACGGCATCGCGGACGAGGGCATGGATACGTCGTCGGGCTCGACGGACATGGCCAACGTGTCGTGGGTCGTGCCGGCCATCCACCCGGAGCTGTCGATCACCGAGGGATCGACACCCGGCCACTCGATCGAGTTCCGCGACGCCGCTGCGCGGCCGCTCGCGGATCGGACGACGCTCCTGGCGGCGACGCTGGTGGCCCAGACCGCGATCGACCTGCTGGCCGATCCGGCGCTGGTCGAGACGGCCTGGCGCGAGTTCCGCGAGGCAACAGCCGCGAGCACCTCGTGACCGACGGGCGACTGACGCCACGCCCGGGGGAAGAGCCGAGCGGGCTCACCTTCCGGCGGCCGGTCGAGGCCGATCACGCGCGGCTGGTCGGCGTGGTCGACGCGTGGTGGGGCGGCCGCCCGCTCCACCACCTGCTGCACCGCCTGTGGTTCCAGCACTTCACGACCACCTCGTGGGTCGCGGAGACGGAGGACGGCGGGATGGCGGGCTTCCTGATCGGGTTCATCAGCCCCGACGATCCTCGCGAGGCCTACGTCCACCTCGTCGCCGCCGACCCGGAGCTGCGTCGCCACGGCGTCGGTCGGGCGCTCTATCGGCGCTTCGTCGATGACGTGCACGGCCGGGGCGCACGGCGGGTGACCGCGATCACGTGGGCGGGCAACCGGGCGTCGATCGCGTTCCACACGGCGCTCGGGTTCCGGGTCGACGACGGCCCCGGGACGCGTCGAATCGATGGGGTGCCCGCGTATCCGGGCTACGAGGGCGATGGGCGAGCCATCGCCGTGATGCGGCTGACGCTCACCGCCTGAGCGTCGTGCCCCGACCGGGCGGCGCCACGCCGGCTGGGACAGAGCCACGCTCCGGGTGCCGCACCCGGTAGGATTCCGTCGGCGCGCCCCGCTGGACGGAGCATCCCGAACCGGCGGCGCCCATGCCAGGCGGTCGGACGAGCCGAGCACGTCGCCCAGGCGACCGTTCGCCGTTCCCGCCGGAGGAGCATCGTGGCCGAGCGTCCCCACCCAACCGATGAGGTGGCGTTCGCGGTCCGCAATGGCTGGGACCGCGCGTACGAGACCTACGACGACTTCGATCTGCCGACGTACGTCGGCATGCCCACCTTTCAGAAGCTCCCCTGGGTGCCCAACCCGGCCGAGATCCGCGCGCGACGGGCGGACGTCGCGGTGATCGGCGCCCCGTTCGATGATGCGGTGAGCCACCGCCCGGGTGCCCGGTTCGGGCCACGCGCGATCCGCGAGGCGCAGTACACATCGGGCTCGATCAACTCGCTCCAGCTCGACGTCGAGCCGTTCGAGGTGCTCGAGGTCGTGGACGCGGGCGATGCCAACATCATCCCCGCCTGGATCGACCGCGCCCACGCCCTCATCTACCGCAAGGTCCACGACGTCGCCGCCACGGGTGCCATCCCGATCACGCTCGGTGGCGACCATTCGATCACCTGGCCCGCGGCTACGGCGGTGGCCGAGATCCGGCGCCCGGCCAGCATCGGCATCGTCCATTTCGATGCTCACGCCGATACCGCGAACGACGACTGGGGCGTGCTCGCCGGGCACGGGACGCCGATGCGGCGGCTGATCGAGTCGGGCGCGGTGAGCGGCCGCAACTTCGTGCAGGTCGGGCTGCGCGGCTACTGGCCTCCGGTCGAGACGTTCGAGTGGATGCGCGAGCAGGGGCTGCGCTGGCACCTGATGCGCGAGATCGAGGAGCGTGGGGCCGAGGCGGTCATCGACGACGCGATCGCAGAGGCGCTCGATGGCCCGGACGCGATCTACCTGTCGGTCGACATCGATGTGATCGATCCGGGCAGCGCGCCCGGCACCGGCACGCCCGAGCCCGGCGGGCTGCTGCCGCGCGAGCTGTTGCGGGCCGTGCGCCGGATCGCGTCGGCCGTGGACATCGCGGGCATGGACGTGGTCGAAGTGTCGCCACCGTACGACCATGCCGAGATCACCGCGATGGCCGCGAACCGGGTTGCGCTCGAGCTCATCTGCGCCCTGGCAAAGAAGCGTCAGGCAGGGCACGCCGTCCGCTTCGAGCCCGGCTGAGCGCGAGATCGAGCGGTGGGACCGGCTAGGATGCGGTCGTGACCAGCCACGAGACCGCCGCCGACGCGCTGGCGCGGCTGTACGACCTCGATCTCGCCGAGGACCCCGGCGATCTCGAGCTGTACCTCGCCCTGGCGGCGCGCACCGGCGGCCCGGTCCTCGAGCTCGCGGTGGGCACCGGCCGGATCCTCGTCCCGCTCGCGGAGGCCGGTCACGAGGTGACGGGGGTGGACCTGGACCGCGCGATGCTGGCTCGGGCACGATCGGCGGCGAACGCCGCGGGTCCGACGGTGGCCCGGCGCGTGACGCTGGTCGATGGCGACGCGCGATCGATCCGGCTGCCCGGCCCGGCGCGCTTCCGCCTGGCCGCGATCCCGCTCAACTCGATCTTCCTCATGACCGCTCGCCACGATCAGGCGGCTGCGATCGCAACCCTCGCCGCGCATCTCGTGCCGGGCGGCCTGGCCGTGGTCGATGCCTGGCTCCCCGGGGCCGAGGATCTCGCGCAGTACGACGGCCGACTGCTCCTCGAGTGGGTGCGCGAGGACCCGGCGACGGGCCGGATCGTGACCAAGACCGGCAGCGCCACCTACGACCCGGCGACCGGCGTGGTGCGCCTGACGACGGTGTTCGAGGAGGGGTCGCCGGGTGAGCCGGCGGCGCGCTGGGTGCGGGTGGATCGCCTCCGGCTGGTCGGGCCGGACGAGCTGGTGTCGCTCGCAGAGGCGGCCGGCCTCGAGGTCGAGACGCTGGCCGGCGACTACACGCTGGAGCCGCTCGGTGCCGGCTCCGAGCGGGTCGTGCTGATCGCTCGCCGGCGGTGATCCCGGCCCGGCCGATCGTGTTCCACCGGGATCATCGGACGATCGAGCTCCGGGGCCTGCACCCGGCGCCCGCCCGCGTGCTGCGGACGGGCTGCCGGGATGGGACCAACGGGTACCGCGATCACCCACATCCGGGTACCGGCGCCACCCCCCACATCGCGTGGTAGAGTCGCGACGATGCCCGACCAGCTCCGCCTCCTCGTCGTCGAGGATGTTCCCCAGGTCGCCCAGTACATCCGCGGGCTGCTGAATTCGCAATCTGCGATCAAGCTGCTGGACGTCGTGAGCGACGGTTCGCGGGTCGTGGACATGCTCGGCGAGCTGCGACCCGATGTCGTGCTGGTCGACGCCCTGCTCCAGGGCCGCGTCAAGGGCATGGCGCTGGTGCAGCGAATCCACGAGTCCGGCGCTCGCGTTCCGGTCATCGTGCTCACCGTGCCCCAGCAGCCGGTTGCGCCCGATCCGAGCAGCGGGATCAACGGCGTGCTCTCGATGCCGTTCACGGGCTACGAGCTGGTGACCCGCCTGCAGCAGACGCATCAGGCGATGGCGAAGGCAGAGGCCGTCGGGACCGCCAGGATGGTGACGGTCTTCGCGCCCAAGGGCGGCGTGGGCAAGACGACCATCGCGTTCAACCTGGCCGTGGCCGCGGGCCAGCTCGGTGCCCGGACGGTGCTCATCGACGGCAGCCTCCAGTTCGGCGACATGCGAGCGCTGCTCAAGGTGCCCATCGACGCCCCCTCGCTGCTCGACCTGCCGACCGATCGGATCCAGGAATCCGATCTGCGCGATGTGCTGTGGCGAGACCCCTCGGGTATCGACATCCTGCTGGCGCCGCCGCGGGTCGAGATGGCCGAGATGGTCACGGTTCGCGACCTCGAGAAGACGCTGTCGCTGCTGCGCCGGGTGTACGAGGTCGTCATCGTCGACACGCCCGCGGTCGTGAGCGACATCAACCTGGCGTTCCTCGATGCGTCGGACACGATTCTCGAGGTGGTCACCTACGACTCCACCACGATCCACAGCACGATGGTCATGGCCGACGCGTTCCGGATGATCGGCTATCCGCCGACGAAGGTCCGCTACCTGGTCAATCGCTCCGACTCGACCGGCGGCTTCGACCCCGAGGTGCTGACCCGAGCGCTCGGTCGGCAACCCGAGCACACGGTGACCTCGGGAGGCGCGCTCGTGGTGCGGGCCAACAACGAGGGGATCCCGTTCGTCCTCGCCGACCCCTCGGCGCAGATCAGCCAGGACATCGTCCGCGCCGCGTCCGAGCTGGTCGGCGCCGGCCTGGCCGTGGCCGGACGGAGCTGACCCGCGCTCGTGTCCGACCCGCGTCCGATCGGCATCTTCGACTCCGGTGTCGGCGGCCTGACCGTCCTGCGCGAGATCCTGCGGCGGTCGCCGCACGAGTCGACGATCTATCTCGGCGACAACGCCCGTGCGCCGTACGGCACGAGAACCGATGACGAGGTCCGCAGGTTCTCCGCCGAGGCGCTCGATGAGCTCGCGGCGCGTGACGTCAAGGCCCTGGTCGTCGCCTGCAACACATCCACCGCGGTGGCCCTTCGCGACCTGCGCGCGCGCTACGACCTGCCGGTGCTGGGTGTCGTCCGCCCCGGGGCTGCGGCGGCCGCGCTGGCCACGCGCAACCGGCGGGTCGGGGTGATCGCCACGCCCGCGACCGTTCGCTCGCACGCCTACTTCAATGCGATCAAGGACGAGAACCCCGCCGTCGAGGTGTACGAGCACGCCACCCCACGCTTCGTACCCATGGTCGAGGCGGGCCTGCTGAACGGACCCGAGCTGCGAGCCACGGTGGAGGAGGAGCTCGCGCCGCTGCTGGGCGAGCGCGACGGTGGCGGGGAGTTCGTGTTCCCGCGCCCACCGTCCGCGCGGATCGACACGCTCCTGCTCGGCTGCACGCACTATCCATTGCTGAAACCGGTCCTGGCGGCGGTCGTCGGTGACCGCGTGGCGATCGTCGACTCGGCGATCGCGACGGCCTCCTCGCTGGCCGAGCTGCTCTCGGTCAACGGCCTCGAGGCACCGGGGACGAGCCGGGGCACGGCCGCGGATCCGGGGGCGGCCGGTCACTCACGGCCGGCGGAGCGGTACGGCGAGCCGGCGACGCATATCCAGCTCACCACAGGCGACGTCGCTCGCTTCCGGTCGATCGCGACGCGCATGTTCGGCGACGCGTTCCCGGACATCGGCTCGGTCGAGCTTCGCGCGAGCGGACCCGCCGCGGCGCCGGTGGCCACCGAACCGGCTGCCGCGCCGATCGCCGGCGGAGCCTCGGGAGGCGGCCCCGGGAGCGGCACGTCGGGCGCCGGCCCCGGGAGCGGCACGTCAGGCGCCGGCCCCGGGAGCGGCACCTGATGCCGCCAGCCGACCGGCCGGGCGGATCCGACCGCGATCGCAGCCGTCGCCCGGGCGGCGACGGTCGCTCGAACCGTGGGGCCGGCCCGCGGACGATCCCCGAGGAGCGGCTGTGGCAGGCGGGGTTCCTGGTCGGGTCGGTGCTCGGGGCGGCGATCACCGTCGCCGGGCGCCAGGTCGAGCAGCGGGCAAGGCACGCCGGGCTGGTCGACTGGGATCGCGTCGAGGCTATCGCGACCGCACGCCTGCGACGGGCGCCCGGGTCGCTCGATCGCGAGGCGCTCGAGGCGACCGAGTCGGCGTACGCGGAGGCGATGGCGCGGGTCGTGCCCGCCCTCGGGACGCACCTCGGCACGGACCTGCCCGGCGTGGTGGAGCGGGTCTCGGTTGTCGATCGCGCGGCGTGGGTGCGCGCGAACACCTCGGCGTTCGCCGCGCTGATCGGCAAGCTCGAGGGGCAGCTCCTGGAGCAGATGCTGCCCCCGGGCAGCGGCCTCACCAAGGCTACCGTCGCATTGGCCAATCGCTGGATCACCACCCGCCAGATCGGTCTGCTCCTCGGCTTCATGGGGCAGCGCGTGCTCGGCCAGTACGACCTCGCGCTGATCACCGCCGAATCGACCCCCGGGCGGCTCCTGTTCGTCGAGGAGAACATCCGCCAGACGGCGACGGTGCTGGGCGTGCCGCTGGGTCCGTTCCGGACCTGGATCGCGCTGCACGAGACGACGCACGCGTTCGAGTTCGAGGCACATCCGTGGCTGCGTCCGTACCTCGCCGAGCGCCTGGAGCGCCAGCTCTCGATGTTCTCCGACGATGCGTCCTCGCTGGGCAGGGACGCGATTCGAACGCTCGGGGCGGCGCTGCGCGGTGAGGGGCGGCGCGACGATCAGCACTGGATGGAGCGGCTGATGTCGGGCGAGCAGCGCCGGCTGTTCCGCGAGACCCAGGCGGTGATGAGCCTGCTCGAAGGGTTCGGCGATCACGTGATGGATGCCGTCGGTCGTGACCTCGTCCCCGGGGTCGAGCAGATCTCGGCGCGGTTCCATGGTCGCCGCCAGCAACGCACCCCGTTCGAGCGCGCGATGCTGCGGATCACCGGCATGGACCTCAAGATGGAGCAGTACCGTAAGGGTGAGGTGTTCGTGGCGGGGATCGACCGGCTGGCCGGTGCGACCGCCCTGCGGCGGCTGTGGGACGGACCGGAGACGCTGCCGACGCCCGAGGAGATCGATGCCCCGGAGGCATGGGTGGAGCGGATGGGGCTGCGGCACGTGGGAGGAGGGGAGCGGTGACACAGGCCAGCGCGCGGTCACCCGGCCCCGGTTCGGGTCCGGGTGGGGCACCGGTCGCGATCGCCCTGACGCCCATCCTGGCCGCCCGCTGGCGGACCCAGGATCTCGACGCGATCCACGCCGCGGCGCCCGGGTCCCGGATCGTCACCATCGGGTTCGACGGCCATCCGGATGGCCCGCTCGAGGGTGTGGAGGCGATGCTGCGAGGGCGCCTGCCCGCCGAGACGTTCGATCGGATCCTGGGTCGGGCCCCCGACCTGCGCTGGGTCCACTCGGCGACCGCAGGCGTCGAGCGCGTCCTCACCCCGGCCAGCCGCGCACGACGCCTGGTGATCACCAATGCTCGCGGGGTGTTCTCGCGCCCCATCGCCGAGTACGTGATCCTCATGATCCTGGCCGTGTCGCGACGGCTGCCGCAGCTGCTCGAGCTCCAGGCCGAGCGGACATGGCAGCCGCTCGAGTCGCGTGAGCTGCGGGATGTGACCGTGGGCATCGTGGGGCTGGGCTCGATGGGCCGGGCCGTCGGTGCGCTGGCGACCGCATTCGGCTGCCGCGTGGTAGCCACCCGTCGGCGACCCGAGGCCGGGACGTCGGCGCCGGCCGGGACGCCCGAGACGACGGCCGAGGAGCCGTTCCTGGGCTCGCTGATGCTCGACCGCGTGCTGCCGCCGGAGCGGTTGCCCGAGCTGCTGGCCGAGTCGGACTTCGTGGTGCTGGCAGCGCCGCTGACGTCGGACACGCACGGCCTGATCGGAGCCGACGCGATCGCCCACCTCAAGCCCGGCGCGTGGGTCATCAACGTGGCCCGTGGCGAGCTCGTGGACGAGCGGGCCCTGGCCCGCGCCCTGCGCGACGGGCGCATCGGCGGCGCCGTGCTCGACACGTTCCAGGAGGAGCCGCTGCCCGCGTCATCGCCCCTGTACGACCTGCCGAACGTGATCCTGACGCCGCACACCTCGTGGTCCTCGACGCGCGTGCTCGACCGCTCGGTCGGCCTGTTCGCCGACAACCTCCGCCGCTATGCGGCCGGCCAGCCTCTGCTCAACGTCGTGGACCCGGCCGCGGGCTACTGAGCAGCGACGCCTTCGACCGGCGCCCGCAGGCCGGGCACAATCAACCCATGCAGATCGCGATCGTCGGCCTCGCCGGGGCTGGCAAGACCACGGTGTTCAACACGCTCACGCGCGGCCATGCGGAGACGGGCGGCTACGGGGGGCTCCAGCTCAACGTGGGCGTGGTCAAGGTGCCCGACGAGCGCCTGGACCGGCTGGCCGAGCTGTTTCACCCGAAGAAGATCGTCCACGCGGACGTGACCTACGTCGACCTGCCGGCGCCGCCGGCCTCCTCCGAGGGCCGGGTCGGGACCGACGAGCTGCCGCCGGAGCACCTGGCCCGGCTCCGGGAGGCGGACGCCCTGATCCATGTCGTCCGCGCCTGGGACGACGTCCACCATCCGCATCCCGACGGGTCGGTCGATCCGGCGCGCGACCTGGAGCGCCTCGATCTCGAGTTCACGCTCGCCGATCTGGCCCACATCGATCGCCGGCTGGAGCGGCTGCGAGCCGGCGGGGGCCGGCACGGGACCCCGGCCGAGCGCGAGGCAAACGAGCGCGAGGAGCAGATCCTGGTGCGGCTCAAGGCCGTCGTCGAGGCTGGCCGGCCGATCCGCGACGAGCCGCTGGACCCGGACGACGAGAAGGCGATCCGCGGGTTCCGCTTCCTGACCCAGAAGCCTGTGCTCGTGCTGCTCAACGTCGGGGAGGGCGATCTGGCCGAGGCGCCCGGCCTGATCGAGCGCATCTCACGGGCCTACTCGCACCGCCACGCGATGGTCGACGCCCTGTCGGCGAAGATCGAGATGGAGCTGGGCGAGCTCGAACCCGACGAGGCGGCGGTGTTCATGGAGGAGCTGGGGCTCCACGAGTCGAGCCTCGATCGGGTGATCGCGCTGTCCTACCGGCTGGTCGGCCTGATCTCGTTCCTGACCGCGGGCCCCGACGAGGTTCGTGCCTGGCCCATCCTCGACGGCTCGACCGCGGTGGACGCGGCCGGCGCCATCCACACCGACCTCGCCCATGGGTTCATCCGGGCCGAGACGATCGCCTACGAGGAGCTGCTGGAGGCGGGCTCGATGGCCGAGGCGAAGCGGCACGGCAGGCTGCGCTCGGAGGGCAAGACCTACCAGGTGCGTGACGGGGACGTCATCGAGATCCTGTTCAGTCGCTGACCGTCAGTTCGGCCGCGTGTCGCCAGGCTGGAGGTCGGCCAGGATCGACAGGTAGTCGGGGCTCTCCTCCGGCTCCTCGAGATCGGCCAGGAAGTTGTCGTCTTCGTCCTTGGACACGTTGACGGCCGCCGTCAGCCGTTCGTCGGTGACGGCGATGAAGTCGTAGTCGCTCTCGAGCTCCGCGGCGATCGCCTCGATCAGCGTGTCGTGCTCGTGCGAGCTCTGGATCCGCCGACGGATCGACTGCACGATGCTGAAGAACTCCTCGGGCTCCATCTCCTCCTCGCGGACGAGCAGGATGTCCGCGAACACGTCGCCGTCGCCCTCGTGCAGCTCGTAGAAGTTCATGCCGTTGACCTCGGGATGGGGGCCGGCCGGTGCGGCCGTGGAGCGCGGGTGCGCGCAAGGACGGTCAGTATAGGCCGGGCACTGTCGCCGCCCGGAGCGGAGGAGAGATGGCCGAACCGCCTGCGATCGTGGTCGTCGGCGCCGCCAGCCGGGACCTCGTCGACGACGATCCGCGCGGCTGGCGGCTGGGTGGCGGAGTCTCGTACTCGGCCCTGACGCTCGCCCGGCTGGGCTTCACGGTCGGTGCGCTGATCGTGGCCGACGAGCTGGCCGCGGACTCGGCCGAGCTGGACGTGGTCCGCGACGCGGGCGTCGACGTCCGCCTGGTGCCGGGCGCTCGGGGGCCCGTGTTCATCAACGTCGAGACGCCGGCCGGTCGGATCCAGCAGACGCCGCAGACCTCGGACCGCGCCGAACCCGGCGCGGTCCCGGACGCGTGGCGCGGCGCGGGGGCCTGGATGCTCGTGCCGGTCGCCGCGGAGATCGGCGATGCGTGGGCGGCCGTGCCGCCGCCCGGCGCCCTGGTCGCTGTCGGCTGGCAGGGGCTCCTGCGTGTGCTGCGCCGGGGAGCCCCGGTGCGTCACCTCGACCCCGGACCGAGCGAGCTCGTGCGCCGGGCCGACCTGGTGGGGGTTGGCAGCGATGATGTCGGCGCCGCCACCAGCCCTGCCCGGCTCGCGGCCCTGCTGCGGCCGGGGGCCACGCTGCTGCTCACCGACGGCGCGCACGGCGGTTCGGCATATCTCGTCGGTCCCGATGGCCCGGAGGACCTTGCCGTCCGCCACTGGCAGAGCATCCCGATCGAACGCTACGTCGACCCCGTGGGCGCCGGCGACACCTTCCTCGCGGGGGTGTTCGCCGCACGGCTCGAGCCCTCGATCTCGGACGGCTGGGACGGCCCGGACCCGGATCTGCGGCTCGGCGCGGCGTGTGGGTCACTGGTGCTCGAGGGCCCCGGGATCTACGGCGTCCCGACCCGTGCCGACGCGGTTCGTCGCATGCGGCGCGCCGATCCCGACTGACACCGATCCGGCGCGCCGCGTTCGCCTGGCCAGCCGCGTCGCTCGTCTCGCGAGGTCGGCCTCGAGCCTCGGATGCGGGCGGCCGAGCAGTCGCGATCGCTCGAGGACGCGCCATGCGGCGCGGGTCGCGACGAGCGCTCCGGCCGGATCGCCCAGCTGGTGCTCGCGGAGCTTGGCGATCTCGATCCACGCGATCGCTCCGAGTGCGTCACCGGCCGCCGCCGCGGCCTGCCAGGCCTCGGCCGCCTCGGCCGGCCTGCCCAGGCGCCGCAGCATGCGCGCCCGCTCGGCGGCGATCCGCTCGTCGGTCCAGCGCCGCCCCGCGTCCCATGACCCGGCCGAAGCCGCAGGGCCCAGGGGGCCGCCGCGGCCGTTGGCCAGCTCGCCGCGCCAGCCGGATGCGGGCGGGCGCCCGCCGAAATGCGGCCGGCGCCGTGGCGCCCACCAGGGCTCTCGCTCCTCGGCGATGGCCTCGAGCCGGGCCGATGGATCGGGGGCGGTCCGTCCGAACGGATCGCGTGTCGGCCCGGCGGAGGCCAGCGCATCGTCCAGGCATTCGAGCGCCTCGAGATGCCGCTGCTCCCGGGCATAGGCGCGGGCCAGCCCGGCGAGGTCGCCACGTGGCGCTCCTTCGCGGGTCGTTCGCTCGGCGTACCGACGCTCGATCATCGCCAGCAGCAGCCCCAGTGACCGGACGTCGCGCTCGTTGTGGATCACCACCCCGGCCAGGGGCTCGATCGGCCCGCCACGCAGCACGTCGAGGTAGATCGACGGGATCTCCCAGCCCGCGACATCGCCGACGCGGGTCACGCCCAACAGCTCGGTCTCGACGCTCTGCAGGCGCGCATCCTCCATCCGGTGCCGGAAGACGCGGCGCACGAAGGGCAGCAGATCCAGGTGCCCGGCGTGGACCGGTGCCGGCCGACCGGCCAGACGGTACCGAGCCTCGATCAGCGGCCAGTCGAACCCGCGCCCGTTGTAGCTCACGAGCCAGGAATTGGGCGTCACCCAGTCCTCGATCTCGGCGAGCATCGCCGGCTCGTCGGCGTGATCGGGGAGCACCAGCTGTACCTGGTGGAACCAGTCGCCGTCCCATCGTGCGAGCCCGACCAGGAAGGCCAGCGTTCCGGCCGCGGTCGCGAGGCCCGTGGTCTCGGTGTCGATGCACACGATCGGCGCGTCCGGAGGTGGCTGACCGGGCAGCCTGGCGAGGCGACGTCGATCGATCGGGATCGGCAGCGGCGGCACGATCCTGCGCACCAGGAGCCCGCCGGCCTGCTCGGACACCTCGGCACCCAGCGCGGCCGCCAGCCGGGCGGCGAGGAGGGGGCTGCGCCGTCCGGCGAACGGTGCCCGCGCCGGCGGCTGATCGGGACCCTGCGGCGTCCCGCCCTGGCGAGCCAGCGTGGCTCGCAGGTTTGCGAGCCGCCGCTCGCGGCTGACCGTCGCCAGTGGCTTCAGTGTCATGCGACCGCGGCGTGCTGCCGAGACCCGGTCGCTCGATCCGCGCCGAGCGCGTCGAGCAGGCGGAGCGCGAGCGCCTTGCCGTCGACGTTGGGCTCGAGCCGCGGCCCCGTGCACGCGGGACAGCCGGCTTCACACGGACAGGCGCGGATCAGCTCCGCGGCACCGGCCACCAGCTCGTCGTGCCGCGCGTACAGCCGCTCGGACAGCCCGACGCCGCCGGGCATCGCCTCGTACAGGTAGATCGTTGGTGCCTCGTGGTGTGGCGACCGGACCTGTGACACCAGGCCCAGATCTCGCGGGTCGACCATCAGCAGGACCGCGGCCACGGCCTGGATCGCCCGCCCGGCCCCGATCAGCGCGACGTCCAGCTGGTCGCGCTGCCAGCCGGCGCCGGCGCCCTCGGCGGTCAGCCAGTAGGCGGTCGTCTGGAGCTCGATCTCGGGCAGGTCGATCGGCCCCCAGCCGATGTTCTCGTCGGTCACGAACTTGAGCTTCTTGTACAGCGTGACCAGGCTCGCGACCATGACCTCGCCGTGAACGCGCGATCCGCCGCTCGCCGGCGCGCTCGCGAACACGTCGAGCGGCTTGAGGGTCACCGCCCGGTTGGCGTACGTGTAGTGGTCGGCGTCGATGCGGTGGACGTAGGCCTTGCGCTCGCCCCACTCGAGGCGGTCGACGTGGTACTGGGTCGACTCGTGCATGTAGATCGCGTGCTCGTGGACCAGCACCTGGGCGCTGAACAGGTCCACCTCGCCCAGCACCCGCGGCCGGTCCGGCGTGGTGTCGATGATCACGACGTTCTCGGGCGCGGCGGCACGGAGGGAGATCTCGGAGGCCGGGAAGTTCTCCGAGCTCCAGTACCAGCGGCCATCATCCGCCTGTCGGATCTGGCCACCCTCACCCAGAAATGCCAGCAGCTCGTCCGCCGGCCCGGGCCCGAACGTCTCGCCCGGCTCGAACGGCAGCTCGAACGTCGCCGCCCGGATGTGCGCCAGCAGGACGTGGAGGTTGTCGGGATCGAGGCGCGCCTCCTCCGGCCGTCCGCCGAGCACGAACTCCGGATGATGGATCACGTACTGGTCGACGGGCGCGGGCGACGCGACCAGGATCGCCACGCTGACGTCGCCCCGCCGCCCGGCCCGGCCCATCTGCTGCCAGGTGCTGGCGATCGAGCCCGGGTAGCCCGCCAGCACGGCCACGTCGAGCCGGCCGATGTCCACGCCCAGCTCGAGCGCGTTGGTGCTGACCACGCCCAGCACCTCGCCATCGCGCAGGCCACGCTCGATCGATCGCCGCTCGGTGGGCAGGTAGCCGCCGCGATAGCCGCGCAGCCGCGTCCGGGGCCCCAGGTCCTGGCGAAGGCGCTCGCGGAGGTTGGACAGCATGATCTCGACCGCGACCCGCGAGCGCCCGAAGACGACCGTCTGGCGGCCTGCCCGCAGGAATGGCAGCGCCCAGCGCTCCGCCAGGGTCATCGCCGAGCCGCGGGCGCCGGTGGCGCCGTCGAGGACCGGTGGATCGACCAGCAACAGGTGCTTCTCGCCCGCGGGCGCCCCGTTGCGATCGATCACGTGCACCGGCCGACCGGTCAGCAGCTCGGCGAGCTCGCCCGGGTTGCCGATCGTGGCCGAGCAGCACACGATCACCGGGCTGCTCCCGTAGTGCGCGCACAGCCGCAGCAACCGTCGCAGCACGTTGGCCACGTGGCTGCCGAACACACCGCGGTACGTGTGCAGCTCGTCGACCACGATCACCCGCAGCTGCTCGAACAGCTGGAACCACTTCGTGTGGTGGGGCAGGATCGCCGAGTGGAGCATGTCCGGGTTGGTCACCACGACCTGCCCCGCCTTGCGGATCGCGGAACGGATGGGCGCGGGTGTGTCGCCGTCGTAGCAGGCCGACGAGACATCGAGCCCGGCATCGCGGACGAGCTCCGAGAGCTCGGCGACCTGGTCCTGTCCGAGCGCCTTGGTGGGGAACAGGAACAGGGCTCGTGCGGACGGATCCTCGGCCAGCGCCTGGAGGACCGGCACCGTGTAGCACAGCGACTTGCCCGACGCCGTGGGCGTGACCACCACGACATCGCGCCCCGCGTGGACGGCTTCGATCGCCTGGGCCTGGTGGACGTACGGCCGCTCGATGCCTCGCCTGGCGAGGCCGGTCAGGATCCGCGGGTCGAGCCAGTCGGGCCAGTCGGCGTGAACGGCGGGCTGGGCCTCGCGGATCTCGTGGTGCACGACGCCGCGGGCGAGCGACGGCTCTGCGAGCAGCCGGTCCAGGACGTCCTTGGCCGAAGCCGGGGCGTAGGTGCGCATGCGACCTCCCACGAACGGCGATCGATCAATTTCGAACGTATGATCGAATTGCCGCGCCAGTGTACGGCACTGTCGGGCCGATGTGTGACAGCTCTGATGTCACACATCGCGCGGATCGAGGGCCGTCTCCACGCACGAATCGGGCCGGAGCGGGGTCCCGGGGACCGCAGGCCGAATCGAGGTTGACACGCGAATTCGAGCGAAGCTACCCTCGGCCCGATGTCACGATCATCGGCCCGCCGATCCGCCGCCGATTCAGCCCCCGAGCCGTCGACGCGCAAGGGTGCGGCAGAGCAGGGGGACGCCGACCTCGAGGCCCAGGCTCCGGGCCCGCTCAAGCCCGCCGCCGCGGCCGCTCTCGGCTCGCTGTCGGACCTGCCGGTCGCCGGGCTCACGCGACGCAGGATCGGGCTGCTCGTGGCGGCTGTCGTGGCGGCCTGGGTCATCGTGCTGTTCGCGCGCCAGGTGAGCGATGCCGCGGAGGCGGCCAGCATGGCGGACGCGATGCGGGCTCGAAATGCCGCCCTGCAGGCTGATGTCAATGCCCTGGAGCGAGAGAAGTACCTGATCGAGAAGCAGGCCTACATTGAGCAGCAGGCCCGTGCCTACCGGTTGGGTACGACCCGCGAGATCCCGTTCATCCTGGCTGACGACGCACCGCCGTTGCCGCCGGACGCCCCGGGCTCCGCATCGGCCAGGCTGGGCGCCGTGGTCGTGCAGCGCACACCGCTCGATAGCTGGCTCGATCTGCTGTTCGGGCCCGGCGACGGATCCACCGCCCCCGGTTGACGCCATCGCGGCCGAGGTGCGCCCGGGTGTCGACCCACACATCGCCCGGGCGACGGATCTGACCGCCCGCCGCTGACCGTCCCCGGTGCCGATCATCGCCCCGCGCGTCATGCCGGCGTCCTATGCTGGGATGCGGCAGGCGCCGGTCGCGCGGTCGCCACGCGAACCCCGCCGCTGCGGACCACCGGGTCGCGGCGCCGGGGCTGGGAGGAGGCATGGACAGGCTCGCATGATCACGATCCCGGTCGAGGACTTCGTGTTCGTGGTCGCCGCCCTGCTGGGCGGCGTGCTGCTCCTGGTCACGGTCGTGTTCGACGACATCCTGGGCAGCGTGCTCGACGCAGTCGGCATCGACCTCGGGGGCACCTCTGTCGCGCCGCTGCTGCTCGGGTTCATCGCCATGTTCGGGGCCGGTGGTCTGCTGGCCACCCAGGTGTTCGACATTCACGATGGCCAGGCGGCGCTGGTGGCCACGGTGTTCGGCGTCGTCGGGGCGGGGATCGCGGGCGGCCTGTTCGCCTGGCTCCGACGCTCGGAGAGCGGTGAGCCGTTCTCGCTCCACGACCTCGTGGGCGACACCGCGTTCGTCCAGGTGTCGATCCCGGCCGGGCGCCACGGCAGCGTTCTGGTTCACGCGGAGGGTCAGTCGCACGAGTTCGCCGCCACCGCCAGCAGCGAGGTCGCGGCGGGAACCACGGTCAGGATCGTCGGGGTGGCCGGCACCGGTCTCATCGTGGCGCCGGAGGGTGCCACCGAGCAGGTGGCGGGTCGCACCGAGGGGTCCGATGCGCCGGCGGGCGGGACGCCCGCCGGGACCGACGTCGGCTAGCGTCTGGAAGCGGGAGGGACTGTCGCGGTGAGTGGGCTGGTCGATTTCATCGGCAGCGGGACGCTGGCGATCCTGTTCGTCATCGTCATCCTGGTCCTGCTGGTGGCCTACGTCACCGGCCGGTTCAAGGTGGCGGGCGCCAACGAGGCCCTGGTCCGGACCGGCGGCGTGCTCCGGGCACCCGCCCAGCTCAAGGTCGTCCGTGCGGGCCGCGTCGTCGTGCTCCCGCTGGTCCACAAGCTGGGGCGCATCCACCTGTCCGCCCGGCAGATCAACATCGAGCTCTCGGATGCGGTCACCAAGCAGGGGATCAAGGTCGCGGTTCACGGGGTCGCGACGGTCAAGATCGGCGGCGACGAGGAGTCGATCCGCAACGCTGCCGAGCGGTTCCTCGATCGCGAGGACCTCCTCGATTCGATCGTCAAGAACGTGCTCGAGGGCTCGCTCCGGTCGATCGTCGGCACGCTCACCGTCGAGGAGCTCAACTACGACCGCCAGAAGTTCCAGCAGGAGGTCCAGAGCGCGGCCAAGGCGGATCTCGCGACCTCGGGCCTCGCGATCGACAACTTCACGATCCAGGCCATTCGCGATGAGGTCGGCTACATGGACCTCATCGGGCAGCAGGAGACGGCTCGCCGCGAGCGGGACGCGCGGATGGCGAAGGCCGCCGCCGATCAGGAAGCCGCGGTTCGGGAGGCCGAGGCGCAGCAGGTAAAGCTCAATGCGCAACGCGACGTCGCGCTGCGGCAGGCCGATGTGGTAGCCCAGACGGCATCCGCCGAGGCCAAGGCGGCACAGGCGGGACCGCTTGCCCAGGCCGAGGCGCAGCAGGAGGTCGTGCGCCGCCAGACCGAGCTGGCCCAGCTCGAGGCGGATCGGAAGCAGAAGGAGCTGGTGGCGAGCACGATCCGGCCGGCGGAGGCGGAGGCGGATGCGCAGGTCAAGCGCGCCGAGGGCGAGAAGCTCGCCCGCATCGCAGCCGCGCAGGCCGACGCGGAGCGGGTCAAGCTGGCCGGACAGGCGGAGGCCGCCATCCAGGTCACCAAGGGCGAAGCCCAGGCACGTGTCACGGAGGTCAATGCCGAGGCGATCGCCAAGCAGACGACGCTCGAGGGCAACGCCGAGGCCGGGATCACGTTCACCAAGGGCGAGGCCGAGGCCAAGGCGCTCGCGCTGCGGGCGGAGGCATACCGACAGTTCAACGAGGCCGCGATCATCTCGACGGTGCTCTCGATGCTGCCCGAGATCGTGCGCGCGGCGGCGGAGCCGATGTCGGCGATCGACAACCTGACGGTGCTCTCGTCCGACGGAGCCTCCGATGTGGTCAGGAACGCGACGCGCACGGTGGCCGAGGCATCGGCGACGGTCAAGGGCCTGACCGGCATCGACATCCCCGATCTGCTGAACACTGCCATGGGCACCGCGACCGGCACGACCGAGCAGGCGGCCGCCGCACCCGCGACACGCCGCGGGCGACACACCGCGCGCCCGGACAAGGGTGGCGGCGGCGACGGTGGCGAAGGTTCGTCCGGTGGCGGTTCGCCGAGCGACAGTGGAACCGGCGGGGGCGGGTCCGGAGGGGGACCGGCATCGGGTGGGGGCGACGAGCGCCGAGCATCGTCGGGAGCTCCGGATCATGGCGGTGAAGCCTCGGCCCCGGGCGCGAGCGGCCAGGGCTCCGCCGGCGAGACGTCTGCCGGGCCGGGGGCAGCCGGCACCGCATTGCCCGAGGTGGCTCCAGAGCAGACGATCGCCCATGCGGAGCAGGCCGTGCGTGACGCGACCGAGCGGGCGTCCGCGTCCGCGTCGGACGCGCTCGGCGGCCTTCGCTCGCCGTTGCCGCCGATGGCGCCGGTCTCGGACCTCCAGCCGGGGGATCGACGCCGGATCGCGGGCGCATCGTCGGGCACGCTGGGCATCGACCGGTCCACGACCCTCGACGAGGCGGCGACGAAGCTCGCCGAGGAGCTCGGGCGGATCCCCGGCATCGAGCGCTTCGGAGCGACCCGACTGCGCGATCTGGACCGGAGCGGACCGCGGACGCTGCGCACGCTGTGGGGCGCCGCCCGCGGGCAGCTTCGCTCGCGGTACGGCGACATGACCATCGGTGCGCTGCTCGATCAGTACCGGCAGCAGGGGGGCGGTCCGGGCGCGAGCCACTGAGCCCGAACCATCGCAACCGTGACAGCCGGCGTCCCTGAACCTGCATCGGAAGCCACGGGCGTCGCGCACCCCGCGAGCGACGGGCACGACGGTGCCGCCGAAGCGCCTCTGATCCGCCGGCTGTGGCGCTGGCTCCGGGTCGAGGACCTGCTGATGGCCGCCGTCGCGTTCATCGGTCTGCCGTTCCTCGCCGCGCTCACCAGCACGGGCGGCGATGGCCTCATGAACCCGGACGGGCCGGGACCGCTGACGGGCCTGCTCGGCCTCGTCGCCATCGGTGGCGTGGTGGTCTGCCTGTTCACGCGTGGTGCCGGTGAGCGGGCTCCGTTCGGCGACGGGCAGCTGACGCTCGAGGGCTGGGCGCGCTTTCCGCTGACGGCCGGCATCGGCATCGTGGCCGTCGAGACGCTGCCCGGGATCGGTCTCGACGACGGTCCGGTGTTCGGGTTGACGCTGGTGGCCGTCGTCGTCAGCGTCGTTGCCTACTCGTATCTGCCGGTCGTACCCGTCATCGCACGACGCGCGCTGGTCACGCCGATGGCCATCCTCGCCGCCGGCGCATTCGACCAGCTCATGGGCAGCGGCCTCTCGGATGTCACCCGCGGCCTGCTCACCGGGTCGGCACCGCCCGAGATGGACGCGTTTCTGCCGCTCATCCTGGGCGTGGTCGCCGTGCTGTACACGGCGCTCGTCGTCGCGCCACGCGCGATCGCCGACCCGGGGGCGAGCTGGCCGGCCTGGATCCTCCGGTTCCTGTTCCTGCTGGCCGCGATCGTGACCGGCAACCTGCTGTTCGGCGTCTGAGGAGGGGATTGGCCGGCGGCGAGGCACCGGCTGACCCCGGACGGCCTGCCCTGAGGGTCAGGGCAGGATCTTGCGAGCCACGTCCTGGGCGGTCGCGCAGATGGACGGAGCCGTGATCACCCCGGCGTCGGTGGTGCCCATGTCCGGGACGCTCCCGTCATCCGGACCGCTGAGGCTGACGTACACCAGCGTGTCGCCCTTTCGCGCGAGCACCCCGGCCTGCCCGGTCAGCATGATCCCCGTGCAGAACGCCTCATCGCCCAGGCCCGACACGTTCCCGCCAAAGTAGCCACTGTTCTCGATGGACACGCCGTTGCCCTGGTCCTGCGAGGTCGGGGCCGCGTCTTGCAGCTCCTGCTGGTACCTGGCCGCGGCGTCGCTGCCCTGATAGCGGGCGATCCGACCCAGCGCGTTCGTCCCATCCGAGGTGATCCAGCAGTCCTCGGCATCGGGCAGCACGCGCTTGTCGAGCACCAGGCCGATGGTGGCGTCGTAGAACCCACTCAGCTCGATGGCCGAGGCGTCCGAGCCGAGAGCGGATGAGAGGTCGGCGTCCGAGATGATCGAGCAGGGCGTGCCGATGCTGCCGTCCGAGTTCACGCCAACCGATTCGGCGACCCGGTTGATGAACAAGGTGAAAGCGAGGGCGAGCAGACCGACCACGACGACGCCGATGACGGCGACGATGAGGCAAGCCTTCAGGCACCCGTTGTTGCCGGTCGGAGCCGCGGGCTGCGGGTTCCAGCTGCCGGTCGGAGCCGCGCCCGGAGCCGACGGCTGACCCAACGCTGGTCCGACAGGCGGCGGGGCGCCCCAACCGCCACCGGGCGCTGACGCCCCGGGTGGGTTCGTCGGCTGGTCTGGCGATGGCGCGGGTGCCGGTGGAGCGCCCCAACCGGGAACAGCACCCGGCGCTCCCGACGGCGGCGCACCAGGGCCGGGCGACGAAGCCGGCTGTTCCGGCGACGGGTCCCCCGGCTGTTCCGGCGACGAAGCCGGCTGTTCCGGCGACGAAGCCGGCTGTTCCGGCGCCGGATCTCCCGGCTGGTCTCCCCATCCAGGGATCGCCCCTGTTCGCGGCGGTTCGCTCGACATCGGTCCCATCTCCCCGTGACGCTCATTGGCGAGTGCCGGCCATTGTCCCGGTTCGATCGCTCCGACTCAATCCCCCGAATCTGCGTCGTCGCGGACCGCGAGGCATTGCCGCTGACCCGCCTCGCAGGGCACCCGGCCGCATCAGCAGCTGAATGGGTTGAGGCCCATGGCGCCCGCGTAGGTGTCGAGCTCCTTGCTCGTCTGGACGTTCGTCTTGGTCGCGCCCAGCGCCTGCGCCCCCTTGTCCACCAGGGACTTCGTGCCGATGCGGCCGACCTTGCAGGCGAGGTCGCGAACCTCCTTGGCGTTCGTGGACGGATCGTCGGACGGGTTGACGGTGAGGTACGAGGCAGCCCGGATGTACTGGCGGGCGGTCGCGATGCCGATCACCAGGATGAGGCCAGGGCCGACGCCGAGCGGGACCCCGAACGCCGATGCTGTCGCCGTCACGCCCGCCCCCACGGCGGACCCGACGTTGTTGAGCCGGCCGAGCTGATCGCCGGTCGACCCGGCACCGCTGCCGGCCGGCTTCCCCGACTGGTCGTAGGCGGAGGCGCCACCCCCGCTCCCGTCAGGCAGCACACCCCACACGGTGCCCGTCTCCGGATCGACCGCCCAGTAGCCGTCCGGCCGGCCGTCAGCGAGAACGAGGCGGATGTCCGACCGGTACGCGGGGTCATCGATGGCATCGAGCGCGAGTGCGGTTGCGTCGTCGAGCTGCCCGCCGGCCGACAGCGGCAGGTTTGGTTCCACCATCCGCAGGGGAGCCCCTGCCAGCACCGAGGCGGTGCTGCTGAGGAAGGCAGCCTGCTCGAGGATCGCCACCCGCGCCGTCCGCTGCATCGTCAGTCGGAACGACGCCGCCGGATCCGGCCCGATCGTCGTCCACCGGCTGAGCGGCAGGATGTCCGCATGCTCGCTCGCTCCGCCGGCGAGGCGCGGACCGGTGCGCAGCAGGGTGACGCGAAGCCCGAGCGGGAAGGTCAGCGATGAGCCATCGGCCCCCCCGACCGGGCCGAGCAGCGAGACCAGGTCGATCGGCAGCTCGGGAGAGCCATCGGCCAGCGTCGCCATGACGGCTTCGTCGTCGCCCGACGCGAGGGCATCGGCCAGTGGCTGTCTGGCCAGGGCCGCAGTCAGCAGGTCGTCGAGCAGCTGCCCGGTGGACGGATCCCCTGCCTCGAAGGCGATCAGCACCGTTCCGAACAGCGCGGCCCAGGCCTCGTCAGCCTCCTCGGGGGTGACCACGGCGGCAGCGTCGGTGGCGTGCGATCCCGCGAGAACCCGGGTGACCTGCTCGTCACCCACGGCGAGCGTCAGCTCCAGCCGGCCCAGCCCTCGACGCTGGGCACGGATGGATGGCGCCGGCACGCCGTACGTGGCGTTGGCCGGCGGCGCGGACGATCCGCGGATCGAGACCGCAACCGTCCGCTGCGGCGGCTCGCCCTCGACCGCCCGATAGCGCAGGCGGTACGGGGCCGCCGCGGTCGTCACCGTCGCGATCCCGGTCAGCGCGCGATCGGCGGCCGTCGCCTGCGTGGCCTGCGCGGCGACCCCGCCCGAGGCTGCGGCGATGGCCGTCAGCGCCGGCAGACCCGAGGGGCCGGCGACGCACAGGCCCACGACCGGCGGTCCCGATGCGACGGCCGCTCCAAGCGTGTCGTCGACCTCGTCGGTCGATTCCCCGTCCGTGATCAGCACGATGACATCGGGCTCGGTGGCGGCCGCGGCGACGACGCCATGCCACAGGGCGTCGGGTCCACCGAGACCGAGCGCCGACAGCTGCTGGTCGAGGACCGACGGATCGCTGGTCCAGGCTGGTGCGCCCAGCAGGGTCGTGGCGGCGAGCTCGACGCCCGTGATCTCCGAGGCGATCCGTCGACCGAGCATGCTCCCGAACGCAGCGAGCGCAGGTCCCGAGTACCCCGGCGGCATGCTCCCGGAGGTATCGAACAGGAGCAGGACCCGGGGCGGCGGAACATGATCGCGCACCAGGAGGTAGCCGCGCTCGACGCCATCCTCGGCGAGTGCCAGCTGATCGGCGCCCAGGCCCGTGACCTCGTTTCCGGCGGCGTCGCGTGGCGTCACCGCGACCTCCACGACCGGGAAGCGACCGGCATCCACCCGGGCATCAATGGTCGCGACCCGCGCAACGGCACCGGCGTCACCGGCACTGATCGCGCCGCTGCGGCCACCGAGTGCGGTCGTCCCGTCGTCGGCCACCGCGACCGGCTCGCCACCGATCGTGAACGCGGTCCCCGCGACGCTCAGGTCCGGATCGCTCCCTGCATCGAGATCGATCGCCTGGACGATGACCGTGGGGATGACGATCGTGAGATCGCGCGGCGGAAGGGTGAGTGCCGAGCCCGCCGGCCCGGGCGGCGTGAAGTCGACGATCAGCTGGCGCCCGGCCAGCTGATCGGCCGTCCAGTCCGCGCTCAGCACGACGTTGCGCTCCCATGGCCGGAGGGCGGATGCGACGGCCACCTCCAGGTGGACGGGCAGTGCCGGGGTGGCGGCCGCGGCAGGTGCCGGCGATCCGGTCACGTAGCTGCGACCGAGCTGCGCGTCGGGCAGGAACGGGTCGGCGATGGTGGGCTTGCCGCCGACCATGACCTCCACGAACGGCATGTCAAGTGGATGGAAGTCCGTTGGCCGGACGTCCGCGGTGCTCCCCAGCAGGGGCAGCAACGTCGTCGCGAGCTGGATGCTCCGGGTGCCATCAGGGTCGAAGGGCTCGCTCGAGGGCGGGGCGGTGACGCCGGATGCCGAGACCCAGGCGCGCAGGTCGTCGATCGACACCTGCGGCTGGAACACCCGATCGATCGGCCGCGTCAGGGCGCGTCGGACGTCGGCCTCGCCGAGGGTCGATGAGCCGGTCACGACACGGGCGTCGAAGCCGGCTTCCCGGTACAGGCTCGCGAGCAGCTCGGCCCGCTCCCGTGGGGTGCCCGCGCCGCCGCGCAGCGTCGCGCGCGTCCCCCAGCGGATCGCCGTGCTGGTCGCGGCGTAGAACGTATGCGCGTCCGGAGGCAGCGTCGCGATGTGGTCGCGCACGAACGCGAAGATCCGCTCGGGATCTGCCGATGCGACCGCGGCCTCGGCGGCCATCGGGAGATGGTCGGGGCTCTGACGGACGGTCTCGCGCAACGCTCGCCACAGGCCGAACGGGGGATCCGACAGGTCGACGCCGGGGGCCGGTCCGGCCGAGCTCGTCGATGACGCAGACTCGACCGAGCTGGGGGCTGGTGCGGGCGGCATCGAGCCACAGGCCGCGACGATCGCAGCGCCGGCCGCCATGCCGCTGCCGACCAGGAACGCTCGGCGCGTGATGTGCGGATCCCGGCCAGCCACGGTCACGACCCACGAGCTCCGCTTCGCCGGTCGCCAGCTTGCCGAGCTCGAGGGCGTCCATGCCCGGCCACAGCGGACCAGCGCCGATGCGTCCAGCCGCGCCCGGTCATGGGGCTCCGCGCCTTCCCATCGCGGGCTGCTCGAACGAGCAGGCGACGATGCGGTCGATCGGCAGCCCCGCGCGCTCGACCAGACGCCCGGCCGTGGCCTCCGTCGCCGGTGCGAAGAACCACAGCGTGGCCTCGTCGTTCGCTACGCGGACCGCCAGCAGGAGGCGGATCGGATCGCCCCCCGCGGTGAGGGTGGCGGCCGCGCGATTGACGCGCTCGAGCGCGTCCCAGGAAGGCGCGCCCGGCGCGCCATACTGTTCGGCCATGACGCCGAGCAACGTGGCTGGAGCCTCGGGCGGTGTGCGTGGTTCGTTCATCGGCTGGGATGCTAGGGACGCCGGGCGCGTGGAACATCGGGTGATTCCCTACACCGGACAGGGCATCCCTGGCAGCCGCGACCGGCGCACGACCCGATGAGGCTCCCATGACCGGTCAGGCCGCAGGTGATCGACCGTTCGCGCCCGACATGTCCGGAGCCGACGGGGTCGTCGGACGGGACGCCGAGCTGGCTGAGCTCGAGGCGTTTCTCGATGCGCTTGCCGCCGGGCCGGCGGCGTTGGCGATCGAAGGCGAGGCCGGGATCGGCAAGTCCACCCTGTGGCGCCGAGGCGTGGGCCGTGCCGGTGAGCGAGGCTGGTCCGTGCTCACGGCTCGCCCGGTGGAGGCGGAGGTGGGCCAGTCGTATGCGGCCCTGGCCGACCTGTTCGGCGCGTTGGCCAATGCCACGCTGTCCGCGCTCCCCGAGCCGCAACGGCTGGCGATGGAGGGGGTGCTGCTGCTGCGTCGCGTCCCACCCGGCGACCGGGTGGATGCGCGCGCGGTCACCGCAGCTACGGCCGGCATGCTCGACCTTGCCGCCTCGCGCGGCCCGGTGCTGCTTGCGATCGACGACGTCAGCTGGCTCGACAGCGCCAGCCGGCGCGTGATTGCATCGGTCGTCCGGCGCCTGGGCGAGCTTCCGGTCGGGATCCTCCTCACCCAGCGATCAAGCCTGTCGGGGGCACCGCCGCTGGCGCTCGACGTTGCGTTCGGCGACGGACGGTTCCGTCGAGTCGAGCTGGCCGGGTTCACGCGTGGCGCCCTTCAGCAGCTCATCCATCGCCAGCTCGCCATGACCTTTCCCCGGCCGACGCTCGCCCGTCTGCACGCGGCATCGGGTGGCAATCCATATGTGGCCCTCGAGATCGCGCGGGCGATCGGGCGTCTCGGGCGACCGATCCGCCTGGACGAGCCGCTGCCGGTGCCGGCCACGGTTCGGGCGCTCGTACGCGATCGGCTCGAGGGCCTCGAGCCGGATGTCCGCATGTGCCTGCTCGTGATTGCCGCCAGCGCGACGTCGACCCCCTCGGAGATCCGACGCGTGATCGGTGATCAGGGTCGTGCCGATGCTGCCCTGGCGGGTGCGGAACGAGCGGGCCTGGTGGTCATCGAGGGAGGACGTTGCCGGACCTTCCATCCGCTGCTGGCCTCGACGGTCTATGCCGACGCCGATGCCGCCCAGCGCCGGCAGGTGCACGCCCGGCTGGCCGAGGCCGCACCCGACCAGGAGAGCCGGGCCCGCCACCTGGCACGAACGGTGATCGAACCTGACGAGCGCGTGGCCGAGGCCCTGCTGCGCGCATCGTCGGAGGCCCGACAGCGCGGCGCGCCGGAGGGAGCCGCCGAGCTCCTGCGGATGGCGGTCGAGCTCACCCCGGCGGACGGCCCGGCGCTCGGTTGGCGGCGCGCTCTGCTTGGGACGGCGCTGCTCGAGATCGGCTCGTCGGTTGCGGCCACTTGCGAGCTGGACATGGCGCTGGCCACGCTGCCGGCCGGTCCCGATCGCGCGGCCGCCGGCCTCCAGCGCGCGATCGCGGCGTGGTATGCGGCCCCTGCCTGGGAGGCGGAGCGATACGCGGAGGCGGCCTTGGCGGATGCGGCTGGCGACCCTGCCCTCGCAGCCCGGATCGAGGCCTATCTCAGCGTGTTCTGCTTCGACGTCGGGCGGGCGGCCGCCCACGCGACCGCGGCCATCGCGGTGGCCGATGCCGGGCATGTCGCGCTCGATCCCGCCGTGCGTGCGCTGGCCATCTGGCAGCGCGTGCTCGGCGAGGCGTACCTCGGCCGGGCGCCGCGTCCCGAGCTGCTGGCCGAGGCACAGGCGTTGGGCCCGATCGATGACCCGACCGAGGCGCCGACGGTGCCGGGCATCTGGGCACTGGCCACGGGCCGGATCGACGATGCCCGAGCGTTCTTCCTGCAGCTCCAGGCGCTCGCGATCGCCAGCGGCACCGCCACATCCGACGCTGACCTCGCGGCACGCCTGGCGGAGGTTGAGCTGCACGCCGACCATTGGGACGTGGCGCTCGATCATGTGCATCGCGCGCGCGCCGCGGCTGCCGAGCTCGAGCAGGCGACACCGCCCGCCGCCCTGCGGGTGATGGCGGAGATCCTGGCGCGCCGGGGCAACGTCGATGCCGCCCGCGTGATCGTGCGGGACGAGCTCGATCCTGCCCGGCCACCCACCGACCCGTTCATCACGGCAGGCTGGCAGCAGACCGCAAGCAGCATCGAGCTGACGGCCGGCGACGTGGCCGCGGTCGAGCAGCTGACGGCGGCCGCGGCGCGGACCCTGGCCGGCATCGGCGTCGCCGAGCCGCTGCTGCTGGATACGACCGCGGATCGGGCGGAGGCGCTGCTTGCGCTTGGTCGACGGGAGGAGGCCGGACGTCTGCTGGCGGACCTCGAGCGGCGGCACGGCGTGCTCCCGCGCGCCGCCCTGGCGGCGGCCATCGGCCGGGTCGGTGCGTTGCTCGCAGCTACCGAGTCCGAGGCCGCGGCGGCGCTGGAGGCGACGGCACCCGGCCTGGATCCGGCGTCGGGCTGGTCCGGTCACGATCGACTGCGGACGCTGCTGGCACGGGGTGGCCTCCAGCGCCGCAGGCGCGATCGGAAAGGCGCCTCGGCGTCCCTTGAGGCGGCGCTCGCGATCGCCCGGCAGCTGGGCGCCGAGCCCTTGCGCCGGCGAGTCGAGGACGAGCTGGCACGACTGGGCCGCAGACGCCCTGGGACGCTCGAGCTCACCCCGACCGAGGAGCAGGTCGCCGAGCTTGCCGGCACCGGGCACACGAATCGAGAGGTCGCCGCGCGTCTGTACATGAGCCCCAAGACCGTCGAGGCGCACCTCGCCCGGATCTACGGCAAGCTCGGCATCGCGTCACGCGCCGAGCTCGGCCGGACGATGGCCGGTCGTCCGCCGGTCCGCGGCGCGGTCGCGCCGGCGGAGGATGTCGCGGACTGAGCCTGCCGTGAGGCGTTCGCGCGCTGGAGCGCCCATCCGGGCACCCGGCGTTCGGCGCTCGTGGCGGGCCGTGGCGCCGCTCGCGGTGGGCCGGCGCAGGGTGGTGGTCTCCGGCCAGGCCCAGCGCGCGTTGTAGGGAATCGCCCGATGTAGGCGGGCGATGCGCTGCCTACGGTGCTCCGGTCCACCATCGATCGGAGCGTTCCGTATGCACAGACCCGAACGTGTCGCCATCGCCGGCATCGCCATCCTGGTCGCCATCGCCGGCTGCTCCTCAACCGGCTCACCGGCCGGCTCGACGACCGTGGCGCCGACGCAGGCCGCCGCCTCGGCTGCCGGGACGCCGGCCTCAACCTCGGGTTCCGCCGCCGCCGGCGACCTCGGCGAGCCGGTACAGCTCAGCCTGGATCCCTGCACCCTGATCACACAGGACGAAGCGGAGGCGACCCTGGGCGTAGCCGTGAGCCCGCTCAAGACCGATGCCAACGGCGGCGGCGGCATCACTGTGTGCAACTACGTCGGGGTTGGCTCACCGGCCCACCTGCTCGCCTCCACGCCCAGCGCGGCTGACTGCAAGCTGCTGTACCTGCAGATCGAGCGCCGTCTGTACGGGGGCGCGCAAGAGCCCGTCGATGACATCGGCGACGGCGGCATGATCGTGACCGGCGAGGGCAACCTGCAGATCGCGGTGAGCCATGGCTGCATCGAGCTCGACGGCGCCACGGCCGATGCGCCGCTGCCCGATGCGACGATGCTGGACCTGGCGCGAACCGCCGTTGGCCGCGTGCCGTGACGATCCCGCGTGCGACGCACCGTCCGTGGTCGCGCATCGTTCTCGTGTCGAGCCTGACCTTCGGACTTGGCGTCCTCTCCGGCTGTGCCGGCTCGCCTGGCGCGACACCGACCGGGACCCCGATCGCGACCCCGCAGCCGAGCGCGTCGGGTCCGGCCTCCGTCGGCTCGCCGGGCGAGGTGAGCAGCCAACCGGCCACCGGCCCGACGGACGGTCCATCGGTGGCTGACGGCCCATCGTCCGCCGTGGCCGGCCCCTCCGCCCGAGCATCGACGGGGGCGGGAGCGGCGATGGCGCTGCCCGACGCCTGTGCCCTCGTGACCGCCGACGAGGTGGCGGGCATCGTCGGCAGATCGGTCGAGGCGCGGCCCAACCCCGATGCCGTGTTCGATCCGTCAACGCAGTCGGCCTGCAGCTATGTGGTCGACGGTGGATCGAGTGGCGCGATCCTGCTCCAGGTGACCGATCCGGGCACGATCGACGGGCTGATCTCCAGCGTCGACGCCGCGCCGCTCGATGGGATCGGTGATCGGGCATACGCGTGGGACGTCGGGTCCATTCACCGCGTCGCCGTGATGCTCGGGCCGGTCGTGTTCCTGACCGAGCTCTCGACCAGGTTCTACGCCGCGGATGCCGGCGTCTCGATCGCGAGCATCGTGGCCACCCGACTGCGCGGGCTGTGATCGGGCGAGCACGCAGAGGGTCATGGCGGGCGGCTGGGCCGAAGGTGGCGGTCCCGTCAGGCTGCCGCTAGAATCGGCGACCCACGGCGGAGTAGCTCAGTGGTAGAGCAGGGGACTCATAAGCCCTTGGTCGGTGGTTCGAATCCGCCCTCCGCTACCAATCCGCTCCTCCAACGCCCAGGCCGCTGGCCTGGGCGTTCGATCGTCCGCGACGCGGGGTTGACGCCGGCGGGGGAGGCGCCTACGGTCGCCGGCACGCGGGACCGACCGGGGGCACGCGGCGCGCCCGGCGCACGCGAAGGCATCGAGGCAGGTCGATGACCCGACGACCACACGGCAGGACGACCCCGGCGTTCATTCCTGTGTTGTTCGCGTCCGCGACGCTGGCGATCGCGTTGCTGCTCACGCAGGCGGTCGGCTCCGGTGTCGGCCCCCGATCGGCGGGCGGTCCCGCGCCCGTGACCGACGGCGCGTCCATCGGGACGATGGCCGGTACAGACCTCGCGGTCGAGGACGAGAACCCCGAGGCGGAGGAGCAGGCCGAGACGGTGACGCGCCGGCGGGACGCGCTCGAGCGGGCCGTCGCCGCGGGCGCACAGGTCGGGCAACACCGCCCCAGGGGTGATCGACCGACCGCGGGCTGGGCCGGCGAGCAGCCGTTCGAGGCGACCGCGCCCGACGATTGGGAGCCCGCGGTTGCCGCGGATCCCGCTTCGCCCTTCGTCTACATGCTGGCCACCAGGTACGGCACGCCCAAGCCCTGCAAGGGCAACTGTCCCTCCCCCTATATCGCCCTTCGCGTGAGCGCCGATGGCGGCGCGACGTTCGGCCCGAGCCGGCCATTGTGCGCGTGCAAGGGCTCCGGCCAGTACGACCCGATCATCGAGGTGGCGCCGGGTACCGGTGCCGTCTACGCCGTGTACATGAACCGCTTCGACACGATGTTCGTTCGGTCCACCGACCACGGCGCGACTTGGACCTCCCCGGTGCCCGTCTACGGCAAGGTGTCATGGACGGACAAGCCGGTGCTCGCGACGAGCGACGACGGCCAGGACGTCTACGTCACCTTCAACGGGCCGACGGGGGGTGACCCCTGGCTCGCCCAGTCCCACGACGCCGGGGTGACCTGGACGCAGGAGCGCCTGGTGAGCTCGGACCGCTACGTCTTCGCGTTCGATGCCGACGTCGCGTCGGACGGCACGGTGTATCTGGCGGAGAGCAGCCTGCTCTACGGAGGTGGGGGCAACAAGGGCTCGTATCCCATCGGCGCGATCGAGGAGCACGTGTTCGTGTCCCGTGACCAGGGCGCCACGTGGGAGGATCACATGGTCACCGAGGTCCAGCCCGGCGTTCCCTGCCAGGCGGCCGGCTGCTCACCCGACTTCTACCTCGGGCACACGGCGCTGACCGTCGACGGCGGGGGCGATGTCGTGCTGGCGTATGACGGGGCGGCGACCATGGGCGGCCCACAGACGATCGAGGCGCGCCGATCGGGCGACGATGGGCGAACCTGGAGCGCACCGGTGACCCTGTCGGTGGCCGGTGAGGAGGCGATCGAGCCTGCCCTCGAGGCCGGTCCGGCCGGCGACATCCGCGGCTGGTACTACCAGACGAGCGGGTCCGGCGACGTCGATGCCTGGAACGTCTGGTTCCGGCGGTCCACCGATGGCGGCGCAACCTGGAGCGAGCCGGTCAAGCTGTCCGATGCAACCGGCGGCGCCGCCTACAAGACCGATGCCGGCTTCCTCGAGCCGTACGGGGACTACGGCGAGCTGGCGATCACCTCGACCGGCAGCTCGATCGCCGTGTGGGGCGAAGGCACCAGCTACGACGGGCCGGGTGGCGTCTGGTACAACCTCCAGAACTGATCGGTGCCCACGCGTCCGCCCGGAGCCCGCGACCAGGTCACGGCTTGATGGTGATTCCTGAACCTCGATTCAATCTCCTGATCGCCTCCGGGCAACGACAGCCGTAACCGTCTCCTGATACGGTCGACCTCGATGGCCGTTCCGGACCGCCCGGACCCCGGCGCTATACTCGCCCGAACGCCGGATCCCAGCTGGCGAGGGACACGGAGGCGCTCCGTTTGAACGCGAAATTCCTGCGCAACGGAATTGTGATGCTCGTCCTCGTGGTGGGCACCGTTGCGCTGCTGTACACCGTGGTGAACTCGTCGTCGCAGCAACCCATGGTGCCGTACTCGGCCTTCTACAACGACGTCGCGGCGGGCAATGTCAGCAAGGTGGTCCAGGACGGGGAGACCCTGACCGTTACCGCCAAGTCGGGCACGTACCAGGTCATCGTGCCCAACTCGATCACCGGCGACGTGTTCACCGACATGCAGGCGGCGGCCGCGAAGGGCGGGGTGACGCTGCCCAAGGACGTGTTCACGCGGAACAAGACGTCCGACAACTCCTGGATCGGGCTGCTGCTGACAGGCCTGCTGCCGCTGCTGGTGATCGGCGGCTTCATCTTCTTCATGATGCGCCAGGCCCAGGGCACCAACAATCAGGCACTCTCGTTCGGCAAGAGCCGGGCGCGGATGTTCCTGGGCAACAAGACGGTGGTCACCTTCGCCGACGTGGCCGGCGTGGACGAAGCGAAGACGGAGCTCCAGGAGGTCGTGGAGTTCCTCAAATACCCCGAGAAGTTCAACTCGCTCGGGGCGCGCATCCCGCGTGGCGTGCTCCTGGTCGGACCGCCGGGAACCGGCAAGACGCTGATGGCTCGGGCCGTCGCGGGCGAGGCCGGGGTGCCGTTCTTCAGCATCTCGGGTTCCGAGTTCGTCGAGATGTTCGTGGGCGTCGGCGCGAGCCGGGTCCGTGACCTGTTCGACCAGGCCAAGCGCAACAGCCCGTGCATCGTGTTCGTGGATGAGATCGACGCCGTCGGTCGCCAGCGCGGGGCCGGCCTGGGCGGGTCACACGACGAGCGCGAGCAGACGCTCAACCAGATCCTGGTCGAGATGGACGGCTTCGACACCAACACCAACGTGATCGTGGTCGCCGCCACCAACCGCCCGGACGTGCTCGATCCGGCGCTGCTCCGGCCCGGTCGCTTCGACCGCCAGGTCATCCTCGACCGCCCGGACATGCGCGGCCGGGTCGCGATCCTCAAGGTCCACACCAAGGGCAAGCCGCTCGACAAGGGCATCGCGGTCGACGAGATCGCGCGCCAGTCGCCCGGGTTCTCGGGCGCGGATCTGGCCAACCTCGTCAACGAGGCTGCGATCCTGTCGGCCCGCCGGAACAAGAAGGTCATCGGCATGACCGAGTTCTCCGAGGCCCTCGAGCGGATCGTCGCCGGCCCCGAGCGCAAGAGCCGGGTCATCTCCGACGAAGAGAAGCGGATCATCGCGTACCACGAGGGTGGCCACGCCGTCGTCCAGCGGATCCTGCCCAAGTGCGATCCGGTGAACAAGGTCACCGTGATCAGCCGCGGCATGGCGCTGGGCTACACGATGGCGCTGCCGACCGAGGATCGATACCTGCAGAGCAAGACCGAGTTCGAGGACAAGATCGCCGGCCTGCTCGGTGGCAACGTGTCCGAGCGGCTCGTGTTCGGCGACACGACGACCGGTGCCAGCAATGACATCGAGAAGGCCACCGACCTCGCGCGGCGCATGGTCACCGAGTTCGGGATGAGCGACAAGCTCGGCCCGCTGTCGTTCGGGAAGCGCGATGAGCTCGTGTTCCTCGGTCGTGAGATCGGCGAGCAGCGCAACTACTCGGACGACGTCGCGCGCCAGATCGACGAGGAGACGCGGGCGATCATCGACCGCGCCTACGATCGCGCGACCGAGGTCCTGACCCAATACCGCGACCGGCTGGATCGGCTTGCCGAGAAGCTGATCGCGGAGGAGACCGTGGACAGCGAGGAGTTCGAGAAGCTGTTCGAGGATCTGCCGCCCAAGCCGGTCCACCAGGTGCCGATCCCGCACGTGGTCGCTCCCGACCCGGGGCACGGCACGTCGTCCGGACCGCCCGCACCGGCGCCGAACCCCTCTCCACAACCGGCCTGACCATGGACGGCGGACCCGCGAGGGTCCGCCGTTTCGTTTGTGACGGGCATGGCGCGATGGCCACGGACCGCACGGGCGACGAGCGGCGGTAGCATCGGGCCGACGCCACGCAGCCCAAGGGAGCCCCGATGACCGAGAGCCACGCTGAGCCCGAGCCGACCCCCATCGACCCCGCGATCGAAGCCGCGCTCGACGCGTCGCGAGAGGCCCGATCGGACGCCCTGCTCGAGCTCGCCCGCATCCCCAGCATCTCGGCGCTGCCCGAGCATGCACCGGACATGGTTGCGGCAGCGGAGTGGGTGGCGGAGCGGCTGCGCCGCGTGGGTGCCACCGAGGTCGAGGTCGTCCCGACGGCGCTCCACCCGATCGTGTACGGGCGGATCCACGAGGCGCCCGGCGCCCCGACCGTCCTGCTCTACTGCCACTACGACGTGCAGCCGGCCGACCCGCTGGACCTGTGGGAGACGGCGCCGTTCGAGCCGTTCCGGCGCGACGATCGGTTCGTCGGCCGGGGCGTCGCCGACGACAAGTCGCACATCGTCATGCACCTGGCGGCGATCGAGGCGCTTCGATCGGTCGGCCGGGCGCCCGCCGTCAACCTCACGTTCGTGTTCGAGGGCGAGGAGGAATACGGCTCCGAGAGCCTGTACACGTTCATCGAAGGTAACCGCGAGCGCGTGGTGGCGGACGTGGCGATCATCAGCGACACCGGGTTCTTCGAAGGCAACGTGCCCGCGATCACCGTCGGGCTGCGCGGGATCATGTATGCGCAGATCGATGTCGAGCTGTCGCCGGTCGACCTGCATTCGGGGAGCTACGGCGGCGCGGTCGCCAACCCGGCCAACGCGCTGGCCGACATCATCGCCGCGCTCAAGGGTCCCGACGGCCGGATCCGGATCCCGGGGTTCTACGACGACGTCGTGGAGCTGACGCCCGAGGATCGCCAAGCGATGGCGGCGCTCCCGTTCGACGAGGAGGCGTTCCGGGCCGGGATCCCCGTTCCGGCCCTGGTCGGCGAGGCGGGCTGGACCGTGCTCGAGCGCAAGACGGCGCGGCCGACACTGGACGTCAACGGCATGTGGAGCGGGTTCCAGGGTGAAGGTGCCAAGACCATCATCCCGGCGCACGCTCACGCCAAGGTCTCGACCCGGCTGGTCGCCAACCAGGACCCGCAGCGCGTGTACGAAGCGTTTCGCGACTACGTGGCGCAGATCGCACCGCCCGGCGTGACCGTCACGACCAGCCACATCCACGGCGGGGAGGCGAGCCTGACCCCGATCGATCACCCGGCCACGATGGCGGCGGCGCGCTCGCTGCGGGCCGTGTTCGGCGTGGACCCCGTCTACATCCGCGAGGGCGGGTCGATCCCGGTGACGGCGGCCTTCGATCACACGCTGGGGCTGCCGGTCGTGCTGCTCGGCTTCACGCAGCCCGGCGACAACGCCCACGCGCCGAACGAGTGGCTTGCCGTCGACAACTTCGAGCTCGGCACGCGGGTCATCGTGCGCCTGTGGGACGAGCTCGCGAACCTGCCGCGCTGACCGGGAGCCCGCCTAGCTGCGGGGCTGACCCCCGGTACCTTCGGCGCCCGACCCGGGGGCAGGACGGGTGACTGTGCTGCCGAAACCCGGTGCTAGGATGCACCCACGGTATTGCTGGCGGAGGACGGAATCTCGTGACGATCGAAACGGGGGAGACGACCGGGGCGACCTGGCGTCTCGAAGGACCCAACGGGAGCATGACTCCGCGTTCGGCGATCGACGTGCTCGTCGATCTAAACGAGAAGGTGACCACCGGGCGGGTGGGCGAGTACCAGCCGGTCCCGCTCGGCTTCACACCGCTCGACAAGACGATCGGCACCGGTCTGCGCCCGGGTGAGCTGCTGCTGATCGGCGGGGCGCAGGGCACCGGCAAGACGACCATGGCCCTCCAGATGGCGCGCAACGTCGCCTCCGGTGGCCAGGCCAACGTCCTGTACATCTGCTTCGAGCACGACGAGCTGTACCTGCTCAACCGCCTGATCGCCGCCGAGTCCGCGCTGGCCCATCTCCCGCACAAGACTGGCGCGATCAAGATCCAGGACGTGCGCAAGGAGATCCTCGGCACCTGGATGGCCGAGGGTGGCGACGCGGCCGCGCTGGCCGCCAACCCCCGCCTCCGCCCATCACTGGACCGGATCGCCCGCTACGGGCAGAACCTGTTCCTGCTCCGCGGCACGCAGACCGCCAGCACGATCGACGGCATGCGCGAGCTCATCCGCCAGCACCGTGCGCTGTCGGGCGATCGACGGCTGATGGTCGTCGTCGACTACATGCAGAAGGTCCCGGTCATCCCCGAGCCGGCCAACGAGAGCGAGAAGGTCACCTTCGTGATCAACGGACTCAAGGACATCGCGCTGTCCGAGGACGTTCCGATGATCGCCATCGTCGCCGCCGACAAGGAGGGGCTCAAGGCCTCGCGCCTGCGCAACTACCATCTGCGCGGCTCGTCGGCGATCAACTACGAGGCCGACATCATCCTGATCCTCAACGAGAAGTACCAGATCGTCGCCAAGGTCAACATCGAGTTCAACCCGTACCAGGCGCAGCGCTTCCGGGACTGGGTGATCGTGTCGGTGGAGAAGAACCGCGGCGGCCAGGACGCGGTAGATCTGGAGTTCGAGAAGCACTTCGAGTTCTCGTGCTTCGACCCCAACGGCCGGACGGTTCAGGAGAAGCTGATCGAGGAGCGCCTCTACAACGACTGAGGCGGCGGCGGATCCGCCGCCAGCGCGGCGTTGTCGCCTCCGGGTGCTCGCTCACGCACCCCGAGCGCGCCCGCTCGCGCACCACTGAGCGCGCCCGCTCGCGCACCCCGAGTGCGCCCCCTCACGCACCCTCTAGCGCGCCCGACGCGACGGCCGCAGGTTCGGCCGAGGGGCGGTCGAGCTCCACGCTGCCGCGCGCGCAGCCCGGCCCGCCCGTCGGACAGGCTAGAGTTCGCGGATGAGCAACGGGCATGCGGACGACTTTCCGGACGTCGTCGAGATCGTGGTCGAGATCCCACGCGGGAGCCGTAACAAGTACGAGTTCGACGAGGACGCCGGGGTCTTCCGCCTGGACCGCGTGCTGAGCTCGGCCGTGTTCTACAACTTCGACTACGGTTTCATCGAGGGCACTCGAGCCGACGACGGCGACCACACCGACGCCCTGCTCGTGATCGATGAGCCCACGTTCACCGGCTGTCACGTGTGGGCGAGGCCGATCGGCGGTCTCGAGATGCACGACGAGAACGGGTTCGACTTCAAGGTCCTGTGTGTCGCGATCGGCGACCCGCACCAGCAGCACATCGAGCGACTGGAGCAGATGCGACCGCACCGGCTGGTCGAGATCGAGCATTTCTTCGAGACCTACAAGCTGCTGGAGAACAAGCAGGTCGAGATCTCAGGTTGGCGCGACCGCGATCGGGCCCTTGAGGTGCTCCGGGTGGATCGCGAGCGATCGCGGCGGGAGCAGCGCGGGTGACGGCGTTCGGGGACGTCGCGCGGCATGCGGCCCGCCGCCGGTGAGCCGCGGTCCTCGTGGCTGATCGGGGCGCGGCGGCGCCCGGGTCCTATCGGCTGTTCATCGCAGCGCCGCTGCCGCCGGACGCCGTCGAGACGTGCCGCCGGCTGATCGAGGCCGTGCGCGCAGATCCCGTCGCGCGGGCCATGCGCTGGGTCCGGACGGAGAACCTGCATCTGACGTTGCGCTTCCTGGGGCCGACCGACCCGCATGCGATGCCGGTGATCGAAGGGGCGATCCGACAGGCGGCGTCGAGCGCGGCACCATTCCCGGTTCGGCTCGCGGGAACCGGCGCGTTCCCCAACGACCGTCGCCCGCGCACGCTGTGGCTCGGGATCGAGCAGGGTGGCGACGAGCTCACCGTCCTCGCCGGTGCCGTCGACCGCGCCCTTGCCGGCGTTGGGATCGCGCCCGAGACCCGGCCGTTCAGAAGTCATCTGACGGTGGCTCGCACCGATGCCCGAAGCCACGCGGACTCGGCGCGCGCCGCCACGCTGCTGCGGGAGGCGGCCGCCGGCTGGGCGTCCGGGTTCGAGGTCGGCCGGATCGTGCTGTTCCGCAGCCACCTGACCGCCGGACCGCCGCGCTACGAGGAGCTTGCCTCGATCGCCCTGTCTGCATGATGCGGTACGCTCCTGCCGCGCCCACCCAGCCCAAGATCTCCGGAGGACCCGCGTGATGGCCAACGGCGTTTCCCAGCGGACCCAGTTCCTGCTCGACGAGGACCGGATCCCGCGGACCTGGTACAACGTCGCGGCCGACCTCCCGGTACCGCTCCCGCCGCCGCTTCACCCGGTGACCAGGCAGCCCATCGGGCCCGCTGACCTGGCGCCGCTGTTCCCGATGGCGCTGATCATGCAGGAGGTCAGCACCGAGCGTGAGATCGAGATCCCCGAGCCGGTGCGTGAGGCGTACAAGCTGTACCGGCCAACCCCGCTGCATCGAGCGCGCCGACTGGAGCAGGTGCTCGATACCCCGGCCCATATCTACTACAAGCACGAGGGCGTGAGCCCGGCGGGCAGCCACAAGCCCAACACGGCGCTGGCCCAGGCCTTCTACAACAAGGAGGAGGGCGTCAAGCGCCTGGCGACCGAGACCGGTGCCGGGCAATGGGGCAGCGCCCTGGCGCTGGCGGGCGCGGTGTTCGACCTCGAGGTCAAGGTGTACATGGTCCGGGCGAGCTACGACCAGAAGCCGTATCGCCGGATCCTCATGGAGACCTACGGCGCGTCGGTCGTGCCCAGCCCGAGTCCGGACACCAACTACGGACGCGCGGTGCTGGCCGAGACGCCGGACTCGCCGGGATCGCTGGGTATGGCCATCAGCGAGGCCGTCGAGGACGCCGCGACCCGGGATGACACCAGGTACTCCCTGGGCTCGGTGCTCAACCACGTGCTGCTCCATCAGACCGTCATCGGCCAGGAGGTCATGGAGCAGATGGCGATGGCCGGCGAGGAGCCGGACATCCTCATCGCGTGCACCGGTGGTGGCTCGAACTTCGGTGGCTTTGCGCTGCCGTTCGTCGGCCGAATGCTCAGGGGCGAGGCGAAGTACCGGATCATCGCCGCGGAGCCGGAGGCGGCCCCATCGCTCACCCGAGGCGTGTACGCATACGACTTCGGCGACACCGGTCACATGGCGCCGATCGTCAAGATGCACACGCTGGGCAGCGAGTTCATTCCCGAGCCGATCCACGCGGGCGGTCTCCGATACCACGGCATGGCCCCGCTGGTGTCGTTGCTCAAGGAGCAGGGCGTGATCGAGGCACGCAGCGCCCATCAGCGAGCGTGCTTCGACGTGGGCGTCCAGTTCGCACGCACCGAGGGCATCCTGCCCGCACCCGAGAGCACGCACGCAATCAGGGTCGCGGTCGACGAGGCGCTGGCCGCGAAGGAGGCGGGCGAGAAGCGGGTGATCGTGTTCAACCTGTCGGGTCACGGCCACTTCGATCTGTCCGCGTACGAGCGGTACCTGCAGGGCAAGCTCGAGGACTACGAGTACCCGGCCGACAGGGTCGCCGCGGCGCTCGCGGATCTGCCCGCTGTCGGCTGACCGACCCTGTGCAGGCCGGCGACCGACGGCTAGGATGACGGCGTGCCGAAGCTCGCCTGCCGCGCCTGCGGTCGCCAGGTCTACACGGTGGCCCCGCTCGAGGCCCTGTTCGCCGAGGAGCGACGCTGCCCGCGCTGCGGGGCCTATATGGATGCCGAGCGGCGTTCGACCGAGCGCCGACACCTCCATCGCCGCGTGAACCCGCCGGACGTCCCAGGACCGCCTGCGGGCATGGCGGAGCGACGGGTGGCGGAGCGGCGGATCGGACGCCGCCGCCGCGACCTCAGCGTGGGCTGGGTCGCGCACTGACCTCGGGGGGGTGCGCTGACGCCGGGGTGCGCGTCCGCCCCGGGTGCCCCTCCGCCGCGGAACCCGGCCCAGGCGGGCGCGCCCGACTGTCGCGCCCGGCGATAATCGCGCCCATGCGAGTCGCGTTGCTGGGGCTGGGACTGATCGGCGGCTCGATCGTGCGCGCCCTGCGCGAGGGGCCGCGGTCCGCCGACTGGAGCCTGGCTGCGTGGTCGCCCACCGGCGCTGGCCCACGTCGCGCGCACGAGCTCGGCCTCGTGGACCTCGCGGCCGATGAGCCGGCTGCCGCGGTGGCCGGCGCGGATCTGGTGGTGCTGGCCGCCCCGCCCGACGCCTGTCTCCGACTCCTGCACGATCTCGCCGGTCCGTTGCGCGCGCCGCTGGGCCGGGACACCGTGGTGACCGACGTCGCCAGCACGAAGCGGGTCATCGTGGACGAGGCGCGTGGGCTGGGGCTGCGGTTCGTCGGGGGTCACCCGATGGCCGGCCTCGAGACGAGCGGCTTCGAGGCGGCCGATCCCGCGTTGTTCCGCGACCGGCCCTGGGTCATCGTGCCCGCCGATGATCCCGACGCGCAGTCACGGGTGGAAGCGCTGGCCGGTGCCTGCGGCGCCCGGGTGCTGCCCATGGACGCGGCCGACCACGACGCGGCCGTGGCCGGGATCAGCCACCTGCCGCTCATCCTGGCAGCGGCGCTGGTCGAGGCCGTCGCGGGACGGCCCGAACGACCGCGCGCTGACTGGGCGCGATCCGCCTCGCTGGCCGCCGGAGGATGGCGGAGCATGACCCGCCTTGCCCGGGGCGATGTCGCGATGGGAACGGGGATCGCCGTGAGCAACGCGTCCGAGATCGCGGCGAGGCTCCGCGACGTGCGGACGGCGATCGATGGCTGGCTGGAGCTGCTCGAGGCACCCGGCGAACCCGACGCGGAGGCGATCCGGGAGCGCCTGGCGGCGGTCCGGACGATGCTGGAGCGCCCACATGGCTGAACCCGGCGAGCAGGTGCTGGCGGTGCCGCGCGAGGCGATCGTGCCCGACGAAGGCTGGCTGGGCCTGCGCCCGGGCGGTGTCGCCGAGGCGCTGGCGACGATCGCGCGCGAGGGGCGGTTCATGCCCCGTGAGGCCGCCGAGCGCGACCCGAGCCACAAGCAGGTCATCCCGTACCTCGTGCTGCGCGACGGCGAGCGCTGGTTCCTGATGCGCCGGACGCGGGCCGGTGGCGACGCGCGGCTCCACGATCGCTGGTCGATCGGGGTCGGCGGTCACCTCAACCCGGGTGATGGCGACGTGCCGGGCGGGCTGCGCCGGGAGTGGTCCGAGGAGGTCGTCGCAGACTTCGTGCCCGAGTTCAAACCGGTCGGGCTGCTCAACGACGACACGGTCTCGGTCGGCTCGGTCCACATCGGGATCGTGTATGTGGCCGATGCCGGCGGACGTCCGGTCACGATCCGCGAGACGAACAAGCTCGAGGGAGCATTCGCGTCGAGCGATGAGGTCGCCGCCGTCCGCGATGGCATGGAGACCTGGAGCCGGCTCGTGTTCGATGCGTTGCGCGGGGCCGAGCATTCACAGGGAGATCCGCCGGACATTCCCCGGGACCGCGCATTCGGCACGTCCCCGCCGGGCGGGACGGACTGACCGGTCCGGTCGGGCGGAGCGGCAGGGTCCCCAGCTCGACGGCGGTGCCATACTCGCCGCGGATCCGATGAGCACCCGTTCGATCGCCGTCCGCCGCCTTCTCCGCTCGATGCTCGCGGTCAGCCTGCTGCTGCTCGGCCTCGTGGGCATGACCCGAGCCGCCGGCAACGACATCGTCGTGCTGACAGCGACCGGCGTGGTCGACAACGTGATGGCTGGCTATCTCGAGGACGGGATCGCCACGGCGGCCGCCGACGGGGCGCCGGCCGTGATCGTGCAGCTCAACACGCCGGGTGGCAGCCTCGACGCCACGCAGCGGATCACGAGCGCGTTCCTCGAGGCCCCGCTGCCGGTCATCGTGTACGTCTCGCCGGCCGGCGGGCGGGCGGCCAGCGCCGGCACGTTCATCACGCTTGCAGCGAACCTCTCGTACATGGCGCCGGGCACCAACATCGGTGCCGCCTCTCCGGTCGGCAGCAATGGCGAGGACATCCCGGGCACGCTGGGTAAGAAGGTCCTCAACGACGCGGTCAAGCACATCCGCGCGATCGCCGAGGCGCGTGGGCGACCGGTCGACTGGGCATCATCGACGGTGACGGATGCCGCGTCCTACACCGCATCGGAGGCGGTGGCCGCGGGCGCCGTCGACGGCATCGCCGACAGCCTCGACAGCGTCGTCCGGCAGGCCGACGGGCAGACGGTCGAGGTGCTGGGCACGCCGGTGACCCTGGCGCTCTCGGGATCCGGTACCCGGGAGCTGAACATGAACCCGCTCCAGGGCTTCCTGCACCTGCTGTCGGATCCGAACATCGCAGCCGTCCTGTTCACCATCGGCTCGCTGGGTCTCGTGTACGAGCTGATCAACCCGAACTTCGTGACCGGGACCATCGGTGCGCTGGCCCTGATCCTCGCCTTCGTCGGCTCGCAGAGCCTGCCGCTCAACATCGCGGGCCTGTTGCTGATCGGGCTGGCGATGATCCTGTTCGTGCTCGAGGTCAGCGTCGTCAGCCACGGCCTGCTGACCGTCGGGGGGCTGGTCTGCCTTGCCCTCGGCCTGTCCGCGCTGTACACGCCACCGCTCAGCCCGACCGGCCCGGATGTCAGCGTTGCCCTGCCCGTGATCGTCACCATGACGGCCACGATCGGTGTGTTCATGGTGCTCATCGTCACGACGGCGATTCGGACGCGAAACATGTCCGGCAGCGACGGGACGGTGGGCATGCCCGTTACGCTGGGGGCCGTGGGCGTCGTCCAGGCGCCGCTGGCCCCGAGCGGAACCGCCTACCTGGCTGGCGAAGCGTGGTCCGCCCGGGCTCGCGACGGCCAGTCTCTCGATCGCGATGCCCCCGTTCGCCTGGTCGGTTTCGACGGCCTGACGGCGATCGTCGAGCCGATCGGGCCCGAGGGCCCAGACCAACCGTCAACGCCCGTCATGCCGTCGGGTGCCCAGACCGGCGACCACGCCTAACCCGGAGGAGACCCATGGAGCTCGCAGCCGCCCTCGCGATCCTGGCGTTCCTGATCGTGATCCTGCTCGTGATCGTGTATCTGTCGATCCGGATCGTGCAGCAATACGAGCAGATGGTCGTGTTCCGCCTGGGCAAGACGAATGAGCTGATGGTGCGCGGACCGGGCCTGCGGTTCCTGATCCCGATCATCGATCGGCCGATGAAGGTGGACATGCGCGAGCAGTTCATCGAGGTCCCGAGCCAGACGACGATCACCAAGGACAACGCGCCGATCAACGTCGACTTCCTGATCTACTGGCGGATCGCGGGCGCCCTCAAGAGCGTCGTCAACGTCGCCAACTTCCCCGGCGCCCTGCAGGGCGTCGCCACCACCACCCTGCGCGCCGTGATCGGCGACATCCTGCTCGACGACGTGCTGTCCAAGCGCGAGCAGATCAACGAGGTGCTGCGCACGAAGCTCGACGAGGTCACCGAACGCTGGGGCGGCAAGATCACGACGGTCGAGATCCGGGAGATCACGCCGCCGCGCGACGTCCAGGACGCGATGAACCGCCAGCTCTCGGCCGAGCGGACGCGGCGCGCCGTGATCACCGAGTCGGAGGGCGCCAGGCAGTCGGCGATCAACGTCGCCGAGGGCCAGAAGCAGTCGGAGATCCTCAAGGCGGAGGGCGAGCGGCAGGCCGCCATCCTGCGGGCCGAGGGCTTCAGCCAGGCCCTGGAGCGGATCTACGCCGCCGCCCGCGGCATCGACGAGAAGACGATGGCGCTCCAGTACCTCGAGGCGCTCAAGGCGCTGGGCGCGAGCCCGTCCACGAAGTACGTGATCCCGACCGAGTTCACGCACCTCGCCGACAAGATCGGCGGCTACGTCGAGCGGGGGATCGCACCGCCCGCGGCCGAGTAGCGGTCGCGTGACCCTGGACCTGCATCGCGCCCCGTCGGTGTCGCGGTCGATGCCGGCAACGTGCGCACGGCGGCCACCCGAGGCGGGGCGCCGCGCGTGATCCGGCGCATCCTGCTGTGGCTGGCCTCCCCGCTGGTGGCGCTGCTGGCGGTCGGGCCCGTGCTCGATCCGCTGGCTCGGCGATTGACCAGGGCGCCTCGCCGGCTCCCGGAGGAGGCCGGTATGAACCGGGCGCTCGACGCGCTGGGCGGCGAGGTGGTCCGCCTCCGGTCCCGCGACGGCGTTCGCCTGACCGGCCGCTGGCTGCCGGCTGACCTGACCGGCGATCCGGCGGGCGATCCTGGCGGCGGGTCCGACGGCGCGTGGGTGCCGGATCCACGCGAGGCGATCCTCCTGCTCCACGGCTACAGCGGGTCGAGCACGCCCGACCTGGTGGATCTCGGCCCGTTCCTGCGCCGCACGGCGGGCGTCCTGGGCCTGGACTTCCGTGGGCACGGCGGGTCGGACGATGGCCCGACGACCTTCGGGATGCTCGAGGTCGAGGACGTTGCCGGCGCGCTTTCCTGGCTGGGGGAGCGGGGCGTCGTCCGGGTGGCCCTGGTGGGCTCGTCGATGGGCGGTGTGACCGCGATCGCCGCGGTCGGGGTGCTCGGCGACGGCCGGCTGGCTGCCGCGGACGCGGACCCGGACGCGCCTACCGCGAGCGTTGCCGCCCCGCGACCCCGGATCGTCGCCGTGGTCGGGGATTCGGTGACGCCCAGGCTGTCGGTCGTGGTCGGGCGCCGCTCCGGTCTGCCGCTCGGCCGGCTGGTCGCGGATCGCGCGTTCGGTCGCATGGCCCGCTTCGTCGGCGGCGACCCACGGGCGACGCAACCGATCACGATGGTGCCGCTGCTCGAGGACGTGCCGCTGCTGCTCATCAGTGGCACCGCCGACCGGACGCTGCCGATCCGGGATGCCCGAAAGCTCGTCGCGGCGGCCCCAGAAGGGACCCGCTCGCTGGAGGTCGAGGGTGCCGACCACGCCCAGGGCCACACGGTCGACCCGGCCCGCTACGAGACCGCGGTGACGTCCTTGTTGCGCGAGGCGTTCCTGGCCGCCCGATCGTAACGCGGCCGACAGGCGGTCCCCATCTATACTGCGGGCTGGCACGCCGGGGTCCGGGTGGTTCTTGCCGCGTGTCGCCGCGCCGGGAGGTCGGATGGCCGGAAAGGTCCTCGTCGTCGATGACGATGCGAGCGTCCAGCGACTGCTTCAGCACACCCTCAAGCAGGAGGGATACGAGGTCGAGATCGCAGCGGATGGAGCAGAGGGGCTCCGGCTGCTGGGACAGGACCCGCCGACGCTGATCCTGCTCGACGTGTCGCTCCAGGGTATGGACGGGTACGCGGTGGCGGAACGGATCAGGGCCGACGAGGGCCCCGACGCCCATGTACCGATCATCATGCTCACGGCCGATCGCGACGTGCAGCAGAAGGTGCGTGCGCTCCGCTCGGGTGCCGACGACTACCTGATCAAGCCGTTCCATCCGGCCGAGCTGATGGCCCGGATGAAGAGCCTGATCGCCCGGTTCTCGCCCAGCGAGCTGCTGGTGGGTCGCCCACCGATGGGCAGGATCCATGCGTTCTACGGTGCCAAGGGTGGCGTGGGTACGACGACGATCGCGATCAATGCCGCGATCGCCCTCCACAACCTGGGCCGGCGGGTGTGCCTGGTCGACGGCAACCTCCAGTTCGGCGACCACCGGGTGTTCCTCGACCTCGGGCTGGATCGGAAGAGCATCGTGGATATCGTGAGCGCCCCCGCCATGGACGGGGACCTCGTCAAGCGGATCGTCCAGACCCACGACTCGGGCGTGGACCTGCTGCTCGCGCCGCCGTCGCCCGAATCGGCCGATCTCGTCACCCCCGCGCACATGTCGCAGCTGCTCGAGCTGCTGCGCGAGATGTACGACTACGTGATCGTGGACATCGACAAGCGGCTCGACGACCTCAACCTGATGGTGCTCGATATCGCCGAGACGATCTACGTGGTCATGACCGCCGACCTGTCATGCCTCAAGAACGTGCGGCTGGTGCTCGAGACGATCGGGCACCTGGGCTATCAGGCCAGCAAGGTCAAGCTCGTGCTCAACCGCTCGAACGCGTTCACCGGGATCAACGTCAAGAGCGCCGAGGGTGCGCTGCGACGCCCGATCGAGCATCAGATCGTGAACGAGTACCGGGGCGCGATCTCCGCGCTCAACACCGGTGCGCCGTTCATGGTCGGCAAGGCGGATTCGGTGCTCGGCCGATCGGTGCTCGACTTCGCGCGGGCGGTGGATCGGTCCGAGGGGCAGACACCCGCGCAGCTCGCCCCGGTCGCCGGGCGACAGGGGTCCGGCGCCGGCCGCTAGCGCTCGCCCGGGGTCGCGCCGCCGGCGGCGCGCCAGCCCGATAAGTCGGAGGTGAGGCACCCGGTTTACGGTGCCGCCGTGCTCGCTACGCTCATCTCTGCGACGCTCCACGGGATCACGGGCCGCATCGTCCGGGTCGAGGTCGACGTGGCCCCGGGGCTGCCCGGGTTCACCATCGTGGGCCTGCCGGATGCGGCGCTGTCGGAGGCACGCGAGCGCGTCCGGGGCGCGCTGCGCAACGCGGGGTTCCACCACCCGCCGCGGCGGATCACGGTCAACCTGGCGCCGGCCGAGCTGCGCAAGGCCGGCGCGTCGCTGGACCTCGCGATCGCCGTCGGGATCCTGCTCGGGTCCGAGCAGCTGCGGGTCGATCCGTCCAGGTTCGCGCTGGTCGGGGAGCTCGGGCTCGGCGGTGAGGTGCGGCGCGTGCCGGGGATCCTGCCCATGGTCGCCGCCCTCGTGGACCGTGGCATGCGACGGGTGCTGGTGCCGGCAGAGGCGGCGATCGAGGCCGCCCTGGCACCGGGCGCGGAGCCGGTGCCGGTGGCCAGCGTGGCGGAGGCGGCCGAGGCGCTCCGCGCGCGGCGCTCCCGGCGTGCGCGCCCGTCACCCCTGCCGCGGGCCATGGCCACGGAGCCGGACCCGCCGGCTCGCCGGTCGCCCGGAGTCGCGCCAGCCGATGACCCGATCGTCGATCTGGCCGAGGTTCGCGGACAGGCCGTGGCGCGGCGCGCCCTCGAGATCGCGCTGGCCGGCGACCATCCGCTGCTCCTGATCGGTCCGCCGGGCTCGGGCAAGACGCTCCTGGCGCGCACCATCCCGGGACTGCTGCCCGACCTTGATGACGGGGCGGCGCTCACCGCGACCTCGGTAGCCTCGGTGGCCTCGGATCGTCCGATAGCCTCCCTGGTCCGGCGGCCGCCGGTCAGGATGCCTCACCACACGACCTCCTATGCCGGCATGGTCGGCGGTGGTCCGCGAATGTCACCCGGCGAGGTCACGCTCGCGCACCAGGGCGTCCTGTTCTGCGATGAGCTGCCGGAGTTCGGTCGCCACGTGCTGGAGGCGCTGCGCCAGCCACTCGAGGACGCCACCGTCAGCGTCGTTCGGGTGGGCCGCACGGCGACGTTTCCAGCGAGGTTCACGTTCGTGGCGGCCATGAACCCGTGTCCGTGTGGACAGCACGGCACGATCGACCGCACGTGCACCTGCCCACCGGGTGTCCCCGAGCGGTACCTGCGACGCGTGTCAGGACCCCTCCGCGACCGGATCGATCTGTGGGTAGCGGTGGACCGGGTGCCGCCGGCCGTGATGGTCGCGGGGACGGCGCCCGAGCCGTCATCGGTGGTGGCGCGGCGGATCGCGGTCGCCCGTGACCGTCAGCGTGATCGCGGCACCGTGCCCAACGGGCGGCTGCGCGGGCGATCGCTAGGTGCCGTGTGCCGGCTGCGTCCGGAGACCGTCACGCGGGCCGTGCTGCTCGCGGAGCGAGAGGGTCTCTCGGCGCGCGGGACGGATCGGCTGTTGCGCGTGGCACGGACGATCGCCGATCTCGCCGGGGTCGACGTCGTCGAGGCCGCACACCTCGATGAGGCAGCGCGCTTCCGGGCACCGGTCGATCGGATGGCGCTGGGCATGGTCGGCTGATGCTGGGCGTGAGCCGTCGGGGACCGGTCGGGGCCGGGGCCACCGGGCACGCGCACAGGGCGATCGGGCGATCCCAGGGTGCCCCGTCATCGCCTGCCGCGGGTCTCTCCGCCGGTGACGACGAACCCTGGCCGCCGCCGGTCGGGAGAGCACGAACGGCCCGGCAGGACGAGCGAGGCACCGAGCCGCGTGCGGGCGACGCACGGACGGATGCTGCTGCCGAACGCGATGCGTGGGTGATCCTGAACGGCGCCGAGGGTGTCGGCCCGGTCTCGTTCGCGAGGCTCGTGGCCGCGTTCGGCGACGCCCGGTCGGTGCTCAGGGCGGCATCCGAGTCCGGTGGGTTGAGGCGGCTCGTCGCGGCGTCGACCGCACCCGATGGGGCGGGACCGTGCCTCGCGCCGGGCGTCGCCCGGGCGATCGCCGAGGCCGCGACCCACGCGGAGCGGTACCTGGATCCGGTCCGTCGGGCGAGCGTCGAGGTCCTGACGCTCGCGGACGCCGCGTATCCGGAACGACTGCGCCGCATCGACCTCCCGCCACCGGTGCTGTTCCTGCACGGCAACGCGGCCGCGCTCGACCGCCCACGTTCCGTCGCGGTGGTGGGGACCCGCCGGCCGACCGCGCTGGGTCGCGCGACCGCGGGTCGGATCGCCGATGCGGTTTCGAGCCTGGGCGCGACGATCGTGTCGGGACTGGCCCTCGGGATCGATGCCGCGGCGCATGCCGCCGCGGTCAGATCCGGACGGCCGACGGTCGCGGTGATCGGCGGCGGCCACCTCCGCCTGTACCCGGCCGGCCACCGGGGGCTGGCGCGGGCCATCGTGGATGGCGGGGGCGCCGTCGTGAGCGAGTTCGCGCCGGACACGATCCCGACCCGTGGGACGTTCCCGAGACGCAATCGGATCATCAGCGGGCTGGCGGACGCCACGGTCGTCGTGGAGGCGGGTGCCCGCAGCGGCGCCCTGACCACGGCGGCCTGGGCGTTGGAGCAGGGTCGTGGCCTCCATATCGTGCCGGGGCGGCTCGATGATCCGGCGGTGGCGGGAAGCCTCGCGTTCCTGCGCGAGGCGGCGCCGGAGGCACAGGTGGTGGCCGGCGTCCCGGAGCTGATCGAGGACCTGGGTCTGCTCGGCCAGGGCACGCGGACACGCGCCCGAACGGTGTCGCCGGCACCGAGGCGGTCGGCCGGATCCGGGAGCGGCCGGCCGCGACCACCGAACCTGAAGACCGTCCTGGCGGCGCTGCCACAGGTCGAGCGGCGAGTCGCCGGTGAGGTCGTTGCAGGACACGGGTCGGTCGACGACCTGGTCCTCGCGACGGGCCTGTCGGGAGCCAGCGTGCTCGGCACGCTCACGGCGCTCGAGATCAGGGGGCTGGTCGTGGAGGTGTTCGGGCGGTATCGGGCGGCGGGTGCGCTCGCGGCGGCGCGTCGAGGCTGAGCATCGCGTCGACGATGCGACGTGGTCCGGCACGAGTGGTCGCTCCGCAGGCGCCATGTGCTCGGAACGCGCGCCCGCCACGACCGTTTGCCCGTCCCGAAGCCGCGGTGGTACGCTCGCGCGGGTCCCGGCAGCCGAACCCACGTCCCTCGCTGCCTGGCCGCGCTCGGGGGGATCGGGCCGAGATCGCTCCCGTCGCGACCCGAGGCAGCATGGAGGAGAACGTATTGCGGAAGCTCGGCGCCGCCCTGCTCGCGCTGCCCGTCCTCATCCGCTTCTACGCGACCCTTGGTGCGCGGCGAGGCCTGGGGATACGGCTGGGGGCAGGCGTGGGGGCCGCGGCGGTCATCGCGCTGGTGGCGTTCGCGAGCCAGCCGCCCGCGCCGAGCACGGCCGTCCCCACATCGACGCCCAGGCCCGTATCCGCCGATCTCCTCAACACCGTTCGCGTGTCGCAACCGCTGGCGAAGCCGTTCGAGGTCAGGTTCGGCGCGCCGATGGATGCCGCCTCGGTCGCCGGCGCTCTCCGCATCGCCCCGGAGGCAGCCGTTCGGATGACCTGGGACGCTACAAGCACCATCCTCACCGTGGCGCCGCTGACCCACTGGACGCCCGACACGCTGTACACGGTGACCGTTGACCGGAGCGCTCGGGGGGCCGACGGGGGTGTCCTGGAGCGCGCCATCCGCACGGTGTTCCTGACCAGGGCCGCGGGGACGGCGCGCATCGAGACGGCCGCCATGTCCGGGGATCGCGCGAAGCTCGATACCGCGTTCAGGATCGAGCTCGATCGGCCGGTCGGCGTCGATTCCATCCGTGCCGCGCTCCGAACCGAGCCGGCGGTCCCTGGGACCGTGACCCCGGGTGCGTCCGCGACCGAGTTCCTGTTCACACCGACCGGGACGCTCGACCCGGGCACACGCTACGAGCTGTCGCTGACCGGGCTCGTGGACCAGGACGGTGTGGCGTTCGGGACGCTTGCCTCGGTCACCGTGAAGACCATCGCGGCGCCAAAGGTCGTGCGGTTCCGTCCGCTCGACGGCACGGCCAAGGTCCAGCGGGGAGCAACGTTGTCAGTTCGGTTCACCGACCGGATGGACAAGGAGTCGACGGCTGCCGCGTTCCACGTGACCGCGAACGGCAAGCCGGTCAAGGGCAAGGTCACCTGGGCCGAGCACAACGAGGTGCTCGTGTTCCAGCCATCGAGCTCGCTGGCCTACGGGGCCAAGATCAAGATGAGCGTCGATGACAGCGCGGTGTCCAGGGTGGGCGCTCCGATCAGCAAGGCCGCAAGCGGCACGTTCACGGTCGAATCCAAGCCCAAGCCCAAGCCCAAGCCAAAGCCGAGCCGGTCGACGCCGATCACGCACTCGGGCGGCGGCGGCGCGGTCTCCGGGAGCTGGCACGCCGTCGAGACGTACTACCTCAAGCTGATGAACTGCACGCGAACCGGTGGCTGGGTGACCTCCTCCGGCAAGTGCTCCTCACCCGGTGGCCGCAATGTCGCGCCGCTGTCGCTGAGCTCGGGGATCAGCACCCATGTCTCGCGGCCCTACGCCAAGCTGCTCGCGACGCGGAACCTGTGCAGCCACTTCATCGGTGGCAACCCCGGCGACCGCCTGCGACATGCCGGGTACACGAGCTACCGCTGGGCGGAGAACATCGGCTGCCGGTCGGGCAACCCGTACTCGGCCGTGCTCGGCTCGCACCTGTTCTTCCAGAATGAGAAGTCGTCCAACGGCGGCCACTACGTCAACCTCATGAACGCGGCATACGACCGGGTCGGGATCGGCGTGTGGGTGTCCGGTGGGCGCGTCCGGCTGGTGGTGGACTTCTATCACCCCTGAGCCTGCCGGCGGGCAGCGGGCGGGCCGGGTGGCGTAGCGTCCGGGCCGGGGGAGGACCATCGGGCGGGTGACGCTCGGATTCGCGTGGTCCAGGATCGGATCGTGATCCGGAACGTCTGTATCCATGTGGCCAACGAGCAGCCATTGCTCGCCGATCTGTATGCCCTGCCGGTGGCATCCGATGCCGGTCTCGTGTGCACCAACGTGCGCGGTCTGGACGGCAAGCGCCCGGTGTTCATCGACCACACCACATCGACCTTCTTCTTCCCGTACCACGTCGTCCGCTTTCTCGAGATCCCGGCCGGGGCCGCGCGAGCGGTCGGGCTCGGCCGATCGGAGACACCCGGGACCGCCGCGTCGTCCGACGATGCGGACGTGGATGCGGGCGACCCGGCGGACAGGCTGCCCGTGGTCGTGGATATCGCCGCCGACGCGGCCGACGGTGCCGAGGAGCTGGACACCGAGCTCGAGATTGACGAGGACTTCCTGCAGCGGATCCGCGACATCTGAGGTCATGACGTCGGCGCCGGGCGACCCGCCCGCGGCCGCGATGATGGAGCGCGACCAGCCGCGCCGCCGCAATTCGAGGTAAGGGTCGGGTGGGGGGCCGGTGCTACACTCCCGGCCGCCATGCCCAAGCACCTCGTGATCGTCGAATCGCCCGCCAAAGCGCGGACGATCGAGCGCTACCTCGGCGGAGACTTCCAGGTCCTCGCCTCGTACGGCCATGTCCGTGATCTCCCGGAGAACCCGGGCAAGGGGAAGTTCGGCGTCGACGTCGAGCACGACTTCGCGCCCGAGTACGTGATCCCCGATGACCGGCGCCGGCAGGTGACCGCGATCGAGAAGGCGGCCCGCTCGGCCGACGACGTGTACCTGGCCACGGACCTCGATCGGGAGGGTGAGGCGATCGCCTGGCACGTCGCCGAGGCGGCGCACGTTCCCGGAACCAAGACGCGCCGGGTGACGTTCAACGAGATCACCGAGGGCGCGATCCAGGAGGCGTTCGCGCACCCTCGCGACATCGACCGCAACCTCGTCGACGCGCAGCAGACGCGTCGCATCGTGGATCGCCTCGTCGGTTACACGCTCAGCCCGCTGCTGTCACGAAAGATCAGGGGTGGCCTGTCGGCCGGCCGGGTGCAGTCGGTCGCGCTGCGCATGGTCGTGGAGCGCGAGCGGGAGATCCGTGCCTTCGTCGCTCGCGAGTACTGGACGCTCGAGGCGCTGCTCGCCACCGCCGACGGCAGCCAGGTGACGGCCGACGTGGTCCGGATCGGCGGCAAACCATTGGCGATCGACAACGAGACCGACGCGCGGGCCCACGCGACGGCGCTCCGGGCGCTCAGCCCTGTCGTCGACACGGTGGCCAAGCGGCCGTCCAAGCGCAATCCCGCGCCGCCGTTCATCACCAGCACCCTGCAGCAGGAGGCCAGCCGCAAGCTCGGCTTCAGCCCCAAGCGCACGATGTCGGTCGCGCAGCGGTTGTACGAGGGTGCCGACACGCCGGATGGCCACGTCGGCCTGATCACGTACATGCGGACGGACTCGACCGCGATCGCGAGCGTCGCGATGGCCGAGGCGCAGGAGCTGATCCGGGAGCGCTTCGGCGAGCGGTATGGTACCGGCAAGGGCCGCGTGTACAAGACGCGGTCGAAGGGCGCCCAGGAGGCGCACGAATCGATCCGGCCGACATCGTTCCGGCGGGATCCGGAGAGCCTGCGGTCGACGCTGGGTAACGATGAGTACCGCCTGTACCGGCTGATCTGGCAGCGTGCCGTGGCGTCGCAGATGGCGCCCAAGGAGCTCGAGACGACCACGATCGAGCTCACCGCCGACGACTACCGCCTGCGGGCGTCGGCCACCCGGACCCTGTTCGACGGCTTTGCGCGCGTTTACACGGAGGGTCGTGACGACGCGGCGCAGGAGGACGAGGCCGAACGCACGCTGCCGCCGCTGAAGGCCGGGGACGTCACCCACGTGGAGGACGTCACGCCCACCCAGCACTTCACCGAGCCGCCCCCGCGCTACACGGAGGCGACCCTCGTCAAGGCGCTCGAGGAGCACGGCATCGGCCGGCCATCGACGTATGCCGCCACGATCTCCACGATCATCGATCGCGGGTATGTCCGGGTCGAGGATCGGCGGCTCCATCCGGAGGAGATCGGGGAGATCGTGACCGACCTCCTGGTCCAGCACTTCGGCGAGTACGTGGACCTGGCGTTCACGGCACGGATGGAGGAGGAGCTGGACGAGATCGCCCGCGGTGAGCGCGCCTGGGTGCCGCTGCTGCGCGAGTTCTTCGAGCCGCTCCGTATTCGCGTCGACGAGAAGCGGCGCGAGCTCCGGCGACGCGACTTCACCACGGTGGAGACCGATGAGGTCTGCTCCGAGGGTCACCCGATGGTGATCCGGCTCGGCCGGAACGGGAAGTTCCTCGCCTGCTCGCAGTATCCCGAGCACAAGGAGACCCGCCCGCTGCCCGGCGACGAGGCGCCCCGCCTCGAGGGGGACGGTGACGTCTGCCCGCAGTGCGGCGAGGGGACCCTGACCACGCGCCGAGGGCGCTTCGGCGCGTTCGTCGGGTGCTCGCGCTATCCGGACTGCAGCTACATCCGCCGTGATGGGCCGCCACCGCCCGAGCAGCTGCCGTTCGAGGTCGTGTGCCCCAAGAACGGCGACGGTCACCTCGTGGCGCGTCGCGCTCGCCGGACCGGCAACGTCTTCTACGGGTGCTCGAGCTACCCGCGCTGCGACTTCACCACCAACCTGGTGCCAACGGGCGCCACGCATGACGCGCATGACGACGGCAAGGGGGCCGTGGCGCGGCGCACCGACGATGGCGTGTGCCTCACCTGCGGCGCACCGGTGGCGTTGCCCGAGGGCGATCTCGTCGGCCAGCGGCTGCCCGGTGGACCGCCCGATCCCGCGGCGCTCGAGCGCCCGGCTCGCGGCGGCCGGCGCAGCGGAGGCAGGGGCGGGAGCGGGACCCGGCGAGCCACGCGGTCTTCGTCGGGATCCGCGCGATCGGGAACCGGGACGCGCAACGGGACGTGAGCGTGAGCGCGGCGGCGTGACGGGACAGGATGCGCTACGGCGGTTCGTCCGATCGCTGGAGGCTCGCGACACGTCACCCCACACCCGACGCTCGTACGAGGCGACCGTCGCCACGTACCTCGACTGGCTGGCGGCGCACGGCATCGAGTGGCAGACGCCCGACCGCCGCGAGCTGCGCCAGTACCTCGCGACGCTGACCGAGGGGCATGCGCGATCGTCGGTCGCGCAGCGCCTTGCGGCGATCCGCGCGTTTCACCGCTACGCGGCCCGTACCGGGCTGGCGCCGGGCGACCCGTGGGGCGCCATCGCAACGCCCAGGCTGCCGCGCCGGCTGCCGCGGGTGCTCGAGGTGGACGAGGTCGAGCGCCTGATCGCCGCCGTCGACGGCGACCTGCGTCCCGACCCGGACCCGCGGACCGGGACGGGATCGGCCGCGAGGCGCCGGAGCCCCGTGGATCCCGAGCTGCGCCATGCGATCGCGCTGCGCGACCGGGCGCTGGTCGAGACGGCGTACGCGGCCGGGCTTCGGATCAGCGAGCTGGCGGCGGCCGAGCTGGGCAACCTCGATCTGGCGCGGGGTGAGCTGCGGGTCATGGGCAAAGGGCGCAAGGAGCGGATCGGACTCCTGGGCCACCCCGCCCGCGAAGCACTGACCGGCTATCTCGACGAGGGACGCCCGGTCCTGGCCGAGCTCCGGCCGCCGCTGACCGAGCCGCCGGCCGCCGTGTTCCTCAATCACCGCGGCGGACCGCTTGGCGTTCGCGGGTTGCGCGGCCGGCTCGATCGATTGCGGCGCCTGGCCGGGCTGCCCGAAGGCGTGAGCCCGCACACGCTGCGCCACAGCTTCGCGACGCACCTGCTCGAGGGTGGCGCGGACCTGCGGGTGGTGCAGGAGCTGCTGGGCCACGAGAGTCTGGCCACGACCCAGATCTACACCCACGTCTCGCCGACCCGGCTGCGCGAGAGCTACCGCTCGGCGCATCCGCGCGCCAGGACCGGCACGACGTGATGGACGACTCGGACGCGCTCACCGGGCTGGCGTCGGAGGAGGCGGAGCCCATCCCTGCCACGTCCGCCGCCGCCCGGGCCGGCTCCGCCTCGACGCGCGCGCTCGCCCAGGCCGGGCTGATCGTCACGGGGTTGTTCCTCATCTCCCGTGTGCTGGGCTACGTCCGGACGCTGGCGATCGCCGCCGCGGTGCCGGTGGACCAGCTGGGGCCGTTCTATGCAGCGTTTCGCATCCCGGACTTCCTGTTCCAGCTGGTCGCGGCGGGCGCGCTGTCCTCGGCGCTGATCCCGGTCGTCACCGCGCTCATCGCCACCGACGAGGAGGCGCGGGCCTGGCGCGTCGTCTCGACGGTGACCACGCTGATGCTGGCGGCGCTGGCGGTCCTGGCGGCGATCGTGCTGCTCGCAGCGCCGGAGCTCGTCGCGCTGATCACGCCCGGGTTCGACGCCGAGCTCCAGGCGCAGACGACGGATCTCACCCGGGTGATGGTCCTGTCGCCGTTGTTCCTCGCCTGCGGCGCGGTGGCGACGAGCGCCCTCAACGCCCGGGGCCGGTTCGCCGCAGCCGGCCTCGCACCGCTCGTCTACAACCTGATGATCATCGTCGGCGCGATCGCCCTGGTGCCCGCCTTCGGCGTCACCGGGCTCGCGTTCGGGGTGGTGCTCGGCGCCGCCGGGCACCTCCTGGTCCAGGTGCCGTCGCTGATCCGGATCGGTGCCCGCATCCGGCCGCGCCTCGATCTCGGCGACGACCAGTCTCGCCTGGCGCTGACGCTGATGGCGCCGCGCGCGATCGGCCTGGGCGCCACCCAGATCGTGTTCCTGGTCATGACCAGCCTTGCGACCGAGCTCGGGACCGACGCGGTCGCGGTGTTCAACTTCGCGTTCACGCTGCTCCAGATCCCGATCGGGGTGATCGGCGTTCCGCTGGGCGTGGTGCTCCTCCCGTCGCTGTCGCGCGAGGCGGCGCTGGGGGTCACCGACGGTTTCCGGCGGCTGCTGCTGCGAGGCCTGTCCATCCTGGGCTTCGTGATGCTGGCCATCGCGGCGCTGGGGATCGTCCTGTCGGACGACGTCGTGCGGCTGTTGTTCGGGTTCGCCGACATCGGGCAGCGCGCGATGGACGCGACGGCGTCCGCGCTGGCGGTGTTCCTGCTGGGTCTGACCGCGCACTCGTTGATCGCGGTGCTGGCACGCGCCTTCTACGCCCTCCAGGACACGCGCACGCCGGTGCTCGCGGCGCTGCTGGCCGTGGTCGTCAACATCATCGCCGCCAACCTGCTGGTCGGGCCGCTCGGTCTCGACGGCCTGGCGGCGGCGATCGCGGTGTCCGCGTGGATCGAGACGCTGGCGCTGATGGTGCTGCTCGGGCGACGGGTACCCGGGCTCGCCCTGGGGGCCGTGTGGATCGTGCTCACGAAGTCGCTCGTCGCAGCGGCCATCGGCGGCGCGGTCGCCCTCGGCGTGGATCGGGTGCTCGTGGGCGCGTGGGGCGTGGACCCGGGCTTCGCACCGGTCTTGCTGCGAGTGGGCATCGCGACGACCCTCGGCGGGCTGGCGATCGTCGCCGGCGCCCTTGCGTTGCGGATCGAAGAGCTGCCCCTTATCGTCCGGGTCGTGGTCGACCTCGTCCGCCGGCGCAGCCGCGCATGACGTCCCCGATTGGCGATGCTCGCCGCCCGGACCTCGCCGCCGGTCTCGACGCCGACCCTGCGTGGGACGCGTTCGTCGAGCGCGATCCCAGGGGCTCGTACCTCCAGCTCAGCGGGTGGGCGCGCGTCAAGGCGGTGAACGGTTGGTCGGCCCACCGGCTGCTCGATCCGGCCGGCGAGGCGATCGGCGCCCAGGTCCTGACCCGGCGCCCCGGGCCGTTGCCCTGGGCGTTCGCCTATGCACCGCGGGGGCCCGTGCTCGGCAGCTGGGACGCCGAGGCGGTGCGGCGGTTCACGGACCTCGCCCGGGATGGGCTGCGGGGCACCGTGCGGGCCAGCCACCTTCGGATCGACCCCGAGCTCGAGCGGGACGTGGCCCCGGACGCCGAGGGCGCGGTGACCGCGGCGCTGCGTGCCTCCGGCTGGCAGCCCGCGGCGCCGATCCAGCCGGTGGCAACCCGGGTCATCGATCTCACGGCGGACGAGGCCGCCCTGTGGTCGGACCTGCGCAAGAAGTGGCGGCAGTACGTGAACAAGGCCCGGAGCGGCGGCGTCCGAATCGTGGAGGCGGGGGGCGAGCGGCTGGACGAGTTCTATCGGATCTACCGCGAGACCGCGGACCGGGCCGGGTTCCTGATCCGGGCGCCATCGGCCTACCGCGACGTGTGGGAGGCGTTCGGGCCGGCCGGCCGGGCGAGGCTGTTGTTCGCCGAGCTCCCCGACGGCACGCCCGTGGCCAGCCTGTTCCTCGTTCGTGCCGGCAGCCGGGTCGTCGAGCCCTATGGCGGGATGACGGCGGCCGGCGCCGACAGCCGCGCGAACTACCTGCTCAAGTGGGAGGCGATCCGCAGCTCGAGGGAGGCGGGCGCGAGCGTGTACGACCTGTGGGGCCTCGCCCACGCCGGCATCGCCCACTTCAAGACCGGTTTCGGCGGCCGCGAGGTCAGCTACATCGGGTCGTGGGACCTCGTCCTCGACGCATTCGGGCGGCGGACCTACAGCGTCGCCGTTCGAACCCGGGTTCGGATGGAGCGGTGGCGACACGGGCTCGGCCGGTCCGGCGGTGCGAGCGCATCGGGCTATGCGGGTGGCGCGCCGGGCACCGGCGGCGACACCGATGGCGCCGACGGTCGATGACAGCGCCCATCCGGGAGCTCACCGGCACCGGCCTCGACGATTGGGACGCGACGACCGTCGAGCGGCCGGGCGGCCACGTCTACCAGTCGCGAGCGTGGGCTGCTCACCGCGCCGAGCGCGGCTGGCGACCACGGTTCGTGGAGGCGGGCGACGTTCGTGCCCTGGTGCTGCTTCGTCGCTGGCCGGTGGTGGGCGGGGCTTCGGCATACGTTCCTCGCGGCCCCGTGGGGCGGGGCGTCCCGTGGCGGGCCGATGGGTCCGGCGGCCCCATCGGCGACGCGCTGGCCGGCATGGCGCGACACCTCGCAGCCGAAGGCGTCGACGTCCTCGCGGCCGATCCCGAGGTCTCGGAGCACGACGACGGGTACCGGCGCGCGCTGGAGGATGCGGGCTTCCGGCCGATCGCCGACATCCAGCCCTCGCGCCACCGGATGGCGGTCGACCTGCCGCCGGACGGGGACGCGACGACCGTCATGACCGGGATCGCCAAGGCGACCCGGCAGCGCATCCGCCGCGCCGAGCGCGATGGGGTCGTGGTGTTGCGCTGGGATGCGCGGGACACCGTGACCGAGGGCTGCCGCCGCGCGACCGAGCCGGGCGAGATCGCGCTGCCCCGGTTCTATGACCTGCTCCGAGCGACGGGCGAGCGGCTCGGGTTCGGGTTCGGTGGGCCGGAGGAGTTCGTGGCGTGGTGGGTCCGCGCGCTGGCCGCAGGCCACCTCGTGTACCTCGAGGCGCGCGAGGGCGCCGCGGATGGCGACGTGCTCGGCGGTCTCGTGCTCTACCGGCACGGGCGACGCCTGTCGACGATCCATTCGGGCGATCGCGCCGAGCGACGGCACGACCACCCGGGTGCGATGCACCTGCTCCGCTGGCGGGCGATCGAGCTCGCCCTCGCCGAGCGCCGTGACGAGATGGACCTGGGCGGTGTGGACGTCCCGGGTGCACGGCGGCCGCCCGAGCCCGGCGAGCCGACGTACGGGTTGTACGAGCACAAGCGATCGTTCGGCGCCCAGTGGGTGGCGCTGGCCGGCCCCTGCGAGCGCGTCGCGAGGCCGTGGCGATATGCAACCGGGCGTGCCGTCGCGAGGGCCGGGCGGATCGTGGGTGCCGTGGGCAGGACGTCGTGACCACCCGGGATCCGAGCATTGCCGAGCTGGTCGCACGGGCGACCCCATCCGTCGCTCGTTCGCTGTCCGGCCTGCTCACCAGGCTCGCGTCCGCGAACCTGATCCGGGGCGCCGTGGTGGGCGGTCGCGAGGCCCGCGTGGCAGCGCTCGCCCCGATCGCGATCGATGGCGTGACCGAGGACTCGCGAGCGGTTCACGCTGGCTCCCTGTTCGTCGCGGTGCCCGGGTTCCACGTCGATGGCCATGAGTTCGTTTCGGGCGCGGCCTCGGCTGGCGCCGCGGCCGCGCTGGTCGAGCATCCCGTGTCGGGGCCGCTGCCCCAGCTCGTCGTGACATCCGCCCGGGCGGCGCTCGCGGTCGCGGCCGCCTGGTGGTTCGGCGACCCCTCGCTGCGCATCGGGGCGATCGGGATCACGGGGACCGACGGCAAGACCACGACCTCGTATCTGGCTGCGGCAGCGCTCGAAGCGGCCGGGCTCCGAGCCGGGTTGGTGGGCACGATCGAGACGCGCATCGGCGGTGTGCGGGACCGTCACGAGGCCCATGTGACGACCCCGGCCGCCCCCGAGCTCCAGGCGCAGCTCGCGGCGATGGCGGCGGCGGGCGATGCCGCGGCGGTGATCGAGGCGACGTCGCATGCCCTGGCGCTCGACCGGGTGCGGGGAATTGCCTGGGATGCGGCCGTGCTCACCAACCTGACCCACGAGCATCTCGAGCTCCATGGGACGTTCGAGGCGTACCGCGCCGCCAAGCTGCGGCTGTTCGAGGCCCTCGGGGCCGGTCCGGGCAATCCCGTCAAGCATGTCGCGGGGCAGCCGTGGCCCAAGGTGGCGGTCGTCAACCTCGACGATCCGTCGGCGCGCTGGTTCGAGGACGCGGCCCGCCGCGCCGGAGCGACGAGCGTGAGCTACGGGACCGGGGGGACCGCGGACGTGCGGTCGACGGAGGTGTCCGAGGATGGCCGGGGGCTGCACCTCGCCTATCGGGCACCGTCCGGCCCGGCCGCCGTGGACCTGCACCTTGCCGGACGCTTCAACGCCCTCAACGCGCTGGCCGTGGTCGCCCTGGGCGAGGGCCTTGGCCTCGAGCCGGCAGCCGTTCGTGCCGGCCTGGAGCGGGTGACCGGGGTCCCAGGGCGCATGGAGCGGATCGACGCGGGGCAACCATTCATGGTCGTGGTCGACTACGCGCATTCGCCGGCGTCGCTCCGGGACGTGCTCGAGATCCTGGGGCCCGTCGCCCGCCAGCAGGGCGGCGGGCTGGTCGCGGTGTTCGGGTCGGCCGGTGAGCGGGACACGGCAAAGCGGGCGGTGATGGGTCGGATCGCCGCCGAGCGCTGCCGGCTGGTGGTGGCCACCGACGAGGACCCCCGTGGCGAGGATGGCGCCGCGATCATCGACGAGATCGCTCGGGGCGCCGAGTCCGCTGGTGGCCGCCGCGGCGAGACCGTGCTCACGGTGGCGGACCGGCGGGAGGCGATCAGGACCGCCCTGCGGCTGGCGCGATCGGGCGATGTCGTGCTCCTGGCGGGCAAGGGTCACGAGCGCACGATCCTGTACGCGGATGGCGCGATCCCGTGGGACGAGGCCGCGGTTGCTCGCGAGCTGCTGACCGAGCTGGGCTGGCGGGGAGGCTGAGGATGCGCGGGTGTCTGTTCACGTTGCTGCTGGGCGTCGTCGCCCTGGCCCTCCTGGTGACGTTCGGTCTGCCGTCGGTAGCGGCGGGGGCATTGACCGGAGCCGTGACAGCCGCGGGCCTCCAGGCCGACGACACGACGGTCACGGTGACCAGCGATCCGCCCACCGACCTGCTCGGCCTGCACGCGGACCGCGTTCACATCACGGCCAGCGACGCAACATTCCGCGACCTCCAGATCGGCTCGCTGGACATCACCCTGACCGGTGTCAGCCTCGTGGGGCGAACGGCGGACGGGGTCGATGGCCAGCTTCGCGACGTGACGGTCCGGAGCGCGGGCCCCGAGACGATCGAGCTGGCCACGATCCGGCTGTCGGGTGGGGGAGACGCGGTCACGGCCACGACGACGGTGCCCGCGGGCGAGGCGGAGACGCTGGTCGCGGACGCCGTCGCGGGTGCCCTTGGCGCGCGACCGACGTCGGTCGCGCTGACCGCGCCGGACCACGTCCAGGTGCGTATCAGCGGGGTGACCGTCAATGGCCGGCTGTCGGTCAACGACAGCGGCGATCTCGTCGCGCGCGTCCTCGACGGGCCATCGGCCGGTCAGGTCGTCGTGTTGCTGGGTGCCGGTCAGGACATCCCCATCGAGCTGACCACGGCGACCATCACCAGGGCCGGCGCGCTGCGACTGTCGGGCCGGCTCACGTTCGGCCTGCTCGGCTGACCGGGGAGGCCGGCCGCCGCCCGCACCGAGCCTGTGGTCCCGCCCCTCGCCGGGTCACCGCCGGGTCACCGCCGAGCCCCCACCGAGCCCGCGTATTCGCCTTGCCCGATCACCCGCGGGTTCGCTTGCGAGCCCGAGGGGTAGACTCCGAGGCATGGCCGAACCTGTCGTCCGCGATCCCGAGATCCCGCTCAGCACGCCAGCTGAGCCGGCGACCCGGCACGCTCGCGAGCGGCGGCGACCGCCGGCGCGGCCGAGCCCGACCAGGACCGCCCGTCGCACGCAGGACGCGTCCTTGTGGGACATCGACGGGATGCGGGTCAGGCTGCTCGACACGCTCCGGGCACAGCATCCGCAGGCTGACCTGTCGGTCGTCGAACGCGCGTTCGACCTCGCCGTGGAGGCGCATGCCAATCAGGTGCGCGCTTCGGGCGAGCCCTACGTCACGCATCCGATCGCCTCCGCGCAGATCCTGTCCGAGCTGCTGAGCGACACCGTGGCCGTGGCCGCTGCCCTGCTCCACGACGTGCCCGAGGACACCGAGTTCAGCCTGGCCGACGTCGAGGAGGCATTCGGGTCCGAGATCGCCCACCTGGTCGACGGGGTCACCAAGCTGTCGCGCTTTAGCACCCACAGCCACGAGCAGCAGCAGGCCGAGAACATCCGAAAGATGTTCCTGGCCATGGCGGACGACATCCGGGTCGTCCTGATCAAGCTCGCCGACCGGCTGCACAACATGCGCACGCTGGGCGCCCTGCCGCCCGAGAAGCAGCTGCGGATCGCCCGCCAGACGATCGAGATCTACGCGCCGCTCGCGGAGCGCCTCGGGATCTGGCAGATCAAGTGGGAGCTCGAGGATCTCTCGTTCAAGACGCTCGAGCCCGACGCCTACCGGCAGCTCGCCCGCCAGCTGGACACGCGACGGCGCGGTCGCGAGCGATACATCGAGCGCGCGATCGAGGAGCTGCGCCCGCGCCTGGAGGCAGCCGGCATCGAGGCCGAGCTCCAGGGCCGTCCCAAGCACATCGCCAGCATCTGGAAGAAGATGCAGCGCAAGGGTGCCGGGCTGGGCGAGATCTACGACGTCTACGCGATCCGGCTGCTGGTCGACGACGTCCGCGACTGCTACGCGGCGCTGGGCATCGTGCATGCGCTGTGGCGACCGATCCCCGGCCAGTTCGACGACTACATCGCGGTGCCCAAGAACAACCTGTACCAGTCGCTCCATACCGCGGTGATCGCGCTCGACGGCAAGCCGCTCGAGATCCAGATCCGCACCCATGCCATGCACCAGGTGTCGGAGTTCGGGATCGCCGCCCACTGGCGCTACAAGGAAGGCTCGAAGGCCGAGCGAGAGTACGACGCGAAGCTCGCCTGGCTGCGCCAGCTGATGGATTGGCAGCGCGACGTGTCGGACGCGACCGAGTTCGTCGAGGGCATCAAGCTCGACATCTTCCAGGACCAGGTGTTCGTGTTCACGCCGCGCGGCGACATCAAGGACCTGCCGGCCGGTGCGACCCCGCTCGACTTCGCCTACCGCATCCATACGGACATCGGCCACCGCACGATCGGCGCCAAGGTCAACAACCGGCTGGTCCCGCTCGACTACCGGCTCAAGAACGGCGACATCGTCGAGATCGTGACCACCAAGGGCGAGCATGGCCCGTCGCGCGACTGGCTGAACATCGTCAGGACCAGCCATGCGCGCGAGAAGATCCGGCAATGGTTCAAGAAGAAGGACCGTGCCGAGAACATCGTCCATGGCCGCGAGGCGCTCGAGCGCGAGCTGCGGCGCCTGGCCCGGACCAGCGTCCAGGACGTGGGCCTGGACAAGATCGCCGAGGTCGCGAAGGGCTATGGCCATGACACCGTCGACGACTTCCTGGCGGCGATCGGCTACGGGGCCATCTCGGCCCAGCAGGTGGTCATGCGTCTGGGCGTGGTGGACGACGGCGAGATCACGCTGCCCACGATCGCCCCGCCCCAGCCGGCCCGGTCCGGCGGCGTGCGGGTCAAGGGGGTGGGGGACCTCCTGGTCCGGTTCGCCAAGTGCTGCCACCCGATCCCGGGCGACCCGATCCAGGGGTTCATCACCCGGGGCAAGGGGATCACCGTCCACCTCCGCACCTGTCCGACCGTGCTCAACGAGCGCGAGGTGAGCCGGCTGATCGACGTCGAGTGGGAGGCAGCCGCGACCCAGACCTACCCGATCGCGATCCGCGTCGAGGCCTACGACCGCACGGGCCTGCTGTCCGACATCACCCAGGTGATGGCCGAGAACAAGGTCAACATCCTGGCCGCCAACGTGGGCGTCAACCCCGATCACACGGCGATGGTGACGATGACCCTCCAGGTCGCGTCGGTGGCGCAGCTGGCCAAGGTGATGAGCCGGGTGGAGCAGCTCAAGGACGTGCTCAACGTCCAGCGCGAGCTGAGCTAGGCGGCGGACGGCGGTCCAGGGGCGAGCCCGGTGGCTGGCGTGACGATCGCGAACCTCCTGGCCGAGAGTCGCCGCCGGTACGAGGCCGGGGACTACGACGATGCGCTCCCGCTGGCCCAGCGCGCCCGCGAGCTCGCGGTGCGCGGGTCAGCGCCGGCGGAGCAGTCGGCGGCCGTCCAGCTTGCCGGCGAGATCGCGTACTCGCAGGGTCGCTACAGTGATGCCGGGGCATTGGCGACCGAGGCGCTCGGGCTCCGCCAGGGCGCGCCGGGCGTCGACCGGGCGGAGACGCTCAACCTCCTCGGGATCGTGGATCTTGCCGTCGGCGATCCGGCGCACGGCCTGGCCCGGATCGAGGCGAGCCTCCGGCTGCGTGAGGCGGAGCTGGGACCGGATGACCCTGACACGATCGAATCGCTCAACAACCGCGGGGCGGCCCTGGGGCGGCTCGGCCGCCTGGCCGAGGCGATCGCGGTCCACGAGGATGCGCTCGGGCGGTGCGAGCGTGCGTTCGACCGGCCGCACCGGCAGCTCGCCGTGACCTGCAACGCGCTCGCGGTCAAGCTCGACCGTGAGGCGACGACCCGTGACCGCGCCGCGACGTTCTATGTGCGGGGGCTGGACGCCGCGGAGGCCGCGCTGGGCCCGGATCACCCCCTGGTCGCGATCATGGTCACGAACCTTGCGATCCTGCGCCTCAACGCCGACGACGACGAGGCTGCGAGGCCGCTCCTGGAGCGTGCGCTCGCCCTCCACGAGCAGCGGTTCGGGCCTGATCACCCGGGCACGGCGGAGGTGCTCGTCAGCGCGGCCGAGCTGGCGGTCCGGGACGGCCGGCTCGACGAGGCGGAGGACCTCGCCGCTCGCGCGACCGACATCCGCCTGCGGGTCTACGGGCTGGCGGACCAACGCACACGCGCAGCGCTCGCGAAGCTGGTCGTCGTGGCCGGGCGCCGCCTCCGCAGCGAGCTACCGTCGCCGGGCCTGCGCCAGGCGACAGACCTCGCGGAGGCGCTGGCCCTGTTCGAGGCGTACCGGGACATCACGGCGGCGGATCCCGCTCGCATGCCCGGCGGATCGACCGACATGGCCGACGGTGAGCGCCGGCTGCGGGCGCATCTCTCCCGAGCGATGACGCTGCGGCGGCCCGAGGACCCGGCGGTGCGTGCCAGCCTCGATCGGGCCCGGGCGGCGCTCATCGCGTCCGACGCCGCGCTCCTCGAGGGTGACCACGAGACGGCGGTCGTCGCCGCTCGGCAGGCGGTCGCACACACGGAGGACGCTCGGGGTCCGGTCCATCCCGGCCTCATCGAGCCGTTGCGCCGGCTGGCAGCGCTGCTACGTGCGGGGAACGATCAGCGGGGCGCGTTGACGCTGGATCGTCGGGTCCAGGCACTGCTCGTGGCCGCGTATGGCGAGCGCCACCCGTTCGTCCTGGTCACCCTCGGCGGGATCGTCCTGGCGACCGCGCGCCTGGATGGCCGCACGGCGGCCCAGTCCGACATGGCTCGGCTGCGGAGCCTCGCGGCCTCGAACCCTCGCGCCGACACTGCTCATCTCGTCCGGCTGGTGGAGCGACTGCTCGAGGTGGCCGGACAGCCGTGGATGCCCGGGCAGCCGCTGCCGTGGTCCGGGGGCGAGACGCGGCTCAACTGACGTCGGCGCCCGACCGCTCGAGCCGGTGCCGGCTCAGGACCGCGGCGTGGCCACGCGTGCGGACGGGTCGCGGTCGGGCTGCGAGGAAGGCAGGGACAGCACCTCGACGGCTCCCGGGGCGATCGGGCGGGGTGCGGTGGACGCCGCGCGGGCCGGCGGTCGCTGGGGCTCGTCGCTGCGCCTGCTCGCGGGCGCCTCGAGCTCGGTCGCCAGTGCCGTGCGGCCCCGATCGCTGCGCAGCCACAGCAGCGCGCCCAGACCGATGCCCACGCACACGATCCCGCCGGCCGCCAGCGAGACGCCAACGCCAAAGGTGGACGCGATGGCGCCCATCAGCAGGCCGCCGATCGGTGTCGAGCCCGCGAACACCGTGACGTACACGCTCATCACCCGGCCTCGGAGGTGGTCGGGGACGGCGAGCTGGATGGTGGTGTTGGCCGTGGCCGCCATGGAGATCGCGCCCAGCCCGATCAGGAACATCAGGCCCAGGCTCAGCGCATACAGTCCCGACAGCGCCAGACCGATCTCGCCCAGGCCGACCAGCGTGCCGCCGGCGGCCAGCAGCCAGGGGCGGGCGCGCCCGGTGAAGGCGATCGTCAGGGCCGCTGTCAACGAGCCGATCCCGGACGCCGCCATGAGGAACCCGTAGCCGCTCGCCCCGACCTTGAGCACGTCCTGGGCGAGCGCGGGGATGATGACCGGGAAGTTCATGCCGAACGTCGCGATGAGGCCCAGGACGGAGATCGCGAGCAGCACGAGCGGGGTCATGCGCACGTAGCGAAGACCCTCCCGCACGCCCGCCATGACCTCGGCCACCGATCCCGGCCGTGCCATCGGAGGCGGCGCATAGAGCTCCGCGTCGCGCATGGCGAGCAGCGCGGCGATGACCGCGATGAAGCTCACGGCATCGACCAGGAACGCGGTCGCCAGACCGAACACACCGATCGCCACGCCCGCCACCGCCGGCCCCACGATCCGCGCGCCGTTGAACATGGCCGAGTTGAGCGCGACCGCGTTGGCGATGTCCTCGCGCCCGACCATCTCGACGGAGAACGCCTGCCGGGTGGGCATGTCGAACACGTTGGTCAGCCCGCCCAGCAGCGCCAGCACCACCACCTGCCAGACTTCGACGCTCCCGCTCAGGACCAGCGCGAACATCACGAACGACAGCGTCATCTTGACGGCCTGTGTGCCGACCAGCGTGCGACGCTTGGGCAGCGCGTCCGCCAGCAGCCCGCCGAACAAGCCCAGGAACATCACCGGCAGGAACTGCGCGGCCCACACCACCCCGATCATGAACGGGTCGCCGGTCAGCTCCTGCACCAGCCAGCTCTGCGCGACGGTCTGCATCCAGGTGCCGATGAGCGACACCAGCTGGCCGCCGAAGAACAACCGGTAGTTCCGATGGTGGAATGCGCGCGCTCCGTTGCGCAGCGCGAGCCCGGTACCGGCGAACGCGGGTCGCCGCCCGCCGCCAGCCGTCATCGGGCCGGCCCCGAGGTCGTGTCGGCTGCCGGCTCGGCTCCCGGCGAACGGTGGTCCGCCGCGCGGCCGGCGTCGAGGTCGGCGAGATGTTCGGTCAGGTGGCGCCGGCGGCCCTCGGCCTCGGCGATCATCGCGGTCAGGCGCTCGATCTTGTGCTGCAGCGTCGAGACCTGGCGGTCGACGCGCGCGACCGCGTCGGCCAGGAGCGCTCGCCGCTCGTCGACGTCCGTGGTCGCCCGGAACTGGGCGCGGTTGCGAACGCGGACGGCCTCGTCCTCGAGCAGCTGCCCGATCTCGGTCAGCGAGAAGCCGGCATCGTCACGCAGCCCGCGGATGAACCGCAGGCGCTCGAGGTCCTCGGCGTCATACAGGCGGTAGGCGCCGTCCGACCGGGCGGCGGGCTCGAGCAGCCCGAGCTCCTCGTAGTAGCGGATCGTCCGCGCGGTGAGGCCCGTGTCCGCGGCGACCTCGTGGATCTTGAGCAGGCGATCGGGGCGGGCAGATGCCTCTGAGAGGGTCGCAGGGTTCCGTTGTGTCACCGCCCGATCCTATCAAACATTACCGTTAGCGTGAACGTTAGGGATCGAACCGCTCGCGGCCCCGTGACCCCCGGCTATCCTTCGGGGCGATGGCCACCTTCCGAGCCCCCAGGGGCACCCGAGACCTGCTGCCCGACGAGCGGGCGCTGTTCGAGCGCCTGATGCGCACCGGCGCCGAGCTCGCGAGCCGCTATGGCTACCGGCCGATCGAGACACCGCTGTTCGAGCAGACGGCGGTGTTCGAGCGCGGGATCGGCGAGACCACCGACGTGGTCGAGAAGGAGCTGTTCCGGATCGCGTCGAGGACCGAGGAGTCCGAGTCCTGGGCACTGCGCCCGGAGTGGACCGCAGGCATCGTGCGCGCGTACGTCCAGCACGGGATGCAGACGTGGCCGCAGCCGGTGAAGCTGTCGATCTCCGGGCCGATCTTCCGCTACGACCGGCCCCAGGCCGGCCGCTACCGCCAGTTCTGGCAGTTCGACGTGGAGGCGATCGGTGACCCTGGCCCGGCGATCGATGCGGAGATCATCGAGCTGGGCCTTCGCTTCTACCGGGACGCGGGCGTGGAGGGCGCCGAGGTCGTGCTCAACTCGATCGGCGATCCGACCTGCCGGCCGGCGTACGTCGAGACGCTCACCGCCTACTACCGCAGGCACCGGGCGGCGCTGCCGGCCGTCGAGCGAGACCGGCTGGAACGCAACGTGCTTCGCCTGCTCGACTCGAAGGACCCCGCGATGGCCGAGCTGAACGAAGCCGCGCCGCGAATCACCGACCACCTGTGCGGGGCGTGCGCGGATCATTTCGCGGCGGTGCAGACCCATCTGACCACGCTCGACGTCCCGTTCCGGGTGGAACCGGCCGTGGTTCGCGGGCTGGACTACTACACCCGCACCGCGTTCGAGTACTACGTGGCCGGTCGCGAGGGCCAGCAGCAGGCGCTGGGCGGCGGTGGCCGCTACGACGGCCTGGTGGAGCTGCTCGGCGGTCGGCCCACACCGGGCATCGGGTTCGCCCTGGGGCTCGACCGGGTGGCCCTGGTGCTCGAGGAGCAGGGGAGCGCGCAGGTCGACGAACCCGGACCGGTGGCCGTGGTCGTGGGCGCCGACCCGGCCGATACCGCCACCCGGCTGCGGGTCGCCACCGACCTTCGGATGGCCCGCCTCCGAGTGCACGCGGACCTCGGGCGCCGCAAGCTCGGCCGCCAGCTGGAGGCGGCGGGCAAGGAGGGTGCGCATTTCGCCGTGATCCTGGGCGACGAGCTCAACGACGGTCAGGTACAGGTCCGCGATCTGCTGGCGGGCACCCAGCGAACGGTGGCCATCGAGGATCTCGCGCGCGAGCTCGCCCGCGCCGACGCCAGCCACCGGCACGGCTGAGGACCACCCGCCGGCTACCCCGGCCCCGATGCGCGGCCGGCCAGCCGCGCGGTCAACGTGGCCTGCACTACGATGGGTCACGCAACCCGCTCATCCGTTCAGCCGGAGCTCACCGTGCCCGCCGATACCGCCAGTCTCGCCACGTCGTACCGCACTCATACCTGCGGGGCGCTGCGCGTCGACGACGACGGCGCGCCCGCGAAGCTCGCCGGCTGGGTTCACCGCCGGCGTGACTACGGCAAGCTGCTGTTCATCGACCTCCGCGATCGTCACGGCATCACGCAGGTCGTGGTCGACGCCGCCGACGCGCCCGATGCGCACGAGATCGCCAACCGGGTCCGCACCGAGTTCGTGATCGCGGTCGAGGGTGAGGTCGCGCGTCGCCAGCCCGGCACCGAGAACGCGAAGCTCGCGACCGGTGAGGTCGAGCTCCAGGCACGCAGCGTGCGCATCCTCAACGAGGCGAAGACGCCGCCGTTCTACATCAACGATCCCGATGCGCCGATCGACGAGAGCCTGCGGCTCAAGTACCGCTACCTGGACATCCGGCGCGAGGCGATGCAGCAGCGCCTGTTGCTGCGCAGCCGCCTGGTGCAGGCCATCCGGGAGGTCCATCTCGAGCACGGGTTCGTCGAGGTCGAGACGCCCAACCTCATCAAGAGCACACCCGAGGGCGCTCGCGATTTCATCGTCCCGTCGCGGCTTCAGCCGGGCACCGTGTATGCGCTCCCGCAGAGTCCGCAGCAGCTCAAGCAGCTGCTGATGGTGGCCGGCATCGACCGCTACTTCCAGATCGCCCGCTGCTTCCGCGACGAGGACCTGCGCGGCGACCGGCAGCCCGAGTTCACCCAGCTCGACCTCGAGATGAGCTTCGTCGACGAGGCCGGCGTGATGGGCTTCATCGAGCAGATGGCGATCGAGGTCTCGCGGGCCACGGTTCCCGACCGGCCGATCCGCGAGCTCCCGTTCCCGGTGTTCACCTACGACGAGGCGCTCGAGCGCTTCGGGTCGGACAAGCCGGACCTGCGGTTCGCGATGGAGCTGTTCGACGCGGCGCCGGCGCTCACCACGGGCGACGGGACGCCGGCGTCGGGGTTCCGCGTGTTCGACGAGACGCTCGCCGGTGGCGGGCGCGTCAAGGGGATCACCGTGAGCGGCCGCGGCACGGCGTCGCGGCGCGAGATCGACGAGCTGACCGAGCTCGCGAAGCGGTACGGCGCCCACGGGCTCGTCCATCTCTCGGTCGCGGCCGGTGGCGAGATCCACGGACCGATCGCGAAGTTCCTGCCCGACGCGGCATTGACGTCGCTGCGCCAGGTCGCGGCCGCCGGGGAAGGTGATCTGATCCTCCTGGTCGCCGACCGGGGCGAGGTCGTGAACGACGTGCTCGGCCGGCTGCGGCTGGAGCTCGGTGGCCGCCTCGGGCTGGCCGACCCCGACGAGCTTGCCTACTGCTGGGTCCACCGCTTCCCGATGTACCAGTGGGATGCGGAGCATCATCGCTGGGACGCCACCCACAACCCGTTCAGCGGCGTCGTCCCCGAGGACGAGACCCTGCTCACGACCGCGTCCGGTGACCTTGACGTTCGATCGCCCGAGGATCCCGCCGGCCGCGCTCGCGCCATGCAGTACGACATCGCGCTCAACGGCTGGGAGCTGGGCGGTGGGTCGGTCCGGATCTGGCAGCGCGATCTGCTCGCCCGTAGCTTCAACCTCCAGGGCTATTCCCTGGAGCAGATGCGCGAGCGGTTCGGGGCGATGCTGGAGGCGTTCGAGTACGGGGCGCCGCCGCACGGCGGGATCGCGCTGGGCATCGACCGCTGGGCGGCGCTGCTGGGCTATCAGACCAACATCCGCGAGGTCATGGCGTTCCCCAAGACCCAGTCGGGCTCCGATCTCATGCTCGAGGCGCCGTCGGCGCCGGACGAGGAGCAGTACGCGGAGCTCGGGCTGCGGTTCGTGGGCCTACCGACCAGGGACTGAGCGGCCCACGCGCCGCGCGCCCGGCATCGACCGGTGACGGCGCCCACGCCGCGGCAGAGCCGGGTGTCAGCCGGCCGTCATCCGCTGGGCCGGCGGTCCGGCTCCTCGAGCGGCGCATCATCGGGCTGATCGGCGGCGGCGGCGCCCCACTCGTGCGCGTGCGGGTCGGCGGGTTGGGGCGGACCGTCGAACGGCGGCAGGTCGGCCCTCGTGACGCTGATGTCGTGGACCACGCCCGGATCCCCGCTGTCCACGACGCGGATCGGAACCCCTGCCGAGGTCAGGCCGGCGAACAGCCCGTCGGACGCGTCGTCCGGCTGGGACGTGCGGTCGGCGAACGCGCGGAGGGCGTCGAGGTGACGGATCGGGATGAGGACGGGCCAGCCGGGCTGTACGCCCCAGGCGGCGCGGATCACGGCGGTCCGATCCTCGCCGTGGGCGGCGATCAGCGTGGTCACGGTCTCGGCGTCAACCCAGGCCAGACGTGCCGGCCAGATGAGCGCGGCCTCGGTCTCGGTCACCAGGCGTGCGGCGGCCTCCATGCCATCGACGATCCGGGCGACCGGCTCGAGCTCCGGATCGGCCGGGTCGATCAGCGTCACCTCGGCGTTGGCCAGTGCCCGGGCCACGGCGCCCTCGGGATCGGGCGCCCGTACCAGGACCGGCGTCGCGCCCCCCGCCCAGGCGGCGTCCACGAGGCGTCGGACGGCGGGCGTGCCGTCCGCATCGGCGAGGGCGGAGTCGGGTGCCGCGGCGAGGATGACGGCGGCGACGGTCATGGCGCCTCCTGTTGCTCCGCCGCAGTGTAGCGAGTGACCACGGGCCCTCGGCGGGGCTGTCGCGGCGCGGATGGCGGTGGAGCTGACGCGGCTCCCTGGACGTCGCGGTCGGCCGGGATCCAGCGGGCGACGGTCTCGAACAGCCGGTCCGGGTTCACCGGCTTGCCCAGGTGATCGTTCATGCCGGCATCGAGACACGCGCGCCGGTCGTCCTCGAACGCGTTCGCCGTCATGGCCACGATCGGGGTCTGCTCGCGCCCGGGGATCCGGCGGATCTCCCGGGTGGCCGCCAGCCCGTCCATTGACGGCATCTGGATGTCCATCAGGATCAGGTCGTAGCTGACATTGCCGGCCTGCCGGACCGCTGCCTGCCCATCGTTGGCGACATCGACGGTCACGCCGGTCAGACGCAGCAGCTCCGACGCGACCCGCTGGTTGAGCCGGCTGTCCTCGACGAGCAGCACCCTGGCACCCGGACGGCGAGCCACCGTCGAGCGCATCGCGAGCTTGCCCCCGGCGATGTCGGCGGTCGCGACGGCTGAGCTGGCACCGGTCGAGCTCGCGGGTCCATGGCCGGCTGAGCTGGCACCGGTCGAGCTCGCGGGGCCCTGGCCGGCTGAGCTGGCACGGGTCGGGTTCGAAGGCTGATGATCGTCCGGGCCCGCGGTGCCAGCCTCGTCCGCGTCGGGCAGGTCGAGCTCGATCGTGAACTGGCTGCCCTTGCCGACCTCGCTCCTGACGCGGATGGTGCCGCCCATCAGCTCGACCAGGGAACGGGAGATGGCAAGACCCAGACCGGTGCCGCCGTAGCGGCGCGTGGTCGACGTGTCGGCCTGCTCGAACGTCTGGAACAGGCGGTCGATGTCCGCGGGGGCGATCCCGATGCCCGTGTCGCGGATCGTGATCCGCAGGGCGTTCGGACCCCGGCCGGCGTTTCGCTCGACCTCGACGGCGACCTCGCCCCGGCTGGTGAACTTGATCGCGTTGCCGACGAGGTTGAGCAGGATCTGCCCCAGTCGCAGACCGTCGCCATGCAGGTGGCGCGGGACATCCGGGCTCGCGTCGATGCGCAACCCGATGCCCTTCTCCACGGCCGGCGCGGCAGCCATCGCCCGCAGGTTCTCGAGGACATCCGCGAGCGCGAAGTCGGTCACCTCGAGCGCGAGCTTGCCGGCCTCGATCTTGGACAGGTCGAGGACCTGGTTGAGCAGCCCCATCAGGTGCTCGGCCGACTCGGAGATGCGGCCCAGCAGCTCGTCCTGCTGGTCGCTGACCGGCTCCTCGCGCAGCAGGTGGGTGAGCCCGATGATCGCGTTCATGGGCGTTCGGATCTCGTGGCTCATGTTGGCCAGGAACGTCGACTTCGCGCGGTTCGCCGCCTCGGCGTCCTCCTTCGCCCTGGCCAGGGCGGTCTCGGTGCGGCGCCGGACCACGATCCGCCACAGGTCCTCGCCGACCCTGGCGAGCGTCTCCGCATCGTGCTCATCGTACGACTCGATCTTGTTCCCGACGCCGATGACCATTCGGTTCACGCCGTCATCGAAGATCGGTGCGCTGAGGTGTCGCCGGAGGGGTGGGTGCCCATCCGGCAGGCCCTGCCGGCCGGGCGTCGAGAGCCAGTCGTTGTGGATGACCGGTCTGTGCTGACGCGCGCTGTCGGCCCACACGCCTGCCGCCGGCAGCGGGGCATGGCTGGCGAAGGTCGCCGTGCAGACCGCAAGCGCCTTCTCGGAGAACGTGTTGAGCTCGATCGAGCCATCGTCGTTGATGAAATGGACGTAGCCCATCTCGCTCGATGTCAGGCCGATGGCCGCGTCGAGCCCGGCCTGCACGAGATCGCGCTCGTCCATGCCCGACGCCCGCTGCGAGAGGTCGAGCATCGCGCGCATCCGGAGGTCGCTCAGGGTCAGGCGCCGGTTGGCGGCGGCCAGCTCCGCGGTCCGGCTGGCGACGATCTCCTCCAGGTGCTGACGGTGGTAGCCCAGCTCCAGCTCGACGGTCTTGCGCTCGGTCACGTCCGCAGCGACGGCGATGACCTGGACCTGATCGCCGATCGTGACCGGCTCGATGATGACGTCGAGCCAGCGCGGCTGTCCGTCCGGCCCGGGCCGCACCCAGTCGAACCGCTGCCGGCCTTCGGTGGCGGCCCGCCGGATCCGATCCAGGGCGTCTGACACCCGGTACGGTGGCTGGGCGGCGAACATGATCTCCGGCTTGAGCTCGTCCACGGTGGCGACGCCCAGCGCCGCCAGGGCGGAGGCATTCGCCTCGACTACCCGCCCCGTGTCCGCCTCGTGGACGGTGATGAGCACGTCGGCCGCATCGAACAGGGTCCGGAGCTTCTCGCGGCTCTCGCGGAGCGCCGCCTCTCGACGGCGACTCTCGGTGACGTCGCGCCAGACGCTGGCTCCGACCGGGCGACCCCGGAGCTGGAGTGGTCTGAGGCTGACGTCGACCTCACGCAGGGAGCCGTCCTTGTGCCGATGACGGGTCTCGAGGCGCACCGTCTGCCCGGCGCCGAGCTGCGCGCCGATCTCCTTGATGTCCACCGGTGACTCGGGGGCTGCGATGTCGTCGATCCGCAGCCGCTCGAACTCCTCGCGCGAGTAGCCGAGGCCCTCGCAGGCGGCGTCGTTGAACTGCAGGAAGGATCGCGTCCCGTTGTCGATCAGGGCCATCGCGTCGGCGGACTGGCTCACGATCGCCTCGAACATCTCCTCCTGCTCGCGGAGGGCCTCCTCGGTCTCGCGGATGGCGGTGATGTCGCGCGCGACGCCGAGCACCCCGATCAAGGAGCCATCCTCGGCATACATGGGCGACTTGATCGTCTCGACCAGCTCCCGGTGGCCGTCGGCAAAGGTCAGCCACTCCTCGTAGGCGACGGGACCGCCGGACTCGATGGCGCGCCGGTCATTGGCCAGGATTACGTCGGCGCGATCGGGCGCCAGCTCCTCGGCGGTATGCCCGATGATCTCCGACTCGCTCCTGCCGCGGAGGGTCTCGAACCTCGCGTTGCAGGCGAGATACACGCCGTTGGCGTCCTTGAGCCAGACGGGGTCGGGCAGGTTCCGAAGGATGGCGCTCAGGCGCGCACGCTCGACGTCCGCCGATCCCGGATCTCTCCGGGCGTCGGCGTCGGGGGTGGCCTGGTTCGTAGCCGTGGGGGTGCGATCGTGCATGGCTGGCAGGCGGAACCCCGGGCGATGATGCGATGGCGCTCCGCTTCCGCAGTGTGGATCGATCCGGCGCGGCGGGCGATGGGTCAGTCAGGTGGCACGAACGGGGGGTTCCATCCGTGCCATTCGTGCCCCCGCGTGGATCCATGCCGCGAGCTCGCGCCCATCGATTGGCGTGCGATTCGGTGTCCGAGGCCTGCCCGGAATCGCCTGGATCGCCGGCATGTGCGACACTGCGCCGGCCCATGACCGACGCTCCCGGCTCCGCCATGCCCGCCTCGACCGCTCCGAACCCGTCGTCTCCCGCGGCGACCTCGGTCGTGCGCCACGACCTGCGCAACGTCGCCATCGTCGCTCACGTCGACCACGGCAAGACCACCCTGGTCGACGCGATGCTCCGCCAGACGGGCGTGTTCCGCGCCAACCAGGAGCTCGTCGATCGGGTCATGGACTCGATGGATCTCGAGCGCGAGAAGGGGATCACGATCCTGGCCAAGCAGACCACGATCGATGTCGGCGAAGTCCGGCTCAACATCGTGGACACGCCGGGCCACGCGGACTTCGGCGGCGAGGTCGAGCGCAGCCTGCTGATGGTCGACAGCGTTCTGCTCCTGGTCGATGCGGCCGAGGGTCCGCTGCCGCAGACGCGCTACGTCCTCCAGAAGGCGATGGCCCGCCGTCTGCCGGTGGTGGTTGCGCTCAACAAGATCGATCGCTCCGATGCCCGGCCGGCCGACGTGCTCGACGACGTGTACGAGCTGTTCATCGACCTGGGAGCGGACGAGCACCAGATCGAGTTCCCGGTGGTCTACACGAACGCCAAGGCGGGCACGGCGACCCTCGATCCGTCGTCCCCGGGCACGGACCTCCAGCCGTTGCTGGACATCCTGGTGCGCGTGACGCCGGCGCCCGTGTACGAGCCCGATCATCCACTCCAGCTGCTGGTCACCAACCTGTCGGCGAACGACTACGTCGGCCGGATGGCCGTGGGCCGGATCCGCAACGGCACCATTCGCCCCGGCCAGCGCATCGCCGTCGTGCGCGAGGAAGCCGACGACACGGCGGGCGCCGTGGAGCCGGGGCGGACGGTGACCCTCACCGGGACGGTGACCAGCCTCCAGACGGCGCGCGGGATGGACCGCATCGAGATCGACGAGGCGGGCCCGGGCGAGATCGTGTCGGTCGCCGGTCTGCCCGAGGTGACGATCGGGGACACGGTCACCGATCCTGCCGACCCGCGACCGCTGCCACGGCTCGACGTGGACGCGCCCACGCTCCGGATGACGTTCGGGGTCAACACCTCGCCGCTCGGCGGCCGGGACGGACGGTTCGTCACCTCGCGCCAGATCCGGGCGCGCCTGGACCGTGAGGTGCTGGGGAACGTCTCGATCGAGGTGCACCCGACCGAGTCCGGTGACCAGTTCGAGGTCCGCGGCCGGGGCGAGCTCCAGCTGGCGGTGCTGATCGAGCAGATGCGCCGCGAAGGCTACGAGCTCACGGTCAGCCGACCCGAGGTCATCCTGCGCACGATCGATGGCGAGGTCCAGGAGCCGTACGAGCGAGTCACGATCGACATCCCGCCCGACTTCATCGGCGAGGTGCAGCAGGCGTTGGCCGGGCGCCGGGGCCGGCTGGAGCAGATGACGACCGACGCCGACGGGCGGGTGCGGATGGACTTCGTGCTGCCGGTGCGCGGGTTGATCGGCTACCGCGGGCAGCTGCTCACCGACACGCGCGGCACCGCGTTGCTTCACCAGATCGGCGAGGGCTACGGGCCGTGGGCCGGTGAGGTGACCCACCGGACCAGCGGCGTGCTGGTGAGCGACCGCTCGGGCGTGTCCAATGCGTACGCGCTGTTCAACCTCCAGGACCGCTCCGAGCTGTTCGTGGGCGCCGGGGTCGAGGTCTACGAGGGGATGATCGTGGGCGAGAACGCGCGGTCGGGCGACATGGACGTCAACCCGACGAAGGAGAAGAAGCTCACCAACATCCGGACCCACGCCCATGACGAGGCGCTGCGCCTGACGCCGCCGCGGCCGCTCACGCTCGAGAGCGCGATCGAGTTCATCGGCGCCGACGAGCTGGTCGAGGTCACCCCGTCGGCGATCCGGCTGCGCAAGCGGCTGCTGCGCAAACACGAGCGAGAGCGCGAGCGGGGCCGGGCCTACGAGCGAGCGAAGGGCGCGACCGACTGAAGGCACGCCGAGCCCGACTGAAGCGGATCCGCGCCCGACTGAAGGCACGCCGAGCCCGGCTGAAGGCGATCCGCGCCCCGCTGGCGGGGGGCCGGCGGGCAGGGCGAACCCGCCGGCCGGGGGATCGCGAGCAGCGGACTACAATCGCCCGACGATGCCGATCTACCTCGACCACGCCGCGACGACCCCGCTGCGACCGGAGGTTCGCGACGCGATGCTGCCGTACCTGGGGGTGGTGTTCGGCAACCCATCCTCGCAGCACGCGTTCGGGCGCGAGGCGCGTGAGGCGCTCGATGATGCCCACGCCAGGCTGGCGGCGGCGATCGGTGGCGAGGCGCGCGAGATCGTGTTCACCAGCGGTGGCACCGAGGCCATCAACCTCGCGCTCAAGGGCGCCGCGTGGGCTGGTCGGGCCAGGGGTCATCGGATCGTCACGTCGCCGGTCGAGCACCATGCGGTGAGCCACGCGCTGGCCCACCTCGAGAAGTTCGGGTTCGAGGTCGTCAGCGTCCCGGTCGACCGCTACGGACGCGTCGATCCGGCCGATGTCGAGCACGCGATCACCGACCGGACGATCGCGGTCTCGGTGATGCTCGCCAACAACGAGGTGGGCACCGTCCAGCCCGTGGCCGAGCTGGCCGAGGCGGTCCACGCGCGACGGGGCGTGCTGTTCCACGTGGACGCCGTGCAGGGGGCGCCGTGGCTGCCGCTCGACGTGAGCACCCTGGGCGCGGACCTCGTCTCGCTGGCAGCCCACAAGGCAGAGGGGCCGAAGGGCACCGGCGCGCTGTGGATCCGGCGCAGCACGCACATCCTGGCGCAGCAGCACGGTGGCTCGCAGGAACGCCACCGGCGCGCCGGAACGGAGAACCTGGCCGGTGCGGTGGGCATGGCCGTCGCATTCGAGCTCCGGGCGGCGGAACGTGAAGCGACGGTCGAGGCGGTGCGCCGTCGTCGCGACCGGCTCATGGCCGCGCTGGTCGAGATCGACGGCGTGGAGCCGACCGGGCACCCCGTCGATCGCCTGCCCCACATCGCGTCCGTCATCGTCCACGGCAGCGACGGCGGTGCGATCACGGTGGCGCTCGATCTCGAGGGGATCGCCGCGTCGACCGGCTCGGCGTGCACCAGCGGCTCGAACGACGTCAGCCACGTGCTGGCCGCGATGGGCTACCCGGACGACGAGGCCCGGGGCGCGCTCCGGCTCAGCCTGGGACGAACCACGACGGATGCCGAGATCGACGACGCCGCGCGCTTGGTGCCGGCGGTGATCCGCCGGCTGCAGCAGGCCGAGGCAGCGGAGCGGGCCGGGTCGGTGCCGGTCGGCTGATCCTCGGTGGGGACGCACTCGTCGGCGGGGGCAGCACACGTCCACGCTCGGCGAGCACGCCGGCGGCGGGGGCACTCGTTGTCGCGAGACGCACGTCGGCGCGAAACCCCGGTGTTCCGGTAGGCTCAGGCCGACCCGGTGACGGACGCGAGCCCGCGTCACACCCAGCGAGGAGGGAGCGGTGTCCGACGCGACCAGGCCCATCGATCCATCGCTCATGGACCTGGGCATCCCGCCATCGGAGGACTTCTACCGGCACGCGAACGGCGGCTGGCTCGACGACAATCCGGTGCCACCCGCCTACGGCTCGTGGGGTGCGTTCCACGAGGTGAACGAGCGCAACACGACGCTGCTCCACCGGCTGCTCGAGGACGCAGCCGCGTCGCCCGGGGCGCCCGGCAGCCCGGAGCGGATGGTGGGCGACTACTTCGCTGCCGGCATGGACGAGGCGGCGATCGCCGCGGCCGGCATCGAGCCGCTGCGCCCGTATCTCGACCGGCTCGACGCGCTGACGAGCGTCGAGGACGCACGGTCGCTGCTGGTCGATCTCCGCAACGACGGCTTCGACCTGCTGTTCGCGCTCCACGCGGAGGCGGACTTCGAGGATTCCGAGGCGTACCTCGCCTATGTCGGGCAGGGCGGCCTGGGACTCCCCGAGCGCGACTACTACCTGCGAGACGACGATCGATCGACCGCGCTCCGAACGGCGTACCTGGCACACGTGGCGGCCCAGCTGGCAAACCTGGGCGCGAACCCCGATGAGGCGGCCATGGCGGCCGACGCGATCCTGGCCTTCGAGCGCCGCCTGGCCGACGCGTCATATCCGATCGAGAAGCTGCGCGACCCGAGGATCGTGCTCAACCGCCACGCGGTCGATACGCTCGACGAGCTGATGCCGCAATTCGGCCTGATGGCTCACGTGCGTGGCGCGGGCGTGACGTCGGACAGCGTCAGCGTCGACAACGCGGGCTTCTTCTCCGCGCTCGATGAGCTGCTCGACGCGACCCCGATCGACACCCTGCGCCAGTACATCCGCTGGCATCTGGTCCGTCAGTGTGCGTCGTCGCTGCCCGAGGCATTCGAGACCGAGGCGTTCAACTTCTACGGCAAGCTGCTCGGCGGTCAGAAGGAGCAGCTGCCGCGCTGGCGCCGCGTGCTCGATGCCGCCACGAACGACATCGGGGAGCAGGTTGCCCGGCTGTATGTGGCTGAGGCGTTTTCGCCCCAGGCCAAGGCTCGCTGCGAGACCCTCGTCGGCCACCTCCGCTCGGCCATGGGCCGGGCGATCCGGAACGCGACCTGGATGACCGACCCGACGCGCGAGGAGGCGCTGGCCAAGCTCGCCGGGTTCAGCCACAAGATCGGCTACCCGGAGCGATGGCGTGACTACACGGGCCTGGACATCGGCCGGACGTCGTTCGTCGCCAACCGCATCGCCGCCTCGGCGTTCGAGCACCGGCGGCTCATGGACCGGCTGGGCCAGCCGGTCGACAAGGGCGAGTGGGCGATGCCCGCTCACATGGTCAACGCCTACTACCACCCGCTGCGCAACGAGATCGTGTTCCCGGCCGGGATCCTGCAGGCGCCGTTCTTCTACCCCGACGCCGATGATGCCGTGAACTACGGCGGGATCGGGACCGTGATCGGCCATGAGGTCACCCACGGCTTCGATGACCGGGGGAGCCGGTTCGACGCGGTGGGCCATCTCCGGGACTGGTGGAGCGACGAGGATCGGGCGGAGTTCGAGCGCCGTGCGGCGCTGATCGTCGACCAGTTCAACGGCTTCACGGTCGCGGACGACGTCCACGTCAACGGCCAGCTGACGCTGGGCGAGAACATCGCCGATCTGGGCGGGATCGAGATCGCGCTCGATGCGTTGCACGAGGCGATCGCTGACGCCGGGCCGCCGATCGACGGGCTGACGCCGGACCAGCGGTTCTTCCTTGCGTACGGTGCGATCTGGCGCATGAACTACACCGACGAGTACGCCCGGCTGCTGGTCAACGTCGATCCCCATGCGCCGTCGCGCTACCGGGTCAACGGGCCGCTGGCGAACGTGCGCGCATTTGCCGCCGCGTTCGCTGTCCCGGAGACATCGCCCATGGTGCGTCCGGCGGAGCTCCGGGCGAAGATCTGGTAGCGGACGAACGGCCCGCGCCGGGGCCGGCGCACGCGGACGAACGGCCCGCGCCGGGGCCGGCGCACCCGGGCCGTACAATCCGGCCCATGAGCCGGATCCTGGTCGCCATGTCGGGCGGCGTCGACAGCTCCGTCGCGGCGGCCCTGCTCCACCAGCAGGGGCACGAGGTCGTGGGCGTGTGGATGCGCCTGCACGATGTCGCCGACAGCTACTCCGAGTTCCGCAAGAGCTGTTGCTCGGCCGATGCCGCCGACGATGCGCGGCGGGTGGCCGCGCGCCTGGGCATCCCGTTCTACGTCATGAACCTCGAGCGGGAGTTCGCCGCGGGCGTGATCGAGCCGTTCGTCGCCGCCTATCTCGGCGGGCGGACGCCCAGCCCGTGCGTTGACTGCAACAGCTACGTCAAGTTCGGTGCCCTGCTCGGCCGTGCCCGCCAGCTGTACCAGTGCGACGCGGTCGCGACCGGGCACTACGCTCGGCGCGTGGTGATCGACACCGCCGACGGGCCCCGGGCCAGGCTGGCCCGTGCCGAGGACGCCGACAAGGACCAGACCTACTTCCTGTACGGGCTGCGCCAGGATCAACTCTGGCACAGCCGGTTCCCGCTGGGCGACCTGACCAAGGGCGAGGTCCGCGACATCGCGCGCGGCCTGGGGCTGGTGACCGCGGACAAGCCCGAGAGCCAGGAGATCTGCTTCGTCCCGGGGGGCGACTACCGGGACGAGCTTCGCGAGCGCGGTGGCTGGACGCCGAGCCGCGGGCCGATCTACGACGCCGATGGGAGCAGGGTGGGGGAGCATGGGGGCGCCGCGGGGTTCACGGTGGGCCAGCGCAAGGGCCTGGGCGTGGCGCTCGGTGAGCCGCGGTTCGTCTCCCGCGTCGACCCGGCGACCAACGCCATCGTGCTCGGGCGGCGCGAGGACCTCGAGACCCGGGATATCGTGGTCGAGGATGGCGCATTCGTGGCCGGTGAGCCCCCGGCCGGCCGCGATGAGCGAGGTGCCTGGCGACCGTTCCGGGCGCAGGTCCGGATCCGCCATCGGGCGCCGCTGGTGGAGGCGACGGTTCAGCCGGCGAGCGACAGCGAGCCGGCCAGAGGCGGACGGTGGCTGATCGAGACAGACCGCCCGGTGTGGGCGGTTGCCCCCGGTCAGGCGTGCGTGCTGTACGCCGACGCGGTGTGCCTGGGTGGCGGGCGGATCGCGCGACCGCCGGCCGACGTCGTCACCGAGACACGCGAGATGCCGGGCGTCGTGGGCGCGCCCGCGTGACCATGGGTCCCGCCCTCCCGCTCGCCCTCCTCGTCGGCCTCGTCCACACCGCCCTGTACGTGCTGATCCGCGGCAACGCCGGCGGGCGCCTGCCGTTGACCTACCTGGCCGCGGTCCTGGGCGCGTGGGCCGGCGCGTCGATCGGGAGCCGGCTCGGGATCGATCTGCTCGCGATCGGCGATTTCCCGCTGATCCCGGCGTCGCTGCTCGCCTGGCTGGGGATCGGGATCGTCGCCGTGCTGGCCACGCTCGGGCCGCAATCCTCGAAGGCCCGCTGATCGATGCGCGGACACCCGCCGGAGACCCCCGATCCGGGCGCTGACGAGGCGCTGTCGATGTCTGCCGTGGTCGCCGATCTGGCCGAACTCGTGAGCGGCGATACCCGGCGCTCGCGACGGTTCCTCGGCGGCGTCGTGGCCGGTGCCCTCATCGGCGCGGCGGTGGCCGGCAGCGCGCTGCTCCGCCGGTCACCCGCGAGGCGCCGGGAGGATTCGACCCGGTAGTCACCGCCGCGCGGTTGCCGGCGTCACCGGTCGGCGCGGGATTCACCACCCCCATCGCCGGGCCGACGGTCGTTGCCCACCACCCGTTCGCTACCATTGCCGCGATGTCGAGCCCCACCTCCGACCCGCCCATCCCGTACCTGCCAGCGGCAGAGATCCGGCACCGGTTCCTCGAGTTCTTCGCCGAGCGGGGCCACACGATCGTGCCCAGCGCCAGCCTGGTGCCGGCGGGCGATCCCACGCTCCTGTTCACCAACGCCGGCATGGTTCAGTTCAAGGACGCGCTGACCGGGGTGGAGAAGCGCGACTACGTGCGGGCGGTCGACTACCAGCGGGTGCTGCGGGTGGCTGGCAAGCACAACGACTTCGAGGAGGTCGGCCGGACGCCGCGCCACCACACGCTGTTCGAGATGCTCGGCAACTGGAGCTTCGGCGACTACTTCAAGCGCGACGCGATCCTGTGGGCGTGGCAGTTCCTGACGCGTGACCTGGGCATCCCGGGCGACCGGCTCGCCGCCACGACGTACACCACCGACGATGACGCGTACGCGGTCTGGCGCGACGAGATCGGCCTGCCACCCGAGCGGCTGGTCCGCTGGGGCGACTTCCCCGCCGGTGACGAGAAGAACTGGTGGCGGATGGGCGACATCGGGCCCTGCGGACCGTGCTCGGAGCTCCATTACGATCGCGGCGCGCACCTGTCCGAGGGACCCGAGTGCGTGCCCGACCACAGCGAGCAGTGTCCCCGCTGGCTCGAGGTCTGGAACCTGGTGTTCATGGAGTTCGAGCTCCATCCTGACCGGAGCCTGACGCCGCTTCCGGCGCCCGGCGTCGACACGGGCCTGGGCCTCGAGCGGATCGCATCCGTCGTCCAGGGCGTGGCCAGCAACTACGACACCGACCTGTTCGCGCCGATCCACGCACGGATGCGCGAGCTGCTGGGCCACGACCCGGAGTCGTTCGAGCAGGAACGCTTCAGCTACCAGGTGATCGCCGACCACTCGCGCGCGGTGACGTTCCTGGTGGCTGACGGCGTGCTGCCGGCCAACGAGGGTCGCGGCTACGTGCTGCGCCGCATCCTGCGCCGTGCCGTGCGCCATGGCCGCCTCCTGGGCCGGACCGAGCCGTTCCTGGGCGAGACGGCGAAGGTCGTGATCGACACCATGAGCGACGCCTACCCGCATCTGGCCGAGCGCCGCACGGAGATCCTGGGCGCGATCGAGCGCGAGGAGCGCCAGTTCAACCGGACGCTCGAGGCCGGGACGGCGATGCTGGAGGAGGCGCTGATCCCGCTGACTTCGGCGGAGCGCGTGGTCGGACGTCAGGCGGACACGCTCCCGGCCGATGCGCCGGTGCTGCCGGGCGAGGTCGCGTTCCGGCTCCACGACACCTACGGGTTCCCGGTCGATCTCACGGTCGAGCTCGCGGCCGAGTACGGGGTGCGGACCGATCTGGCCGGGTTCGAGGACGCGCTGGCCGAGCAACGGGAGCGGAGCCGGAGCGGGACCAGGGCCGAGCTGGCCCGCACGGCGGAGCTCACCTCGCGCTACAACGGGCTGCTCGGACGGACCGGACCGACCGAGTTCCTGGGCTACGAGACGACGGCGGCGGACGGCCGCGTGGTCGCCATCCTGCGCGACGGCATCGAATACGAGACACTCGCCGCGGTACCCGAGATCGAGCTCCGCGCCGGCGCGGCGGCACGGGCGGAGCTCATCCTCGATCGCACGCCGTTCTACGCGGAGAGCGGTGGCCAGGTGGCCGACACGGGCGCGATCCGGACACCCGCCGGCGAGCTGCTGTTCGAGGTCGACGACGTCCAGCGGGTGGCCGGCACGCAGACCGCGGGTCTCACGGTGCACCGCGGCGTGCTCCACGGCAGGGTGGCCGTCGGTGACACCGTGCGGGCCGAGGTCGACGCCGAGCGGCGCGCACGGACGATGCGCAACCACACCGGCACTCACCTGCTGCACCGTGCGTTGCGCGACGTGGTGGGGGAGCGGGCGCGCCAGGCGGGCTCGCTCGTGCACCCCGACTACCTGCGCTTCGACTTCCCGTTCGAGCGCGCGCTGACCACCGAGGAGCTGGCCGCGATCGAGGCCGAGGTCCGGCGGGTCGTGCGCGAGGACCGCCCGGTCACGATCGAATGGATGACGATGGCCGAGGCCCGGGACGCCGGCGCGGACGCGTTCTTCGATGAGAAGTACGGCGACCGGGTGCGGACCATCCGGGTCGACGGTTTCAGCCACGAGCTGTGCGGCGGGACCCACTGCGGGGCGAGCGGCCAGGTCGGCAACTTCGTGATCACCGGCGAGCGCAGCATCGGCTCCGGGATGCGCCGCATCGAGGCCGTGACCGGGGACGGTGCCGACCGCCTCATGGACGAGCGGTTCGCGACGCTCGAGCGGGCGGCGGTCGCGGCGGGCGCGCGCGGGCCGGAGGCGCTCGAGGAGCGGATCACCGCGCTCCAGGACGAGCTGCGCGAGGCGAAGCGACGGCTCAGGTCCGGCGCGGCCGGCGGGCGGCCGAAGTCGGGCGATCTGGCGGCGCGCGCCGAGGAGCCCGTGCCCGGCATCCGCTTCGTCGGGTGGAGCGGCGACCTGGAGTCGATCGATGCGCTCAAGAGCCTGGCCAGGGACGTTCGCGGGGCGCTGCCGAGCGGGATCATCGCGCTTGGGCTGGACGCGGACGAGCCGCAGCTGTTCGTGACCGTGAGCGACGATCTGGTCGAGCGTGGCATCGCGGCCGGGCGGCTCGTCCAGGAGGCAGTGGCGTCGATCGAGGGACGAGGAGGAGGACGACCGCAGATGGCCCAGGGAAAGGGCACCCATCGGGAGGGGCTCGGGGAGGCGATCGCGGCCGTGCGTGCCGCGGTGGTCCGGGCCGTGACGGCGTGACCAGCCCGGCCCGGTTCGGGATCGGCTAGATGGCATTCCTGCGACGGCTCTGGGCGAGGGACGAGGAACCGGTACCCGCCGCGTGCACGGCGCTCGACATCGGCACCGAGTACGCGAAGGCGCTGGTGTTCGAGATCGACGACACCGGACACGGGACCGTGGTCGGGGCCGGGCGCAAGCGCCAGGGTCTGTCGCACATGCAGTCGGGCACGGTGGCGGACATCGCCGCCGTCGTCGACAACTGCTCGGTCGCGCTCCAGGAGGCCGAGGAGATGGCCGGCTTCCGACCGACGCAGGTCGTGATCGGGATCGCGGGCGAGCTGGTGAAGGGGTTCACGACCACGCTCACCCAGGAGCGGAAGAAGCCCGAGCAGGCGATCGCCGATGCGGAGCTGGTGAAGCTCATCGACAGCGTGCAGCGCGAGGCGATCCGCGAGGCGGAGCGGTCGATCACCTGGGAGACCGGGCTGCCACACGTCGACGTCCGGCTCGTGCACAGCGCGATCGTGGGCGCCTCGATCGACGGCTATGCGCTGACCAACCCCGTCGGCTTCCAGGGCCGCCACGTGAAGATCGGGATCTTCAACGCGTTCGCGCCGCTGGTCCACCTGGGTGCCCTCCAGTCCGTCGCCAGCCAGCTGGACCTGGAGCTGCTCGAGGTGGTCGCCGAGCCGTACGCGGTCGCACGCGTGCTGGGCGCCGAGCAGGTTCGCCAGGCGGGCGCGCTGTTCATCGATGTCGGCGGCGGGACCACGGACGTGGCGCTGGTACGGCAGGGCGGGATCGAGGGCACGCGCATGTTCGCCCTGGGCGGCCGCGCGTTCACCAAGTCGATCGCCGACCGGCTCGATCTGCCGTTCCCGCGGGCCGAGGCCCTCAAGGTCGACTACGCCCGCGGGCTGGACATCGAGCAGCGCAGCGAGATCGCCGAGATCGTCCGCGACGACGTGGCCGTGTGGGCCGCCGGCGTGGAGCTGGTGATGGAGGAGCTGGCTGCGGGCGAGATGCTGCCGTCGCGGATCCATCTCTGTGGCGGCGGCTCGCGCCTGCCCGAGGTCCGCGAGGCGCTCGCGTCCGAGCGGTTCTGGAAGCGCCTGTCGTTCGCCCGGCCGCCCGAGGTCTCGATCATGTCGCCCGACCAGATCGAGACCATCTCGGATGCGACCGACCTGCTGGTCGATCAGCAGGACGTGACCCCGCTGGGTCTCGCCTACCAGGCGATCGAGCTCCACACGACCGAGGATCCGCTCGATGCCGCGCTGCGCCGCGTGCTGCGCGCGATGAAGGTCTAGGCGGATGCCCGCTCGCCCGCCCGTGGCGGCGTCCATGGAGGCCCCGGCGGGCCATCGTCGGCGGGCGGCGCAGCGGGTTCGACCGGCGGATCGCCGCCGGTCGGGGTAGGCTCGGGCCGGCATGGCCACCATCGTCTATCTCGACGCCGAGGACGAGATCACCTCGGCCGCCTCGCGAATCCGCGAGGCGGCCGATGCACGCGTCGGCCTGGTGCTCCCGTTCGGCTCACGCGTCGCGACCTCGCGGATCAACTTCCGGCTGCTGGCCCGGGAGGCGATGGACAGGGAGCGGCGCCTGGACATCATCGCGCCCGATGCGTCGGCACGCGCCCTGGCCGCCTCGGCCGGCCTGCCGGTGTTCGCATCGGTCGCCGAGTACGAGCAGGCGCTCGAGGGCGGCGACGCCGCGACGGCGGCCGGTGCGGCGGCTGCCGCGACCGGCGCGTTCGCGACCGGTGCAGCGATGGGCGGAGCCGCTGACGCGTCATCGCCCAGCGTCCCGGATGGCGGCACGGCCGACCGTGCCGCCGACACGCAGCCGCCCGACGCAGGATCCGCGGCCGTCGAGACCGAGACCGGCCGCGGCTACCGCGACCTGCCGATCGCCCGACCGGGACGCCGCGTTCCCGTGCGCGCGCTGCTGATCGCGCTCCTTGTCGTGCTCGTGCTCGGCGGAGGCGTCGCTGTCGGCGGGTATCTGCTGCTGCCATCGGCGGAGATCACCATCACGCCGCACATCGAGCCGGTCGGTCCGATCTCGTTCGATGTCCACGCCGACCCGTCGGCGACCTCGGTCGACGCGGAGGCGGGCGTCATCCCCGCGCAGACGCTGACGATCCCCGTCTCGTCAGAGGGCGAGTTCCCGGCGACCGGGAAGCGGGTCGAGCAGACGGCAGCCCAGGGTGGCGTGCGCTGGACCAACTGCGACCCGACCGCGGCCTACACGATCCCGGCCGGCACCGTGGTCAAGACATCCGATGGTATCGGGTTCACGACCGACGAGCAGGTGTTCCTGCCGGTAGCAGCGCTGAGCGGGACGCCGCCCAATGTCAAGGTGAAATGCCAGACGAGCGAGGTCAGCGTGACGGCGGCCAAGGACGGCCCCGACGGCAACGTCGATGCGGGCGCGATCAAGGTCGTGCCGGCACGCTACAACCGCACCGTGATCAGTGTCACCAACCCCGCCGCCACCAAGGGTGGCAGCCGCACCGAGTTCGCCAGGATCAAGCAGGCGGATGTGGACGCGGCGGTCGAGCAGCTGACCAAGGACATCGAGGCCCAGTTCGCCGCCGAGGTCGAGAACCCCTCACGGGTGCCGCCCGGCACCACGGCCTTCCCCGACACCGCGGTCCTCGGTGACCCTGCTCCCGAGGTCGATCCGGCCACGCTGGTGGGTCAGGAGGTCGACTCGTTCACGCTCCGGATGACCGCGCAGGGGACCGTGCTCGCGGTCGACCCGGCCCCGGTGGAGTCGATCGCGCGCCAGCGCCTGAACGATCAGGTCGACGCGGGCTATGACCTCGTCGATGGCTCGACGACCGTGGAGGTCGGTGACGGCGAGGTGGTCGGGGGGGTGGTGACGTTCCCCGTCACCGGATCGGCCAGGGAGCTCCGCCCGGTCGACGGCCCGGCGCTGGAGGCCCAGGTGCTGGGCCTGTCCGAGGAGGATGCCCGCAACCTGCTCAGTCCCTACGGCGACGTGACGATCGTGCTGTGGCCCGACTGGGTGCATGCCGTGCCCTCGATCGACCAGCGGGTCACGCTCACGGTCAACGATCCGGTGGACACCGGCCCGTTGGCTTCGCCGGCTGCCTCGGCGTCGCCCGCCTCCGAGCCGCCGGCGTCGCCCGCATCGGCGTCGCCCGAGGGCGTGGTCGAAGGTCAGCCGGTACCATCCGCCGGATGAGCCGCATCCTGGGCATCGACCTCGGCACGCGACGCATCGGTCTGGCGGTCGCTGACGCGGGCATCGGCATCGCCACCCCGCTGACCACCATCCCGCGCGGCTCATCGTCCCATGGCCGATGCCGAGGCGATCGGCCGGATCTGCGACCGGCAGCAGGTCACAGAGCTCATCGTCGGGCTCCCGATCGATGCCGGCGGCGACGAGGGATCGATGGCGATCGCGGCCCGCGCCTGGGCGGATGAGATCGGCGGGCTCACCGGCTTGCCGGTCACGCTCCGTGACGAGCGATTGTCCTCGTTCGAGGCCGAGCGCCGGCTGGGTCGCATGCCCCGCGGCCGGTCGGGAGGACCTCCGTCGCGCGCCCAGCGCAACGCCTTTCGGGCACGGATCGATCGCGAGGCCGCGGCCATCATCCTGCAGGACGAGCTCGACGGTCGGCGCGCCGCGGCGACCGTCGCCGGTGCGCCGCCGGAGGGTCGGTGAGCGTTCGCGGGGGGCGGCCCCCGCGGGACCAGTACGGCCGCGAGCCCCAGGCGACGCCGATCCATTCCCCGGCACCGACGCGCCAGACGAACCCCTACCGGCGCACCGGCCGCTACGGACGCGGACCGGGCGACCAGCGGCGGTACTCGGCCTACGGTGACGGGAACGGGGGCCTGGGAGGTGTTCTTCGCTTCCTCGTGTTCCTGGTCGTGCTGTCGGCCGCGGTGCTGGTCCTGATGGCCACCGTCGCCCGACCGCTCGTCCGTGCGGTGATCGTGCCGTGGGCCTGGGACAATCCGGGCGCCCTGCAGATCGGGTTCGTATCCGACCTCGTTCGCGAGGACCTCGGCCCGGCGCTCACCGATCCCGCCGGCACGGATCCCACGATCGTGGAGTTCACCGTCGAGTCCGGTGATACCCCGGCCACGCTCGCGCCGAGGCTGGAGGAGGCGGGGATCATCCGGAGCCAGCGCGCCTTCCTCTACCTCGCCCGGCAGGACGACCTCACGCCCAGGCTCACCGCCGGGCGGTTCTCGCTCGCCCTCAACCTCACGCCCGGCCAGGTGGTGAACGGGCTGGTCGAGAACCGGATCGTGGTCCAGACGGTCCCGGTCACCTTCCGCGAGGGCCTGCGGGTCGAGCAGATGACCGCGAAGCTGGAGACGCTCTCGGGCACGAGCGTGGATCCCAAGACCTTCTATGACCTCGCGATGCACCCCACCGACGAGCTGCTGGGCGACTACCCGTGGCTGCTCGACACGTCGGTCCGGCCCAAGGGCGCCTCGCTCGAGGGTTTCCTCTATCCGGCGACCTACGACCTGCGCGTCGGCGACTCGAAGGCCACGACGGCCGAGGACCTGATCCGGATGATGCTCGACGCGTTCTACGCGCGGGTGGGCCAGGACCGGCTGGACGTTCCCGAATCACGGGGGCTCAGCTTCCATGAGGTGCTGACGCTGGCCTCGATCGTGGAGCGGGAGGCGGTGGTCGATGAGGAGCGGCCGCTCATCGCGGGCGTTTACCAGAACCGCCTCAACCGGAAGAAGTGGCCGACGGGCCTGCTCCAGTCCGATCCGACGATCTTCTACACCAACGACACGCTGCAGCTGGACAAGCTCGCCTTCGAGAAATGGCCGACCTACGTGTTCTGGGACACGCTCAAGGAGCAGCTGCCCGTACCGCTCCCCGACGCGCTGGCCGGCTACAACACCTACACGAGCAAGGGGCTGCCGCCCGGTCCGATCTGCTCCCCGTCGCTGCCCTCGATCGAGGCCGCGCTGCAGCCGAACACCAAGACCGGCTACCTGTTCTTCATCGCGAAGGGGGACGGCAGCGGGACGAGCGCGTTCGCGAAGACGAAGGCGCAGCACGACAAGAACGTTGCCAAGTATGGCGGCAACTGACCGCCGATCGATGACCACACGAGTGCTGCCGCACCCGGCCGATTTCGCGGCGCCGCCCGACGTCGCCACCCGTCGCGGCTGGCTGGAGGCGGACGCGGCCGCCCGTCCGGCGCGTCTGGCGGCGCTGCGCGAGCGGATGACCGCGGAGGGCGTCGAGGTCTACCTCGGCGCGCGCCGCGAGCACATGCGCTGGCTGACCGGGTTCGCGCTGGCCGAGGGCGAGGAGAAGGTCGCCGGTCACTCGGGGCAGTTCCTGGTCGGGGCCGAGGCGGTGATCGTCGTCACGGACTCTCGCTACACGGTCCAGGCGCGACGGGAGGCGCCCGACGCCTCGGTCGAGGAGATCGGCTACGACCTGGCAGCTGCCTGGCCGGGGCTCCTGGAACGGCTCGGCGGACGCCGGGTCGCCGTCGAGGCGGCAGCCGTGTCGCATGCCCTCTGGCGCCGCCTCGAGGCCGCCGCCCCGACGGTGGAGCTCGTCCCAGCGGATGGCTGGCTGGAAGGGCCGCGAGCGGTCAAGACGGACGCCGAGCTGGAGCGGGTGGCCGCCGCCGCGGCCGTCGCCGACAGGGCCCTCGCGGCGCTGCTGCCGGAGATCCGCGCGGGCGTCACCGAGCATGACCTCGCGCTCCGCCTGGAGTGGCTGATGCGCACCGGCGGCGCCGAGGCCCTGGCGTTCGACGTCGCCTGCCTGGCCGGTCCCGAGGCGGCGCTGCCCCACGGCTCACCCGGCGAGCGGCCCGTCCTCGTCAATGCCGTCCTGCTGTTCGATTTCGGCGCCCAGGTCGAGGGTTACCGCAGCGACATGACGCGCACCCTGTTCGTGGGTGAGCCGACGGCCCGCGATCTCGACCTGTACGACCTCGTCGCGAGGGCGCAGCAGGCATCGATCGATGCGGTGACCGCCTCGGTCGCCCGGGCGCGAGCCGGGGAGCCGATGGTGTCCGGCCGCGCGGCCGATGCGGCCGCGCGGCAGGTGATCGAGGCCGCCGGCCACGCCGCCCATTTCGGTCATGGCGTGGGTCACGGGATCGGGCTGGCGACCCACGAGCAGCCGAGCCTGTCGCCGTCGGCATCCGACGAGCCGCTGCCCAGCCCCACCGTGTTCTCGGTGGAGCCCGGCGTGTACCTGCCGGGCGAGACGGGGGTGCGGATCGAGGATCTGCTCCACGTCGACGTGGCGCGCGGCGTTGCGCAGCGCGTCACGGCGTTTCCGCGTGACGTCCTGGTGCTGCCCGCCTGAGCGGGACGGGCTGAGCGTCGGGGCATCGGGCTCTGGTAGCATCCCGGGACACGCAATCGATCCCGCGCGGGAGCTCGCACGCTTCGCGAACCGCTCGCCGCGACACCGGAGCAGCCATCTCATGATCAGCACCGGCGATCTGCGCAAGGGCGTCGTCATCGAGCTCGACGGCGACCTGTGGCAGATCCTCGACTACCACCACATCAAGATGGGCCGCGGCTCGGCCCAGGTCCGGATCAAGCTGCGCAACGTCAAGAAGGGCAGCACGGTCGAGAAGTCGTTCCAGGCCGGTGACCGCTGGCCGCGTGCGCAGATCGACAAGCGCCCCGTCCAGTTCCTGTACCGCGATGGCGACGAGTTCCACTTCATGGAGACCGAGTCGTACGAGCAGTTCAGCCTGGGGGCCGACCAGCTCGATGATGCCGTGGGCTTTCTCAAGGACGGCATGATGCTCGACCGGACCAGCTACCAGGGGGAGACGCTGGGCGTCGAGCTGCCGGTGACCGTGGACCTGGTCGTGGCCGAGACCGACCCCGGCTTTGCCGGCGACACCGCCCAGGGTGCGCGCAAGAACGCGACCATGGAGACCGGGCTGGTCGTGACCGTGCCCCTGTTCGTCAATCAGGGCGACACGCTGCGGATCGATACCAGGACGGGCGAATACCAGACCCGTCTGTAGCGCCCCGGGCGCGAAGGCCCGTCAGGCCGGGAGCTGGCAGATCCGGTCCATGACGGCCTCCACGCCATGCTGGATCGCCAGCGCCTCGCTGCTGGTGCGCCCGATCGCCGTCATGCCCATTCGGCCGTCGATCGCGAGCCCGGACAGCATGTGGAGCACGGCGCCGGTGTGGGTCTCGTGCGTGAACAGCAGGTCCGCCTTGCGCAGGGCCTCGATCACCCGGGTCGGATCGAGCCCCAGCCACAGCGGATCGACCAGGTTGTCGGTCGCCCCGTAGCACCGCGCCGAGCCGTCCTCGTAGGCGACCCACGTGCCGCGCGCGGCGTCGTACCGGCCCGGGATCAGGTTCCGCATCGCTGAGTACGGGTGGGTCGTGCCGCCCTTGCGCAGGTTGATCTCGATCGCGTACACATCCCAGTCGCCCGCCTCGTTCGTGGCGGCAACGAAGTCCACCGCGACCCGTCCGAGCGCGCCGGCCCGGGCCAGCCGCTCGCCGATCGCCAGGGCGTGCGCCGCCAGGATCGGGGCGTAGGCGGGATCGGCGGGGAACCGGCAGCCGAGGTAGATCTGTGAATCCCTCCCGCCCAGGACCTGCTCGTGGGTGGCGAGGACCTGGACCGAGCCATCGGGCCGGATGTCGAACTGGGCGCTGGGGCTCGAGAACCGGGTGCCGCCGATGCGCTCCTCGACGATGCCGCCGGCACGCAGGTCGGCGAGGTACCACTCGGGCAGCGTCTCGAGCGTGGCCCGGAGCCACATCCGGGCGTCCACGGCTGCGTCCATCGGACGCAGGTCGATCACCTGGTTCCCGTCACCGGCGCCGCTGTCGTCATGCTTGATGACGACGCCCTCGACGGCCGGCCGCCGATCGCGGATCTCGCCCACCGCATCGATCAGGTCATCGACGGTGCGCACATCCTCGACGCCCACCGGCACGGGCACGCCAGCCTCGCGGAACAGGCGCCGGCCCTCGCTCTTGAAGCCGAGGTGGCGGAGCTCCGGCCGCGTGCCGTTGATGGGGATGTCGAGCGCGAGCGCCAGCCGCGTCTCGTGGTCGGTGACGTTCCACGCCTCGATCAGTGCTGGCCGTCCGCGGACCAGGGCGCGGATCTGCGAGAGTCGCTCGGGATCGTCCGCAAGCTTGCAGGCGACCGGGTTGAGCGTTCCGTCATCCACGTCGAGCACGTCGAACCGGGCGTCCTGCTGCATGTCCTCGCGCATCAGCGAGGTGTAGTAGTCGAGAATCTCCGGCGCCGGCGAGCGCGTGGACACGTAGATGACCTCGCACGCGGGGATGCGCGCCGAGACCAGCAAGCCGTTGAGATAGCGGTGCTCGAGCGAGAACACGCGGTCGCGGTAGTGCGACAGGAGCGACTCCGAGATGCTGTACGAGGGGAGCACCACGAGCACGTGGTCGACCGTCGAGCCCTGCCGGTTGGCGCCGAGCGCGGGACCCAGCTTTGCCTGCAGTCGATCGAACGCGTCAGGCATCGCCTCGGCCATCGGGAAACTCCTCGCTCAGCTCGTCGGCATCGTACAGGCACCGTCCCGTGCGGAGAACCACCCGCACGGCGTGCAGGACCGGCGCCGGCACCCGTTCGCACCCCGGGTCGGACCCGGGCCGGTGGTGGCGCGGGTACGATGGCCAGGTGAGCCCCGCGTCCGAGCCGCCCGACCGGCGCCTGCCTTCCTGGGATGCCGTTCCCGACAACCACGATGCTCCGGTAGCCGGCCGGCGAGATCCTGTGCCGGCGGGCACCTTCGGGCTGCGAGTGCGGTCGGTGTCGGAGGTCACGCGCACCATCCGCGAGCTCGTGCGGTCCGATGACGGGCTGCGCGAGGTATGGGTCGAGGGAGAGGTGGGGCGCGTCACCGTGTCCACGGCCGGACACGCCTACTTCACGCTCAAGGATGCGCGGGCGCAGCTCCAGTCCGTGTGGTTCCGGGACGATCGGGTGCGATCGCCGTTCCAGCCCCAGACCGGGCTCCAGGTCGTCGCGCACGGGCGGATCGACCTGTTCGAGCCGCAGGGCGCGCTGCAGCTCTACGTCGACTCGCTCCAGCCGTGGGGGTTCGGCGACCTCGCGATCCGGTTCGAGCAGCTCAAGGCGAAGCTGGCTGCCGAGGGCCTGTTCGAGGCGACGCGCAAGCGGTCGCTGCCGATCCGACCCGCGGGAATCGCCGTCGTCACCTCGCCGACGGGTGCCGTGTGGCGCGACGTGTGCAACGTGCTCGCCCGGCGCTGGCCGCTGACCCGTGTCGTCCTCGTCTCGTGCCAGGTCCAGGGCGAGGGCGCCCCCGCGAGCATCGTGGCCGCGCTCCGCCGCCTGGACCGGTGGCGCGCCGAGCTGGCGGCAGCGGGCCGGGGCGACGAGGCGCCCGCGGTCACCATCGTGGCCCGCGGGGGAGGGTCGCTCGAGGATCTGTGGGCGTTCAACGACGAGCGCGTCGTGCGGGCGATCGTCGAGCACGAGGTACCGGTCGTGTGCGGCGTGGGGCACGAGACCGACGTGACGCTGGCTGACTTTGCGGCCGACGTGCGAGCCCCCACGCCGTCGGCGGCGGCCGAGCTGGTGGTGCCCGACCGAACGGACATGGCAGCGTCGATGGTGGCGGTCGCGCAGCGGGCGGCCGGCGCCGTGGCCGTTCGGCTTGCGGCGGCGCGGCGCGATGTGGCCGCCGAGCGTCGGGCGCTGGACCGTCTCGAGCCGCGGGCACAGCTGGCCGCGTCACGCGAACGGGCCGGGCTGCTGCTCGATCGTGCGGCCCGAGTCCTGGACGATCGACTGAACGTGGCCAGGACGAGCCAGGAGCGTCTCGCCGCGAGGCTCACACCGGTCATCGACCGCCGCCTCACTTGGGCTCGGACGGGCCTGGCTGCCGCGCAGGCCTCGCTCGCCGCGCTCGCTCCCGATGCGGTCCTCCGGCGGGGCTACGCGATCGCACGCCGGGCGGGCGACGAGCGGATCCTGCGCGAGCCGGCCGAGGCGCCGCGGGGCACGGCCCTCGAGATCGCGCTGTGGCATGGCACCTTGGCTGCAACGAGCGACGGGCCGCGATCGTCGAAGTCACCGGAGGGATCATGACGAGGATCGCGTGCCACCCGGGTGTCCGGTCGCCGGACGCCGGCGTGCGGGACAGGCTCCTGGGTCGCGCGACCGTCGCGAGTCGTCGCGACGGGCCATCGGCGGCCGCATGGCTATGATCGTCGCCGGCCGTCCCGAGCAGTCGGGCGCCGATGCCACCACGCAGGAGGATCGATCGTGACCGATGCCACGCAGCCGCCGCTCCCCGATGACCCGGGCAAGGGCGGTGACGTGGACCGGCTCGCGTTCGACGAGGCGTTCGCCGAGCTCCAGCGTGTGGTGGGGCTGCTCGAGGCCGGGGAACAGTCCCTCGAGTCGACGATCACCCAGTACGAGCGGGCGGTCGCGCTCCAGCGTCGGTGTGAGCGTCTGCTGGGCGAGGCGGAGCTGCGCGTGCAGCAGCTGATGAAGCAGCCGGGCGGTGATGTGGCCGTCGTCGAGGTTCAGCCGGGTGACGCGGGTGACGAGACGGGGGATGGCGGATGATCGTGCTACTATCCGGTATCCAATAATGAGCAGCAACGGGAGGGGCCCGACCGCCGTGCCGATCCTGGACCGCCTCGAAGGCCCGGCCGACCTGCGGGGGCTGACGGACGCCGAGCTCGCGCAGCTGGCGTCGGAGATCCGCGAGACGATCATCCGGACAGTCGCGGTGACCGGCGGCCATCTCGGCTCGTCGCTGGGCGTGGTGGAGATCACGCTGGCGCTGCACCGGCTGCTGGAGTCACCGCGCGATCGGATCGTGTGGGACACGGGTCACCAGGCGTACGCGCACAAGCTCCTCACCGGGCGTCTCGAGCGCTTCCACACGCTGCGCCAGATCGACGGGGTGGGTGGCTTCCCGCGGCGGTCCGAGTCGCCGCACGATGTGTTCGACGGCGGTCATGCCGGCACGGGGCTGTCGATCGCCGAGGGCCTCGCCACGGCCAGGGATCTGCGCCACTCGCTGGAGCGGATCGCGGTCGTGGTGGGCGATGCGGCGCTCCTCTCGGGTCTGTCGCTCGAGGCGCTCAACGACATCGGGCACCGCCAGAGCCAGCTGCTGATCGTGCTCAACGACAACGAGATGTCGATCAGCCCCTCGGTGGGTGCGCTGTCCAAGTACCTGTCCGAGATCAAGCTCTCGGTCGCCTGGCGCCAGGGCAAGACCGCCTGGGACGGGGCCACGGAGCAGATCCCCCTGGTCGGCTCGCGGCTGGTCGAGCTGTCGCGCCGCTTCCGGCAGTCGGTGGTCTCGTTCGCGCAGCCGGGCCAGCTGTTCGAGGATCTGGGCATCACCTACATCGGCGTGATGCCGGGTCACGACCTGCGGTTGCTGGAGGAGACGTTCCGGCGCGCGCTGGCGCTCAACGGACCCGTGATCGTTCACGTGCGCACGCAGAAGGGCAAGGGCTACCGACCCGCGGAGACCGATCAGGTCTCGTTCCACGGTGCGGCGCTGCCGCCGATCGCGGTCCCCGAGACCGATGCGCATGACCGGCTGCCCGCGCGGCTGCCCGGGAACGGCGACAGCATGACGTCGGCCGCAGCGGGCGGATCGGCGATCACGCTCGGGCGTGCCGCTGACGAGGGTGCGCCCCCGTCGGCGTCGGTGATGGCCGACCGCCGGACGCCCGTGCACACGAGCGAGGGCACGGCCGAGCCATCCGCCGCGCAGGCCGCCGAGCCCGAGCGGACCCCGAACTACACGGCGTTCTTCGCCCGTGAGCTGGTGGATCTCGCGGCCGACGACCGGCGGATCGTGGCGATCACGGCCGGCATGCCCACCGGCACCGGCCTGGCCCGGTTCCAGGCGGTCTACCCGGACCGCTTCATCGATGTCGGCATCGCCGAGCAGCACGCCGTCACCCTCGCCACGGGATTGGCCCTGGGCGGGATGCGGCCGGTCGTGGCGCTGTACTCGACGTTCCTGCAGCGGGCGTTCGACCAGACCGTGCACGACGTGTGTCAGAACGACGCCCCCGTCCTCCTGGCGGTCGATCGTGCGGGGCTGGTGGGTGAGGACGGCACCAGCCACCAGGGCATGTTCACCATCCCGGCCCAGCGCATGCTGCCGAACCTGGTCATCGCGAGTCCCCGGGATGAGCAGGAGCTCCGCTCGCTGCTCCGGACCGCGCTCGCGCAGGAGCATCCGTTCGCGCTGCACTATCCGCGCGATGCGGGCTATGGCGTGGCCGCGCGCGATCCCGAGGTGCTCCCCATCGGACGCGGCGAGGTGCTGCGCGAGGGTGACGATCTGCTGTTCGTCGCCTTCGGCCCGATCGCGCACCGGGCGGTCGAGGTCGCCGAGCGGCTGGCCACCCGCGGCTGGTCCGTGGGCGTGATCAACGCCCGATTTGCCAAGCCCCTCGATCGGCAGCTGATCCTCGAGCACGCCCGTGGCAAGCGGCTGGTCGTGACGTTCGAGGAGAGCGTCGTCAGCGGCGGCTTTGGCAGCGCGGTGCTGGAGGCGTTCGAGGAGGCGCGACTCACCGATGCCGCGTATCGAGCGGTGCCGGTCCGCCTGATCGGGATCCCGGGCGACCGGTTCGTGGATCACGGCTCGGTCGCCGACCTCCGCCGGCTGATCCGGCTCGACGTCCCGGGCCTGACCGTGCAGGTCGAGGCGGCGCTGGCACAGCTGGGTGTCGGCCCCGGCGTGGCCCAGGGCGAGTCGCGGTAGCGACGTCCGCCGGGGGTCGACCCCTCCGCCCTGATCCCGCTCCGCCCGCCCTGGCGCCGAGGCTCGGGCCCCTCGGTCGGTTGATCCGGGTGAAGGCGGGTGTGCCACGATAGCGACATGCCGACCACGCATCCCCGCCGTCAGCGCCTGGACCAGCTGCTCGTCGATCGCGGGCTGGCCGAGACACGCGCCCGCGCCCAGGCCCTGGTGCTCGCGGGGCACGTGCGGGTGGGCGCCGGGGATGCCGCCCGCGCCGATCTGAAGGCGGGCGATCTCGTGGCGCACGACGCACCGGTGACGGTCGCTCCGGGCCGGCGCTGGGTCAGCCGCGGGGCGCACAAGCTGCTGGCCGCGCTCGATGCGTTCGAGGTCACCTGCGACGGGTGCGTGGCGCTCGACGTGGGGGCCTCGACCGGCGGCTTCACCGAGGTGCTGCTGGCCCGAGGCGCACGCCTCGTGTACGCCATCGACGTCGGTCGCGGGCAGCTGGCGGACCGGCTCCGGCGCGATGATCGGGTGATCTCGATGGAGCGCGTGAACGCCCGGTCGCTCGACTCGACGACGCTGCCCGAGCCCGTGGATCTCGCGGTCATCGACGTGTCGTTCATCTCCCTGGCGCTCGTGCTCGGACCCGTCCGATCGACGCTGCGCGACGGTCGCGGCCCGATCATCGCGCTGGTCAAGCCGCAGTTCGAGGCCGGCCGCGAGGATTCGCGCGGCGGCGTCGTGCGCGACCCGGCCGTCCATCGCCGGGTGCTGGAGGAGGTCATGGGCAGGGCCGCGGCGCTCGGTCTCGGGGCACGGGCGGTGATCCCGTCGCCGATCCAGGGTCCGGAAGGCAACCGGGAGTTCCTGGTCCATCTCCAGGCGGGACCGTCATGCGCGGAGATCGGCGAGCGCATCACCGAGGCGGTGTCACTGGCGTGGGAGGCGGGTCGATGACCGTGCGCCGGATCGGGTTTGCCTACAACCCGACCATCGAGGAGGCGATCGACCTGCGGGAGCGCGCCGCCGGCTGGTGCCGCATGCGCGGGGTGGAGCAATGGGCCGCGGCCGCGGGTGACACCGACGGGCTGCGCGCGCAGCTGCCGTCCACGGACATCCTGGTCGTGCTCGGTGGTGACGGGACGTTCCTGCGCGCGATCCAGGCCGTCGTCGAGATCGACGTGCCGATCCTGGGCATCAACCTGGGCAAGGTCGGGTTCCTGTCCAAGGCGGAGGCCCACGAGCTCGAGACGATGCTCGAGAAGCTGCGCGGCGGGGCGTTCGTGATCCGCGAGCGGATGGCGCTCTCGGGTGCCGTGCTGCCCGCCGGCCGGCCCGCCGGGAGCCGGTTCACCGCGCTCAATGACATCGTGATCGCGCGGGGATCGCTGGCAAGGGTGGTGCGGATGGCGGTGTCGATCGACGAATCGCACCTCGCCACCTTCGTCGCGGATGGTCTGGTCGTGGCCAGCCCCACCGGTTCGACCGGCTACTCGTTCTCGGCCGGCGGCCCGATCCTGGATCCCCAGAGCCGCAACCTCGTCGTGACGCCGATCGCCGGCTACCTGTCCGCGATCCGGTCGGTCGTGGTGTCGCCGCGCCAGGTCGTCCGCTGCCGCGTGCTCGACGCGCACGAGGCGCTGGTGTCGATCGACGGCCGTGAGGACCGTCGGATCGAGGTGGGTGACGTGGTCGAGGTGTGCGCGCTCGAGCGCCCGGTGCGGTTCGTGGAGCCGGCCGGGAGCCAGCCGTTCTGGGACCTGCTGCGGACCAAGGTCGAGCTGCTGCCGTTCTGACGATGGAGACCGTGGCGAGTCAGTCGATCTCCGAGCGCACCGGCAGGCTGCTCGAGCTGACGGTCGTGGATCTCGCGCTGATCGATCGCCTGCGCCTCGCGCTCCAGCCCGGGTTCAACGTGCTGACCGGCGAGACCGGGGCCGGCAAGAGCCTGCTGATCGATGCGCTGGGGCTGGCGCTGGGGGCGCGCGCGGACACGACGCTGGTCCGGCACGGCGCAGATGGCGCGCGCGTGGAGGCGTTGTTCGATCGCGCCCCGGAGCCGATGATCGCGGTACGCGAGGTGAGCGCCGCGGGGCGGTCGACGGCGCGCCTCGACGACGAGACGGTGACCGCCGGACGGCTGGCCACGGCCGTCGGGCCGCTGGTCGAGATCCACGGCCAGCACGACCAGCAGCGGCTGCTCGACGAGGACTGGCAGCGCGACCTGCTCGACGCCTATGGCGGACACGAGGACCTGCGGCTCGCGGTGGCCGCGGCGGTCGAGCGGTGGCGCGCGAACCGCGCGGCGATGGCCGAGCTGGCGATCGATCCCCGTGAGCTGGTGCGCCGCGTGGAGGTGCTGCGGCACGAGGCTGCCGAGATTGCCGGTGCCCGGCTCAGGCCCGGCGAGGCCGACGAGATCACGCGGGCGCTCGCCGCAGCGCAGCACTCGGAGCAGATCGCGTCCGGTGCCGCCGCCGTTCGGGAGTCGCTGCAGGGCGAGGGCCGCGGGGTCCGCGATGCGCTGGCGGCGACCGAGCGCGAGCTGCGGGGTCTCGCGCGGCTCGACGAACGCTGGGCGCCGCTGGCCGATCGGATTGCCGGGCTCGAGGCGGAGGCCGAGGACGTCGTTGCCGAGGTGCGGGCCCTGGCCGAGACCGTGGACCACGACCCGGCCTCGCTCAGCCGCCTGGAGGACCGGCTGGGCGAGATCCATCGGCTGCTCCGTCGTTACGGCGATGACGAGGCCGCGGTGATCGCGCACGGGGAGCAGGCGGAGGCCGAGGCGACGCGGCTGCGAGGCATGGACGAGGAGCGGGCAGCCCGTGGGGTCGAGGACGGCCGGCTGCTGGCCGACGTCGGCAAGGCGTGCGCGGCGCTCTCGTCGCGCCGCATGGCCACCGCACGGGAGCTCGGCGAATCGGTCGCGGCCGTCCTGGCCGAGCTCGGCTTCCCGGCGGACGCGTTCGCCGTGGCCGTGGGCCACCGTCCCGCGGCGCGCGACGACCCGGCGGTCGAGATCGACGGGGATGCGGTCGTGTTCGATGGCACCGGCATCGATGCCGTCGTGTTCACGTTCCGCCCCAACCCCGGCGAACCGGCCCGGCCGCTGGCCCGGATCGCATCCGGCGGCGAGCTGTCGCGGGTCGCGCTGGCGGTCAAGCAGGTCCTGGCGGAGGCGGATGCCACCCCCACGCTCGTGTTCGACGAGATCGACACGGGGATAGGTGGGCGGAGCGCGGACCCGGTCGGTCGCAGCCTGTGGACGCTGGCCAGGGATCACCAGGTGCTGTGCGTCACCCATCTTCCCCAGATCGCGGCCTATGCGGACGCGCACTACCGCATCGAGAAGATCGAACGGGACGGCCGGACCGTGACCGAGGTTGCCCGCCTGGACCGTACCGAGCGCGAGACGGAGCTGGCGGTGATGATCGGTGGCGCGGCCGGCGGCGCGGCGGCGCGCGAGTCGGCCCGGGAGCTGCTCGACCGGGCGCAGGCGTGGCGCGGCACGCGGCTGGCCGATGCCCGCGCCTGACGGCGACCCGCAACGGGCCGCAGCGGCGCGAACGTGGGGCTGGCCCGATGACCCGGCCCGCCGCGGACCTGGACCGGACGATCGAGGAGTACCTGACCTTCCTGCGGGTCGAGCGCGGGGTGGCCGAGGCCACGATCCGGGCCTATCGCGGCGACCTGGTCGACTTCGCGATGAGCCGAGGGGCCGCCGCCCGCTGGGCGGCCGGACCCGAGACGGCGCATCGCTATCTCGCCGCCCGGGCGCGCCGTGGCCGCCCTCGCGATCCGGGGCTTGCGCCAACCAGCCTGCGGCGTCGTGCGGCGGCGATCCGGGGCTTCTACCGGTTCGCCTACGGCGAGGGCGCGATCGACGTCGACATCGCGGCGCACCTGGAGCTGCCGCGCCAGCCCCGGCTGCTGCCCGAGACGCTCACGGTCAACGAGGTCGAGCGGCTGCTCGAGGCGGCCGGCGGCGAGATCGACCCGGGGACGAACCCCTCGGACGCCGACGGCACGGCAACCGCGGTCCGCAACCGTGCCCTGATCGAGCTGCTGTACGCGGCCGGCCTCCGCGTCTCGGAGGCACTGGGGCTGAACCTCGACCACCTCAACCTGCCGGCGGCGTTCGTGCGCGTGATCGGCAAGGGCGATCGGGAGCGTCTGGTTCCGGTGGGCGACGTGGCCGTCGAGTGGCTGGGTCGCTACCTCGCCTGGCCACGTCCCGTGTGGCAGGCGGCGTCGGGCCTGCCGGACGGGCCTACCCAGCCGCTGTTCCTGACCGCCCGGGGATCGCGGCTCGGACGCCAGCAGGCCTGGGCGGCGGTGAAGGCCGCCGCGGCCGCGGCCGGCCTGGGCGACCGGGTGTCACCCCATACGCTGCGCCATTCGTTCGCGACGCATCTGCTCGAGGGCGGTGCTGACCTGCGCGTCGTCCAGGAGCTCCTCGGACATGCCAGTATCTCCACCACACAGCTGTACACGCACCTGACCGGTGAGCGGATCCGCGAGGTGTATGCCCGGGCACATCCGCGGGCATAGGGAGGTCGTACGGGGACATGAGCTACACGGACACGCTGCTCGCCTCGGGCGAGCGAATCCTGCGCAGGTCCCGGCAGCACTGGTTCGTGATGGTCTGGAATGCTCGCTGGGCGATCGTGGCCGTCATCGCTGCGCTGGGCCTGCTGATCGTCCGGCTCGCGGTGGGTGGCCAGAGCGCGATCCTCGACATCCTGGGCTACGTGACCGTGGCCCTGTTCGTGATCGGGCTGGTCGTCATCGCCTGGGGCTGGATCCGCTATCAGAACGAGGAGTTCGTGATCACCAGCCGCCGGATCATCCACGTGTCGGGCGTGGTCAACAAGAAGGCCTCGGACTCGTCGCTGGAGATGATCAACGACGCGGTGCTCACCGAATCGATGTTCGGGCGCATGTTCGGGTTCGGTGATCTCGAGGTCCTGACGGCGGCCGAGAGCGGTATCGACAACCTGATGATGCTGCGCGACGCGAAGGCGTTCAAGAAGGCGATGATCGAGGCCAAGCACGAGCTGGCGCTCGAGCTGGAACGTCCGACGGCGCCCCCGATCCGGTCGACCGGATCGGGAACCGCGGTGAGTGCAGCGACCGCAGCCGGGCAGCCCACGCCAACGCCGACACCAGCGCCGACCCTTACCGGTGACGAGCCGGCGGCGGACACGGCGATCCCGGGCTGGGGCACGAGCGAGGCATCACCGGCGACACCCGGGCCGGGAGCCGGTGCGTCACCGGCATCCGCGCCCCAGGCAGCCCCGCCGGTCGCATCCGCTGGCCAGAGCAGTGGCGCGGTGGCGGATGCGCTCGACCGCCTGGCCGACCTGCACGATCGCGGAGTCGTGACCGACGAGGAGTTCGAGGCGAAGAAGCGGGAGCTGCTCGACCGGCTCTAGGGCTCGGGCCCGGTACCATACGCGGGTCCCAGGTTCCCCAGCGTGAGGCCAGGCTGCCCTTGCTCGACATCCAGCCGATCGACTTCGTCTGATCGCGATCTTCCTGCTGGTCGCGTTCCCGGTCCACGAGTTCGCGCATGCCGCGACCGCGTATACGCTCGGTGACGCGACCGCGAAGCTATTCGGACGCCTGACCCTCAATCCGGTCGCGCATTTCGACCCGATGGGCGGCCTGATGACCGTGATCTCGATCCTGTTCAGCCCGATCCTGTTCGGCTGGGCGAAGCCGACCCCGGTCAATCCGGCCAACCTGAGGGATCGACGGAATGGCGAGCTGTACGTTGCGCTGGCCGGCCCGATCTCGAACCTGTTGATGGCGGTTCTCGGGTGCGTTCGTCTCTGCGCCGCTCTGCTCGCCGCAGTACGCGGGCGGCTCTTCCACGTCGGGCTCTACACGGGTCTGTTCCTGTTCGTGTTGTTCAACGTGGCCCTGGCGTTCTTCAACCTGATCCCGATCCCGCCGCTCGACGGCTCGGTCGTGCTGTTCCGGTTCCTGTCGCCGAGCCAGGTGTGGCAGATCCGGCCCTTCCTGGCGCAGTACGGCATGTTCATCGTGATCGCCGCCGTGCTGGTGCTCGGGGCAGGCCCTGGGCACGCTGATCTTCAATGTCTGCAGTGTCCTGGTGGGCGCTAAGGCCCGCCAGCTCCGTGTGCATCTCGTTGCCCGAGTGCATCCGGAGGAGCGTGTCGCGCTGGCAGCCTGGCTGCGACCGGCCGAGCTGGCGCTGTTCGACGGCATGCACGTCGCCGACCAGCGTCACGGGCTGGACGTGATGGCGTTCCTGCGGCGGACGGGCGTGCGCGACCGCGACGTGCTGGTCGCAGGCCTGCTCCATGACTGCGCCAAGGGCGACACGGGCGCCGGGCCGCGGATCGCGTGGTCGCTGGGCGAGGGGTTCGGCGGCTGGGTGGTCGACGTCGCACGATGGGTGCCCGGCTGGAGCGGCCCGCTCGACCGGCTCCGCGATCATGCCGAGGCCTCGGCGGCGATGCTCGAGACGGCAGGCCTGTCGTCGCTTGCCGTCGACCTCGTTCGATCACCAGGCAGCCCCGCGCGACACGCAGTATGGGGCCCGCTTCCACGCCGCGGACGAGGCGAGCTGATGACGATCGCCGCATCGCCGTCGATCGCGTTCGGGGATGGGCGGCGACCCGAGGCCGCCACGCGGGTGACGCTGCCCGCGTTCGACGGGCCGCTGGCGCTGCTGCTGACGCTCATCGAGGCGCGCCAGCTCGACGTGCTGACCGTGCCCCTGGGTGCGCTCGCCGAGGCCTATCTGGACGCCCTCGCGACGCTCGACGAGGACCGGATGGGGAACGTGTCGGCGTTCGTGGCGATCGCCAGCCAGCTGATCCTGATCAAGTCGCGAGCCCTGCTGCCGAGGCACACGGACGATGGCGCGGTCGCGCTGCCGGACGACGGCCCCGACCCCGAGGCCGAGCTCCGGGCGCGGCTCATCCTGTACCGCGCCTTCCGTGACGCGGGCGCGCTGCTGCTCGACGAGGCGCAGCGGCGCGTGGGCCTGTTCCATCGCGAGGCAGGCACGGCACGGGTCGCCGGGCTTGCCGGTGCGCGGCCGGCCGAGACCGAGCCGCTCTCCGTCGCGCTGCTCACCGACGCGCTCGACGGCCTGGCCCGGATCGTTCCGCCGCCCCCACCACCGCCCGAGACGATCCGCCGGACCGTGACCCTGACCTCGCGAGCGGCGATCATTCGCGACGCGCTGCGCGGCGCCCCGGCGATCGTCCTGCAGGAGCTGCTGCACGGCGTCCGCGATCGGGTCGTGGTCGCGGTCACCTTCCTGGCCATGCTTGAGCTCATGAAGCGACGCGAGATCGTGGTCGAGCAGGCCGAGCCGTGGGGCCCGATCGTCGCGCGCCGGACCACGGCGGAGGAGCGGGCCGCTGCCGGGCTGCCGACCGTCGACGAGGAGGCGCCGCTGGACGAGTCGCTGGGGTCGTTCGCATGAGCGGGCGGGAGCCGATGGATGAGGGCGACGACGTGATGGCGGGTGGAGAGCCCCCGAGAGCCGAGGACGCCGCGGGCCGCCAGGACACCGTCGGCAACGAGGACGCCGTCGCTCGCGAGGACGCCCCTGACGAGGCGGGCGGCGAGGCGGGCGCGGCCGGGGATGTGGCCGCTGTCGAGCTCACGGAGGCGCAGCTCGAGGCCCTGCTGTTCGTGGCCGAGAAGCCCCTGTCCCGTCGCGAGATCGCCACGCTCAGCGGCACCGACCGGGCGACCGTGGACGAACGGCTGGGCGACCTCGAGGTATCGCTCGGCTCGCGTGGCATCCGGCTCATCCTGACCGACGATCGCGTGGAGCTGGCGACCGCGCCCGAGGCCGGCGCGCTGATCGCGCGCTACGTCGGCGCGGATGCCGTGCGGCTGTCACCGGCGGCCCTCGAGACGCTCGCGATCGTCGCCTACCGCCAGCCCGTGACCCGCGCCGTGATCGAGCGCATCCGCGGCGTCGATTCCGACTACACGGTGCGCACGCTGCTCCACCGACGGCTGATCGTGGAGCTGGGCCGTTCCGACGGGCCCGGTCGGCCGTACCTGTACGGCACGGGGTTCGAGTTCCTCGAGCGGTTCGGGCTGACCTCGCTGGAGGAGCTGCCACCGCTCGATGTCGAGGTGGCGTCGCGGCTGGTGGACGAGCAGGCGGGTTCGGTCGCGGACCTGGAGCCGGGCATCGAGACGCCCGGTGCCGAGGACACCGACACCGATGAGCCCGCCGTCGAGCCGGACGCACCCGAGGAGCCGCGGACAGCCGGACTGGCCCCCGACGCGGCAACCGATCAGGCCGACGGCTGAAGCGGTGCCGGCCGAGCGGATCTCGAAGGTGCTCGCGGCCGCGGGTGTCGGCTCGCGCCGGGCCGCGGACGTGCTGGTTGCCGCCGGTCGCGTGACCGTCGACGGACGGGTCGCGACGCTCGGTGAGAAGGTCGATCCGTCGGTGCAGGAGGTGGCCGTCGACGGCCGCAGCGTCCAGCGGCACCCCGGCCGGTCGATCTACCTCGCGCTCCACAAGCCTGCCGGCGTCACCTCGACGGTCCGGGACCGCCATGCGGCGACGACGGTCATCGAGCTCGTGCCGGCGGACCTCGCGGTCGGTGCCCGGCTGTTCCCGGTGGGTCGGCTCGACCAGGATTCCGAGGGGCTGATCCTGCTCACCGACGACGGCGACTGGGCCGAGCGGGTGCTGCATCCGCGGTACGAGGTCGAACGGGAGTACGCCGTGGCGCTCAGCAGCCCGCTGACGCGTGACCAGATGCAGCGGCTGGAGGCCGGCGTGCGCCTCACGGAGGGAACGGCCAGCGTGACCGGGCTGCGCCCGCAGACGCGGACCGAGGACCGACGGCTGGACGAGATCCTCGAGCCACCGCCGGATCCCAGGCTGGCGTGGGTACGGGTGACGATCCACCAGGGCTGGAAGCGCCAGCTCCGCCGGATGTTCGTCGAGGTCGGTGCGCCCGTACGGCGGCTCGTACGGGTCCGGATCGGGACGCTGCGTCTCGACACCCTCGCCACGGGTGACACGCGCCCATTGACACGCGCCGAGGTTCGCCGGCTGTCGGCCGTCGCTCGAGGCGACTGATGCAACCAGCCCGACCGGGGACCCGGCCGTGGCCGGTATCCTGCGGGCATGCCCAGCACACCGGCTCCGCGCAGCGCACGACCCGGCGGTAGCCGCACGACGGCGCGAAGGAGGCGTTCCGGGATCGTGGTCGCGCTCGATGGACCCGCCTCATCGGGCAAGAGCAGCGTGGGCGCTGCTGCGGCCGGCCGGCTCGGCCTCCGCTTCCTCGACACCGGGCTGCTGTATCGGGCGCTGACCGCGCTGGCGCTGCGCGAGAACGTGGCGACCGGCGACGCGGTCGGGCTCGTCGAGCTCGTGGATCGGATCAGCCTCACCGATGACGGGACCGGGCGCCTCACCCGGGTGATGATCGATGGCGCCGATGCCACCGGCGAGGCCCGCGGCCCGGCGGTCGACGCAGCTGTGTCGGCCGTGTCTCGCCTGGCCCCGGTGCGATCCGCGCTGCTGGCGCGTCAGCGCGAGCTCGCGAAAACCGGCGACATCGTGGTCGCCGGGCGCGACATCGGAACGATCGTGCTGCCCGACGCCGATCTCAAGCTGTTCCTCGACGCGTCGGTGGAAGAGCGGGCGGCGCGGCGGATCGAGGAACGGGGGCTCGATCCCGCAGGGAAGGAGGCGGCAGCGGTTCGCGAGCAGCTTCGCGCCCGCGATGCACAGGATCGGTCGCGCCTGGTGGCGCCGCTCCGCGCGGCCGACGACGCGACCATCATCACCACGGACGGGTACGCGTTCGAGCACACGATCGACGTCGTCACCGACGCGATCTCGGCGGCAGAGGCGGCGCTGAGACCGCGGCGCAATGCGACCAGGGAGGCGCAGCCACCCGGCGATGCACCATTGGCGAATGGCGCGCCCCCGACGCCCTCGCCGTCGGACCCGCCCCCGGCTGCCCCCTCGGCCTCGCCGCCGCCCGCGCCGACGGCTTCGCCGAGCCCGCCGGCCAGGGACTCGAAGCGTCCCACCGTGTTCGAGGTCGCGATGCGCCTCGACAACGACCAGACCCTGCTGATCCGGATGATCGCGCTCATCTCGCGCATCGGTGCCCGTCTGTTCGCGAACGTCCGGGTCGAGGGCCTGGGCCGGATCCCCAGGACGGGCCCGGTGATCCTGGCGATCAACCATGCCTCGAACCTGGACTCGTTCGTGACCGGAGCCTGGATCACCCCCGCGCTGCGCCGGCGCCGGATCCACTGGCTGGGCAAGCGCGAGCTGTTCGAGTGGCCCGTGTTCGGCTGGCTGACCGCCCGCGGGGGCGTCCATCCGGTGGAGCGGGGAGCGGCTGACGTCGAGGCCTACCGGCTGGCAACCAGGATCCTCGAGCGGGGGTACGTGCTGCTCATCTTCCCCGAAGGCACGCGCAGCCCGACCGGTGGCCTCCAGGAGGCCAGGGACGGGATGGCGGCGCTCGCCATGCGCACGGGTGCCACCGTCGTGCCCATCGGCGTCAACGACTCGGACCGCGTCTGGCCGAAGCATCGCAAGATCCCGCTGCCGATCCCGCGACGCACCGTGCGGGTCCGCGTCGGTGAGCCGTTCAAGGTCGCCGACCTCATCCCGGACGGGACCGATCGCCGGGCAGCCAAGCGGCTCGCCACCAGCGCGATCATGGGCCGCATCGCCGCGCTGCTCGAGCCACGGCAGCGGGGCTTCTACGCCGATGCGGTTCCCGCGTCCGACGATGGTGACGCCGGCACCACGGACACCCCATCGGGCTGACGCCGAGGCGAAGGATCGCGGCGCGATCGACGGACGTGTGCGAACATCGACCGGCCATGGGAAGCGTCCACCAGGTCCGTATCGCGAAACGAACGGGGTTCTGCTACGGAGTCCGCGAGGCCATCGACAAGGCCAAGGAGTCCGCGGCGGCCGGGCAGCTGACGCATACCCTGGGCCAGGTCGTCCACAACGAGGGCGTGATCCGCGACCTCCAGAACATCGGGGTCCGGAGCGTGGATTCGCTCGACGACGTGGATCACGGCGCGGCCGTCGTCATCCGCGCACACGGCGTCAAGCCCGAGGTGTTCGAGCGAGCCGAGTCGCGCGGCCTGGATGTGATCGACGGCACGTGCACCTGGGTGATCCAGGAGCAGCGTCAGCTCCAGGAGCTGGTCGAGGACGGCTACACGATCGTCCTGCTGGGCACCCCCAGGCATCCCGAGGTGGTCGGTCTCCTGGGGTTCGCGCCGGATGCCATCGTGGTCGACGAGGAGGAGGACTGGGATCGGATCCCGCGTCGCAAGCGGATGGCGCTCATCACCCAGTCGACGCAGCCGCCCTGGAAGTTCGAGAAGCTGGCCGCCTTCCTCGTCGCTCGAGCCCATGAGCTCAAGATCGTGAACACCGTCTGCCCGGTCACGATCCGGCGCCAGGAGGACACCCTCGAGACGGCACGGGACGTGGATCTGATGGTGGTCGTGGGCGGCCGTCACTCGGCGAACACCAAGGAGCTCACCCGGCTGTGCCAGATCGTCGGCACGCGCGCGGTCCAGATCGAGAACGCCAGCGATCTCGACGACGCGGCCGTGTTCGAGGACGTCGGCGTGGTCGGCGTCACCGGTGGCACGTCGACCCCGATCGAGGATCTGCGCGACGTCGCCGAGCAGATCCTGCGTATCGCCGGCACCCCGGAGGCCGCCGACCGGGCCGCCGAGCTCGCACGGGGCGCCCTGGATGCCGCCGCGCACCCCGCCGGCCGGACGACCTCGCTGCCCAGCCTGACCGCGACGCCCGCCGGCGCCGCCTGATCGCCATGATCGGCCGCTCCGTTGCCCTGTCGGTGGTCGTCGTCGCGGGCCGAATCCTCGGGCCGATGGCTCGCGGGCGCGTCGGCTCGGCCCTCGGAGGGTCTCGTGGCTAGATCGCGCGGGCTCCCGGTGGTCGCGTTCGTGGGTCGACCCAACGTAGGCAAGAGCACCCTGTTCAACCGGGTCGTGGGCGACGCGCGGGCGGCGATCGTCGAGGACCGGGCACGCACGACGCGCGACCGCCTGTACGGCGACGCCGAGTGGAACGGCCGCCGGTTCGTCGTCGTGGACACGGGCGGCCTGGAGATCTCGACCGACGACCCGATCGAGGCGCAGGTGCAGCTCCAGGCGCGGCTCGCGATCAACGAGGCGGACGTGATCGTGTTCATGGTCGACGCGGCGTCGGGGCCGACGCCGGCGGACGCGGACGCGGCCGAGCTGCTGCGCCGCACGACGAAGCCGGTGCTCGTGGCCGCCAACAAGGCCGACAACGAGCGACGCGAGCTCGATGCCGCCGAGTTCTACGCGTTCGGCTGGGAGGAGACGTTCGCGATCTCCGCCGGGCACGGGCGCGGTGTCGCGGATCTCCTCGACGCGGTGGTCTGGGCGCTGCCGCCGGAGAGCGAGGCCGAGCTGGCGCGCAAGGCCCGGGAGGCCGAGGCGGAGGCGTGGGCGGCCGATGTCGCGGCGGGCCGGCTGGTGCCGTATGCCACCGGGGACGATGGGGAGGCGGCCGACGAGGGCGAGGGGGCAGGGGAGGGGCTCGACGAGGCGGTGGACGAGGCCGATGCCGCGCGCTGGGACGCGCTGATGGCAGCCGAGGACGACGAGCCACCGGCCATCGCGTTCGTGGGCCGGCCCAACGTCGGCAAGTCGAGCCTGCTCAACGCGCTGCTGGGCGAGACCCGCACCATCGTGTCGGAGGTGCCGGGGACCACGCGCGACGCCATCGACACCACCATCCCGTGGGGTCGCAGCGAGGTCGTCCTGATCGACACCGCGGGCATCCGCAAGCGGGGCAAGGTCGCGTCCGGCGCGACCGCCGACCGGTATTCGACGCTGCGGGCGCTCAAGGCGATCTCGCGCGCCGACGTGGCCGTGCTCGTGCTCGATGCGGTCGAGGGCCTGACGGCGCAGGACGCGCACGTCGCGGGCTACGTCGTCGAGGAGGGCCGTGGGCTGGTCATCGCGGTCAACAAGTGGGACATCGTCGAGGACAAGACCCACCGCACGTTCGACGAGTTCGCCGCCGACCTGCGCCGCGAGCTGCCGTTCATCGACTACGCCCCGGTGGTCTCGATCAGCGCCAAGACCGGGCAGCGCGTGGGCCGCGTGCTGGAGCTCGCCGTCGACGTCTGGGGCGAGCGTCGCAAGCGGATCCCGACGGGCGAGCTCAATCGCCTCGTCGCGGCGGCCGTCGAGCGCACACCACCGGCGATGGTCCGCGGCCGCCGCTCCAAGATCCGCTACGCCACCCAGGCCGGCGTCGCCCCGCCCACGTTCGTGTTCTTCGCCACCGACCCGGCCTCGCTGCACTTCTCGTACCGGCGCTACCTCGAGAACCGGCTGCGTGACGCCTACGGTTTCGACGGCACGCCGGTGCGGCTCGTATTCCGGGAGCAGATCCGCGAGAAGCGCTCACGCAGCAAGGCCCGCCCCCGGCGTCGCTGACCGCGCTAGGCTCCGGCCCGCCGCGATCTGCCTGCCCAGCGTTCAGCCCGACGTGGGAGCCTTGATCACGAGCGTTGGGTCATTGACGCGCGTCACGTCGATCGACACGTCGGCGTGCTCGCCGGACGGCTGGGTGCCGCTGAACTCCATCGCCACCAGGTAGCCACCGTCGGTCGCAACCCAGACGTCGAGGCTGCCGTCGGCCGGGAAGTCCGTGGCGTTGAGCTTGCTGGCCAGCGTCGCATCGAGGTGGTAGTGAGCCGCCTGCACGCCGTTCTTCTCCTTGGTGTCCAGGAGCTCCAGGTTGCTGCCGTACTGACCCAGCGAGAAGCCCGAGATGATCGTGTCGGGGGCCAGAGCGTCGAACACCGACATCATCGCGTCGGCTCCGGCCGGGACCGGCGCCCAGGTGCTGCCCTGCTTGATCCATGAGCCCTGACCCTTGATGGTGATGAACTCCATGGACTGCTGGCCGCCCAGGATGTAGTGCGACGCTGCAACCGGCTTCTTCGTCGCCTCGACCGTGAGCTTCTGCTGCTCGGAGCCGGTGGCGACGGTGAGCTCCATGTGGTACGAGTCCAGCTGGGAGACGTCGCCGGCAGCCAAGCCCAGATCCAGCGGATTCATGGAGGGCATCTCGCCTGCCGACGCCGGCGCGTCGGAGGCCGCAATGGACGGTGCCTCGGACGCCGCCATTGACGGCGCAGCGCTGGCCTCGCTCGGGGCCGAGGCGGGGGCGGAAGTTGCGCTGCCGCTGCCACAGGCCGCCAGGGCCATTGCGGCGATCAGGAACAGTGCGCCGCGGGTTCGCATCGGCGTCCTCCTTCGAGAAGCGTATCCATGCCGCGACCGGCCGAGCGCTGGGACAGCCGATCGATGGCACAGGGGTCGAGAATCCGACCAATGGTCTTGGTTCACCGTCCGTTCGGCCGGCGGTGCGCGAGCGGAGACCGCCGTACGCGGCTCCGAATCGTCAGCGCTTCCACCCCTGCCGTCAAGGTTATGGGACGCTCGCGGCCAATGCGAGACGGGATGCCGGCCGGCGTCCCTGGTGCGAGACCCGGTGCGGATCACCGCTGGGGCGGGTGGTAGACTCGTCGCCCTCGGGGCGTGGCGCAGCCTGGTAGCGCACCTGAATGGGGTTCAGGAGGTCGAGCGTTCGAATCGCTCCGCCCCGACCATCGATCTGAGCACGAATTGGCCCCTGCGGGCGGTTCCGCAGGGGCTTTCGTTTGGGTGGGCCGTCTCGTTGACCTCAGATGTCCAGGCCGGGCAGTCCGTTGGTGCCGAGCACGAGCGAGATCGCTCCGCCGTGATGCACGTCGTGCTCCATTAGGTGCCAGATCACCCATCCGCGCGTGGTGGATCGGTCCCCGCCACGTTGGGGGATCCGGGCGACGATGTCCTCCTCCGTCCACCGCTCGAGGCAGTCCTCGACCAGTCGCCAGGTCACATCCAAGGCGTTGACGAGCTCGGTCGCCGTCCGAGGCTGGGTCTCGTCATCCTCCCAGCCCGCATCCTCGAGCGGCAGGCCGGGAACGGTGGTCCGCGTAACCCGGAACACGTCGCGGACGCCCTGGTCACCCTCGCCGAGCACATCGTGGAGCCAGTACGCGCGGGCCCCGGCCATGTGGCCGGCGATCTGCCAGATCGCCCATTCGCCAGGACCGGCCCGGAGCGCGAGCTGCTCCGGGCTGAGATCCGCGATGGCGGCCAGCAGATGTCGCTGATGCGCCGCCCAACCCTCGCGGAACGGCTGGAGCAAAGGGGCAATCGGCATGGTCGCCAGACTACATCGGGCCACTCGACATCAGGACCTGACGTCCAATCGTGCGCGTTCGGGTGACCTGCGCGCTGCTCGTCGGCGCCGGCGGGCTGGGCGAGGCAGCATCGACGGTTGGACGCGCCACGACGGACGTCATGACCGCACAATCGGTGGCGTGAGGATGGCCGCCGCATGATGTCCGACCCGACCACGACAGCCCGTCCGATCGTCGCCGTCAACCCGGCCTCGTCCCGGCTGCACGGCCCGGCCGGAAGACGGCGCCTCGACCGGATTCTGGCCGAGGTGCAACGTGCGGTCGGTGTGCGCAACGGTCGCGAGCCGGACGTGCTGGCAGAGGGCAGCGCCGAGGCGATGGCGGAAGGCGTCGCGGCGGCCGTGACTGACGGGGCCCATCTCGTGGTGGCCGTCGGCGGGGATGGGACGGTGCGTGATCTGGCGGGCGTCCTCGCGGGCACGGACGTGCCGCTCGCCATCATCCCGGTCGGGACGGCCAACCTGTTCGCGGCGTCGTTGCGGATCCCGATGCGACCGGACCGAGCGGCCGAGATCATCGAGACCGCGCAGCTTCGCCGGGTGGACCTGGGCCGGGTCCGGTTCGGGGCGCTCGATGGCGAGGGCGGCGACGCTGCGTCGCGCCTGTTCACGGTGGGTGCCGGGATCGGGTTCGATGCGCGTGTCATGGCGAGGGCGAGCGAGGGATCGAAGCGCCGCCTCGGGCGATACGCGTACTTCGCGGCGGCCGCTCGAGAGCTGGCACAGGCCAGGGCGGCATCGATGCGCGTCGTTGCCGATGGCCGGGAGCTCGAGGTCGCGGCGTTCGAGGTGCTGGTGGCGAACAGCGGGGAGCTGATCCCGGGCGTGCTGCGGCCTGCGCGACGGATCCGGCCGGATGACGGTCGGCTGGATGTGTTCATCGTCGAGGGCGACGGCCTGCTCGACGCGGCCCGCGGGGCGTGCGAGGCGATCGTGCGGCGGGACACCGGTGGATCTCGCAGTGGCCGATCACGGCGGCTCGAGGTCCGCTCGATCCGGGTCAGCGGCCCGGCCGACGAGCCCGTGGAGGTCGACGGGGACGTGGTCGGGATGGGCTGGTTCGAGGCAGAGTGCGTGCCCCAGTCACTGCGCGTGCTGGCACCTGGACGCACCTGAGCGGGTCCCGAACCCGCGGCATGGCCGCATCCCGCCCGCTGGCGGGCAGTACGCTTGCGGGACGCGATCGGCGGGAGGCCGGTTGCGGAGGGAGGTTGGTCGATGGTGTGGCAGGGAGCCGGCGGTTCCGGCGAGGGCGGTGACCCGGAGGAGGAGACCAGGACCGACTGGGGTGGTCCCGGTGCGCCGCTGCCGAGCCAGCCAACAGCCGGGGTGCCCGGACAACCAACCGCTCCGATCCCGTCCGGCCCGCCGGCGCCGCCTGCGGGACCGGCGTCCGCGCCACCGCCGCCCGGGCCACCCAACGCACCGATCCCGCCACCGGCCGCGCCCGCACCGCCACCGGCAGGCAGCGGCCCGTGGGGAGCGCCGGTGGCGGTGCCCACCTATCACCCACTGGCCGTCCCCGGGGCGCCCGGGCTCATCTACGCGGGCGCTCTGCCCAGGTTCGCCGCCTACATCGTCGACTACCTGCTCCTGTTCCTGATCTCGCTCCCGATCCTTGCGATCACGTCGGGCGCAGGAACGCTGGGCGGCGCCGGGCTCGCGGTGGCGCTGGTGGGGATCGTGATCGACGCCGCGTACTTCACGCTCCTGTGGTCGAGCTCCTGGCGCGCGACGCCGGGCATGCGCCTGCTCAAGCTCCAGATCGGTGACGCGACCACCGGCGGGCAGCTCAGCCAGGGACAGGCCTTCCGGCGCTGGCTCGTCTTCGGGACATGGATCCCATCGTTGATCCTCGAACCCACGCTGTCCGGGCTCGCCTCGCTGATCCTGCTGGGCTGGTTGCTGATCCTGCTTGCGACGATCGCGACGAGCCCCACTCGACAGGGGCTCCACGACCGGTTCGCCGGAACGGCGATCGTCCAGCCCGTCGATGGCCAGACAAGCGGGTTGTTCATCGGTTGCCTGGTGATCGCCGCCATCGTGGTGCTCGTGTTCGTTGCCAGCATCGCAGGGCTGATCTTCCTGGGCGGCCAGGTCTCGAGCATCCTGTCCGAGGTTGGCACGTCGGTCCAGCCGTAGCCCCTGCCGCCGTCCCGGTCATCGGTAGACTGGACAGGTGAGCGAACCGGCCCGCGCATCCCTCGATCCAGAGCAGGTCGATGGCCTCAACGACATGGATCCGGAGGCATTCCGGGTGGCCGCGCACGCCGTGGTCGATCGGATCGCGGACTACCTGGCGGGGGTTGAGGCATACCCTGTCCTGCCCACGATCGAGCCGGGAACCATCGGCCCCCAGCTGCCGGCGACCGCACCCGAGATGCCCGAGCCGATGGACGCGATCCTCGCCGATGTCGATCGGCTGGTCCTGCCCAACGCGACGCACTGGCAGCACCCCGGCTTCTTCGCCTACTTCTCGACGTCCGCGTCGGGTGCCGGGATCCTCGGGGAGATGCTGACCGCGGCCCTGGGCCAGAACCCGATGCTGTGGCGGACATCGCCCATCGGCACCGAGCTCGAGACCGTCGTGGTGGACTGGCTGCGCGCCGCGCTGGGGCTGCCGGATGCGTTCGGAGGGATGCTCACCGACACCGCATCCACATCCACGCTCATCTCGCTGGCGGCCGCGCGCGAAGCCGCCGGGCTCAACGCCGCGGAGGATGGTCTGTCCCGACTGGGCACCGCCCAGCCGCGGGTCTACGCCTCGGCTGAGGCGCACAGCTCCGTCGACAAGGCATGCATGACGCTGGGGCTGGGCCGAGCGGCGCTGGTCAGGATCCCGGTGAACGATGCATACGAGATGGACGTGGAGGCCCTCCAGGCGGCGATCGACGAGGACCGCTCGGCGGGTCGGCGGCCGGTCGCCATCGTCGCCACCATCGGCACCACGTCCTCGACCTCGGTGGACCCGGTGAGCGCGATCGCCGACGTCGCCGCTCGCGAGGGCCTGTGGCTGCACGTCGACAGCGCGTACGCGGGGGCGACCGCGTTGCTGCCGGATCGCCGAGCGCCGTTCGCGGGCTGGGAACGCGCGGACTCGATCGTCGTCAACCCGCACAAGTGGCTGTTCACGCCCCTCGACGCCTCGCTGCTGCTGTCGCGGCGGATGGAGCAGCTTCGGGCCGCGTTCAGCCTGGTGCCCGAGTACCTGCGGACGCTCGACCGGGAGCAGCCCGTGCTCGACTACAACGAGTATCAGCCGCAGCTCGGCCGCCGGATGCGCGCGCTCAAGCTGTGGATGCTCGTTCGCTGGTTCGGGCTCGACGGCCTGCGCCGGCGGCTCGCGTTTCATCTGGCGCTGGCGGGCGAGTTCGCGGGCTGGGTCGACGGCGACCCCGATTGGGAACGCCTGGCACCGGTCCCGTTCTCGACCGTGTGCTTCCGCTACCGGCCGGCTGCGCTCGCCGGTCGCGAGGGCGAGGGCGACGTGCCGGACCTGCTCGATGAGCTCAACGAGCGCCTGCTCAACGCGGTCAATCGCAACGGCGAGGTGTTCCTGTCCCACACCCGGCTTCGCAACCGGTTCACGATCCGCCTCGCCGTCGGCAACCTGCGGACGCAGCAGCGGCACGTGGAGCGGGCCTGGGCGCTGCTCCGCGCGGAGGCCGCCAGGCTCGATCCCTGACCCCCATCCATCCAGCGACGATCCACGAGGAGGCGACCCACCATGACCGATGCCGCAGCACAGCCGATCGAGGTCCTGTACTTCTACCGCACGAAGTGGGGGATGCACGACGAGTTCGTGGCCCTGTTCCGCAAGAACCACTGGCCGATCCTGCGCGAGCTCGAGAAGGCCGGGCGGTTCACGAACGTGGAGCTGTGGGCACCCAGGTTCCACGGTGACGGTCGCGCGGACTGGGACGTGCTGGTGTCGATCACGTACCGGGACTGGGCGGCGATGCAGGAGCACGCCGACGCGGAGATCGCGCTACGGCTGTACCCGGACCAGGAGACGTTCCGGGCCGAGGAGCAACGCAGGTTCGAGATCCTCGACGCGCACTGGGACGTCGTGCTCGAGAACCAGGCGCTCGAGCGGTAGCCGGGAACGGCTACCGCTTGGCGTCGCCGCGCGCCGAGCCCCGCGAGCCGAGCCCCGCGAGCCGAGCGCCGCGAGCCCGGGGCTGAGCGCGGGGCGCCGGCGTCCGGCAGTTACGGCCCACCCGGACGGATGCCGCAGTCACGGCCCACCCGGACGGATGCCGCAAGCTCGGTGACCCGGACTGACGCCGCATGCTCGGCCAACCCGCGATAATGGGCTCAGCGCACCCGCCGACCGTGGGGCGTCCATCACCGCCTGACCATCGGAGGCCGACGCCGAGTGCCGTCCATCACCGAGCTCACCCGCATCGAACCCGTCCATCTCGACCGGCTCGAGAAGCAGGGAATCTTCACCACCGGGATCCTGCTCGAGGTCTCGGAGACGCCGACCCGACGTCAGTCGCTGGCCGACCACGTGGCGGCCACGCCCAACGACGTGGCCCGCTGGCGTGACGAGGCGTTGATGCTCAACCTGGCCGGGTTCGGGGGAACGGAGCACCAGCTGTTCATCCAGGCCGGCATCGAGGGCCTGCGGGATGTGCTCTCGCTGGACCTCGACGCGTTCCGGTTCCAGCTGGGCCGTGCCGCACAGGAGCTCAAGTGGGAGCTGCCGCCGGAGCTCATGATCGATACCTGGTGGGAGCAGGCGCGGACGCTCGAGGAGGCTTGAGCCGCCGCGGCGATACGGACGCCGGCCCGAGATGGCCGCGCGCCGTGCGCTTCCGCGCCCGATCGCCCGGTCGTGCGGGCCACCAGCTACCATCAGCCGCCTGATGGTGCGCATCCGCGAGGCCCTGATCACGCTGCTGCTGGGCGTCGCCACGACCCTGGTGGTGATCGCGCTGGCGATCCTGCCGTTCCTCAACCCGGTCTGGGTCGGGTTCGAGCAGGGCCGCGCACAGGCGGCGGCGTGGACCGGGTTCGAGCCGGGCGAGCTGCGGACGGTGACCGATGCGATCCTCTCCGACCTCGTCCTCGGACCGCCGACCTTCGATGTCGCCCTCAACGGCCAGCCGGTGCTGAGCGAGCGCGAGCGCCAGCACATGCGCGATGTCCGGGGCGTGTTCGCAGGCTTCTATGCGCTGGCGATCGCCGGGGCAGCGGTGCTGGCGGTGGCATTCGCGACCAGCCGGACGCCGGAGGCTCGCGCGCGCCTGTGGCGCCGTCTCGGCCTGATCGGCCGCGTGATCGCCGTGGGCACGGTCGCGGTCGGCATCGCCGGGGTCGCGTTCTTCGACACCGCGTTCGAGCTGTTCCACGAGCTGTTCTTCCCGCCCGGGAGCTTCCTGTTCGATCCGCGCACGGACCGCCTCGTGCAGCTGTTCCCCGAGACGTTCTGGGTCGAGACGACGATCGGGGTGGGTGTCGTCGTCGTGGTGCTCGGCGTCGGGCTGGCCTGGCTCGGCGGGCGTCGTGCGACGGCGATCGAGACCCGACGGACGCCCGGACCGGGGCGGGTCGCGTCGACGGCACCGGTGCGATGAACCAGGGCGGGCTGCCGATCGCGCGCCTGCTCGGGATCGAGATCCGGGTGTCGCTCGCGTGGGTCGTGATGCTGGCGGTCGTGACCGTGGTCGGGACCGATCTCGCGTCCACCCGCGAGCCGACGCTGCACCCTGTCGCGCAGTGGGTCGTGGGGGCCGGCGTCGCGATCCTGTTCCTCGTCTCGGTGATGGTCCATGAGCTCGCGCACGCGCTGGTGGGCCGCCGGCGGGGCGTGCCGGTGACCTCGGTGCTGCTGGGCTTCGTCGGTGGCCTGGCGCCGCTCTCGATCCGGGCGCCGCGACCGCGTGACGAATTGGCCATCGCCGCGGCCGGGCCGTTGCTGTCGCTGGCTGCCGGCCTGGTGCTGCTCGTGGCCGGGCTGGTGGTGGCCGCGCCGTCTGGCATGGTCGCCGTCCTCGCCGATGTGCTGGTCGTGATCGGGGCGCTGAACCTGACCCTCGCGTGCCTCAGCCTGGTTCCGGCTCTCCCGATCGACGGTGGACGCGTGGTCCGCGCGCTGGCCTGGGCCGGTACCGGCGATCGCGATCGGGCGAGCCTGATCACGGCTCGCGCCGGCAGGCTCGTCGGCTGGGTCATCGTCGCGATCGGGGTCGCGCTCGCGCTCGCCAATCTCGTGCTCGAGGGCCTGGTGGCGGTTGCCCTGGGTTGGCTGCTCACGACCAGCGGCCGGTCGGTCGAACGCCGGGTTGCGATGGAGCGGCTGCTGCGTGGCGTGCACGTCGAGGATGCGATGGACAGGGAGGTGGGCTCGATCGCGCCGCAGCTCACCATCGACACCTTCGCGGATCGGCTCCAGGGCCCCGACGGGATGGCGGCGTTGCCGGTCGTCGACGGCGATACCGTGGTGGGGATCGTGGGTCGCCGCCGGCTCATGGGGCTCGGACGCCGGCGGTTCGGCGGCACCCGGGTGAGCGAGGTGATGGCCAGCCCACCGCAGACGCCGCTGCTGGCGCCCGACGATTCGCTGTGGGACGCGCTCGAGCTGCTGAGTACCGGGAGCCTGGACGCGCTGGCCGTGGCCGATCACGGACGGCTGGCGGGCATGCTGACCCGGGACGGCGTCGCGACGCTCGTTCGCTCGCTGGCGGCGCGCCAGGCAACCGGCTCGACGGGAGAGGCCGCCCGATGACACGCAGACAGGCTCGATGGCGGGAAGGGGTGCGATGACGGGTGGGCTGCTCCCGGTCGAGGCCGCGCAGGCCACGGTGCTTGCCGGTGTCGAGCCACTCGCCGGGATCGAGCGCGTCGCGCCCGAGACAGCCCTTGGCAGGGCGCTGGCCGAGGCCGTGTTCGCGAGCACCTCGCTGCCTCCGTGGGACAACTCGGCGATGGACGGGTACGCGATCCGGGCGGCCGATGTGGCCGAGGCGCGCGACAGCCGGCCGATCCGCCTGACGGTCGTGGGCGAATCGCGCGCCGGGGTCACCCCTGACGCACGGGTGCTCGCCGGGACGGCGATCCGGATCGCGACGGGGGCGCCGATGCCCGACGGTGCGGACGCGGTGGTCCCGGTGGAGCTCACGACGCCGCTCGATGCCTCGGGCAATCCCGGACCTCGCGGACGCGACGCGACCGGTCCGCTCCCGGCGGCGTGCCTCGTCCACGAGCGAGTGGCCGCCGGTGGCGCGGTCCGCGCCGCGGGGAGCGACGTGGTGGCCGGCGCGGAGGTGGTGGCCGCGGGCCTGCCGGTGACGCCGGCCGTGGTCGCCCTGGCCGCGGGCTGCGGCGCAGCGACCGTGGCGGTTCGGCGCCGGCCGGTGGTGGCCGTGCTGGCCACGGGCGATGAGCTCCGGGCCCCGGGCGCCGATCTCGGGCCGGCGGGCATCCCCGATGCCAACGGCCCCGGCCTGCGGGCGCTGGTCACCGAGGCGGGCGCGGTCCCGCTCGACCTGGGGATCGCCGTCGATGATCTCGCGGATGTGGAGCGGCGGCTCAGGCGCGGTGTCGCCGGCGCCGACCTCGTGATCGTGTCGGGCGGTGTGTCGGTCGGCCCGTACGACCACGTTCGAACGGCGTTCGATGCGATCGGCCACATCGACCTGTGGCGGGTGGCCGTCCAGCCGGGCAAGCCGTTCGCCTTCGGACGCGCGGATGGATCGCGTGGCGGCGCGGACGTGCAGCGTGGCGGCCCGGATGGATCGCGTGGCGGTCCGGATGGATCGCGTGGCGGGGCGGGGGAGGACGCGTCGCCGGTGCTGCTGTTCGGGCTGCCGGGCAACCCGGTGTCGGCGTTCGTCACGTTCGAGCTGTTCGTGCGGCCGGTGATCCGCCGTCTCGCGGGGCACCGTCAGCTCCACCGGTCCGTGGACCGGGCGGTGCTCGAGGAGCCGGTCACCAAGAGTCTCGGACGGCGCGGCGTACCAGCGGGTGACCGCGCTTCGAGAGCCGGACGGCACGCCGATGCGCAATGACCGGGGCAGGGTCAGGGTCCGCCTGGCGGGCGGGCAGGGGAGTCACGTCCTGTCGGCGCTCGCGGCCGCGGATGCGCTGGCGGTGATCCCCGAGCCGCTCGAGCGGGTCGCCGCCGGGACCGACGTCGAGCTGCGCTGGCTGGATCGCGGCTGAGCGCCGTGCGCACCACCGGGCACGACCGAGGACCGGGGAGGACCGCAGCGCAGGGTGACCCGCCGGGGCACCCGGCCGAAGCCCGGATCAATCGCTAGGATTTGCCAGCAGGAGGATCGATGGATCGGACCGACGTCCCCCGCGCCGAGCGGCGCCGCCTGAGCCACCTCGATCGACGAGGCCGTCCGCGCATGGTCGACGTGAGCGCCAAGCCGCCCACTGCCCGCCGTGCCGTCGCCGAAGCCGAGGTCGCCGTCTCCGCCGAGACGCTGAGCCTGGTGATCGATGGCGGTGGCGAGAAGGGCGACGTGCTCACGGTTGCGGAGCTCGCGGGCGTGATGGGCGGCAAGCGGACGGCCGAGCTGATCCCGCTGTGCCACCCGCTGCCGCTGACCGACCTGGTCGTCGCGATCACCCCGGACCGCGCCGGCTCGCTGCTCAAGATCCGGGCCGAGGCCGCGACGACCGCCCCGACCGGCGTCGAGATGGAGGCGCTGACGGCGGCCTCGATCGCCGCGCTGACCGTGTACGACATGGTCAAGGGCGTGGAGCGCGGCGTCGAGATCCGGGGCGTCAGGCTGGTCTCCAAGACCGGCGGCAAGAGCGGCGACTGGCACCGGCCTGCCGGCACGTCGAGTGCCGGCCGACCCCGCCGCCGGGCGGGCGATCGCGTCGCCGGTCGCGTGAGCAAGCGCAAGGCGTCGGGTTGACCGGCGATCCGGCGGCCGGCACGGCCAGAACGGCCCTCGTCATCACCGTCAGCGACCGGGTCGCGGCCGGGCGCCGCGAGGATGCCTCCGGGGAGGCCGTGGCGGCGCGGCTGGCGGCGCTCGGGCACACGATCGAGCGCCGCTCGGTCGCCGACGAAGCCTGGGCCATCGAGCAGGCGCTGATCGACGGGGCGGCGTCGTTCCCGCTGGTCATCACCACCGGTGGCACCGGGCTGACGCCGCGCGACGTGACCCCGCAGGCGACGCTCGCCGTGCTCGACTACGAGGTACCGGGGATCGCCGAGGCGATGCGCGCCGACGGCCGGCGGTCGACGCCGTTCGCGGCGCTGTCGCGCGGGCTGGTCGGGGTCCGAGGGCGGACACTGATCGCGAACCTGCCCGGGTCGCCGAAGGGCGCCATCGAATCGCTCGAGACCCTGATCCCGATCCTGGACCACGCGCTCGAGACGCTCGCGGGCCCGTTCGACCACGGGGCCGCCCGTGCGGCCGGACGTCGAGACCTCCCGCCGGGATCCGCGGAGGACGCCTGACCGATGCTCGAGCCGTTCGCCCACGTCCCCCTGTACCCGCTGGTGCTACCCCTGTTCTGGGGCGCCGCCGGGTTCTTCGCGCTGGCCATGGCGCGCCATCTGCGGGTGTTCGCGGCTGTCGGCGCGACGGCCCCCACCGAGCATCCCTGGCGGCGCCTCGCCGGCGTCGGCCGGTACGCCCTGCTCCAGGTCCGGATGTTCCGCGACCCGCCCGCCGGCCTGATGCATTTCAGCATCTTCTGGGGCTTCGTCCTGCTCACGATCGGCACCGCCAACATCGTCACCGTCGGCCTGATCGAGGCCGTCGTCGCCTATCCGCTCGACGGGCTGCTGTGGGCGTTCGTCAACGCGCTCCAGAACGTCATCGCGCTGGTCGTCCTGGCGGCCGTGGGCTACGCGTTCCTGCGGCGGCTCGTCATCAAGCCCGAGCGCCTGTCGCTCAATCGCGATGCGCTGCTGATCCTGGTCCTCATCGGCGGCATCGTGGCGGCCGAGCTCGGGGCGCAGGTGTTCGAGGTGGCGGCACGCGGCGAGGTCCCGGGCGCGTTCGTGGCCAACGCGATCGGCGGGCTGCTGACGGGGCTCGATCCGTCGATCAGCCAGGCCGTGTTCGCGGTGCTGTGGTGGACGCACATGCTGCTGGTCGCGGCGTTCCTCGCCTACCTGCCGTTCTCCAAGCACCTTCACATCGCGACGGCGATCCCCAACGTCGCGCTGCGCAAGCTCCGGCCGCGAGGCGAGCTGCCCGCGATGGACCTCGAAGCCGAGGACGCCACGTATGGGCATCCGGACGATCGCCGATCTGAGCTGGAAGGACCTGCTCGACGGCTTCACCTGCACCGAATGCGGTCGGTGCCAGCAGGCGTGCCCCGCGCACGCCACCGGCAAGCCGCTCAACCCCAAGAACCTGATCATGGACATCCGCCACGAGGCGGTCGCGGCCGAGGCAGGGCTGCCGCTGATCCCCAACTCGCCGTCGGTTCGCACGCCTTCGGACTCGACGACACGCTCCAGCCCGCGGCGCTCGACCGGCCGCTGGTCGACGTGGCGATCCCGTACGACGCGGTCTGGGACTGCGTGACCTGCGGCGCCTGCGTCGAGGCGTGCCCGGTGACGATCGAGCACGTGGACAAGATCGTCGGGCTGCGGCGCAACCTGGTGCTCGAGGACTCCCGGTTCCCGCAGGAGGTGACGGCCGCGTTCCGGGGGATGGAGTCGGTCGGCAACCCGTGGGGTCAGCCGCCGTCGGCGAGGCTCGACTGGGCCAGGGGGCTGCCGTTCGAGGTCCGGACCGTCGCCCAGGTCCAGGCCGCCGGTGAGCTGGACGCGCTCGAGGTGCTGTACTGGGTGGGCTGCGCCGCCGCCTTCGACGACCGCAACCGGAAGGTCGCCCGCGCCGTCGCCACCTGCCTCGACGCCGCGGGTATCTCGTTCGCGGTGCTGGGCCAGGAGGAGAGCTGCACCGGCGACCCGGCGCGGCGGATGGGCAACGAGTACGTGTTCCAGATCCTGGCCGGGCAGAACGTCGAGACCCTCAACCGCTACCGGATGGGGGAGCGAACGATCGTGACCGCGTGCCCGCACTGCTTCAACACGATCGGCAACGAGTACGGCCAGCTGGGCGGTGACTTCAGCGTCCGCCACCACTCGGCGTACCTGTCGTCGCTGGTGGCCTCGGGTCGCCTGCGGATCGGACCCGATGGGCTGCCGGGACGCTCGGTCACCTACCACGACAGCTGCTACCTCGCCCGCTACAACGGTGTCATCGACGCGCCGCGCGACGTGCTGGGCGCGATCCCCGGCGTCGAGCTGCGCGAGATGGAGGCGAGCGGGCGGCAGACGTTCTGCTGCGGCGCCGGCGGCGGCCGGATGTGGATGGAGGAGACCCGCGGCACGCGGATCAACGCCGAGCGCACCCGCCAGGTGCTCGAGACCGGCGCCGAGGTGCTGGCCACCGCCTGCCCGTTCTGCATGACGATGCTCCGCGACGGGCTGTCCGATGCCGGGCGCGCCGAGGGCGAGGACGCGGTGACGGCCCAGGACATCAGCGAGCTGCTGGCCGCCTCGATCGTGCCGTTCGCCGGCCGCAACGTCCCCGAGGATCGCCGGCTGCCGGTGGTCTGAGTCTCCGGGCGCGCTCGGCGCCGCCGCCGGACACGGCTATACACTGGGTGTATAGTGCGCGGCGGTGTCAGTCCGTCATGCGCTTCTGGGTCTGCTCGAGCCCGCGCCGCGGCACGGCTACGAGCTCAAGCATCTGTTCGATGGCTACTTCGCCCCGGACCGCCCGCTCGCCTTCGGGCAGGTGTACGCGACGCTCGCCCGCCTGACGCGGGACGGGGAGGTCGTGGTCGCCTCGATCGACCAGGACGAGGGACCCGAACGCAAGGTGTACGCGATCACGGAGGCGGGGGAGCGGGTGCTCGATGCGTGGCTGACCGAGCCGTCGGATCCGGAGCCGCACCTCCAGGCCGTGCTGTTCACCCGGGTGACGTTGGCCGTGCTGACGGGTCGGTCCGTGGTCGAGCTGCTCGATCGGCAGCGACACGCGCACCTGGCCCGGATGCGGGAGCTGACCGCGCTTCGACGCACGGCACCGCCGGCGGTGGCGCTGCTCGCCGACTACGCGCTGTTCCATCTCGAGGCCGACCTGCGCTGGATCGAGGTCACCGCCACCCGGGCAGCAGATCTTGCCACCCAGCTGCCGGGTCTGACCGCCGGCGCCGCCGCTGCACCGATGCCACCCACGGAGGGTCACCAATGATCGAGACCACGTTCGACCCGGGCGAGACGCGGGCCGTGGGCCACCCGATGGACGCGGCGAACACCGGTTCGGCCGTCATGATCGATGCCGTCGGGCTCGAGAAGCGGTTCGGCATGACCGAGGCGCTGCGCGGCGTCGACCTCAGCCTGGCGGCCGGCGAGGTCGTGGCGGTGATGGGGCCCAGCGGCTCGGGCAAGTCGACGTTGCTCCACTGCGTGGCCGGGATCCTGCGGCCGGACGCCGGCCGGGTCACGTTCGCGGGGCGCCGGATCGACGACCTGCGCGAGGCAGAGCGGAGCCGGCTTCGGCGGACCGAGTTCGGGTTCGTGTTCCAGTTCGGGCAGCTGGTCCCGGAGCTGCCGGCGATCGAGAACATCGCGCTGCCGATGCTGCTCGACGGTGTCCACTGGCGCGAGGCGCTCGATCGGGCAGCGGGCTGGTTCCCGCGGCTCGATCTGGAAGGGCTCGAGCAGCGCCGCCCGGGTGAGCTCTCCGGCGGACAGGCACAGCGGATCGCGGTCGCCCGTGCCCTGGCGACGGGGCCGCGCGTGCTGTTCGCGGACGAGCCGACGGGCTCGCTCGACTCGCTCGCGGGCGAGCAGGTGATGGAGCTGCTGACCGACGTTGCGAGGTCGGCCGGCACGTCGGTCCTGCTGGTCACCCACGAGCCGCGGATCGCCGCCTACGCCGATCGCGAGGTCATCGTCCGGGACGGGCGGATCGCGCCCGACTCTCCCCGATGATCCGGCTCGGCTGGCGGCTGTCGCTCGCGGGGGGACGGTCGGGCGCCCTCGCCACGTCGCTGACCGCGCTGGCCGTGGCGTTCGGCACCGCCATCCTGCTGTTCGCGCTCTCGTTCGAGCCGGCGCTGGCCACCCGCTACGACCATTCGGCATGGCGCGACACGGGGGGCATGCTGGACCCGGCCACGGGCAACCAGGGTCTCATGCTGTCGCGGACCGACGATCACTGGCAGGGGCGGCCGCTGGTCGCGCATGGACGTCGCCGCGCTGTCCGCGGACGCGCCGGTGCCGCCCGGTCTCGATCACGTGCCCGGCCCCGGCGAGGTCTACCTGTCCCCGGCGCTGGACGCCCTGGTCGCTGTAGAGCCGTGGGCCGAGCTCGGCGCCCGGTTCGGGCCGGCGACGGGGACGATCGGCGAGGCCGGGCTGATGGCTCCCGACGAGCTGGCGGCGGTGGTTGGACGCGAGCCCGAGGCCCTCCGGGCCGACGGCGCCCGGATCGTCACGGCGCTCGATGGGACCGGGCATATCCCGACCCCCACCAACCCGCTGATCGAGGTGCTGGTGGTGGTTGCCGTGGTCGGCGCGCTGACGCCGGTCGCGGTGTTCGTGGCCACGGCGACCCGGCTGTCCGCTGCGCGCCGGGAGCAGCGCCTGGCGGCCCTGCGCCTGGTGGGCGCGACACCGGGCCAGGTCGCCGTGCTCGCGGCGATCGAGGCGCTGACCGCGACGGTGCCCGGCGCGCTGGGTGGCGTGCTCCTGTTCCTCGCCCTGCGCCCGCTGGTCGCCCTGATCCCGCTCAACCAGGCCAGCTGGTTCCCCAACGCGATCGCGCCGCCGATCGCCCCAGCCGCCGCGCTGCTGCTCGTCGTCCAGGTGGTCGGCGTCGGCGCCGCGGTCGTCGCCCTGCGACGCGTGTCCGTCTCGCCGCTGGGCGTGAATCGACGGGCCCGCCGGCGACCCCTGCGCCGGATCCGCCTGCTGCCGGTCACAGCCTGCTTCGCGGTGTTCGTGGCCGTCGTCCTCCGGATCGCCGCGTCGAGCACGGGCATCGGGGACCTCATGCTGTGGACCCTGGTCGGCAGCTTCCTGGGGATCATCGTGGGCATCGGGCTCGCCGGTCCATGGATCACGATGCTCGTCGGGACCGTCGTCACGCGGCTGGCCCGCGGGCCGGTCGGGCTGCTGGCGGGGCGCCGGCTGACCGACGACCCACGGAGCGCCTACGGCGCCATCGGCGGGATGGTCATGGCGGTGTTCGTCGGCAGCACCTATCTCTCGATCGCATCGTTCGCGACCACCACCGGTGTCGCCGGTTTCGAGGACCTGGCGGTCCGCCCCGACGTGCTGATGGCGACGGTCCCCGCGCAGCGTGCCGATGTCGCCGCAGCCGGGCTGCGGGCGGCCGCCGACGCTGGAGCGAGCGAGGTTGTCGAGCTGCGCGAGGTGCTGATCGACAGCGACAACGGGTTGCAGAAGGGAGTCGTGGCGTCGTGCTCGTCGCTCGCCCGGGTGGTCTCCGCCCCATCCATGACGTGCGGCGATGGCACGGTCCACCTGGGTCCCGGCGGGATCGCGTTCGGAGAGGCGATGATCCAGACCTTCCGGTTCCTGGGCGGCGTCGGCCTCCCGGTCACGGCCCCGGCTCCCGAGGTGACGCTGCGCGTCCAGCCCACCGGTATCGACCACTACGTTGCGCCGGACGCGACGGCCGGGCCGCGGCTCGGGTTGCCCGCGGTGATCATCGAGCCGGCGGCCTTCCCCGACGGTGGAGCGTCGTTCGCCCCGACGCGCATCGCCGCCCTCACCGATGGCTCGCCCGCGAGCGTGGAGCGGGTGAGGACGGCGCTCGAGGTCGCGATGCCGACGGCGGTCGTGGCCACGGTCGGGGAGACGCTGACCGACAGCTCGGCAGCGGTGGTCGAGCTGGGCAGGATCGTGTCGATGGGCGTCGTCGTGGCGATGCTGCTCGCGGGTGCGAGCCTTGCGATCGCCGCCGCGAGCGGGCTCGTCGAGCGGCGCCTCCCGTTCGCGCTGCTCCGTCTGGGCGGCGTGTCGGTCCGGCGGCTCCAGGCCGTGCTCCTGCTCGAGGCGGCCGCGCCGCTGGTGACCGTGGCGTTGCTGTCGGCGGTGCTGGGCGCGGCGGTGGCGCAGGTCCTGCTCCACGCGATACCCAGCGGCGGGTCACCGCCACCTGACCCGGGCGTCGTGGTGTTGCTCGCGATCGCGACCGCGGGCGCGATGAGCGTGGTGCTGACCGCGATGCCGCTGGTGGGCCGCGTCACCGCGACGGAGGCGACCCGGTTCGAGTAGCCGGGCGGCCCACGGGCCGGCCGACGTCGCGAGCAGCGACGAGCGTGAGTGAACCCCGCGCGGGATCGGTCCGGTGTGCCGGAAGCTCAGCCCTTGAGGGCCGCTCCGCAGCTGATGCACTTGCGATCGGTCCACAGGTTGCCCATGCCACACCGCGGGCACACCTTCATGCCCTCGGTGGAGGTGGCAAACGGGGACTCAGGGGGCGTCGCCTCGGCTGCGTCCTGCGCCATCCGAGTACGAATCACGACAACGGAGGCGATCACGATGAACACCGCGATCACCAGCGCGAGCAGATACGTCAGTTCCATGACCGCGTCCCTTCCGGTTCGGGACCCGGACCCCCGGTGGCCGTGTCAGCCCCGTACCGGCCGTGGCTGCAGCGTAGTCGGGCCAGCGCCGAATGTCACGCCTGACGATCGGGGCATGCGGCGGTGGCCGGGCACAACCGCGTGGGGGCGCTGCTAGGATGGCGGCGGTGTCCACGAACCCCCCGATCCACGGCTCGATCCGGCTCACCGAGGACCAGGTCCTCCTGCGCGACGCCGTGCGGGAGCTCGCCGACGAGCAGGTGGCGCCGCGCGCAGCCGAGATCGACAGGACCGGCGAGTGGCCCGACGACATCCGCCGGTTGCTGGCGAGTCACGACGTGTTCGGCATCCCGTTCGAGGAGCGTCACGGTGGCCTCGGCGCCGACCTGCTGGCGCTGTGCCTCGTGATCGAGCAGCTGAGCCGAGCCTGCGCCACGAGCGGGCTGATGGTCGCCGTGCAGTCCCTGGGCGCCATCCCGATCCAGGTGGCGGGCACCGCCGAGCAGCAGGATCGCTGGCTCCCGGGGCTGGCGTCGGGCGACAAGCTCATCGCGTTCGGGCTGACCGAGGCGGACGCGGGATCGGACCCGTCGGCCCTCCGAACCCGTGCCGAGCGCGACGGCGACGAGTACGTGATCAACGGCACGAAGCGGTTCATCAGCCACGCCAGCGTGGCGGACTACGTGGTCGTGTTCGCGATCACCAACCCGGACGCCGAGAAGCCGACGCGTCGCCTGTCCGCGATCCTGGTCGAGACCGATCGCCCCGGGTTCAAGGTCACCCGCCTCGAGCACAAGATGGGGATCCGCGGGTCTCCGACCGCGGAGCTGGCGTTCGACAGCCTTCGGGTCCCGGTCGGCAACCGGCTCGGTGACGAAGGGCAGGGCTTCGCGATCGCGATGCAGACCTTCGAGCGATCGCGTCCCGGGATCGCCGCCCAGGCGGTGGGCATCGCGCAGGGCGCGCTCGAGGCCGCGACGCGCTACGCCGCCGAGCGCCGGCAGTTCGGCCGGCCGATCGGCGAGCTGCAGATGATCCAGGCGATGCTCGCCGACATGGACGCGGCCACCGAGGCCGCCCGACAGCTGCTGTACACGGCGTGCCAGGAGATCGATGCCGGGGCGCCGGACGCCGCCCGCTGGGCGGCCATCTGTAAACTCGTCGCGGGGGACACGGCGATGCGGGTCACCACCGACGCGGTCCAGGTCTTTGGTGGCTACGGATACGTCGACGAATACCCGGTCGAGCGCATGATGCGCGACGCCAAGATCACCCAGCTGTACGAGGGGACCCAGCAGATCCAGCGGCTGATCGTCGCGCGGGCGCTGCTCGCCCGGCACGCGTGACGCGGCGCGAGCCTCGCCCGACACTCATCAACGCCGGCGCGCGATCACCTCGGACGATGCCGCCGGACCCGCAGCCCAGCCAGGAGCATTGAGCGCGTGCGTATCCTCGTCCTGACCAAGCCCGTTCCCGATCCGGCGGCGGGATCCGAGCGGCTGGGGCCTGACTTCCGGCTCGACCGGGCGGCCTCGCCGGCGGTCGTCAACGGCAACGACGAGTACGCGCTCGAGGCCGCCCTCCAGCTCGCCGAGGCGCACGGCGGCGAGGTCGCGATCCTGACCATGGCCCCGCCCAATGCCACCGAGACGATGCGCAAGGCGCTCGCCATGGGGGCGCTGCGGGGTGTGCTGGTCACGGACCCCGCGCTCGCCGGCGCTGACGTGCCGACCACGATCCGGGTGCTGGCCGCCGCCGCCGCGCGCGAGACGTTCGACCTCCTGCTGGCCGGCCTCGACACGTCCGACGGCACGGGTGGCGCCGTGGCGGCCGGCGTCGCGCTTCGGCTCGGGCTGCCGCTGCTGTCCGCGGCCGGCGCCATCGAACCCGATCCCGCGGCCGGAACCGTCCGTGTCCGGCGGCTGAGCGCCAGGGGCTACGACCTGATCGAGGCGCCGATGCCCGCCGTCATCTCGTGCACGCAGGCCCTGGGCGCGCCGCGGTATCCGTCGCTCAAGGGGATCATGGCCGCTCGCTCGCGCGAGATCGCCGTGCTCGGGCTCGCGGACCTCGGCGCGGACGGTGCGGACGATCCGGGCCTGGCGCCCGCCGATGGCGCGTGGGCCACGCGGGTGCTCGCCGCCGACCCGCCACCGACGCGCGCCGCCGGTCGCGTCGTGAGCGCACCCGCCGCCGACGCGGCCCGCGAGATCGCCGACTTCCTCGCCGACCGGAGGCTCATCTGATGGCGCCGCTCATCGTGGTCGTGGGCGAGGTCGTGGACGGGTCGCTCTCGAAGCTGTCGGCCGAGGTTGCGACCCTGGGACGCTCGCTCGCGGAGACGGGGGGCGGGAGCGCCATCGGGCTGATCGTCGATGCGGCGCCGGCCACGGCCGCGACCGAGCTCGCGGGCTACCTCCCGCGGGTCGACGCCGTGACCGCACCCGCCACCGCGGACGAGGCCTGGGCGCCGCACGCGCTGGCCGAGGTCGAGCGCCTGGCGGCCGGCGGCGCGACGCACATGCTGCTGGGCGCCACGACCGATGGCCGCGACCTGGCCGGCCTCGTCGTCGGGCGGCTCGGCTGGGGGCTGCTCGCCAACGCGGACGGCGTCAGCTGGGATGGGGATGGACCGGTCGTCGGGGCGAGCGTGCTCGGCGGCAAGGCCACCACCCGCAGCACGTTCACCGGCGGCACCGGCGTGATCACCATCCGGCCCGGGGCGGTCACCGCGCAGCCTGCGGCGACGCCCGGGGCGGTCGAGGCGCGCGGGGCCGCAGGACCCCCGCCGCTGCCTGCACCCAGGGTGCTCGAGCGGGTCACCGAGGCGGGTGCCGAGGCGTCGCTCGAGGACGCTCGCATCGTGGTCGTGGGTGGCCGCGGGATCGGCGGCCCGGAGGGCTTCGGCCTGGTGGAGGAGCTCGCCCAGGAGCTGGGTGGCGTCGTCGGCGCGACCCGGGCCTCGGTCGATGCCGGCTGGATCGCCTACGCCCGCCAGATCGGCCAGACCGGCAAGATCGTCAAGCCCGCCCTGTATCTCGGCCTCGGCGTGTCCGGCGCGATGCAGCATCGCGTGGGCATGCAGACCGCCGAGGCGATCATCGTGGTCAACAAGGATCCCGACGCGCCGATCGCCGAGATCGCGGACCTGTTCGTGGTGGGCGACCTGTTCGACGTCGGCCCAGCCCTCGCCGCCGAGCTTCGCTCGCGTCGCGGCGGCTGACGGTCGGCGGGTCGGACGGGGACGGGGCCACACACGATGCCGCTGGGCGTGGCGGTCTGGCTCATCATCCTGGCCGTTCTGGTCGTGGGCTTCCTGATCGTGTTTCGACGCATGTCGGTGCTCGTGGCGAGGACGCGCGATCTCGAGCGCTTCCAGCGTGCGACCGGGTCACTCGATGCGAGGCTGGCCGGTGTCGTCGATCCGCTGGTGACGAGCCTCGACGAGATCCGCCGGCGAGCGGGCGATCCGAACGCGCTGCGAGAGCGGGTCGAGCCGTCGCGGGCCGATCTCGGGGCGATGGCCGCCGAGGCGGCGCAGCTCCGCGCGCCGGCAGGCCTGGCCGAGCTGAGCTCGGCGCTGACCCACGAGATCGAGCGGGCGGGGCGAGCCGTCGACATGGTCGAGCACGGGCTCGACGTCCTGGTCACCGGTCGCAGCGGGCGCGAGCTGGAGGCCCAGACGGCGCTCAAGCGGGGCACGCTCAACCTTCGTCACGCTCGGGAGGCCAGCGGACGGCTGGTCGCTCAGATCGCCACCATCCGCCCCGCCGATCTGCTCGAGCGCACGGCCGGCGGGCCGCGTCACGCGGTCACCGACTCGGGCGCCACGACACGCGTCCAGCCGACCTACCTGGTGGACGACTGGGAGCCCGACGATTCGGCTCAACACCCCCGCATGTAGTGGTATGCTCGCGCCACACCACTAGGGATTGTGGTGGCGAGGAGTCGGAGGGCTCATGCGCTGTCCCCAGTGCGGCACCCGCGACACGCGTGTCGTGGACTCGCGGGACCTGGATGAGGCGACGACGATCCGGCGACGCCGGGAATGTCCTGCGTGCTCGACCCGGTTCACCACCTACGAGCGTGTCGAGGCGGCGCGCCTCGTGGTCGTCAAGCGCGAGGGAGCGCGGCAGGAGTTCGATCGCGACAAGCTGGCGGCCGGGCTCGCCAAGGCCCTGACCCGACGCCCGGTGGCCGACGATGCCGCGGCACGCGCGGCCGACGCGATCGAGGCCGAGCTGCGCGCCTCCGGCCTGTCGGAGATCCCGAGCTCGCGGATCGGCGCCATGGCGATGGACCGCCTGCGAGCGCTGGACCACATCGCGTACATCCGGTTCGCGTCCGTCTACCAGAGCTTCGAGGATCTCGCCGATCTGAAGCGCGAGGTCGACTCGCTGTTCGCCGAGGGCCGGGCGCCGAGAAAGGGGAGCATCAGCGCGTGAGCGTGCTCTCGGACCGCGACATTCGCGCGGAGCTCGAGGCGGGACGCGTCAGGATCGACCCGTACGACCCCGCCGACCTGCAGCCATCGTCGGTCGATCTCCATCTCGATCGGCGATTTCGCGTGTTCCGGAACAACCGCTATGCGTACATCGATCCCCGGGCGCCGCAGCCGGATCTGACCGAGCTGCTCAGCGTGGACGACGAGGAGCCGTTCATCCTCCATCCGGGCGAGTTCGTGCTGGGCCAGACCCTGGAGTGGGTCGAGCTCCCGGGTGACCTGGTGGCCAGGCTCGAGGGCAAGAGCTCGATGGGTCGCCTCGGGTTGCTCATCCACTCCACCGCCGGCTACGTCGATCCCGGCTGGAAGGGCACCCTCACGCTCGAGCTCTCGAACGTCGCCAACCTTCCGATCGCGCTGTACGTCGGGATGCGGATCGGGCAGATCAGCTTCTTCCGCATGAGCTCCGAGGTCGACCGGCCGTACGGCTCACCCGAGCTGGGGTCGAAGTACCAGGGGCAGTCCGAGCCCACGGCATCGGCGTTCCATACCGACTTCGATCGCGGCCGGAAGCTGCCGCAGGCAGAGGAGGAACCGTCACGGGGCTGAACGACGCCGTCCACTGGCGCACCGAGCTCGGCGGCGGCACGACGGTCGCCCTGATCCAGGCGGGCACCTTCAGATCCGACGCCGGTGCCCTGTTCGGGCCGGTTCCCTGGATCCTGTGGCGACCCTGGGGCGAGGCCGAGCTCGACGAGAACCGCCGGCTGCTCCAGGCGCTCAACTGCCTGCTCGTCGAGACGCCCGCCGGCCGGGTGCTGATCGAGACCGGCATCGGCGAGCGGTTGGACGAGAAGAACCGCGCGATGCGCGACTATCGCGGCCAGCCGATCGTGCCGGCCATGCGCGAGGCCGGGTTCGACCCCGCGACCGTGGACGTGGTCGCGATGAGCCACCTGCACTTCGACCATGCCGGCGGGCTGCTGCTCGCCGACGGCTCGCGCGCGTTCCCGCGGGCGCGGATCGTGGCGCAGCGTGCGGAGTGGGAGATCGCGCTGGGCGACAACAGCCGGCTCGTCGCGTCCTACGACCAGCCCGAGCTGCGGCTCGCGGCCGACTGGGGCGCCGAGGGCTGGACCGAGGGCGATCGCGAGCTGCTCCCCGGCGTGTCCGTGGTGCGGACCGGCGGCCATTCGGCGGGTCACCAGGCGATCGTGGTCAGGGGCACCGGGGCCGGCGCCCGCACGCTCGCGTTCTTCGGCGACCTGTGCATGCGACCGTGGGCCGCCAACCCGCGCTGGGTGACCTCGTTCGATGACTTCCCGCTCGACAGCGTGGCCGTCAAGGGCGAGCTGTTCCGGCGCGCCGTCGAGGACGACTGGCTGGTCGCGCTGTCCCACGAGTCGCGGTCGCCGGTGGGGCGGCTGATCCCGGATCGCGACCGCTTCCGGTTCCAGGAGCTGTAGGCCACGGGGCGGCCCGTCTCTCGGACAGCGGCAGCCGCCTCGACCTGCGGCCTTTTCCTGGGACTGCCGGCCCCTTCCTCGGCCTGCGGCCCCCTCGGCCTGCGGCCCGTCTCTCGGACAGCGGCCCCTTCCTCGGCCTGCGGCCCCCTTCGGTCTGCGGCCCGTCTCTCGGACAGCGGCCGCCTGATACCCCACAGGATTAGCGTCCGCCGTCCACCGCCTGCATCACCCGCCGTGTCTGTCGAGGATCCAAGCTATCGTGCCCTCGATACCTGCGGTGCATAGATGTGGCGACAAATTGCGCCGTCCGGGGCGGAACGGGCCGAGCCGGTCGACGTAGTGTCCAGGCTAAACATGTCAGGTATGCGAGACGCGTCGCGAGGTGCCGGAGCCATGCATCTGCGACGCGGGTCCAAGTCGCATGCGCCCGCAGCGCGGAGGTCGAATGTCCGATGGTCGATCCACAGGAGACGATCCGCCAGCAGCTCGTGATCGGGTTGCGCGGGCAGGACGCGCACATGATGTTCGAGGACGCGGTCGCCTCGTTCCCGAGCTGGGCGATCAACCACCGTCCGCCGAATGTCGGGTACACGGCGTGGCACCTGGTCGAGCACCTGCGGATCACGCAATGGGACATCCTCGAGTACGTCCGGGATCCGGGCCATGTCTCGCCCGAATGGCCGCGCGAATACTGGCCAGATCCGGCTGCCGAGGCGACGCCGGCCCAGTTCGCGGCGTCAGTATCTGCGTTCCTCGCTGATCGAACGGCGCTCGAGGCGATCGCCATGGATCCAACGGTCGACCTGCTCGCGCCGATCCCGCACGCCCCTGAGCACACGATCGCCCGCGAGCTTCGCGTGGTCGCCAATCACAACTCGTATCACGTGGGCGAGCTGGCGGTCCTGCGCCAGGTCATGGGCAGCTGGGGACCCGACCACCACTGAGGCGGGGCCGCCTGTCCGTTCCATCGCGCACCGGCCTCCCGGCCGAGCCTCCGCCGCGCCGCACGTCCAGCGGGCCGCGCCAGCGACGTCGCGACGCTAGCGGAGCAGCTCGCCGATCAGCCGGCGCTCGGCCCGTGTCACCAGCGAGCCCGCTGACTCCCCGGGCATCGGGCTCGCCCAGCCGAAGCTCAGGCGCAACGCCTCGGCACCGCCCGGCAGCGCATCCGGTACGGATTGGCGAACCCGCTCGACGAAGTTGATCGCCTCGATCTCGTCGGTCTCGGTGAGCGCGACGCCGAAGCGCGTCAGCGCGATCCGCGTGCAGTAGTCGCTGGCCCGCGTCTCGCGGCGGAGGCACTGGGCGATGACACGCATCGCGTGCCGGGCGAGATCGTCGCCCCACTCCTCGGACAGGTCGAGGATGCCCTCGAGCTCGACGACCACGACCGTGAACGGCCGGTGGTACTTGGCGACCCGCGCCGCCTCGGCCACGAGGACGCGCTGCCAGAGGTCCGGGCCGTCGAGGCCGGTGAGCTCATCATCCCACCCGGACGGCTCGGGAATGGTCGTGTCGTCCACGGACTCTGCTCTACCTCGTTCGTTGCCTGCGTTCTCAGGGGTGCGCTGGGCGAGGCCGTCGTCGACACGCGCGCGATCGCCAGGGCATCGTCGCCTCCGCCATCCTCGGGGAGCGGCGTCGCTCGTGCCACGGGTCGATCGGCTGGTACCGCATCGCCGAACGTCCGGGGGTGGATCAGGGTCGTACCCCGAGCCCCTGGGCGTTCCGGGGCAGCCAGGCATCGATCCTGGTCATGGCCGACGCCTCCGTCATCGGCCCCGTGATCACGTCCAGGATCCGGCCGTCGGGTCCGATGAAGAACTGCGTCGGCAGCGCGTACACGTGGTACTCGTCGAAGAAGTCGGCGGACGCATCGAACGCGATCCGGTAGCCCAGCTGGTAGCGATCGGCGTAGGCGCGGACGTCATCGGGCGTCGTCTCCTGGACCGCGACCCCGATGATCGAGAGACCCCGATCGCCGAACGCCGTGTTCAGATCGCGCAGGACCGGCAGCTCCGCCTGGCACGGCGGACACCAGGTCGCCCAGAAGTTGAGCCACACCAGCCGTCCACGAAGGTCGGAGAGTCGCACCGGGTTGCCGTCGAGATCGGTGAGCGTGACCGTCGTGCCGTCGTCGCGCGTGACCGTCAGCTCGGGCGCCTGGTCGCCCGGGTGCAGCCCGTCGACCGCCGGCCCGACGAGGAACACGGTGGAGGCGGGGAACGGGGTCGCGCCACCCTCGCCGGAGGCGATCGGCCGCGTTCCCAGCGTGATCGCCACAGCGGCCACCACGACCACGATCGCCACGGTGAGCAGCTGCCGACCGCTGAACGGTCCGATGCGCACGCCTCTGCGCGGCGGCGGCGCCGGCCGAAGCTGCGGCGCGTCGTCGGTCATACGAACGAGACGAACTGGAAGTAGCGCGGCAGCAGGACCAGGAGGTCGAGCATCATCGCCAGCCCGATCGCCACCACCAGCAGACCGCCCACGAGGTTCACAACGCGGCCGTGCCGCACCAGCGGGCGGAGCAGCGCCGGCGCCCGGTCGTAGAACACGGCCACCAGCAGGAATGGGATCCCCAGGCCCAGCGTGTACCCGACCAGCAGCAGCGCTCCCTGCAGCTGGGTGGACGCGACCGCGGCCATGGTCAGGACCCCGCCCAGGAAGATCCCGATGCACGGCGTCCAGCCGACCGCGAACACGGCACCCAGCGCGAACGAGGCGCTCAGCCCGGCCCGTCGTCCGACCAGCCGGGTGCCCATCCGCCCGCCCACGCCCGCGTCCGCAGGTGCCAGCGTCATGCCCCCGGTCATCGCGGTCAAACCGGCCGACGCCCCGGCATCGAGCGGTCGCCACGTCTGCTCGAGGATCGGGATCCGCAGGATCCCGGCCAGGCTCAGACCCATGATCACCAGCAGCGCCCCGCCGACCAGCCGCAGCGTGTCGATGTAATCGGCGATGGCCCCGCCCGCGAACGCGGCCGTGATCCCAAGCACCGTGAACACGAGGCCGAACCCCGCCACGTACGCGATCGCATGCCGCAGCGCGATCCAGCGAGAGGGCCTGGCGCCGGCTCCCTGCGCCGCCACCGCGACCGCGGTGAGCTGTCCCAGGTAGGCGGGTACCAGCGGGAGCACGCACGGCGAGACGAACGAGATCAGGCCCGCCACGACCGCAGCCAGGAACGTGTAGTCGCCGGTCACGGAACCGGCTCCGCGTCCGTATCGAGCACCTCGGTCAGCAGCCGGGCGAGCTTGGCCGGGACTGGTCGCGAGCTCGAGCTCGCGGCCGCCCAGGGCGACCACCGGAATGGTGAACGCGTAGCGCTCGTGGAGCGCCTCGTCATCGTCGATGCTGATCTCGCGGACGGCCGGGGCGGCAAGCCCGCGTGAGGCTCGCTCGGCGAGCAGCGCGTCGAGCGCGGCACGGGCGTCCTCGCACAAGTGGCAGCCGGGGCGCCCGTACAGCACGAGGTCGGGGAGTGGCGTGGTCACGGGACGAGATTGTAGGCGGCATCGGCGATCCGGCCCGCGGCGAGCCTTCCTACAATCGGGCCATGGCCGAGGTGACCCTGTACGAGCGTGCCGGCGGCATGCAGTTCTTCGAGGCACTCGTCGATCGCTTCTACCGCGGGGTCGAGGCGGATCCGGTGCTGTTTGCGCTGTACCCGAACCGGGCCGACCTCATCGGCGCGCGGCGCCGGCTCACCCTGTTTCTCGTCCAGTACTGGGGCGGGCCCGCGACCTACTCGGCCGAGCGTGGCCACCCCCGGCTCCGGGCGCGCCATTCGCCGTTCTCGATCGGGATCGAGGAGCGGGATCGCTGGCTCACGCACATGCGAGCGGCGATCGACGCCTCGGGGGCGGCCGACGATGTGCGGGACGAGCTCCACGCCTACATGACGATGGCCGCGGACGCGATGCGGAATCGCCCGGAACAAGGGGCGGCCGAGTGAGCGTCACTGGCTTCTCGCCGCGCCCGGTCCGGTACGATGCTCCTGCGGTGCCCCCGTAGCTCAGTGGATAGAGCGGCAGCGTCCTAAGCTGCGCGTCGGCGGTTCGAGTCCGTCCGGGGGCGCCAAAGCCAAAACGGGATCCGGGGAGGCGAAGAAGGGCATCGCCTCCGGGCGCAGGCGGATCTCGTGGACCACCCGGTCCTTCGTGGTCACCTCGTCGACCACCATCGCGATGAGCTGCTTGACCTGATCGGGGGTGGCAGCGTGGAGCGCGGCAGGAAGCGAGGCCACCAGGCCCGCGACCTCGTCGAAGCTCCGTATCTTGTCGTGGTCAGGCAGCAACGCGAGTTCCGCGCGCGCGGCGTTGGCCTTCGCCAGGTACTCGGCGTCGTCGATCTCCGACCACTCGACGAGCTTCTTGAGCTGCTGGAGCCGCTTCTCGATCTTCGCCCGGGACTCGTTGACGAGACCCCGCGAGGGAAGGGCGAGACGCGCCCGGAGGAGCTCCCGCGCCTCCTCGACAGCTTCCCGCGGGAGGACCAGTTCGCGCACGTGCCGGAGGACGATAGCCTCGGCTTCGGTCGCTGGCACCGAGTACTTGCCACACTCGCGGCACAGGTAGTAGCGCCACTCCTGGCCGCGCGACATCCGTGTCTCGCCCCGAAGCGTTCGACCGCACGGGCAGGTGATCACGCCAGCGAGCTGATACACGCGCCGCTTCGCGCTGCGCTCCCGCTTCCCGTGGATCCGCGCATCGGCCGCCTTCCTGCCCGCGGCCCAGGTGACCTCGTCGAGGATCGGCTCGTGTCGCCCCGGGAGCTCCTCTGCGCCGCGCTTGTAGACGACGTACCCAGGTAGAAGCGCCCACGCTCCACGATGTCCTTGACCGTGTTCTTCGTCCACGGGCCCTTCCCGCGACGGGCGACGCCCTCGGCGTTGAGCTCCGTCGCCATCTGGCTCGTGGACTTCGTCGCCAGGTCGCGCCACACGCGCCGCACGATCTCGGCCTCTGCTTCGACAATCGCCCCGGGCGCCTGCCGATGACCCGGCTGGCGTCGTGCCGCCGGTGTCCACAGGGGACCGGAGCCGGGGAGGGAAGTCCGCCGTGTCTCGCGTGTCGCGCGTCTCCGCGGTCAGTCGAACCGCGGGTCGAGGGCGTCGCTCGTGTACATCGCGCAGAAGGCGGCCCAGTCGTCGTCGCGGATGCGGTAGACCTTGTGGCGCCCGGTCGAGATGGCGGTCGCCGGCAGCAGGCCGTCCTCGATCCGCTGGCGGATCCACCACTGGCTCACGCCGATCTCCGCCGCGGCCTCGGCCGTGGTGAACCAGCGAGCGGGTGGGAATCGGTGGTCGCGAGGCATGACCGTCATGTGGTCGTGCGCCGCCCTCATGTCAAGTACACGGCGTACGAGGAACCAGCCCGTCCGTGCTGCCAACGGCTGGCGCGCCAGTCCGGCGGCCGGCTCCTCGAGACCGGCTACACCACCCCGTACACTCGGCGTTGCGAGTGGCGGTGGGCGCTTGCCGTGCTCGTTCCAGGAGTTGATCGTGGCGAGACGCACGCGGAGGCGAGAGGAGCGTGGACCGCAACGGCCCCCGCCGATCGTGGGAGTCGAGGCGGCACAGGCGCGGCTGATCGCGGCCCTCGAACGGCGCCCCGATAGGTTCTCACAGCTCCTGGCACGGGCTTCCAAGTCGGAGCATGCCGGTCCTATCCTGGTCTCGTCGTCCGGCCTCTCCACGGCCGAGCACGACGAGCTGCTTCGCCTTGGACCTGTCGCACATGCGGAGCTGACCCGCGAGCTGGAGGTGGCAACCGAGAACCTCCGCGAGCTGCTCAGCAAGGGCGATCCGTTCTTCAGCCTTGCCGTCGTGCAGGAGCGCAACCTGCTGGTCCCGTGGGGCGAGTACCACGAGCCTACCCACGACGGCCTGGAGACGAGGATCGAGCTGGTTGCGGGCCTACTCGCGACGCAGTCCACGGTGGCGCCCATCGAACGGCCGTCGCCCGCGGACGTGCAGGCGATGCTCGACGAGATCGACCACATCCTGCTCGTGAACCTCCTCGTGAGCCTCACCAAGGCGCCCGCAGGCGGCCTGCACCGAGCGTCACTGCGTTTCTCGAACGCCACCCGCTGGACCTCGCTCAGGGGCAGCTCGTTCGCCGGTCATGCCGAGGAGCTCGCGATCGAGCTGTACGGGGGCCAGGACGAGTGGATGGCGCGGTCGCTCGGCTACACGACGCCAGACCTGATCCGGGTCGGGCAAGCCGTGTCGGCCCTACACGCCGACCGACGGAACGAGCTGGGGGACGCGGCCGCCCGCGCCGCGAATGCTCTGGTCGAAGAGGCGCAGGATGGCGTGGATGAGCGGGAGACGATGGCACGTGCCTTCATGGAGATCATCTCGGTCACCGAGGCGGGCCTCCGGGACGCGGTGTCCGTCACGGCCGAGCAGATCTGCGCCCAGGACGCATCGCTTGCGCCCGCGTGTGTCGAGGCGATCCTCCGAGACCTCTCGGTGGCGGTCGGCTCCGGGGACTCGACGAAGTACCGCGGGCTGTTCGACGTCAACCCGCTACGCGAGCGGCCGTTCCTCGAGCATCGGGGCGCGCACATGCTCGCTCTCCCGGCTGCGCTATCGCGGGACGTAGACACGCTCATGGAGGCGCGGGTCCAGGCCGCCAGACCGGGCTTCGCGAGGCAGCGCGCGGCGACCCTCGACCGACTCGTCGCCGGCTACCTCACCAGACTTCTCCCCGGCTCCAGCTCCCACCTCAACCTGCACTACGAGGGGGCTGAACTGGACGGGCTCGTGCTCTTCGAGCGAACCGTTTGGTGGTCGAGGGCAAGGCGAGCCGGATCAGCGCCGCGGCGCAGCGCGGGGACATGGAGAGGCTCCGCGCCGACGTGGAGCGCGCGGTCGAAGAGGCCTGGCGGCAGGGCGCCCGCGCTCGCGAGTACCTGCTGCGGGCGGGCGAGTCGGTGTTCACCGCTGAGCGCGGTGTGGAGACGCTCCGCGTGCCCGACGGCCAGGTCCGTGAGGTGATCATCGTCAACCCGACGCTCCACGAGCTCGCGGGCGTGGCGCAGCAGCTACCGCGCCTCCGCACGCTCGGCCTGTTCGCGGCGGGCGAGTACCCGTGGTCGATCTACGTCAACGACCTCCGCGTCATCGCGGAGACCTGCGAGAACGCGGCCGTCTTCCTGCACTACCTGACGTGGCGCAGTCGCCTGCCCCTCGGTGACCGGCTGGTCGTGACCGACGAGATAGACCTATGGGGCGCGTACCTGTTCGGGGAGCGGTTCGGCGGCCTCGCCGGCAACGGCCACATGGTGCTGGGCAACTCCTCGACCGACTTCGACGCCTACTACGATGGCCTCGCCGGCCGCGCACCGCGGCGAGAGCCTCCGCGCAAGCTCCTGCCCGACGCGATCCGAGCCTTCGTCAACTCAGTGGCGGAGCATCGGCCCCCGGGCTGGCGCGAAGCAGCCGGTGCGTGCCTCGACCTGTCGATCCCTGAGCTGGCGTTCATCGACGCGAAGATGCGCAGCGCGGCACGCGAAGCCGCAAGGGGGGAGCCCGTCGGCCTTTTCGCAGGGCGCGTCCTGCTTGTTGGGGTGCCCCGTGGCGTCAGCCCGAGCGTTGTCCTGACGCTCTTCGACGCGGGCGACGACGACCCCACGCTCGCGGTCGCCTGTCGCCTCAGCGGCTCCGGCGACGCGGAAGTAGTGTGGGCGCAGTACCGAAAGCCCGTGACCTTCGAGTTGTCCGAGTTCGAGATGCAAGCCACTGCTGCGGTCGCGCGACTGGTCCCGGGCCCGGTCAAGAACGCTGGTCGCCGCGGCAGGCGGCCGTGAGGAAGCTCGCCGGTCCTCGGCTGGATGACTCGCGGGATGCGCGGCTGTAGGCTCGACCGGCGGGCCGCTCAGTTCGTCAGGATCATCACCGGTCAGCCGTCCGACGACTTGCCGACGTCATCCGGGTCGGGCGGCAGGAGGCTCCACGGGTTGCGAGGCTGCCGTTCGTCGCGCACGAGCTGCCCATCAACGAGCTTGAACTTCGGCACTTCGATCGTCGGGTCGAAGCTGACGTCCGGCGCGCTCCAGCCGGACGTGGTCGCCGCAGGCTCCTCAAGGAAGAAGCGACCGTGGTCGGTGTTGGACCCCTGCGCGAAAGGACCGTAGACCACGGCGGTACCGGGTGCAGGCGGCGACCAGCCACGTTGATCCACGAAGGGGGCCTGGCCGATCGTCGGGGCCGTGCCCTGTGACGCCGTTCGAGGCACCCGGCCGCGCAGCCAGGCGACCGCCTCGCGGCGGAGCGCGTCATCGTCGGGTGCAGCCACGGGTTCGACGCCGAGCGTCCCGAGGAGACCGGACGTCATCGACCACATGTGCGGCAGATCGAACGCGGTGAACGCCACGTGGCCGGCCCAGAACGGGACCTCGTGTTCCCGTGCCAGAACGAGCTCCATCTGCCAGCCCGAGTTGGGGAACGAGACGTCGAAGAGGGCCGCGCCGCATCTGAGGAGGAGCGTCCGGGACTTCGTGAATGCGTCGCCGAAGTCCTCGAACTCGATGACGAGGACGGGATCGAGGCCGACCTCGACCACGGCGCGTCGGAGCGCCAGCATGCGGTCGGGGAAGCCGTGGCTGCCGGCCACGAACACGAGCTGCTCCGCTGGCACTCCGTCGAGGCTCTCCTGGTTGCGCCAGAGGCGACGGAACCCCCGGTAAGGCGGCAAGTCCTCGCTCCCGCCGAAGGCGCGTGCCAGCTCCATCGGATCGCTGGTCGTGTCTCGGGCCTCTCTCGCGAGGCGGTTGAGCAGATCGCGGGATTTACCGTACATCTCGGCCAGGGTCTGGCCCGCAGGCGTCGGAAGGATGTTCGTCACCTCGGTCGACGAGGTCCGCACATCCTCGGCATAGGCGGCGTGGAACAGATGACGGGCCTTCGCTGGGTCGAGCGCGAGCGTGGCCGCGCCGAGGTTGTGGAGAGCGTGTCCCTTGTGGACGCGGTGCCCCGTCGCCTCCTCAGCCACACGAAGGATCTCGAGTTCTCGCTCGCACAGAGCGCGGGCCAGCTCGGGGTCGCTGTTGGCCGCGAGGTCGGCTGCGCGCGCCACGTCCTCGAGCTCGACAGCGAGTTCCGGCGGGAACTCCATCGCCTCGGCGCCTCGTGCCATTCGCAACGCCATGCCGTTCAGCGTAACAGGCAGCCAGAGTGCTTCGGTTGGCAGTCGGGGGCACCATCGTTGATCGCCGCCGGTCTTCACCTGCGATCTCGGCGCAACGGCCGAACCTTCCGGCTCACCCAGGCCGAAGGACCGCGCAGCCCTGCACTCACGCCTGCACTCACGGCGCGGCTACTGTGACCTACTGGAGCCCCTTCCAGCCCCCCTTCCGCGCACGCTTGTCGTGCTCAGACGCCTTCTCCGCCCATGAGTCTCTGATCTGCTTGAGGACTTTGCACGGCTGCGCGATCGATGAGCGTCACCTACGGCGAGAGGCGTCACCGATTGATTTGTCGACCTTGTAGAGCCAGACGAAGTGGTTCGCCTGCACGGCGCTCCCGAGCCGGTTTCGTTCCACCACCATCTCGCGGAGTAGGGCGACGGACGCGGCCAGTGGGGTGCCCACCGAGAGCGCGAGAGCGGCAAGGTCCGGCATGACTTGGGCCGCTGCGAACGCGATCCCGACGCTGGCCGTTGCAGCGCCCCAAGGCGACAGGGTTCCGGTCGCGTGTTTCGTGAGCTCAAGGACGCCAGCATCCCTCATGTCGCTCTCGATCTGCTCGAGAGCCGGAACCACGCGGCTCGCGTAGAAGGCTCGAGACTCGTCCTTGAAGGAGGCGGTCCAGGGCTCCGACCGCAGGTCAAGTGCCATCTGTGCCATCGCGGCTCGGAAGCCGTTCAGCGAAGGCTCCACGGCCTCGTCGAGCATCGAGGATCTCGGGGACGGTCGCGCGTGGAAACGCCGGGAGCCGACGGACGAACTCGTTCGCAGGGCAGCCTCCGCGGCCGGCAGCGGAGATGCAGCAGCCCCAGCCTCGTGAATGGCGTCGAGGATGATTCTGTGCTCTGCATTCGCGTCGAACAGCGGATAGCTGTCTCCCCCAGGAGACGCCAGGTCGAGGATGCGGGTCATGAGCGCGATCGCCGGCTTGTCACCAACCCGGTCCCGTCGCCGCCGCAGAGACAGATGGGTTGCCAGATCGCTGCACCGCCAAGCCGATGCTGCTCTTGAGGAACTCAACGGGGTCGATGCCGAGCAGGTCGATTGTCAGGAGCCCGGCGCGTTCCGCCGGTTCGAGCTCAGCGAGGCCCGAGCGTTCGAGGAAGGCTCCGATGACCCCGTCGGCCTCGCCCAGGATCGGGTCGAGCCCCGCAATGAGCGCTGCGTACCCCGGAAGCCTCTGAACATCGGGATGCCTCAATAACTGGAATAGAGCCTCCTGGTCGGGGGGCACGATCAGCGATGCAACGTCGATGAGGACATCCCGCTTCTCTTCGGGAGACCCGCTCAGCGCAGACCGCGCCGCCGCAACGCCAGCCGCGCCAATGGACGCGAGAGTCGTGTGGTCTCCGTACAGCAGACTCGTCTTGACCAACTCGAGCTCTGCGTCCATCCGGCCGTCCGACCAGCCGGCTCCACTTGCGACAGTCACGTGCACGGCATTCCTCACCGGATACCACCCGCCAATGGGGCTCGTCCAACGCCCATACGGATAGTGACGCGCGGCCCGCCCGCCGTCCCGGCGATCTTCCTCCTCGACTCCGGGGGTCCCGGCGAGGCATGTGACCACAGACATCGCGCAGATGCCGAAGACCATCCCCGATGCGACCGCGTACCACTCGAGCGCGTCGAGCCCTTTGCCTCGTGCGCCCCAGAGTCCGCCCGAGGGCGCCACACCCCACGCAGGCAACACCTTCGGCCGCATCCTCGGCCGCCCAACGACGGCGGTCTTGTCGGCGGAGGGCTGCGATACTGTGATACTGTGACACTGTGAGAAACATCACCCTGTCCGTACCTGACGAGGTCTACCGCGCCGCGAGGATCCGAGCGGCGGAGCGCGGCAGCTCCGTGAGCGCCATCGTCGCGGAGTACCTCGGCTCGCTGTCGAGCGAGAGCGCCACGTTCGCCCGACTCGAGGCCCAGCAACGCGCGATCCAGCAGGAGATCACCCGCTTCCGCGCCGGCGACCGCCTCGGTCGCGACGAGGTGCACGGCCGTGAGGTTCGTTGACACGAACGTCCTGCTCTACGCGATCTCGACGGCGGAGAGCGAGGCGGAGAAGAGGAGGCGGGCCAACGCGATCCTCGACGATGCCGACGTCGGGTTCTCGGTCCAGGTGCTTCAGGAGTTCTATGTCCAGGCGACGCGCCCCAGCCGCGACGACGCCATCAGCCATGAGCAGGCCGTCGGGCTCGTCGAGGCCTGGTGCCGGTTCCCCGTGCACGAGATCACCGTCGGTGTGATGACGGCCGCCATGGCGACTCGTGACCGCTTCGGGATCTCCTACTGGGATGCCGCCGTTGTCGAGGCCGCGCGCGCGCTCGGCTGTGCGGTCGTCCTGTCCGAGGACCTCAGCCCCGAGACGGACTACGGGGGCGTCCGCGTGGAGAACCCGTTCGCAACGTGATCCGCGCGACGTGAGGGGACGCCGGTCGGGGACGCGCCGGCAGCCTACACGGCGCGGAACACGGTCACCAGCGCGATGACGCCGACGACGTCCGCCGCGTAGTGCGTCGCCCAGGTCACCCACAGGTTGTGCGTGCGGGCGTAGATGAGCCCGAACAACACGCCGTCCAGGATGACCCCGCCCACGTCCAGCGCCGCGACCGCGGTGCCGCCGGTCGCACCGACCGCGTGGGCCAGACCGAACAGGACCGCCGCGACGACGATGGCCGCGGGCGTCCCGATGTACCAGCTCATCCGATCCTGGAACACGACCCGAAACACGATCTCCTCGACCAGGGTGAGCACCAGCGCAGCCGCGAGCAGTGTCGCGATCGACGACAGTCCGGCCGCCGAGCCGACGTCGACCGGGAGCCGACTCGTGATCTGCGCGAGGAGCTCGGGCCCGTAGCCCGCCACGAACGCGATCCCGACCATGGGCGGCAGGACCTGGAAGACGACGGCGACCAGCGCGGACAGCGGCCAGACCCGTCGCACATCCTCGACGAAGCCGCGTTTGACCCCGATGTACGACCAGGGTCGGCCGTGGCGGCGGGGTCCGCCGACCGCGATGACGACCGTCATGATGTACGCGAAGACGAAGATGTCCTGGCCCTTGGGCACCGATACGGCGAGCGTGACCAGGAACAAGGTGAGCAGCCCGACGAGCTCGTTTCGCGCCCGGCGGTCATGCCCGACACCCCGATCAGGCGCCGCCGCTCGCCGACCATCCAGCGCCCGTGTCGCCTCGCCCAACCCGTACCTCCGGCGCTGGACGATGCCCGGCCCGGCGGCATGCCAACAAGGGACGGACGGCACAATCCCGGAGGCCTGAGGCAACTGTCCTGGAACATGGCTTCGACCCGTTCCTGTTGTGTTGCGAGGGTCGACGTGTTGCGTTCGCGGATGTGAGCTGCGTGCGGCCGTCCAGCGACTACGCGCCGTCCCGCGCAGACGTGACGTCAATCGGCATCCAGTCCTCGGGGACGGCGCCGAGATTGTCGAGCTCCGCCGCGCGCTCCAGGGCAAGGGCCCGACGGGCGGCCGAGGGCAGGATCGCGAGGTCCGCGGCGCGTCGCACGTAGTCGGCCAGGATGTCCTCGTCGACGTCGATCGATGGCTCGAACGTGAAGTAGCGGAACTGCTTCAGCCGCTCCTCGGCCCCGTGCAGCAGGCCCGCAGGGTCGGCGAGCAGCGTCCCGTGCTCGAACCCGAGATGGATGTGCCGCCGCTCCGGGCCGATCCAGGCGAAGTTGCGCACGCGCTTGCCGTCGGGGAGAGAGTAGGCGACCCACCGCCAGCCGGTGCGGACCGTCTCGACCGCGTCGGGAACCGTGCGAAAGATGACGGTCCGAAGGGCCATCCCGGTGGCGCGGATCGCTTCGGGGTACGCGTCCAGGAGGAAGTCGACGGGCTGGGTCTCGTCCATGGCGTCATCCTGCAGCGCGTGCTCGCCGGGTCGTGTCAGGATTTGGCCCTCGCCCGGACGGCCTCACATCCGCGATCGCAGCACGTCGACCTCGCAGCCGGGCAGGAACGGGTCGAAGTCGTGCTCGATCAGCCAGCGGATGGCCAGCAGGCTTCGCCGCGACCACCAGCCGCGGAGCACGTCGAGGTCGACGCTACCGCCGTAGCCCTCGAGGACGTCGGCGAGGTGCTCCTCGTGCCCGAGGGTCAACGTGGCGAGGTCGTAGATGGGGTCGCCCTGGCCCGCCTCGGACCAGTCGAGCACCCCGGTGACCTCGTCGCCGTCGACGACCACGTGATCGACCTGGAGGTCGCCGTGGGCGAACACAGGCGTCCACGGCCGCACCACAGCCTCCGCGACCCGGCGGTTGCGCATGACCAGATCGGCGGGCAGGGTGCCGCTCGTGACGAGCCAGCGGCATTCGTCGTCGAGCTGGGACGCTGGTCGCCCGGAGGGCCAGGGGGGCACCGGCGCATCGTGCAGCAGCCGCACCGCGGCACCGGCTGCGGCCCATGCTTGTGGCGACGTCGTCGCCGGCTCTCCCAGGCGGCCGAGCGCCCTCCCGCGGAGGGCGGCGAGTGCGAGCACGGGTGGCTGTCGCCACAGGATCTCGGGCGTCGGTATCGGCGCCCGGTTCATCGCCTCGACCTCGACATCGACGCGCGCCTGATCGGCGTCGATCTTGAGGAACACGTCGCCGACGCGCAGCGTCGCGCGCTCGCGGTGGGCGACGACGACCGTGACCTCGTCTGGGCCGGTGGTCCTCGCCGCCGAGCCATCCGGTTCGTCGTTCATGAACCCTAGGTTCGGCGAGCAGGAGGTCCTGGTCAACGGGCGACCCGACCGTGCCACATCCTCGTGCTCTTCTGAGGCGTGGGGCGCGTGGTGACGCCGCATTCGGATGCTACGCAAGCGCACGCCATGTCAGAGATCATGACTTCATGTCATACATGACTGTCATGCCATCGAAGCGGCCGTACCAGAGCCAGCTGCGCCGGGAGCAGGCGGCCGCGACGCGCGACCGGATCGTCCAGGCCGCAGCGGCGAGAGTGCTACCGGGGGCCACCGAGCTGCCGTTCGAAGAGGTGGCCGCGGCCGTGCCGGTCAGCGTCCGCACGGTGTACCGCTACTTTCCGTCCCAGCGCGACCTGCTGGCGGCGGTTCGCGCCCACCTGGAGGCCGATGCCGGCTGGAATCCGGACGAGGTGCGAGCTGACACCCTCGGCGCCGCGACCCGCCGGGTCTACGCAACCCTGGGCAGGTATCTCGATACGAGGTACGGGCGCACGGAGGAGATGGAGGATGCCCTGCGGGTCACCCGGGCGCCTGACCTCGTGGTGATCCAGCGGGAGATCGGTCCGCTGACGGCGGGGATGGACCCGGAGCTGGCCCGGGGTGTCATGGCCGTGTTCTCGGGGCTCGTCCACATCCGCTTCCTGTCAGGCATGCACAAGCACTGGGGTCTTGACGGAGAGCAGGCGGGCCGCGCCGTGGAGTGGGCCATCAACGCACTGCTCGAAGACCTGCATCGAAGGAGGCAATAGGCCATGACGGTCACCCGCCGCGTCCCCGCGGGAGCAGAACCAGCCAGCCAGGCGCAGACAAGCAGCCTGGCCTACCTACGCCGACTCGAGGAGCTCGGGGCCGGCGATGTGGAAATCGCCGGGCGCAAGGCGGCGAACCTCGGCGTCCTCGCGCAACGGGGCTTCCCCGTGCCGCCCGGCGTCGTCGTGTCGGCCGGTACGCCCGACGAAGCGCTCGCCGACAGCGCGGCCGAGGCACTGGCCATCCTGGGTGAAGGTCCGGTTGCCGTGCGCTCGTCGGCGCTCGCCGAGGATCTCGAAGGCGCGTCGTTCGCGGGCCAGTACGAGACGGTGCTCGGCGTGTCGGGGGTCGCCGGCGTGCTCGGTGCGGTGCACCGCGTTCGCGAGACCGCGCAGGACGAGCGGGTCACGGCCTACCGGAACGCGCATGGACCGCAAGGGGCGGCGGCGGACGGCATCGCGGTGCTCATCCAACGCATGGTCGCCTCCGAGGTCTCGGGCGTGGCGTTCACGGCTCATCCCCTCACGGGCGTGCGCGAGGAGACCGTCGTCACCGCCACCCGCGGCCTCGGCGAGGTGCTGGTGGGCGGTGAGGCAGCCGGCGAGCAGTGGATCGTTCGTGACGGGGTCGCGGTGCGTGATCGACGCGCACCGACCCCGGTCCTCACCGAGCAGCAGGCGCTGGCGGTCGCCGAGCTGGCGCGCCGCGTCGAGGCCGCGTTCGACGGGGTACCGCAGGACATCGAGTGGGCCTTCGCCGAGGATCGTCTCCATCTCCTCCAGGCACGCCCCATGACCGCGTTGCCCGATCCCGTCAGCTGGGAGTCGCCGCTCCCCGGTGGATGGACGCGGAACTTCCGCATCGGCGAGTGGCTCCCCGAGCCGGTCACCCCGCTGTGTGAGACGTGGCTGCTGCCGCGAATGGAGGAGCGCTACGCGGCAAGAGTGCGAACGCTCCTCGGGATCAGTGTCACGCCACCGTTCCACGTGACGATCAACGGCTGGTACTTCCACTCGCCGACGGGCTCCGGGAGCACGTGGCGGCAGGCGATCGGCGTCCTCGGGAATCCAAGATTGCTCTGGTCCACCATCAGGAGCGGTCGCCCCGAGATCGGCGATCGGCTCATGTGGGGGCCCGACATCGTCCGCTGGAGAACCGAGCTCCTGCCCCGCTATCACTCGGCCGTCGAGCAGCACGCTGCCGCCGTGGACGGCGCGGACGATGACCAGCTGTGCGCGATCATCGACGACATCGCCGGCATCGCCGGCGACTACCTCCAGTCGATCTCGATGATCGCCGGCAATGCCTGGAAGGTCGAAGGGGTGCTCGCGGGCTTCTACGCCCGCCACCTGCGGCCGGCGCTGGGTGGCAGCCACCAGACCCTGGTCTCCGGGCTCGAGGAGCCGCGACCGCTGGAGCCACACGCCATCCAGAGCCTCGACTGGTTCCGCCCCACCGTCGGAGAGCTCGGGATGGCCAGTGCCGCACCCCGGTCACATGCCACGCTCGTCGAGGATCGCCTGCGAGCCGAAGCGGCCTGCCGCGCGCAGCTCACCGGCAAGCAGCTCGCCGATTTCGACCGACTCCTTGCCCTCGCCCAGAAGTACGCGCGCATCCGTGAAGAGCAGGTCGCGGACCTGACCCTCGGCTGGCCGCTGATGCGCCGTGCGCTCGCTCGGCTCGGCGAGTCCTGTGTGCGTCGCGGAGTCATCGGCCGTGCCGAGGACGTCTACTTCCTCGAACGCGACGAGCTGCGCTCGAACGAGTCCCACGCATCATCGGTCACGGAACGCCGCACGCTCTGGGCGCGGAACCGGAGGCTGAGCCCGCCATTGGTCGTGGGCAAACTGTCCAAGGTCGTCGAGAACATGCAGGACGGCGCCATCGCGTCGATGCGCGCGCCCGCGGAGCGCCGGGATGGCACCCTCGAAGGGATGCCGGCCAGCGCGGGCATCGCGACGGGCGTGGCGCGGGTGCTCCTGGACCTCGCGGACGCCGATCGTCTCGCAACAGGCGAGATCCTGGTGACGTCCGCGACGACGCCGGCCTGGACGCCGTTGTTCGCGCGGGCGGCAGCCGTGGTCACGGATGGCGGGAGCATCGCCGCACATGCCTCGCTGGTGGCCCGCGAATACGGGATCCCGGCCGTGGTCGCGCTCGGTGACGTCACGCGGCGCATCCGGGACGGCCAGACCATCACCGTCGACGGGAGCGCCGGCCTGGTCGAGATCCACGAGTGAGGGCGGTGCCGGCCTCGGACAGCCAGGCCCGCCTCCCCACGCGCTCGTCGAGCGGGAGGCCGGGCTGCGCTCGTCGGTCAGGTTGCGCTCGCGTTGCCGCCGAGGTAGCGGCCGCGTGAACCCGCGGCAACCGCGACCCGGCGAGCCGGTCCCAGCCGATCTCCGGCCCCGGATCCATGACACGACGGCGCTCGATCGCCTGGTGACCCGGCTGCGCCTGTTCCCGGCCTACCGGTACGGCAATGGACCGGGCGGCGCGGCGCTGGTTCACGACCTGTTCGGTGGCACGCCGGTCGACGCGCCGGACCGGTACACCGCCTGGTCTCCGGTGGCGCTCGCCGCACCCGGGTGTCCGCCGGTCCTGCAGGTGGTCGGGGGCGACGACGCGATCATCCCGGCGTCGCAGGGGCGGGCCATGCACGAGGCGCTTGAGGGTGTGGGTTGCCGGTCGACCCTGGTCGAGATCCCCATGGCCGTTCATGCCTTCGACCAGCACCCCGGCGTCTCGCGGCGGGTAGCGCCCGCGGCACGACGTACCACGGCGGCACTGCTGGCATTCCTCCGCGATCTCCGCTGAGGCATGCCGAGGCCGTTGGGGTGGGCCGACCCCAGGGGCCGGTCGGGCGGTCACCGCGGTCCGGGGAGCCGGCCGAGGGGGGCTGGCGAGCCCGTCGGTTTGGTGACACACGGCACGTCTACATCTCACCTTCCCATGTCACATTCATGCGTGAGATGTTGCTCGTACGAATACCCCTTGCCGAACCGCCGGGCGCATTGCCGCGCGCCTGCGTGGTGGAGTCCGCCCCATGAAGACCGAGCTGCCTGTCATCGCCCAGCCCCGGATGGATCTGACCACGCCCGAGATCGGGGAGGCGCAGGCCATGGCATCGCTCCTGGCCGATCGCGTTCGCGCGTCCATCCTGCGGATGCTCGCCGACGGTCCGCACTGCGTGTGCGAGATGGCGGCGGCCATCGGCGAGCGCGAGAACAATGTCTCGAACCACCTGGCCAAGCTTCGTGAGGCGGGTCTCGTCCACTCGGTCCGCCATACGGCGAACGGCCGCTTCCTGTACTACGAACGCGATGCGGAGGCGTGTGCTGCGGCCCTCCGGGAGCTGGCGGAGGTGCTGGCATGACCACGCTCGCGGCGCGGCGCCTCCAGGTGCCGCTGTGGCTCACCGTCCTTGTGGGCGCGTCGCTGTGGACGGCCGCGTGGTTCCTGGCGCTGCCCGCGTCATTGTGGCTCGCCTTCGACGTCCTGGGCCTCGAGCACGGCTCGCAGGTCGGCGAAGCCCTGGCGTTCTTCCTGTACGACGTGCCCAAGGTGCTGCTGCTCCTCACGGGGATCGTCACCCTGGTCTCGTTCCTGCGCTCGTTCGTGTCGCCTGAGCGCGTTCGCCGGGCGCTCGCGGGCCGTAACGCGGGCGTGGGCACGGCCGCTGCGGCGGGGTTCGGCATCATCACGCCGTTCTGTTCGTGCTCGGCCGTGCCGCTGTTCATCGGGTTCCTCGAGGCCGGCGTGCCGCTCGGGGTGACGTTCGCGTTCCTGATCGCATCGCCGATGGTCAACGAGGTGGCCATCGTGCTGCTGTGGGGCCTGGTCGGGCCGCAGCTCACCATCGCCTACATGGCCGCCGGTCTCACCGTGGCCATCGTCGCGGGGCTCGTCATCGGTCGCCTCGGGCTCGAGCGCTACGTCGAGGACTACGTCTGGAAGATCCGCGCGGGCGGCGTGACGATCGACGAGAAGCTGACCCTCGGCGACCGGCTCGTCGACGCGTGGCGCTCGACGCGCGACATCGTGGGTAGGGTGTGGGTCTACGTGATCGTCGGCATCGGCATCGGCGCCTTCATCCACGGGTTCGTGCCGACCGAGCTCGTGGTGGAGATCGGCGGGTCCGGCAACCCGCTCGCGGTACCGGCGCTCGTCGCCCTCGGCGTGCCGCTGTACAGCAACGCCGCCGGCACGATCCCGGTCATCGAGGCGCTGCTCGGCAAGGGCCTCCCGGTCGGCGCGGCGCTCGCGTTCATGATGTCGATCACGGCACTGTCGCTGCCCGAGATGGTCATCCTGCGCAAGGTCATGAAGCCGCGGCTCCTGGCCGCGTTCGCGGGCATCGTCACCACCGGCATCATCGCGATCGGGCTCCTGTTCAACTGGCTGGCCGCCTGATGGCGACGCCCAGGCCGCTGCCAACACCGCTTGCCTTGGCCCCGAGGCTCGGGGCCGACAGCAGGATGTCCGCCCGTTGAGCACGCTGGCCGTCGACGATCCGCAGCTCGCCGCAGCCACGGGAACGACGCTGCCGCTTGACCGCCTGCGCGACTTCCACCCGGGTTGGTACGGCGCGGTCATGGGGACGGCGATCGTGGGCATCGTCGCCTGGCAGAACCCGGGTGGGCTCGACGTCCTGCGCGACCCCATGCAGGCGCTCGGCGTGGCGATGGTGGCACTCGCCACGGCGCTCGCGGTGGCGCTCGGGATCCCGTACCTCTGGCGCTGGGCTCGTCATCCGGGAGCGGCACGCGCAGACCTTGCGAATCCCCTGGCCGGTGCGCTCTACGGGACGTTCCCGGGCGGCCTCCTGGTCATCGCCGTTGGGTTCGCGACGGTCGGCCCCGCCGTGCTGGCGTCGGAGATCGTGACCGCCCTGGTCGCCATCCTGGCTGTCGTGGGCATCGTGCTCGCGTTCGCGGTGAGCGTGGCATTCGCCACGCTCCTGTTCGCGGGCCAGAGCATCGATCCGCGGGCCGCCAATGGCGCGTGGTTCATCCCGCCCGTGGTCGCGATCATCGTCCCGGTCGTGCTCGTCCCGCTGGCGCCCGGCATGGCGCCTGCCGATCTCCGGCTCCTGGTGGCCGCCGGCTACGCGTTCTGGGGCATGGGCTTCCTGCTGTTCGTGCTCGTCGCCTCGCTGCTCTATGACCGGCTGGTCTTTCACCCGCTGCCCGCCGCACCGCTCGCCCCGTCGGTGTGGATCGGGCTCGGGCCGGTCGGCGTCGGCAGCCTCGCGTTGCTGCGCCTGGCGCAGGCCGGGGGTCCGATGTGGGGAGACATGGCGGGCGCCGTCGCGACCATCTCCTCGCTGGGCGCCACGATCCTGTGGGGGTTCGGGCTGTGGTGGCTCGCAGTGGCCATCGTGCTCCTCGGGGGGTATCTGCGGCGGGGCGCGTTGCCCTACGGCGTGGGCTGGTGGGCGTTCACCTTCCCGCTGGGCGCCTACGCGGCAAGCACGCTGGCGCTCGCTCGCACCTGGCAGTCCTCGTGGATCGAGGCGCTGGCCGCCGGACTGTTCGCGCTTCTCGTCGCGATCTGGCTGATCGTCTCGTGGCGCACCCTGCGGGCCGTGCGCGACGGGTCGGCCTGGCGGCGCTGAGATGGCCCTCCCGATGTCACTGCACCGGCCGAGATCGTCGGATGTGGCTCGGCTCTCCGGACCCCGGCCCCGGTGGTCGACAGCGACGTCGTCGCCGCAGGCCGGATCCCCAGCCGCGCGGAGCTCAATCCATGGCTCCGAACATATGCAACGGCGCCCCGGCCCCCTGTGGTCGGCGCGCCTCAATCCTCAGCAGGGAGCACGAACATGAAGGTCATCGAGGTTCTCGGATCCGGCTGCCCGAACTGCCAGCGACTGGAAGCGAACGCGCGCGAGGCCGTCGCGCAGGTCGGCATCGAAGCCGAGATCCGCAAGGTCACCGACTACGCCGAGATCGCGAGCCGTGGCGTGATGAACACGCCCGGTCTCGTCATCGACGGCAAGGTCGTCTCGACGGGCAAGATCCCGACACCCCCGACGATCGCCGCCTGGTTGATCGCCGAGGCGTAGCATCGGCCGCGTGCAGCGAGGCGAGCCCGGCCGGTTCGCTGCCGTTCGGGAGGGGGCCCGGCCCGCTCGTACCGGAGGGTCGATGCCGCGGTACGCGGGGAGAGGCAATGTCGAAGCAGCCCAGAGGCAAGGTCCCGATCGAGACCGCGCTCCCGCCTGAGACGAGGCTCCTCCTGGAGAGTCACGGTCACACGCTTCCCGAGTATGTGAACATCCAGGAGGCCGAATACCTCGCCAGGGTGGCCGAGCAGCTTGGCACCGACCAGGGGCGGTCCGGCGGACTGAGCTTCAACGGGCGGGTCGCTCGGTGGGCCGTGGCATTCGTGCTGGTCGTCGGCGCGTTGCGGATCCTCAGCGGCGTCATCGGCCTGCTGGGTGGTCAGCACTAGGCGGGCTCACCAACCGGAGGTGTCGGCTGGCCGGGCAGGATCCGATGCCCGTTCGGGCAGCCGTGCGTCCGAGCCTCGGCGAGGCCGTTGACAACGGGCCGAGCGCGCCGGGACGATGCGTTCATGGGCAGGCAGACGAAGGGCGGCAGAAGGCATGTGCCGTCCGCCCCCTCTCGGCCTGTCGGCACCTCAACAGGTACGGCAGAGCACGGACCGTCGTCGGCTGAACCGGGACTCCCCGCGGCGGCGACGGCGGTCGACGTCCGGCCCGGCCTCAGTGGCGCCTACCTGTTGCATCTCCAGCGGGCGGCCGGAAATCGAGCGGTCAGCGCGGCGATCCAGCGAGCGGCGGGTCCGCTCGATGACACACTGCCCTTCGCCGCCGTCGCGGACACGCTGCCCGCCGCGGACCCAGGTGGACCGGGTGCAGCGCCGGCCGGAGAGGTGCCGCAACCCGTTCCAACCGGTGCGACGACTGCCACCACGCTCCCTCCGGTTCCGACCGGTGCGACGACGGCTGCCGCTACGCTCCCGCCGGTTCCGACCGGAGCGACGACGGCTGCCGGGACCATTGCGCCAGGTTCCGGAGGGGCGAGCGGTGCCGGCCCGGTGGGCGAGGGCGCGGGCACTGGCGGGGGGCCTGCCGGGGGCAGGCCGATCGCGCTGGGCAAGCCCACACCACCCGGCCAGTTCGCGGCCGTGGACCAGACTGCCAAGCGGGTCCCGATGCGGCGGGACGCGAAGCCGGTGCCGGACCACGTGGTCGACGCCGCGTTCCAGCGGGACCCGTCGCGCGTGCTGCGGAGCCCATCCGACGACTGGCATGCGCAGATGTGGAGCTTCCAGCGAGGGCGCGGTTGGGGAGACGACCCGCCGCCCGCGTTCCAGGCCGGGGGCGTTATCGCCGTCGCACCCGGCTACAGCGGCCCTGCCACCCAGATGCCGGCGCACAGCGGCGATGACCGCACGGGCCTGGGGACCCCGGAGGCGACGGTGCCGACACCGCTCGACACGACGCCACCGCGCGCGGAGCGCCCGATGACCCGGGCGATCGCCCCGGGTGCGCGTCCCGGCCCCGAGCGGCCCGGGCGTCCCACGGCCGAGCCCGCCACGCACGACGAGGTGGTCGCCGCGATGGCCGCCGACCCGCGCACGGTCGTTCGCAGCCCCAACGACGCATGGCACGCCCAGGGCTACGAGCTCGACCGGGGCAAGGGGGAGCTGCCGAAGGCCTACAAGGTGGAGGGTGTGATCATCGTCGCGCCTGACTACCCGGTGGCGGGAGGGACCCCGGGAGCGGCGGACACGTCGCCCGGGGTCCCGACGACCGCGAGCCCCGGCGGAGCTGCCGGACCGGCGACCCCGGCGGTGGGACCGGCGTCCGCTGGCGCGCCGGTGCCCTCTGAGGGACCGGTGACTCCAGCTCCCGGCGCCGCCACGACCGCCGCAGCCGCGGCCTCCACGGCGGCCCCGACCCGCGCCACCCCGGCCGGCGAGGTGAAGAGCCGGCGGACACGCGCCGACGTCAACGTGACGAACGGCGCGCCCGGCGTCGGCGTCGATGTGCTGGTGGGGGACGAGACGACCGAAGGCGACACGACGCGTAAGAAGGATCGCGGCGGCACGGCAAGCGTCGGGGGTGGCAACGTCGTCGCGGTCGGCGGCAAGCACGTCACCACCGAGACGACGGGTGACACGTCCAACAGCATCGCCTCGACGGGTACGCTCGCCATCAAGCCCGACGGCAGCGTCGATCTCATGGGCAAGCGAGCAAGGGAGAAGGTCGTGACCGACGCCGCCGGTCACGAGACGAAGACGGGGAGCTCGAAGTTCGGCGGGGTCAACCTCGGCGAGAAGGGGGTGGCCGTCAAGGCCGGCGCGTCGAAGACGACGGCCGCAGGCAGCAGCCACACCGCAACCGGCGCCGCCAGGATCGATCCCAGCGGCAACATCTCGGGCGAGCTGGGCTACGAGTACAAGACGAAGGGCGGCACGTCGCTTACCCCATCGGTCAGCGGGGGTGTCACCGCCGAGGCCAGCGACCCCGTCCCGGCCGAGGGCGGTGGCTTCGACGTCAGCTACACCATCACCACGTCCAGGGGGATGAGCCTGGGTGCCGGCAAGGAGGTCGCCGGCGGTCCGGCGGTCGGCGTGCAGATCGGATCCACCCACGGCTCGATCGAGACCGGGACGCGCCATTTCGACGATGCGAAGCAGGCCGCGGCATTCCGGGATCATGCTGCCGCCGTCGTGGCACGTGAGCGGCTGTATCAGCTGCCACCGACGACGGTCGCGGGGGCGCTGCAGATCCCGATCGGCGAGGAGCGTGGATCGGGCGATGTCTCGGGATCGAACGTCGGGGCGTCGGTGTCGCTCGAGGGCGCCAGCCTCGGCTACGGCAAGACGTCGAGCACGACGCATCAGTTCAAGGTTCGCCGGACGGGCGCAAAGACGGTGGAGGTCACCGGCATCGTGACCGGCACCAAGGGCTCGGACCTGTCGGGCAGCGGCGGCATCACGCTCACCCGGGGCGAGTCCGAGACGCAGGGCTTCGAGGCCGTGTGGGCATTCGACCTCGGGTCGCCGGCGGGCCGCAGTGCCTTCGAGCGTTACGCGAAGACGGGACTGCCGCCGGTGGTCGGGGCCCGGATGCTGTCGATGACCAAGCGTGGCTCGGAGGAGGACCACGACGACGTGTCGATCCCGCTGCTGGGCACGGCTCGCTGGACGGGCACGACGTGGGAGGTGGTGAGGACCGACGCCAAGGGGACGCACGAGCAGTTCGGCGGGGCACGCGTGCACAACCAGGATCCCAGCTGGGTCGGCAGTCACGTGTTCGGGCAGGACGAGCTGCACTCGAGCGCCGGCATCACGTCGAGCCTCGAGAGTGCGAAGCCTGGCCGCAAGACCGAGAGCTACCGCGCGGAGATCAAGATCAGCGGCGAATCGGGCGAGTACAACCGCGAGCAGCTCGGGAAGGTGTTCACGGGCGTGCCACACTCGGGTGAGGCCGAGTCGTCCGGAGAGTGGACCCTGACCGCGGAGGTCGACCCCGCCGTCGTCCGCGACCTGGCACGCGTCAACGACGACATGCGCAAGGCCAGGACCAAGGAGGATCAGCTCCGCGTCTACAGTGACCTGGTCAAGGAGCACGGCGCCGCGATGGTCGGCGCGCAGGTCGGCCTGGGCGGTGACGCGACGGCGTGGAACGTCGAGCTCAAGGGTGACCCGAACTTCCCGGGCGAGAGCGGTCGCGCCGAGCTCGAGCGCAAGCGAGCGGCGCTCAAGGAGCGGCTGCGTCGCGATCCGGCCACGGCCCGGGCGGTATTCGACGAGGCGCGACAGACGCTCGCCCAGCTGACGGCGCGACGTAAGGCCGTGGCCGACAAGAAGCGCTACACGGACCTGCCCGGCGGTCTCCGGGCCGAGCAGCTCAAGCTGATCGACAAGCACATCGCGGATTTCAAGTTCATCCGCCACGAGGCGTCCCGCGAGGCGGTCAAGCGTCAACCCGGCGAGAAGATCGAGGACGTGCGGAGGCGACTTTCCGCCGGCCACGGCCGCAGCCGTGGCCGGTGGCCGTGGCCAGGGCGAGGCGAAGCAGACCGCGGAGGGTGCGGACCTGAGCCGGCTGCGCGATCTGATCGCTGATCGGGAGGGCGCCATCACGGCGATCGACCCCAAGATCCTGGAAGCGATCAACGCGGTTCAGCAGGCGCAGGGGCACGTTCGCGAGATGCCCCCCGGCGTGATCGCCTTCTTCCTCGAGCACCGGTCCGAGTACAACCGGCAGTGGAACGCGGGCGTCGAGATCAACAATCGCCAATGGGCGATGGCGCCCAAGGCGGACGAGCTGCGAGCGAAGCTCCTCTCGAGCCAGTCGGCGGCGGACCAGACGGCGGCGGCGAGGGCGTTGCTCGCCCAGCTCAAGGAGCGGCTCGACCTCCTCCACGTCCTGTACAACGACGTCATCTGGGCGGCGGAGGCGCTCAAGCCCATCACCTCGCCCAGGGGCTTCGCCGGCCACGAGCGGTTCTGGGTCGGCATCGAGGGCGACCCGCTGCCCTGAGGCAGGATGAGCCAGTCCACGCCTTCGGCAGTCGGTCGAGGGGACCGAATGGGTGGGTGTCAACCGTTCGCCGATGAGGCATCATGCGTGACGCCATGACCGCCATCGACGAGCGCCTGTCACCGCCGGCCGGTGTGCCGGAGGCGGAGGTCGTCGCAACCCCCTCCAGGCTGTGGCCGCGGGTGGCGCTCGGGTTCCTGCTGGGTCTGGGCCTGTGCCTCGGCGTGGCAGCGGCGGCGCTGTTCGCCTGGGATGCGGGCTACGAGGGGAGAATCCTGCCCGGGGTTCGGGTGGACGGCGTGGATCTGTCCGGCATGGACCGTGACCAGGCGATGGCCACGCTCAGCGCCTCCTTCGCCGGCTTTACCGACGGGCAGATCGTGTTGCGGACCGATGCCGGAGACGTCAGCCTGCCGTACGCGAGGTTCGCGCGCCGCCCTGATGTGGAATGGATGACCGACCAGGCGATGCTCGTGGGCCGCACCGGATCGGCGCTCGAGCGCGCCGTGGGAGAGGTCCGGCTCGCCACCGAGGGCGAGGACCTGCAGCCGGCGCTGCTGCTCGATGAAGGATCCCTGGAGCACGGGATACGGGCGGCCCTGGTGCAGCTGTTCCGCGATCCGCTCGACGCGCGCATCGGCGTCTCGCCACAAGGGGGGATCTACACCTTCCCCGCGGACTTCGGGCGAGCGTATGACGTGGACGGCGCCACGGCTGCCAGCCTGGCCGCGGTGCAGGACATCAAGGCTCCGCAGGAGGTCGTGATCGCCGTCGGCGGCTGGGCGGTGCAACCGGCGAGGTCGAGCGCGGACGTGCGCGCGGCGCAGGCGGCTGCCGAACGAATGACGGCCGCCCTCAAGGTGACGTACAAGGATCAGACCTGGAAGATCAAGGCGTCGGTCGTGCGTGGCTGGATCGGGTTCCAGAACGCCGCGGACGGGTCCGTCTGGCCGGTGCTCGACCAGCAGGCGATCGCGTCGGCGCTCAAACAGGTCGCCAAGGGCGTCAAGAAGGACGCCGTATCGGCGGTCTACCTCAAGACACGCTCCGGTCACACCGTGGGGGTGGCGGCCTCGCACAACGGGCGCAAGCTGGACCGCGAGGCGACCGCCGCGGCGATCGCGCAGGCACTGATGGATCGCGCCAACGGCGGCGAGTCCGTGCCGGTCGAGGTCAAGGTCGCGAAGGTCACGCCCAAGCTGACGACCGAGGCGGCCACACAGAAGGCGCCGCTGATGGTGCGCCTCGGCTCATGGAAGACGTGGTTCCCCATCAGCGATCACAACTACTACGGGGCGAACATCTGGCAACCGGCCAGGATCATCGACGGCACGGTGCTCATGCCCGGCCAGACGTTCGAGTGGTGGAGCGCGATCGGACCCGTCACGACCGCGCGCGGCTTCGGACCCGGTGGCTACATCGCCGGCGACCATACGGATCCCACCGGGGCCCTGGGCGGCGGTATGTGCTCCAGCTCCACGACGCTGTTCAACGCCGCGCTGCGTGCCGGCCTCCAGATGGGCAGCCGCGTGAATCACCAGTACTACATCTACCGCTACCCGCTGGGTCTTGACGCCACCGTGTCCAGGTCGTCGCGCGGGACGCGGACGATGACGTTCACCAACGACCTGAAGCATCCGATCGTGATCCGCACCTACCGCTACACGAGCGGAGGACGCGGGTGGGTGCGGTACGAGATCTGGGGCATCCCCGACGGGCGCACCGTGAGCATCGGCAAGGCAGTGGTGAGCAACGTGCGCAAGGCGACCACCCGAACGGTCTACGTCGACACGCTGGCGCACGGCGTGCGCAACCAGACCGAATACCCGGCGAACGGCATGGACGTCTCAGTGTCGCGTGTCGTGCGCGACGCGAACGGCCACATCATCCATCACGAGACCTATTACTCCCACTACCAGCTGTGGGACGGTGTGATCGAGGTGGGCCGCTAGGCTGAACCGGCCGGTGTGGCCCGGGGCGCCCGGGTCGGCGCCCCGGCGTCGTCGGCCGTGCAGCGGCGCCGCCCACTGACGTTTCGTCGTGGTGGGTCGCCCTGGTCAGGCGGACGATGCCGCGATCTCGGCGAGCTGACCCGCGATCCCCGCCGCCCACGCTCGGATCCCATCCCAGTTGCGGAAGTCGCCGATCGGATGCGTGGCCAGGATCTGCGGGTCGACCCCGGGCGCATCGGCCAGGAGACGACCTCCGAACGTGCGGTGGTCCCGGGCGCCGATCGATGCGGCGAGCATCGCCACGACCGGCGTCGCGGGCAGCGTCCCGGCGTCGGCGGAGTGGTCCAGCGGTCCGCTGCTGAACAGCCACACCGGTCGCATGGCCAGCTGCGCCTGATGATGATTGACGAATCGGTTCGCGTCGCGCTGCCAGTGCGCGGCGTACAGGGCGCTGCCGAGGATCACGGCGTGGTAGCGGGTCACGTCCCTGATCGAGACGGCCTCCGCGACCTCAACCGACACTCCGTCGGCAGTGGCACGAATGGTGTCGGCGATGACGTCCGCGATCTCGCGGGTGGAGCCGAGCTTGGTGGCATACGCGACGAGGACGTTGATGGCCAACACCTGACCTCGGGTGGGCTGGATCGGACCTGATGGGCAGCCATCATGTTGCCGTACCCGGCGTGCGGGCGCACGTGGCTTCGTGGCCGGTCCCTCGGCGCTCGACCTCGTGCCGGGTGCGCTCAGGGTTGCCGCGGCGGCTCAGAGAGGTATGGCGAACGACACGAGCACGACCGACGCGGATGCCACGATCTCGATGACGCCGACGTGGATCGGCCGGAGCGGGTGCGTGCCAGCCGCAAGCCGGCGCCGCAGCCACGGGAGCAGGATCGCTCGGGCGAGGAGCCCGGCCGCCAGGATCGCGTAGGCGATCGGGAGGACGACCACGGCCACAACCGCGAACGTGGCGTTGACGAGGATCGAGACCAGTGCGAACGCGGGGTTCGCGCGCTCGCGCAGCACCGACCGGACGACGGTCACCGAGCCGATCAGGTACCCGGCGGCGACCAGCGTTGCCGCCGCGACCGGCGGGCCGGGGAAGGCGCCGGACACGACCGCGGCGGCCGGGACCAGCAACAGCGCCTGGGCCACCTGCGCCAGGCTGTTGCCGAGGTCACGCCGGCGGCCCGGCCTCGCGCCCAGCAGCACGAACGCTCCGGTCGGTACGAGCACGACGAGGCTCCACAGCAGCACGGGGAACGTCACGACCAGGACGGCGCCCAGGACCACGAACGCGCCGCCCCAGACCGCGAGCGGAGCGTGGTATGCCCGCGGACGGCGAGCCCGGAGCCACGCCTGGAGCGTGGCGAAGGTGACATAACCGGCGATCGCCGCGGCGGCGAGCGCCAGCTGCCATGGGTCGGGGCGGCTCACCGCGACACCGACCAGCAGCGGCAGGAGCAGCATCGCCCAGCCGCCGTGCTGTTGCGGCAGCCACCGGTGCCGGACGGTTGGCGTCCGGTCCGCAACGACCGGGGTCGAGGGCGTCATGGTCTCATCCTCGCATCGGGCGCTGGGCAGCAGGTTTCACGCGGCCCCGAATCGCAGCGAGCCGGCGGTACGATGACCGCCGGCTCGGGACGCAATGGCAGGCCGCGCTGGCGGCGGCGACGTGTCAGGCGGCGACCGCGGCCGGCTCCCCGGACATCAGGTATTGGCGAATGGCCGGGGCGACCCGATCGGCCAGGACGCCGTCGAGCCCGTAATAGCGACCGGCGCCGATCCCGGTCAAGGTCGCGCAGACCAGGGCATAGGTGAGGTGCTGGTTCACGATGCCGTTGGTGAAGTCCCAGGCGGCGACGAAGAACAGCAGCATCATCAGCGTGCCCATGGCGCCGGCGAACCGGGTGAACAGGCCCAGCACGAGGGCGATCCCGATGCCGATCTCACCCGCGACGACCAGGAAGTTGACCACGGACATCAGGCCCGCGTTCTGGGACAGGCTCACCCAGAAATCGTGGGTCGGGTTGTAGATGGTGCCCTCGGCGGCCGTGCCGGTGACGAACGGCCAGCCGAGCGAGCCCCCGGTGGCGTGGGCCAGGAAGCCGCTTGCGCTGAACGGCTCGGGCCCAAGGAGCTTCTCGAGCCCTGCCCACAGGAAGATGATGCCGACGCCGATCCGAAAGATCGCGACGCCGATTTGATGGACCTTGCCGGTGATCTGCATGTGTCGTGCCTCCGACCCTTCCGTCCGGCTTCGCCGCCGGCGGCCCTCAGCTGCAGGGTCATGTGTTGTGGGACTACATTGCGTCCGGCCCCATCCTATCGCTGCGATCCATCTGGCCCAGTGCGGGCAGGCCATTGGTCGGACAGCGAATGACGCACGGACCACGCTGCGCCGTTACCCTATGGGCGTGATGGGAGGGTCCGGACCGGGGCTCCAGGCGACGTCGGGAACCGCGGGAGAGCCGGTCGAGCCGGTCCGCTGGACGAGCGTCCATGGCACGCGGACGGCTGTGGCACGAGCCTGGGGCTGGGTCATCGCGGCACCGGAGTACCGGGCCGAGCCGGGCGATCAGCGGACGGTCAGCGTGCTCGGTCTCGCACTCCCCGTCCGGGCCACGGTGGCGACCGTCACCGTGGCACTGCTGCTGCTGCTTGACTACCACGGGCGCGTCAACGGCCTGGTCGATGCCGTGCTCGGACCGTTCGGCTCGACCCCGGCCGACCAGAAGCGCCTGGGAGCGCTCAGCCGGCTGGTGCTCGAGGGGCTCGTGCCGCTGCTGGTGGTCGTGCTGATCATGCGCGACCGTCCCGGGCGCTACGGCCTTCGGCTGGGTGACGTGGCCGCAGGCCTGACCTTTGCGCTGGGCGGCATCGTGGTCATGATCCCGGTCGTGCTGGTGCTGGCGACCCAGCCCGACTTCGTGGCGTACTACGCGCCGCAGGTGACATCGGCGCCCGGGGTCGTGCTGAGCTCCGCGCTGGAGGTCATCCCGGCCGAGTTCTTCTTTCGGGGGTTCCTGCTGTTCGCCCTGCTGCGGGTCACCGGCCCGATCGCGGTCGTCATCGCCACGCTCCCGTTCGCGTTCATCCACCTGGGCAAGCCCGAGCTCGAGACGCTCAGCACGCTCGGGGGCGGTGTGCTCTACGGATGGCTCGACTGGCGGACGGGCTCGGTGCTGTGGAGCGGGCTCGCGCACACGGGGATCCTGAGCCTGATGGTCCTGGCTGCAGCCGGAAGCGTGGTCCCGACGGGGTAGGGGAGCCGCCCGACCTCGGACCGGGCCGTGGCCAGGGTCGCTTCCCGCCTACCGGCGACGTCTCCCGTGGCCGGCGACGCCTCCCGCCAGTGCCCGTGCCGGCCCGGCGCATCGTCGGCGGTATCCTCGCGCCGTGCCATCCGATCAGCCACCGCCCGAGATCGTCGCGCTCGCGGAACGTCGCGCCGTCGCCCGCCGGGGGCGTGACTGGGAGACCGCGGATGCGCTTCGCTCGCAGATCGAGGAAGCCGGCTGGTCGATCGTCGATGCCGGGACCCTGTACACGCTCCAGCCGGCCGTGGCGCCCGACGTGGCGGACGGCGCCACGGTCCGTTACGGGTCCAGCCGCTCGGTGCCGTCCCGGCTCGACGAGGCACCGACCGCCGTGGCGTCGGTCGTGGTCCTCGCGACCGACTGGCCCGACGACCTCGCCCGAACGCTCCGGGCGCTGGTCGAGCGATCGCCCGACGGCACCCAGGTGATCGTGGTGGCCAACGAGCCGTCGGCTGCGCAGGCCTCCCACCTGGACGAGCTCGACGCGGTGGATCCCGGAGCTCCCGGGGTCGTGACGGAGGTCGTCTGGACCAGCACCCGCCTGGGACATGCGGCGGCGCTCAACGCCGGGATCCGCCGCGCGGCCGGTGCGACCGTGATCGTGATGGACACCGGGATCGAGCCCCAGGCCGACATCGTCGCGCCGTTGAGCGATACGCTCGCCGACCCCACGGTGGCGGTGGCCGGACCGTTCGGCCTGGTGACCGGCGACCTTCGCCGGTTCGAGGAGCCGGAAGGGAGAGCCGGGACGCGGGACGTGGTCGCGGTGGAGGGCTACGCGATGGCGTTCCGTCGCGCCGACTACGTGGAGCGCGGGCCGCTCGACGAGCACTTCGCGTTCTACCGGAACCTCGACATCTGGTGGAGCCTGGTGCTGCGGGATCACTGGCTCGCGGACGCACCCGAGCCGCGGCGGGCGGTGATGCTGGGTGATCTGCCGCTGATCCGTCACGAGCATCGCGGCTGGACCAGCCTGCCGGACGCCGAACGGGACAGGCTCTCGAAGCGGAACTTCTACCGGGTGCTCAAGCAGTTCGCGACCCGGCGGGACCTGCTGCTGCAGCGCTGATCGCTCGCGTGTCGCCGGACGTCATCGGCCGGGCAGCCGGCGCCACGTCGTCCCGTCCGTCCCGTCGACCAGCTCGATCCCGAGCTCGCCGAGCTGCCGGCGGAGCGCATCAGCGCGCTCCCAGTCGCGGGCAGCCCGCGCGGCGGACCGGGCCTCGAGGAGCTCGGACTCGGCCGGCGTCAGCTCATCCGGCGTGGAGTCAGATCCGGCGTCGGCGGCGCTCGCCTGCGAAGCCGAACGCGCCCAGGTCCGATCCAGCCCGAGACCCAGCACGAGGTCGGCGTCGAGCACCAGCCAGCGACGCTCGTCGGCGGGAAGATCAGCACGCAGCGTCTCGCGCACGACCGCGAGCGCGGTCGGCAGGTCGAGATCGTCGTCCACCGCGGACACGAACCGATCGTGGAGCGAGCGTCCGGCCGGCGACAGGGGCGCGGCAGGGCGCGTGGCGCGGTCGGTGATCCGGAACGAGCGGCTGGCCGCGGCCGCGTCGGGATCGTCCTGGTGTCCGGCCACACCCTGTGCGACCCCGATCGGACGCGGACCCGCGTCGCCTGCCATGAGCGGCGGTGGGGCGACCCACGCGCCGTCGTCGGGCGGGGGGCCGAGAGCGAGCAGCCGCGAGCGCAGCGATGCCAGGGCGGCGGCCGCGGCCCCGACCGACGCCGACGAGTAGTTGAGCTTGCGCCCGTAGCGCGAGGTGAGGGCGAGGTAGCGCAGCGCGAGCGGGTCGACCCCGCGCCGGGCGAGCTCGGTGACGCGCTCGAAGTTGCCGGCCGACTTGGCCATCTTCCGGCCTTCGGCCAGCAGGTGCTCGCCGTGCACCCAGTGGCTGGCCGGTGGTCCGCCGACCAGCGGTGCGGACTGGGCGATCTCGTCCTCGTGATGGGGGAACACGTTGTCGATTCCGCCGGTATGGATCTCGAACCGCGGCCCGAGGTAGCGCATGGCCATCGCGGAGCACTCCAGATGCCAGCCCGGGAACCCGTCGCCCCAGGGGCTCGGCCATTTCAGGAGCCGGCCTTCGCCGGCCACCTTCCATAGCGCGAAGTCGGCGCTGTCGCGCTTGTCGGGCTCGACCTGCCCGCGATGCCCGGCCCGGAGCTCGTCGAGCGTGTTGCCCGACAGCCGGCCGTATTCCGGGTACGACGCGACCGAGTAGTACACGTTCCCGGCAGGCGACACATAGCCGTGCCCGGCCGCGACGAGGCGCTCGGCCAGCCCGAGCATGTCCTCGATGTGGTCGGTCGCCCGTGGGAACACGTGGGCCGGCAGGATGTTGACCAGCGCCTCGTCGGCATGGAAACCGGCCTCATACGCGTCTGCGATCTCCCGGGGTGTCTTCGACTCCAGCCCCGCGGCGACAAGCATCGGATCCTCGCCGCGATCGAACCGCTCATCGCGCAGATGCCCGACGTCGGTGATGTTCTTCACGTGGAGGACGTCGACGCCGTGGTACAGCAGCACGCGGCGGATGAGGTCGGTCAGGAGGTAGCTGCGGAGATTGCCGACATGCGCCCAGCGGTACACGGTCGGTCCGCAGCTGTAGATGCGCACCGGCCCGTCTGGCGGCGCGATCACCGGATCGACGCGCCTCGTGAGGGTGTTGCGAAGGGCCAGGGGCAGCGGGCGCCCGGAGCGTTCGTGATCGGTCACGAGACCGATCGTACGACCCCCCGGCGAACTGGTGCGTACCGGCGCGTCGGGACGTGGCGCCGCGGCCTCGCTCGGACCTCGGAGACCGTGCGCAACGCACCCATAACGGAATCGCCGGGCGCTCGTTTCATAGTCAGAGGCCTCGCAGACAGCATCGTTCCCCCGGCGGTGTGGCACGGCGAGGCCTCATTTCCTGCCCGCGGGCGTTTCGGCCGGTCGCCCGTATACTCCCGGCGTGCGTCGCTGGGTGTGCATCGTGGTGCTGCTCGCCGGGTTCTCCGGTGATCGCTACGCGTGGACGGTGCGCCCCCGCACCCCTGTTCCGGTGGAACGGGTCATCGACCGGCTCCGGCCGGATCGTTCGCTCCCGGAAGGCGCCTGGTGGAGACTGACCTGACCGACACGACCGCGGCGACGTCGCAGGGTGTTCCCGGGTCTTCGGCATCGTCGATCGAACCGCATGCCGGGCGTCCGCCGGCCGCGGCACCGACGGCCGGGCCCCGAGCGGTCGCGCCGCCACCGCCCGGTCCGCCGCCACCGCCGTTGCCGCCTCCCCCCACCGGCTGGCCGGGACCGGACCCCGGCTGGCATCAACCCGTGGGTGGGGACCTGCCGGCATCCGCTCCGGCCAGGGGACGCCGGATCATCATCGGCGTGATCGCGGCGATCGTGGTCGTGGCGATGCTGGTGCAGCTGCTGCCTACCTGGGTTCAGCCTCATGAGCAGCCGGCCCAGGCTGCGGGCGCGACGCACAGCGCCGGCACGGTGACGATCCTCGCGGGCGCGCCCGCGTCCATCGACCCCGCCTATCACGGGGATCTGGGCAGCGCCTCGTTCGTCAGCCAGCTCTACGAGTCACTGACCGCGGTCGACTCGTCGCTCACCATCCGGCCCGCGCTGGCGAGCTCCTGGACCATCGAGAACGGTGGGAAGCGCGTGGTGTTCACGCTGCGCGACGGGCTGACGTTCAGCGACGGAACGCCGCTCACGGCATCGGACGTCGTTCACAGCTGGCGCCGGCTGTTCCGGCCCGGCGACGCATCCCCCCTGGCCTCGCTGATCGCCGACGTCGTCGGTGCGCGCGACCTCCTCAGCGGCCGTTCGACCGATACCTCGACGCTGGGCGTGCACGCCGACGGCGATCTGCGGGTGGTGGTCGATCTGGAGCGTGGCGGGGGAGACCTGCCGGCGATCGTGTCGAGCGCGCCGTTCGCGATCGTGCCACCCGGCGTCGGCGACGCGGAGATCGTGCCCGAGCCCGGCAACCAGGTGGGGAGCGGCGGGTACGTGCTCTCGAGCATGGACGACACCTCGATCGTGCTCACGGCCAATCCGCACTACTGGGCCGGACCACCGGCCATCGAGACCGTGCGCATGATCACGACGCTCGCCGGCGAAAGCCCGGTGGACGCGTTCGCCGCGGGCGACGTGGACGTGACACCGATCGGGTTCCTCGACGCGGGCTGGATCGCCTACGACCGCAGGCTCGGGCCCTCGCTGCGCAGCGATCCGTCGCTGTCGGTCACGTACTACGGGTTCGACACCACGCGGCCGCCGTTCAGCGACGCGCGGGTGCGCCAGGCGTTCGCCCAGGCCGTCGACTGGCGGCGCCTCGCCCAGCTCGATGAGCCCGGATCGTCGGTCCCGGCGACGGGACTCGTGCCGGCCGGCATGCCCGGCGCGCCCGAGGGCGACTATCTCCCGCCCTACGACCCGGCCGGGGCGCGACAGCAGCTTGCGGACGCGGGCTACGCCGACGGCGCCTCGCTGGGTCCCATCTCGTTCATCGCGAGCGGTGGCGGGTATGACCGGGCGATCGTCGCGATGCTCGAGGACAACCTGGGCGTGGACATCGCCTACTCGACGATGGACTTCGACGCGTACCAGGCGCGTCTGGCCAGCGACCCGCCGCAGATCTGGAGCCTGTCCTGGGTCGCCGACTTCCCGGGCCCCAACGACTTCCTGGGGGTGCTGCTGGGGACGGGCTCGACGGCCAACCAGGGCGGCTGGTCGTCTCCGGCGTTCGACGCCGCCATCGCCGATGCGACATCGGCTGCCAACCCGGCGGACGCCACGGCCGGCTACGCGCGTGCCGAGGGCATCGTCCGCGACGAGGTCCCGGTGGTCCCGGTCAGCTACGGCACCTCGTTCTCGCTCGTGCGCGACGGGTTGCTGGGGGCCACCCAGAACGGGCTCGGGATCATGCGTCTCGCCGGGCTCGCCTGGAGCGATCAGCCGTGACCGGGGCACGCAGCCTGGCGCTCCGCCTCCGGACCGTCGTCCTCGCGATCATGCTGGCGTCGCTGGCCGGGCTGCCCGCCGCGTCGCCGTCGGTGGCCGCGTCGATCGCGTTCGGGACGCCCACGGCTGACGCCCGGTACGACCAGTCGATCACGTTCACGGTCGATCTCACCACCACGGCACCCATGGAACGGGTCGAGCTCTGGTTGCGGTTCCCGGACACCATCGGACCGTACGTCGTGACCGTGGACGATCCCGCCACAACGGGGACCCGCTCGCTCCAGTACGTGCTGGACCTGACCGGGGGCGGACATCTCGTGCCGAACACCCGGTTCCAGGCAACCTGGGCCGCCTATCCGTCGGCCGGCGCGACGCCCACCACCAGCCGGGTGCTCGATGTCAACTACCAGGACACGACGAAGGACTGGCGGACGGTCAAGGGCGACATCGTCACCGTCCACTGGTATCAGGGCGACAAGGCATTTGCCGACAAGGCGCTCGCGATCGGCGAGAAGGCGATCGCCGACACGTCGGAGCTGCTCGGGGTGACCGAGACGGAGTCCGTGGACTTCTTCATCTACGCCGACGACAGCTCATTCCGGGACGCGCTGGGGCCGGGGACCCGGGAGAACGTCGGGGGCGAGGCGCACTCGGACATCCGCACCCTGTTCGCGCTCATCACCCCGGGTGAGATCAACGACCCCTGGGTGGGCACCGTGATCCCGCACGAGCTCGTGCACCTGGTGTTCGACACGGCGGTCAACAACCCGTATCGGTTCCCGCCCCGCTGGCTCAACGAGGGACTGGCGGTGTACCTGAGCGAGCAGTACGGCGCACGTGACCGGAGCCTCGTGGCGGATGCCGTCTCGAGCGGCAGCCTGATGCCGCTGACCGCGCTCAGCGGCCAGTTCCCGACCGAGTTCGATCGCACCTCGCTGGCGTACGCGGAGTCGGTGTCGGCGATCGACTACCTGGTCCGCACGTTCGGCCAGGACACCCTGGTGAGCCTGGTCAAGGCGTACAAGGACGGCCTGACCGATGACGAGGCATTCAGCCGGGCGCTGGGTGAGGATCTGGCGGCGTTCCAGGCAGGCTGGCTCGCAGAGCTCGGCGCACAGCCGCCACAGCAATATGGTCCCGTGCCCGCTCCGTCGGGTCCGGTCCCACCGGAATGGACCGTTCCGCAGCCGACTGCGGCCACCAACCCTGCGACGGGCGCGGGCGCGACCGACGGCCTCGTGGCTTCGGCGACGCCGGTCACCGGTGCGGTTACGGGACCCGACCAGCAGAACCCCGCGTCGCCCGCGGCTGGCGGCGGCACCGACGTCGCGCTCCTGATCCTGCTGGCCGCGGTCGTCATCACGGCGATCGCGGGTGGCGCGCTGCTCCTGGCGCGCCGGCGTCCCTGGACATGACCGTGCTGCTGTCCCGGGTCAGGGCGATCCCGAGCTGGCAGGTGACCCTCGGTGCGGCGCTGCTGGTGCTCGGGTTCCTGATCGCCGCCCAGCTCGCGTCGGAGGGGCCCCGGATCCGGATCACGAGCCAGGAGCGGACGCCCCTCGTGACGACGGCGCTCGACCTGCAGAAGCAGCAGGACGATCTCAAGCAGCAGGTGCTCGACCTGCGCGGCACCATCAAGGACCTCGAGGCCGCCGGGCAGGGCGGCACGACCGTGACCCAGCGGCTCAACGACCGGCTCCAGCAGGCGCAGGTGGCCGCCGGGCTCATCCCGATGTCGGGCCCCGGGCTGGTGATCCGGTTGTCGGACTCCGGGCTGCAGGTCCCGCAGGACGCGGACGAGCGCGATTACCTCGTCTCGGGATCCGACGTGCGAACGGTTGTCGAGGAGCTGTGGCTCGCCGGCGCCGAGGGCGTGGCCGTCAACGACGAGCGGGTGGCCGTCGCGACGGCCATCGTCGACATCGGCGGGTCGGTGCTGGTCAACTCCGCCTATCTCGCGCCGCCGTACCAGGTGAGCGCCATCGGACCGCCGGACATGTTCGACCGCCTGACCCGGTCGGTCGGGTTCGTGGACTTCATTCGGTCGAGGGCCGAGACGTTCGGGATCGGCGTGGACTATGCGACCCTGGATGCGGTGGATCTGCCCGCGTATGCCGGCACGGTGTCGCTTCGCTATGGCGCCGTCGTGCCGTCGCCCAGCCCCGGGTTCACCCTGATACCCACCTCGGCCCCGCCGCAGGTGCCCTGATGCGGGCACCGTGGGGTCGGCTGATGATGGCGACCGTCCTGTTCGTGCTCGGGTTCCTGGTCGTCGTCCAGCTCCGGTCGCAGGCGACCGACCAGGGTCTGGCGGCGCTGTCCGTCCAGGACCTGACCGAGCTGGTCGCGAACGTGACCACCCGCAACAACGAGCTGCGCGACGAGGTTCGAGTGCTGGAGGCCCAGCGTGACACGGTCGCCCGGGCCGTCGAACGTGGTGACACGTCGGCCGGTCAGATCCGCGCCGACCTGAACCGGATCGAGGGCTGGTCGGGCGTCGCGGCGGTCACCGGCTCGGGCATCCAGGTCTCGATCTCGGGCCGGATCCCCGGTGACGCGATCGAGCTGCTGCTGAACGAGCTTCGCAACGCCGGGGCGGAGGGCATCGCGATCAACGGCATCCGCGTCGTCACCGGCGTCGTGGCCAGCGGGCCCGAGGGTGCCGTGGTGGCCGGCGGCCGCCTCGTGACCGACCCGGCCGTGATCATGGTCATCGGGCAGCCGCAGACGCTGGCGGGCTCGCTGACTCGCGCCGGCGGTCCGATCGCCCAGCTGGCGGCACGCTATCCCGATGTGACCATGACGGTCACCGCCCTGGATCTGGTCGAGCTACCGGCGACGGACCGCTCGCTCGCGCCGGTGATCGGCCGGCCCAGGCTGTGATCGGCGCTGGCCGGCGGGGTTGGCTGCCGACCGACCTCGCCAGCATCGGCCGGATGGCCCGGGGCCGTCCGGCGGTCGGGCTCTGCTAGGCTCGGGAGATGTCAGGACCGCGGGTGCTCGAGCTGCTGCTGGGCGACGTCGTTCGCCTGCGCCGACGGCATCCGTGCGGCGGCGACACGTGGCTCATCGATCGCCTCGGGGCGGACATCGGGCTGCGCTGCGAGACCTGCAACCGCCACGTCCTGCTCGAGCGTGCCGCCCTCGAGCGACGGATCGTGGAGTTCGTCCGACGCGGTGACGCCGCCATCAGCGCCGCCGCGGCGCCGCATCGGCCGTGACCGCTGCGGGATCCCCGCGCTCGCATCTCGAAGACGGCGACCTGATCGCGGCCGAGGGCGCCAGCAACGCCCTCGAGGTCTTTCGCAACCGGCCGTTCCTGCTGCTGTGGCTGAGCCAGGCGTTCACCCAGATCGGCGGCAACATGGTGATCTACGGGCTGACCGTGGTCATCCTCGAGGCGACGTCCTCGAACACGGCCGTCAGCGTGCTGATCCTGACGTTCCTGGGCCCCGCCGTCCTGTTCTCGGCGCTGGCGGGCGTGTACGTCGACCGAGTCGATCGGCGGACGATCCTGGTGGTCACCAATCTGCTGCGAGCCGGCGCGTTCGTGCTGATCTTCCTGTCGGGCTCGATCGTGCCGCTGATCCTGCTGCTCAACATGATCGTGTCCACGATCACCGTGTTCTTCGCCCCCGCAGAGCTGGCGATGATCCCGTTCCTCGTGCCGCGGCGGCAGCTGATGGCCGCGAACGGCGTGTTCACGCTCACGCTCAACGGGGCGTTCGCGATCGGGTTCGCGTTGCTCGGCCCGATCGTGGTCACGCTTGCCGGCGCGCCCGCGCTGATCCTGCTGGTCGGGGCGTGCTACCTGATCGCGGCGGGGTTCTGCTGGACGCTGCCGTCCGCACCGCCCAGCGCGGCCGGCGGCGACGAGCCGGCGCGGAGCATGGCCGCCGACGCCGAGCGCGCCTGGGGCACGACGCTGGGCCAGCTGCGCGAGGGCATCGAGTTCATTCGCGGCCACCGGATGATCAGCTGGTCGCTGGTGTACCTGGGCATCGCCGCCTCGCTCGTTGGCGTGCTGGGCGTGCTGGGCCCCGACTTCGCCACGGACTCGCTGGGCCTCGAGCCCAAGGACTTCGTGGTCGTCGTGCTACCGCTCGGCTTCGGCATCGTCACCGGCATCCTGCTGCTCAACTCGTTCGGGCACCTGCTGCCCAGGCGGCGGATCATCGAGGGCGGCCTCGTTGCCCTGGGCATCCTGCTCGGCATCCTGGCCGTGGCGGGGCCGATCGCACGGGTGCTCCAGCGGGCCGAGACCGCCACGGGCCTGGTGTCGCTGGCCGACTTCACGTCGCTGCTGGCGATCGTCGTGTTCGTGGCACTGCTGGCCGGCATGTCGTATGCGTTCGTCGCCATCCCGTCGCAGACGCAGCTCCAGGAGGACCTGCCCGAGGATGTGCGTGGCCGCGTGTTCGGCGTGCTCAACATGCTGGTCTCGGTGTCGAGCTTTGCCCCGATCATCATCGTCGGCCCGGTGTCGGACCTGATCGGTACGACCACGGTGCTGCTCCTGGTGGCCGTGCTGATCTGCGTGGCCGGCCTGCTGTCGATCTTCACGCGCGGACCGCTCAAGCCGTCCGACCTCCACCCCTCGATGGCGGCCCACGGGCAACCCGCCGGGATCGATCCGGTGGCCGTGGTCACGGCGTCGGAGCTCGAGGCAGGTGGATGGAGGCCGGGTATGGAGCTCAACGAGCCGCACGATCGTGGCGCGGCACCGGCGTCGGGGCATGAGCCGGCGCCCGGGGCCAGGGCCGAAGCCGGGGCCGAAGGGTGGCGAGGAGCGCGAGTGACCGAGCTCGGTGGGGGTGACCCGCGCCCGGGTCAGCGAGCGTCCGGCCTCACAGCTGGCCTCATCGTCACCGGGCGGATCGCGACCCTCGCGGGCGAGGTCGGGCCGTCGTGGGTGGAGGCGATCGCGATCGATGGAGGCCGCGTCGTCGCTGCCGGAGACGAGGCGCAGGTCGAGGTGCTGGCCGGCCCACGGACCCGGCGCCTGGCACTCGGCCCGGACGAGGCCGCGATCCCGGGCCTGACCGATGCCCACCTTCACCTGGTCGAGACGGCGCTGGCCAGGCAGCAGGTCGACCTTGAAGGTGCCGGGTCGATCACCGACGTTCAGGCGCGGATCCGGGATGCCGCGGGGGCGACCGGAGGTGCCTGGATCGTTGGGGGTGGCTGGGATGCGGACCTGCTGGGCCGGTGGCCCAGCGCCGACGACCTGGAGCTCGCGGCGGCCGGTCGCCAGATCGCGCTGTGGGCGCACGATCACCATGCGCTCCTCGTGAGCCACGCCGCGCTCGCGGCGGCCGGGATCGAGGCGGATCGCGACGACCCGCCGGGTGGTGCCATCCGGCGCGACGCGGATGGACGTGCGACCGGCGTGCTGCACGAGAATGCCGCGCGGCTGGTGGCCGATCTGGTGCCGACGGCAACCGCGGAGGCCATCGTCGAGGCGCTGCCCGCCCTGATGGCTGAGCTGCTCTCGCTGGGCGTCGTCGCCGTCCACGACCCGGGTGGGCTGTCCGTCCAGCCGGGCCTGGGTGCGTCGATCGCCGCCTACCGGCAGCTGGCGGCGGCGGGCAGTCTCGGCCTCCGCGTCCATGCGTGCGTCCGGCCGGAGCAGCTGCCGGCCGCCATCGACGCCGGCCTGCGCAGCGGGGAAGCCATCGGCCCCGACCCGCTCGGCCGCCTCCGGCTGGGCTGGCTCAAGACGTTCGCCGACGGCTCGCTCGGGTCACGAACGGCCGCGCTGCTCGAGCCGCTCGAGCGCATGCCCGGCCAGCCGCCCGAGCCCGGCGGCGAGCTGGGTGTGTGGATGACCACGCCCCACGGATTGCGAGACCAGGTGACCCGCGCCGCGGGTGCCGGGATCGCGACACAGATCCACGCCATCGGCGACGCCGCCGTGCGGGCAGCGCTCGAGGTGCTGGGGCCGGCCGCCGGCCGCACCACCCTGATGCCCAGGGTCGAGCACGCGCAGCTCGTCGCCGATGCCGACGTGCCCCGGTTCGCGGCGCTCGGTGTGGCCGCGTCGATGCAACCGGTGCACATCCGGTCAGACGCCGAGAAGGCGCGCCGGCTGTGGGGCGCGCGCGCCGACGCCCGTGCGTTCCCGATCGCTGCGCTGGCCCGCTCGGGTGCGGTGGTTGCGTTCGGGACCGACGCGCCGGTCGAGCCGATCGATCCGTGGCCCGGTCTTGCGTGCACGGTGACGCGGAGCGCGCCGTCGTGGCCAACGGGGACGCCACCGCTCGGCGCCCGGAACGCCATCGCGTTGTGGCGCGCCATCCGTGCCGCCTGCGTGGGGCCCGCGATCACGGCGGGGGAGTCCGATCGCGGCCGGCTGACACCGGGCTCTCGAGCCGACCTCGTCGTCCTGGCGGCGGAGATCGTCTCGGAGCCGGTCGAGGTGGGTGGACCGCTGTGGCACGCGCGCCCGCGCCTCGTGCTGCTCGACGGCGAGGTGGTAGCGGGCGCCTGAGCGCGGTGGCCACCGCGGATCCGGCCCGACGGCCGGCCGGCCCGGCCGTCAGGCGCGATCGAGCTCTGCGAGGGCCTCGGCAAACAACCCGTTGAGGATCCGCGACGTCGAGGGGAAGGCGTGGATCGTCTCGGCCAGGACATCGACCTTGACCCGGGCCTTGATCGCGAGCACGCATTCGTGGATCGCGGCCGAGGCATCGGGGCAGGCCATCGCGGCCCCAACGAGCTCACGGGTGCCGCGATCGACGGTGATCGTGACGTGACCCGTCTCGGCCTCGACCGAGTACCCCTTGGCCGTCCTGGTGAAATCGGCCGTGCACTCGAATGCATCCAGTCCGGCGTCCCGCGCCTGGTCCAGCGTGAGCCCCACCGACGCGGCCTCGGGGTCCATGTACGTGGCGCGTGGCAGGGCGCGATAGTCGGGTTCGACCCGTTCGCCCAGCGCGATGCGCACGACCAGCTCACCCTGGTAGTGAGCCTGGTGCGTGTGCAGCTCGGGGCCGGCCGGATCGCCGGCCGCCCACAGGCCATCCGCGAGCCGCAGGCGCCCGTCGCGCGGATACGCGTCGGGCCCGCTGACCGACACGCCGTAGTGCTCCAGGCCGAGCCCTGCCAGCGGGAACTCGCGGCCCACGGCGAGCAGGATCGCGTGCCCCTCGGCCGTCGTGCCATCGTTGAGCTCGACGACGTGGGCACCATCGGCACCCGCCGCCGCGTGCGCGCGCATCGCCCGCACCCCCGTGCGTACCGTGACGCCGTCCCGCTCGAGTGCGAAGCGGATCGCCGCGGAGTTGCGCGGGTGGTCGGTGGGCACCAGCCGCGGCCCGGACTGGACGATGACGGTCGGGACGCCGAACCGCGCATACACCTGTGCCAGCTCGCATCCCGTCGGCCCGCCGCCCAGCACCAGCAGGCTCCGTGGCAGCTCCCGGGTCAGTGTCGCCTCCTGGTTCGACCACGGGTGCGTCTCGAGCAGACCGTCGATCGGGGGCAGCTTCGAGCTCGAGCCCACCGCGACCACGACGTTACGCGCCGCCAGCTCATGCGTCGTCCCGTCGTGGGTGACGCTGACCCGACCACGCCCGGTGATCCGGCCCTCGCCGCGATACACGACCCCGCCGTCCGACTCGAGCGCGGCCACATGTGAGGTGTCGTCGGGCTGTTCGGCATCGGCGGCCCGGTTGACCATATAGTCGCGTCTGGTTGACGCGCGTGACCAGGGATAGTCGGCGCCGCTGGCGTGCCGCTCCGCGGCATGGAGGAGCGCCTTGGATGGAACGCACCCGATGTGCGGACACGAGCCACCGAACCAGCGCCGGTCGATGACGGCCACGCTGGCGCCCAGGGCGCGTGCCTTGTGTGCCGCGGCCTCACCGGCCGGGCCGGCACCGATCACCACGAAATCGAACGTCTGCATGTCGGTCATGGTCGCCGGACGGTCAAGGGTTCGTCCGGGTGGACGACGTCATTGCCACGTTGCCGGCGTGCCTCGTACAGCAGCACCGCGGCGGTGATCGAGACGTTGAGGCTGTCGGCGACACCGTGCATCGGCAGCTGGACGGCCCGGACGTCATGGCCGGTCCACACCTCCGTGAGCCCGCCCGCCTCGCTGCCCAGGACGATCGCCGTCGGGCCTCGGAGGTCGGCATCGGCATAGGCCAGGTCGCCGTCCACGCGCGCCGCGATGATCCCGATCCCGGCGGCCCGAAGCCACGCCCGGACGTCGTTCGACGTGGCCGTCGCGACAGGCACGCTGAACACCGTGCCGAGCGACGCCCGGATCGTGTTGGGGTTGAACAGGTCGGTCCGCGCATCGGCGGCGATGACGCCCGAAGCCGCGGTGGCGTCGGCGGTTCTGAGCACGGCACCCAGGTTGCCCGGCTTCTCGATCCCTTCCACGACCACCAGGAGCGGATCCGTGGCCAGGCGGAGCTCGCTCAGCTCAGTGGGGGGCGTCCGGATGACCGCCACGATTCCCTCGGACCGGTCGCCGTAGCCGAGATGCTCGAGCACCCGATCGTCCACGGTCACGATGCTGGCGCCAGAGATGGCTGCGCGCTCAGCGACGGCTCGAACGGCCTCGCCGGCACCGGCGACCGTGAACACGTCGCGGACCGTCACGCCCGCATCGAGCGCTCGTGACACCTCGCGCAGGCCGTCGATGAGGGTCAGGCCGGTCCGGTCACGGTGCCGGCGCATCCGCAGCTCGGCCGCCGCGCGAATGCGCGGGTTGCGGGTGCTGGTGAGGACCGGGATCGCCATGCCCGAATGGTCGCAGGTCGGCGCCGCTCAGCGCGTCCCGGAGCGCGCGAACGCACCCAGCTGAAGCGCGGCGCCCGACCGAGCGCCGATCGTCAGCGTCCGGCCCTCAGCCGCGACGTTGAAATGCTCGCGGACCAGCGCCGCCAGGCGCTCGCCGTCGTACCCGGGTGAGTGGGCGGTCAGCAGCACGAACGCGGGGGATGGACCCACGAGCGCGGCGAGATCGTCGAGCAGGGCTGGAAGGTCGTCGTCGATGCGCCACGTCCCCGTTCCGTGCCCGTAGCTCGGGGGATCGACCACCACGCCGTCATAGCGACGACCGCGCCGGCGCTCGCGACGCGCGAAGGTGCGGGCATCGTCAGGCAGCCACCGGACCGGGCGGTTCGCCAGGTCGGAGAGATCGGCGTTGCGCCGGGCCCAGGCCAATGCGGGCCTCGAGGCATCGACATGCGTGACGCGAGCCCCGCCGAGCGCGCAGGCGAGCGACGCACCGCCCGTGTAGGCGAACAGCGACAGCACCTCCGGCGGGCGTTCCAGCTTTCGCACCGCGGCCTCGCACCCCTCGGTCAGCCAGGGCCACAGGGTGGCGTGCTCGGGGAACAGGCCGACCTGGCCGCCGCTCGCGGGGCGGCATTCCATGGTCAGCCCGGCCACCCGCACCGGCCACGGCGCGTGTCCGCCACCGCGCGTCCAGGTACCGCGACGAAACACCAGCTGTGCCCGGGTCCATGACCCGCCGTCATGGCGCGGCCCGTCCGAGCCCGGCGCAGGCCGATCGACCACCACCGTGCCGAACCGCTCGAGACGGCGGCCGTCACCCGCGTCGATGAGCTCAAGGTCGGCCATGGCCGCATGGTGTCATGGAAGGTCGGATTTTGTGTCGCCCGGATGCAACGCCGTGCGCGGTCTGGCCGGGCGACCCCGGACAGACGCTGGGCTATGCTGTCCAACGGAGGACGTCGGTCCACATGCGACCCGAGCAGGCACTGGTGGTGGTGATCGCGCTGCTCTGGGGCCCCACGATGGTGTGGCTCCTGTTTCGTCTCGCCAGGGGCCGCGAGCGATCGCGGCTTGGACGGTTCGCGGACAGGGAGCAGAGTGCGGCGGCCGATGGCCTGAACGTACCGCCCGGGGCGGCACAGATCCAGGGGCTGATCGACGACTTCGGGTTCTGGGTGTGTGGGGCATGCAAGTCGCTCAATCGGCGCGACGCGGGCCGGTGTTACGGGTGCCGGGCCGAGCGGGATGCGGTTGCGATCGAGCCGGCGGCGCCCGCGGCGCCCGGCGTGCCCGCGATGCGGCCGCTGGTACCGGTCATGGCGGACGAGGCCACGACCGTCGTATCGACCGAGGTGGCGACGCTCCAAGCCGCAACGACCGAGACGGCGGATCGTGAGGCGGTGGCCATTCCCGCCGCTGCCGTCCCGGCAGCCTTGGCCGCTTCGTCGGCGATACCCGCTTCGAGCGTTGCTCCGGAGCCTGCAGCCGGCGCCGCGATGGCAGCGATGGTCACCCACGATGAACAGGCACCGGCAACATCGCCTGCCGTGGTCACGCGTCCGGCAGGGGAGGCAGCGGCTGGTCCCACCTCGCCGCCTGCTCCGCCCATCGGGATCGGAGGTGCTGCCGGCGCCGGCGTCATGGCGCCGGAGCACGACTCGGTGCAGCCCGGTGCCGATGTCGTGGCCGCGGCCGACCTTGGCGGGGCTGGCCAGGATGGCGCGGGCGCGGGGCGGGCCGGTCTGCCTGTCTGCCCGTTCCTGGGTCTCGAGAGCGATCCCTCGAGCTGGTACGACTTCCCGGACCCTGGCAACCTGTGCCACGCGGTGCCGAGCGATGCGTCGTCGCCGATGTCGATCCTGCGCCGGCTCATCACCGGGCGTACCGCGCCTCGGAGCCAGATCATCGACGCGGACCAGCAGCACACGCGATGCCTGACCATTGCCCATCGCGAGTGTGCACGGTACGTGGCCGCCATGGCGGTCCTGGCACCTGCCACCCCGGTGGCCGGCTCGACCGCGTCCATCCAAGCGAGCGAGCCCGCCGCCTCGACCCTGTGGGCGCCCGCGCCGGTCGGATCTACCGCCGCCGCGCGGAGCCTGGAACCTGCGGCGGGTGTTCGGCCAATGGCAACGCCCAGGGCGCCCGATCCTGTCGTCGAGCCAGCGAGCAGCGCCGATGATTCCGGCGCGACCGCGAAGCCTGCGGGTAGCACCGGGGCGCGTGCCGCTGCCATCGAGTCTCCGAGCGCGACCGTGCATCCCGATGCAGCCGAGGGGCCCCCGAGCACGGGCGCGGCCGCCAGACCCGCCGATGGTCCGGCTCGGCAACGACCCACCACACCGCGGGCGACGAAGTCTGAAGCAGCGTCGGGGTCCAGGGGCACCAAGGCCGGAGCGTCGTCAGGATCGCCCAGGTCGTCGACGTCAGGAGCGCCCAAATCGTCGACCTCGGGGCGCAAGTCGTCGACGCCGGGGCGCAAGTCGTCGACGCCGAAGACCGAGCCGGCGGCGGCCCCGAAGGCAAACGGGAATGGGGCGTCGAAGGCGTCTCAGAAGGGAGCCCGCAAGGCGACCCGCCCGGATGCGCGATCCGGCTCCTCGACGGGCACGAAGCCGGCGGCGGAGGGTCCGTCGAAGTCATCCGCGAGCTCCGGGCGGAAGACATCGCGGGCTGCTTCCACCACGCCGGCGCCGAGCTCGCGCCCGAAGGCTTCGTCGACGAGGAGCGGGACCAAGGCGGCGGGGCCGTCGAAGGACTCCGCCCAGCCGCGGAGCCGGAAGTCAGCGGCCTGACCCACGGGGGCCGGCTGGTCAGGGACCGCTCATTCGCCGCGGCGCCGTCGGTGTCGAGCTGGAGCCCCGGGGGTTCGTGCTATCCTCCGCGCCCGAAGGGCGATTAGCTCAGCTGGTTAGAGCGCATGCTTGACATGCATGAGGTCACTGGTTCGAGTCCAGTATCGCCCACCATCATCGGCCGGCCGTCGTGGCCGCCGGCAACGAAACACACAGAACGCGTCGAGCGGGACATGCCTCACCGTGACGCCGCCAGAGAGCCAGGGTCGTTGGCTGAGAGCCCTGGCCGGCCGGAACGGTCCCGGTACCACCCGTGAGCGGCCGGCGAACCGGCCCGGGATCCGCCCGTTAGCGCGGCACGAGCGCACGGATCAGGCGACCATCGTCGCCCAACCGTGAAGGCGGGTGGAACCGCGGGAGGTCGAACCTCTCGTCCTGTCGGGACGAGAGGTTCTGTGATTCTCGGGAGTGAACGAATGACGGACGCGCAACAGGTCCAGGGCAACCAGCAGGAGCAGGATGCCGAGGAGCTCGGCCTGGAGACGCCCGAGCGCGGATCGGCCGAGGAGCTGCTCGACGCCGGTGCACACGCGCCCATCGACGCCATGCGCCACAGCGCGGCGCACGTCATGGCCGAGGCCGTTCTCGACCTGTTCCCGGACGCCCGTCTCGGGATCGGACCCGCGATCGCGAACGGCTTCTACTACGACTTCGAGCTGCCGCGGCCGCTGACGCCCGATGACCTCGAGGCGATCGAGGCGCGGATGCGGGCAAGCATCGCCGCCGACCACCCGTTCGTGCGCAGGGAGGTCCCGTTCGACGAGGGTCGCGCGATCGAGGAGCGCGAGGGCCAGCCGTTCAAGGTCGAGATCCTCGACGACCTGGCGCGCAGGGCAGCCGAGACGGGTGAGCCGATGCCGCCCGTCAGCTTCTATGAGCATGGCCCGTTCCGAGACCTGTGCCGTGGCCCTCACGTGGAGTCCACGGGCCAAATCGGACCGTTCAAGCTGCTCGCGGTGTCGGGCGCCTACTGGCGCGGCGACCAGTCACGCGAGTCGCTGCAGCGCATCTACGGCACGGTGTGGGAGACGCAGGAGGCGCTCGACCACTATCTGTGGCAGCGCGAGGAGGCGCGAAAGCGCGACCACCGCAAGCTGGGGGTGCAGCTCGACCTGTTCTCGTTCCACGATGTGTCGCCCGGTGCCGCGTTCTGGCACCCCAAGGGCTGGCGGCTCTATCAGACGCTGCGCGGCGCGATGACCGAGATCCAGGAGCGGCGCGGCTACGACGAGGTGTACACGCCGCCGCTCGTCCACCAGAAGCTGTGGGAGCAGTCGGGCCACTGGGATCACTATCGGGACAACATGTTCCTGGTGCACGCCGATGACCAGGTCTTCAGTCTCAAGCCCATGAACTGCCCCGAGTCGTCGTTCATCTACCGCAGCCGGCTCCGCTCATACCGCGATCTGCCGCTTCGCCTGTCCGAGTACGGCGTGCTCCATCGCCACGAGCTGTCGGGCGTGATGTCGGGCCTGACCCGCGTTCGCCACTTCGTGACCGACGACGCGCACATCTTCGTTCGGCCGGATCAGATCGCGGCCGAGATCGAGGGGCTGATGGGCGAGATCCGCGAGGCGTACTCGTGGTTCGGGCTGGAGCCCACGCTGACCTTCGGCACGCGGCCGGACAAGGCGCTGGGCGACATCGACACGTGGAACGAGACCGAGGCGATCATGCGCGCCGAGCTCGAGCGGTCCGGGCTCACCTACCGCGTGAAGCCCAAGGATGGTGCGTTCTATGCGCCCAAGATCGACATCCAGATCACCGATGCCCTGGGTCGCGAATGGCAGACGGCGACAATCCAGGTTGATCGGGTGATGCTGCCCGAGCGCTTCGACCTGACCTACATCGACGAGGCCGGCACGCAGCAGCGACCGGTCGCGATCCACCGCGCGGTCTACGGGTCGCTGGAACGGTTCATCGGTGTCCTGACCGAGCACTTCGCGGGGGCGTTCCCGCTGTGGTGTGCGCCGGTGCAGGCGGTCGTGATCCCGATCGCGGACCGGCACGTGGATGCGGCGCGCGAGCTGGCGGGCGTGCTTCGGGAGGGCGGGCTGCGGTTCGTGGAGGTCGACTCGTCCGATAACCGGATGCAGAACAAGATCAGGCTGGCACAGGAGCAGAAGATCCCGTACATGCTGATCCTGGGCGACCGCGAGATCGAGGCCCGGGTCGTGTCCGTGCGCCGCCGCGACGGCACGCAGGAGCAGGGCGTCGGATGGGACGATCTTGCCGCCAGGCTGGGCCGGCAGGCGCGGGAGCGCCGGCCCGACTGAGCCAACCCGGCCAACCGGGCAGGCCCGACTGAGCCAACCCGGCCAGAGCGTGACGGAGGGTGCCCAACCGGCCGACGGCCCGGTTTCGGTGAACGCTGAGGGTGCGGATGGGGCGCGGAGCGCACACACTGACCGTCGCACGAACCACCTGAGCGCCCGCGGACCTGGGGTGGGATGGATGGGTCGCAACCGGAGCCACCGGGCGCATGCGCGGCCACCGGTGGCGCGACATGAACGCCGGGCGTTCGCGCGGGGTCGCGGGTCGCATCGGCCGCTCGCGGCGGTCGGAGCTCCCGCGAGATGACGCTCATTGCGACCCCGAGAACGCGTGTGCTATCCTCCCGCGGCGACCGCGCCGGACGTCTGTCTGTACGCGCCGCATACCCAGATCGATCGAACAAAGGGACCACGCCATCAGCCGAGACCTTCGAGTCAACCAGATGATCCGTGTGCCCCAGGTCCGGGTCGTCGATGAGGATGGCTCGCAGCTCGGCGTCATGCCGACGCCGCAGGCCCAGGCGATGGCGCAGGATCGGGGGCTCGACCTCGTTGAGGTTGCGCCGACGGCCGCACCTCCCGTGGTTCGCTTTCTCGACTTCGGGCAGTACAAGTACGAGCTGACGAAGCGCGAGAAGGAGGCCAAGCGGAAGCAGCGGGCGGTGGAGTTCAAGGAGGTTCGCCTGTCGCCGAAGATCGGCACTGGCGACTTCGAGACGAAGGTCCATCGGGCGATCGAGTTCCTCGAGGACGGGGACCGGATCAAGGTCACCGTCCGTTTCCGAGGCCGGGAGCTCACGCACCCGGAGCTCGGACGCAAGCTGCTCGCGAAGTTCGGCGAGGCGGTCAAGGATCACGGAGTCGTGGACCGCACCCCGGCGCTCGAAGGCAAGTCGATGTTCATGACGCTTGCCTCGGTCCACAAGCCGCGGGTCCACGAGCACCGCATCGCGGGTGCCACCGCCGAGGAGGCAGCGGCGCCAGCGGCGGCCAGTGAGCCGCCGACGCCACAGGTGGCCAAGTGAGCCGCCGACGCCACAGGTGGCCAAGGAGCCGCCGACGCCAACGACGGCCAGTGAGCCGCCGACGCAACCGGTACAGGCGGCTGACTCGCCGCCAGCAGGAGAGTGAGGCCAGCGTGCCGAAGATGAAGACCCACAAGGGGACGCAGAAGCGCGTCGGCGTCACCGGCAGCGGCAAGTTCGTGCGCGTCAAGTCCTGGCGGGGCCACCACCTCGAGATCAAGTCATCGCGCCGGACCCGTCGCTACGCGGGCAAGGCCATCCTCGGTCCCGAGCATCAGGAGCAGCTCCGCCGGCTGCTGCCGCACCTCTAGGAGCGATCGATGGCACGCGTCAAGCGGGGCGTCACGGCCCACAAGCGGCACAAGCGCCTGCTCAACGAGGCCGAGGGCCGCAAGGGCACCCGCCGCAAGCTGATCAAGCCCGCGCGCGAGGCGCAGCTCCACGCGCTCGCCTATGCGACCAGGGACCGGAAGCAGCGCAAGCGCGACATGCGCGAGCTGTGGATCATCCGGATCAACGCGGCCGCCCGGCTCAACGGCACCACCTACGGGAAGCTGATCGCCGGCCTCAAGCGTGCCGGCGTCGGGCTCGACCGCAAGATCCTCGCGGACATCGCCGTCCGTGATGCCGCGACCTTTGGCCGCATCGCCGAGGTCGCCCGCAGCGAAACGTCCGGCTGACGGCTCGCAGGCGCATCACCTCAGCCGTCGGAGGGCTGATCGCAGACCCGAACCCTCGGCGCTCACCCGTCGAGGGTTCCTGATTCGAGGACCAACCACCACCCATGGATCTCGCACAGCTGACCCGCGACCTCGACGCGCTGCGGGAGCGTGCAATGGCGGCTGCGGCGGCGGCGACCGACACCGGGGCCCTCGATGCGCTCCAGATCGAGGTCCTGGGCAAGAAGGGCGAGCTGACGGGCGTGCTGCGGGGCATCGGTGCCCTGCCGCCCGAGGACCGGCCCAAGGTCGGCGCGGCGGCCAACGAGGTCCGGCAGTCGATCGAGGGGGCGCTCGAGACCGCGCGAACCCGCCTTGGGGGCGCGGAGCTCGCGGCGCGCCTGGCGGCCGAGGCGGTCGACGTCACCACGCCCGGCCGCCCCATCCGCCGAGGCAGCCTGCACCCGATCGTGGAGACCGCGCGCGAGATCGCGGATGTGTTCGCGCAGTTCGGGTTCGTCGTCTACGAAGGTCCGGAGATCGAGGACGACCTGACCAACTTCCAGATGCTCAACATCCCGCCCGACCACCCGGCGCGCGATCTGTGGGACACGCTGTACCTGGACATGGAGGGCCGGCTGCTGCGCACCCACACCAGCCCGGGCCAGATCCGCGTGATGGAGACGGAGCGCCCGCCCATCCGAGCGCTGCTGCCCGGCCGCTGCTTCCGGTACGAGGCCGTCGACGCGAGCCATGCATCGGAGTTCTTCCAGGTCGAGGGCCTGATGGTCGATGAGGGCACCTCGATGGCGGATCTCAAGGGCCTGCTCGACCAGTTCGCCCACGCCATGTTCGGGGCCGACCGGGCCACCCGCTTCCGGCCCGGCTACTACCCGTTCACGGAGCCGTCGGTCGCGTTCGACATCCTGTGCGTCATCTGCAATGGCGAGAAGTGTCCGGCGTGCTCACGGACCGGCTGGATGACGATCCTCGGTGCGGGCATGGTCCACCCGGTCGTGCTCCGTTATGGCGGTATCGATCCCGAGCGCTACCAGGGCTTCGCGTTCGGGATGGGCGTCGATCGAATCTCGAACCTGCGCCACCGTGTCGCCGACCTGCGGCTGTACATGGAGAACGACCTCCGCTTCCTGGGTGGCTTCCGATGAGGGTGCCGCTCTCCTGGCTGGGCGAGTTCGTCGATGTCGAGCTCACCCCGGAGCAGCTCGCCGAGCGGCTGACCCTGCTGGGCATGGAGGTCAGCTCGATCGAGCGCTGGGGCGCCGACTGGCGGCAGGTGGTGACCGGCGAGCTGCTGACGGTCGCCAGGCACCCCAACGCGGACCGGCTGTCGCTCACGACGGTGACCCTCGGGGACGGCAGCGAGCCGCTGTCGATCGTGTGTGGCGCCACCAACATCGCGCCCGGTCAGCGCGTGCCCGTGGCATTGCCCGGCGCCGTGCTGCCCGGCAACCGACGCATCGAGCGTGCCCCGAAGATGGGCGTCGTGTCCAACGGGATGCTGTGCTCCGGCGACGAGCTCCGGCTGACCGGTGACGCCGACGGGATCCTGATCCTGTCGCCGGATACGCCTCTCGGTGTGCCGCTGGTCGATCTGTACGGCGACGTGGTGCTCGATGTCGACGTCAAGCCCAATCGCGGGGATGCGCTCTCGATCGTCGGACTTGCGCGCGAAGTCGCCGCGGCGACGCGGCAACAGGTGCGACTGCCGGCGGTCACGGTCGAGGAGGGAAGCGGCCCGTCCACCGGCGACCGGTTGGCGGTGGAGATCCGGGACCCGGACCTGTGCACGCGGTTCGTCGGGCGCTGGGTCAGCGGGGTCACCATCGGCCCCTCGCCCGATCGCGTCCAGATGCGGCTGCTGGCCGCCGGGCAGCGACCCGTGTCCAACGTCGTCGATGCCTCGAACTACGTGATGCTCGAGCTGGGCAAGCCGATCCATACGTTCGACGGCGGCAAGGTGCATCCCGATGCCGACGGCCGGGCGCGGATCATCGTCCGCCGCGCCGTCGCCGGGGAGCGGCTGGAGACGCTCGACCACGTCCAGCGCGAGCTCAGCGAGGACATGCTGCTCATCGCGGATCCGGCCGGGGCGCTGGGTCTGGCGGGGGTCATGGGCGGCGCCGATTCCGAGATCTCGGACGGCACGACCGAGGTCGCGATCGAGTCGGCGGTGTTCGATGCGGTCAGCATCCGTCGCACAGCGCAGCGGCTGGCCCTGCGCTCCGAGGCGAGCAGCCGGTTCGAGAAGGGGCAGGAGCCCCGACTGGCGCGCATCGGCGCCGACCGCACCGCGGAGCTGGTGCGTGCGTGGGCCGGTGGCGAGATCGCATCGGGCCGGGTGGATACCGCCCCGGTCGAGCCCGATCGGCGCCGGGTCACGTTCCGACCGGCGCGTGTCAACCGCCTCCTGGGTACGGCGATCGAGGCTGACGAGCAGCGCGGGCTGCTGGCTCGTGTGGGCGTGGAGACCGAACCGGCCGATCCGGATGACGCGGTGGTCGTGTCGCTCGACCCGCAGCCGCTCAGCGTGGCCGCCGGTCCGGGGGAGGCGCTCACGGCCCTGATCCCGACCTGGCGGCGGGACCTGGCCGTCGAGGCGGATGTGGCCGAGGAGGTGGCGCGGGTTCATGGCTACGAGCGGATCGGCTCCGTGCGGCCCGATACCGAGATGCCGGCCTTCCGGCCGTCCCCGCTGCAGGTACGCGAGCTCGTTCGGGAGACACTCGCGGGCGCGGGGCTGACCGAGGTCGTCACGACCGCGCTCGTCTCACCCCGCCACGTCGAGACATTCGCGCTCCGGCGCGACGTCGCCTCGATCGGCGACGAGCCGGCGCCGGGCGGTGATGCGGTCGCGGTCTCCAACCCGCTCTCGCGTGATCACTCGCTGCTGCGCCGGAACCTCCTGGGCAGCCTGCTCGATGTGGTCGGCACCAACCTGCGCCACGGCATCGGCGACATCGCGATCTTCGAGGTTGGCAAGGGCTACGGGCGGACGGGCGAGCAGCCACGCGAGTGGTGGCGCCTGGGCTTCGCCCTGACCGGCGCCGCCGAGCCGCCGGCCTGGAACCGGCCGCGACGCCCGTACGATCTCGACGACGCCAAGGGCATCATCGAGCTGCTCGCGGCACGTCTGGGCATCGGGACGCCCGACTTCGCGTCGGAGACCGACGAGCCGCTCTTCCACCCGGGACGCACGGCCAGGGCCGCGACCTCCGATCGGCTGCAGGCGCTGGTCGGTGAGCTGCACCCGGATCTCGTCGAGGCGTGGGACCTGCACACCCAGGATCGGGTGATCGTCGCCGAGGTCGCTCTCGAAGGGCTGGCGGCCGGTCGTCTCGAGCCCGAGCCGGCGCCCGAGGTCGGGCGCTACCCGGCCGTCGATCGCGATGTGGCGGTCGTGGTGCCCGAGCAGACCCGGGCGGCATCGGTCGTCGAGGCCGTGAGCGGTGCGGCCGGATCGCTGCTCCGGGAGGTGCGTCTGTTCGACGTGTACCGCGGCGCGCCGCTCCATGAGGACGAGAAGAGCCTGGCCATCCGGTTGCGCTTCGCCGCCCCGGACCGGACGCTCACCGAGACCGATGTCGACGAGGCGCTTGTCGATGTGGTCGAGGCGGTCGGCCGGCAGGGCTGGCGCCTGCGCTCCTGAGCGTGGCCGGGCTCCGCCCGCCGCACGGGCGGGCGTGGGTGCTCCGTCGGCCACTGCGGGGTACCTCCGGCACATTGCGAGCGTGGAGCGCGCGCTGCTACCCTTCGGCCACGGCTCCGGCCGAGCGGGCCGGACGATCGGGGGCCTCCGTCACGAGGGTGGGTGCGTGAACCTCACGGACTTCTTCAACTCGTTGAACCTGTTCGACATCCTGTTCGTGCTGTACCTGTTCGCCTGGTTCGTCCTGGGGTTCATCCAGGGGACGGTCCGGCGGGTCGTCGGCACCGCGTCGATCGTGTTCTCGTTCTTCCTCGCCGCCCAGCTCAACAACGCGTGGCTGGGTGGGTTCCTGGCCGACAACTGGACGCAGTTCCCGAAGGAATACTCGTACATGCTCGGGTTCCTGACGCTGTTCGTCGCGGGCGTCATCGCGTTCACGCTGATCATCCAGGGCACCTACCGCAAGGCGCCGCTGTTCGCGGACTACCCGGTCATCGACGAGGTGCTGGGCGGCGTCGTGGGCATCCTGCAGGGGTTCCTGCTCCTGATGTTCCTGCTGATCATCCTGGACCAGTTCTTCCTGTACAAGAACCTGCCCCAGTTCGATGCGGAGATCGGGATCCTGCGGTCCTTCTGGGAGACGGTGGATGCGTCGGGTATCGGTCACCTGCTCCACGAGACGATCATCCCGGGCTTCGTCAGCATCACGGGCTTCCTGATCCCGGAGTCGATCCGCGCCCTGTACGCGTCGTGATCGCGCCCGGCGCTCGGGGCGGAGCTCCGCTCGCCGGGGCCGGTGACCTGCCGGAGACCCAGACCGTGTCGCGCGGCGACAGCTTTCCCCGTGCCCTTCTCGCCCGGCCGACGCTCGAGGCGGCCCGGGCCCTGCTCGGCTCGAGGCTGGTGCGGGAGCCAGCGTCGACGCCCGCCGGCCGCGGTTCCGGCGACGCCCGGAGCCGCGAGCGTCGGGTGGGTCGCATCGTCGAGGTCGAGGCGTACATCGGGGAGGGCGATCAGGCGTCGCACGCCCGTATGGGCCCGACGCCGCGCAACCGCGTGATGTTCGGGCCACCGGGCGTGGCCTACGTGTACCTTGTCTACGGCATGCACCACTGCCTCAACGTCGTCACCCAGCCGGTCTCGCAGCCGGCCGCGCTGCTCGTCCGGGCCATCGAGCCACTCGAGGGTCTCGAAGCCATGCGCGCCGCACGGTCGAGCGCGGGACGCGGTCGGCGGCGGCCGGCTGCACCGGTCGGGTCCGCGCCGCACGATCGACGGATCGCGAACGAGCGGCTCGCGGCCGGTCCGGGCCTGGTGGCGGCGTGCTTCGACATCGATCGCTCGTGCAACGGGCTCGACCTGTGCGACCTGCGGTCGTCGCTACGCCTGGAGCCGAGGTCATCCGACGAGCCCGAGCCCGAGATCCGGGCGACACCGCGGATCGGGATCGGCTACGCGGGTGAGCCCTGGGCGAGCATGCCCTGGCGGCTCATCGTCTCGGGCAGCCCCTCGATCAGCGGGCCCCGGACGCTCCGCTGATCGACCACCGGGAACCGACCATGGATACCCGTTCGACAGCGCTGCTCGAGTTCCCTGCCGTCCGGGCTCGCCTCGCGGAACGGACCTCGTTCGATCCCTCACGCCGGCTGGCCGAGGCGCTCGAGCCATCCGCGGATCCCGTGATCGTGGGTCGCGGGCTGGATGAGACCGACCAGACCCGGGCCCTGCTCCAGGAGCGACCCGGCGTGGGCATCGGGGCCGCGCACGACATCGACCCGGCGGTCGGTCGTGCCGCCCGAGGTGGGCGGCTCGACCCGGCACAGTTCATCGAGCTGGGCGAGACGCTCGACGCGGCCGCGCGCCTGGCGACCGCGCTTGCCGACGAGCGACGCCCCCTCCTGCGCGATCTCGGCCGGCGGCTGCACCCGCTGCCCGCCCTGCGCAGCACCCTCGCCCGCAGCTTCGACCCCACGGGCGAGCTGCTCGACACGGCGTCGCCACGCCTCGGCGGCCTGCGGGGAGCGGTGCGGGTCGCGTACGACCGTCTGCGACGACGCCTGGACTCGCTCGTCGGGTCCGAGCTGAGCGGCGCGCTGCAGGAGCCGATCGTCACGCTGCGCAATGGGCGCTACGTCGTCCCGGTGCGGTCCGAGGCGAGGAGCCGGGTCAAGGGGATCGTCCACGACGCGTCCGGCAGCGGCCAGACGCTGTTCGTCGAGCCCCTGGTGGTCGTGGAGCTGGGCAACACGTGGCGCGAGGCGCAGGCGGCCGTCGACGAGGAGGAGGCACGGATCCTCGACGAGCTCTCGGCCATGGTCGCCGCGAACGCCACCCTGCTGCGCGAGACGCTCGATGCGTTGGCGCAGTTCGACTTCTGGGCCGCGAAGGCACAGCTCGCCGCGGAGCTCGACGGGATCCGGCCGGCCGCCGCCGATCGCACGGAGATCGAGCTCCTCTCGGCTCGCCATCCTGGCCTCACGGGCCACGTGGTACCGATCGACGTCCGGCTGGGCGACGGCTACACGGCGCTCGTCATCACCGGACCCAACACGGGTGGCAAGACCGTCGCGCTGCGGACGCTGGGCCTGCTCGCGCTGATGCACCAGGCCGGGCTGCACATCCCGGCGGCGGCGGGCTCCAGGCTGCCGGTGTTCCGCGACGTGTTCGCCGACATCGGCGACGAGCAGTCGATCGCGCAGTCGCTGTCCACGTTCTCGGGGCACCTGCGGTCGATCATCCGCATCGTGGAGCACGCCGGGCCGGGCACGCTGGTGCTGCTCGACGAGCTGGGCGCCGGAACGGATCCCACCGAGGGCTCGGCCCTCGCCCAGGCACTGCTGGATCACTTCATCCGGTCCGGAGCGCTGATCGCGGCAACCACCCACTACGCGGAGATCAAGGTCTACGCGCACGAGACGGCGGCGGCGCGCAACGCGTCGGTCGAGTTCGACCTCGACACGCTGTCGCCCACGTATCACCTGACCATCGGCCTGCCGGGCGGCAGCCAGGCATTCGCGATCGCCGAGCGGCTCGGTCTGCCCGACGCGATCGTGAGCGATGCCCGCGGTCGGTTGACCGAGAACCAGCGCGCGTTCGAGTCCACGCTGGCCGCCATCCGGCGCCAGGAGCTCGAGACGGCCCAGGCCGTCGATCGTGCCCGCCTGGCCGAGGCGAAGGCGGCCGACGCGCTCAGGACCGCCGAGGAGGAGCGGCGCCGCGCCCGCCGGGAGCGGGACGAAGCGGTGCGGGCCGCACGCGAGGAGGCCGAGCGCCTGGTCGATGAGCTGCGGGTGGACGTTGCGGGCGTCCGCCGGCGGCTTGAGCGAGAGACGATCACGGCACCCGCGATCGACGCCGCTCTCGCCCGGGCCGATCGGACCCTGGACCGCCTGCCGGCGGGGAAACCCGAGCCGCCGCCGCCGGAGCCGGCCACTCCCCGCGTGTGGCAGGCGGGCGACCGTGCTCGAAGCCGCAGCGGCGGTTGGGAGGGTCGCATCGCGGCGATCGACCGCAGCGGGGCACGCGCCACGCTCGAGGCAGGCGGGATGCGCGTCTCGGTGGCGGTCGACGACCTGGAGCCCGCCGTCGGCGCCGCGAGCGAGGGGGCCGGCGTGCGCGATTCGTCGCGGGGAGCGCGGTCGGCCCCGCCCAGCGCAACCTCATCGGTCGGTGTGGGCAACCTGCGCCTCGAGAAGGCGCGCTCGGTCGCGTCCTCCCTTGACCTTCGCGGGGCCCGCGTGGACGAGGCGCTCGATGCCCTGGGCCGCTACCTCGACGACGCGTCGCTGGCGGGACTCGAGCAGGTCACCATCATCCACGGCCTGGGCACGGGGGCGCTGCGTGACGCGGTTCGGGCGCAGGCGGGGTCGCATCCATTGGTCCGAAGCTTCCGGCCCGGGGAGCGCGGCGAGGGCGGCGACGGCGCGACCATCGTGCGGCTCTGATCGGGGGCGGTCCAGACGAGCGGGTGAGCGCTCGGTCGGGGGAGCCCGGCAGCGCGGTGAAGCTCAGGGTCGCGGCGATGGGAGAGGCGAGGGCCGGTTGCCGGGGTTCGCCGGCACCAGCGTCGGCGGCGGCGAGACGGCGGGCTCCGAGGGGCACGGCGACAGCGGGTCCGTGGACACGCACACCGACGGTGAAGGCGGCGCGAGCGGACAGACCTTGGTGGGCGCGAAGCTGCCACCCCAGCCAACACCGTACGGATGGAACCTCGAATCGTAGAAGTAGTAGGTCCGCGTGTGTTTCGGTCCACCGGCGACGCCGATCCCCCGGGCGGCCCGCGCCTGCCAGGCAGCGTCGGCCTTCTGCCACGCCTTGATCGTCTCGACATGACTGTAGTCGACGAACGTCTTGGTCTCCATCGGCCCCGCGCAACCGTCCTGCCACAGCTTGCCGGTGGCGGCATCGATGTCGAGCGTGACCGCGACCGACGCCGAGCGCGTGGGCTCGGTGCCAGGCAGGAACATCTCCTCGACGGTCCTGGTCGTGCTCGGGCCGGGCTTCATCCCCGTGAACGCGTCGACCTTGGCCGTGACGATGCCCTTGGGCTTGGTGCGGGCGAAGTGGTCGATCGGCATGCCCTTGGCGACATCGGACAGGATCGCCGACCACAGCGGGGCGGAGGAGTCGAGCGACAGCCGGCCGTCGTTGGGCGAGTTGTCGGAGTTGCCCAGCCACACGCCCGCGACGAGCGCCGGCAGCGTCTTGTCGGCCGGTGCCGGGAGGTAGCCGTCCGCGAGGACGTCGCGGTTGTCCTGGGTGGTGCCCGTCTTGTACGCCGCCTGCCGAGCCTTCGAGGACGCGACGCCATCCGTCACCCGCCATTTCGCCCAGTACGGGTTGATGCTGGGGTCGGTGTTGCCCGCCAGGATGTCGGTGACGATGTAGGCGGTCTGGCGCGAGATGACCCGCTCGCCGGCGATCTTCGCGTTGGACAGCGGCCAGACCTGGTTACCGTCGCGGTCAAGGATCTGGAGGATCGTGTGACGCGGCATCAGGACGCCGCCGTTGGCGATCGCACCGAACGCGCTGATCATCTCGATCGGATGGGTCTCGAGCGTGCCGATGCTCTCCGAGACCACCGGCACCGTGCCGGTCGGAAACTCGAGCCCGAAGTCCTGGAACCGGTTGTACTCGTGGTCGATGCCGTTGAGGATGCCGGCCTTGGTGGCCGGGATGTTGAGCGAGAACTGGAGGGCGTTGCGCAACCGCACCGGGCCGCGCTCGAGTCCGTCGGCCTGGGTCGGGTAGTACGCCTTCTGCCCCGATACTGCGAAGTTCGTCACCACGTCCATGAACATCGTGGCGGCGGTGAACGTGCGGTCCTCGATACCGATCGAGTAGACGAGCGGCTTGATCGATGATCCCGGCTGCCGCCAGCCATCGGACAGAACGTCGAACTGGGGCTGGAACCTCTTGGTCGCCTTGGCGGTGTAGCTGGCCGAACCCGCATAGGCGCGGATCTCGCCCGTCCGGTAGTCGACCACCCCCGCGGCGGCGTTGTGGACGTTGTGACCCCGGAGCGCGAGGATCCACGACCATTCGCTGTGCGGGATGCCCTTGTTCTTGAGCAGCTTCTGCGGGTTCTTGCTGTTGGGGATGATGGCCGCAGCGTAGACCCACTTCTCGACGATGCGCTGGGCGCGGTAATCGAGGGTCGTGACCACCTTGTAGCCGCCGGTGTCGATCTTCTGGCAGTCGGCCGCGTCGCCGCACAGGATCCTTCCCAGCTCGTCACGCACCTGCCACACGAACTGCGGGGCCCGCCACGATGCGGTCGCCTGTGACGCGAGGATCACGGGCTCGGCCTTGGCGGCCTCGAAATCGGCATCGGTGTAGGCGGGATACTCCTTGCCCTGGTAGGTGTAGGGCTTGCTGGTGAGCACGCTGCGGGTCTTCATGAGATCGAGGATGAAGTTGCGCCGCTGCACGATCTCGGTGGTCGGCGGCACCACGAGATGCGTCTGCTCCTTGCCGTTCTCGTCGGTGTACGTCTCCTCGACCGCGTTGCTGACCAGATCGAACCGGGTGGGGGACTGTGGGATCGCGGCCAGCAACGCCATCTGGGCGAGCGTGAGGTCCTGCAGGCTTTCGTGCCAGTAGCTCTGCGCCGCCGCGGCCACGCCGTAGCTGCGGTTGCCGTAGAAGTTCTGGTTGAGGTACTTCTCCATGATCGCCTGCTTGCCGGCAGTGCCCGGATAGGCTTCGGTCAGGCGGATCGACTGGATGATCTCCTTCGCCTTCCGGATGTAGACACCCTCGGCGAACGCGCTGTCGGGCAGCAGCCGCGCGCGGACCAGCTGCTGGGTGATGGTCGAGGCGCCGCGGTCGTTGCCATTGATCGTGTCGATGGCAGCCGAGACGAAGCCCAGCGGGTCGAACCCGGAGTTCTCCCAGAACGTCTTGTCCTCGATCGAGGTCGTCGCGTCCACGAGGCCGGGCGGGATCTGGGCGAACGCGACCACCTCGCGCCGGTCGGCGCCGAGCTTGGCGAGCAGCACCTCGCCGGTCCGGTCATAGACCTCGGACTGCGACGTGAAGGTGATCTCGTCGAGCGCCCGTTGCGGATCCTGGAGATCCTGCGCCAGGTAGTTGTACGCGGCGACGGACGCCAGCGCACCGGCCGCGCCGAGCATGACGAGCGTCGCGAACAGGACGAGGGGGATGGTGATGGCGGCCGCGCGAGCGGCGCCGTTGCCACGGGGACGGCGTTTGCCGAGCCGGCGCTGCCGCTGCCTCCGGGCGAGGCTGGTCTGCATTGCGGGCGGAACGATACCATGCGGGAGATGGATGCCCAGTTCCCCCCTCCGGGCCGGACGCACGACGAACGACGGCGTGCGCGTGTGACGCCGGCTGGCTGGATGGCATGAGCGCCGCAGATCCGTCGCTCAGCCCGGATGCCGACGCAGCTGCCGACGCGCCCGGCCTCGGCGGGCTGCTCGACGAGCTGACCTGGCGAGGCATCCTCCACGCCACCACGCCCGGCCTGGCCGAGCGGCTCGCAACCGGCCGGCCGATCGCCGGCTACAACGGGTTCGACCCCTCGGCCGACTCGCTTCACGTCGGTCACCTGGTACCGATCTTCGGCCTGATCCGGCTCCAGCAGCGCGGCGGCAAGCCGATCGCGCTGGTGGGCGGTGGCACGGGCATGATCGGGGACCCGTCGGGACGCTCGTCCGAGCGGAACCTGCTCGATGCCCCGACGCTCGAGCACAACGTGGCTGCGATCGGCGCCCAGCTGGAGCGGTTCCTGGACTTCTCGCCCGGCCCGGCCCAGGCGGTGATGGCCAACAATCTCGACTGGCTTGGTCGCCTGTCGCTGATCGAGTACCTGCGCGACGTCGGCAAGCACTTCACGGTGCCCTACATGCTGGCCAAGGATTCGGTCCAGCAGCGGCTCGACCGCGGTCTCTCGTTCACCGAGTTCAGCTACATGACGCTGCAGGCGTTCGACTTCGCGACGCTGTACCGCGAGCACGGGGTCGAGATGCAGATGGGCGGCGCCGACCAGTGGGGCAACATCACGGCCGGTCTCGAGCTCATCCGGCGCACCCACGCGCCCGAGCGCGACGAGAGCCCGGCCCACGGGATCGCCTACAAGCTGCTGCTCGCGCCGTCGGGCCAGAAGTTCGGCAAGAGCGAGGGCGGCGACACCGTGTGGCTCGATCCGGAGCGCACCACGCCGTATGCCTTCTACCAGTACTGGGTGCAGCTGGACGATCGCGATGCCGCCATGTACATGCGCTGGTTCACGCTCTGGCCGCAGGCGGAGATCGAGGCGCTCGACGGCGAGATCGCGTCGCACCCCGAGCGTCGCGAGGCGCAGCGGCGGCTGGCGCACGACGTCACGCGCCGGGTCCATGGTGAGCCCGCCGCCGCCGAAGCGGTTCGCGTGTCCGAGGCGCTGTTCCAACGCGAGCCGATCGCGGATCCCGGCCTGCTGGCCTCGGTCCATGCGGCGACCCGCGGCCCGAGCGTCACCGCCGGCGCCGATCCTGTGCCCGCCTACGCGATGCTCGCGGATGCCGGCCTGGCCCCGTCGCGCGGCGAGGCGCGGCGGCTCGTCTCGGGCGGCGCGGTCACGGTCAACGGCGAGCGGCTCACCGATCCCTCGGCCCCGGTCCCGGCAGCCATCGCCGGCGAGTGGCTCGAGGTTCGGGTGGGCAAGCGGCAGCGGGCCGTCGTCCGGGTGACTCGCGGAACCTAGCCAGCCCCACGCCGGGGTTCTCGGTGGTCAGCCGCGGCCGGTGTCGCCGTGACGGGCTCGCAGCACGTCGATCACGGCTCGCGGCTCGAGCCCCCGCTCGGCGAGCAGCACCAGCGCGTGGTACGCGAGGTCGGCGGCCTCGCCGGCGAGCAGTGCCTGCAGCTCGCGGCGGTCCGCCCCCGCCGCCTGTGCCGCCTCGTCGTTCTTGGCGGCGAGCAGGACCTCGGTCGCCTCCTCGGAGACCTTGCGCCCGGCGAGATCGACACCGCCGTCGAGCAGCCTGACCGTGTACGAGCCGGACGGGCGCTCGCCGGCCCGCTCCGCGATCGTGGCCCACAGCGCCTCGAGCCAGCCGAATCCCTGGGCTGGCGGGGACCCGCCCCCGGCGCGCGATGGCGCCTCGCTCGCTGTCGCGGACCCGCTGCCGTCCTCGTCGGCATCGAAGCACGACCGCGTGCCGCGATGACAGGTCGGGCCGGCTGCGTCGACGCCGATGAGCAGGGCGTCGCCGTCGCAATCCACGGCGAGCGAGCGAAGATGAAGCACGTTGCCCGAGGTCTCGCCCTTGCGCCACAGCCGGTCGCGCGAGCGCGAATGGAAATGCACGTCACCGGTCGCCAGCGTGGCTGCCAGGGCCTCGGCATCCAGCCAGCCGACCATCAGCACCCGCCCGTCGGCGACGTCCTGGACCACGCCCGCGACCAGCCCGGTGGGATCCCACGCGACCCCAGCCGGGTCCATGGCGGCGTGAAGGTCGATCGGACCGGGTCTCACGGTCGTCGGATCGCTCATCGGGTTGCTCACCGGACCGCCGACCGTGCCGGCACGGGCTGCATCATGCGGCGACCCCCGGCGTGGACTGCCGCACGGGCAGCCCCGCGGCAGCCATGGCCGCCTTGACCTCGGCGATGGAGACCTCCCGGCGGTGGAACATCCCGGCGGCCAGGACGGCATCGGCGCCGCCCTCCCTGACCGCTGTCACGAAGTCGTCAGGACCCGCCGCGCCGCCGGACGCGATCACCGGGACCTCGACCCGGTCGGCGATGGCGCGCAGCAGCGCGGTGTCGAACCCCTTGCCCGTCCCGTCGCGGTCGATCGAGGTGACCAGCAGCTCGCCGGCGCCCAGCTCGACCACCCGGACCGCCCATGCGACGGCGTCGAGCCCGACCGCATCGCGGCCACCTCGGACGACGACCTCGTAGCCGGACGGCAGCACCTGGTCGGCGCCGCCGCTGTCCGAGGCCGCGGCCAGCACGCGGCGAGCGTCGATCGCGACCACGACCGCCTGGCTCCCGAACCGCGCCGCACAACGGGTGACCAGGTCGGGCTCGGCGACCGCGCGCGTGTTGAGGCTGACCTTGTCGGCGCCCGCCCGGAGTACGTCACGCATCTCATGGACGCTGCGCACGCCGCCGCCCACGGTGAGCGGGATGAACGCCCGGCGGGCCGTGCGCTCCACGATGTCCAGCAGCGTGCCGCGCTCCTCGGGCGCGGCGGTGATGTCGAGATAGACCAGCTCGTCGGCACCTTCCTGCGCGTAGCGCTCGGCGAGCTCGGGCGGGTCGCCGGCGTCGACGAGGTCGACGAAGCGCGTCCCCTTGACGACGCGCCCGTGGGCGACGTCGAGGCACGGGATCACGCGACGGCGGAGCATCAGGCGGCGCTCATGCCCGCGGGCAGGGGTGTCCCGGCCGCGATCCGAACCACGTTGGCCACCAGGCGCAGGCCGTCGGTGCCCGACCGCTCGGGATGGAACTGGACGCCCAGCAGCCTGCCGCGGGCGACCGCGGACGTGAACGTCGAGCCGTGCGTGGTGCGAGCGAGCGTCGCGTCGTCGCCGGCCGCCGGCAGGACGCCGACGTAGGAGTGGACGAAGTAGAAGTCCGCGCCGTCCTCGATGCCGTCGAAGGCCGGGTGCGGCCGGGTGCGGGTCACCTGGTTCCAGCCGATGTGCGGCAGCGTCGGCGCGTTCTCGAGGCGCTCCGTCCGCCCGGGCAGGACGCCGAGGGTGCGGGCGCCGTCCTCGTCGCTGCCCTCGAACAGCAGCTGGAGGCCGAGGCAGATGCCCAGGAACGGCCGGTCGCGGGCGATCCAGTCGAGGATCGGCTCGACGAAGCCGGCGGCCCGGAGGCGGTCCATCGCGGGCGCCGAGGCTCCCACGCCGGGAACCACCAGCAGGCCGGCGCCATCGATGTCGGCGCCGCGGGTCACGCGACGGGCGCGCGCCCCGGCGGTGGTCAGCGCCTGATCGATCGACACCAGATTGCCGGCGCCGTAATCGACCACGGCCGCGACCAGACCCCGGCCGCTCACCCCAGCGTCCCCTTGGTCGAGGCGACACCGGTGCGGCGAGGATCCGGCTCGCACGCCTCGCGGAGCGCTCGCCCGAGCGCCTTGAACGCCGCCTCCGCCAGGTGATGGTCGTTGCGCCCCGATCCGCGGCAGTTGAGGGTGGCGCCGGCCGTTCGCGCAAATGCCTCGAGCGCATGCTCCACGAGCTGCAGCGGGAGCGCGCCGGCACGCTCGCCACGGAACGGCAGATCGATCACCGCGTACGACCGGCCGCCGACGTCGATGACCGCCGTGGCCAACGCCTCGTCCATGGGTACCGAGCAATCCCCGAACCGGCGGATCCCCGCGCGGTCGCCGAGCGCCTCGCCGAATGCGGCACCGGTGACCAGCGCGACGTCCTCCACCGTGTGGTGCTCATCGACGTCGAGGTCGCCGGTCGCCCGGATCTCGAGGTCGAACAGCCCATGATGCGCGAGTGACGACAGGAGATGGTCGTAGAAGCCGATCCCGGTGGCGATGTCGGCCGTACCCGAGCCATCGAGAGAGAGGGCGACGGTCACATCGGTCTCACGCGTCCGGCGGGTGACGCGGACCCGGCGGGGACCCCGGTCGAGCACATCCAGGTTGCCCAGCGGCGTGGTCATTCGGCTCCTCCGGGTCTGGTGCTCTCGGTTGTCGCCAGGTCTCGCACGGCGGCGAGCAGCAGGTCGTTCTCTGCCGCTGCCCGCACGGTGACGCGAAGGCAGCGGGCAAGGGGGTGGTCGGCGGAGAAGGTGCGCGGCACCAGGCCGCGGCGCATCAGCCCCTCCGCGGTGGCGCCGGCCCGGGCGGGCGTGCCGAGGTCCGACAGAATGAAGTTCGTCACCGACGGATATGGGCGCCAGCCCGCGGCGGCCAGGCCCTCCGTGAGGCGTCCGCGCTCCCGCTCGACCCGGGCCACGTTCTCGCGCATCTCCTCGCCGTCGCGCAGGGCGCGCGTCGCCACCGTCTCGGAGATCGTGCCGATCGATCCGGGCGGGCGGAAGCGGGCGATGCGCGCCAATGTGGGTGGGGCGGCGACCGCGAAGCCGACCCGCAGGCCGGCCAGCGCATAGGCCTTGGACACGGTGCGAACGATCGCCAGGTTCGCGTATCGCGTGCGGAGGCCGAGCTGGCTGCGACCCGTGAACTCCGCGTACGCCTCGTCGACCACCACCCAGGCGGGTGGTCGGCCGTCCGCCCGCGCGTCGGCGACGATCCCATCGAGCAGGGTCTCGATCGCTCCCGGGGGCTCCTCGACGCCGGTGGGATTGTTGGGGCTGCACAGCCAGACCATCGCCGCGGATCGCGCGGCGGTGCGGACGGCGGGTACGTCGGTCGCCCAACCGTCCTCGGGCCCCAGCCGCGGGACCGCGAGCATCGTCCCGCCCCGCTGCTCGGTGACGACCCGGTACATGGCGTAGCTGGGCACGGATACGACGGCGGTCCGGCCGGCGGGCAGGAACGCCTTGACGCACATGTCGAGGATCTCGTCCGCGCCGGCGCCCGGCACGACCTCATCCTCGCCCACGCCATACGTCGCGGCCGCGGCCTCGACGAGGCGCCGGTAGTCGCCGGGCGGGTATTCGGACAGCGGCGTCGAGAAGCGCCCGGCGGCAAGCATCTCCCCGAGGAGCCGCGGCGGAGCGGGGGAGGTGTTGAGGTCGAACCGGACGACCTGGTCCACGGGCAGCCCGTAGCGTTCGGCGACACCCTCGTTGGTGGCCTCCCAGCTGTACGAGGCGGGGTCCGTGGGCGAGACGGTGGTGACCGGGCTCGGGCTCATGTGCGCGCCTCCGCGTCGGCGAACCGGATCTCGACCGCATCACGGTGGGCGAGCAGGCCCTCGGCCTCGGCCAGGGTCCGGATGGCGGGCCGCAGCGCGGCCAGCCCATCGCGCGTGATCCGCTGGATCTGGTTGTACTTGCCGAAGGTCTCGACCGCGAGCGGACCGCACGCCCGGGCCAGTCCGCCGGTCGGGAGCACGTGATTGGCGCCCGAGGCGTAGTCACCGGCCGACTCGGGGGACCAGCGCCCGACGAAGATCGAGCCCGCGTTGCGGATGGCGGCAACCGCGGCCTCGGCGTCCTCCACCTCGACCGACAGGTGCTCGGGTCCGTAGCCGTTGATGAACTCGATCCCGTCGGTGAGATCCGCGACCAGCACGATCCGCCCGTGGTCGGCGAGCGCGCGTGCCAGGATCTCGCGCCGCGACGCCGTGGCAAGGCGCCGGCCGACCTCGGCCTCGACCGCGTCGGCCAGAGCGCCATCGGACGTGACCAGGATCGCCGGGGAGTCGGGCCCATGCTCGGCCTGGGTGATGAGATCGGCGGCGACGATCGACACCGGCGCCGACGCATCCGCCAGGACCAGACCCTCGGACGGCCCGGCCGGCAGATCGATCGCGACCTCGCCGACGAGCTCGATCTTGGCCGCTGTGACCCATGTGCTGCCGGGTCCGACGATGAGGTCGACCGGGTCGAGGCCCTCGTCGGGCAGCCCGAACGCCAGCGCGCCGATGGCCTGAACGCCGCCGGCGACGAGCAGCGCGTCGACCTCGAGCAGGCCGGCTGCCCCAGGAGCACGGGGTGGATCTCACCGCTCGCGTCGGCCGGCGATGCGACCACGATCGTGCCGACCCCGGCGACGCGCGCCGGGACCACGGTCATCACCAGCGAGGACGGATAGGGCGCCGAGCCGCCGGGCACGTAGGCGCCGACGCGGGTCGCGGGCAGCCAGCGGCGCTCGATCTCGACACCCGGCGTGACGGTGGTGCGTGTCGACACAGGACGCTGCGCCTCGGCAAACCGGCGGACATTGGCGACCGCGATGTCGAGCGCGCCTCGCTCGGCCCGGCCGAGGGCATCGCGTGCGGCCCGGAGCTCGGCGCGTTCCAGGACCAGGCGTCCGTCCGGTCGACCGCCCCCGAACCGCCGCCCGGCGGCTCGCACGCCGTCGGCGCCCTGCTCGCGCACCTGGGCGAGGATCGCCCGCGCGGCCTCGCGTACCTTCGGGTCCGGGACCGCGGCCCGCCGGAACAGCGCATCGCGCTCGTGGAGGGTGGCGGCATCCGGGGAGCGGAGATCGAGGCGGCGAAGGGTGATCCCTGCCCGGGCGCTGGTCTCGAACGTGGTCATGGCAGGATCTTCTCGATCGGGAGCACGAGGATCCCCGAGGCTCCGGCCGCCTTGAGCCGTGGCAGCAGGCCCCACACGTCGTCCGCCCCGACGACGGAGTGGATCGCGATCATGCCCGCGTGGGCGAGCGGGATCACCGATGGGGATTCCAGTCCCGGAAGCAGGGCCTCGAGATCGGCCAGGTGGGTCGCCGGTGCGTTCATCATCAGGTACTTGCGGGAGCGTGCGGTGATCACCGACCCGAGCATGGTGACGATCGCGTCAAGCTCGGCCGAGCGCTGGCGGACCGCGTCCGGGTTGGCGATCAGGATGGCCTCGGACGCCAGGAGGTCGCCGATCGGTCGCAGGCCGTTCATGGCCAGCGTCGACCCGGTCGACACCAGGTCGACGATCGCGTCGGCCAGGCCGAGACGCGGGGCGACCTCGACGGCACCCGACAGGGAGACCACGTCCACGGGGATGCCCTGCCCCGCGAAGAAGCGGCGCGTCACGTTCGGATGCGACGTCGCAACGCGGGTGCCCCCGAGGTCCGCGATCGCCTCGTACGGGGCGTCTGCGGGCACCGCCGTCGCGAGCCGGCAGCGGCCATAGCCCAGCGGACGCAGGACCGGCAGCTCGGCGCCCGTCTCCTCCAGGATGTCCATGCCCGTGATGCCGGTGTCCGCGACGCCGTCGCCCACAAACTCGACCACGTCACCGGTGCGCACGAACAGGATGTCGAGCGGGTGGTTCTGCACCCGAGCCACCAGGCTGCGGTCGTGTTCCTCGAACACGAGCCCCGCGTCGTGCAGCAGGCTCAGCGTCGGCTCCACCATCCGGCCCTTGTTGGGCACGGCGAGCCGCAGTCGCTCCCTCATCGCTCGTCCCCGGTGGGGTAGCTGGGGGAGGCCGCCCCGGTGGCCGCCGCGCGCGACCGCTCGAGCATCAGCCGGTAGCCGCCTTCGCCGTGATTGAGCCACGAGGCGATACGCGTGATCGTCGCCGTGCTGGCGCCCGTGCGCGAAGAGATCTCGGCATAGTGGAGACCCTCGTCGAGGAGTCGCGCCACCGCCCATCGCTGGGCCAGCGCATGCAGCTCGCCGAGCGTGCACAGGTCTCGCAGGAAACTACCCGCCTCATCGGCGCTCTCGAGGCGCAGAATGGCGCTGATCAGCGCATCGGTCTCCGGTGTGTGCCATGTCTCGGCCACAGGTCGGCGTCCTTCCATCTGCTGCATCTGCGGCCGATCACGATGATCGTCGTGAGGCAATGCTAACATAGTAGCGTGCTAATACGATAGCAGGATGGGGCCAACAAGTGTCGTCGTTCGATCTGCTGCCGGCGATCGACCTGCGGGGCGGGTCCGTCGTCCGGCTTCGCCAGGGTGATTTCGGCCGAGAGCTCTCATACGGAACCGACCCCCTTGCGGTGGCCGCGAGGTTCGCCGGGCTGGGTGCCAGCTGGCTGCACGTGGTCGACCTCGATGGCGCGCGAGTAGGGGAGCCGCAGCAGCTGGATATCGCGGCCGCCGTCGTGGCCGAGGTCCATGGGCGGGCGAAGGTGGAGCTGGGTGGCGGTCTGCGAACCCTGGCGGCCGTGGCCGGCGCGCTCGGCACCGGCGCGGCGCGGGTGGCTGTCGGGACCGCCGCCCTGCGTGACCCCTCGTTCGCCGTCTCGATCGTCGAGCACTACGGCCCCGATCGCGTCGTCGGTTCGATCGACGTGCGGGGCGGGCTGGCGCTGGGCGACGGCTGGCAGCCAGGCGCAGCGGGACTACCGGCGGACCAGGCCGTGGCGATGCTGGCCGAGGTGGGTATCACCACGTTCGAGGTGACGGCGATCGATCGCGACGGCCAGCTCGAGGGACCCGATCTCCCGCTGCTGCGAACGCTCGTCGAGCTGGGTCACTGGCAGATCATCGCGTCAGGCGGCATCTCGTCGATCGAGGATCTGCTCGCCATCCAGGCGCTGGGTTGCAGTGGCGCCATCGTGGGTCGCGCGCTGTACGAGGGAAAGCTGAGCCTCGCCGCGGCGCTGGATGCGCTGGGCGAGCACCGGCCGGGTCTCGCGTGAGGGGCCCGGGCTGGGCGTGACGAGGCCCGGGGCTGGCGTGACGGAGCCCGGCCTGGCCTGAGGCTGGCGGGGTGGAACAGCTGGGCCGTGGCGGAGTGCCGACGCGGCGATCAGTGGCCCTCGGCCTGCTCCTTCTTGTGCGCCTCGACGATCTTGTCGGCCAGGTGCGACGGGACGTCCTCATAGTGATCGAGCGTCGCGGCGAACGTGCCTCGGCCACCGGTCAGCGAGCGCAGCTCCGTCGCGTAGGAGAACAGCTCCGCCTGGGGCACGTGCGCCGAGATGATCTGCACCCCATCGCCCTGGTCGAGCCCCATGACCCGGCCACGCCGGCCGTTGAGGTCGCGGTTGACCTCGCCCATGTACTGCTCGGGGATCCTGACCTCGACCGACATGATCGGCTCCATCAGCACCGGGTGCGCCTGGAGCACGCCGTCCTTGAGCGCCATCGATGCCGCGATCTTGAACGACAGCTCGTTGGAGTCGACCGAGTGGAACGACCCGTCGTACAGGGTCGCCTTGAAGTCGCTCAGCGGGTACCCCGCGAGAACCCCTTCGGCGGCCGTCTCGCGAATGCCCTTCTCGATGCCGGGGAAGAAGCCCTTGGGCACCGACCCGCCCACGATCCGATCGGCGAACTCGACCCCACCACCGGGGTTCGGCTCGAGCTCGAGCCAGACGTCGCCGAACATGCCGTGGCCGCCCGTCTGCTTCTTGTACCGGCCATGGACCTGGGTCTTGCCTCGGATGGTCTCGTGGTACGGGACCTTGGGCGTGTGCGTGCCGATCGCGGCCCCGAACTTGCGCTTGAGCCGCTCGATGATGACCGCGACGTGCGCGTCGCCGATCGCCCGCAGAACCTGCTCGCCGGTGTCGCTGCGGTCGACCCGCGCCGTGGGCTCCTCCTCGAGCATGCGCTGGAGCGCGGGACCCATCTTGTCGAGGTCGCCCTTGGACACCGGCTCGATGGCGACCTGGAGCGTGGGCTCGGGGAAGGCGATCGGCGCCAGCTGGAGGGGCGTCTCGTGGGACGACAGCGTGTCGCCCGTCTCGGTCACGTTGAGCTTCGCCACGGCGCCGATCTCGCCCGCGCGGAGCTCTGCGGCCGGCTCCTGCTCCTTGCCGTGGAGGTACAGCAGCTGCCCGATGCGCTCGTCCCCGCTCTTGGTCGCGTTGTGCACCGGACCCTGGCTATGGAGGGTGCCCGACAGGACCCGCAGATAGGTCAGCCGCCCGACGAACGGATCCGCCGCGGTCTTGAACACCCGGACCAGCAGCGGGCCATCGGCAGCGGCGGCCACCTCGACCGCCTTGCCCGCCTTGTCGGTCGCGGCGTACGGGCCCTCCTCCTCCGGCGACGGGAGGTAGCGCACGAGGGCGTCGAGCAGGGCGGTCAGCCCGTAGCCCCGGGCGGCGGAGGCGACCACGACCGGAGCGAGCACCGATTCGCGCACCCCCTTGTGGAGGCAGGCATCGAGCTCGGCGTCGGTGATCTCCTCGCCCTCGAGGTACTTGGTCAGGACGTCGTCGTCTGCTTCGGCTGCGGCCTCGAGCAGCTGGTCGCGACGGCGTGAGACCTCGCCGGCGAGCTCGTCGGGAACCGGGATCTCAGTCTGCTTGCCCTCCTCGAACCGGTACGCCTTGCGATGCACCAGGTCGACATAGCCGCTGAACGAGTCTGCGGCGCCGATCGCCAGATGGAGCGGCGCGATCTTGGTCCCGAACGCGGCCCGGAGCTCATCGAGCGCGCGACCCGGGTCGGCGTTCTCGCGGTCGCACTTGTTGAGCACGAAGCACGCCGCGGTGCTGGTCGCCCGCGCGACGGCGACGGCATTCTCGAGCCCCGCCTCGACGCCCGACGAGGCGTCCATCACCAGCAGCGCAGCGTCGGCGGCGTGGAAGCCCTCGATCATCTCCGCCACGAAATCCGGATAGCCGGGCGTGTCGACCACCGTGATCTCGTGCTCGCCGTGCTCAAACGTCCCGACCGCGAGGCTCAGCGACTGCTGGCGCTTCTGCTCCTCGGGCTCGTAGTCAAGGTGCGCTGTCCCGTCGTCTACCCGGCCAAGCCGCGGGATCGCGCCGGCTCGAAAGAGCACCTGCTCCGCGAGCGTCGTCTTGCCTGCGCCGGCGTGGCCGGCGAGCACGACGCTCCGGATGTGGGCCAGGTCATGACTCTTCAACGTCATCGCGCGCGATACCTCTTCGGTGAAGGCCGTTTCGTTCGGTCTCGGGCCGCCGATAGGCCCCGTCGCTCGGTCGGACACCCGGCTGGCGCGGGTGCTGGATGAAGCATCCCTCCGCGGTCACGGCGAGCGCCCGGCGGGACGGCTGGCACTCGGGCGCCAGGGGACGCAACCCCGACGCCCCGATGATAGTCGGTATACTCGCGGCCGATGTCCGGACATTCCAAATGGTCGACGATCAAGCGCCAGAAGGGCGCCAACGACGCCAAGCGCGGGGCCCTGTTCACAAAGGTCGCGCGCGAGATCGCCGTGGCCGCCAGGGCCGGCGGTGGTGACCCCGACGCCAACTACCGGCTGCGGCTCGCGATGGACAAGGCGCGCTCGATCAACATGCCCGCGGACAACATCAAGCGGGCGATCGAACGGGCGACGAGCAGCGCCGAGGGCGAGCAGTACGAGGAGATCGTCTACGAGGGCTACGGCTCGGGCGGCGTGGCGATCCTGGTCGAGGCGGCGACCGACAATCGGAACCGGACCGCGGCCGAGGTGCGCTCGATCTTCAGCAAGGCCGGCGGGCAGCTGGCCGGGACGGGTGCGGTGGCCTGGCAGTTCGAGCCACGCGGGCTGATCACGGTCGCTCGCGAAGGCATCGATCCCGACGAGGTTGCGCTGGCGGCAATCGACGCGGGCGCGGTGGATGTGGACGTGGAGTCGGATCCCATCGAGATCTACACCGAGCCCCACGATCTGGAGGCCGTCCGCAAGGCGCTCGACGGCGCCGGCGTGGCGGTCGACGAGGCCGAGGCGGCGATGCTCGCCAAGCAGACCGTGGTCCTCGACGCCGAGCACGTGCGCAAGACGATGCGTCTGGTGGAGCTGCTCGAGGATATCGAGGACGTCCAGCGGGTGACGACCAACGTCGACATTCCCGAGGAGCTGCTGGCCGAGGTCGCCGGGTGAAGGTTCTCGGGATCGACCCCGGGACAGCGGCCGTTGGATACGGGATCGTCGAGCGGACCGGGAGCAGCCTGCGTGCCGTCGACTTCGGGTGCCTGACCACGAGCCCCGACTCCCCGATGCCGGAGCGTCTGCTCGAGATCCACGCGCTGGTCGCCGAGCTGATCGAGACCCACCATCCGGACATGCTGGCCATCGAGCGCGTGTTCTTCTCGCGTAATGCGCAGACGGCGCTGGGCGTGGGACAGGCCCGTGGCGTCGTGCTGCTGGCCGCGGCCCAGGCGGGGGTCGAGGTGCGCGAGGCGACGCCCAACGAGGTCAAGATCGGCGTCACCGGGTACGGGAAGGCGGACAAGGAGCAGGTCGGCCGGATGGTCTCGATCGTGCTCGGGCTGCGGGAGGTCCCCACCCCCGACGACACGGCCGACGCGCTGGCGATCGCGGTCACCCTGGCGAACGCGGAGCGCCCGGGCGACAGGATCAACGGTTCGGCCGGTCGCGGTGCCCGCTCGACGGTGGTGGATCGGGCCGCCGTGGCACCGATCTCGCGCGGCGAGACACCCTACGAGCAGGCCGTTCGCGAAGCGCTCGCGAAGGATCGCAAGCGCGCGGCACGCACCGCGCCCGCCGCTGTCCGGTCCGTGGGCGGCGCTGCGCGGCGCGGGCGTTGAGCCGGGCGGACGCGCCTTGATCGCGTCGCTCGAGGGTGTGGTCGCGACGATCGCGGCCGACTCGCTCGTGATCGAGGTGGGTGGGATCGGGTATCGCGTGTTCGCGGCACCGGCGGTCATGGCCGCTGCGACCCCCGGTGCGGTGCTCAAGCTGCACACGTACCACCTCGTGCGCGAGGACCAGCAGGCACTGTTCGGGTTTCGGACGCCGGAGGAGCTGGGGTTCTTCAACCTCCTTCTCACGGTGACGGGGGTCGGGCCCAAGGTGGCCCTCGCGATCGTGGGCTCGAGGCCGACGGCCGACCTGCAGCTGGCGATCCTCCAGCAGGACCAGGCGGTGCTGGTGTCGATCCCGGGGATCGGCAAGAAGCTCGCGGAGCGGATCATCTTCGAGCTCAAGGAGAAGGTCTCGGCCGCGGGCGTCGCTGCCGGCTCGTCGGCCGCTTTCGCCAGCGCCTCCGAGGGCGAGGTGGTGGCCGCGCTCCAGGCGCTCGGCTACTCGCTGGGCGAGGCGCGCGAGGCATCCCGGCTGGCGGTGGACGATCCTGCCGTCGGAGCCGGGCTGGAGGAGCGCGTCAAGGCGGCGCTGCGGACGCTCCTTCGCGATTAGTCCGCGACCGGGGGGTCTGCCCGGGCGTTCGGCCCCGCCGTTTCGGCACGCCTCCGGTGCCATCGGCGCGGCCGGTGGTTGGCAGCCGTCCGTCTTGGTTGTGCGTGCGTCTTGGTTGTGCGTCCGTCGATCGGTCGCAGCGGTGCGTCGTCGGGCGGCCGCGGCGGTGCGTCGTCCGACCCGGCGACCCGTCGTCCCGTCGCCCCACCCGCGGCGGTGCGTTCGCGACCCGTCGTCCCGTCGCCCGCCGCCCAATCAGGCGACCGCCGCCCAATCAGGCGACCGCCGCCCGCCGCCCAATCAGGCGACCGCCGTCAGCCATCCGTCGCCCAATCAGGCGACCGCCGTCAGCCATCCGTCGCCCAATCAGGCGATCGCCGTCAGCCATCCGTCGTCCAATCAGGCGATCGCCGTCAGCCATCCGTCGCCCCACCCGCGGCGGTGCTCACGTCATGTGCAACCTCGGGCGATCCGGACGGACTAGCGCAGGATCGTTGCGGCGCGCTGCCAGCAGATACGTACTCAGCCGCGCCCCTGCACATCAGGTGAGCACGACGGGGAGCAAGGAGCCGGAGCCCCGCCCGGATGACGGGGGCTAGCCAGAAGATGCACACCCATTGATCGCGGCCGCGGGCAAGGCGAAGGCTGCCCTTGAGCGCGCGTGAGGCGGATACGGGGCGTAGGGCGGGCATGGCGCGAGTGGCGAAGGCCGCCCTTGAGCGCGCGTGAGGCGGATATGGCGCGTGAGGCGGATACGGGGCGTAGGGCGGGCATGCGCGATGCAGGGCGGACGGGATGCGCGATGCAGGGCGGACGGGATGCGCGATGCAGGGCGGACGGGATGCGCGATGCAGGGCGATCCGCTTCGGGCGGAGACCTCGAGTTGGGGGGCCGTCCTGCCTATGGTGGCGGCGCACGGGGCCGACGCGGGCGGCTCAGCGGCACCAGGGTGCAAGTTCGAACATCTGTACCAAACACGTTCGATTCTGCTAGACTGCCGACGATGACCGACGACGCCCTCAGCCTCCTCGCGGCCGGGGCCGCGGACCCTGGCGAGATCGCCGTGGAAGGGTCGCTCCGGCCCCGGACGCTCGACGAGTACATCGGCCAGCGCGAGGTCAAGGCGAGCCTGTCCGTGCTGCTCCAGGCGGCGAAGGGCAGGGGAGAGGCAGCCGATCACGTGCTGCTGTACGGTCCGCCGGGCCTGGGCAAGACGACGCTCGCCACGATCATCGCCCGCGAGCTCGGCGTGAATGTGCGCTACACGAGCGGACCTGCGGTCGAGCGGGCCGGCGACCTCGCAGCGATCCTGACCGCGCTCGACGAGCGCGACGTGCTGTTCATCGACGAGATCCATCGCCTGAACCGGGCGGTCGAGGAGATCCTGTACCCGGCGATGGAGGACTTCGCGCTCGATGTGATGATCGGCAAGGGGCCGAGCGCGCGAAGCCTGCGCCTGAGCCTCAAGCCATTCACGGTCGTGGGCGCGACCACTCGCGCGGGACGCATCAGCGGGCCGCTTCGTGACCGGTTCGGCATGACCTACCGGCTCGACTTCTATGGTGAGGACGAGCTGGCCGCGATCGTCCGGCGATCGGCGGGCATCCTGGGCGTCGAGATCGACGCGGAGGCCGCGCGCATGATCGCGAGCCGCGGACGCGGGACGCCACGGATCGTGAACCGGCTGCTCCGCCGCGTCCGTGACCATGCCGAGGTGCACGGCGACGGGACCGTGCACCAGCAGGCTGTCGCCGAGGCGATGACCGTGCTCGACATCGACGACCTCGGCCTGGACACCACCGACCGCAAGCTGCTGGCGGCGATCGTGCAGAAGTTCCAATCGGGACCGGTCGGGGTCCAGGCGCTGGCCGCCGTGCTGGCCGAGGAGGCGGACACGATCGAGGACGTGTACGAGCCGTTTCTGCTCCGCCTCGGCTTCCTCGACAGAACCCCCCAGGGGCGCATCGCGACCGATGCCGCGCGAAGCCATCTGGCGTCGTTGGGCTTCGAGATCCCGGCCCCACGCCGGGCTGAGCCCGACATGCCCGCGCTGTGGGACGAGGTTCCCGGACGCTGATCGTGGACGGACTGGAACCGCTCGGTCGCTCGCTGGTCGTGCTGGGTGTCGTGATCGCCGCGATCGGGGCGGTCCTGATCGTCGGGCCGAGGATCCCGTACCTGGGCCGGCTGCCCGGCGACATCCGGATCGAGCGGGACGGGCTCACGATCTACATCCCGCTGGCCACGATGCTCCTGGTGTCGATCATCGCTTCGGTCGTCCTGGGCCTGCTGAACCGCCGCTGATCGTGACCGGCGCCGCTCGTTTCGACGTCCTCGTCCCGCCGCCCGCGGACGGGTCGACACGCGCCCGGCTGGGCCGCCTCACGCTGGCGCACGGCGAGGTCGAGACGCCGCAGTTCATGCCGGTGGGCACGAATGCGACGGTGAAGGCCCTCCACCCCGACGAGGTCGCCGCGGCCGGTGCCTCGATCATCCTCGCCAACACCTACCACCTGTACCTGCGCCCCGGTCACGAGCGGATCCAGCGCCTCGGCGGGCTCCACACGTTCATGGGCTGGGACGGACCGATCCTGACCGATTCCGGCGGCTACCAGGTGGTGTCGCTGGGCGACCTGCGGGTGATCGACGACGACGGCGTGACGTTCAAGAGCCATCTCGACGGGAGCACGCACCGGTTCACCCCCGAGCACTCGATCGCCGTCCAGGAGGCGCTCGGGCCCGATATCGCGGTCGCGTTCGACCAGCCGGTGTTCCCGAGCTCGCCGCGCGCGGTCGTGGCGGCCGCCACCGAGCGAACGCATCGCTGGGCGGAGCGGTCGCTGGCCGCCCATACGCGGACCGACCAGGCGCTGTTCGGCGTGGTGCAGGGTGGCCTGGACCCCGAGCTGCGGGCCGCCTCCACGCGGTTCATCGCCGGGCTCCCGTTCGACGGCATCAACATCGGCGGCCTGGCCGGAGACGAGACGCCCGGGCAGCGCAACGCCACCCTGGACCTTGCCATCGGGGCGCTCGATGACGACCCGCGTCCGCGGTACCTGATGGGCCTGGGTTCGCCGCTGGATCTGCTCGACGCCGTGGAGCGCGGCGTGGACCTGTTCGATTCGGTGCTGCCGGCACGGGTGGCCCGCAACGGTCAGCTGTGGGTGCCGGGCGGCCGGCTCAACCTCCGCAACGAGCGCTTCCGGGATGATCCCCGGCCGGTCCAGGAGGACTGTGTCTGCCCGCTCTGCACCCGGTTCTCGCGCGCATATCTGGCGCATCTGTTCCGGGCAAAGGAGCTGCTCGCGTACCGTCTCGCGACTTGTCACAACCTGACCTTCACCCTAGACTTCATGGCCAGGATCCGGGCTGCACTCCGCACCGGAACCTTCCCCGTCGAAGCACCGGTGCTGCGCGCCCGCGCCGTCCGGATGAGCGGCGGTGAAGGCGTCGGGAAGTCAGAGTGAAGCCCGTGTCGGTATCGTCTGTCGCAGGTGGAGGCGCGAAATGGGATCGCGGGATCGCCCCCACAAGGAAACGAAGAAGAAGCCCAAGGACAGGGCTGCCCAGCCGCACCTTTCGCCGCTGGCCGAGCCTCCACAGCAGGTGGAGCTCATCCGCAAGCCACGCAAGCCCCGCTGGGACGAACAGGAGACCGACGAGGGCTGAGGCGTCGGGCGGACGGGGACCGGGTCCCGCTCCGTCGCGTCGGCTGAGGCCGCACGGAGCGAGGATGCAATGACGATCACCGGCAAGGACACGGACGCGCGTAACGGCGACCGGGCGGGCGCCGAACGGGGCCGGGCCGTCCAGGCGGCGATCCTGGCCATCGAGAAGCAGTTCGGCGCGGGCTCGATCATGAAGCTCGGCTCGGCCGACCGGCAGCACGTCGATGCGATCCCCACGGGCTCGATCGCGCTTGACCTCGCGCTCGGTGTGGGCGGGATCCCGCGCGGCCGGATCACCGAGGTGTTCGGGCCCGAGTCGTCGGGCAAGACGACCCTCTGCCAGCACGTCATCGCCGAGGCGCAGCAACGCGGCGGCATCGCCGCGTTCATCGATGTCGAGCATGCCCTCGACCCGGGCTACGCTCGCGCCTGCGGGGTGAACGTCGACGAGCTCCTGGTCAGCCAGCCGGACACCGGCGAGCAGGCGCTCGAGATCACCGAGACGCTCATTCGCTCGGGTGGCGTCGACTGTGTCGTCCTCGACTCGGTGGCGGCCCTGGTGCCGCGCGCCGAGATCGAAGGCGAGATGGGCGACAGCTTCGTGGGAATCCAGGCACGGCTGATGAGCCAGGCCCTGCGCAAGCTCACGGGCGCCGTCAGCCGGTCGAACACCGCGCTCGTGTTCACCAACCAGCTGCGCGAGAAGATCGGCGTGATGTTCGGCAATCCCGAGACGACGCCCGGCGGCCGTGCGCTCAAGTTCTACGCCTCGGTGCGGCTCGACATCCGTCGCGTCGAGACGATCAAGAGCGGCACGGACTCGATCGGCAACCGCGTTCGGGTGAAGGTCGTCAAGAACAAGGTCTCACCGCCGTTCAGGGTGGCCGAGTTCGATGTCATGTACGGCGAGGGGATCTCGCGTGAGGGCGGGCTGCTGGACGTCGGCGTGGCCATGGACGTCGTGACCAAGACCGGCGCCTGGTTCACGTTCGACGAGACGCGACTGGGCCAGGGTCGCGAGGCGGCCAAGGAGTTCCTGCGTTCGAACGCGGATGTGGCGGCGGAGATCGATCGCCGCATCCGGGCCAAGATCTCGGACATCGAGCTCCCCGTGGAGGGGATCGAGGAGGCCGAGTAGCACCACGTGAACCCGGGCACGCTCGACGGCGGGATCGCGCTCGTCCATGCCCTGGTTGGCGTCGCCTTCGTGGCCGGGCTCGTCGGGCGCTGGATCGTGCTTGCGGCCGCCGAGCGGGCGACCACCCTGCCGGAGATCCGGGTGCTCACGATCGTGGCCGCGCCGTTCGAGCGCCTCGTCCAGGTGGGCTCCCTGCTCGTGTTCGTGCTCGGGCTGCTGACCGCGCTGGTCGAGCACCGCCCGCTGCTCGGACCGCTCCAGGGGGCGCCGTTCGACTGGCTGTTCGTCGCGCTCGTCCTGTATCTCTCGATCCTCCCGCTCATCCCGCTGGTGTTCATACCTCGGGCGCGCGTGCTGGGTCTGGCGCTGCGCGACGCGGAGGTGCGGGGCGAGGTCACACCGGCGCTGCGCCGGGCGTTCGCGGACCCGGTCGTCCGGGCGGCACACCTCTACGAGCTGGGTGCCGTGACCGTGATCCTGGGGCTGATGTTCGCAAAGCCGTTCTGAGCGGCGCCGGGCGATGACAGCTGACGACACGGGCCGCCGGCGACGGCGGTCGACGTATGGCGAGCGCCGCGAGCGCCATGCCGCGGTGGAGGACGTGGGCGAGGTGCTCGATGCCGCGGCGCGCTATCTCGAGCCTCGCCCGCGGTCGGTCGGCGAGGTCCGGCGACGGCTGACGACGGCGGGTTACCGCACCGAGCTCGTCGATCAGGTGATCGAACGGCTGCTCGCGCTCGGCTACCTCGACGACGATGCGTTTGCCCGTGCCTGGGTCGAGTCGAGAGACCGGGCGCACCCTCGCGGAGAGCACGCCCTGCGACGCGAGCTGCAGCTCAAGGGCGTCGAGCGTTCCGTGATCGAGGCCGTGCTCGACGAGCGCCGGACGTCGGCTGGCGACGCGGCGACCGAGGGCGGCGAGCGCATCGATCCCGATACTGTCGCGGCGCAGCGACTTCTCGAGCGGAACGCACGCACCCTCGCGCGCGTGACCGACCCGCGCAAACGCCGTCAACGCGCCTACACGCTCCTGGCGCGCAGCGGCTTCGCCCCGGACGTGTGCTCGTCGGTCGCCACAGCGTGGCTTGCCGAAGCTGACGGAGACGCCACGCCATAGCGCCCCCGCCGAGGATCGAGGCGGAGCATGCGACCTGTGGGGCCGCCCGATCACCTCCTCCGGCCCTGCCGCACGGGCTCGAACGAAGATTGAATGTCTTCCGGTCCCGCGCGACTCATGAGAGATGTAACCCCCGGCACGACCGGGGGCGCGCGCACCAGGAGCAGTGCCGATGCAGCGGGAGCTCGTCGAGCAGGCGCGAAACGGCGACGCCGACGCGTTCGCCAGCCTCGTCCACGAGATCGGCGGACGACTCTACGGCATCGCGTACCGGATCCTCCGGGATCCGATGCATGCCGAGGACGCGCTGCAGCGGGCCCTGATCCAGGTGTGGGAGGGCCTGCCGGCCCTGCGTGATCCGGAACGCTTCGATGCGTGGTCCTGTCGGCTCGTCGTGCACGCGAGCTATCGGGAAGCAACGCGCGAGCGGCGCTGGACCACGCTTGTCCGGCAGATCCAGGCCGAGCCAGTCGGCGACGATCGCGTCGGCGAGGTGCTCGATCGCGACGAGGTCGAAGGGAGCTTCCGCCGGTTGACCCCGGAGCATCGAGCGGTCCTGGTCCTCCGCTTCTACATCGGCCTGTCGGTCAACGAGATCGCCGACGTGCTCGGCATCCCGCCCGGGACGGCCGGATCGCGATTGCACTACGCGACACGGAGCTTCCGCGCCGCGTTCGAGGCCGACACCCGGGGGACCGTCGAGTGGAGGACCATGGCGTGACGCACGAGGAGTGGCTCGACGAGCAGCTGACGGAGTGGCTCGCAGCCGGTCCGCACGACGTGCCGACCGAGCCGATCCAGGCTGCCGTTGCCCATGCGCGCACCCATCCACGACGACGCCCGGCGGCCGGCCTGGGGAGGAGCCTCATGGATCGCATGCATCTCACCAGGGTGGAGCCTCGGCCGATCGGCCGGAGGGCGTTCGCCACAGCCGGAGCGGCAGTGGCCATCGTTGTGCTTGTCGTGGCCGGGGGCTTCATGCTCGCGGGCGGGTTCGGCGATCAGCCGGGTGGCGTGGGCGCGCCGCTGGTACCCGACGTGACCCCGACGCCTGCCCTGACGACCAACCCACCTTCGCCGAGTCCGGCCACCGGCGCCGCGCCGCTGCCGACATCGCCGGTTGGTGTATCAGGCGTGGGGTCGTGTTCGCAGACGTCGCCTGGACGGTCCTCGTCGATCGACGGCGTGACGCAGTACCGGGATGTCGTGCTCGACTGCACGATGACGATGTCCGATCCGCGTCTGGACGGTGTCACAACCGTCTCAGTGAGCATTGACGAGCGCCCCGACCAGAGCGCGGACATCTGGGGATGGGCCGTGATCTCGAACGATGCCGGGAGCTGGGTAGGCCGGTGGGCCGGGACGGTCGACGCTGGCTATACCACCCACCACATGACCGGCGTGTTCTTCGGGGCGGGCGGCTACGAGGGACTGCGACTTCGGTACAGCCAGGTCACCGACAGGTACGGCAAGTACCAGCTCACCGGCACGCTCGAAGCCGTCGACACCGTTCCTCCGGACGGCGCGACGGTCGTGCAGGGCGCCGTATGCACGACCGAGAGCCAGGGCTCCCAGACGATGAGCGGCGACGTTCTCCAGTACCGGGGAGTCGAGCTCGTGTGTACGGGGCCGAGCTCTGACCCGCGATTCGCAGGCTCGCGTCGGGTCACGGTCGACATCGACCAGAACCCGGATAAATCCGCGACCATGTCCGGGACGGTCGAGATCGATGGACCGGATGGCGCCTGGACCGGGCCCTTCACCGGGACGATCGACCCGGGTTACACGACCCATCGGATGTCCGGTGTGCTGGTCGGCTCCGGCGCCTACGCGGGGCTGCAGCTTCGCTACTCGCAGATCGGACTCGAAGCCGCGGGCTACGTCCTCACCGGGACGATCGGCCCGGCTGGCTAGATCTCCGGCGCTGCCACACGGAGCCCGCGCTGCAGCAAACCGCGCGGGCTCCTTTCGCGTCGGCACGATGCCCGGAGCGCCCTGGCCGAGGATCGCTGGCATGGTCGCAGCTGGAGGGTTGCGAGCCGGTTTCGGGGTGCCGTAGTAGGCTAGAAGGCACAACCGGATGCGGACCCGAGGGCCGTCTCCGGGCGAGCCGCGGCGCCGGCGGAGAGACGGGGAGAGCCATCCGAGCCTTCCCGTATCCCGAGCCCAAGCGAATGCCGGCGCGGCGTAGCCCGAACCTGATTCGACAAACGCCTCCGGCCCATCACCCCGGCCGGAGGGGAGGATGAACCGAAGATGGACGCATACGTCGTCGCCGGCGTGGCCGTGGTCGCCGCCGCGCTGGGTGTCGCCGTGGGCTTCGTTGCCCGCGGGTTCTGGGCCAGCCAGACCGTCAAGTCGGCCCAGGACAAGGCCGCCAGGATCGTGGCCGAGGCCCGGACGCAGCAGAAGGACATGATCCTCGAGGCGAAGGACGAGAAGCTTCGCCTGCAACGCGAGGGCGAGGAGGAGGCGCGCAGCAAGCGCGGCGAGCTCCAGGGCCTCGAGCGCCGGCTGCTGGCGCGCGACGAGCAGCTCGATCAGCGTGCGGATCTGCTCGAGGAGAAGAGCCGCAAGATCGGCGATCGGGAGCGCGACGTCGAGCGCGAGCGCGACGAGCTGGCCAGGCTCACCCAGGAGCAGGTCGTGGCGCTCGAGCGGGTCGCCGGAATGTCGGCCGAGGATGCCAAGGGCGTGCTGCTCGAGGCGGTGCGGGGCGAGGCCGAGCACGATGCCGTCAAGCTGTCCCGCTCGATCGAGCGCCGGGCCCGTGACGAGGCAGAGGACAGGGCGCGCGAGATCATCGTCACCGCGATGCAGCGCGTGGCCGCCGACCACACGGCCGAGCACACGGTGACCAGCGTGCATCTGCCGAGCGACGAGATGAAGGGTCGCATCATCGGCCGCGAGGGGCGGAACATCCGCGCGCTCGAGCAGGCCACCGGCGTCGACCTGATCATCGACGACACACCCGAGACGGTCGTCCTGTCGGGCTTTGATCCGGTTCGGCGGGAGGTCGCCCGTCTCGCGCTGACCAAGCTCATCGCCGACGGGAGGATCCACCCCGGACGCATCGAGGAGGTCGTCAACAAGGCGAAGGCCGAGGTCGAGCTCGTCATCCGCCAGGCCGGTGAGCAGGCGGCGTACGACGCCGGGGTCCCGGGCCTGCCGCCCGAGCTGATCCGGCTCCTGGGGCGGCTCAAGTACCGGACCAGCTACGGCCAGAACGTGCTGCTCCACTGCGTCGAGACGAGCCACGTCGCCTCGATCATCGCCGCCGAGCTGGGTGCCGACGTCCAGGCGGCCAAGATCGGCGGCCTGCTCCACGACATGGGCAAGGCGGTGGACCACGAGGTCGAGGGTCCGCACGCCGCGATCGGCGCGCAGATCGCCCAGAAGCACAGCCTCCCGTTCAAGGTCGTCAACAGCATTGCCGCGCACCACCAGGAGGTCGAGTACGCCTGCGTCGAGGCGCCCATCGTCCAGGTTGCCGATGCGATCTCGGCATCCCGGCCCGGGGCACGGGGCGAGACGATGGAGACCTACGTCAAGCGGCTCGAGGAGCTCCAGGCGATCGCCGAGAGCTTCGAGGGTGTCGATCGCTCGTTCGCGGTTCAGGCCGGTCGCGAGGTCCGGATCCTGGTGCGACCCGACGAGATCGACGACCTCTCCGCGACGCGCCTCGCGCGCGACATCGTCAAGAAGATCGAGGACAGCCTGACCTACCCGGGCCAGATCAAGGTGACCGTCATCCGCGAGACGCGGGCGGTCGAGTACGCGAAATAGAGCGCGGGCGACCCATGGCCGACCGCAGCGAGCATGCCGGGCTGGGCAACGCGCCCAACGGGGATGCGCCCCGCCCCGCCGGCGCCTGCCGGGTGCTGATGATCGGCGACGTCATCGGCAAGCCCGGGCGCCAGGCGCTGGAGCGGCACCTGCGTGAGATCCGGGAAGAACGCGACATCGACTTCGTGACCGCCAACGGCGAGAACCTCGCGGGCGGCATGGGTCTCACGCCGGCCACCGCCGAGATCCTGTTCGAGGCGGGCGTGGACGTGATCACGTCGGGCAACCACATCTGGGACAAGCGCGAGATCTACCCGTATCTCGACCAGAGCGACCGCGTGCTGCGTCCGCTGAACTACGGCACGCACGAGGTGCCGGGACGCGGCTGGGGCACGTACCACGCGCTCGACGGCAGCGAGCTGGCGGTCATCAACCTCCAGGGCCGCACGTTCATGCAACCCGTCGACAACCCGTTCACGGGCGCTGACCAGCTGCTCGACGAGGCATCCGAGCCGCTGCCGCCGATCCGGCTGGTCGACTTCCACTGCGAGATCACATCGGAGAAGAACGCGCTCGGGCTGTATCTCGACGGGCGCGTCTCGGCGGTCGTGGGGACCCACACGCACATCGTCACAGGTGACGAGCGGATCCTCCCGCACGGGACCGCCTACCAGAGCGATCTGGGGATGACCGGGCCGCTGTGGAGCATCATCGGCTTCGAGCCGGCCACGGTGATGCCCCGGTTCGTGAACGCCCTCCCGACGAGGTTCGAGGTGGGCGACGGACCGGTGGTCGTCAACGCCTGCCAGATCGACATCGACCCGGCCACCGGCCAGGCGCTCCAGCTCGAACGGCTGCAGCGCCTGATCGAGCTCTGAGGCCGGTGGCGAACCGCCATCAGCCGCGGGACCGCACGCAGCTCGACCCGTCGCCTGGGTCGGGCACGGCGACCGCCGATCTCCACACGCACACGACGCGCTCCGACGGCGTGCTCGAACCCACCGAGCTCGTCCGCCAGGCGGCCGCGGCCGGCGTTCGCCTGTTCGCGATCGCCGATCACGACAACCTCTCAGCGTTCCGGGAGCTGACGGCGAGCGACGCGTCCCCGCTGCCGCCGGGCATGGACCTCGTGCCCGCCGTGGAGATCAACGCCGTGGGCTCACGTGTGGGGGCGGAGCGCGCCGAGGGCGAGCTCCACGTGCTGGGTCTGGGCGTCGACCCGGACGACTCGGTGTTCGAGGCCGCGCTGGCACGACAGCGCGATGCCCGAAGGCTGCGGTTCCGGGCCATGGTGGACCGGCTGCGCGAGCTGGGGTTCCCGATCGATGCGCAGCTCGAGGCGGTGGACGTGTCGGCCGACGATGCGCTCGGTCGCCCGACGCTCGCCCGGGCCCTGATCGCCGCCGGCTTCGCCGACAGCGTGGACGACGCGTTCGCGCGGCTCATCGGCAACGGCATGCCCGCCTACGTACCCCGGTCCGGCCTCGGTCCGCTCGAGGCGGTGCGCGCGATCCGGGCGGCCGGCGGCCTCGCGTCGCTGGCGCACTTCAACGAGGCGCCGCGGGCGGTGCCGCTGCTGCGCGAGCTCATCGCGGCGGGGCTCAACGGCCTCGAGAGCCATCATCGATCGTTCGATGCGGAGACGAGGGCGGCCGTGAGCGAGGTCGCGCGGTCGCTGGACCTGGTCGAGACCGGTGGCAGCGACTACCACGGCGACCTGGGACCGTACGCCGAGAGCCACGCCGAGCTGGTGATGCCCGAGGCGCTGGTCGCCGATCTCCGGGCTGCCCTCCGGGCGCGGGTCGCATTACCATGGGCCACCGCATGACGACCCGATCGTTGCCCGTGCTCGACATCGCGCCGCAGAGCGGCCCGGCCACCGGACCACGCTCGCCGCTGACGCCCGATGACGAGCGCCTCTCGGAGTTCCGACCGGAGGCGCGCGCGCTGCCGGCGTTCTTCGTGTGGACGCTGGGCTGCCAGATGAACAAGAGCGACTCCGAGGAGATGGCGGGCCGGCTGCTGGCCGCCGGCTGCAGCGAGGCGCCGACGATGGAGAAGGCCGACCTCGTGGTCATCAACACGTGTGCCATCCGCGAGGCGGCGGAGGCCAAGGTGATCGGCCGGCAGGGGCACCTGGGCCGGCTCAAGGCCGGCAACCCGGCGCTGCGGGTGGTCATGACCGGCTGCTCGGTCCGGGAGACCAACCGCGACGGGCTGGCCCGCCGCTACCCGGCGATCGACCTGTTCCTGCGACCCGACGAGGAGCCCGAGCTCATCGATCGCCTGGGGCTCGCATCGGCGCAGGCGCCGGTCGGGGCGCGGGGGTGCGACCGCGGCGACCACCGTGGTCAAGGGCACGACCGTCTCGGACGCGACGCACCTGGTGCGCGCGAGATCGGACGCGATCGCCGGCGGCGCGATCAGCCGGGAGTCGGCGGTCAGCGCCTGGCTGCCGATCATCTACGGCTGCGACAAGACGTGCACCTACTGCATCGTCCCGTACAGCCGCGGGCCGGAGCGGAGCCGTCCGTTCGACGAGATCGTCGCCGAGGCGCGCACGCTGGCCGCCGCGGGCTACCGCGAGGTCACGCTGCTGGGCCAGAACGTCAACAGCTACGGCCACGACCTCCAGCCCGAGGCGAGGTTCGCGCACATCCGCACCGCGCGAACGGTCGGCCGGCACCAGGATCGCGAGGGCCGGCCCGATCTCGCCGAGCTCATCCGGGCCGTCGACGGGGTCCGCGCCGGCGACGGTGTTCCGGCGATCTCCCGGCTGCGCTTCGTGACCTCGCACCCGTGGGATCTGTCCGATCGCCTGATCGAGGCCATGGCCGAGTGCCCATCGGTGTGCCAGGCGCTTCATCTGCCGGTCCAGTCGGGCAGCGACTCGATGCTCCGCCGGATGGGCCGCCAGTACACCGTGGAGCACTACCTCGAGCGCCTCGCCCGGATCCGCGACGCCGTGCCCGGGATCGCGCTCTCGACCGACGTCATCGTGGGCTTCTGCGGCGAGACCGAATGCCGAGTACGAGGCGACCATCGAGCTGCTCGAGCACGTCCGGTTCGACCAGGTGTTCGCGGCCGCCTACAGCGAGCGACCGGGCACCCCGGCGGCGCATCTCGCCGACGACGTGGCACCGGACGTCAAGCGTCGCCGGCTGGTGGATCTGCTCGCGGTCCAGGAGCGCATCGGGCACGAGCGGAACCGCGCGTGGCTGGGACGGACGGCCGAGGTCCTGCTGGACACGATCGTGGCGCCGCGCCGGCACGATCACGACGATGACGACGACACGCGGGCGTCGCGCGACGCGTTCGCCAACCTGCCCCACGGCGTCTCGCATCTGACCGGCCGGTCACGGGAGAACAAGCTGGTCCACGTCGCCGGGCCCTCGAGCCTCGTCGGCACGCTTGCCACCGTCCGGATCGAGCACGCCGGGCCGTACGCGCTGCGGGGGATCCTGGCCTGAGCCTCGCGCCGCTGATCGTGCTCGGGGGGCCGACCGCCACCGGCAAGACCGCGCTGGCGATCGCCCTTGCCGAGCGCATCCGGGCGCACGGGCTGGCGGCCGAGATCGTGTCCGCCGACTCCCGCCAGGTGTACCGGGGCATGGACATCGGCACCGCCAAGGCCACCCGCGAGGAGCGCGCTCGCGTGGTCCATCACGGCCTGGACCTCGTCGATCCCGACGAGCCCTACTCGGTCGCCGACTTCCGGGGCCACGCGCTGGGCGCATTGGGCGATCTCGGCGCTCGCGGTGGCGTCGGCATCCTCGCCGGTGGCACCGGGTTCTGGCTGCGCGCCGTCATGGCCGGCCTCGACACCGACGCCCTGCCCTCGGATGCGACGGTGCGGGCGGAGCTCGAGGATGCGCTGGCCCGGGACGGCGTCGAGCCGCTCGCGGCAAGGCTGACCGCCCTGGCACCGGGTCTCGCGAGCCGCACCGACCTCCGCAACCCTCGCCGGGTGATCCGTGCCCTGGAGATCGCCACGCTGCAGGGCGATCGGCCGCTGCCGGAGCCTGTCGGCTACCCGGCACCCATCCTCGCCGTCCAGCTGACGCTGGACCCGGCCGCGCTGCGGCGGCGGATCGAGGATCGCGCGCGGGGACAGTTCGAGGCCGGCCTGATCGACGAGGCGAGGGCGCTGCGGGAGCGGTTCGACCCGGGGCTCCGGGCGTTCTCCGCCATCGGCTATCGGGAGGCCTGGGCGCAGCTCGACGGGGAGCTCACCCTCGATGCGGCCATCGAGCTCGACGCCCGGCGCAACGAGCAGTTCGCCAAGCGCCAGCGAACGTGGTTCCGCGCCGAGCGCACGATGATCCCCATCGATGCTGCGGACCGGCCGCTGGCGGCGATGCTCGAGCTGCTCGATCCGTTCCTCGCGAACCTCGACCGGCGCTAGTCTGGCGCTGATCCGCCGCCGATCCGGCGCTGGCGCCGCGCGCGGTCGGACCGGGCGCGGGAGGCTGCTCGGGCCGTCAGGCTGGTGCGGGTGACGACCTCAGGCCGTCAGGCCGTGGCGTGTGTCGGTGGCGACCTGAGGCCGTCAGGCCGCGGCGTGTGTCGGTGACGACCTCAGGCGGCGGCGTCCACCGGGCTGACACCCACTCCGGGCATCGTGTCGACGGCCTGCGGGACGGTCCCGGCCACGCCACCCAGCGCCGGCTCGCGATCGACGCGGGGCGCCAACCGCGATGCGAACAACGCGAGCGCCAGCCGCGCACGGGCCGCGTGCTGACCTGCGGTGAACTCCACGCCGTGCACCACACCGCCGGCCGGATCGCGGCGCGCCGAGCGTACGACCGCTGCCAGGTCGATGGGCGTGCCTCCGACCTCGAGGTTCAGGTCGACCTCGGTCCCGGGCTCGATCTCGCGGCCGGTGACGATCCGCGCCCCGGTCGTGGACACGTCGCGGGCCTCGGCGGCGAGACCGGCCACCGTGAGCCCGATCGCGACCTCGAACCGGACGCTCGCCCGCCGCTCGGGCGCGTAGCGCAGCGAGCGGATGCGGTCGATGGCGAACGCCACCAGGAACGTGTTGACGAGCAGCCAGCCGAACGCCGCGAGCACGGCGCCGAGCTCCCGGTACTGGACCGGCGTGCGACCCAGCAGGGTGAGCGCGAACCAGGCGCTGGTCACGAACGCGGCGACCAGCAGCGCGCGCAGCGGCAGCGGCACCCGGACTCGCTGGCGCCCATCGCCGAGGCGGCCCTTCGGCGTCACCGCGAACGTGGGCCGGCGACGGGTGACGAGGGTCAGGGTGGCCCGCAGGTTCGAGGTCATGCGCACCAGCTCGAACACGATCGAGAGGATCGGTCGATGTGCGCCGCGGCTGAGGGCGCGCATCGCAAGCTGCTGGAGCAGGAACGTGACCGCGAACGCCACGACGAAGGTCGTCAGATCGGCCCGGATGGGTACCACGCCGGTCGCCACCACCAGCATCGGGAGGATGGCGAACCCCAGCGTGCGCCAGGCGTCGAACCAGCCCAGCAGCGTGGCCGCGTACGACAGCCGCTGGGGGAGCGTCAGCCCCGATACCAGCAGCGGGTTCTCGTGGCGCAGCACCTGCATCGCTCCGGTGCCCCAGCGCAGGCGCTGGAGCTGGTACGTGTCGGCATCGCCGGCGGCCAGGCCCCGCGCGAGGACCTCGTTGTGGTACACGGTGCGCCAGCCCCGGCGGTGGAGCCTGATCGTGGTGTGGATGTCCTCGGTGATCGTGTCGGTGGCCACGCCGCCGACCTCGGTCAACGCCGCGACCCGGACGACCGCGCCGGTCCCGCACCAGAACGCCCCGCCCCAGCGGTTCTTGCCGGGCTGGAGGATGCGGTAGAACAGGGTCTGCTCGTGGTACCGCTCGCCGTCGCCGGTGACGGCCTCGTGCTCGAACGAGTCGTGGTTGTAGAACTCCTGCGGCGTCTGGACGAGCGCGAGCCGGGGGTCGTCGAAGTAGCCCACGGTGCGGACCAGGAAGTCGGGGTCGGCGACATGATCGGCGTCGAGGACCGCGACGAGGTCGGCCTCGATGATGGCCAGCGCGTGGTTGAGGTTGCCCGCCTTGGCGTGGGTGTGCTCGGGCCGAACGAGATAGCGGACACCCAGGTCGTCGGCGAGGCGTCGGACCTCGTCGCGGTTGCCGTCGTCGAGCACCCAGGTCTCGTGGGGCAGCCGCATCGCGGCGGCCGCGGCAACGGTCGGCAGCAGGATCTCGATGCCCTCGTTGTAGGTGGGCACGAGAACCGCGATCCGGAACGGGGTCTCGGTGACGTCCCGGTGCGCCGGACGGCGGTCGACGTCCCACAGCGAGAAGGTGAACAGGGCGAGGCCGATCGTCGCGTGGATCTCGAGCACGACCAGCGGGATCGATGCCCACCACACGGCGAGATCGAGCGTGCTGGCGATACGCCACCCGAGGTAGACCGCGCTCACCAGCAGGGCGGCAACGGCGACCGAGTGGATGACGAGGCGGCGGATGCGCCCTTCGGGCACCGGGAGGGCCGGCGTGGGCACCGGAGCGCGCAGCCAGCCGAACGCATCGTCGAGGAAGCGGGTGGGGGACATGTCCGCACTGTCGGGCCTCCGGGCAGGCTTGACGACGTTACGGATGGGCCATCCGGCCAGCCGATAGGGGGCCCCCGGATCGGGGAGCGGGCGGATGGACCCCCGGGGTCGAGCCGCTATGCTGGGCCGGCATGAGCCCCCGACCCGTTCGCACCAGCAGCACGATCGACCTCGCCCCGCCCGCCGAGAAGGCGTTCCTGGTCGCCGTCGACACGGGTACCGACCCGGGCTGGACGGCCGAGGACAGCCTGACCGAGCTCGCCGCGCTGGCGACCACCGCGGGCGCCGACGTCGTGGGTGCCGAATGGCAGAACCGCCGCCACGTCGATCCCAACTGGTACGTGGGCAAGGGCAAGGCCGAGGCGCTCCTCCAGGCCAGGTCCGAGACCGGCTTCGACGTCCTGATCGCCGACGACGAGCTCTCGCCGGGGCAGCAGAAGAGCCTGGAGTCGCTGCTCAACGTCAAGGTCATCGACCGCAGCCGGCTGATCCTGGACATCTTCGCGCTCCACGCCCAGACCCACGAGGGCCGGCTCCAGGTGGAGCTGGCCCAGCTCGAGTACCAGCTGCCGCGCCTCACGCGGATGTGGACCCACCTGTCGCGGACCGGTGGCGGGATCGGGACCCGGGGCCCGGGCGAGTCGCAGCTCGAGACCGACCGCCGGATCATCCGGGAGCGGATCAAGAAGATGAAGGAGCGCGTCGACGACGTCCGGCGTCAGCGCCAGACCGCGGCACGCGGGCGCGACCGCCGGTTGCAGTCGACGGTGGCCATCGTGGGCTACACCAACGCGGGCAAGTCGACGCTGCTCAATGCCCTCGTGGGGTCGGAGGTGGCGCTGGCCGAGGACAAGCTGTTCGCGACGCTCGACCCGACCTCCCGCCAGGTGAAGCTGGGTGACGGCCAGGCCGCGATCGTGACCGACACCGTCGGCTTCATCCACAAGCTCCCGCACCAGCTGGTCGACGCCTTCCGCGCCACGCTCGAGGAGGTCACCCGCGCCGACGTGCTGGTCGAGGTGGTGGACGCGGCAGACACGCACACCGACGAGCACCGCGCGACGGTGCAGACGGTGCTCGACGAGCTGGACGCGGGCGAGAAGCCGCGGCTGACCGCGTTCAACAAGGCGGACCTGCTGTATCCCAACGCCGATGGGTCGCGACCCGCGCCCGCAATCGCCGGTTCGGTGCTGGTGTCCGCCGCGACCGGGTTCGGCCTGGACACGCTGCGGGCCGAGATCGCGGCGCTCCTGGCGTCGATCTGGGAGGAGGTCGACGTCTCGGTCCCGTATGCCGCGGGCGAGCTGCTGGCCCGCGTGCGCGAGCGTGGCACCGTGGACCTCGAATACCGCAACGGCGACGTGCGGGTACGGGGAAGGATGGCACCGGGGCTGGCCGGCGAGCTCCGGTCTGCCGCCGAGCGCTGGAGCGAGACACTGGCCGGCGGCATCGACGGATGACCCCGACCCGGATCGCCGGCACCGGGAGGACGGGCACGGGGCAGGTCGCCTGGTGGAGCATCGCGGAGGGCCGGCGTGGCCGCCGCTGGCGGGAGGCCGTGACGGGGGCCGGCGGGCTCCGCCACTCGCTGCTGCTCGAGACCGCGCCCGACGGCCGGTTCAGCCATCTCGAGCTCGCGACCCCGGCGGGGCTGCTGACCCTCCATCCCGAGGGTGACGGCACGCTGCACGGCAACATCCTGGCGGCCGGCGGCCTGCGGCACGTCACCGGCCTGCCGTGGGACGAGGACGGGCTGCTCCTGATCGCTGGCTCGCCGCTGGCCGCGTGCGCCGCGGCGTTCGCGCTCTCGAGCGACCCGGCGGGCGGCGCGGCAGGGGAGCGTCACGTGCTCCGGATCTCGCCCGAGCTGGAGCTGGTGGCGACGCGAGAGCGGGCGGCGCCGGCGGGTGCCGGACGGTGGCGCCTCGGTGACGACCTGCCGGCGACCGGTCCCGATGGTCTTCCGCTGCTCGCCGACGGCATCGCCTGGCCGATGGAGCTCGCCGCGGAGTAGGGGAGGGTTGCGGGCCGCCGTGGACGGCCTGTGGACAAGTGCCCTGGCGCTCGTGCCGAGTTGCGAAAGTCGTGGATAACGCGGTTGTGGCCGGGTGGCGACAACGGATAGGATTCGGTTTGCCCGAAGGGGCAGCCGACGCGAAGACGGAGCCGCAGGTGCTTGCATCAGCGGAGACCGGGTCGAGAAGGAAGTTCCTTCGGGCGTTTGCTTGTCCGCCGACCGATCGGCCGGTCTCCGCAAGTCCGAAGCGCCGAGGCTGACCTGGCGCCGCCGCTGCGTCGCATGGGACGGGGGCCGGTTTGATAGCATCCGCTGCCGTGATCCACCCCCGTGCCGAGGTGCGCGTGTCGCGCGCGGCCATCGCCGTGTCGGCCCTCGTGTTCATCCTCCTCGCACTCCTCCTGCCGTCCGTCTACGCGACCCCGGACGAGTCGAAGTACATCGGGCTTGGGCTGAACATCCTCGACGGCCTTGGGCTGCACACCGATTTCGGCGTCCTGTTCCTCAATCACTCTCCGGTGTGGCCACTCGTGCTGGCCACGCCGCAGCGCCTGCTCGGCGTCGAGGCGCTCGCGGTGGGTCATGTCGTCGATGCGCTCGCCGGTGGCGCGCTGATCGCGCTCACGGGGGCCCTGGGCTGGCGGCACCGACCACTGGCCGGAGCGATCGGGGCCATCGGGTTGCTCGGTCTCCCGATGCTGCTGGCGTTGAGCCGATCCGCAGGTCTCGATGTGCCCGCCGCTGCGCTGACGCTCGGCTACCTGTGGCTGGCCTGGCGCGCGATCCACGATGACAGCGCGATCGAGGGCCTTCTTGCCGGCTTCGTGTTCGCCATGGCGTTCCTGGTCAAGGAGACGGCGCTGCCTGTCCTCCCGGTGCCATTCCTCGTGGCGCTGTTCGAGACCGCCAGCCTGGCCGTCATCGGTCGCGTGGCAGCCGCGACCCTCGCGGCGACGGCAGTCACGATGTCGTGGTGGTTCGTGCTCGTTGCCGAGCAGGGAGGGGTCGTCTACCGTCTCGGGACCCCCGGTTGGACGCTGCTGCCGCTCGCGGCCGTGCTCGTCCTGCTGATCGTGCTCGGCTGGAGCGCGGGCTGGATCATGTCGCGCGATCGGCCGGCGGCACTCTCGTCAACCCTGTCACGCGCGAGGGTGACGCGGTTCCGCGCCCTGGCCGCCTGGATCGGCATCCTGGGCTGGACCGGGACCCAGCTCGCCGTCTATGCCCGCGCGCCAAAGCTCCTGGGCGAGCCACTGCTGCGGGCATCGCAGCTGACCGACGACCTGCGTGTGTACGGCGTCTCGCTGGCCATCGCGCTCGCGTTCGGTGGGATCGGGTCGTTGCTCGCCCTCGCGTCGTTCCGACGCTCGGCGGCCGTCCGGCTGCTCGCGTTCGGCTTCGTCTCCGGCGTCCCGCTCATCCTGCTCGTGCTCGGGATCGGCGAGACCACGCGTCACTACGTCGCGTACCTGGCGCTGCTGATGGGGCTGGGGGCCGTGGGCTGGGTGGAGGCGGCCTCGGCCGCCGCATCGAGCCGAGCCTGGCGAGCCGTGCTGCTGGTCGCGGTCGTGCTCGCCATCGGCATCGGTCAGCTGGGATTGCCCGGTGGCCGCCTGGTCCATGCGGGTCTCGTGGGCGCCGCGGTCGTCGTGGCGATCGGCGTTGCGCTGGCCGCGTTCGCACGCAGCCGGCCCGCCGTCACGCACCGCCCGCTGCGTACGGCGACGGGCCTGGGGGCGACACTGGCCGTGCTCACGATCGTGGCCGGCACGGTGACAGGCGTCGCCGCGGCCCGCGTGCCCGACACGCTGACCGTGATCCAGCGGGAAGCCGTCGACGATGCGACCGCCTGGGTTGGCGAACACGCAGCATCCGGCGATGTCATCGCGGTCAGCCCGGCGCTCGGCTACCACCTGGCCGTCAGGATCCGCGACCACGAGGTCGTCCGGATCAGCCCGCAGACGGCGATCGTCGATCCGTCGGCCCCGCTTGGCCTTCGGCTCCCGCACGTCGGGCCACTGACCGATCCGGTGACGCTCGATGCCGCAAAGCGCAATGTCGATCAGGTCAGCACATTCGGCGCCGACGAGCTCGCCGCCGACCTGGCGAGCGCCGGCGTCGATCTGTGGATCGTCGCCGCCTACGTCTCGCCGGGCACGACCGAGAGCGCGGTCCAGTCGATGCTCGACGCGACGGGCGGGCTCGAACGTGCCCGGTCGTGGCGGTTCGACCGCGGGGTGCGGCACCTCGTGGTCGTGATCTACCGGGTGACCGGCCCCGAGGTGAGCCCGCCGCGTGACCGGACCTGGGGCTCACCCGATGCCGTGGCCGGCGTGGCGGACCGGCTGGCCGGCGCTGGTGCGGCGGCGGCCGCGCGGCTGGCCGAACGGATCGTGATGGTGCCCGACAACGCCGCCGGCCAGGCCGCCCTGGACCGCCTTCAGGCCGTCGCATCGGGCGCTCCCTGACCCGCCCTGACGCCGGTGCCGGGGGAGGGCCTGGCGGATGCGGCCTGTGACTCGGGTCGCCGCGTCGGGGCGAGACCGGGACGTGCCGTGGCACGGTTGACGCAGCCGTCGCAGCGCCTCTACCATCCGAGCGCCAACGTCGCGTGAACACGGCGTCAACGATCGGTTAGCGAGGCCCCTGCTTGCCCACCCCGCGCCCCCAGCGCGCACCGGCCCGCCTCCATCGTCGGCCGCGGATGCGACGCATCCTCCGGGCCCTTGCCTCGCCCTCGAAGTTCGCGATCGTCGGCCTGCTGGGGATCGTCGTCAACCAGATCGCCCTGTACGTCCTGACCGACGTGCTGGGCATCTACTACCTGGTGTCGGCGGTGCTCGCGTCCCAGGTATCGACGCTCCACAACTTCCTGCTCACCGAGTACTGGGTGTTCCGCGCGCGAGAGACGCGCGGCCACGTGCTGGTGCGGTACCTCGTGTTCAACGCGATCAACGCGGCGACGCTGTTCGTCCGCATCCCCGTGCTGTACGCGCTCACCGACCTGGCCGGGGTGTACTACCTGGTCTCGAACCTGGTCGCCATCGGGCTCACGTTCGGCGTCCGCTACCTGATCGCCGACAACTGGATCTGGGCCGGTCGCGATCGGCGCGATCAGGTGCCGGTCAACGGCGCCTTCCAGTACGACGTCCACGGCATCCTGCGCATTCAGTCCCCGGTGGCGCTGCCCGAGCTCGCAGCATTCAACGTCCAGCACGCGGTCGAGCCCGATCTGCTCATCCGCCGGCGCTGGACGGGGGGCTTGCCCCGGCTACGGATCCGCACCTGGGCGGAGGGCGACACCATCCGCTACCGGGAGCAGCTGGGCGCGCTCGCCGCTGCATTCGATGTCCGGCTCCCCGGGGCTCCCGGCGAGCCCGTCATCCTCGATGCCAACTGGCTGCTCGTCTGGTCCCACCACGTCCTGTACACCAACATGGTCGAGCCACTGCTGCGGTTCCTGTTCGTGGCTCGTGGCTACGTGCTGCTGCACTGCGCGGCTGTCGATGCCGAGCAGGGTGCGATCGTGATGTCGGCGCTCACCGACACGGGCAAGACGAGCACGGTGCTCCGACTGCTGATGCACCGCAGCCTACGGCTTCCTGTCGGATGACATGGCGATCGTGGCGCCCGGCGCGCGGATCATCGGCTACCCCAAGCCGATGACCCTCTCGTCGCACACCATGAGCTCGGTCAACGAGCGGGCGCTCCCACGCGCGGACCGGATCATGCTCGATCTGCGCTCGCGGCTGCATTCGCGCGAGGGCCGGGCCGTGGGTCATGCGCTGGGTCGCCTGCCACTCCCGATCGTGACCATCAACGCCTGGGTGCAGCTGTTCGTGCCACCGCCCAAGTACCACGTGACCTCGCTCATGGAATGCGACATCGTCGACCGGTCCACGATCGACGCGGTCATCCTGATGGAGCGCGGCGAGCCGTTGGCCGAGCTGCCGACACTCGAGGCGACCCTGGATCGGCTGCTGGCCAACACCGACGACGCCTATACGTTCCCGCCGTTCGCCTCGTTCGCTCCGCTGGTCAGGATCGATGGTCTCGACCATGACGCCCTCCGAGCCCGCGAGCGCGAGCTGCTCAGCGAGGCCGTGGGGCCCGCGTGGCGGGTGCGGATCCGCGTGCGGGGCCACAACTGGTCGGACCTCATCCCGACCATGGTTGCGGAGCACCGTCCCGTCCTCGAGGGCGAGGATCCCGATGACGCCGCAATCGAGGTGCCTCACGCCGTTGGCCACGAGACGACCGACGCCGCAGGCGTCGACGGCCCTGGTGCACCGACCGCGCTGCCGGAACCTGACGCGACCGAGGCCAACCAGACGACGATCGCGTCCCAGACCGGCTGACGGCGGCGGCCGCGGAGACATCGTCATCCGCCGCCTGGCCCTGGCGCTGGTCACCGCGGCGTCGGTCGGCGCGCTCGCTGTGTCCGCTGACAATCGAGCCTCGGTGAGCCCGGATGTCGGCGGCCCGGGGTAGGGGAGGCCGCGATCGCGCTGATGGGCTTGCGGGCGCGCTGGTCAGCCGGTTGCCTGCTGAGGGGCGGTCCAGGCCCGGCTGGCGAGGCTTTGGCCGATGTGGCTGGCGATCGGCCTCCAGGGGCTGGCATTCGGGACGGCCGATGCCCGTGCCGGAGGTCCGTTGCCCAGCACCGTGCGCATCACCCTGCCGCCGCCCGTTGGATCGTCCGCCGGCGTCGTTCGCTGGTGGCCGGGTCGCTGACGATCCCACTCGGGATCCACGTCGGCGGCCGGCATCGAACGCTACGTGGGCCCAGGCGTGGCCCTCCAGGCCCGTGGCTCCGCCACACATCACGGCCGCCCTGGTGTCACTGGGTGGCACCTTGCTCTCCTGGCCGTCAGAGGCTATCCCGTGCGTCCAATATGACTTCCGATAAGGTGAGTTATGTCGTGGCCTAGGACCCCATCTCCTGCCGGGGGTCCACTAATGGGTCCCTGCACGGATGTGCCATTGCTGCGGCGCATGTTCACCGCGAGCGCTTTGCCGAGTTGCGAGCGAGGCCGCACTCGGCGTAGGGCTGCGCTGGAAACGTAATGAGGAGGCGCTTCTCGGCCTCATGCGCGGCCGCGACAGATGCTTGAGCCGATCGGCTAGGGCCAGCAGTTGGTCAACAACCGCGAGGATCCGCTGCTGCTCGATCTCCGGAGGGGCGTCGACGAGCAGCCGACTTCCAGGAGCGCTGGGGCTCGTGAGCCGCGGGCGCCGCAGCACGACAGGCTTCGCGGGAGTGTCGGGCCTTGATCGCGGGCCGCTGGGCCAAGCGACGTTACGGTCGGACTCGCGCCGGATCGCGGAGCTCCGCGGTCCGACACCGAACACCCTGGGCGCGCTCTTTGGCCGGTGTGGCCACAACCGGCGAAACCACGGCATGGACCTGCCTTGCGACAACGGCGAGGTGGTGCAGCGTGCTGATGCCGCGCCACCGCTGCTGGGCGACGACAGCGACGCAACCATGCGCAGTCGGCGATGAACTGGTCGCCAGAACAGCAGGGGGCGAAGGACGGGTGCTCGAACACGCGCTGGGCGAGCTCGCGGTACTCCGCCTCCTTCGCCTCGCGGCTCATCTTGAGGACCGGCCCCTCACCCCTCGCGGCGAGCATGTAGTCGCCTGCGGTGTACCGGATGCTCGCCCGCATGAGGGGTGCGTGGCCGGGGTGGGGCGGGACGGGGTTCTGGACCCCGTAGTCGCCGAACCGCAGCCAGGGGCGCGCAGCCCGCATCTCCTGCCAGAGCCGCCACTCCGTACGAAGTATGCCGCCGAGCTGGCCGTCCCCGACGGCGGCCGAGAGCGTCCGGGGACGGATCTGCCGCCGGCGAGCACGACGCTGCGCCATGGAGCGACGGCGGCGAGCGGGTCGAGCACGCGGCCAGCGCTCGCGGCGTCGATGTTGAAGTTGGCGTCGAGGTAGCCGAGATCCACCATGAGGTCGATGTCCGCCGGGGCCAGCCCCAGCCTTTCGGCCTCTTGGGCGACGACATCGACGAGGCTCCGTCCCGCGGGCACCACGATGCCGTCGACCGCGACGCGGAGCGCCGCCCCGAGGCGCTGGTCGGCCGCCGCGGCGGCGACAGCTGTGGCGACCGAGGGGAGGCCACCAGGTAGACGGGCGCGAACCGGATCCCCTGGTCCGATGCCGCGTCCAGCACTACGGCGACGGTCGAGGCGGCGAGCCTCGCATCGCCCCTCGAGCGCCGCCGGCGCCCCAGCAACGTCCAGGTACACCGGCGCGAGCCCGATCTTGCGGGCGAGCGCAGCGACCCAGGCGGCGGGCGCCTGCCCCTGCTCCAGGCCGTCTCGGAGCCCGGGCGGAGTTACTTGCACGAGCGCTGCAAGATCGGGGCGCCTTGGTACGGGTACTCGTCGAGCGCCGCGCGTTCGCCGCCTCGGTCAAGGAGCAGCGGCACGTACGGCCTCTCGCTGAGGGGCGGGCCCTCGGGGGCGAGGCCGGCGAACAGGCCGAGCGTCATTGACGAACCGGGCGACATGCGTTCATCATAACCCCGGGGGTTATGGCGTCAAGAGGGTCTGGAAATCGACGTTGACTGGGGGAACCGGGAGCTCGCTAGGGCGACCGAGACCGATGCCGCCGGTCAGCGGCGCTTCGGCCCGGAGAACTGGCGCGTTCTGCGTAGAAGCTCGGAGCGCTCCGCGGCGCACCGACCCTCGAAGACATGGACCAGGTGCCCGGACGGTGCCACGCCGCTGCGCGGCGACCGGTCCAGGCCGGTTCGCCCTGGACCTCTGGGGCCCCTACCGCCTCATCTTCGAGCCGACCGAACCCGTTCCCCTCCTCGCGCACGGCGGGGTCGACTGTCGCGCCGTCACCTCGATCCAAATCGTGGAGATCGTGAACTACCATGACTAGCCCGAACGCCGCCTGGTCGCCGGACTGGGTCGTCGCGCCCGGCGAGATCCTGGTCGAAGCTCTCGCAGAGCGCGGCATGACCCAGGCTGAGCTCGCTCGGCGTATCGCGCGGCCAGCTCAAGACGGTCAGCGAGATCGCGACAGGCAAGGCCGCCATCACGCCGGAGACGGCGATCCAGCTCGAGCTCGCGCTGGGCATCTCCGCCTCGTTCTGGAACGGCAGCGGAGGCCGCGCTACCGCGAGGCGCTGGCGCGCCAGCGCTGCACGAGGAGCTCGCGGCATACGTCGAATGGGCGCGCCCGTTCCCGCTGCGCGAGCTCGAGCTCGCAGGCCACATCGGCGCGGCCGACACGCCGAGGCGCTCGTCGCCTCGGTACTCTCGTTCTTCGGGGTCAGCAGCCCGGCGGGGTACGACGAACCAGTGGGTGACCGAGCGCCCCCCGTCGCTCCGGGTCGGCCGCCGCGGGACTCGACGACGACCGCGGCCCTCGCGGCCTGGCTGCGGTGGGGCGAGCGCGCCGCCGACTGGCAGGAACTTCCCGCGGTTCGACCCGCGCAGCTGCGAGCCGGCCCTCGAGCGCGTCCGCCCGCTGACGCGGTCGCAGATGCTGCTGGACGCGGTCGAGCAGGCGAGGCTCGAGCTTCGCAGGCGGCGTCGCCCTGGCCGTCGTGCCGGGTATCCCGGGCGCCCCAGCCAGCGGCGCGGCACGCTGGGTCCGGGGCTCCCGCCCGCTCCATCCAGCTCTCGGCCCGCTACAGGACCGACGACCACCTCTGGTACACCATCTTCCACGAGGGCGGCCACCTCTGACGATGCGGGGGCGCTCCGACGTCGTGGAGGACACCGATCGCGTGAGACGTCGACCACGGGACGACGAGAGGGGCGCGGACGTTGCCCCGCGAGGCGCTCCTGCCAGCGCGGCTAGCTCGACCCCTTCGTCGAGGCCGGCGACTTCGGACGGCCTGCCGTTGCTGCCTTCGCAAAGGAGGCCGCGGGTCAGCGACGGGATCGTCGTTGGACGGCTCCAGCACGACGGCGATCCTGCGGCAGGGGCAGCTCAGCGACCTGAACGGCCCGTGGAGTTGGCCCCGTGACCTATCGCTATTCGGCCGCCCCGTCGCAGAAGTGGTCCGTGCGCCGGCGGTTCGGGTTCCACGCTGGCCGGACCGGGATGGGGGTGGATGCATGCCGGACCTGTACCTGAGCCTGCTGGTCGCCGACGTGACCGTTGCGGGGATCGCGTTCGCAGTGTTGATCGCGCTTCAACAGGTTGTCGCCGGAGCCGCGGGTGATGAAGCGGGCGAGGACCTGGATCCGGAGCCGAGGGGTCGTCCTTCTCGCTCCTGTGGGTCGCCTCGAACGCGTTCCTCTCGCTGCTTGCCGCTTTCGCGACTCTTGTCGATCGAGGAGGGTTCCCGACCTGGGAGCCCGGGATGGACGTCGTGCTCAAAGCCTGGCCCGCCGCGGCCACCCTCGTTGCCTCCACCGTCGGTGCAGTCGTCGCGGCGGTGGGCTCCATCATCCGCGCGGCTAGGCTCGCCTCGCCCGCCCGTGTCACGGAGAAGCTCGCGAAAGAGTGGGCGCTGGGCACCCTTGCCGCCGAGCCGCACGCCACGGCCTCGGTCAACGAGGCCGGGTTCCGAGCGCTCCATCGGCCGAGGCTCCTCGACTTCGAGGTCGTCCTCGCGGCTGGAACGACCCGAGTGGCCGCTCTGCTGGCAGAAGATGTTGACGACGGCAGGCGCGCCGCCGCGATGTCGGGCTATCGAGACCACCTGCTCATGCCACTCGCCGATGAGGCCTTGCGAGTCGATCGTCCGGATCAGGCGGCGGTGGTCGCCGGCACGTCTGTAGACCTGCTGGATCGAGTCCCAGACGCCGGTCTCGGACTGCGAACGCAAGCGCTCAGCGCACCAGCCCAAGTGCTCGAGCGCCTGGTGGCGACGCCAGCGGCGCGCAGGGCTACGACCAAGGCGATCGAGCAGGTCTACCGCGCGGCCGCACTCGCCGCGGCATCTCGAGATGCGGGTGCGTTCGACGATGCCTGCGCGGCGTTGCTACCGATGGCTGGCGCCGAAGTCGCACCGCTCCTTGTGCGGGGCGGCGTCGTGAGCGCCGGCAACGGAGACGAGCCCGACCGACCGCTCGAGCGCCTTGTGATGAGGCTCGGCGATCTAGGGGAACTGGCCTGGCCGCGCCGCGGCGACCATCTGACCAACCCGAGGGTCTGGGCGGAGACGTCCGACGCGCTCGCCCGCCGCCTGTGGGCGTTCGTCGGGCAAAGGGGCGGACAGGCGGAGGCGGAGACGCTCCTCGACCGCGTTCTCGGGTTCACGCTTCGGGCGGGATCAACGCCGCAGGAGCCGGAGATGGTGAGAGTGCCTGGTTGACCTACGACAGCGCGGTTGACATCGCTAACATGACAGGCTCGGACATCGGCTTCGCTCCGATGAGGCATGCGATCCTCAAGAGCCTGGCTCACATCGGCCTTCGAGGGCGGCGAGGCGACGAAGGCCTCGACCGGGATGAAGCCCCTCGCAGATATGTCGCAGGCAAGATCCGGCAGTTTCCACCGGCGGACGTCCTGTGGTTGAAGAGCGAGTTGCGCGTGGGCGGGCGAGTTCATCGAGTTCCGGCCGGCACGCCGCGTTCCTGGCCCGGCTCCGCTAGTGACGATGGGCTCCGGAGCCCGGGGCCGCTCGAAGGTCACCGCCTCGACCGCCCATGACCCCCTGGATCAGGGACCTTCAGATGGCCCTTCGACACGAGGGGTTTCCTCGTGTGTCCTGCCCACATCTCCAGGCGATTATCGTTGCTCCTGTGTGCAAGACTGACTCTAAGCTCGTCACCTAGACAGCGTACACAGGTGCCGTCAGGTGCAGGGCGAACGGGTTCCCTGTGTTGTTGGACTCGGATCCGCCATTATCGTGGCGTTGGGGCGGAGCGAGTCGACTCGCGGACTGCGGGTCTACCACGATTTTGTTGGCAGGTCATGTTTGGCCACGACCAGCTACCTTTCCAGGCGGCAGTTGCCGGCGAGCTTGTCCTTCGCCAGTGCCCCGCTGGCCGGCCCTGCTCTACCCTCCTGACGGAGCGACCGGACGCGGTGCCATCGATTTCGGCAGACAGCTGAAGAATATGACTGTCGTGCCAATCCGGGAGTACCTGGACAATATCGGCGCGGATGCAGCATCAACGTACTATGCTCGCCTATCATCGACGCCGCTGACACAACTGCCAGTTCTCGCGGAGGTTGAATTCTCGTCCTCGGAGCTGGATCGCTTTCTGGATGCGAACCTGACCACGGACCTTGTTTCGGAGTGGATAACACGCTCTAGCGATCCGACGGCGATCTTGGATGCCCTCGGAGTGACTCGCCTGGTAGCGGGAGTGGCGCTTCAGGACGCTACCTCAGATGACCCTAGCGGCGCGAGCAGCCAGCCAGGATCCTTGACTTCATCCCACGGTGATGCTCTCATTAGGCGCCTCTTGCTTATCCTGACAGGGCTGGACAAGGGTCCGCGCGATCACGGGAGTCCTCGCCCAACGCCTGACAGACCAAATCGCTAATATCCGGACCAGGCTCCAACAATACCAGCGAACTGATCCGCCAGCCAGGTACATCTCGAGACGGATGTTCAGCGATTTTTTGGACGAATCCCTGGATCGTCGGTCTTCATATGTCGCAACCCGTGCGCGTGTCGAGATCCGCGCGGCGTACTCGATTTCGTTCTCGACCGTTTCGATGGATTCTTCGACATCGTCGAACTGAAGGGGCCGCAGATCCCCATCGTCAACCGCGGCGCCGAAGATCGAGCGCGACCACAACGCCAGCGAGTACTCGCTTGGCCCCGCGCTCGCAATGGCGCTTGCCCAGGCGCACCATTACCGGGTCATCCTGAGTCGAACTGGGCGTTTAGCTGCTCAGTACGGGTTGAGTGACACGAGGCAGCCGAAGATACTGAATCTCATGGCCGGAGTAACGCCCCTGAGCGAGTCCGCGACGGAGATCCTCAGACAGTTGAACCTGAGTCTGCATCGTGTTGAGATCATTCCATATCAGATGTAATGGGTTACGCACCGCGGCCTGCTGAGAATGCTGAGGCCCTCTGGCAGTCGACAACGGCCAGTGAGCGTGCTGGCGCCTAGCACAACCATCGACCGACTTCTGGGTTTGTGGCACGCGTGGCCAGCGCAGCGTGGCCACGTTCGCTTCGCGAATACCTACGACCGCCACGGCTTCGAAGGTCGACGTTCGTGACCCCCAACGCCATTTCGGGTGTTGCCAACGCGGCGAACCTTATCACCGAATATGTCGCTCTTCAGCGACTCCGCGTACACGGACATTCCTGGGTGCATCGGTGGCGCGATCACGTCTGCCAAGATGCCTTCTACCGTACTTCCGGGGGCTGAATCGCAATATGCCTCCTCACGTCGGCGAAGAACTGTCCCCGCCCCCGCCGCCTTCAAGTCATCATCGTCGTTCCCCCGCGATCGCTTGCAGCGACAGTCCCGTCGCGCAGCGCGATAACGGTGGAGGTCTCGCCCGGCTGGGTCATACTGGTGCACAGGGCAGTGAGTACCTCGTGATCCAACAGGTAGGACTCAATGTGCGTCGGCGGAGTACCCGAACCCCGACGCGGCAAGGCTTGCAACCTCATTCGGAGTCCGCAGGTCTCGGTCGATCAGTGGGTTATGCGCGTCCCGCCGATCAGAGCTTGGATTGTCCTGCCAATCTCCACTCGGTCATTCGCGACATCGGCGCTATTGCCCACGGAGACAAAGTCCACTTCCGGGAAGTCCTGTCGGATACGCCTGTAGCAGCGGGCGTCGAACTCTGCCTTTGCCGGGTTCAGGTTGGTTGCGGACGGCCTTCGCAGAGGACGATGTGTTCAGGAGCGACCAGCCCTGCGAGAATCCCCGAGTGCGACGGTAAGTATCCGCGACCAGAACTCTACGCGATGGAGGAGTCGGAGCCGAGAGCAACTCCATCAAAGTCGTGGCCCTCAAAGTCGAGGAAGACGACGTCGCTTGGGGACCGCTTCCGAGTTCCTGTTTTGCATCATGCCAACCGAGTGGGTGGAACCCACAACTGATCATTCGTCGGGGTCAACTGCACTAGTTGCTCCAACAGATCCGCTTGCAGCCGTGGGTTCATGTGAAGCCAGGTTCATCGATCATGAAGACCGTGTCGTCGTAGGCGCTGGCCTTCTGCACCAAGTCCAGCACTAGGTCGAATGCTGCCTTCTCACCACCGGAGAGGTTCTTGTAATGGAATTCTGGCTGCTTGTTCTTGCTGAAGTAGAAGGTTACCACCCCCGACGGGATCCCCTGGACCCTGAAGTTCCAGGTCCGGAAAGATTCGGGAGCATCGACAGTGCGAATCCGGCCGATGTGGCGGTCCGCGTAGAGCACCTACCGCCTCCAAGTCGAAACGCCCACTGTAGATCTCGTCGAGCGTCGTTGATGCGAGCCTTTGATAGTTGTCCGAGACCTTGGACTCAGGGTCGATCATCCGTCTCGCCTTGCCTGCTGCCAGCATCTCCCGACGCGTGACTGATCAGTGCTGGAAGTCCGCTTATGTCGGTAGGCTGATCGAGCGTAGATGGTCTTCCGTTTATCGGGTGGCTGGCTTTCGACGAATGTCAATTGAACGAAGTCACCAATGCCGATGCCAGTCTCTCCGCTCTTGCGGTGATATGCCTCGTCGAATGCCCACCCTTCGGGCGAACCATGGCCACCATGCCACAAGCGAACCGCGTCGATTAGCGAGGACTTGCCGATCCCGTTGGGACCACACATCACAACCAGCCGCGGTGTGCCGGGACTTCGATCGTCAGATCGTGGAAGCGTTTGAACCCGCGCACGTGAATTTTCGAGATGTGCACGTCAATTGGCCTCCGAGTCTTGGCGGGTTGCCGAGGTCGTCCTTGTAGTCGAGCAGCTGGCGGTAGGCGGCCCGCAGGTCCTTCTTGTGGCCCTTGTACTCCCAGGCGAAGAAGCCCTTCTTCCAGACGTCGGCGAAGCCGTCCCCTCCCCCGGCCTTCTCGACCCGGCGCTCGAAGGCGTACTGCTCGCCGGTGGGGTCGGCCTCGTGGGGCGTGGGCTCCCCCACCATCCGGCACAGGTCGATGAAGTGCTCCTGGGCCGCGGCCTTCTCGGTGGTGGTGCTGCCGCGCCACTTGGCGGCGAAGGCGGCCGGGGTCAGGGTCGGTGCGGTCGTCATGGGCGCGCACACACTCGGAAGCACCCCGTCCTGGGTGCGTCGCCCTGAGCCCCCGGTGGCTGGACCAGCGTCCGTGCCCTCCCCCTCGTGATCGACCCCGCGGCCGACTCCCCTACTCTACGCCGCGGCGGGGCTCGACTGCACTGATCTCCCGATCAGGTAGTGTCTCAGTCTGAGTACGTCAGTGTGACGACGGCCGGCCTCAGAGCAACCACAAAGCGGCCTCTTGCACTAGCTTGGCGTAGGTAGGCGACCTCACGAACTTCCGCACGAAGTGTCCGGCGCTTTCGCCAAGATCGAGCGCGTCAAGTCTCGCGGGATCGACAAACACAATCTGGCGCCCTTCCCCGACCACTATGTCGTTGTCCGTACAGCGGGTCGCGGCTACCCAAACTTGAAACCGGATCGGCACGTTGTCGGCAGCGTGGCAGAAGTGACCGTTGTACCACCGGCTAAGACCCGACTCCCAACGCAAACCGGTCTCCTCGTGAAGCTCTCGGTAGACCGCATGCTTGAAGGTCTCGCCAGGTTTGACGCGCCCGCCGACCAGACCCCACTGATTGGGTGCGACGAGTGCATGCTCGTCTCGCTCTTGGAGAAGGACCCAGCCTCGGCGGTCCACCAGGATCACGGTTGTCACTCGGGCCGGAAGCTCGGACACGCTGCGAGCATACCCAGTCCAGCGATGGCGTCCACCGTTGCCTTGGCGCGGCGATTCGGGCTGGCGGGCATCTTCGTGTTCTTCATGGCTACCTAGGCATGGTCCCGATGCTTAGGTACCGTCAACGGATCGCCTCGTCAAACTGAGGCACTACCCCCGATCAACCTGCGGCGACAACGTGTCCGTGCGCAGGAACGCGCCGGGTTGCGCAGTGGATCTACCGGATACATGCCCGCGCCACGGACCAGGCGTGGCCGTGCCAGAATGCGTTGCAGGCGGCTGTGGCCGCATCGCGCTCGATGGACCCGGGAGACGCGTCGATGGTGACGGGTCGCAGAAGTTGGGTGGTCCTCCTGGCCGGCGCACTCGTGCTTGCCGGTTGCGCGAGTGCAGGGACACCTGCGCCCACGGCGACCTCGGCGCCCACGGCGGCGCTGACGCCGGTACCCAACGCCACGCCGAGCCCCACCCCCGCCGCTACCCCGACCGCCGCGCCGACCGCGACGCCGACTCCTGCGCCGCCAGCGTCGCATGGGAAGGGGTTTGCCGCGACCGGGTCGATGGCGATCCCCCGATGGGGGCACACCGCGACATTGCTGCCCGACGGCAGGGTCCTGATCGCCGGAGGCCGAGTGACCGCCGGTCCCGTCACTGATTTGGCGGAGCTGTACGACCCGAGCACCGGGACGTTCACGCTGACCGGATCCATGACCACGGGTCGCGTGAGCCACACGGCGACCTTGCTCCCCAACGGCAAGGTCCTGATCACCGGCGGCGAGCTCGTCCAGGACCCCAATGTCGACAACCTGGCGTCGGCGGAGCTGTACGACCCGAGCACGGGCTCGTTCAGCTCGACCGGGTCCATGTCCAGCCCTCGAAATGGGCAGAGCGCAACGCTGCTCCCCAACGGCAAGGTCCTGATCGCCGGTGGGGAGACGGCCTACGGGAGCGGCTACCTGGCCACGGCGGAGGTGTACGACCCGGACACCGGCACGTTCGCCCCGACCGGGTCCATGTCCAGCCCTCGATCCGGACACACCGCGACCCTGCTGTCGGACGGCAAGGTCCTGCTCACCGGAGGCCTGTCCTCGGGCGACAGCGTCGAGGCTTCGGCCGAGCTGTACGACCCGGCCACCGGCTCGTTCGGCCCGACCGGGTCGATGTCGAGCTCGCGGTGGGCCGACACCGCGACGCTGCTGACGAACGGCCAGGTCCTGGTCGTAGGCGGCACCACGTTCAACACCGTGGGCACCTACCTCGCGTCGGCCGACCTGTACGACCCGGCCGATGGACTGTTTGGCTCCACCGGGTCGCTGCCGACCCCGCTGCTCTCGCACGCCGCGACCTTGCTGGACAGCGGCAAGGTCCTGATCACCGGAGGATGGAGCAACCCGGACGGGCCGAGTCTCACAGCCGCCGAGCTCTATGACCCGGCCGCGGGCTCGTTCGGCCCCGCCGGGTCCATGACGACCGGGCGGGCTGCCCACACAGCGACGTTGCTGGCGACCGGCCAGGTCCTGATCGCGGGAGGCACCGTCGGGAACACCGGTCCGTCAGCGGAGCTCTACACCCCGTAAGCCCACAGCCAGCTTCGGCGGAGCGCGCACGTCGCCGAGCCGCCGGACACCGCGCAGGTCGATGTCGGGACGGTGCTTCCAGGTATCGAGGGTCCACCGTGTCCCTGGGTCCGCCGGGCTGCCTCTCGACTTACCTGGGTTGCGTCGGCGAAGGGCGGGAGTCAGGACGTCTGCGACCGACCCGGAGGCGCCCACCGGGCTGGAAGTCTCCAGCCAGCCAGCGGACGAAGAAGCGGGCGTGGCGAAGGTAGGTGTCGATCGCTGATTGTCGAAGGCCGGCACCCTGCAGCCAAGCGGCGTAGGCGGCCGCGTCGGCGCGCATCTCCTCGACCTGGACCACGCGCGCCGGCACTGGCCGAGTGGCCGCGTGGCGAGGGTAGAGGCCCTCACGCCAGTCGAGGAAGCGGCGCGCGTAATCCCAGTAGGCATGGACAGCGTTCGGCGTCATGCCGGCGGCCCGGGCTTCGGCCTCGTAGCGCTCCAGCTCGTCGCGGAGGGCACGGTCGTCCCACGACGAGCGGGGCCGTCCGTATGCGGTCGCCGGCTCCGCGAGGCGATGGGGCGGCCCGACGAACGGGTTCTGGATCCGGACACCCGCGATCATCGATCCCGGGGCCAGATCCTCGGTGAGAAGCCGCACGCAACCGCCTGCTCGAGCAGCCGCGATCACCAGGGCATCCCAGTACGAAACCTGCCCGTCCCGCGCGATGTCCAGCGCGGCGAGGACCTCCCCCGCCCCGAGCGGCACGACGTTGAGCCTGGCGAGCTGTGCGACGATCGTGCGAGCGGCGGCAGCCGTCATGGGCGGCGTCGGCTTGCGGGTGAGGGTGACGTACAGCTCCCCCATCACCTGCGGAGATGTCCACAGGGCGCTCGGATCAGCCGCCAGGATCTCTCTCGCGCGTCGTCGCTTGGCGGTGTCCCGGGCATCGTTGGCGTAGACCCAGATGTTGGTGTCAACGAAGGTTCGCGCGGTCATGCAGCTCGTCTCGGCTCCAGGTGACACCGGACTCCCCCAGCACGGCACCGGTCCCGTCGGCGATATCGAACATCGCCTGCACCGCTGACGCCGCCGCCGACGGCCCGGCGAACTGCTCGAGCAGCTCTCGGATCACCGCATTGACCGACGTCCCACGTTCGGCGGCTCGCACGCGGGCGCGCCGCAGGACGTCGTCGTCGATCACGAGCGTGAGATTGGCCATTCCTAACGTTCCCCGTGTAACACGGGCATGTTATATCACACGCTCTGACGGCCCGCCTCGCGAAGCACAAGGGGGAAGGCCCGCTGACCGCTCGCCTCGGCGCGGGTCCCCGACCTCGGTCCGCGGACTACCGCCAGCCCAGGTCAGGCGCCACGTACCGCAGGATGCTCTCGATCGCGTGGGCGTTGTACTCGACGCCCAGCTGGTTGGGGACGGTGAGCAGCAGTGTGTCGGCGGCCTCGATCGCGGTGTCCCCCGCCAGCTCCCGGACGAGCACGTCGGGCTCCGCGGCGTAGGCGCGACCGAAGATCGCCCTGGTCTGGGCGTCGATGTAGCCGACCTTGTCGGCGTCCTGGTTGCCGCGGCCGAAGTACGCGCGGTCCCGGTCGTCGACCAGCGCGAAGATGCTGCGGCTCACGGAGACGCGCGGCTCACGCTCGTGGCCGGCGGCCTTCCAGGCCTCGCGGAACAGGCGGATCTGCTCGGCCTGGAGCACGTGGAACGGCACGCCGGCGTCCTCGGTCATGAGGGTCGACGACATGAGGTTCATCCCCTGCTCCGCGGTCCACTGGGCCGTGTATCGGTTGCCGGCACCCCACCAGATCCGGTCGCGAAGGCCGGGCGAATGGGGCTCGAGCCGTAGGAGCCCGGGCGGGTTCGAGAACATGGGCGTCGGATTGGGCTCGGCGAACCCCTCACCGGACAGGGCCTCGAGGAAAGCCGCGGCATGGTCGCGCGCCATGTCCTGGTCGGTCTTCCCCTCCTCCGGGTCGTAGCCGAAATGCCGGTAGCCGTCGATCACCTGCTCGGGCGAACCCCGGCTGATGCCGAGCTGGAGGCGACCGCCGGCGATGAGGTCCGCGGCCCCGGCGTCCTCGATCATGTACAGCGGGTTCTCGTAGCGCATGTCGATCACGGCCGTGCCGATCTCGATCCGCCTGGTCCGAGCGCCGATCGCCGCCAGGAGCGGGAACGGCGACGCGAGCTGCTTCGCGAAGTGATGGACGCGGAAGTACGCGCCGTCTCCACCCAGATCCTCGACGGCCTCGGCGAGCTCGATGGACTGGATGAGCGCGTCCGCCCCGGAGCGGACCTGCGAATACGGCGCGTCCGACCAATGGCCGAACGACAGGAACCCGATCTTCTTCACCCGGGCAGTCTACGGGCCCGCCGGCGAATGCCGCTCTCCCCTACCCTCGCTCCCCGTGAACCTGCGGCTCACGCCCGAAGAGACCGATGCGCTGCGCGAGACGGCCCGCCGGGAGCACCGTTCGATGCAGGAGGTCGCGCGCGAGCTCGTTGCGTCCACCCTACTGCCGGTCGATGATGCGCTTGGTCCGCCAGACACGTTGTGGGGATTAGTCACCGATGACGCTCATGAACAGCTGGACTTCGGCGCCTGGCGATCAGGTCCTGCTGCCCGGTGAGTGCCGGGCACGCGACGCCGATGGCCAGGGCTGCGCCCATGGCCTCATCCACCTCCGCCACCCCCATCAGTCCACGGGCCTCCGGGCGTGGCTCGAGCGCCGGCGGGCGCGGGACGGGATCTGGGCCCACTTCGACGCAACGCTTTGCGACCCGGCGTAGGCGCGGGCCGGATCACCCTCTGGCGGCACATGGGATCGGCTTCGTCCGTCCACGAGCCACCTCTGCCACACCATTGATGCGGCCAGCTGCACGCTCAGCTATCGCTCATCCCCGGCTCACCACTCCTGGCGCGGCGCATCAGTCGAAGCCCGACGATCGCCAGGTAGCCGGCTGCGATGGTGAGCAGCAGCGGCAGGGTGTGGAGATGCCACGCTGCGTCGCTCACTGTCTGTTGCGCCGCCTCGCACGAGGCGCTGCGTCCAACGAGGCGCATGCACGGCACCAGCGGTGATTGGAACCCGGGATCGAAGGCCAGCAGCACGAGCACGACGATCGACCACACGGCCACCGCGGCGACGAACGCCTTCATGGCGAGTCACCCGACGGCACCGACATCACCCGCCTCATGTGCTGCTCATTCCAGGCACCGAAACGCCCGACAGTCGGGTGGCTCCGGATCCGTCCAGGTCTCGATGAGGCGCGTGACGCCGGCGAACCCGTCCCGGATCGGGCTGCCCTCGATGTGGGCGCACGGCGCGGTGCCGATCGGATGCTCGCAGTGCTCATGGACGACGATGCTGTATCGGTGAACGAACCAGTCGACGTCGTGCAGGTGGAACGCCCGGCGAACGTTCCGCTCGGGGTCCAACAGCTCGTACGCGTAGTCGGCTCGCTCCAGGGCATCGGTCCCAACGCGATGCCAGCGTTCCTGAACGAGCATCCGGGACACCGCTGCCCCCGGAGCGGCCGGTAGGACCGCCGCCAGCTCGAACCGCCGGTCACCATCCGGAAGCTCGCGGATCTGGATGTCGTCATCGGGGTCGAGGACCGCGCCGAACCGTTCGATGAGGCGCGCGATCTCCCCGACATGGTCCTCGAGCGCGTCCCCCGAGAGTCGCATCGGCTGGTCAGACGGGTTCGCTGCGAGGGATGCCCTCGTCCGCGCCGATGGCCGCGATGGACGCCGACTTGCGGGTGATCACCCGCCGCTGCCTGGGTTTGCGTCCTTCCCGAAAGAGCTCGAACGCCGGCTTCGGGATCCGGATCACGCGTGGCGAGACGCGAATGGCGGGCAGCTCGCCGGAGCTGATGAGCCGCAGGATGGTATCTGAGCTCACGCGCAGCTCCTCGGCGGCCTCCGCCGGCGTGAGATAGCGTCGTTCCTGCGTCATCTGCGGCTCCTGCGCGTTCCCGCACGATGACGCACCGGCCGCACATCGTCAAGACTCTACGGTTGCCCGCATCGTGGTCACGAGGCATCGGGTCGCGCTGCCACCCTTTGTCGCCGTGCCGTCCTGCGCGTCGGCCAGCGCGAGTTCACAAGCACCTACCGGAGCCCCGCTAGGCGCGCTCCGGGTCGAAAGTCTCCCTCGAGCCAACGGATGAAGAACATTGCGTGGCGGAAGTAGGTGTCGACCGTGGGTTGCTCGCGGCCAGCCGCCTGAACCTGATTCGCATATTGGGCCGCCTGGTGACGGAGCTCGTCGGTGGACACTCCGCTGCGTGGGACCGGCCGGTCGCCAGCACGGACTCCGCGTGGCCGATAGTCACCCGTACGCCAGGCGAGGAATTGTCGGGCGTAATCCACGTAGGAGCGCCATGCCTTCTCGCGCATCGCCGCGTGGCGGCACGCCAGTTCGTAGCGCTCCAGGGCCGACTGGAGGTCGTCGTCGTCCCAGGTCGATCCGGGGTGTTCGGACACCCTGCGGGCACCACCGCCTGACGCGCTTTCGGCAACTGGATAGGCACCATCAGCACCACGCAGGCCCACAAAGGCGCGGAGCGCTTCGCGAGCCGTCTCGGAGAAGGTCCGTTCCCGATCCTCCGCCAAGCTGCTGAGCGCTTCAAAGACTGACCGTTCGATCCGCAGGGAGATCATGACCGAAGCCGCCGGCCGGCGGGCGACCACGCGCTCCTCACTGACGAGGTCGCGAGTGTTTCCGGCGACTTCGCGCTCATCGGCCGTCAGGTCCGTCCGTTCGTTTCCAGCGTTCATCGTCATCAGGCCAGGTCGGCCTCCTTCGTGTCCCATGCCGTGTAGGTAAGCCAGGTGCCGTTGCCGACGTGGCGCGAGACCAGCGTGACGCGACGACCCCCATCCGTTTGGCCGATCAGGAGCCTTGTATCGGGTGCGCCCCTGCTGTTTCGTCGCGGCAGGAACCCGTTGTCCCATACCTGCTGCGCCTCTCGGGCCATAACGATGCGCCGGCCGGTCCGAGCTTGATGGTCTTCGAACTCGTCCGCGATCATCTGCTCCCGATATCTGGGCACACCAACAGGTTAGCACAGTGCGTCATACGTAGTGTGGACCCGCGGAATTGCCGCCGGGCGACCACTACATGACCCCGATCCCGGGACGCCCGTGTATCGTGCGGGCATGAACAACCAGCTCTCGGACGCGGCGCTCGAGCTCCTGGCGTCGGACGCCGTGGCGACGGTCGCGACCCTCAACCCGGATGGGTCGCCCCACCTGAGCGTCGCCTGGGTGGGCATCGAGGACGGCGAGATCGTGATCGGCACGCTCTCGGATCAGCGCAAGCTGCAGAACCTGCGCCGGGACCCGCGGATCGCCGTCACCGTGCAGTCGGAGCACATCAACGACTGGGGCCTCCGGGAGTATCTCGTCATCAACGGGACCGCACGGATCACCGAGGGCGGTGCCCCCGAGCTCCTGCAGCGGCTGGCACGAACCTACCTCGGTCCCGACGTGCGCTTCCCGGCCATGCCCGATCCGCCGCCGGGATATGTGACCCGGATCCGCGTCGAGCGCGTGAGCGGCATCGGTCCCTGGCGGAAGGGCGGCTGAGGCCCGGCACGCACAGGTAGGGAGACAACGTGAAGCTGCTCCTCACCTCCGGGGGCGTCACGAACCCGAGCATTCGCGATGCCCTGGTCGACCTGCTGGGCAAACCGATCGCCGACTCCACCGCGCTGTGCATCCCGACGGCCCAGTGGGGCCACCCGATGTGTGGCCCGACATCGGTGCGGGGCTTCATCAGCGGCCTGCCGCCGTGGGGTGGCATGACCTCGCTGCAGTGGAAGACGCTGGGCGTCCTCGAGCTGACCGCCCTGCCGACGATCGGCGCGGACCGTTGGGTCCCGTGGGTGCGAGAGGCGGACGTCCTGCTCGTGGACGGGGGCGACGCGACGTACCTGTGCCACTGGATGCGAGCGTCGGGCCTCGCGGGTCTGCTGCCGTCGCTGACCGACACGACCTGGGTGGGGGTGAGCGCCGGGAGCATGGTGATGACGCCCCGCATCGGCGACCTGTTCGTGGAGTGGCCGTCGGCGCCGGATGACCGCACCCTGGGGCTCGTGGACTTCGCGATCTTCCCCCACCTCGATGTGTTCCCGACGAACACGCTCGAGATCGCCGAGCGCTGGGCGGCCGGCATCGGCGGCCCGGCGTACGCCATCGACGACCAGACCGCCATTCGGGTCGTCGATGGCAGGATCGACGTCATCTCCGAGGGAGCCTGGAAGCGGCTCGGCTCCTAGCCCATCCCTTTCCTGGGGGCAGCTCCAGGTCCCCTGGTCGCCCGGCGGATCAATGACCCGCGGCCCAACCGCCGTCGACGTGGAGCGTCTCGCCGGTGACGAACGGGGCCCGTTCGAGGTAGAGGATGGCCCCGACGACATCGCTGACCCCGCCCAATTGGCCACTCGGGTTGGTATGGGCCATGCTCGCGTAGGACTCGGGATCGTGCCCAGGCGTCCTGATGACGTCGGGGGCGACCGCGTTGACTCGCACGCCACGCGACGCGAACTCGGTGGAGAGGGAACGTGTGACGGCTGCGAGCCCGCCTTTCGTGAGCGACGTCAGAGCGGCGGGCCTCGTGCTGTCGGCGTGGTCGACGAGCGTCGTCGTGATGGTGACGACGTGGCCGCTGCCCTGCATGACCATCTGGCCGATGGCGCGTTGCGTGATGTGAAAGAAGCCGGCCAGGTTCAACGCGATGACCGCAGCGAAGTCGTCGGGTGTGTACTCCGTGAATCGCTTGCCGAGGAAGGTCCCGGCGTTGTTGATCAGGGTGTCGATTCGTCCGAACCGAGCGAGTGTTTGATCCACGACCCGCTGGGCGGTCTCGACGTCGGCAATGTCGCCCGGCACGGTCAGGTAGTGCGCGTCATCGGACGGGGGGATCGAGCGCGAGGTACCGACGACGTCATAGCCGGCGTCGCGGAACGCGGCGACCAGCCCTGCGCCGATACCGCGCGACGCGCCGGTGACGATGACGACCTTCCGTGGATCAGGCATTGGTTGCGCCCTTCATGACGGAGTACGAGCGTGATGCGGGATCATCGGCTCGTGCTCGGGGTGCATACCACACTCCACGGGAGCGCGCTCGGAGCAGGTCGACGGTCTCTCGCGCCTCCGCGGGCCGAAGCGGGACCGCGTGGGCCATGATGAACGCAAGTCCGGAGGACAGAGATGGACACGGAGACCGTTGCCCGGCAGATCCTGTTCGTCCAGGGCGGGGGCGCGGGCGTCCACGACACAGGCGCACGTGCATCGGCTACCCGGGCGCGATCATCAGCTGGGCAATGACATGACCGCGGTCGCGAACGTGATCCGCGACCTGCCGACGTCCCCGACAGCCACCGGAAGGGAAAGGACCCACGACATGGCCACGGCAACCCCCTACCCATGCCTCTGGTTCCGCGACCGCGTGGAGGAGGCCGCGGCCTTCTATACGACCCTCCTCCCCGACAGCCGCATCGAGCGAGCTTGGCGGACGCCCGCCGACACCCCGAGCGGTCCGGCCGGGTCGGTCCTCACGGTGAGCGTCACCCTCGGGGGCCAGCGATTCCTGCTCCTTGCCGGCGGGCCGGCCGACTGGACGTTCAATGAATCGATCTCGTTCGTCATCGAGACAGAGGATCAGGCGGAGACCGACCGGCTGTGGGAGACGCTCACGGCCGATGGCGGTGAGCCCGGCCCGTGCGGCTGGCTCAAGGACCGTTACGGCGTTTCGTGGCAGATCACTCCCAGGCGCCTCAATGAGCTGACCTCCGACCCGGATCCAGCGCGCGCACGGCGTGCGATGGAGGCGATGCTCACGATGGGCAAGATCGAGATCGCCGAGCTCGAGCGCGCAGCCGACGGTACGTGACCGACCTCGGCGGGGCGGGTCCATCGTCACCTGCTTCGGATGGCACCCGTGGACACCATCCCGCCGGGCGCGTCTGCCACCTGTGTATGGTCGCGTGGGTGGCATGGACAAGACGACGGTCTACCTGACGACCGAGCAGAAGGCCGCGCTTGCGGCCGCAGCGCGCGACCAGGGGCGCAGCGAGGCCCGCCTCATCCGGGACGGCATCGACCGTGTGTTGGCAGGCCATCAGGTCGGCGAGAACCTCACTCCCCTGGCAAGCGACGAGGCGGCTCGGATGGCACCCGACGTCGCCCCGCTCTCGCGGCCACGCTGGGTCGGTCGGGAGGCCTTCGTGGCGCTGATCGGCCCCGCCCAGGCGGATGCGGATCTCGAGGCCGAGTTGCGGGGTCTGGCCCCGGATCAGACCGACAGTGCGGCGGAACGATGAGCGACGGCCTGGCCGACACGAGCCTGTTCATCGCCCGCGAGGCGGGACGCTCGCTCGACGCCGACGCGCTTCCCGATCGGCTGGCGGTGTCCGTGATCACGATCAGCGAGCTGCGGGCCGGCGTGCTGGCGGCACCGGACGTCGCGACCCGAGACCGGCGACTCGGAACGATGACGGCGGCACTCGCCCTCGAGCCGGTCCCGGTCGACGAGGCGGTTGCGGCCGCCTGGGCTCGCTTGCGGGTCGACCTGCGGGACCGGGGGCTGCGAATGCCGGTGAACGACTCCTGGATTGCCGCGACGGCCATCGCGCTTGGGGTGAGCGTCGTGACCCAGGATGACGACTACCTGAACGTGCCCGGTCTCGGGGTGATCCGGGTCTGAGTCGCCTACCAGATCACGTGGACGTCGCCGGTCAGGGCCGCGAAGTCGTGCAGGCGATCGTCCTTGCTCACGAGCGGGATCCGGAGATCCCGTGCGGTGGCATAGAGCAGCCGATCGACCGGGTCGCCCGCGAAGACCTCACCCAGCCCGCCGGCCCAGGTCGCGGCCTCTGGCGTGAGGGGTGCTTCGCTGATCCGATCCTGACGCAGCAGATCCTGCACCCAGCTGACGGGCGCGCGGTCGAGGGCGATCCGGCCCAGGCGATGGAGGGTGGCAACCTCCCAGCAGGTCAGCGGGCTCACGAACACGGTCGTCGCATCATCGATGACGCGAGTCGCCCGGCGCGACAGTCGCTCCCCGCCCGCTTGCCACCACAGCAACGCGTGCGTGTCGAGCAGCACCGTCATCGGGGCTGCTGGTCGAGCTCCCACCGCTCCCCCGTCGAGTAGTACGCGGCGTCGTCCTCGGCGATCAGGCGGACGCTCCCGCGCGTGGCCCGGTTCTGGTCAACGTCGGCCAGCGGAACGACCCGGGCGACCGGTCGCCCGTGCTTGGTGATCGTGACCGAGATCTTCATCTGGTCAACCTGGTCCAGGATGGCCAGGCACTCGGCCTTGAAGCGGCTGGCCATGATGGTGCGCTCTGGCTGGGACTTCGTCTCGGTCATCTGACCACTGACCATAGTCACTGGTCTGATCCTCGTCAACCCCCTGTCGGCCTCCACCTCGACGAGCACACCGGAACGCGTCCGGCTCGCGATCGCCCCGCTGGCCGAGTTTCCGCGATGACAGTGCGCGAGTGACCTTCGATGTCGCGCCGGGTGCCCGGCGGGCGGGCGTCGCGGTCGGCGTCAGGTCCCCTTGGTCCCCACGATCGTGACGCCGTTGACCGCCGGGTAGTTCGAGAAGTAGCGCTTCTGCCAGTGGAGCTTGCCGTGGTCGTAGATCGACACGGTGACCCACACCTTGGCGCCGTTCACCGGCCCGTTGTTGACGTAGTAGTACCCGACGGGCTTGGTCGGGTCCTTCACGGTCGTGCTGATCGCGCGCGCGCCCGGCTTGATGACGAGGTTGCTGATCTTGACCTTCCGGTGGTTCGGCACGCTCCAGATCTTGAACGTCAGCCAGCGCTTGCTGCCGGCGTGGGTGACGGTCCGCGTGATCAGGATCGGGTACGCGGTGTCGTTCCTGAAGCTCATCGTCTGCTTGGTGTTGCCGACGATCCACACGGTCGCATCGAGGCCCGGCGGATACCGGTTGATGAACTCGTTGTGGTTCTGGCGGGCAAGCGGGATCATGCCGGCCCGGAACGCCGCGTTGAACAGCGTGGTGGACGTCGTGCAGATGCCGCCACCGAACGCGCCGGTCACCGTGATCTTGCCGCCCTCGATCGCGTTGCCCGGGCCGACGCCGGGCGCATCGTGCAGGTCGCCGACCACCTTCCAGAAGTCGAACTTGGCGCCCGCCGGCACAACCGTGCCGTTGATCACGGTGGCTGGACCCTCGATGTTCCCGCCCCAATGGTTGTTGATGAGGACCCAGTAGTAGACGCTGTACGAGCTGATCACCTTCATCTTGGGCGCGAACGCCTTGGCGTCGGCCGTGGTCAGCTTCGGCTCGACAGCCTTGACGACCGCCTCGACCGGCGATGCCACGTAGCCGGCTTCGCGCTCCTGGATCTCGCCCAGGATCGCGGTCTTCGTCTCGGCAACCTTGAGCGTCCGGCCCTCACGGCTCTTGCCGGTGGCGACGACGTGTCCGTTGACCAGCTTGAGACCCGCGTCCTTCGCCGTCTGCTTGACCTTCTTGGCCAGCTTCGTGAGGAGCGGGTCGAGACCCGACTCGTCGAACACCGGGGAGATCGTCCCGTCGGCCGCGGTCGAGAACGAGATCAGGGGCGCGAGGCTGGTGCCGGCGATCGTCCAGCTGTCCTCGCCCCGAGCAACGACCACGTCCGCGGCCATTCGCTCCGCGGTCGCCTTCGCCGCCTCGGCCGAGGCGGTGGTGACGGCCGGTGCCACCGACGCGACGGGCACGGAGATCGTCATCGACGCGGGTGCGTCGAGCGCCCCGAGCTGCTGGTCGATCGCGGTGAGCAGGGCCGCCTGGTCCACGGTGCGGCCGTCCTTGCCCGGGGAGACGCTGAACGTCTCGCCATCGTCCATGGACACGAATGCGTCAGTGGGGGTCTGGTCGATCTTCGCAGCGAACGACGCGACGGCAGCCGCCAGCTTGTCCTGGTCGTAGGCAAGGGCGGGGTCGACGGCCACGCCGTGGAGCGCCGCCTGTGGTGCGCCGATCAGGTCTGCGAGAGGCTCGCCCTGGCGACCTGCCGCGAGGGCCGCCTCGAGCACGGCGGAGGTGTCGGGGCCGCGGTCGACGGACGCGTAGTTGATGGTCGCCGTCTGGCCGTCCGGGCCGGTCAGCGTGATCTCCCCGGTGCCGAGCGATCCATAGGCGTTCGCGATCGCCGCCTCCGCTTCCGCGCGGGTGAGCCCGCCGAGGTCCGTGTTGCCGACGCGGACGCCGGGCAGGACCCGGCCGTCGTACTGCTGGCCCCAGGCGTACAGGGCGCCGGTTCCGATGCCGCCGACGAGCAGGAAGCCCAGGACGAACGCGACGCCGAAGCGGAGGACGAGCGACCGCCGGCGGCGGCGGGGCCGTGGCTGGGACTCGGCGACGGTGGTGACGGTCGGGAGCGGCAGGACCGGCACGGTCTCGACACCGGGCTCGGACGTCGGCGACGTGGTCGCCGCGACCGTTGCGGTCGGATCCATGGCTGGCTGGGTGGCGTCCGCTCCCGTCCCGGGCGAGGCATCGCCGGCGTTGGGGCTCGCCTCGAACGCCTGGGTCATCTCGCTGGAGTCAGCGGTCTCCGGCGGCATGTTGCGCTGAACGAGCGCCGCGAGCTCCGGGTAGCCGGCGGGCGTGGACGCGTCGGACGACGCTGGCGTCGGGCGTCGCGCCATCCGGCGTGGAGGCGTCGGCAGCGGGTACGGGTTCAGGGTTGGGCAGATCGGTCATCGGATTGCTCAGTCGCTATTGGCCAGCGAAGGGCCGTGTGCCTTGCAGCCGCGCCATCTTCGCGCCTGTACGCGAATCTGTCATCAGTACGCCCGGGTCATGTGGGCCATATGCCCGAATTCGCGCCGGACGAGGGGTGCCGTCCAGGGTTGCAGCCTGGATCTGTCAACGCCGTCGTCTCAGCAATCGAACACGAACCAGCACAGCTCGTTGCGCAACCGCTGGTCGTCGAGCACGAGGGCTCGGATCTCCGGGACGAGCTGTGCGCGTTGCCACCGGCATTCACGGCGACGCGCCTCCTCACCATCCGCCGAGCGTGCAGCAGCCTCAGCCGCCCTGATCGCGTAGGCCGCCGCACCGAGCTCGTGCGCAGCCACGTGCCCGACCGCCGCCGCCTGCCCGGCGGCGTAGGCGGCATGACGGGCGGCCCCCCGCAGGTCCCTGGCCGCAGCGTTGGCGTGGCCACCCGCCGAGCGAGCGTCCCACCATGAGACCTCACCCCGCGCCCACGCGCGTCCCAGGTCGATCGCTCGTCTCGGCCGATCGTCCCCAGGCCGCGCCGCCTCGAAGACAGGCAGCACGTGCTCAGCACAGTCGGCCGCCCACAGGGCGAGCAGCTGATGGTCGTGGTCGGTCAGGGTGCCGCCTCGGCGCACCGTGATGAACCGGGGATCGCGGATCTTGGGAAGGATCATCGTTCCTCCTGACGCGTACCGGCGGGCTCGATCAAGCTGGCATGCGTGCCCTTCGGAGCCAGGTGACTATCGTCTGGACGGCCTCATCCATTGGTCCAGTGGTGGGAGGTCCAACGCAAGTTTGATCATGCTTGACAGGGGGTTCCACACGAGATCGAGGGGCCACCGTCCCCGCCCTTGACCGACGGACAGCGCGAACCCACTGAGGCGAAACAGGTCGATGCCTCGACCGCACACCAAGCCATCGAACGGACGTCATCGGGCGCCCCGATTGCCATCGGAGCCCGTGGCCGAGCCGCCGGTCGTGACGTCTGGCGCGCCCTTTGACCTCGAGGAGATCGAGCGGGTAGCGCGGATCGGCTCGTACGCGCTGGATGTCGAGTCCGGGCGCTGGGTCAGCTCGCCCGGCCTCGATGCGCTGCTCGGGATCGGCCCCGGTTTCGAGCGCTCGATCGGGGGTTGGGCATCGCTCATCCACCCGGCCGATCGCGACGCGGCGGTTCGCTATCTCCGTGACGTGGTCCTCGGTGCGCGCCGGCCCTTCGATCACGGGTATCGGATCGTGCGGAACGACACGGGCGAGCAGCGCTGGGTCCACGGACGGGGGCAGCTGGAGCTCGATGCGTCAGGCCGCCCGAGACGCATGGTGGGCACGATCGCCGATGTCACCGAGCAGCACGCCGCAGAGGAAGCGCTCGCGGCGTCCGAGCGGCGGTACGCGGCGATCCTCGAGGGGACCAGCGAGGCGATCCTGATCGCCGACCAGGCGACACTGCGACTCCGATGGGTCAATGCAGCTGCGACGGCCCTGCTCGGGTACACGCGGGCCGAGCTCAGCGAGCTCTCGATCCGGGACATCCATCCGGCCGACGCGCTGCCGACGGTTCTCGTCCAGCTGGAGGCGCTCGGTCACGGCTCCGATGTCCACCGCTCGACACCGTGCCGGCGCAAGGATGGCAGCATCGTGCTGGCCGACATCCGGGCGTCAGTGGTCGACATCGATGGCGCGCCCCACCTCGTCGGCGTCTTCGCCGACGTCACCGAGATCCGCCGCCTGGAAGTGCACGATCGGAAGCTGGCCCTCGCGCTCGAGCAGGCCACGGACGCAATCCTCATCGCGGGCCCATCGGGCGAGATCGAGTACGCGAACCCGGCGTTCGAGCGCCTCAGTGGCGTCGGTCGTGATGCGCTCGTCGGGCAGCCATCCGACATGTTCACCAACCATGGACCTGATGTGACGTTCGGCGCGATGCGGGAGACGGTCTCGACCGGGACGCCCTGGCGGGGAGACCTGACACACCGACGGCCCGATGGCGAGGAGCGGGTGGCCGAGGTCTCGGTGTCGCCGGTCCATGAGACCGACGATGCGATCGCGGGCTACGTCGCCGTCCAGCGTGACGTGACGGCCGAACGCGCGCTACGGGCCGAGCGCGAACGGCTCGTGGCGGCCGTGGAGCAGACCTCGGACTCGGTGATCATCGCCGATCTCGCGGGCACGATCGAGTATGTGAACCCGTCGTTCGAGCGGGTCTCCGGGTACGCACGCCACGAGGCCGTCGGCCAGAACCCGCGGATCCTCAAGAGCGGCCACCAGCCCGATGCCTTCTACCGCTCGCTGTGGCGGAGCCTGACGCGCGGCGAGAGCTGGACCGGCCCGCTCATCAACCGGCGAAAGGACGGAACCCTGTACGAGGAGGAGGCGACGATCTCGCCGATCCGCGGCCCTGGCGGCGCTGTCACCGGCTATGTCGCCGTCAAGCGCGACGTCACCGCGGTGCGGATTGCGGAATCCAACCTCGCCGCCGAGCTGCGTGAGCGGGCCCAGGTCGCCGCCGCGCTCGCCCGCCTGCAGCCGAGCCCCAGGGTCGAGGACACGGCCGCCGCCGTATGCGACGAGCTGCTCGCGCTGCCGAGCATCGACGTCGCGGCCATCATCGACTTCACCGCGCCGGGTCGTGCCGTCGTGCTCGCCGCGGGCGGATCCCACGGCACCCCACTCGCCCCGAACGAGGCGCTGCCCACCGAGCGGGCCCACTATCTGCACCAGCGAGCCCTGCAGGGCCCGTGGGCCGAGCCGTGGCGGACCCAGGTGGCGGATGGCGCGCTGGCGGACGCCGCGGCGACCCTCGGCATCAAGGCGGCTGCGTACGCACCCATCCGCAACGGCGACGGGTTGCTCGGTCTGGTCGCGGCGGGCACGTGCGACGAGGCGTACGCGCGCCACATGATCGACCACCTTCCCGTGGTCGGCGAGTTTGCTGCCACCGCTGGCGCCCTGCTCAGCGGCCAGCTCGAGTGGTTCCATCGGTCGGACCTGCGGCGGAGCCGGATCGAGCAGATCCTGGCCGACCGACCGTTCCATCCCGTGTTCCAACCCGTGGTCTCGCTCCGGTCCGCGACCCCGGTGGGTTACGAGGCCCTCACGCGGTTCACCGACGGCACCCCGCCCGACCGGGTGCTGGCCGAGGCGCAGCTGGCGGACCTGGGACCGGAGCTCGAGCTCGCCATGGTGGCGGATGCGGTGGCGGCAAGCTCCGCGCTGCCGGCGAAGCGCTGGCTCAGCCTCAACGTCTCGCCCGACGTCATCCTGCGAACGGAGGCGCTCGCGGAGCTGCTCGGTCGGGCATCGCGTCGGGTGGTGCTCGAGGTGACCGAGCACGCCGAGGTCGACGACTACGCCGCCGTGCGGGCCGCCGTCGCCAGGCTCGGACCGCGGGTCAGCCTTGCGGTCGATGACGCCGGATCCGGGTTCGCCAGCCTGCGACACGTCGTGGAGCTGCGGCCACGGTTCCTGAAGCTCGATATCAGCCTCGTTCATCAGGTCGACCGAGACCTCACGCGCCAGGCGATGGTCGCCGGCCTCACCCAGTTCGCCCAGCGCGCCAGATGCACGGTGATCGCCGAGGGAATCGAGGAGCCGGCGGAGCTGGCGATGCTCAGCGAGCTCGGCGTCCCGCTGGGTCAGGGCTATCTGCTCGGGCGGCCGGCCCCACTCGGTCGCACACCCCGGAGCGGGCGGCGATCGGGCTCCCGGACCGGGCCACAGCCGCCGGCGGCACCCTCGAGCGGGCCCCGCGCCCGACGAACCGGCGCGGGGCGATCGGACCATGCCCTGCAGGCGTCCGGAGCCGGGTGCCCGTAACCCGGCGGCCTCGACCGACCCGCGACCATCGGCGTTAACCCGCGACCATCGGCGTTGACCCTCGGGCCGACCCTCGGCGTTGACCCTCGGGCCGACCCGCCGTCGACCCGGAGAGCCCATCGGGCGCACCTGCTCCGCATGCTGACCGCCGCCTGCGATCTCGCCCGGCCGGCCCAGACACGCACACGTCCTTGCCGTGCGCCTAACAGGCGCGGGGTTGCCCACGCTCAGAACGGCCATCGACGGCGTTTCGTGCCGTGACCATTGTTTCGGGGGCGTGCTCGTTGGTCGGATGGCGGCCGGGCCGGCGCGAACACGATCATCTGGCATCGGGGGTCTCCGTGTCGCATACGCATCGGGGACACCCCCGCCAGAGCCAGCTTCGACCTGCAGATGATGACCCGGTCCCCCACCGAACCCGCTCCGCGCCGCCGGCACCGGCCCGCTTCGGCGCCCTGGACCAGGGCCGGTCAGCGCGGGCAGACGCTCGTCGAGTTCGCCCTCGTGTTCCCGATGTTCGTCACGTTGCTGATGGCGGTCGTCGAGTTCGGCTTCCTGTACAACAACATCCTCACCGTCCAGTACGCGTCCCGGCAGGGGGTCAGCGTGGCGGCACAGGTGGGTGCCGAGGACGGTGCCGACTGCACGATCCTCAAGGCGGTCGAGGCGGCGCTCAGGTCACCGGTGAACCGGGTCGACGTGGCCGCGGTCGAGATCTTCGCGGCCGACACCGCCGGCGACCCGATCCCGGGCCGCGTGAACCGGTATGTCCGGACGGGTTCGCTCGACTGCCCGGGCACAACGGCGCAGCCGTACTCGCTCGAGGGTGTCGAGGGCTACCCGCAGACCGAGCGGGGTGACTCGCTGGCCGCGGGTCTCGATCTCGTGGGGGTCCACATCGACTACACGTACCACGGCATCACCCCGATCGGTGCCGGGCGGACGTGGACGGTCGGCGATGGCTCGACGCTCCGGATGGAGCCCAAGCAGTGAGCCGGCCCGACACACGCAGCCGTCAGCGGGGCCAGGCGCTGGTCGAGTTCACGCTGATCCTGCCGATGTTCCTGGTGATCCTGCTGGGGGCGGTCGAGTTCGGTGCCGCGTACGACCACCGGACGGCGATGGCATACGCGGTCCGCGAAGGCGCCCGCGTGGGCGCGTCGCTGGCAAACGGCGGGACGGATCCCGACAGCGTCGATCCCACGATCATCGCCGCGGTCCAGCGAGGGCTCACGGATCCGATCCTGATCGAGAACATCACCGCGATCGACATCTTCAAGGCCTCGACCACCGGCACGCCGATCGGTGGCCACATCAACCACTACGATCGCGACGGGACATTGATCGGCGCCATGGGCTGGCCCGCCGCCAGCCGGACGCCCGGCGGCGGGGATTCGATCGGCGTCCTCGTCCGCTACGACTTCCATCCGGTGACCCCGCTGGCACCGCTGATGGGTCTGTTCTATGGCACCGACCCGCCGTATACGACGCTGCCGATGAGCGACAAGGCGGTGATGCGGCTGGAGCCGAGCCCATGACCGCCCGTCGATGGATGCCGCGGACGGGGTCGCGCCCGGCGCGGGCCGCGGGCCAGGTGATCGTGATCTACGCCGGGGCGCTGACGCTGCTCATCAGCGTTCTGGCGCTGGTCATCGATGTCGGCAACCTCTGGAATGCGTCGATCCATGTCCAGCTCGCAGCCGAATCCGCCGCACTGGCCGGCGTGCCGTACATGCCGGGCGACTTCCCGACCGCGGCCATGCTCGCGCGCGACGAGGCCGCCCGGAACGGCTACTCGAGCGCCGGCGGAGCGACCGTGACGCCGGCTGCGGACGCCGAATCGGACCGCCGCCTCGACGTCTCGATCTCGGCCGACGTCGGCACGTTCTTCCTGCGCGTGTTCGGGATCGATCACATCCGCGTCACGCGGGTCGCGACGGCCGAGTACACGCTCCCGGTGCCCATGGGCAGCCCGCTGAGCAACCTGGGTGACAACTCGGGCCGGTTCTGGCTGGTCGTGGCGGCGCAGGGTTCCGATCGCGGGAACGGCGATGCCTACGGCACGTACTACAACCCGAAGCCCGCCCTCAACGAGGACTACGACCCACGCGGCTACATGTACGCGATCGACATCCCCGCGGGCGCCGGATCCACGGCCATCGACGTGTATGACCCGACCTTCTGCGCGGTCGACCCGAACAAGGGCACGGGCGACCGGTGGCTCAACAATTCGGCGTTCGACGCGATGTCGACCTACTTCACGCTGTGGTCGGACCCTGCCGCGACACCGCTCGACTACACCGACGACGTGGTGGTGGCCGCCACCGACACGATGTTCGAGCACGAGCGCCAGGCCGACCGGAGCTCGGCGTATCGCGACACGAGCTATTCGTACCCCCGTGGAACCTGTTCGCGCTCCCCGACTGCACGTCGTCCCCGGCCCACAACGACTGGGTCACCCTCGCCACCGTGACCACGCCCGGCAGGTACCGCCTGCAGGTCACCACGACCATGGCCGCCAACCCCAATGACCAGAAGGCCACCAGCGCGTCGAACAAGTTCGGGCTGCGGGCTGTGAGCTCGGACCCCGTCCACAAGGCCCGGGTGTACGGGCTGGGCAAGATGGCGATCTACGCGAACATCACGAGCGGGACGACCAACTTCTACCTCGCGCGGATCGAAGCCGTGCACGCCGGCAAGACGATGGTCGTGTCGCTGTTCGATCCGGGCGACGCGTCCGGTACCGCGAGCATCCAGGTGCTCAAGCCAACGGCCACAGGCTACGTGCCGGCGAAGTTCAGCTACACGGCCGACGCCAACGCATCCTGCTGCCGCAGCGGCACCAACGTGACCAGCCTCACGACAGTCCAGAACGGAAGCCGCCGCTACAACAACTCGTGGGTGACCCTCACCATCCCGCTGCCCAAGAGCTACGACGCGCCGCTGCCGCCGGGCGAGCCGGCGGGCACGCTGGGTGGCTGGTGGAAGATCGCCTACACGTTCAATGGCACCACCACCGATTCGACGACCTGGGAGGTCTCGATCCGGGGCAACCCGGTGCACCTCGTGCAGCCCTGAGCGATGACCGTCCCGCTTGTCTCACGTGCCCGCCGGCTCCGTTCGGCGGGCATACGTCACCACCATCGAGCCGGGTTCCCTGGGCGAGCGATCGTCCGGACCCCAATGTGCCGGGGGTAACCGCATGGAGTTCGAATACCGGGAGCCGTCACGGCTGCGCAGCCGCATCATCATCGGCTTCGGCGTCGTCCTGGCGCTGGCCGCCGGCGCCGCCGCGTTCGTGGCGATCAACCAGGCCCGGCTGCAGGCCGAGGACGTCGGTACCACGCTGGTGCCGGTCGTGGTGGCCCGACGCGAGATCCCCGCTCGCAGGTCGATCGAGATCGATGACGTCGAGCTGCGTCAGCTGCCGCAGGGCTCGACCACGGACGCAGGCGTGTTCGTCGATCCCGCGCAGGTCGTCGGCCTGGTGCCGACCGTCGCGATCCTGGCCGGCCAGCCGGTCTACGCCAACTTCCTGACGTCACACACGGAGGGCGGCGTCACGATCCTCGAGCCGGGTGAGACCGTGGCGCCCGGCAGCACCTCCTGGCGCGCTGTCTCCATCACCGTGCCCGACGATCGTGCGGTTGGTGGGCTGCTGCAGCCGGACGACGTCGTGGACGTGTTCGTCACGGCGCCCATCACCGTGCCCGACGATCTTGCGGCGGACGGTCGCTACACCTCGGACCGGTCGACCAAGATCACCTACCAGAACGTGACGATCCTGAACCGCGTTGACAGCTTCTACGTCGTACGCGTCGATGTCGGCGTGGCCGAGGAGATCGCCCATCTGCAGGCGGTCGGGTCCGCTGCCTTCACCCTCGCGTTGCGACCGATCGAGGACGCCCGGACGGTCGACGTGACCAGGCTGGGTGAGACGACCAACGCGATCATCGAGCGGTACGGGCTGCCGATCCCCGAGGTGTACCCGGGCACGGGTCCGCTCCCGACCGCCGTGCCATCCGGCGCGCCGCCGGCCGAGGGCGTCACCCGCGGTATCGCCCGCGGCGCCGTGATGGGCACCTGCGGGGCCTCGGGCACGGGCCTGTCCGCCGATGCACGGGCCTGTCCGTCGATGCGCGGGCCCGGCGACCGGTGCCTCGGGCCTATCGACCGGTGCCTCGAGCAGCCCGTGGTTCGTCCCGCGCGACGCGGTACCCGACGCCCCTGACCGTCTCGATGTAGTCGCCCCCGTCGGGCCGCGCACCCAGCTTCCCCCGCAGGTTGCGGACATGGCTGTCGATGGTGCGATCGGACTCCTCGTACCAGGTCCCGAAGATGCGGCTGGCCAGCTGCCCGCGCGACAGGACGTGCCCGGGGTGCTCGGCAAGGGCCACCAGGAGGTCGAACTCCGTACGGGTCAGCGAGATCTCCGTGGCCCCGCGCCGCACCTCGCGGGTCGCCTCGTTGATGTCCAGGTCGTGGACCGCCAGCGAGGGGGCGTCGGCGTCCGCTTCGGGTGGTGCGACGGCGGCGGCCGCCTGGACCCGGCGGAGCACGGCACCGACGCGCGCCACCAGCTCCCGCGGCTCGAACGGCTTGGTGACGTAGTCATCGGCACCCAGCTCCAGGCCCGCCACCCGGTCGATCACGTCGACGCGGGCGCTCAGGATGATGACCGGCACGGAGCGACCCTCGCCGCGCAGGGTCCGCAGCACGTCGAACCCGGACGCGCCACCCAGCATCAGGTCGAGGATCATGAGGTCCGGCCTGGCTCGCCCGAGCTCGACGGCGCCGTCGGCCGTCAGCGCCACGTCCACGTCGTGTCCGTCCCGACGCAGATACGCCGCCACGCCCTCGGCGATCGTCGGCTCATCGTCCACAACCACGATCCGCGCCATGCCTCAGGCCCCCGCCGGGAGCTCGACCCGGAACAGCGCTCCCCCACCCTCGCGGTTCGCTGCCGACACGCTGCCGCCCTGCGCCTCCACCAGCGCCCGCACGATGGCCAGCCCGAGACCCGCGTGACCCGTCGTGCGGTCCGGCGGCGCGTCCGCGCGGTAGAAGCGGTCGAACAGGCGCTCCGGGTGCTCGCCCAGGCCGGGGCCGTCGTCGAGCACCTCGACCGAGACGCGGCCGTCCAGCGCCGAGGGGCGGATCGTGACCAGCCCGCCCTCGGGCACATGACGAAGCGCGTTGTCCACGAGCGCACCAAGCACCTGCCGAAGGCGATCCCGGTCTCCGCGGGCGACCGCGGGCCCATCGGCATCCACCGTCACCGCCCGGCGGCCCTCCGCGGCCTTGGCGGCGAACGCACCGGCAGTGGACTCCGCCAGGGTGGCGAGATCGACGTCCTCGGCCGACATCGGCAGCCTGCCTCCTTCCGCCAGCGCGATCGTGCGCAGGTCGTCCACGATCCGGCCCAGGAGCCGCGCCTCATCGCGGATCGTCTCGAGATGGCGTCGCTCCGGCTCGTAGACGCCATCGATGATCGCGCTCGCCGTGGTCTGGATGGAGGTGACGGGCGTGCCCAGCTCGTGGGCCGCGTCCTGGAGGAACCGGCGGCGAGACTCGTCGGACGCCTGCAGGGCGGCCGCCATCGAATCGAAGGAGCGGGCGAGCTCGCCGATCTCGTCGTGCCGGGTGCTTGCCCGCGATCGGTGCCCGAGGTCGCCGCCAGCGATGACCGACGCGTCGCGGCCCAGCGCGCGGAGCGGACGGATCAGCGCCTCGGCGAGGACGAGGCCGATGGCGATGGAGAGCACCGCGGAGAGGACGGCGACGACCACGAGGATATTCGAGGTCCGCCGCTCGACCTCCACCCAGGCCGCCCTGGACGGGTCGCCCGATGCCGAGGCGGAGGCCGTGGGATCGGCGGCGATGCCGTGATCCGCCGGCTGACCGGTGATGCTGACCGCAAGGCGAGCCAACCCGAGCTCGCCGCTGACGCCGGCGGCCGGGCCAGCGGACTGGTCCGGGCCGGCGCCAGGTTTGCCGCTCGCGGGCGCGCCGCTGCCGATCGGACCGGAGACCCCCGATGAGCCGCCGTTGCCGTTGCCGCCGGGACCACCGGTGCCACCCGGTTGGTCGGTTGGCTGGCCATTTCTGGCCGGCGATGACGTGGGTCCGGGCGTTCGATCGGGCGAGCGCCGTGGGGACGGCGAGGCCGTCGTCGGTGGTGCGCTGACGGCCGGCGATCCGGGCGCCTGGACGGACGCGCCCGGGCCGGGAGGTGGCGATCCAGCGTTCCCGCCATTGGCCGGGGTGGTGGCCGGCGCCCGGCTGCTCGCCGTGGCGGTGGCGCCAGGGTCCTGGGGCGAAGGGCTGACGACCGGTGAGCCTGCGGGCGAGGCCAGGGTCAGGGTCGGGGTGGCTGTCTCCGGCGGCAGCACGGGATCGAAGCCGTAGCGGATCACGACAGGCATCGACGCCACCATGACCAGCGAGGTCGTGATGGCGACCAGCGCGAACGAAAGCCCAAGACGAAGCCGCAGACTCATGCGTGCATCCGGTCACGGCCCTCCGCGCGTTGACATGACGATGCGCCCGACCACGTCGGGCGTGTCCATCTCGCGGAGAACGCTACGGCGGGACGGCCGGCCTGTGGAGGTCCGACCGTCCCAATTGAGGGGCCCGCGTCCCCCGGCGAACGCGCGCCGTTGATCCTCAGCCGCCGCGGCCGGAGCCGTGTGTGGCGCTCGGCCCCGCACCGGTTTGGGTGTGTTCCTGCTGCTGGGTCTGTTCCTGCTGCTGGGTCCGTTCCTGCTGCTGTGCGGGCCCACCGGCCTGGTTCCGCTCGGGCTCACCAGCCTTGGTCCGAACCTGGCTCTGCTCCCGAACGGGCGCTCCGGTCGCCTGCGCCCCCGCGACCTCGGCGTCCTTCAGCTGGACCTGATCCCGGTCGCGGTCTCGCTGCTGGTCGCGATCCCGATCGGGCGTGCCATCACAATCGTTGTCACACGTCCCGTCCTGATCGCGGATCCGGTCCTGATCGGGCGTGCCATCACAGTCACCGTCGCAGCTGCCGTCCTGGGCTCGCACCTGGTCCTGGTCGCCCGTTGTGGATCCCGCACCGGCCATGACGACGTCGTCGACCGCGGACACCGTCGGCGCACCGGTCCGGAGCCGATCCTGGTCCTGGGTCCGGTCCTGATCGGGCGTGCCGTCGCAGTCCTCGATACAGGTGCCGGGGCCCGGCCCACCCAGCATGCCGGTCGCCGATGCGGTCGCCGTCGCCCCTAGCAGCAACACGGCCGCGGCGCCGATGGCAAGGAACCTGCTGTTCATCCTCGATCACCTCCCCGGACTTCGGCCGGGGTCGATCGCCCCGTGCCCTGATGGGTTGATGCGATGCTCGCAAGCGAGCGTGCAGGTACCGTGCAGACGCCGTGGACGTTGTGGTCGTTCGGGGCGGGATCGTGCGCCGCATCCCGGTCTGATCAGGCCTGGGCTGGCACGACCTCATCGACGGTGAACGCGAATGGCCGCAGTGCCAGCGTCGAGAGCAGCACGAGCGCGGCGAACCCGGCGATGACGAGGAACCCGCTGGCGAACCCGCCGGTGGCGTCGAGCAGCTGGCCCACGAGCGGTGGCCCCACGACGGCGGTCATCACGCCGCCCCAGCCGACGAAGCCCTGCGCTGACGCAGGGCTGGAGGGCGCGCTCTCGGCGGCCCCGTTGAACACCGCCGCGTACGGGAGACCCACGCCGATCCCGGTGAGGAGCAGCCCGCCGATGGCGACCGCGAGCTGCCCGGCGAGCGCCATCGTGGCCAGGCCGGCGACAGCGAACGCGAGGCCCAGCCTGATCAGGTGGATCGGCGGCAGCCCGCGCTCGAGGATGAGGCCACCGCCCGATCGGGCGATGATCCCGAGGATCAGCACCAGCGAGCCGAGCAGGCCGCTCGTCGCGAGCGGCACGTCGAAGCCGCGCATGACGTAGGTCACCACCCACGTCCCCAGGATCATGGCCAGACCGAAGCCGCACATGTGGCACAGCGCGAGCAGCCAGGTGTTGCGGGCCCGCAGTGCCGGCGCCAGGCCGAGCCCGCCGTGGCGTGCGGCGATCGGGCCCGGACCGGTCGGCGCCAGCCGCCACCAGGCAACCCAGATACCCAGCACCGCGAGGCCGGAGACGATGTAGGCGCGCCGCCAGTCGCCATCGGCTCCACCGGCGAGGATGGGCATGTAGATGAGGGTGACGGCGGATCCGACGAGGAAGGACGCGCCGTACAGGCCCTGGGCCAGGTGCTGCCCTCGCGCGGCGAACACGCCGCGCGTGTAGGCGGCACCGGCGGCGAACGAGAAGCCACCGCCGAGCCCGCCGAGGAAGCGCCAGGCGAGCAGCGCTGGATACGAGGGCGAGAGGAGGCCGCAGCCGATCGTGCTGACGCACGCGAGGAGGAAGCCGGCCGTCACGGCCGGGCGAGCACCGTAGCGATCCGCGGCGGCCCCACCGAACAGCATCGTGGCGGCCGTACCCAGGAAGAACGCAGTCGCGATGCCGCCCGCGCTCGCCGCGTTGAGCGCGAACTCGTCGCTGATCAGACCCAGCACGGGGCCGTGGTTGGTGTAGTTGGTGGAGATCGCGACGGCGAAGGCGCAGATGAGCAGCAGGGCACGGCGGACATCGGTCGAGGGCACGGCCGGAATGTACGCGATGGAGACCGACGGCGGCGGCCCTGCTACGCGCGCGGCAACGGTTCGGGCGTCGAACGATGCCCGCGGCGAGTCATGTCAGCGGCCCGGAGGGCGTCACGACCAGCAGCATGATCGGCCGATCGGTTCGCGACTGGTAGCCCTCGTACCGATGGTGGTTGTTGTCGTTCACCAACATCCAGAGCCGCGTGTAGTCGGCATCGGCCGGGCCGACCACGCGCGCGACCGCGTCCGACCGGCGCCGCGCGATCTGCACCTCCACGGCCGGGTTGGCCTGCGCGTTGAGGAGCCAGGCCGGTGGACGGTCCTGCCCATCGTTCGATGCGACCAGCACGAGATCCGATCCGTCGCGTGCGTACACCAGGGCGGCCGTGCGTCGTTGGCCGGACCTCCGGCCCGTGGTGACCAGCAGAAGGGACGGGACCCCGATCATCCGATGGCCGAACCGTCCGTTGCTCGCCAGGTACACCGCCTGGTGGATCTTCAGAAACGTGCCGGTGAGCGCGCTCTCGAAGCTCACGGCCCCACCCGCGCGGCGGTCTCGAGCTGCCCGGCGCGCCGCGTCGCATCCGCGGTCGCGCGCCCAGCGCAATCGGTGTCCACGGGCCAACCATAGCGCACCAGACGAGCGCCTCCGGCGCGCCGCGGCGTCCACGTGCTTGACGTTGCCGTCGTACAACCGTATGGTTGTATCAATGGCTGCCACGTTCGATCCCGATCTCGCCTTCGCCGCCCTTGCCGATGCCACCAGGCGCAACATCGTCCTGCGGGCGCTGAGCGGTCATGAGGGGGTCGCCGAGCTGGCCAGCCACTACCCCATGAGCTTCGCGGCGGTGCAGAAGCACGTCGCGATCCTCGAGCGCGCGGGCCTCGTGACGAAGGAGCGCCTTGGTCGCAGGAAGCTCGTGCGGACCGACATCGAGACGCTGCGCCTGGCGCGTGGCCTGCTCGACCAGTACGAGGCGTTGTGGCGCGGTCGCATCGATCGCATGACCGACCTCATCGCCGCCAGCAAGGAGACGAGAGGATGACGGTCACCGCGGTCCGCAAGGACCCCGACGCCCTGACGATGACCCTCACCGCGGAGTTCGATGCCTCGCCCGAGCGGGTGTGGCAGCTGTGGGCCGATCCCCGACAGCTCGAGCGCTGGTGGGGTCCGCCCACCTATCCGGCGACGTTCACGAGCCACGACCTGGCACCCGGGAGCCACGTCGAGTACCACATGACGGGTCCGAGCGGCGACGAAGCGCACGGCTATTGGGACGTCCTCGAGGCGGATCCGCCGCGGCGGCTCGTGTTCCGGGACGGGTTCGCCCACGACGACGGCACCCCGAACGACGACCTCCCGCGCAACGAGGGGCGGGTGACGATCGATCCGATCGGCGGCGGTCGAACCCGGATGTCGATCGAGAGCCGCTTCCCCAGCATCGAGGCCATGCAGCAGGTCCTGGCCATGGGCATGGAAGCGGGGCTCACCCTGGCCGTCGGCCAGATCGATGCCATCCTCGCGGAAGGGGTCCCGGCATGACGACGATGACACCCACGACGCACACGCTGGCCGTCCCGGGCGCCACCCTGGCCTACGACGTCCGCCCGGGCGACACCAGCTCCCCTCCCCTGCTGCTGATCGGGTCGCCGATGGGTGCCGCCGGGTTCGGAACCCTGGCGAGCCACTTCACCGATCGGACGGTCGTGACCTACGACCCGCGCGGCGTCGAGCGAAGCCGGAAGGACGACCCGGCCAGCCGGTCCACGCCGGAGCAGCATGCGGATGATCTCCACCGGATCATCGACGAGCTCGGCACCGGGCCGGTCGACCTGTTCGCGAGCAGCGGTGGCGCGGTCAACGCGCTCGCCTTCGCGGCGGCACATCCGGAGCAGATCCGGACGCTAGTCGCCCACGAGCCGCCGCTGGCCGCGATCCTGCCCGACCGCGAGGGTGCGCTGGCCGCCTGTCGGGCCGTGGGCGACGCCTACCAGCAGGAAGGGTTCGGTGCCGGGATGGCTCGGTTCATCGGCGTCGTCAGCCACCAGGGCCCGTTCGACCCCGTCGAGGCCGGCCAGCCGGGCCCCGACCCGGCGATGTTCGGGCTGCCGACCGAGGACGACGGCAACCGCACCGATCCGCTGCTGTTCCAGAACATCATCACGTGCACCCACTACGAGCCGGACTTCGACGCGCTCCGGGCGGTCTCGAATCGGATCGTGCTGGGTGCCGGGATCGAGTCCGAGGGCACGCTGGCCGCCCGGGGCGCGATCGCCATGGCCGACCGCCTGGGCACGGAGCCCGCTCGGTTCCCGGGCGATCACGGCGGCTTCCTGGGCGGCGAGTACGGTCAGGCTGGCGACCCGGACGCCTTCGCGGCCAGGTTGCGCGAGGTGTTGAGCGAGGCCTGAGGCCAGCGTCGCAGGCGATCGCCGTTCACATCGGGCGAGACCGAGGCGGGCGGGTTCCGGCACGGCTGACAGGCAACCGTTCGCCGGGGAGGAGCCGGCAGATCGTCAGCGCCTGCGCCGCAGGCAGGTCAGCTAGTACCGGCGACGAGGCGAGCTCTCCTCCTTCGACGGCTTGGGCTCGCGACCCGGGCGGGGCGGGTTGGGGCGGGTGCCGGGCGCCATGTCGGGTGGCTTCGGCAGCGGCCCGCGGGCATGGGCTGCGGCCACCTCCCGCTGGAACTCTTCGGCGACCGCGGCCGGGATGCTGCCCATCCATGCGCGCTCGACCTCGAGCATACGCGCGGACTCTGCTGCGCGACGCTCGCGCTCGTTCCTGGAGTGCTTGGTCATGTCGCCTCGATGTGGGGCCGCCCGCCTGGAAGATTGGGGCGTCCGGTGATCCTACGCGTGTTGAGCACATCCGGCGAGCGCGACCAGGGCATGGGCACCGCCTGTCGGGCGCGCTCAGCGCAGAGGAACGCTCAGTGGAACAGCTCCGCGGACGCCAGGACCTCTGCCGGCACCGTCGTCGGGCTGTAGCCACCGGCGACCAGGACGCGACCATCCCGAAGCAGGGTCATGGTCCCGTCGCCACGACTGACCGACGGGGCTGCGGTCTGCGAGAACGTGCCGGTCGCCGGGTCGTAGACCTCCGGCAGTACCGGCAGGTCCGAGACACCGGTCACCAGCACGCGGCCGTCGCGCAGGAGCGTGGCGACCTGCGATCGGTGCGCGGAGACCGTCGACCCGGTCTCGGTGAAGGTGCCGGTCCGAGGGTCGTACAGCTCGGCGGATGCGAGCCCGTTGAAGGCACCCCCCACGGGTTGGTCACCCGCGATGACCGGGCTCAGCCAGCCGCCGACGATGAGCACGCGTCCATCAGGGAGGAGAACCCCCGCCGGCTGGACTCTTGCGACCGACATCGAGCCCGTCGCGCTGAACGTGCCGGTCCGCGGGTCGTACAGCTCGGCAGACGCGGTCTCCGCGACGCTGTCCCCCGTGACAACCCTGCCGCCGACGATGAGCACGCGGCCGTCATCGAGGAGGACAGCCGTCGCCACGTCGCGCGCCATCGTCATCGAGCCCGTCGCGCTGAACGTGCCGGTCCGCGGGTCGTACAGCTCGGCCGAAGACAGCGGCGTGCCGGGCAATCCTCCCGAGCCACCCGCGAACAGCACGCGGCCATCGGTGAGGAGCGTGGCCGTCGCACCGTCGCGCGCCGTCGTCATCGAGCCCGTCGCCATGAACGTGCCGGTCCGTGGGTCGTACAGCTCCGCCGTCGTCGCCCGTTGCGTGTCGCCGGCGGGTCGATCCATGCCACCCGCAATCAGCACTCGCCCGTCGGGCAGCGAGATCGCCGCGGCCCGGCTTCGCGGCGTCCTCATCGACCCCGTGGGGCTGAACGTCCCCGTGGCTGCGTCATAGAGCTCGGCCGACGACAGGCCCCCGCCAGGCGTCCCGTCCCAGCCGCCCGCGATGAGCACGCGCCCGTCCGGCAACAGGGCCGCCATCTGGCCATCGCGCGGCGTCGTCATCGATCCCGTCGGGCTGAACGTATCCGTGTAGCTGATCGTCACATCCCGGTTCAGCAACGGCGCGCCCACGGCGATCGCACCCCCGACGAGCAGGACCGCCGCCAGGCCCAGCAGGATCAGCGGCCGGGGGGATCTCCGAGCCACGACCGGCTCCGCGACGATGTCCCGCAGCGAACGCTCGAGGGTGGCGGGCGCCGGAGGCAGGCTGACGGTGCGCAGTCGCTGACGGAGATCGCGTTCGAGGTCGGTCATGACGAAGCCTCCGCCGGGACAGCCACGCGCATCCGTGACAGGGCGCGATGGAGCCGGGATTTGACGGTGCCGGTCGAGATGCCGAGCCGGGCCGCCACCTCGGTCAGCGGGAGGTCGGCCCAGTAGTGGAGCACGACCACGGCGCGGGTATCGATGTCGAGGACGGCGAGACGGCGAAGGGCGGCGTCATCGTCGAGCACGCTCGCGAACGGATCGACGACCGGCCCGAGGTGCCCGTCGATGGGCACGAAGCGGATCCGATTGCGGCGACGAAGACGATCCCGGCAGGCGTTGACGAGGATCCGGTCGAGCCAGGCGTCGAAGCGGCCGTCGTCCCGCAGCGAGTCGAACGACCGCCAGGCCGTGGCAAGCGCCTCCTGGCTTGCGTCCTCGGCGTCGCTCGCACCCCCGAGCAGGAGGCCGGCCAGCCGGTAAAGGTGGTCGAGCCTGGGGCTCGCGAGCGCCATGAACCGCGCCTGCCGAGCGTCCCTGGCGGAAATCATGCCGGCGTCGGTCTGTCGCACTCGCTGGGCTCCTGCACGGATCACGATTATCCAGACGAATGACGAGCCGAAGCGGTTCTCGAGCGCGTGGGCGTGGCGGCGATGCAGCGCGGCAATGCTCCGAAAACCGCAGCCGCGGTTGCGGGTGCTCAGCCGGCGCTGCGGCGATTGCGACCAGCAGGCCGTCAGGCAGCAGGGAGATCAGCAAGCCCCCGGGCAGCGATGATCAGCCGATCTCGTCCTCGACCAGCTCCTCGAGGTCATCGAACGTCCGGATCCTGCGGAGTCCGTGGTCGAGACTGATCCCGAACGCCTCCTCGACGGCCACCAGGATGTCGGCCAGGTCGTCCCGCTCGGCGTTGAGGTCGTCGGCAAAGTCGGTGTCGGCCTCGATCTCGTCCAGGTCGACCCCGAATACCTCGGCACAGATCGCACGCAGCTGATCGCGATCACGCGATTCCATCGCCCGTCCTATCCGGTGGCGCGCCGCGCTGGTCGCGGCTTGTACGCTCCGGCGAGCCTACCCCTGAATGACCGCCCGGCGCACGCCAATTCGGGCGACCGACCCGCGGGCCATCGCGTGGATGGGTCGCGACAGGACGGTGTCAGGGCTCCCGGTCGAGCAGGATCACGGGGATGACGCGCGTCGTCTTCGCCTGGTACTCGGCGAACGCCGGGTGGTCGACAACATGGGCCGCGTAGAGCCGGTCTCGCTCCGGTCCCTCTGCCACCGATGCGCGCGCCTGGAATGTCTCACCGCCAAGCTCCACGGTCGCGACCGGGTTGGCGAGGAGGTTGTGGTACCACGCCGGATGGGTGGGAGCGCCGCCCTTCGAGGCGACGATCACGATCCGGTCCCCGTCGCGCGTATAGACCAGCGGCGACAGTCGCGGCTGACCGGTGCGCGCGCCGGTCGTGGTGAGCAGCAGCAGGTTACGGCCGAGAAACGGGCCGGACGACACCTTGCCGCCGTTGGCTCGAAAGTCGGCGATGAGTGCGTTGGTGAAGTCAGCGTAGGATGACCGACGGTCGGTAGTTGTCATGGCAACTACTATACCGGACGATCCCTCCGGGCCGCTCACGCCTGGGCAAGCGCGTCCGGTTCGCGGCGGCTGCGAGATCGGCGCCCGAGACGCGCAGCGACCCGCCAGAGACTGACGGGTCGCCGTGGTGGCTAGGCGGAGCGCACCTGGATCGCGCGCGGGCCCTTGGGGCTCGTCTCGATCTCGAACTCGACGCGCTCGCCGCCCATGAGGCGGTCGAAGTCGAGCGAGGTGTCGAGGCCGCCGCGATGGAAGAAGTAGTCCTTCTCATCCTCGGCGGTGATGAAACCGAAGCCGCGATCGGCCACGATCTTCTTGATGGTTCCGGTGGTCATGGTGACCTCCAACGCTTCCCGAACACGGATGGCAGAACGCACGGTCCGTTCGAGAAGGGGGGTCGACCACGCGGAGCTTTGCCGCGAACGTCCGCGGCGACTTCGCATCATAGCACAAATGTTCGAACTCACGGCGACCGTCGCGTCGAGCGGCCGGTCCACCGCGTGTGCGGCCGCCGGGCCGCCCCGCCTCGGCGAACCTCTGGCCCTGCCCGGGTCACCCGTGGAGCTCGAACACCCGCCGATCCTCCGCCACGGCCTCGGGCTGGTCGACATCGACGCCGTCGACCGTGCGGATGAACCAGACGCCGAACCGCGCCCGGCGCGCGAACGGACCCATGACGTCGCGGAAGAACCAGATCCGCTCGGCAAGACCCAGCTCGGTCACGTCGACCTCCTCGGACTGGCGGCCCACGGTGATCGTGGCGTGGCCTGCGGCCCGTAGGTTCCGAACCCAGTCGGTCTCACCCCACGGCGACCAGACCCAGCGGCGACCCTCGACCTCGATGATCGCCAGAGGCGTCGTGCGGGGCAGGCCGCTCCGACGGCCGGGGACGGTGACGAGGGCGTTGACGCCCATCGGCATGCCGGCGGCCAGCAGCCGCCTCGCGAGGGGGTTGAGCAGGGGGACGATCCGCGGAGGCCGTCCGGGCCTGGTCAATGCGGTGCGCCTGGCATCAGCTGCCGTGTGATCCATCGGTCACATCCTTTCGTGTTGTCGTGTCATGAACGATGAACCCGCCGGGCCGCCCGATGTGACAGGCAATCGTGGAAACGAACAGGAGCTCGGGATCGGCGCCGGCGACCGAACCGTGGTTGGATGTGCACCGATGACCGATCAGGAATGGCTGGCCCAGCAGTTCGAGGCCAACCGCGGCCACCTGCGGGCCGTGGCCTATCGCATGCTGGGCTCGATGGCCGAGGCGGACGACGCCGTGCAGGAAGCGTGGATCCGGCTCAGCCGGGCCGACACGAGCGAGGTCGAGAACCTGGGCGGCTGGCTCACGACCGTGGTGGCTCGGCTCTGCCTGAACCTGCTCCGCTCGCGGCGAACCCGCCGGGAGGCGCCGCTCGACACGCACGTCCCGGACCCGATCGTCAGCCCTGTTGCCGGGTTCGATCCCGAGCACGAGGCGCTCCTCGGGGATTCGATCGGTCTCGCCTTGCTGGCCGTTCTCGACACGTTGAACCCCGCGGAACGCGTCGCGTTCGTGCTCCACGATGTGTTCGGCGTGCCGTTCGAGCAGATCGCGCCCATCGTGGGCAAGTCGCCGCCGGCCACGCGCCAGCTCGCGAGTCGTGCACGCCGTCGCGTCCGGGGGGCACCCGTCCCCGATACCGACCTCGACGGTCAGTGGGTGGTGGTCGACGCGTTCCTCGCGGCGGCTCGTGATGGCGACTTCGAGCGGCTGCTCGCCGTGCTCGATCCAGACGTCGTGCTTCGCGCGGACGGCGGCCCTGACCACCCCGGCCTGGTCGCGCTGCTGCGCGGCGCGGATGCGGTGGCGGCGGGCGCAATGTCGTTCCGCCGGCTGACCGAGACAGCGACGCGGGCGCTGGTCAATGGGGTTCCGGGCGGCATCGCGCGGACGCCCGAGGGGCGCCTGTTCGCGGTCGTGTCGCTCACCGTCGCACGCGGCCGGATCGTCTCGATCGACATCCTCGCCGACCCCGATCGGCTCGAACGGCTGGACCTCGACGTGACCGGGGGCTGAGTCGTCGCCGGGGTCAGGACCAGGGCGACGGGAGGTGCGTCAGCGGCTCGCGATCGGGCAGCACGTCCGCCTGGAGGGCCGCGTCCGCGGCCGCCACGTAGCGCTCTTCCAGCCCCAGCTCCTTGAGCACGATGTTGCGACCCTGGGCGATGCCGGTCGCCTTGTAGAAGGCGACGGTCCGGTTGAAGCCCTGGCGACCGAAGCCACAATCGCTCGACAGCACCAGCTTGTCGGCCGGGATCACGTCGAGCGCCCGGCGGATGCGCCCCGCGACGACCGGCGGCATGTCCGCCTGGAGGCTGCGGTGGTTGACGACGCCGACCGCGACCTTCTTGCGCAGGTTGGCGGCATAGGGCTTGAACAGATCGATCTCGGCAAAGTTGCTCTCGGTCATCTCGACCGTCCACACGTCGCCCTTGAGCCGCTCGAGGTAGGTCTCGATCGAGTTCGCATACGACTCGCCCGTATAGACCTTCTGCATGTTCGGGTTGCCCCAGCAGGTGTGGATCCACAGCTCGACGTCGTCGAGCCCATCGACCTCGTGGTTGAAGGCGTCGACCATGAAGTCGAGCAGCTCCTTCTCCTCGGGATGGAAGCAGGCGGTGAAATGGATCGTCGGCTCCTCGATCTGGATCACCTTTGCCCCGGCCGCGGCGAGCTGCCGAAGCTCGGTGTTCATGGCGGTCGCCATGTCCCAGATCAGCTGCTTCTTGTCGTCGAGGTCGTACTCGGGCGTGTGGCTGTCGAGGAAGATCGACAGCACCTGCGACGAGCAGGTCCCGAACTTGACCGGCTTGCCCGATGCAGCCCGCGCCTGGGCGATCCGCCACAGCTTGGCGTACTCGAGCGGGTTCTTGGGATCGTGCTCGACCTTGCCCACCACGCGCGGCCAGCGCCAGGTGGTCTCGATCTCGTTCATCAGCGTGCCCGGGGCGAAGGCGAGCAGCGCGTCCCTGGATCGCGCGTACTGGAGCTCCTCGTGCTCCAGGCCCGTCCAGCGCTGGAGCGGGTAGTGGTGCCACGAGCGACCGGCGAAGTCCTCGTCGAGGTGGTAGTCGCCGTTGGTCAGGATGTCGAGCCCCGCGCGCTCCTGGTCCGCGATGACCGTGGCATGGGCGTCGAGGAACTGCTCGCGGAACTTGACGTCGAGCAGCGCCGTATCGAGCGGCCGGCCCCACAGGCCGCCGTCGTACCAGCGCGGCCGCGGCCACGATCCGGTGACGGTCGCCGGGAGCATGAGGTCCTTGGTGGCCGTGAGCATCGCGCGCTGCCTCCTGTCCTGATCGACGGCGGGCGGGTGGACTACCGCCAGAGCCCGAGTCTACGGATCGAGCGTGACGTTCGCGCTCTGATCCGGATGTGCCGGACGGCCGGCATCATGGCCGCCTGCCCCGTGCGCCTGCCCCGTGCGCCATCCCCGTGCGCCATCCCCGTGCGCCATCCCCGTGCGCTGAACGCTCGGTGAGCGGCAGGTCCCGTGACCGCACGCGCGGAACGTGGCAGGTTCCGTTCGTCGCGCTCAAGGCTGCTTCGGGCATGGCTTGATCGCGCAGCGTGCAGCTCGTTCCAGGCAACGGCCCGGGTGGAACCTTCTGAACGCCAGGCGAGCGAGCACACCATGGGCGCCGTGCTCTCAGCAGCGGCCGGAGGCGCACCTGCCGAGGCGCACCTGCCGAGGCGCACCTGCCGAGGAGCACCGACCGAGGCGCACCTGCCGGGATCCGCCAAGAACGCCTCCACCGTGGTGCGCGACACGGGAGACGCCGCCTCAGGTCCGTTTCGCCAGCCACGCCAGCCAGGCGTCGCGGTCCAGCGGGCTGGGGCCCGAGCGCTCGCGCCGTGGTGGGTGCTCGCCGATCGGCTGGTAGCCATCGGGCCGGGACTCGAGGATCCCCTCCCCCATCGACAGACCCGGCAGCCGCTGCTGAAGCTCCCGGACCTGGGTGACCGGCAGCTCCGCCGCGACCTTCGTCAGGCCGCCCGCCGCGAACTGGCCCCGCACCCGACCGCCCAGGCGGCCGAGCATGGCCAGCACGCCCGGAGCTGCCGATGAGGGCAGCTCGAGGGCGAGATCCGCGAGGGGCTCGCAGACCCAGGTGCCGGCCCGATCGAGCGCCTCTTCCAACACCAGCTGCGTGAGGTGGCGGAAGTCGGCGGCCGAGGACGAGGGCGACATGTAGCCACAGTCGATCATCGTCACGCGGCAATCGGTGACCTGCCAGCCCATCGGCCCTTCGGCCAGGGCGTCCCGGACGTTCGCCTCCATCTGGGAGAAGAACGTCTCCGGCGTCCGGTACAGGTACAGGGGGATGAGCTTCGGTTCGACGTCGGCCCGGAACTCGACGCCCGACCCGGGCGCCAACGGCTCGACGCGTAGCGCGAGGGTCGCGGTGAACGGGTTCTCACTCGCGGCCGAGCTGCGGCCGGTGATGTTGGTGTGGGTCCTGGCACGGATGACCTCGTCCGCCTCCCCCACCCTGGCCGGACGTTCGATGCACACCGTCGTCGTCTCCCGGAACTCAGCGTCGATGCCGAACTCGCGCGCGAGCGTCGCAGCGATGACCTCCTTCTGCACCTCGCCGTACAGCGAGACCGAGATCTCATGGCGGTGATCGTCCTGGCGAACGTCGATCAGCGGGTCCTGGTCGGCGAGCTGGGCCAGCGCAGCGCGAAGGCTGCCGGCCTGGTCGGACCGAACCGAGAACACGACGGCCTCCAATGCCGGTCGCGGGAAGCGGGCGGCGACATCCTCGCCCGGCGGCGGCGCACCGAGCGCGTCCCCGACCCGGACAGTCCCCAGGCCGCGGATCGCCGCCATCTCGCCCGCGACGAGCGTGTCGCGACGCGGGGCACCGGTCGGCGCGAACACCCTGATCGACGTCGGCTTGGCGTCCCCGCCCTCGCCGACCCGGACGCGCTGCCGGGGCCGAAGGGTGCCGGCGAACAGGCGGACGTACGCCACGCGCTCGCCCGACGCGGTCCGCTCGATCTTGAACACGCGCCCCGAGACATCGGCCTCGGGGTCGCCATGGGCAGCGAACAGAAGCCCGTCGATCCCGGCGAGGAGTGCCTCGATCCCCGTTCCGCGTACCGCCGAACCGAAGAACACGGGGTGCAGCCTGCCCTGCCGTGTCTGCGCTGCGAGGTGCGCTCGTAGGGTCGGGTACGAGGGCCCGGCCTCGTCATGGACGTACGCGTGGAGGATCGCCTCGTCGTGCTCGGCGAGGATCTCGGTCAGCCGGTCTCGATGCGCCGCGTCACCCGCGCCCAACGGCACGAACGTCGCCTCGCGGCGACCAGGGTCGCGCACGGCACCCATCGGCACCATGCCGGCCGCCAGCCGCCGTGCCATCGCCGCGACCACGCCGTCGGGATCGGCACCCGCCCGGTCGATCTTGTTGACGAAGATCAGGGTCGGCACGTGGAGCCGCTGCAGGGCGCGGAACAGGAGCGGGGTCTGCGGCTGGACGCCCTCGACCGCCGACACGACGAGCACCGCGCCGTCGAGCACGCCCAGGACGCGCTCGACCTCCGCGATGAAGTCGGGGTGACCGGGGGTGTCGACGAGGTTGACCGCGAGGTCACCGACGAGAAACGAGGCGACCGCGGACCGGATCGTGATCCCGCGCTCGCGCTCGAGCTCGAGGGAATCGGTCTGGGTGGTGCCGGCGTCGACGCTGCCGACTCGATCGATGGCGCCGGCGGCGAAGAGGAGTCGTTCGCTGAGAGTGGTCTTACCGGCGTCGACGTGGGCGAGGACGCCGAGGTTGAGCGTGCGCATGGAGCCTCATGCCCTCCAAGGAGGTGATCACCTTCTGGCTGGACATGGGTGCTCCCATCTCGCTCCTTTCCTCGCGCGATCCGTGCGCGTCTGCGTGTCTCGACTTTCGCACGAGGGGTCAAGCGGGGTACCACGTAGGGGTTGGCCCTGAGGCGGCGGCCACCACGCCGCGCAATCGAGCAGCCACCACGCCGCGCAATCGAGCGGCCACCCGGCCGCGCAATCGAGCGCCACCCGGCCCCGCACACCGAGCGGCCACCTGGCCGCAGACACCGATACGATTGGCGGCGGAGGGTGACCACCGGAGGCGCGATGCACGGCTGCTACCTCGAGACCCTGAGCTGGCCGGAGGCCGAGCACGCGCTCCGCGACTATCCGACGGTGGTGCTGCCGATCGGCGCCCGGACCAAGGAGCACGGGCTGCACCTGCAGCTCAACAACGACTGGCTGATGGCCGAGTACCTCGCCCGCCGCGTGGCCGAGCGCTGCCGGGTCGTGGTGCTGCCGACCCTGCAGTACGGCTACTACCCCGCCTTCCTCGAGTATCCGGGCTCCGTGTCGCTGTCGCTCGAGACGATGCGCGACACGGTGGTGGAGATCTGTCGCAGCCACGCACGCCACGGTGCCCGACGCTTCTACGCGCTCAACACGGGCATCAGCACGCTCCGGGCGCTCGCACCTGCCGCGGAGCGGCTCGCCGCCGAGGGCATCGCCCTCGCCTACACCGACATCGAGGCGGCCGCGGCTTCGGTGGTCGAAGAGCTGGTCACGCAATCCGAGGGCACGCACGCAGACGAGATCGAGACCTCGATGATGCTGTACATCGCCCCGGAGACCGTGCGGATGGAGCGCGCCCAGCCGGACGTGCATCCCGCCCGGGCACCGGGGCCGCTCACACGAACACCCGGCGCTGAGCGCGGGCACTACTCGCCGACGGGCGCCTATGGGGATCCCACAGCCGCCACCCCCGAGAAGGGCCAGCGGATCGTCGAAGCGGCGGTCGACCACATCGTCGCCTTCCTCGACGGGTTCGCCACCGTCAGCCCGTAGGAACCGCCGTGGCCCCGGGCCCCGCGTGCGGGCCAGGACCAAGCACCGTGCCCGAGCGGGACGATCAGGGGGCGGTCAGCGCGGTCGCGAGGCTCGACGCTCTGTCTCATGGAACCCCGATACGATCCGTGTCCTGCCTCCCGCTTCCACGCGGTCAAACCCCGCAACGTCAAGATCCTCACCAACCGCCACGAGCGTCTCACCGGCATCACGTGGGACCTCCTCGCCAGCCTCCGCTACACCGCCCACCACGCGAACGGTCTCGGTCACTGGGGCAGCGTCGACATCACCACGCTTCGCAGCCCGATCCATGTCTCGGCCGACGACGCTCGGTTGCTGCTCGATCCTCGACAGGTCCTGCGCCTCGACGTGCTGCGGTAGCACCCGGACGATGTGACGGTCGGCCCTCCCCTCGGGCCGCCACCTCTTGCATCGCGCGCCACAGACCCTTATTGTGCTACCTATGCGTAGCACGTTGATCAGGAGTGCGCCGACCGCAAACCCCGGCTTGCTGGAGGCCTGGACCGCCGACGGACGCCCGCTGCTCGCCGCCGGCTCGCTCGCGCTCGTCGCGTCCGGCGGGTTCGCGTGGTTCCTGGCCACGACAGATCAGCTGCTCCCCCACGATCTCGCGTGGCTGACGATCTCGGCCGCGCGGCTCGATGCGATCGCGGACGGACGGCTGGTCCATTTCATGGGCCACGACCGCGCCGCGTTCGGGGGCACCCTGGTCGCGGTTGGCGTGCTGTACCTGTGGCTCATACGGTTCCCGCTCGGCGAGGGACGCCGCTGGGCATGGTGGACGCTCGCACTGAGCGCCGCCGCCGGCTTTCTGAGCTTCCTCACCTATCTCGGCACCGGCTACCTCGACACGTGGCACGGGGTGGCGACGCTGGGGATCCTGCCGCTGTTCGTCGTCGGCCTGTGGCGCAGCCGGGCCGTCGCGATCAACGGAGCGCCCGAGGAGCCGGCGACCGGGCCGGACGGGCGCACGATCCTCGGCCGAGGACTGCTGCTGCTGACCGGGTTCGGCATGCTGGTCGCGGGCCTGACGATCGCCACCGTCGGCACATTCGTCGTGTTCGTGCCCCAGGACCTTGCGTTCATCGGGCTCGATCGCCCGGCGCTCGACGCGATCGACCCACACCTCGTCCCACTGATCGCCCATGACCGAGCCGGTTTCGGCGGCGGGCTCCTCACGACCGGGCTCGTGGTGCTCGGCATCGCCTGGCGGGCCAGACCCGCCCGCGCCCTGTGGGATGCGCTAGCCCTGGCGGGTACCGCCGGCTTCGGCGCCGCGATCGGCGTCCACGGGCTGATCGGCTACCTCGACGTCACCCACGTCGGGCCGGCGGTGCTCGGCGCCGCGATCTTCGCGACCGGGATGATCCTCGTGCGACCTTCGATGTCGGAGGTGCACGATCCTGCGCCGCCGCTCGATGTCGCGCAGGTGCGGCCCTCGGGCCCATGAGCCGGGCGCCGAACGGCGCCCTTGGCCGGCGCTGCTACGCCGGTTGGCGATACTCGCTCAGCTCGAACAGGTGGCCGTCGGGGTCACGAAGGAAGCAGCGAGTCTCGGCGCCGCTGGTCACCGGTGGCGTGAGGAACGCGCCGCCCCTCGAGCGCAGCAGCTCGTAGGTCGCCCGACAGTCGTCGACGCGGATCGTGAACAGGTTGTCGCGCAGGTCTGGATCAGCCGGCGGTGCGAGCACCACGCCGGGCTTGTCGTCGGTGGGTCCGCCGGCCTCGACCAGGAGCAGCCAGGCGCCGGCGAAGCTCAGGACGACCGAGGACCCGTACTCGCGGAAGAGGCTCGCGCCCAGCACGTCCGTGTACCACCCCTTCGAGCGCGCCGGATCCGATACGACCAGGATGTGGGTCAGCGCGGTGTCAGCCGCCGGGAACGTCACGTCATCCACCTCCGTCTGCGCCGGCGACAGCCTGGTGCCACCGCTGGATCGGTCGGGTCGCGCCGGGTCTCAGCCGCCGCCACCGTGCGCGCCCGCCGTCACCCTCCCGATGGTAGCCAGCGCGCCCAAGCCCGAGAGCAGCCGGCCGCGTACCATCGGAGGGTCCCAGGATCCCGATCCACGGATCGCACGAGCTCACACCCGGAGGCGTCCCATGACCGAGGTGCTGCTGTTCCATCATGCCCAGGGGCTCACGCCGGGCGTCGTTGCCTTCGCCGACGCGCTGCGGGCCGCCGGCCACACCGTGCACACGCCCGATCTGTTCGACGGACGCACGTTCGGCAGCATCGATGAGGGCATGGCGTTCATCGAGGAGAGCGGCTTCGATGCCCTGCGCGAACGCGGGGTTCGAATGGCCGACGACCTGCCCGCCGACATCGTCTACGCCGGCTTCTCGTTCGGCGTGACCGTCGCGCAGCAGCTCGCGCAGACGCGTGCGGGGGCACGAGGCGCGCTCCTGTTCTACTCCTGCATCCCGATCACCGGGGACTGGGCGTTCGGGCCGTGGCCCGATGGAGTCCCGGTCCAGATCCACGGCATGGACGCCGATCCGATCTTCGTGGGCGAGGGCGACGTGGAGGCTGCGCGGGAGATCGTGGTCACGGTCGATGACGCCAAGCTGTTCCTGTACCCGGGCGACCAGCACTACTTCGCGGACAGCTCCCTGCCCTCGTACGACGCGGCCGCGACGGCGCTCCTGACGCAGCGCGTGCTCGAGTTCCTGGCGCGCGTCTGACCGGGGCGTGGACCTGACGGTCCACGTCTGACCGGCGCTGAGGCCGATCGTCGCGGGACAGCCGATCGGTCGCGGGGCGGCCGATCGTCGCGGACAGGCCGATCGGTCGCGAAGCTCACGTTCAGCCTCGGAGCCGCTCGACCACCAGCAGCGCGATGTCGTCGTACGGATCGGCCTCGCCCCGGAACTCGCTGACGTCATCGATGACCATGCGCACCATGGCGTCGGCGGATTGCCCGCATGAGGCGCGGATCACCTCGCGCAGCCGCTCCTCCCCGTAGAAGCGGCCGTCACGGTCCCGGGCGTCGGTCACGCCATCCGTGTACAGCACGAGCGCGTCACCCGGCATGAGCCGCGCCTGCTGCTCGGTGTAGGCCGACGTTCCGTTGAGCCCCAGGATGACGCCGCACGCGTCGAACGGTTCGATGCCCCCGGCGGCGCGCGCGACCAGCGGTGGCTCATGCCCCGCGCCCGAGTAGCGAACCCGACCCGTCCTGGTCTCGAGCACCAGCAGGACCGCGGTGACCATGAGCGCCGTGGCGCGCTCATGGACGAGGATCTGGTTGACGCGCGACAGGGCGTCAGCCGGACCGGTGGAGCTGTCCGTCGCCGCGTGGAGGAGGGCCCGCACGTCAGCCATCAGGAGCGCGGCGGGGATGCCCTTGCCCGTCACGTCGGCGACGGTCAGACCCAGTCGCTCCTTGCGCCCGCGCACGCCGAACGCGTCGTACAGGTCGCCGCCGACAGCGCGGGCGGGCTCGTATGCGGCGGCGAACCGCCACCCGGCCACATCGGGGAATTGCCGCGGGAGCAGCGCCATCTGGATCCGGCGTCCGATCGCCAGCTCCTCACCCATGCGTGCGCGCTGTGCCCGCTCGTCGGCATCGGCCATCGCGAGCTCGAGGCTGCGCGCCACGAGCGCGAGCAGCTCAGGCGGCCCGGAACCGGGCCCCACGACTGCCCCGAACGCATGCCCGTCCCGGACGAGCGGCCGCGTTGCGCGATCGACCCCGGCCGCCGGGGTCCGCCCCGCCACGACGTGCCCGTCGGCGTCCACGAGGGCGATGCCTTCGCCCCCGGCCACCGCCGAGGCGAGGGACAGGATGTCGGCGATCGCGGCCGCATCGGCCGCGTCCATCGCGTCGAGGCTCATCGCGTCGTCGCGCAGCGTCATCGGACGGCGTCCCCGGGGATTCCGCTGCCGTGCGACCGGTCGCGCCTGTCAGGAGGCCGAGTCATCGGCGAGGGCCGACGCCCGCGTCGCGTGGATCGGAAGCAGCGTCTTGAGCCCGGTGCGGTCGAGGACCCGGTCCACGGTCGCGGTCGGCGCGACCAGGCGCACACAATCCTGCGTCTGCCCCTCGTTGACGTCGGCACTGATGTCATGGATCGCCTGCCAGCCTGAATCGAGATCCGGCGGCTCGTGCCCCTCGAACACCCGGGTCAGGCTGTGCAGCGCCACGATCCCCGAGCTCGACATGTAGCTGAGGCTGGACAGGTCGAGAACGAGGACCCGTGCGCCGCCCGCATACAGCCGCCGACCGGTCTCGATCACGTCCTTGAAGTTCGACGCATCGAGCTCCCCATCGAGGCCAACGACGGCCACCGAGGGCGTGGGCTGGTCGACCGTGATGTTCATGCGCCGCCTCCAGTGCTGGCAGACCGGCAGACCCGGTGCATGGTCAGCTCGTTGCCTCCCCCCGGCAGCCGCCGATGGGTGATCGATCCCATGAGGTCCCTCATCAGGTGAATGCCCATCCCTCCGGGCCGGCGCGCCTCCAATGAGGCGCCGGGATCGAATACCGGGGCGTTGGCCGGGTCGAACACCGGCGCCCGATCCCGCACGCGAACCACGATGTCCGGCCCGTCTCGGCCAAGCTCGACCTCGACCGGACCGTGGCCGCCACCATACCCGTGGCGGATGATGTTCGTCACCCATTCGTCCACGGCCTGGACGAGATCGCCGGTCTCGGTGTCGTCCGCGCCCAGGTCCGCGGCGGCGACACGTACGAAGGCGCGGACCTCCGCGAGGGACGTGAGATCGGCGTCGATCCGGAGCGTGCGGTCGGGCGCTGCGGCCGTTGCGGGAACCTGATCGCGCTCAGACATGCCGGTCGTCGGACATGCGCGTCGCCATCGGTGACGTCTCGCCTGGCGGTGTGTCGATCTATTCCGCTGCCCGCTTCTGGATCGCGGCGATCAGCGCAGCGGCCTGCGCGCGGTCCTTGTCATTGGGCTCGTGATGGTCCGCAACGATCCCGCAGTACACGTCGTGGATCGCCTTGCTCATGGTGTCCTGATCGGCAAGGGCCATCCCGAACTCGTGGATCCGGGCAACGGCGTCGCTGTCCTCGGGCAGATGCATTGCCTCGATCAGGGACTGCTGCATGCTCATGCGTCGCTCGCCTCCAGCGCTGCGTGGGCGTTCAGCCTAACCGTTTCGCCAGACCCCGACGAGCGCCGCGTCGTCCGCTCCCGCCCGCTACCCGACGAGCGCGGCGTCGTCCGCTCCCGCCTGCTACCCGACGAGCCCGGGGTCGTCCGCTCCCGCCTGCTACCCGACGAGCCCGGGGTCGACCCGGAAGATCTGGCTGCCGTTGTACTGCTCGACCCAGATCTCCGATCCCACCTGCTCGACGGTCCAGATCCCCGTGGCCAGCTGGACCGTGCCGCTCACCTCGTTGGTGGCCGGATCGATCCGGTACAGCACGCCGTCCGATCCATTGGCCACCCACAGGGCTCCGAACGCAAACACCGGGTCCCGGGGCGAGCCGCCCAGCGACAGCGAGGCGGTGACCTTGCCGGTAGCCGGGTCGATCCGCGTCACGCCGCCGGTGTTGTCAGTGAGCCACAGCGCCCCGCCACCGTCGGCGAACCAGGTCGGCTGGTCACCAACGCCATCGGTGACGCGCAGGTCGATCTTCGTGCCCTTGGCGTTCAAGCGATCGACCTCGTTGGCGCCCCGCACCGACACCCATGTCCGACCGTCGACGATGGCGAGGCCCGTCGGCAGCAAGCCGGTCTTGACGGAGTGGTCGATCTTGCCCGTGGCGGCATCGATGTGGATGACGCCCGAGAGGCCCCTGTCCACGACCCAGACGCCCGTGGCGTCAGGCTGAGCGTCCCACGGCGCGCCCTCGGTCTCGATCGTCGCCAGCACCTTGCCGGTGGAGGGGTCGAGCTCGTCGACCTGGTTCACCGTGAGATCGGCGACCCAGAGTGCGTCACCGGACCACGCGATCCCGCACAGGTCGTCGTCGAGGCTCGCGATGGTCGTCACGGCCCGGGTGCTCGGATCGATCTCGACCACGTCGCCCGTGTTGTAGAGCGTTGCGAAGACGCGACCGTCCGGAGCCATCTCGAGCGCGCATGGGCCGGACCCCACGTCGATCGTGCCGATGACCGCCGCGGCCAGCGCGGACGCGGATGGGGACGGCTCGGTCAGCGCTGAGGGCGACGGGCTCGGCGATGGCGATGCTGCCGGGGCGGGTGACGTGGTCGTGGTCGGTGGGGCCGACGGGGTTGCGGTGGCGCCCGAGGATCCGCCGCATGCCGCCACGGTGAGGGCGGCGATGGCAAGCGCTGATCGGAACGCGAGGCTCGTGCGGGGGTTCGGTCGGTACGCAGGCACGAAATCTCCTCCTCTGCGTGTTGGCGGCCACACCCCGAAGAAACCACATCGGCGATGACGGGACCATGACGGCGACCCGTCGGAACGAGACGAACACGCCGGGTCGTGGACCCGGCGTGTTCGGAGGAGGGGCCTGTCGGCGGACCCGCGGCGGAGGCCTCCGCGGACCCGTGGCTGGGTGACGTTGGTCAGGCGGCCGCGGCCACCGGCGCGGGGGCCTTGGCACGAGCCTCGGCACGGGCCGGGCTGGTGGCCCAGATGACACCGGTCCCGAGCAGAAGCAGGACCACGCCCAGGAGACCGGAGATCGCCGCGATGCCGAAGCCGACCTGGAGGGTCGAGGCGGTGACGCTGCCGACACCGAGCTCGGCGATCAGGGCGTGCGCCGTGGCGCTCCACGCCTGGTCGCGGGCCGGGCCATCGAGCGGGTCCGCGCGATTGAACTGGCTGAAGTAGCGGCCATCGACCGGGACCTGGTAGGTGCCCGCGTCGTAGTGCGTGCCGTTGTAGTCGACCGGCTCGGTCAGGGTGACCGTCTGCGTGCTGTCGAGGGTGTGATGCGCGATGGTCGCCATCTGGACCATGTACTCGGTCGCGGTGTTGACGACCGGATCATTGGGGTTGAGGTCGGCCGGGTTGATCGTGTAACCCCAGTCGTTCTCGAGCAGGCTGAGGATCGCCTGTCCGCCGGCCACGTCGCCGTGATCGGTGAGCTGACCCTGGTCGTTGTAGCTGAGCTTGACGGCCTGGGCCGCGCTGAATGCCTGCAATGCGTCGGCACCCTGCTGGGTCTTGTAGTACGTGAAGCCGCCGACGCCGACGAAGACGAGCCCGAACACGATGAGCCCGACGCCAAGGAGCTTGATCCGTCCGTACATCTCGGGACGCTTCCCTTTCCTTCACTGCTGCCGTCTGGCGCATCGCGCGCCGCCGGCGGGACGATCGGCGAGCCGGGTGGACCGCCGAGAGCTGATCCGGGACCGCGGACCCCGGGAGGTTCCTTCGCCATCGATCCTGCCGGTCAGCCAGCGTCCTGACACCGGGCCGCGTGGGCCTCCTTGCGGGACGTCCGGACCACGTCCGATGGGCCAGCCGGCCCGCAATTGGACGGGCCATCCGCCCGGCGGCGAGTCAGTCGCCATCACAGGGGGCACCCGGATCGGCGCCCGATGGCGACTTGGTCAGCTACCCACCCCATGACTGGTACGAGCAGCCCGCGCGCCACTACCTGCGCAGGTACCCATGAGGTGCATCCTGTGATCCGCACGCCGCCCGCGATCCACGCATCTACCCGCCCGGTGGGCAGTAGCACAGGTCCCCCACCCCACGGGTTGCGCGAGTACCCGCCGGGCGGGTACGTGACGAACTCGCAGGGTGCGCGGCCGCCGTTCAACGGCTCGCGCCGCGGCAATGCCGTCGATGTGTCGGCCGTGTACCCGCCGCGTGCATATCTGATCGAGTTCCGGCTCGGGGTCGGCTCGGGCGGCATCGGTCGACGGTCGGGGTCGGCTCGGGCGGCATCGGTCGACGGTCGGGGTCGGCTCGGGCGGCATCAACCATCGATCCCCACGGCGGCCGAAACGGTCCATGCGGCACCGGCCCATGGGACATGCGTACTTGCGCAATTACGCAACAGATCAGGTACGCTTGGCGTGCGTCCCCGCGCGGGGCCCGCGATCTGGGCCCGTGCCGCCATGTGCCACTTATCAAGCTCGCCCCGACGCCGGATGGCAGCGGGCGCCAACCACGAGGACAGAACCGTGGAGATGGTTATCGACTTCCCCGGCGGTGCGCGCGTGGACGCGCACTTTGGCGGGTTCGTGGTCCCGACCGATCAGCCGCCGATGGGTGGCGGCGAAGGATCCGCACCCACCCCGTTCGCGACCTTCCTCTCGACGATCGGCACCTGCGCGGGCATCTACGTGCTGGGCTTCTGCCGCCAACGAGGGATCCCGACCGACGGGATCCGGCTCGTCCAGCGGATGCAGGTCGACCCGGCGACCCGCCTCGTGAACGACGTCGAGGTGTCGATCGAGCTACCGGCGGGATTCCCCGAGAAGTACCGCGACGCGGTCGTTCGCTCGGCGGAGCAGTGCGCGGTCAAGAAGCACTTCGAGCATCCGCCGGTCATCCGCGTCGAGAGCGTGCTCGCCGCCTGACCTGGCCGCCTGGCCGGGCTACTCGCCCCGAGCCAGGCCGCTCACCGCCTGCCCGCCCGACTCACCGCCTGACCGCACGACCCGCTCCCAGCCGGGCCCGCCCGCCCTGGGGACGCGGACAGGGCCCGCCCCGAGCCGGGCCCGCCGTCAGGGGATGACGACCCCGCGGAGCACCACCGGCGAATGGAGCGTGTAGTCGACCTCGTCCGACTGGCTCACGCCGTCCGGGGTGATCACGTCCATCAGCTTCGGCACCGTCCCGGGGTCGACGGTGCAATGCGCATCGCCGCTGCTCGCGGCGCATACGCCGAACGCGTAGTCCTGGGGCGTTGAGGCGAACCCGCGCGCCTGATCGCTGCTGTAGCCGTCCTGCCCGGCGAGCACGACGGTGAATCCCCAGCCGGAGCCCGGCTGGCCAAGCGACGCCTTCGAGACGCGCGCGGTGATGAAGCGCGAGATCGCGTTGCCGCTGATCGAGACGGTGCCGATGGTCGTGCCGCTGGCATCCACGTACCGCTGCCCGAACCCCTGGACCTGGATCAGCCGGCTCCAGGCATCGGCCGGCGCGATCTCGAAGTTGCGCGATGCGTCGGCGGCCGACGTCGAAGTGGACGACGCAGCCGGATCGTGCACATAGATGTCCAACAGCTGCGCTCCGAGCGCGCTCCCGAACGTCTCGGTCAGGTCGCGCGTCTTGACCCGGAAGATGACGTCCGTGCCGGCGTCGTAGACCTGGAACTCCTCGATGTCGAACGCGCCATCATGGAAGTTGTCCGAGGTCGGGTACGCGTAGTTGCCGGGGCCGTTGTCATCGTGGTCCGGGTCGGTCACGTCGAGCAGCAGCGTGCCCGGCACGAAGTCGAACACGATCGTCCGCTGCACGTGCGCGGTGCTCCCGTCGGCGCCGACGGCCACCACGTTGAGGACGGTCGTGCCGCCCGTCACCGGGACGTCGATGCTGAACGAGCCGTCGGGCGCGGCCGAGCCTGTGGTCACGCTCGTCGCCGAATCCGCGTCGGTGTTGGTGGCGGACACGTAGACGGTGTTGCCGGGCGCGGTCGTGCCGGTGACCGTGACCGGCGAGCCGGACACGGCGCTGTTGTCATCGGGGCTGGTGACGCTGAGCGTCGTGGCGCCCTGCGCGTGCGTCACGTAGCGAGACGTCGTCACCGCAGGCAGCACGACGTTCCGGTGCGCCGCCAGATCCGCGGTCAGGCGCACGAACGAGGCGGCCGCCCACGTGAGCGGGGATGCCGAGCCCGCGGCCCGGCCGTCCTCGAAGCCGATCGACGCCTGGGTCGGGTCGGTGCCGTACGGGGACGCCGGGACCGCCGGCAGCTCCCAGTCCTGCTCGGGAATGAGGCCGATCCCGGACGCGAACCGGTGCATGCTCGAGAGCAAGGCCGTCGCCCCGGCGCGATCGCCGGTCGCCAGCGCCTGCTCCGCGCGCTCGGCGGACAGGACGGGCCACAGGTGCCCGGTCCCCTGCCCCGTTGGCGCCCACGGGCGTCCGTCGATCGCCCGGTCTCCGTAGCCGTCGCCGTTGTAGCGGTGCCAGCCGGTCCCGCTCGGCGTGTCGGTTGCGATCGTCGCGTCGACGACCGGGAGCGTGTGTGCCACATCGGGATCATCGGCAGCCAGGATGCCCAGGCGGACGAGCTCGAGGAAGCCGGCGTCGATGACGTCGCGCTGGTCGAGCGTGGGTCCGCCGTTGCCGACGTTGTAGCTGATCGCGGCGTTCGGGTCACCGGTCTTCGACAGCCGGATGAAGTACGGCTCCGATGACAGGCTGCCGTTGGTCGTCACGGTCCAGCCCTTGACCGAACGCTGCATGTCATCGGCAACGCCCAGCCACACGGCCGCCGACGAGGGATCGCCGTTGGCCTGCGCGAGATCAGCCGCGGCGACCAGCCCGGCGATCTCCGCGGCGATGGTGGACGGCGAGTAGCCGCTCTGCTCCTCCCAGCGCTCGACGCCGGTCGCCGGTCCGTGCGCGGCCAGGAAGTTCGCCGCGGGCTTGATGTGATCGGCGAACAGCGACGGATCCGTCATGCCCAGCTGGTCGGCCATCAGGATCGGGTACGCCACCTCGTCGAGCTGCGTCCCGAACGAGTCCGGGGCCACCTTGCCGTTGAGCAGGCTGTTCCGTGGCATCGAGCCGTCCGGCAGCTGCTGGCGCTGGAACAGGAACAGGGTGGCGTCGCGCGCGGTGGCAAGGTCGCCGTCCGCGACCAGACCCGTCCAGGCCTCGTACAGGTCGCGTGCGAAGACCTCGCGATACGACCCGAAATAGGTGTTGGCGGGGTCACCGGCCGAGATCGCCTGACCCCACGGGGATGCGAGGCTGGCCGCGATCGCGCCCGGGAACGTCTTGTCCTCGGACGCCTTGATCACGTTGGCGTTCAGGTAGTAGGCGTCGGTGAGCTCCTGGCGCTCCGGCGCCCTGACCCCGCGAAGCTTGTTGACACGTGGCTTGGCGAGGGTGGCGTCGTACGCGTTCCAGCCATCCTTGTACGTCTCGAACGCGCCGTCGAAGCCGGCCGCCAGCGAGCCCTCGGCCGCGCCGACCGCCTCGCTGTCCGTGGCGCCGAAGCCGAGCGTGATCAACGCCCGCCCCGATGGGCTCAAGTTCACCCTCGCGCCGCCGACGACGTTGCCCTCTCGTGCGTCGGGGAACAGGGTCGTCAGGGCATGCGCCGCGTCGAGCTGGCTCAGCGGGTCGCTCTCGGAGCCCGCGAAGCCCACGGAGCCATCGGCGAACGGACCGTCGAGGGCCGCGAACACCGGCTGGCCGTAGTCGCGGTTGGCGGCGTTGGTCGCCGTGACCGGGTCCGACGCGAGCAGGATCGGGTGACCCGTCGACTCGTCGACCGTCGCCGTGTCCGCACCACCGTTACCGCTGCCGCCCCCGCCGTTGCCGTTGACGGTGGGATCGAAGCGGACGTACAGCTGGAGCGGCGCCGCATCCTTGGGCCGGGGCCTCGGTGTCGTGAGTCGGACCTGCATCATGACCGTGTTCCGGGCGGGATCGGTGATGTAGTCGGTGCGGATCGAATAGCGACCGCTGCCCGCCGTCGCCGTGACCCGGCAGGCCATGCCGCCGGTGCTGTTGATCGCCTCGACCTGGTAGGTCATGTCGCGGGACTGGAGGTCGGTGAAGGTCGACCCGTCGGTGACGATGTACTGGAGCGTCTCGACGTTCGTGTTGTCGACGGTCGGGTAGTAGACGTCGCTGAGGACACCACCCGCGACCGTGTACCAGACCTTGGAGGTCGTGTTGCGGGCCGTGCCCAGGCAGTCCTTGCGGGCGAGGTCGAAGTGCGACAAGGCCCCCGGCCCGCCCGGTGCGCCGTGGTCAACGGCGACCGAGATCGAGAGCACGTGCGAGGTCGAGTCGTAGCTGAACGTCACCGCCGGGTTGCCGGCGGGGACCGTGAACGAGATGTTGTCCCCGCCGGGCGCCCCGCCGGCGCCGTAGTTTTCCGCCCAGTCCTCGTTGATCGTGACCTTGGTGTCGTACGACCCTTCGGGCAGGTCCGTGGTCGTGAACGAGTAGATGCCGTCGCCGTCAGGATCCTCGAGCCACGACCGCAGGCAGCCCGGATCCCAGTCTCCGGCGCAACCGAGCTCCGACTGGAAGCTGCCGGCCGCGACCGCGATCACCGAGCCCACGTTGTCGGTCGCCCAGTGGCTCTTGTCGTCGTAGTAGAACTTGACGCTCGCGTCCGACCCCAGTGACAGCGGGATGTTGTCGCCGCCGGGTTGCGCGTGGAGGCCGTAGTTCTCGTCCCACGAATCGTTGATCGCCGCCTTGTAGGCGTAGCTACCGGCGGGCAGCGCGAACGAGCCCTGCCAGACGTCGTCGTTCGCGTCGTACGCGAGGTGGGTCGCGGCGCATGCCGGATCCCAATCACCGGAGCAGCCGGCCTCGGTCTGGAGCGAGCCCGCGATCGTGACCGACGCGGTCGCCGCCGAGACGACGCCGGTCGCGGGCACCAGCATCGATGCGACCAGCGCGACCGCGATGGGGACCGTTCGGAGCCGGCTCACGAGAGACGTACGTGGTCGGAAACGAAGGTCCGTCATGGCAATCCTCGGCTGGGACGATCCGCGAACTGGCGATGGGCCCGCAGCATACGACTCGCAGCGGTGGGTTGAGAACCCCGCGACGCGGCGTTCGGGACTGCTCCGACCTCCGGCACCGGCAAGCGGTGACGCACGGCACCGCCGAGCCTGATCCTCATCCGGATGGTCCGGCGCTACCATCCATGGCGATGCCGCTCACCGCACGGCGCCTCAACAGGGCAACCCTCGAGCGACAGCTGCTGCTGCAGCGGGCCTCGCTGCCGGTCGTGGAGGCGGTGCGCCGGCTGGTCGCGATTCAGGCGCAGGAGCCGGCGTCACCGTACCTCGCCCTCTGGAGCCGGCTGGCCTCGTTCGACCCGGTCGACCTGGACCGCGCGTTCGCCGAGCACACGGTGCTCAAGGCGACCGCGATGCGCATCACGCTGCATGCCCTCCATCCTGACGATTACCCCCGGTTTCACGAGGCGATGCAGCCGACGCTGCGAGGGTCACGACTCGGCGACCGGCGATTCGCCGCGTTGGGGATCACCGCGGCCGATGCCGACGCGCAGCTGCCGAGGCTGCTGGCATACGCCACCACGCCACGCATGAATGCCGAGATGGAGGCCCGGGTGAGGGACCACCTGGGCACCCTCCCGTCTCCCGGGGCGTGGTGGGCGCTGCGCACGTACGGACCGTTCATCCATGCACCGACGGGCGGGCCGTGGTCGTTCGGGCCCCGACCCTCCTACCTCGCAGCTCCCGAGCAGCGACGATCCGGCGACGTCGACGCATCGCTCCAACACCTGGTCCGGCGGTACCTCGAGGGGTTCGGCCCGGCGTCGGTCCCGGACGTTGCCCAGTTCGCCCTGATCCAGCGATCGAGAGCGCGTGCCGCGCTGCGGGCGATGGACGATGTCGTGGCGCTGGTCGGCCCGGACGGCACGGAGCTGTTCGACGTGCCCGGCGCTCCGATGCCCGCCGAGGACGCCCCCGCTCCCCCACGCCTGCTGCCAATGTGGGACAGCACCCTGCTCGCGTACGCAGATCGCGTCCGGGTCATCCCGTCCGAGTACCGGCGGCTGGTCACCCGCGTGAACGGCGATGTCCTGCCGACCCTGTTGGTCGACGGCTACGTGGCCGGCGTCTGGCGGCCGCTCGACGGCGGCATCGAGGTACGCGCGTTCGACGAGCTGCCGGACGATGCCTGGGCCGGATTGGAGGACGAGGCCGCCGCCCTCGTGGCGCTCCTCGCACCGCGCGACCGCAACGTGTATGGCCGGTACGCCCATTGGTGGCGGTCGATGCCCGGCGCGCAGGTGCGCATCCTCGGTGGCTGACCGGCGGTCCACGAGCGGCCAGCCCGTGTCTTGCCGCCTGAGCGCGAGAGTCCCTTACGCCGGGTGACCCGCCGGGACGTCCTCCCGGTGGTGCGTGGCGGCGACCGCGCCCAGGTCGCCCTGATCCATCGAATCGTGCGCTGTCTGCGCGACACGCACGCGCGTCGCGGCCCGGAGCGTTGCGGTGCGCACCCCGCCCTCGGCGGCGGCCCGCTCCCCCACCACCGCGCCCGGCCCGATCTCGGCCACTGCTTCGCCATCGACCTCCACGGCCAGCATGCCGTCGAGCACGAGGAACACGTCGGTGCCGGCCTCGCCCTGCGTGACGAGGGGCTCGCCCGCCTCGATCGTCCGGATCTCGGGCTTCACCCCGCCGTGCATGATCGACGCCGACAGGCGCCGCTCCATCTCGGACTCGACGGCGCTCACGACCGCCGGCGAGTCGCTTGTGCCCCACGGCGTCTTGTCCCCGAACGACTCGTTGAACCACTTCTTGAAGTCGACCAGCCCGGACTTCTGGACCAGCGCGCCGGCGTCGTCGTAGACCCAGTGCCTGGGGAACGGGCTGGCGCCGATCAGCGCGCGGCTGGACGAGCCGTCGGCGTTGATCGACAGCTCCAGCGTCGACCACGCGATCGATGGCCAGAACTGGACGAACGGCTTGCGCTTCACCGGGCGTGGCGTGGGCAGGCCCATCCGGCCGCCGACGGACTGCACGAACCGCACCGACGTCGCGCCGACCTCCGGCTCATGCTGGATGTCCGGGAGATGGACCGCCGGGAAGCGGATGGCCGCGGGTCCCATGCGCACCGTCGTGGCACCGATGTGCCCGCTCCCGAGATACCCGTAGTCGACGATGCGGCCGTCCTCGACCTCGACGAACGCACGCAGCTCGTTGGCCTCGCGGAACCGATCGGTCACGCGCAGCTCCTCGATGTCATCGAGGCGCTCGGGCGGTGGCTGGTCATAGTGCGTGATCCCGAGCTCGAACGGGATCTTGGGCGCCCCCTCGATCGCCTCCGACGGAATCCAGGAGATCGCGGTGACGCTTGATTCGAACCGCTGGCGGCTCACGGTGCACCTCATGGTGGGACGCTGGCCGGCACAGCATGCGGCAATCCGGTCCCGGCGTCATGGGAGACGGGTCCCATCCCGCCAGACGGGCCGGCACCCGGTCCCGCTCCTTCAACACAGGGCTTCGATGGCCTCGCGGGTGACCGGCCGGTCGATGATCTCGCGTACCCACGCCTCGTTGTCGGCACGCTCGGCGTCGTCTGTCGCCGCCAGCCATCGACGGCAGCCCTCCTCGGCGATGTGGGCCAGCTGCGCGACCGGCATCGCAAAGTCGGTCGGCGCAACCACGCGCGCCGGACCGCCCGCATCCGCGTAGGCGCCCCTGATCGCTGCGGCTCGGTCCGGGTCCCGATCCGCGTACTCGAGCAGCACCGCAGCCAACTCCCCTGCCGGGTCGGCGAGACCAGCGTTGTCGAAGTCGATCACGCACAGCTCGCCATCGACGGCCCGTCGCACGTTGTCGGCCCACAGGTCCCGGTGGCAGGTGCGCAGCGTCGTTGGTGGATGCCCGAGCAGACCTTCGAGATGGATCAGCTCCGCCACCGGCCCGGCAAGCTCATGGGCGAAGGGCGCGCCCCGAGCCCCCAGCGCGCGCAGCACCTCGTTCCAACGGTCGTGGCCCACCGGCGCCTCGTACCAGGGGTCACGCCCGGTTGTCCCGACGAACTCCACCCGATGCAGCGTGGCGAGCAGGCGGCCCAGGGCCGGGGGGTCGAGAGCCTGGTTCGGCGGACGCAGGTCGACCCAGGACTGGACGGTGACGCGAACCTCATCGAGGTGGCCGACGACCTCGCCGTTGGTGGTGCGGCAGATGCGCGGGGTCGGAACGCCGTCACGGAGCGCGGCAGCCTGGAAGGCTGCGCCGTCGATCACCTCTGCCAGCTCAGCGTCCGTGATCTCGTCGTCGATCGGCTTGACGGCCCATCGCCCGCGATCGGTCTCGAGCCGCCAGACGGCTCCCACGCGTCCTTCCCCGATCGGCCTCGCCGACAGCCGGCCGCTGGCCCCCAGGTCGAAGCAGGCCAGCAGCGCGGGCACCTGGTCAGCCCCCAGCGCGAGGCGACGAGCCATGGCGGTGGTGCCCTAGCCCGCCAGCCGCTTGTATCTGATCCGATGCGGCTGGTCGGCCGCCGTGCCCAGCTCCTTGTGGCGGAACGCCTCGTAGTCGGCGACGTTGCCCTGGAAGAAGCGGACCTGGCTGTCGCCCTCGAACGCCAGGACGTGCGTCGCGACCCGATCCAGGAACCAGCGATCGTGGCTGATCACGACCACGCAGCCCGGGAACGAATCGAGCCCCGCCTCGAGCGCCCGCAACGTGTCCACGTCGAGATCGTTGGTGGGCTCGTCGAGCAGCAGCACATTGCCTCCTGCCTGGAGCAGCCTGGCCAGGTGGACGCGGTTGCGCTCGCCACCCGACAGCTTGCCCACGAGCTTCTGCTGGTCCGAGCCCCGGAAGTTGAAGCTCGACACGTACGCTCGGGCCGGGACCTCGCGGTTGCCGACCCTGATCAGCTCCACGCTCTCGGTGATCTCCTCGAACACCGTCCGGTCCGCGCGCAGCTGCGTCGCGCGACTGATCGACGTAGCTCAGCTGGACCGTGTCGCCGATCGATATCGAGCCGGCATCGGGCAATTCCTGGCCCACGAGCATCCGGAACAGGGTCGTCTTGCCGGCGCCGTTGGGACCGATGATCCCCACGATCCCAGAACGTGGCAGCGAGAACGTGAGGTCCTCGATCAGCAGCCGGTCGCCGTACCCTTTGCGCAGGTGCTCCACCTCGATCACCTGGTCGCCCAGCCGGGGGCCGGGCGGGATGGCGATCTCCAGCTCGCGCGCCGCCGTCTTCGCGTCGTTGGCCTCGGCCAGCAGCTGCTCGTACGCGGTCAGACGGGCCTTGCCCTTCGCCTGGCGTGCCCTCGAACCCATGCGCACCCATTCGAGCTCGCGGGCGAGCGTTCGCTGACGGGCGTCCGCCTGCTTCTGCTCGCGCGCCAGCCGCTCCAGCTTCTGCTCCAGCCAGCCGGAGTAGTTGCCGCTGAAGGGGACGCCCCGCCCGCGGTCCAGCTCGAGGATCCACTTCGCCACGTTGTCGAGGAAGTAGCGATCGTGGGTGACGGCGACCACCGTGCCCGCGTACTCGTCGAGAAAGCGCTCGAGCCAGTCGATCGACTCGGCATCCAGGTGGTTGGTGGGCTCGTCGAGCAGCAGCAGGTCCGGGTGCTGGAGGAGCAGCCTCGCCAGCGCCACGCGCCGCCGCTCGCCGCCCGACAGGGTCGCCACGTCAGCGTCATCGGGCGGGCAGCGAAGCGCCTCCATCGCGATCTCGACGTTGCGCTCGACGTTCCACGCGTCGGCCGCGTTGATCCGATCCTCGAGGGTCGACTGCTCGGCGCCGATGGCTTCGTAGTCGGCATCGGGCTCGGCCCATTTCGCCATCACGGCGTTGTACTGATCGATGAGGTCCTGGAGTGGGCGGACGCCGTCCATGACGTTGCCCTTGACGTCCTTCTCGGGATCGAGCTGCGGCTCCTGCGGCAACAGCCCGACGGTGAAGCCGGGCGTCAGGCGTGCCTCGCCGGTGAACCCATCGTCGAGCCCGGCCATGATCCGCAGCAGGCTGGACTTCCCCGCCCCGTTGGGGCCGATGACACCGATCTTGGCGCCCGGGTAGAACGAGAGCGAGATGTCCTCGAGCACCGTCCGGTCGGGTGGGTAGTGGCGGGCAAGGCGATAGGTCGTATAGATGAACTCGGCGGGCATCGGTCAAGGGTAGCGGGCCAGAACGGACTGGACGCGTGGCCTACAGTTCAGGTCACCGCACCGGCAACGTGTCGCACGAGGCGCGCCCGGGTCCGCGGTGCGGGGGTACGAGCATGACCGAACGAGTCGGGTTGGCGGCAATCGACCATGTCGTCGTGCTGATGCTCGAGAACCGGTCGTTCGACGCGGTGCTGGGCTCGCTCGCCCTTTGCGACCTCCCGGTGGACGGTGTGTCGCCGGAGATGGCCAACATGGACAGCTCCCGCATACCGGTCTTCGTTTCGCCTGCCACCGAGCGACGTCACCGATCCCGACCCACATCACGACCTGCACAGCGTGACCGAGCAGCTGATCGGCCCCAACCAGGGGTTCGTGGCCAACTACGAAACAACCCTGAAACCGGACGAATGGGCAAAGCGCGGCCAAGTGATGGCATACAACACGGCCGCCACGATGCCGATCCTTCACCGGCTGGCGCGCGAATACGCCATCTGCGATCGCTGGTACTGCTCGGTGCCCGCGGAGACGTACCCGAATCGGTTGTTCACACACTGCGCCACATCCGGTGGCCGCGTGTCCGACTCGCTGCTGTGGCGCTGGCTCCCGCCCAAGATGTATTCGATGCCCAGCATCTTCGACCGCCTGGGCCCGGGCATCGATGCCTGGGCTTGCTACAACGACCAGATCCCCAACATGCTGCTTCTGTCCAACCTGGCCGACGAGTTCTTGAGCTCCAGGCACAAGCCTGACAGTCACTTCCGCAGTCTCCATCAGCTTGAACATGACAGCGCGGCCGGCGAGCTCCCACGCTATTCGTTCGTGGAGCCCAAGTACCTGTTCGACAACCCGGATGACGACCATCCGCCGCACCCGGTCTCGGACGGCGAGCGGCTCGTCGCCCGTGTCTACCGTGCGATCCGGGGCGGCAAGGACTGGGAGCGTACGCTCCTGCTGATCCTGTTCGACGAACATGGTGGGTTCTTCGATCACCGCGAGCCGCCGCACTCGGTGCCGCCTCCCGATAACAGCCCAGCGAGCGGCTTTGAGGACGGGTTCGCATTCACCAGGTTCGGACCGCGCGTCCCGTGCATCCTGGTCAGCGCCTGGACCGACAAGGGCAGGGTCTTTGGATCCACGGACGACACCGTCTACGACCACACCAGCATCATCGCCACGCTTCGCGACCGCTGGCCGGACATCGGCCCCCTCACGGCGCGCGATGCCGCGGCGACCTCGCTCGGTCCCCAACTCGACCGCACTGCTCCGAGATCTGATGACGAAGGAGTGCCGGCCGAGATCGATGCCCTGATCGCTGAGCTGGCCGAGCCGGGTCCGCCGATCGCCCGAGCGCCGCGCCTGCACGGGCGAGGTGGTCGCACGGCTGCGACATTTGCCGCCCTGGCGGCACCGGTCAGCCAGCTGCCGCTGATCCGTCGTGCTGCACCACCTGGGCGAAGGCCCCGTCTCGAGCGGTCGACGGCCGGCCTGGCGGCCCTGGTCGCCATCCGCTCGCTTCGCCCTCGGCGACGGAGACCGTTCGATCCTGGGGGTTCACGGGAGCCGCACGATGGATGATCGGATCGTGCTCAACAATGGCGACGCGGTCGACGGTGGCGTCAGGTCGGAGATCGTCGCCAACGCGCTCTGGGGCGTGCGGCATGCGAGCCAGATCCACTACGCTCAAACTCGGCCTGTTGATGGGCTCCATCGTCCACGCAAGCTCCCCCTCACGACCGATTGCAGCGGTTTCGTTACCGTCTGCTACGCATGGGCGCACGCGCCCGATCCGAACGGTCGCGCCTACGACGGCGGCGCATTCACCGGATACCTCCTTCACCACTGCACGCGCATCAAGCGAGCAGACGCCCGCCCCGGCGACCTGGTTGTCTTTGGCCCGGGTGGTGGCGAGCACGTCGTGATCATCGTCGGCGCTGGGCGACAGATTATGGTGGTCAGCCACGGCCAGGAAGCCGGACCGCTGGAGCTGCCCCTCCGCGTAGAGGCTGCGGCACATCGGCGACCGGTTCGGTATCTCCGATGCCCGGGGGTGTAACGAGCCGGCACGGATACCACGCACCGGTGGCCGACGGCGCTGCAGCTCTGGCAGCCGAGTAAGCATCGAGTCGCGTACCCGCGGTCGCCCGGCACGATGCAGGTCGCGCTCAGCCCGGGCTCTGCCTGGCGGTGGTGCCGACCTCCCAGCCAGGTTCCTCGTTAACGGCCTGCGGCCTGCCGCGGGGCTCGCGTTACCCCTGTGGCGTCGAGCGCGGCAGGAACATCAGGAGATTCCAGCCGGCCAGGCTGACCACGACCAACACCCGTGCCACCAGCGGCCAACCGGACTCCCACACCCAGAGCCCCGCGACCACGGGCAGGAACAGCAACCAGGCGATGGCCTGCACGATGATGTTCTGGCTCCCGATCCACTGCCACACGGCATCCACGCCGCCCTGGTTGGCGACGATCCCCGCACCGAACGCCACCCACAGCGCCGCGAACGCCAGGAACAGGATGCCGCTCGATGCGAGCACCGGGATGATTCCGGTCACCGGCACGATGACCCCATCCACGACGCCACTGATGATCTGCTCCATCGGTCCCTTCCTCCGCTCCTGACCCATTCCGTTCGCGGGGCCCGAGACGTCCCCGACCTCATCCGCCAGCTCCACCGACCGACTCCTTCGTCCGCGCATTGGCTGTACGGCGTATAGTGCCTGTACGCCGTATACTGGTGAAGTGACGAACGGCCCCATCCGGAGGACACCCGACATGCCGAACGACAGGTCCGTCGAGGACGGGCGGCCGCTCCCCGCCCCGCCGTGGACGCAGCTGCCGCGCGCAAGACGGCGGGCAACGTCGCGCCCACCCCTGGATCGCGACCGCGTCGTCGCCGCGGCGCTGGAGATCATCGATGCGGAGGGCGTCGATGCGCTGTCGATCCGCCGCCTGGCTGCGGCGCTCGGGACGTCGCCCATGGCCGTCTACTGGCACGTCCAGGACAAGGCGGCGTTGCTCGATCTCGTGGGCGAGGCCGTGCTCGACACGATCGACGTGCCGGCGATCGACGGCGACTGGCAGGAGCAGCTGCGCACTGTCCATCGGGCCATGCTCGATACCGTGCTGCGCCACCCGAACGCGGCCGAGCTGCTGATCGGCCGGGCACGCTATGGCCGGGCCGGCATCGCCCTGTTCGAGCGCCTGCTGACGATCCTGCTCGGGGTCGGTCTCGACCCCAAGGCCGCGTTCGATGCCTACCAGTCGCTGTACCTGTTTCTGCTGGGCTACATCGCCACGATCAGTCGCACCCCGGCGTTCGTCGCGGCGCAGCGCGACGGGATCGCGTACCTGCGCTCGCTCGATGCCGCGCTGCTCCCGGCCATCGGTGCGGTGGCCCCGGTCATCGGCGAGCGCGTCCCACGTGACCAGTTCGAGGTCGGTCTGGACGTCGTGATCGCGGGGATCGCCGCCCGGCTGGTCGAGTAGTCGCTCGCCTCGCGCCGGGAACACCGTCCGGGGCACAATGGTTCGCTGACAGCGCAGTTGCTCGCGGAGCACGCGTCCCGGCCCGGCAGGGCGGAACGGCGCGAGCCATCCTCCGGACGGAAGGAGACCGATGGGATCACTGCAGGATCAGGTCGTCGTCATCACCGGCGCCAGCGCGGGCATCGGCCGAGCCACGGCGCACGAGCTGATCGGGGCCGGGGCCCGGGTGGTGCTCGGTGCGCGGCGCAAGGAGCGCCTCGACGCCATCGAATCCGAGCATGGCGACAGCGTCGCCTCGGTCGAGATGGATGTGCGCTCGCCCGAGGACTGCCGCCGCCTCATCGCCACGGCGATCGAGCGGTTCGGGCGCCTTGACGCGCTGGTCGCCAACGCGGGGATCGGCATGTACGGCGGGATCCTCGATCACTCCGACGAGGCGCTCGAGACGATGCTCGACACGAACGTCGCCGGGACGGTGTGGCCGATCCGTGCCGCCGTCCCGCACATGGTCGAGACGGGGGCCGGCGACATCGTGATCGTGGCCTCGGTGGCCGGGTTCCGGGGCGGTGCCGACGAGGCGGTCTACGCCGCCTCCAAGTTCGCCCAGGTCGGCCTCGCCGGGGCGCTCGATCGCGAGCTGCGCGAGAAGGGCATCCGGGTCAGCACGATCGGACCCGCGGGCACGACCACCGAGTTCGCGATGGGCACCGGCCGCTACGACGGCATGCCCGAGCTGGAGACCTATCTGCGGCCCGAGGACATCGCGTTTGCGATCCGGACCGTGCTCGAGCAGCCCCGCCGCCTGCGCACCCAGTACTGGACGCTATGGAGCATGGCCCAGGGCTCCTGACCGTCGCCGCCGGCGCGCGGGCGATCCCTGGCTCCTGACCGTCGCCGCCGGCGCGGGGGCGATCCCAGGCTCGCGGCTCCTGATCTTCGGCACCGGCGCGGCGCGATCAGGTCTCAGTCGCCCGCGAAGTAGCGCCGCTTGATGTCCTTCTCGGACCCTGCCCGGAAATGCGCCGGTACCCACTGGGCCGGGTCCTCGAACAGGTCGCTGGGTCGCCAGCTGTTGACGGCGGCGATGCCCTCTCGCTCGACGTGGCGTCGAACGGACTCGCGGAATCGGTGGTGGGCGAACAGGCGCATGAACTCGCCGAAGTAGATGTCCGCCACCCGGGTGTCGCCCCGGATCAGGACCATGTTCTCGTCATTGGTGTCGACGCTCGGCTGGCTGAAGTTGGCCGAGCCGGTCATCGTGGCCGGATCATCGCCCAGCGGGTCGATGAGCATGAACTTGGTGTGGACCCAGTTCACGTGGACGCCGATACCCGGTGACTCCTTCAGCCAGCCATCGATCCAGTCGACGAACACGTTGCCTGCCACGGCCATCCCGATGTTCGGGCGGCGGCGGATGCGCTCGATGTCGGCGATCGCCGCAGCCCGCGACGCCGCGTTTCCGCCGTTCACGTACTTGTCGAGGAGGGCGAACCGCAGCACGCCATCGCTCTTGTCGAACACCGGCCGGAAGTCCTTGACGATCCCGAACGGGAAGGTCATGAACAGCGGCCGGGGCCGGTCGGCGAGATCGATCCACCAGTCGAACACCTTGCGTCCGTGGTGGGGCGAGAACGTTCGCGTCAGCGCCGCCGTCTCGTCGACCGGCGGCAGCGGGTTCTCCGTCCCGATCCAGTCCTTGAGGGCATCGCTCGGCGGATCCGCGCTCAGCTCCGTCCAGAGCTCGAGGAACCGGGTCGCAAGCGCCTCGTCATGGATCTCGTGGCCCACGTTGAGCTGACCGAACAGGGCGTTCTGGCTGAGGTTGGTCGAGCCCGTCCAGACCGAGACCGGCGTACCGTCGTGGCTCAGCACCATGAACTTGTTGTGCATCAGCCGGGCATGGCGACGAGGCTGGCACAGCGGCCGGATCCCGGCGGCGTCGATCGCCGGCTCGTTGGCCCGGCCCGTGTCGTCGTCGAGGGCGTGGTAGACGATCCGTACGTCGGCGCCGGCGTCGCTGGCCGTCCTGAGCGCAGTCAGCACCTCGGGCCAGTGCAGCTCGTACATCGCGACCCGGAGGCTCCAGGTCGGATCGCTGGCGCGGCCGATGAACGCGAGCATGGCGGGCAGCAGATCCCGGGCCAGCCAGGCGTAGGCGGGCGGACCGGCCTGTTCGAGCGTCTGGCCCGGAAAGTGCCGGGCGAACGCCTGGGACGCGATCGCGGCGCGGTTGAAATGCACCGAGTGGCGGGCGCCCGCCGACGGCTCGGTGTCGATGGCCACGGTCGTGGCCGGGCCGTCGGTCAGGGCACCCGGCGGGCCGAACATGGGGATCACGCGGTAGTGGTAGTGATGGCCGGGCTTGGCCGTGTAATCCGCCCACTGGAAGGCCTGGAACGGGAACTGGTGGCTGCTGGCATCCTCGAGGCCCGACGTCGACCGGACGCTCGCGAAGGTCTTGTTGCCGCGCAGCCAGGTGACCTCGTCCTCGGTGAAGTCCGTGCGCTGGATGGCGAAGCCCATCAGCGCCTGGGCATCTGCCGCTGCCATGTCGAACGCCAGGAACGTCACGTGGGTGCCGGCGATCGCCCGCACGTCCACGAAACCCTCGACCTTGTTGCGCATCGCGTGCTCCCCTGCTCCGCGTGAGACGCTCCGCCGGTCAGGTCGCTCGCCTGACCGAGTCGGGGCCGATGGACAGCTCGAGGAACGCGAGCACGTCGCTACGCTCGTCGAGCAGCTTGCTGACGGGCTTGCCGGCGCCGTGACCGGCGTCCGTGTCGATCCGGATCAGGATCGGGGCGTCACCCCGCTGGGCAGCCTGCAGCGCGGCGGCGAACTTGAACGAATGGCCGGGCACGACACGGTCGTCGTGATCACCCGTGGTGACGAGCGTCGCCGGGTAGCGCGCCGGGCGGCAGTTGTGGAGCGGCGAGTAGGCCAGGAGCGTGCGGAACTGGTCCGGGTCGTCGGCCGATCCGTAGTCGCTCGTCCAGCCCCACCCGATCGTGAACCGGTGGAAGCGGAGCATGTCCATCACCCCCACCTCGGCGATGGCCGCGCCGAACAGCTCCGGATGCTGGGTCAGGCTGGCGCCCACGAGGAGGCCGCCGTTCGAGCGCCCCGTGATCCCGATCCGGCCCGCGCGCGTCCAGCCCGATGTCGCCAGCCACCGCGCGCAGGCCGCGAAGTCGTCGAACACGTGCTGCTTGTTGGCCAGACGGCCATCGTCGTGCCATGCCTTCCCGTACTCGGAGCCGCCGCGGAGCGACGCGACGGCGAGCAGGCCGCCGCGCTCCATCCAGGTGAGCCACTCGGGGCTGAACGATGGACCGATGGCGATCTGGAACCCGCCGTAGCCGTACAGGAGGGCGGGCACCTCCCCGTTCGGCTCGACATCGCGCCGATGGGTCAGGAACAGCGGCACCTGCGTTCCGTCGCCCGAGGTGACGAACACCTGCTCGGTGACGTAGTCGTCGGCGTTCCATGCCAGCGCGGAGCGGCGGACCTCGCGCACGCCCCCGTCGGCCATCGTCACCGCCAGCACGACGTCGGGAGCCCGGAACGAGGCGAAGGTCAGGTACAGCTCGGGGTCCTCTCGCCGGCCGGCGAGACTGCCGATGGTCCCGATCCCCGGGAGCTCCACATCCGCGACGCGCCGACCATCGAGGTCGAACAGCGTGAGCCTGTGATGGGCGTGGTGGAGCGACACGACCGCCAGCCGGCCGCCCACGAGGCGGACGTCCTCGAGCGCGTCCTCGCCCTCCGGGATGACCTCGCGCGGTCGGTCCGGATGATCGACGTCGAGCGCGATCACCCGGCGCATCGGCGCTCCCTGGTCGGTCAGCAGGTAGAGGGTGCCGTCGATTGCGGCGATCGGCCGGTACGAGGCGTCCGCCGTGTCGATCAGCGGACGCACCTGCGCCCCATCGACGCCAGTCCGCAGATCGGCGACGTAGATCCGGTTCTCCGGGTCCGTGCCACGCTCCACGCTGATCACGAGCAGCCGTCCCTCGTCGAGGACCTGCGGCTCGAACAGCCACTCGGGCTCGTCGGGCGTCGCGAGCACCAGGCGGTCCTCCGCCGGATCCGAGCCGATCCGGTGGAAGCGGAGCTCCATGTCCCGGTTGGGTGCCTCGTACGCGGCGCCCGCCGGTGGCTCGGCAAAGCGGCCGTAGAAGAACCCCGCGTCATCGTGTGTCCAGGCGGCACCGGTGAACTTCGCCCACTCGATGCGGTCGGCCAGCTCCTCCCCGGTGTCCGCGCGACGGACGGTCCAGGTCTGCCAGTCCGAGCCGGCATCGCCGGTGGCGACGGCAACGAGCGCACCGCTGTCCGAGACGTCGATCGCGGCGAGCGTGGTGGTGCCCGCCTCGTTGAGCGAGTTCGGATCAAGCAGCACCTGCCCATCCGCATCCGGCGCGTCCGCCGTCCACAGCACATCCTGGTTCTGGAGCCCCGTGTTGCGCAGCTGGAACCAGCGATCGCCCCGACGCCATGGAGCGCCCGCCCGCGGGTAATCCCAGACCTCGCCCAACCGATCGCGGATCGCCGGGCGCTGCGGGATCTCAGCCAGCACCGACGCCGTCAGCCGGTTCTCCGCCGCGATCCACGCCCGCGTCTCGGGTGCGTCGGCATCCTCGAGCGGCCGGTACGGATCGGCGACTCGTGTGCCGTGATAGTCATCGACCTGATCGGTGGTCGGGGCCGGAGGGTAGGTCAGCTTGGACATGGACGCATCGTACGCGCGCGGCGTGCGATGGGCGACGCGCCGGGTCGACTGACCGTAACGATCCGCGGACGCTCGGACCGTCATCATGGCGGCATGACCAGCTTCGAACGTCCTGCCGGCAGACCAGATCGTCCGGTTCGACCACGCAGCGGCATCCGGGCCGCGTCGGCCGTGTGGCTGGTGTCGCTGCTCGGCAACATCGGGTTGCTGGTGCTGTGGCTGCCCTACGCGCTGGCCGGTGACGAGGGCGCCCTGTCCATCGCGCTGCTGTCGCCGGTGATGGTCGTATACGCCTCGCTCGGCTGGCTCATCCTCCGCCATCGTCCCGGCCATCCGGTCGGCTGGATCCTGCTCGGGGCGACCACCCTGGTCATCGTGTTCGCCGGTGGAATCGGGCTCGGTGCGCCGCTCGCCGAATCTCGCGGGCCGGACGACTTCCTGGCCGGTGCGCTGGTGACGGTCGCCGTCGCGATGCTGGTTCCGATGTTCGTGATGACGTTCGGGATGCTGCCGATCCTGTATCCGGACGGTCGCCTGCCAGGACCGCGCTGGCGCGGTCCGGTTCGAGCCGTGGTCGCCGGGACCGTGCTCTCGGCCGCAGGCTTCCTGCTGGCGCCCACCGCAGACCCGCAGTCGGCGGTCAACAACCCGTTTGCGCCGCCGGGCACGCCGGCGGCGTTGTCCGACATCACGGGTGTGGTGGGTACCGTCACGGCGATCGCAGCCGGCGTCCTCGCCATGGCATCGGTCATCGTCCGCTTCCGGCGGGGCCATGGCGATGAGCGGCAGCAGCTCAAGTGGATGCTGGCGCCGGTCGTGGTGGTGGTCGCCGCCAACCTGCCGACCTTTCTGGGGGCCGATGTGGGCGACCTGCTGTCGGTCGTCCAGGTTGGGGCGATGCTGCTCGTCCCGATCGCGATCACCGCCGCCATCCTGCGCTACCGCCTGTACGACATCGATCGGCTGATCAGTCGCACGATCGCGTACGCCGTCGTGACCGCCATCCTGGTGGCGATCTTCACGCTCGGAACCCTTGTGCTCCAAACGACGCTGGAAGGCATCACCCAGGGCGACACCATCGCCGTGGCCGGGTCGACGCTGATCGCGTTCGCGGCCGCCCAACCCCTGTGGCGGCGCGTCCGCCGCCTGGTTGACCGGCGGTTCGACCGCGCTCGAATTCGACGCCAGGCTCACCGCGGCGGCGTTCGGCGACCGGCAGCGCAATCGGGTCGACCTGCAGGCGACGGTCGACGACGTGCGGGCGACGACGGCCGCCTCCCTGCGACCCGCGTCGGTGGGCGTGTGGCTCCGTCGGGACGTCCGCGGACCCGGCTGACGACCGAACGCCGCCCGCCGCGCCACAGGTCGCGTCCGGTCGGGCGCGCTAGCGATGCCTCGCGTCGGGTGCGGCCGCTTCGGCCCCATCGGCCGCGCCGGCGATGCGCGACGTCCAGGCGGCGATCTCGCTCCGGCGATTGACGCCCAGCTTCGCCAGGATGTGCTCGATGTGCGCGCCGATCGTGCGAGGCGACACCTCGAGCTCCACGGCGATCTCGCCGTTCGTCCAGCCATCGGCCACCAGGCGGGCAACGGCGAACTCGCGCGCCGTCAGCGGGGCCCAGGGCTCGCCGAAGCCACGTCGGGAGCGTGCCACCCGGAGCAGCTCCACCGCCCGCGCCACCAGCGGCCGGCTCCCGAGCGCATCGGCCGTGGTCCGGGCGTCGGTGAGGACCTCGGTCGCCTCGGCCGCCCGGCGGGTGCGCAGCAGCGCTGACGCGAGGTCCAGCCGGGCCCACGTTGCCTCCCAGACTCGCCGCCGCTGGTCCCAGCCGTTGACGGCGCGTGACAGGAGGGTTCTCGCGCTCGACGTCGAGCCGCGCGCCGCTGCCAGCAGGCCATCCGCGTGATCGAGCGCCGGCTGGAGCGTGGGGTAGCCAGCCTCACGCGCGGGCGCGGCCGCATCGGCCAGCCACCGCTCGGCGCCCCGAACGTCCCGTTTGGCGATCAGGGCACGCGTGCCGGTCACCAGGAACGGGGCGAACAGGAACACATCGCCAACGGCGGTCGACGCGGCCCGAGCACGCTCCGCGAATGCCATCGCGTCACCCGTCCGTCCGGCCACCACGGCCGTCTCCGCCAGGCCCCACAACGGGAGCGCCGTCCGGATCAGGTCGCCGGCCCGATCCCCCAGGGCGAGGGCCTCCTCGAGCAACACCTGTGCGTCGTCATATCGCCCGCGCGAGAACGCCACGTAGCCGCGGACATAGAGACCCGTGATCCGCGTCGTCACCCCACCGCGTCGCTCGCGGAGCGCCTCCTCCGCCAGCCGATCGGCTTCGTCCCAGCTGCCCGTCGCCCACAGCGTGAGGCCCCGGTGCGCCAGCATGTAGCAGCGATGGTTCCAGAGCTCCGCGCGCTCGGCGATCTCGATCCCGTCGCGCAGCCAGCGATCGCCAGCCTCGGTCTCGAACACCTCGGACAGGGTCGACCCGAGCACCCGGCACGCCCGGGCCATCTCATCGTCGAGTCGCGCCTCGCGACCGCGCTCGAGGGCCTCCGTGGCGGCCGCGGTCGCCTCTTCGGTCCGCCCGACGAACGGGATCACCAATGCCAGTGTGTCAAGCGCGTTGAGCTCGGTCGCAACATCGCCGGTTCTCCGGGCGAGCTCGATCGCCAGGCGGGCGTGCCGCTCGCTGTCCTCGACGACGACCGCGCGTCCGTACGCGGCCGCGAGCTCTGACTCGAGCCGCCCGCGTACTCGATCCGCCGCGTCGTCGTGCGCCGTGCCCAGCAGCGCAAGCCCTTCGTCGAGCAGCGGCCTCACCGCGACCAGCCCGTCCCCGATCAGGTGCCGCACGCCCGCAAGCCGGGCGAGGACCGCGGCGGCCGCCACGTCATCGCCCGCGGCGCGATAGGCGTCGCGCGCCCGCTCCAGGTTCGCGGCCGCCTCGTCGGTCTCGTCGCGCGCAGCCTCCTCCCCGGCGAGCTCCTCGAGGATCCGCCCGCGCTCCGCCGCGCCGAGACCAGGCGGCAGATGGCGCGCCGCTCGTCGGTACAGCTCCAGCGCCTCGCGATGGGCCGAGATCCTGACCGCCGCACGGGCCCCGGCGAGCGCGGTGGTGAACGCCTCCTCGTCCATCCCGGCCAGCTCGAAGTGGGCCGATGCGTGGATGTCCGATGAACCTTCGAGGGTCGGTCCGAACGTCCCGGCCAGGCCATGGAGCCGGCGTCGATCCGGCTCCGGGGTCTGCGCGTAGATCGTGTCCCGCAGCAGCTGGTGGCGGAAGTCGAACGTCCCGTCGGGTCGCACCGGCTCGAGGAACGCGTGGTCCACGAGCTCCGCCAGCGGGCTCGCGAGCTCGTCGCTCCGGCGCTCCATCATTCGGGCGACCAGATCGAGCGAGAAGCGACGGCCGATCACGGCTCCCGCCGAGGCAAGCTCCCGGGCGGCCGGAGATCGGTGGACGAGGCGCTCCAGGATCGTGGCCTCGACCGTGTCCGGGACGCGCGCCGTACGAACCTCGTCGGCACCACCCGAGGGCAGCGTGACCAGGACGCTGGCCAGCTCCTCGACGTACAGCGGGATGCCGTCTGCGCGCTGATGGACGGCATCGACGATGTCGCTCGTCTCACGCCCATCGCCCAGCAGCAGCCGCAGCATCGTGCTCGTCTCGTCACGCGTCAGCGGACCCAGGCGGACCTCCTCCGCCTGGCGCTGCACGAGCAGCCTGGCGCGCCACGCCGACAGCCCGGACGTCGGGCGCAGCGCATCGACGCGGTAGGTGGCGACGAGGAACAGCGGAACGTCGCGCACGCGACGGGCCATTCCGGCCACGATCTCGAGGCTCAGATCATCGGCCCACTGCAGATCCTCGAGACCGATGAGCAGGGGCTCGTCGATCTCCGTCAGCAGGTCCACCGCGTCCATGACCAGCAGCCGCCTGCGGCGGCCGGGCTCGGTCGGGAGGTCCACGTCCGGGTCGGCGAACCGATCCAGCAGAGCCTGTCCCACGCCGGCCGTCGCCACATCCGACCGCATGCTGCGAGCCAGGTCGAGCAGCAACCCCGCGGGGACCTCCGCATCCTGCGGAGCGAGCGTCCCGATCGATGTCCGAACGCCCTTGATCACGGCCCGGCGCTCGATCGCCCCGAGGAGCCTCGTCTTGCCGATGCCCGGCTCCCCCGTCAGCAACAGCATGTCTCCGTGCCCGCCGGCGAGGTCAGCGAACCGCCGGTCGGCAAGCTGCAGCACATCGTCGCGGCCGATGAGGACCGGGCAGATCACCGGCCCGAGCTGGGTCACGCTCGATACCTCAGCCCGGCCGATGCGAGAACGCGATGAGCTCGACCGGCGGATGGCGCCGGTACCGGGCCGCGAGCGCCGCCTTCGGCGAGCGCCGCCTTCGGCCGCACCGGAGGGACCACCGGGACGCACATGTGCCGCTCGGCCTCCGATCAGCGGCCCGACAGCAACCGCTGGAGGCTGCGCACCGACTGCCCGAGGACCTTCTCGACGGCGGCCTGATCGGCATCGTCCCGAAGGTGGAGCCGGATCGTCACCTGCGACGTGCTCGCCGTTCCGCGCTCGACCGTCATCGAGCCCCCGTACCCACCGTCGGGCATGCCCCACTCGATCCTTCGATTCGCGGTATCCGTCGAGAACCGGGCCTGGGCGATCGCCTCGCCGCTCCCCTCCCCCTCCTCTTCGGCCTCGGGATCCCCGTCGATCGCCCACGAATCATCGTGCGTCATGGGCGCCACGTAGTCCGAGACGTGCGCCGGATCGGAGAGGTACGCGAATGCCGCGTCGGCACCGACGCCCACGGTGGTCGTCCGCTCGAAGTCGGCCACGTCCGTCCTCCTCCTCGTCTCCTGCTCTACGACCCGGTCGAGCCCACGCCGAGACGTTCGTCGGTCGCCGGGTCGGGCCGCCCGCCGTAGAACCGAGCCAGCACCGCAGCGAACAGCGGCTCCCCGGGAGCCGCACGATGAAACAGCGTCATGGACGAGCGTACCTTCATCGCGTCCACGGGTCCCAGGATCTCGACCGCGGTCGCGCCATCGACATCCAGCAGCGCCGCCGCGCATTCGTGCAGCCGTGGCCCAAGGACGGGATGCACGAGGTACGCCCGTGCCTCGTCCAGCGACCCGATCGCATAGCGCCTCGACATCTCGCTCCGTCCCAGCCCGTCGATCTGCGGGAACACGAACCAGATCCAATGGCCCAGCTTGCGCCCTCGCCGCAGCTCGGCGAGGGCGCCCGCATACGTGCCCTCCTGGGCGATCAGGAACCGGTCGAGCTCGTACGGCATGGACCCATTGTGCGACGGCGGGCGCAACCGGCGGCTCCGATCCACCCATCGGATCGCGACGGCGGCCAGCCAGCCCCCGCATACGGGTGGGGCTAACCCCCGGCGGAAGACGCCGGGTGGCCGGCTGGTTGGCGGCGCCCGACGGCCGTACGGTGCTGCTGTCGCCGCGACCGTGCCCTGGTCCGGATGACGACATCCAGCACAGCTCGATCCCGCCACACGGGAACGCCCTGGCGCGCCAGCGGTCGCGTGAGGGTCATGACAGGGAGGACCGGCAGCTCGATGCGCAACCTCGGACGCCGCAAGCTGCGGACCACGCTCACGATCCTGGGCATCACGATCGGGATCTGGGCGCTGGTCGTGTTCGGCTCGATGGCCAACAAGATCAACGCCCTGGTCGAGGGCGGCAGCACCTACTTCGCCGACAAGATCCAGCTCACCGACAGCGCCAGCGCCATGAGCGGCTTCGCGGGCGCCCCGATGCAGATCGCCACCGCCGACACGGTTCGAGCGGTCGACGGGGTCGACGTTGTCGTGCCCGGGGTCATGATGCTGATGGACGATCAGGCAAGCGCCGTCAGCATGAGCATCCCACCGATGATCACGGGCGGGACCGCGGGCGCCGACCAGGGTCGCGACACGTTCCCGCTCCGCTACGCGCAGGGCCGCGCGCTGACCGCGGCGGACGAAGGGCAGCACGTCACCGTGCTCGGCTCCGACATAGCCCGCCAGCACGACAAGCAGGTGGGCGACACGATCTCGCTGCGCGGCGTGGAGTTCACGGTGGTCGGGATCCTCGAACCCACCCTGACCGCCCCTGACTCGGCCGCCATGGTGCCCCTGCAGGCCGCGCAGGAGCTGTACGTCGCCTCGTTGCCACAGATGGTCCGGGGCGACCTCTCGCCGTCGAGCGTCGTCACCTCGCTCACGGTCTATCCGGCCGATGGCGTGAGCCCCGAAACGCTGGCCGACCGGATCGAGGCGCAGGTGCCGGGCGTGGCGGCGATGACCGGTCAGGACTTCGATCAGCAGGTCGGGTCGGCGACATCCATGTTCAACGCGATCCTGGTCGGGATCGCGCTGATCAGCCTCGCCGTGGGCGGGCTGTCGGTGATCAACACGATGGCGATGTCGATCGCGGAGCGGACGCGCGAGATCGGGGTCAAGCGCGCGATCGGCGGCAGCCGGGTCCGGATCGTCCGCGAGCTCGTGCTCGAGGCCGGGCTGATCGGCTTCATCGGCGGCGCGATCGGACTGGTGCTGGGCGCGCTGGTGGTGGTCCTTGCCAACGAGGCCGGTCGCGCATCCGGCAACGTCCTGTTCGACCTCACGACCGGGACCGCGATCACGGCCGTCGCATTCTCCACCATCCTCGGCGCCCTGGCCGGGCTGGTGCCGGCGGTGCACGCCTCGCGCCTCGATCCCGTTGCGGCGCTCCGCTACGAATGACCACGACGAGCGGCACCGGCACGACAGACAGCCACCTGTCTCTGCACACGAAAGGAACGAGCTCGATGGCACTCCTCGAAGGACGCAACCTGCGCAAGACCTACAAGCTCGGCAAGCGGAACACGGTCGAGGCCCTGCGCGGCGTCGAGGTCGTGATCGAGCGCGGCGAGATGGTCGCGATCATGGGGCCCTCGGGCTCGGGCAAGAGCACCCTGATGCACATCCTGGGCCTGCTCCACGGGCCGGATCTCAATCATGGTCCCCGCCCGGAGCTGTCGTTCGATGGCCGCGACATGGTGGACGTCGGCGAAGGTGAGCGGACCCGCATCCGCGCCCGCGAGATGGGCTTCGTGTTCCAGGACTTCAACCTCGTCCCGACCCTGACCGCGATCGAGAACGTGATGCTCGCGTGCGACTACGCCGGGCTGCGTGGGAAGCCTGCCCGCGCCGCGGCCCTCGATGCCTTGTCGATGGTAGGGCTGGCGGATCGAGCCGATCACCGGCCGGCCGAGCTGTCGGGTGGTGAGCAGCAGCGGGTGGCCCTGGCTCGCGGCCTCGTGAACCGGCCCAAGCTGGTGCTCGCCGACGAGCCCACCGGCAACCTCGACTCCGAGCGCTCCGCGGAGGTCCTGGGCATGCTCCGGACGTTCAACCGCGAGCATGGGCAGACGCTGGTCCTGGTGACGCACGATCCCGAGGTGGCGGCCGCGTGCGATCGCGTGATCCGCGTCCGCGACGGGAGGATCCAGGCGCCCGAGCGACCGCACCGGCTCGCCGTCCCGGCGGGTCCCGAGGCGGCAGACGAGCTCGAGCTCGCGACCGCGTAGCGCTGGGGCGGCCGGCGACCCCGAACGGGTCGCCGGCCGCCCCTCAGAACGTCTTGCCCAGCTGGTCCGTGTCGCGCGGCTCGTACCCGCGTGCAAGCCAGAATGCGCGCCCGTCCGGATTGTCGGCCTCGACCATCACCAGCACCCTCGGACAGCCCAGGGCACGGAGCTCTGCCTCCACGAGATCGACCAGCCGGGTCGCCAGGCCCTGCCGCCGGAGCGCGGGAGCGACGGCCACGTGGTACAGCCAGCCGCGTCTGCCGTCCCAGGCGCCCATCGCCGACCCCACGATCCCGACCGCTTCCTCCACGACGAGGAACAGGCCCGGGTTCCGGGCGGCGAACCGCGCCAGGCCCGCATCGTCATCGCCGATGAGCCGGAAATCGACGTCCGCCCACAGCTGCCGAAGCGCGTCACCGTCGCCGGGCCGGTACTCGCGGATGTTCACCTCGCGATCATCGCCCGTTCGGCCGTTCCGTGCGCCGCGCACGGCGAATTGGGGTTCCGCGACCATGCGAAGATCGATCCGTGACGCAACGACCGACGACAGGCTGCCACCGGTGGTGACATGACCCCGCGAGGGCTGCTGCTGTTCGCGGTGATGTCCGTGATCTGGGGCATCCCGTATCTGTTCATCCGGATCGCCGTCGCCGAGCTGGGCCCGGCACCACTGGTGTTCGTCCGGACCGGCATCGCCGCGGCGATCCTGCTGCCCGTGGCGGTGCTTCGTGTGGACCTGCGCTCGATCCTGGCCCGCTGGCCGTGGGTCGTCGCATTCGCGGCCGTCGAGATCCTCGTGCCGTGGGTGTTGCTGGCCTCGGCCGAGCAGCAGATCTCGAGCTCGCTCGCGGGGTTGCTCGTGGCCGGCGTGCCGCTGGTCGGGGCCGTGCTGGCCCTCCTCACCCGGAGTGCCCACCGCATCACCGGGACCGCCGGCGTCGGGCTGCTGATCGGCCTGGCGGGCGTGACGGCCATCGTGGGCGGCGACTTCGAAGCCTCCAACGCCCTCGCCCTGGTCCAGATGGCAGGTGTCGTGGTCGGCTATGCCGTTGGCCCGTTCATCCTGGTGCGCTGGCTGGCCGGGCTCTCGTCGCTGGGGGTGATGGCGGTCTCGCTCAGCCTCTCGGCCCTCGTCTACGCACCGTTCGCGGCGTTGACGTGGCCGGCGACGGCGCCGGGGGCCGACGCGCTGTGGTCGGTGCTGGTCCTGGGCATCGTGTGCACCGCGGCCGCGTTCCTGATCTTCGCGGCGCTGATCGGCGAGGTGGGGCCGGTCCGGGCGACCGTCATCACGTACATCAACCCGGCCGTCGCCGCCGTCCTCGGCGTGCTGGTGCTCGACGAGACGTTTACCGTCCCGATGGCCATCGGCTTCGCGCTGGTCATCGCGGGATCCACGCTGGCCACGCGGCGATCGCCGCCCGATCCGGAGCCCGTCGGGGACGGGTCGTCCGGCGGAGATTCCGTCCCCGGGTCGTTCCCGGTCGTCGCCGACGACCCCGCCTGAGCCGCTGGTCAGAGCAGGCTGTCGATCGTCCGGGCCAGCTCGGCGGGTCGGCTCAGGAACGGGTCGTGCCCGCCCGGTAGCTCGATCGCCTCCACGCCCAGACGATCACTGGCCACGCGGCGTACCCAGTCGGGGTTCACGGCCCGATCGTCGGCACACACGATCGAGCTCATCGGCACGTCCGGCCATGCCGCCAGCGGCGTCGGCTCAGCCATCACCCGGTACGCCTGCGCCCTGAGGCGCTCGGTCGCCCAACGAGCGACCTCGCGCGGCGCATCGTGAAAGAACAGCTCTCTCGCGGTGCGCGGGCCGACCAGCCACACGTCGTCCCCCAGATCGGTCCACTCCGCGCTGGCCAGCGGATACCGACCATCGATCGGCTCCTCGGCCCGCTGCTCGTTGGCGCTGACCCCCGGCCGGGGAAGGAATGCCGTCAGGAAGACGAGCCGGTGCACGGGTCGATGCGTGGCCACGATCGGGATCACCAGTCCCGCCATCGAATGGCCGACCAGCACGGGCGGTCCGGCCGGGTTGGGCATCGCATCGAGGGCCGCCTCGACCGCCCCTGCATAGTCTGCCGCTCCTTGCTGCGGATCGGGGGTTGGCAGGTCCATGGTCACGACCCGGTGCCCCCGGCGCTCGAGCTCGGGGCGCAGCCGCTCCCAGCACCAGGCTCCGTGGTATGCGCCGTGGACCAGCGCGATGTCCATCTCTTCCTCATGTCCCTGTGACGACCTGCGACGCACGGGCGCCGACGCCCGAATCATCGCGCACGTCGCAAGCGGGCGGATCGCTCGTGGGCGGCTGCTCGCTACGGGGACCAGAACGCAGCCACGCCGTCGGCGATGGCGTGCGACGGTGAGCCATCGGCCGGGATCAGCGTGATCCGGGACTCACCGGTGTCGTCGACCAGCGGCAGCACGATCGAGGACGAGTCGGGCGACCAGATCCGGTGGCTGAGCGCGTACTGGTCAAAGAATGGCAGGAACTGGCTCACCAGCGGGTCCGGGAGGCGCACCGTCTCCCGCACGCCCACGATCCCGGTGGACACGTCGACGAGCGTTAGCTCGAGCGCCGTCGTTCCGGCCGCCGCGACCGGCCTCAGGGACGCGATCCGTTCGCCCGAGCGCACGATCCTGATGGCCGCGATCGCGTGCCCGTCGGGCGACCAGAAGAAGGCGATCACGAAGCCGTCGAGCAGGGTCCGCGTCTGCCCCGCCACCGGGTCGAGCAGCTCGAGCGAGCCGTACGGCAGGGCGTTGTCGGAGGACGGCGCGGTGAACGCCAGCAGGTCGCCCCTCGGGCTCCAGCCCAGGGCGCTGCCACCGTTGACGGGCGACCGGGCGAGGGTCGTCCCGGTGGGACCGACGACCACGACCTGCGCCTCGCCCTGTACGGGACCCGTGACAAAGGCGCGCTCGTCACCGCCGGGGGCAACACCCGGCGCCTGGAACGCCCCCGGGTCCCCGCTCACGACCCTGGCCACCTGCCCGTCGAGGCCGACCTCGCCGACCATGGCTGCCGGCCCGCTACCGCCGCTGTGAACCAGCAGATGTGACCCGTCGATCCAGTCCCAGTAGAGCGGCTGGCCACGATGGACCACCGTGCTCTCGCCGGCCCCGTCCGCCGCGACGATGCGCAGTGCGAGGCTCGCGGTCTCGCTGGTCAGAATGCCGATCCGCCGGCCGTCCGGCGACCAGCTGGCGTAGATCGGCAAGGAGGTCGACGGCGGGTACACGACGACCGGGGCCCGCGCGGACGGGGTGGTTCCACGGTCGTCGAACACGTACACGGCGCCCTCACCGCCATCGCCGCCCTGGGTTCCGATCGCCGCGATCGCGTGCCCGTCGGGTGACCACGCCGGGAACTCGAACGCCGCGCCCTCGACCGCGAACGGCCGGCGATCCGACCCGTCGGCGGCGACCGTGGCCAGGGCACCCGCCGCGTCGACCACCAGGATCCGCGCGGGCCGGGCCACGGGCGGGCCGGGGAGCCACCCCGCGATCCCGGCGAGGACCACACCGGCTGTCACCAGAAGCGCGATCGCCAGTGCGATCCGTCGAGAGCGGCGGAACCCGCCCGTGCCCGGACCCCCGACGGCCTGAACCTCGATCTCCAGCCTGTCCATCAGACGCGCAGTGTCCACCCTCGACCGCGATCCAGCAGCCAGCCGCCGTCCGGCCCCCGCCACGGGCAGCCGGGGCCCGCTGCATGATTCGTCCTGCCACCACGGTTGGATCTCGCGACATGGGCTTGTGCCGGGTGGGATGATGCGGCCATGCTCGAGTACGGACAGGGAGTGGGTCAGGCCACCGGCGCAACCGGCGGCATCGGCGGCGGGGGTGGCTCGCAGGACATCGGTGCGGCCGCCTCGCAGTTCGTCTCGAATGCGGTCGACACGATCTCGACGATGCCGCCCGAGACGCTGCTCCTGCTCGTGGTCGTGGTCCTGCTCGGGCTCATCGTCCTGCGCAAGGCGTTCTGAGCCGCAGCTCCGACGGTCCTGCCCGATCGGGCAACCGGGTCGACCCAGCCGTCCGTGCACCCTGTCCTGGAGGCCGCGTGCCGAGCCCATTAACATCGAGCTCGTGACCAGTGGCCCCGGCGGTCTTCATGCGGCCCGCGCCGTCGATGCGGGACCGGAGGTGGACCGCCGCGCAGCGGATCGAGGGCGTCCGTTCGATACCGGGGGCGAAGCTGCGACCGGCCGGCGGTCGCCGGCCGCGCTGCACCCGGCCGACCTGATGCGGCTTCAGCGTGCCGCCGGCAATCTCGCGGTGCGCGACATGGTCGTGGATCGCGAGCTGGCCCGATCCGGGCTCGCCGACACCACATCGGGCGGCCGTCGACCGGTCGCGCTCCAGCGCCGTGTCGAGGACCGGCCGCAAACCTCCCCCACCCTCCGTCGGGGCAACCACGGCCCTGACGTCGAGCACCTCCAGGGGCGGCTCAACGACGAGGGGGTCGCCCAGCCGGCGCTCGTCGTCGACGGCGACTTCGGCGGACTCACCCAGGGCGCGGTCCGCACGTTCCAGGCCCGGCACGGTCTGGTCGTCGACGGCGTGGTGGGACTCCGGACCTGGGGCATGATCGACGAGCTCGAGCGACGCGGGATCGCCGGCCCCACTTCGACCGTGCTCGATCAGGCCAACCCGGTGAGCACCGCCGAGCACGCGACCGTCGAGGGCATCCTGCACCCGAGCCATCCCGGCGGCGGTGGCCCGGGACCCGCCATGACGGACACCGGACCAGGCGGGCAGTACGAGGTCCGGGTGATGGCGGCGCTCGACCGCCTCGCGGCCGACACCCTGGCCCGGCCGGTCGCGACGCCGGCCGTCAACATGGCGCATGCAAATCGGGTCGGCGATCGAGCCCAGGCGGAGGTGGAGGCGTTCTTCGGCTCGGCGATCGCGCTGGCCAGTCGCCGACCCACCGGTGCCTGGCATCCCGGCAGCTCGCGAATGGGCCTCGCAGACGCCACCACGCGGCCCGTCTCGCAGGGCGACATCCTGGGCTGGGCAGATTACTTCATGGACAACGGGTCGTACGAGCCCGCGCAGATCGCCCAGACCTTCCACTACGACAACTCCCGAGCCCGCCCCGACCGCGCCGAGCACGACCGCGTCCGCGACCTGTGGCTCAGCCATGGCGGCCAGGCCAAGGTCACCGGGATGATCCGGGCATGGCCGGCCGAGGCCGGCAGCGGCACGGTGTTCCTCCAGCTGCGCGATCCCGCCTACCAGGACCGCGTCGGCATGTGGTCGCTGTTCGGCACGCTGGTCCACGAGTTCCTCCACCTCGTCACCCACCCCAACTACAACCGGGCGGCGGATGCCATCGGTGGCGGTTCGCGCGACATCCTCGTCGAGGGCATGGACGAGCACATGCGGGCACAGGTCTGGGAGGCCGTTCGGCCGCGGATCGCATCGGACACCGGCCTGCGCACGCTGGTCGAGGGACCGTTCGCCGCGGCCGTCGTCAACAATGCGGACTACGATGCGGGCTCAACGATCGATCACGAGGTGGCCGACAACCACTACGCCTCGATGGCCGACGCGGACCAGATCGCGAGCACGGTCGGCGAGCCGAATGCGAGGGCGGCCTACTTCATGGGTCACGTCGAGGCGATCGGGCTGGGGGCGGGCTCGGCAAGCGCGCAGCCGCTCACGGGCATCGCCAGCTGGACACCGGGCGGTGGCGGCACGCCCGACGAGTACCCGGTGCCCGCCGGCGGAGAGACCGTGGCCCACATCCGCACCAGAACCGGCGCGACGCATCTCGAGGATGCTTCCGGAACCGTGTGGGTCGACCCCGCCCACCGGTTCGCGGCCGGCGAGACGCTCCACATCCCGGGCCTGCGCTGGCACACGGCGATCGAGCAGGACACCCGGGCCCAGGTCGCCAATCAGCACGGCGTCACGCAACGGGCGCTGGAGCGCGCGAACGGCCTTGCTCATGCGGCCGGCACGACGCGCGTCGCTCCGGGGACGCTGCTGATGATCCCGGTGACCCCGTGACACGCGACGCCACGCGCTGGGCGGAGATCGTGCGGGCCGGCGACTGGCCGGCCTTCCCCGGGCTGCCCGCGGCGCTCCGCGAGACCGATCTGCTGCGCGGTCTCGGCCGTGCGGGCGACGTGCCGCCTCACCAGCCGGCGATGCTTGGCAGCCGCCCGATGGACATGGTGGAGCTCGATCGCGCCCGCTACTGGCTGGCGGGCGACGAGGTCGCCCTGCTGGAGCTGGTCGACCCGCCCTCGCAGCTGCGGCCGGGCGCGCTGCTGGCGGCGCTGGGCGACCCGGATCGGACGGGTGCCGGACGTCACCGCCGCTTCGGGGCGACCACCACCGAGCACGTCTACGCCGGGCGCGGGCTCGCCCTCACCGTGGCCGAGAGCTACGACGAGCCGCCCGGCTTCGAGCCCTTCCTGGCCGCCGTGCTGCTGTTCGTGCCCAGGCGACCTGCGCACGTTCGTGCTCGACCTGGGCGGTGACGATCGAGGTGGTCCGCGCTGGTAGCCGGCCTAAGGGGCAGACGCCGGCGGCGGTCAGCCCGGGTGCGGGGTCAGCCCGGGTGCGGGGTCAGCCGGTGCGTCCACCAGCTGGTGCGGGCAGGGTCGTGGCCAGGTCCTCGGCCCAGGCCCGGGCCCGGTCGAGCTCACGCGGCAGCAGCCGATCGAAGACCGGGCCGGTCGGGCCGTCGAGCAGGAAGCTCTCAGGGCCACGCACCAGCGTGAATGATCGGGCAAGCAGGGTCGTCGCCGCCTTGGCCGCCGATCCCCACAGCAGTCCGGGACCCTTGATCCGGGTATCGAACACGGCGGCCGCGACGGGGCCGGCAGGTGCCTCCAGGCCGGTCAGCCACTCGCGGATCCCGATGCCACGCGACACCAGCTGGTCACCGGCGCGGCGCGCCGCATCGGCCCGGGATTGGGGCTTGGACATGCCGTGGGCGTGCGTCGGCGCGCCCACCACCAGGAGCGAGACGTCGCCCGGCAACCGCGCCGGAGCGGCCCCTACCTCGAGCAGGTCGACGGGCATGCGTGTCCCGATGCCGGCCGCCACCGCCTCGGCGACGGTCTTCGTGTTGCCGAACATGGACTCGTAGACCACAAGCGCTCGCACCCGCCGCTCCCTTCCGCCGACTCCCGGTCGATTTGATCCGCCGCTCAGGTTGCCCGCCGATCCCCGCCACCGACGACGGCCGGTCCACCAAAGCGGTCCGTCCGGAAGGCCGATACGACCGTCCGGTGGTCGCGCCAGGCATCCGATGGCAGGCCGGCCTTGCGGCACGCGATCTCGAGCATCTCGACTCGGTCGAACCCGACCATCGGCGCCACCTCGGGCAGCAGCAGACCACGGCGTCCGTCGCGCTCGACGATGATCCCGTCCACGCCCAGCCGGAACGAGAGCGGGTCGCCCAGGCGGACCGGCGGCCCGAGGACCGAGACATCGATCTCAAGCCCATCGAGCTCGTGAGGGTGCACGGGCGGGAACCGGGGGTCCGTCCTGGTCGCACAGGCGGCCGCCTCGACGACCAATTCGGTCACCGGGCGCGTCGCGTCGAGGATGCCCATGCAACCGCGCAGCCCGCGACCCTCGTTGAGGGTCACGAACGCGGCGGCGCGCAGCTCGATCCCCGTCTCGCACGCCCGTGCCGACTCAAGCGCATCAGGTGCCAGCGAGCGGGCGGCCACGGCCACGGCGGTCCTCGCCAGATCGAGCAGGCACCGCCGTTCGGGCTCGGGCAGAGCGACCGCCTGGGGCAGCGTGCCGGGTGCATCGGCGTCACTGGGCATGCATCGCCTCCTCCCCGATCGACGATACGCCGGGTTTCGGTCATCGTCCCGCCATCACACCCGGTTGGCGAGGGCAACAGGACCCGAAACCGGCCCGGCCGGCCCTGGCGACCGAGCCGTGGCTTGAGCCACACTGGCGCTCGATGACGCAGAGCTCGCACCTCGCGATCCGACCACCCGCCGTCGCCGGGTCGTTCTATCCGGCCCACTCGCCCGAGCTGCGAGCCCTGGTCGATCGACTCCTCGCCAACAGCGTCGGGCGGTCGACTGCCGATGCCACGCAATCCGCGCCGTTGCGCGGCGTTCTGGTGCCGCACGCGGGCCTGGAATGGTCGGGCGTCGTCGCCGCCGCCGGCTGGCGCGTCATCGCAGATGCGATTGCGGGCGTGGCGCAGGACGATGCGGTCGCGGGCGTGGCGCAGGACGACGCGGTCGCCACCACGTCGGGGGCCGCCGGCCGGGACACCGGCACGGTCGTCGTTCTGGGCACCAATCACTCGGCGTGGCTCCGGGGTGCCGGCGTGTGGCCGGACGGCGCCTGGCGGACACCGCTCGGCGATGTTGCGGTCGATCCTGACGTTGCCGTCGCGATCGCGGAGCTCGGCCCGCCGTTCGAGGTGAACCGCGGTGTCCATGCCCGCGAGCACTCGATCGAGGTACAGCTGCCGTTGCTGCAGACGGTCGCGCCCGGGGTGCGGATCGTGCCGGTCGCGGTGGCCGCCGGCCGAGGTCCCGAGCCGGTTGCCGCCGGGACTCGCCTCGGACGCCTCATCGCACGGCTCGATCGCCCGGCGAGTCGCGTGCTGCTCGCAATCAGCTCCGATCTCGCTCACTACCCCGCACACGCGGACTGCGCGCGGGTCACGGACGCGCTGCTGCCGCCGATCGCCGCCCTCGACGCGGAGGCGGTCGACCGGCGCGAGCTCGCACTCCTGCAGGCCGGCATCCCCGACCTCGCTTGTGGCATGTGCGGCATCGAGCCCACGGTGCTCGGCCTCGCTGCGCTGCGCGAGGCCGGCGCGCGCCAGGGTTCGGCGCTTGCCGCGGCCACCTCGGCCGACGCCGGAGGACCGGTCGATCGAACGGTCGGCTACCTGGCGGTCGCATTCGCCTGAGCGCACTCGTCGGACGCCCGGCCTCGGTCCTTCCGGCCCATTGGCGCCATGCAGACGTGGGTGCGTCGGCAGCTCGCCGACGGCGCCCGGTGACCATCTGCGGCCCGCCGATGGCGCCTCGTGACCGCTGGCCGTCACCGGGATCGACTCCGACCGGCCCCCGGTTGACGCGACTCCCGGCCCTGCCCCAACCCGGCCGACGAGGCGCTGAATGGGGACGTTGGCCGACGTGCTCGGCCGGGGGTGGGCCGCGGCCTCTCGGAACCGGACACGAGAGGGAGGGGAACATGCGACCCCGGTATCTATTGGTTCCCGGCATGGCGCTGGCCGGCCTGTTGGCCGCCGTCGTAGGCGTGACCGCCAGCGGATCGCTCTCCGACCGGCAGGAGCTGGGCAAGGCGATCTTCTTCGATCAGCATCTGTCGCTCAATCAGGATCAGGCGTGTGCGTCGTGCCACGGCCCGGAGGTCGGGTTCACCGGCCCGCTCTCGGCCACCAACGAGCACGGTGCCGTGTACCAGGGCTCGGTCGAGGGTGCGTTCGGCAACCGCAAGCCGCCGTCGGCTGCCTACGCCGCGGTCAGCCCGATCCTGTTTCCGGACAAGACCGGCACCTGGGTGGGCGGGAACTTCTGGGACGGCCGCGCGACCGGTGAGAAATTGGGCAACCCGGCAGCCGACCAGGCGCAGGGACCGTTCGTCAACCCGGCAGAGCAGGCGCTACCCAATTCCGCATGCGTCGTGCAGCGGGTGTGCACGGCGACCGCCTACCCGGTGACCTTCGAGAGTGTCTTCGGCGCGGGCTCCTGCGACATCGCGTGGCCGGCCGACATCGAGAGCGTGTGTGCCACGCCGGGCGCGACGGTTGCCCTGACCGATACCGATCGCGCCGCGTCCGACGCCGCGTACGACCAGATCGCGCTCGCCATTGCCGACTACGAGGCGTCCGACGAGGTGACCGCCTTCTCCTCGAAGTACGACGCGACCTTCGGCGGCGGTGCCAAGCTGACCCAGCTCGAGCGCCGGGGATTTGCCCTGTTCCAGGGCAAGGCCGGCTGCAAGGCGTGCCACCCGTCCGGCAAGGACGCGCTGTTCACCGACTTCACGTTCGACAACCTGGGCGTGCCGGCCAACCCGGAGAACCCGGCGCTCATTGCCGACCCCGGCTACGTCGACGAGGGCCTCGGCGGCTATCTCGAGGCCGCCGGCTACCCCGAGGACGTCTGGGACAGCGAGCTGGGCAAGGAGAAGGTCCCGACGCTACGCAACGTGGGCCTCGCTCCCGACGACGGCTTCGTGAAGGCGTACAGCCACAACGGTTACTTCAAGAGCCTCGAGGGGATCGTTCACTTCTACAACACGCGCGACACCCTGGCGACGTGCCCCGGGCCGTACACCGAGGCCGAGGCGCTCGACGCCAACTGCTGGCCCGCACCGGAGGTGGCCGAGAACGTCAACCACGACGAGCTGGGCGACCTTGGGCTGAGCGACGGTGACGAGGCCGCGATCGTGGCCTTCCTCAAGACGCTCTCGGACGGCTACGGCCAGTGACCCGTCGCCCGTAGGCGGCGGCTGACGGCAAACCCGCCCGGCGCTGCTCGGCGGTGGCGCGACTACGCGCCGTCGAGCAGCGCGTCATGGTCCGCGAGCCTCCGGATCAGGCTCCGGCGCTCGATGACGGACAGCACCGCGACCGGCAGGTGATCGGCCCACAGGAAGGCAAGCGCCGGATCCTGGATCCTGTCCGCCGTGGCGACCAGCTCGGTCACGGTCGCCGCCAGCTGCGGCGGAACGAGCCACTCGGCCGCATGCGCCCGCGTCTCGAGCAGGCGACGACGATGCCGCTGGCGCGGCGTGAGGTCCCGCTGGGTGGCGTCGGCGGCCCGCTCGAGCTCGCACAGACGGTCGAACGCCCGGAGGGCGTCCTCGCACAACCTGCCGGAGCTGACGCCGTCTTCCATCGCCCTCTCTCCTACTGCAGCGGTCGCCCATCCGCGAACCGGCGCATGACATCCGTGAACCCCGGCAGGCCGCGCTCGTACCCGATCGCCCAGAACCCAACCCCCGCGTAACCGTGGCTCAGCGCCAGCTGCATCTTGCCAGCCAGCGTCGACGGCGAATCGACGTAGACGGCCTCCCAGCTCGGGCCCGGGTCCTGCATGCCCGGCGTCCCCGGCATCCCGGGCGCCCCCGTGGCTGCGCCGCCCGATGGTGTCCCCGCGCCCGCGCTCTGTGCCGGCGTTCCCGCAGAGCCGCTCTGCGTCGCCGCCGACGGAGATGACGATGGAGGTGACGATGGGAGGCCGATCGTGCCGTCCGAGGCGAGCAGGTACACCTCCACCAATTCGACGTCATCGTGCAGCGGTACGGCCGCGGGGTCGGTCAGCAGGTCGAGGTGCCGCCGTGGGATCCACGCGTCCCCGCGTCCGATCGATGGCGCGCCGATCACCGGCCCGCCCGGCACGGGCGCGGCCACCGGCCAGACGTAGCCGTACAGCGGCAGGCCCAGGATCGTCCGCTCGACGGGCACGCCCAGCGCGGCATACAGCTCGATCGACCACGGCAGGTCTCGCGCGCTCCCGTCGCGTCGCGCGAGCGGCGTGGTCGCCCCGGGCGAGGAGCCGGCGGAGTGGTAGTCGTAGGCCATCATCAGGATCCGGTCCGCGCCGGCATCGCTCGCGGCCCGCGCCATGGCCGCTCCGAGCGCGTTGGCGGGCGTCGCCACCGAGATCGCGGCCTCCGGCGCTGCCGCCCGGAGCGCGTCACGCAGCGCTCCCACGAACTCGCCGTACGCGGGGACGAGATCGGCGTCCAGGCCCTCCACGTCCACGTCGATCCCGTCCACCCCGAGCTCGGCCGAGAAGGTGACGAGCGCGTCCACGACCGCCGCCTGGACGTCCGGACTGGTGAACAGACGGGTGTTGCGCGCCGCCCCGAAGCTGCTGAACACGAGCTCGACCCGCATCCCATGCTGGTGCGCCGTCCGGATCAGGTTCCGGCCCACGTCGCCCGTGATCGACCGGTAGCCCGGGCTGCCGGTCTTGATCCGGCCCCTGGTGGTGTTGGTGACGCTGAACAGGGCGAGCGTCGTCAGCGGGGTGCCGGCCACGTGATCCGCGATCCCGGCGTCCATCTCCCAGTAGGGCACGAAGCCGAACACCTCGTGGCCGGGTGCGGGCACGGCCGACGGCTCCGCCGAGACGTCGGCGACGGGCACGACCGTGCTCGACGGCGACGGGCTGACGCTGGGTGAAGGGCTGCACGCCGCGCCCGCCAGGAGGGCGACCATCGCGACCATGGCCAGGGCGCGGGCGGGCCGCATCCGCAACCTCCACATGGGCGGCAATCCCCACATGCGCCGCAACGGCCACTGCCGCCTGACGATCACGCCCGCTCAGCCGAGCCGGGCCAGGAAGCGCAGCACCGGTGCCGCCGCCGCGTAGCCATCGGCGAGGAGATCCGGCAGCTCGGGCGAGCACACCTCCGCATCCGACAGGCGGCGACCGAAGATCACATCCTTCCACCGCAGGAGCTCGGCGTGGGGGTGATCTGCGGGGTAGCCGGGCGGGACGCGGCGCAGCGTCTCGTGGCTCTCGGCGCCCCCGAACCAGGCCACGAACGCGGGCGACCGCAGCACGCCCATGACGCCGCTGGGATCAGCGACCAGCGCCCGCCGGAACGCGTCCAGCCGCACCCTGTCCGGGCGCCACATCCCCCCGCCGGCGAACATCTCGCCGGGCTGGAAGCTGAAGTACCCGCCGGCGGCGTGCGCCCCGTGCGCCGGCATGTCGGGCGCCTGGGCGACCGCACCCTCGACCCACGGGAAGCTGGCTGCCACATGCGTCTTGTACGGGCGACTTGTCGCGACTGAAGCGAGTGTCGCGATAGATGCGGAAGGGCGAGCGTCGCGGATCCGCGAGCAGCGGGATGTCACGCGCGGCGAACCGCTCGGCCAGGGCCGCCACCAGCGACTCCATCGGCTGCCTGAGCAGCGACTCGAACTCCGCCTTGCGCGGCTGGAACCAGGCACGATCGTTGTTGACCGCCAGGTCCGCCAGGAACTGGATGGCGGCGGGGCTGAACCCCTCGAACGGCGCGGCGTCGGCCATCGAGCACCTCCGGCTGCGGCCGAAAGTCTACGCCGGGTCCGTCTACCCGGCCCGACCCATCGCCGGCTCGCCCGGTGCCGCCCCGTTGGGTGGCGAGAACTGGAGCTGGTAGAGGCGGGCGTACAAGCCACCGCGCGCCAGCAGCTCGTCATGGGTACCCAGCTCCACCAGCCAGCCGTCGTCGAGCACCGCGATCCGATCGGCGGCGCGGATCGTCGAGAGGCGGTGGGCCACGATCACGGTCGTCCGGCCCTGCATCAGGTGCTCGAGCGCTTCCTGGACCAGCCGCTCCGATTCGTTGTCGAGCGCGCTCGTCGCCTCGTCGAGCAGCAGGATCGGCGGATCCTTGAGGATCGCGCGGGCGATCGCGATGCGCTGGCGCTGGCCGCCCGACAGCCTCGAGCCTCGATCGCCCACGGTGGTCGAGTAGCCCTGCGGCAGCGCGGTCACGAAGTCGTGCGCGTTGGCGGCCCGGGCGGCAGCCACGATCTGGTCCTCGGTCGCATCGAGCCGCCCGTAGCGGATGTTCTCGTGGACGGTGCCCCCGAACAGCGTCGCCTCCTGGGGGACCAGCCCGATCTGCGCCCGGAGGCTGTCGGTCGTCACGCTGCGGACGTCACGGCCATCGACCCGGATCATCCCGTCGACGACGTCCCACAGTCGCGGGACCAGGCCGACCAGGGTGGTCTTGCCCGAGCCCGACGGACCGACCAGCGCGAGCACCTCGCCCGGCCGCACGTCGAGCGTGAGGTCGCGCAGCACCTTGCGCGTCCCGTCGTACGCGAAGGTCACCTTGTCGAACTCGATCCGTCCGGCCACCGTGCCGATCGGCTCCGCGCCCGGCAGATCGACCACCGTGGGCTGCGTGTCGATGATCTCGAACACGCGGGCGATGGCACCCGTGCCTTCCCGGAACTGACCGTACAGCCCGGCGATCGTGGCCAGGCTGGCGCCGATGGTGACCCCATACAGCAGGAAGCCCGTGAGGGTGCCGATCGCGAGCTTGCCCTCGATCACCTGGTGGCCCGTGTACCACAGCAGCACCGCGACCGCGCCGAAGCCCAGGAAGGTCATGACCGCGCTGAACCCGGCCCGCCACAGCGCGAGCCGCGAGCCGCGTCCGACGACGTCCGCCAGGTCCCCGTCATAGCGCTCGGTCTCGTACCCCTCGCGAACATAGCTCTTGACAACCCGGATCCCCGCCAGGGCCTCCTCGGCGGTCGAGGTGCTGCGGGCGATCGAGTCCTGCACGTCGGTGCTCACTCGCTGCAGCGGGCGGCCGAACACGAGCGCGATGATCAGCAGCGCCGGTGCCAGGACGAGGGCGATCAGCAGGAGCGTTGGGCTGAGCGTGAACAGGATGACGATCGCGCCGATCAGCCCGATCAGGTTCGACAGCAGCGTGGTGACGGTCTGGGTCAGCATGGTCCGCACGAGCGTCACATCGCTCGACAGGCGCGACACGAGCTCGCCCACATGGGACCGGCCGTGGAAGTCGAGCGACAGGTTGATCAGGCTCTGGAACAGCTCGGCGCGCATGCGGGCGACGATCCGCTCGCCCACGACCCCCAGCAGGTATCCCTGGACGAACCCGCCCACCGCCTGGGCCAGGAACAGGACCACGAGCCCGGCGATCAGCCGGTTGAGCGTGTCCGGGTCGCCGCCCGCGACGACCGCCGTGACCATCCCCGACACGACCAGCGGCACGGCCAGGGCCAGACCAGAGCCGAGCAGCAGGCCCAGCACCGCGATCGAGAACGGCGCGAGGTCGGGGCGGAGGTAGCCGTACAGGCGTCGCCACGGGATCCCGCCGATGACCTTGACGCGACGAGTGACCTCGGATGCGTCAGGTGTCGGGAGCTGGATGCTCATGGCCTCGAATCATGCCACGTGCGTTCTGCCGCTCCGGCCCGCGATCCGGCACCGGGCACCCCCCTCGGCGCACGGCCCACGCCGCCGATCGCACCGCGCTCCGGCCCGATCCTCGCCGGGTGGACCTCGACCGGCGCACAATCGGAGCGCTCATCACGTACCGGCCGACGACGCCGCGGGCGATCGGTCGGGCAGGCCGCAGGAGACGAACACGATGACCGAGCCCGCTCGCGCCGGGTTCCCGATCCCGCCTGCCACCATGACCGACCTGTACGAGCTGACGATGGCAGCAGGCTACTGGAAGCTCGGCCGGACCGGCGAGCAGGCGATCTTCACGCTGTTCTTCCGTCACGCTCCGTTCGGAGGCGGCTTCACGCTCGCCGCCGGGCTCGAAGCCGTCATCGCGTATCTCGGCGCGTACCGGTTCACGCCACCCGAGCTCGCCCACCTCGAGGGGTTGCGCGGCAACGATGACCGGCCCCTGTTCGAGCCCGCGTTCCTCGACTACCTGTCCGAGCTCCGGTTGACCGTCGACGTCGACGGCATGCCCGAGGGAACGCTGGTGTTCCCGCACGAGCCGTTGCTCCGGGTGCGTGGGCCGCTGCTCCAGGCCCAGCTGCTCGAGTCCGCGCTCCTCAACCTGGTCAACTACCCCACCCTCGCGGCCACCAAAGCGGCGCACGTGGTGCTGGCCGCGGGCGGGGCGCCGGTGATGGAGTTCGGCCTCCGTCGCGCCCAGGGACCCGACGGCGGGCTCACCGCATCGCGGGCGGCCTACCTCGGTGGCTGCAGCGGCACATCGAACGTGCAGGCGGGCCGCGTGTTCGGCATCCCGGTCATGGGCACGCACGCCCACTCCTGGGTGCTGTCGTTTGCCGATGAGCCGACCGCGTTCGACGCCTGGGCCGAGGTGATGCCCGGCAACGCCGTCCTGCTGGTGGACACGTTCTCGACCGAGCAGGGCATCGCGAACGCGATCCGGACGGGTCGCCGGATGCGCGAGCGTGGCCAGCGACTGGCCGGGATCCGGCTCGATTCGGGTGACCTCGCGTATCTCTCGGTTCGTGCCCGTGAGATGCTCGACGAGGCCGGGTTCTCCGACGTCCGGATCGTTGCCTCCAACGACCTCGACCCGGAGACGATCGAGTCGCTGCTCGCGCAGGGTGCCCGCATCGACAGCTGGGGTGTGGGCACCAAGCTCGTCACCTGCTACGACCAACCGGCGTTGGGCGGCGTATACAAGCTGACCGCGATCCGGCGCACGGACGACGAACCCTGGCGGACACCGGTCAAGGTCAGCGCCGACACCGGCAAGATCACCGTCCCCGGTCAGCTCGCCGTGCGCCGCTTCTACGATGCGGACGGGACCGCGCGCGCCGACATGATCTGGGACGAGCTGGCGCCCGAGGATGGATCCACGGTGATCGTCGACCCCGTCGACTCGCACCATCGTCTGACCGTCGACCCGGCATGGCGATCACGCGAGCTGATGATGCCGATCCTCCGCGCCGGCCGGGCCGTGTACGACACACCGCACGCTGGACGCGTCGCGCGATCTCGCCCGCCATGAGCTGGGCACGCTGCATCCGGCGATTCTCCGCCAGCTGCGACCCGCACTGGTACCCGGCCGGCCTCGAATGGGGCCTGCATGTCCGTCGCGAGGGGCTGATCGACGCCGTCCTGGAGCAGGAGCGCGCCGGCTCCTGACCGACGTCACCGGGCACACCACATGCCCCAGGAGTGCCTGCTCCGCTATGCGCGGCCGATGGCGCGGGCGCCGGCCAGCACCACGGTCACGAAGACGACCGCACCGGCGAGGAACACGCCGATCGCCACGCTTGCCGGCAGGTTCGGGACCGGCACACGGTCGGCGCCCCACACCGTCAGCCCCAGCGCCACCCCGGCCACGCCCGACGCCGCGGCGACCAGCGTCAGCACGAGGTCGGCACGCCCGAACCCGACCCGCCGGTACGACGTCCGCTGCGCCGGTGGCACCGAACCCGCGCGCCTCGAGGCTGATCGCCAGCTGCTGCATCCGCTCGAACGTGCCGACGAACACCGGCACGAAGGCGGGCACGACGGCGCCGAACCCCGTCCGCCGCATCCCACGGGCCCGCTGCGCGGCGAGCACGAGCTCGACCTCGCGCCGCAACAGCGGGACGAGCTCCAGGGTCATCGACACCATGAACGCGGCCGTGTGCGGCACGCCCAGGCGTCGCAGCGCCGCGATCAGGTCGGACGGCCTGGTCGAGGCGAGCACGACGATCGCCGTGACCTCCATCGCCAGCACCCGCGAGATCAATGACAGCGCGCGTGCGAGGCCCTGCTGGGTGATGGTGAGCGGGCCCAGCTCGGCCGCCGGCGTACACGCGCCGCAGATCCCGGGCGCCGTTGACTGGACCACCAGGATCGACGCGGCCAGAGGCGCCAGCACCAGCAGCCCCGCGCCGATCGGCCGGATGAGACCGGCGCTCAGCCCGAGGCCACCGGCCACCGCCGCGATCGCCAGCAGTGGCAGCGGGTGAAAGGTCACGAACGCCACGCACAGCACGGCAAGCAGCCAGGCGAGCTTCGGGATGGGGCTCAGCCGGTGGAGCCACGACGGCGCCCGGCCGTCCGCCGCGCCCCCGGCGCTCACGGCGCCGGTCATCGCTCGCCTCCGGCGGTATCGGCGCGGGTCATCACGCGGCACCGGACGCAACGTCGCGGGTCATCGCTCGGCACCGCGGGCGTCCGGCGGGACCTGACGGTCGGGCGGCTCCCCCCACGCCGCGGCCAGCTCGTCGACCGTCAACGCAGGCCAGGGAGCGGCATGGGGCGATCGATCGAGCCGCAGCGAGAGCTCCGTCACCTGGGGCGGGGACAACCCCACCCGGCGTGCAAGCGCCCCGTCGGCGAACACCGCCCTGGGTGTCCCGTCGGCGACGATCCGCCCGGCGTCCATGACCACCAGCCGGTCGACCGTCTCGGCCAGGAACGCCGTGTTGTGGGCGACCACGCTCACCGTCCGGCCGCCGGCACGCAGGTCGGCGATCAGTCGCACCAGCGTCTGCACGGTGCGGTGGTCCTGGCCGGTGGTCGGCTCGTCGAGGATCAGCACCGGGGTCCGCATGGTGAGCACCGACGCCAGCGCGACGAGCTTGCGCTGCGCGGACCCCAGCCGGTAGGGGTGCCGGTCCAGGAGTCCCTCGATCCCGAGCATCCCGGCTGCCGCCGCTACGCGTTCTTCAACGGCGGCGGGCGCCACACCCAGGTTGCGCGGGCCGAACGCGAGCTCCTCGCGGACCGTGGCGGCAAACAGCTGGTGCCCGGGGTGCTGAAACACCAGGCCCACATGTGCCGCGAGCTTGCGGACGTCGACCCGGCCGGTGTCCAGACCGTCGACGATCACCCGGCCGGACTGCGGACGGAGGAGCCCGTTCATCAGCCTGACCAGCGTGGTCTTGCCCGATCCGTTCGCCCCGGTCACCCCCACCACCTCGCCGGGCGAGATGTCGAGCGGTCACGTCGTCGACGGCCGGCGGCGCCGTCGATGCGTAGGCATAGGTGACGCCCCGCAGCGACACGATCGGCTCGCGAGTGCCACCCGCTCCCGGACCGTCGAGGGAGCTCATGCCGGCATGTCTCCGCCGGCCAGACCGGCCAGCCACGCGATCCCGGCGTCGACGGTCACGGGCAGCGGGCCGGGCGTCCCCGACGATGGCGCGATCCGAGCGGCCAGCTCGGTGACCTGCGGAACGCGCAGCCCGAGCGCCGCGAGGTCCCGTGGTCGTCCGAGCACCTGCCCGGGCGTCCCGTCCTCGACGATCCGTCCCTCGTCCAGCACCACCAGCCGATGCGCATGCTCGGCCAGCCGCTCAACGTCGTGCTCGGCGATGACCACGGTGATGCCGCGCTCGCGGTTCAGCCGCCGAATCAGCTCGAACACGGTCGCCCTGCCGGCGGGATCGAGATTTGCCGTCGGCTCGTCCATCACCAGCACCAGCGGGCGCATCGCGAGGGCGCACGCGATGGCCAGCCGTTGCTGCTCGCCGCCCGAGAGCGTCATCGGCGACCGGCCGTCCAGCCCGCGCAGACCGACCGCGTCGAGCGCCTCGTGGACGCGATCGACCATCTCGGTCCAGGGCACAGCCAGTGACTCGAGCCCGAGCGCCACCTCCTCGGCCAGCGTCCCCTGGCTGATCTGCGCCTCGGGGTCGTCGAGGACCATGCCCACCCGGCCCGCCAGCCTCGCCACCGGTCCGCCCAGCGGGTCGAGCCCCGCCACGCGCAGCGACCCCTCGATGCCGGCCGGCACCAGGTGCGGAACGATGCCGTTGAGGCACCGCAGCAGCGTCGACTTGCCAGATCCGGTGAGTCCCATCACGCCGACGATCTCGCCCGCCGGCACCTCGAGCGTGACGCCCGACAGCGCCGCGCGCGACGTCCGTGGGTAGCGAACCGTCAGGCCCCTGATCGAGACGCCGTCGACGCCCGTCACGTCCACCGACCGAGGCCCCGGCCGGTCAGCTCGCCGGCCCGAGCAGCAGGTACACCAGGATCACGCCCACCCCGACCACCGTCCCGACCGTCGCCAGCAGCAGCGACCGCATGCCCACCTCGCCGGGCAGGACGAGATCGTCGGTCATCGCCGAGGGCAGCGCCCGGATGATCGCGAGGCCGACGAAGCCCGCGATGATCTTGTCGCCCAGCGATGTCAGCACGCTCGAGGTCAGCACCGCCTCGCGGAGCGTCTCACCCACCTGGGTCAGCGCCGCGGTGATCGCGTCGGACGCGTGGCCGGTCGTGCCACCGAACACGACCAGCGCGATCAGGGCGCCCAGCGCCCCGACAGCGATCCCGACGACAACGTTGAGACCGAAGTAGGTGTAGCCGTTGCGGCCCAGCAGCAGCGTGCGAACGCCGTAGCCCCACAGCAACGCGGCCAGGGCGTTGGCCAGCCCGAATGGGATGTTGGTCGGGCCGTAATACACGGCGCCGCCCACGTTGGCGAGCACGCCGGCCAGCGCACCCCACCAGGGCCCGAGCACGATCGCCGCGACGCACGTGCCGATGGTGTCGAGATAGGTGGGCAGGCCGAGCAACCCGTTGAGGATGCCTCCCACGATGTCGAGCGCCGCCGCCGCCGGCACCAGCGTCACGATCAGCGTGCTCGGCATCGACGAGCGGCCATCCCCCAGGCTCGATGCGGCCATGGAACCTCCCGGATCATGGTCGTTCGCGCCGCCCTCCCGGCGGCGAGCGCCACCGACATGATCGGCGAACGCGCCGGTATCGTAGGCTACCCGGATCACGCCCGGTCACGGGCGGCCCACCATCTGGAGCGCGTCCCATGAGCGACCGAATTGCCCTCCTCGTCGGCACCCCCAAGGGGGCCTTCATCTTCGACGGCGATGCCGATCGACGCAGCTGGGAGCTGCGGGGGCCGCTGTGCGAGGGCTGGCCCGTGCACGACATCTCGGTCGAGCCCGGAACGGGCGCCCTGCTCGCGGGCGCGGGCAGCCCGTGGTTCGGCCCGGCGGTGTGGCGAAGCGAGGACCTGGGCCGGACCTGGACCCACTCCAGCGAGGGGCTCACCTATGGCGATGATGGACCCAAGGTCGCGACGGTGTGGAACGTCACCGCGGCGCCCGACGGGACGATCTACGCGGGCGTCGAGCCGGCCGGCCTGTTCCGGAGCACCGATCGCGGTGCGACCTGGGCCCACATCGCGGGTCTGACCAACCACCCGACCCGATCCGAGTGGCAGGCCGGCGCCGGCGGCCTGATCCTGCACTCGATCGTCCCCCACCCCACCGACCCGTCCCGCGTATGGGTCGGGATCTCGTCGGTCGGCGCGTTCGAGACGCGTGACGGCGGCGCCACGCTGGGAGACCCGCAACAAGGGCGTGCGCGCCGAGTTCTCGCCCGAGCGCTACCCCGAGTACGGCCAGTGCGTGCACAAGCTGGTCATGGCCGCCGACGGGGGCGAGCACCTGTACCAGCAGAACCACTGCGGCGTCTACCGCTCGCTCGACGGCGGGCAGCAGTGGGAGGAGATCACATCGGGCCTGCCGACCGACTTCGGGTTCCCGATGGCCGCGCACCCGCGGGACCCGATGACGGTGTGGACGATCCCGCTCAACGGCGCCGATCGGGGGAGGTACGTACCCGACGGGAGGCTGGGCGTCTGGCGCACGGGCGACGGTGGTGAGACCTGGGCGCGATCCGGCGACGGCCTGCCACAGGAGCACGCGTACGTCGGCGTGCTGCGCGAGGCGATGGCCGTGGATCGGCTCGATCCCGTCGGCGTGTACTTCGGTACCAGCACCGGCGCAGCTGTACGGCAGCCGCGACGAGGGCCGCAGCTGGTCGCTGATCGCCGACCACCTGCCGGCCATCTGGTCCGTCGAGGCGGCTGTCGTTGGCTGACCCGACCGCGCCGGTCGGACGCGACGCCGGCATCGCCTCCCGCGCGCCGGTGGTCGTTCACCTGCCCAGATCGCTGGTCGCCCTGTTTCCCGGGGCAACGAGGCGGATGGATGCCGCCGGGGCGACGGTGGCCGAGGTGATCGACGACCTCGATCGGCGCGTGCCAGGCCTGGCCAACCGGCTGCTCGACGCCGGCCCGACCATCCGAACCCACCTCAACGTGTTCGTCGCGGGTGAGCGGGCCACGCTCGGTACGCCCGTTCCGGCGGGCGCGGATGTGCACATCATTCCGGCTGTATCGGGCGGCTGAACGGCAACCGCGCCACGCCCCGGCTGGCACGCGACAGGTCTTGCGGGGCGTCCCATAATGGAGCCATCAACTCCCACTCCCCGCGCGGAGGCGTCCCGGGAGGTATAGCCGGATCATGGCGATGCGAACGGCCTCAGGGCACGGCTTGCGACGGCGCTGGCTCGAGTCACGCCGGCTGACCGCGAGCGAAGACGCATCGCGCGGCGCCTCGAACGCGATGACCCGTCCGCGCGCGGGCAACCTCTCGAGCGACACTCGCGCCGGCGACTGAGGGCGGTCGGGGCCGAGCGCCGCGACCGCCACGAGCGCCGGGGCCGGCACACGCCTTGACCCCGGCGGCACGAGCTGGCCGTTGTCCGTTCGGACAACGGCCTCGTGATTCCCGGGCCATTCGCCGTCCACCGGCGCAGCACGGCGGCAGCCGCAACGACGGCGGCAGCCGCAACGCCGGCGCCACAACGGCAACGCCTGCGCCAGGCAAACCCTGCGGCCGGCAAACCCTGCGGCCGGTGGCGCGCGCAACGGGACCATTGACGACGCCGCACCCGACGTCGACGATGCGCGCATGGACGAGCATCCCGGGTCGGATGTCGCTCGGCAGCCGTCACCGGATCCTGCCGTGACCGACGGCCAGGACGAGCTGGATCCGCGCGAGGTCGCGAGGATCCGGCGGCGCGATCACGACGCCGAGGCCGAGCAGCGCGCGTTGATGCGGCCGGGCATGGGCAAGGTGTTCAAGCAGGTGCTCGATCGCCAGGCACGTGAGGCTCAGGAACCGACCGAGCGTCACCGGCGCGACCGTCGGTAGCGGTCACTCCGCCCGCACGGCGGCACCGAGCCAGCGCCAGATCAGGCGCCGGCAGCGCCTGGCGCGATCGCCCTGAACCGGCCGTCCCGGTCGCGTTCCATGCGCCGCGTCGCCGTCACGGCGCCGGGGTCGATCGGACCGTAGACATGCGGGTAGCGCCGATCGGGGTCGTCGAACTGCCACGGGCTCCCGGTGCGATCGAGATCAACGGTCAGGACCAGGAACGGCCGCGGGTCGGACACGTAGAACCGGTTCGCGACGGCGACCATCTCCTCGTCGCCGTCGGTGCAATGGACGAACCCGTCGCGCTCCCATCCCTCGGGCAGGTACGGACGGTCGGGTGGCTGTGCCAGCCAGACGGCCTCGGGAACGAGGTGGAGCGTGAGACGGCTCACCGCGTCGCGGCGATCACGATGTGGCGGGCTCGTCGACCGAGACCCAGCGCGGATCGAGCGACAGCTGGATCACGCTCGGCGCCGAAGCCGCAAGCGCCGTGCGGAGCACGCCCTCGAAGGCCGAGTCGCTTTCAACCCGGACCCCACGCGCGCCGCACGCTCGCGCGACGGCCGCGAAGTCGATCGCCCCGAGCATCGTTCCGGGAGCCTCGTCGCTGCCGCCCGCCACCTGGGCGGTGTGGATCATCCCGTACTGCTGGTTGTCGAACACGATCGCGACCACGTGGGCCTCTTCGCGAACCGCCGTCTCGAGCTCGGCCATCGTCATGGCCATCCCGCCGTCCCCGACCAGCGCCACCACGCGACGCTCCCGGTGCACGAGCGCGGCCGCGAGCGCCGCCGGGAACCCGTAGCCCATGGCGCCCGAGGTCGGACCCAGGAATGTCCCCGGCCGGCGGAAGCGGAAGCCGCGGGCCGCCCAGCCGGAGAACGATCCGGCGTCCGTGGTCACGATCGCGTCCTCGGGGAGCAGCCGGGCCAGGTCGGCGATGATCCGACCCGGATGGACCCCCGGTCCATCCCACGCCCCACCGTCGACGACGGTGGCGACCTCCCAGGCAGCCCGGTCCTCGCGGTTGTGCGCCTCACGGGCCGCCACGGGTTCGGCCATCAGCACCGCATCCTTGAGCCGCGCCACCGACGCGCGCAGGAATGCGCGCGCGTCGGCCCGAATGGCACGCAGCGGAGCCGGGGTGCTGCCGACCGGGCCCGTCCGTGGCTCCACGTCGACGTGCATCCATGCCTGATCCGGACGCGGCACCGCGTACCCGCTGGTGGTGACCTCGCCCAGGCGGCAGCCGACCACGAGCAGCGCGTCCGCGGCCTCGATCCGCTCGCGGACCGTGGGCGGGCTGCCGAACCCGGTCATACCCAGGTACAGGGGATGGTCGTTGGGGATCACGTCCCCGCGTCGCCACGCTGCGACCACGGGCACCTGCAACAGCTCGGCGAACCGAACGAGGTCGTTGGAGCACCGGGCTCGGAGCACGCCGGCACCGGCCACGATCAGCGGCCGCTCGGCCGCGGCCAGGAAGTGCAGGACGGCACGGACGTCATCGACCGATGGCGAATCGGGCCGCGAGCGCACGACCGGGGGCACGGTGCCCTCGGGCAGCGGCCGGCGGAGCACATCCTCGGGGAACGCGATGAAGGCTGGACCCGGACGGCCCTCGACGGTCGCGCGGATGGCCGCCTCGAGCGTCTCCGCGGCCTCCTCCGGGCCATCGATCTCGCCCGCCCATTTCGCCAGGCTCCCGATCGTCCCGACCAGGTCGGCGTCCTGGAACGCCTCTCGCCCACGGAGCGCGCTGTCGACCTCACCTGCGAGCACGAACATGGGCGTCGAGTCGGCGGTGGCGGTGTGGATCCCGATCGCGAGGTTCGCCGCACCGACGGAGCGAGAGCCCAGGCACGCCGCCGGGCGCCCGGTGAGCTGGCCGTACGCCTCGGCGGCGAATGCGGCCGCGCTCTCGTGCCGCGTCCCGACGACGCGGATGCCCACGTTGACCATCGCGTCCAGCACCGCCAGGAAGCTCTCGCCGGGAACCGCGAACGCGAGCCGCACCCCGGCCGACCGCAGCGTGGTGGCGATCAGCTCGGCGACCGTCGACGGACCCGCTGGCGCGGCAGGTTGCATATCGGCCGGTCCCGCTGGCGCCTCGGCAGCAACCTCGCCCGGAGACTCGAGCGCGGGCTCCGCCGGGGCGACTGCAACCTCGCCCGAAGATTTCGATCGCCGCCTCCGCCGGGTCGCTCGCCATGGCGAGATCCGCCTCGGCGCTGGTGGCGGCGAGATCCGGCCCCGGGTCATCCGCGACCGCGGCGGTCGCAGGGGCCTCGCCCGTCATGGTCGCGGCGGCTTCCGGTGCGGCCGGCGCCGGCAGGGATGCCGGCTCGGTCGCCACCTCGGCGCTCCCGTCATCGACCGGCGACGCATCGCCCGTATCCGGCCCAGGCGGTTCGGTGGTTGCCGACGACGCCTCGTCCTCGATCGCCTCCGCTGGTATCACCTCGGCCACCTCCGGTGCCTGATCTCCGGATCCCTGGTCGGGAGGGCTGACCTCCGACGGCTGCAGCGCATCGTCGTGGCGAGGTTCCATGTCGGCCTCCTGTTGGCCGGCCGGGACGGCGGTCCGTCCGCGGCCGTGCCGAGTGGCGGGATGGCGCTGTGGCTAGTTTCCGACGACCGGCGCCGTGAGGAGCATCGCGGCAAGCATCCCCGCGATGACCACGACGGCGACGGTGATCATGACCAGCCTGGCGGTTCGACCTGATCCGGGCACCGTGCCACCCCTATCGATAGTTCTCGAACTGCAGCGGCACCACCTCGTCGAGACCTCGCAGCCTGACGATGACCCGCTGCAGCTCATCCTTGCTCTTGCCGGCGACGCGGATGGCGTCGCCCTGGACGCGTGGCTGGACCTTCGGGAACTCGTCCCGGATCAGCTTGACCAGCTTGCGCGCCAGGTCATCGGGCAGGCCCCGCCGCAGCGTGATCTGCTGCCGGACCTTGTTCCCGCCCGCCGGCGCGATCTCGCCCCACTCGAAGATCTTGAGCGACAGCCCGCGCCGCAGCGCCTTGGACTCGATCAGATCGCGAATGGCGCGCGCCCGGAACTCATCGTCCGTCACGAGCGTCAGCTGGGCCGGCTCCTGGCTGAGCTCGACGTGCGCGCCCTTGAAGTCGTAGCGCTGGCGAACCTCGCGGCGCACCTGGTCGAGTGCGTTGCGCAGCTCCTGCTCATCGAAGTCCGAGACGACGTCGAACGAGATCTCGCCCGCCATCCGACCTCCTTCGTCAGCCCGCGGGGTGCTCGCGGGTGACCGTCCACTGCCTCAGGCGCCCGATGCGCCCGTCCTCTCCCACCTCGGCGGAGAGAAACCCTGCCTGGCGAACCTTCGCATCATCGCCGCGCCGGTTCCAGCTGGCGTGCCACGCGGCCAGGATCGTGGCGCCCGAGACCCAGTGGCGCTCGATCGTGAGGTCATAGCCGACCTCCTCCTCGGCCGCCGCCAGCAAGTATGCCCGGAGCGCGTTGTGCCCGGCCAGCGGCGGTGTGAACGGGTCGAGCACGAGCTCGGCCCGATCCTCGAAGGACGCCGTCCACGCGTCGCCGTCGTAGGACATCCGGGCGTGCCGCAGCGCCTCGAGCAGATCGTAGGCCCGCGCGTAGCTCATGCTCATCGGGCGGCCAGATGCTCGAGCAGCAGCTCGCCGATCCGGTATGAGCGCCCGCCGCCCATGACCAGCACCGCGTCCCCCGGCCGCACCTCGTTCGCCAGCCAGCGGGCCGTGGCCTCCACGCTGCCCGGGGCGGCGGCCGGGATCCCGGGGTTTCGCCGGGCAACGGCCCCGGCGAGGGTGGCTGCGGACGTGATCGTGGTGTCCGGGTCGCGACCGGCCCAGATGTCCGCGATCGCCACCGCGTCGGCGGCCGCAAGCTCGGTCGCGAACGCGTCGAGCATCGCGGCCGTCCGGTGATAGGTCAGCGGCTCGTACACGGCCCACACCCGCCGACCGGGCTCGCGCTGGCGCAACGCGGCCAGGGTCGCCCGGATCGCCGACGGGTGATGGCCGTAGTCGTCGTAGACCACCACGCCGTGCGCCTCGCCCTTCCGCTCCAGCCGCCGCCCCACCCCGCCGAAGCTGGCCAGCCCGCGAACGATCGCAGCCGCGTCGACGCCGGTCCGGCGCGCCGCAGCCGCCACGCCCAGGGCGTTGGCGACGTTGTGGCGACCGGCGGTCGCCAGGCGGACGGGGACGGGTCCGGCCAGCTGATCGAGCCCCGTGATCTCGATGCCGGTGGCATCGGTCTCGGCCGACGTCACGCGCCCCAGCAGCAGCTCGGCCGGGCCGGCCTGCGTCCGGAACCGCTCGGCCACGCCGCGGGCGACCCCCGCGGCGCGTGGCGGCGCCACATCGGCGACCGCCGTGGCCACGATCCGCCCCGGCCAATCCGCGAGGCGTCCGGCGATCTCCGCGACGCCGTCGTCGGCGACGTTCGCGACCAGCGTCGGGACCGCGCCCGAGCCGTACCCGATCGACCGCCGGATCCAGGCCTCGAAGGCATCGAGGACGGCCGCGCGATCGGCAAACACGTCCGGATGGTCCCACTCGGCTGACGTGAGCACGATGACCGACGGCCGGTACGGGTCGAAGTTGCCCGCGTACTCGTCGGCCTCGACCACGAACGCGTCGCCGGCACCGCGCCGGGCCGTGGCGGGCAGGTCGATCCCGGTCAGTGGCGCGGGAAGCAGCGCCCCCACGAAGGCCGCCGGATCGGCGCCGGCCCCCGCCAGCACGTGCACCAGCCAGCCGGCGGTGGTGCTCTTCCCGTGCGTCCCCGCGACCGCGATCAGGCACCGGTCGGCGGCGGCGTCGGCCACCAGCTGCTGCCAGGCCTCCACGGCGATCCCGGCCTCGCGCGCGGCCACCAGCTCCGGGTGATCGGGGTCCACCGCCGTCAGCGCCTTGGTCACGGCCAGCCGCTCGGGTGGCTCCGCTCGCCGGACGTGCGCCGGATCGTGCGCCATGGCGACCCGGATCCCCACCGCCTCGAGCGCGGGCGTGTAGCTGCTCGGCCCACCCGGATCGCAGCCATCGACGTCCGCTCCGGCCCAGGCGGCCAGCAGGGCCGCTGCCGATGCACCGGCACCAGCCGCGCCGACCACGTGGATCCGCTCGCCTGCCCGGATCGGGCGAGCGGAGCGCTCGGGCGCGAGACCGGCACCGACGGAGGCCGGGCCACGGACCGTCACGGGGCGGCGTCGCGGGTCGGCCCCGCGACCGTGGCCCCGCCGTCTACGACCGGAACCAGGCCCGGCACCCCGAGGTGGCGCAACACGAGCGCCAGCGCGGCACCTGCGCTGTCACGCTTGTTGGCGGTCCGGTCCCCCGCCCACAGGTGTCGTTCCACCTGGGCGCCGCCCGGGCCGTCGACCGCGACGTACACGAGACCCACGGGCTTGGCGGGCGTCCCGCCGCCGGGGCCCGCGATCCCGGTGACGGACACACCGATGTCGCAGCCGACCGAGCGCCGCACGCCGCCGGCCATCGCCATCGCAACCTGGGCCGACACCGCACCGTGCGCGGCCAGCACATCCGCGGGCACGGCCAGCATGTCGCCTTTGACGTCATCCGCATAGGCGATGACGCCGCCCCGCACCACGGACGACGCGCCTGGAACCTCCGTCAGGAGGTGGGCCACCAGGCCGCCGGTGCAGGACTCGGCCGTCCCCAGCGTGAGGCCCCGCTCGCCACACACCGTCAGCACGCGCTCCGCGACCTCGATCAGCGGGTCGACCACGGTCAGGTTCGGTTGGTCTTGACCGGTGGATCGGGCGGGGCGAACAGCCACGTCTCCGGGTCGGGCTTGTTGGACATGTGCCCCAGGCTCTCCCCGTTGAGCGTGAAGTATGTCGCGCTCGACTTGCCCGTCCTGACCTCGACCGACTTGTCGGCGGTGAACGTGAGGACCTTGCCCGGGTCGAACACGGTCCCCGCAGCGCCAGTCAGCTTGGACAGCTTGCCGTCGACCCAGACCTTGAGCCACGCCCTCGAGCCCTTGATCGAGACGACCAGGTTGATCCCCTGGTACTTGATCGAGACGTTCCGGGTGAGCGTGGTCGCCTTGCCCTCGGCAGAGGTCGCGGTGACCACGATCCGCCAGCTGCCGGCGGCGAGATCGAGCGGCGCATCGAACGTACCGTCGTCGGCCATGTTCGCGTCAACCGGACCCACGGTGGGTCCGGCCGGCGCTGCCGTCACGTCGGGCGACGCAGCCGGAGACGCTGCCGCCGACGAGGCCGGCGAGGGGGTCGGCGTCGCGAGCGGCGTGCCGTCGGCCGTTGCTGTCATCACCGCCGACACCGCCACGGAGCTCGCGTTCGTGGTCGACCCCTTCACCGGGATCGAGCCGTTCTCGAACTGCGCGCCCTCGGCCGGCGAGTCCACCGTCAACGTGGGGCTCTCGCTGACCAGGAACGGGACGGTGATGAACACCCGCGCGGTCGTGTCGGCCGTCTTGCCCGTGTCCGGATCGAGGGCATCGATGTCGAACTGGTTCCGACCGCGGCGGAGCTCGACATCAACGCTCCAGCGACCGCTGGAATCGGCCGTGGTCCGATATGGATCGGTCCGGCCGGCGACGGTCACGGTGATGGTGGCACCGGCGATCGAGGTGCCGCGCAAGGTATATGAGGAGGTGTCCTCGGCCACGTCGATGACCGCCCGCGCGGGGTTCGTCACCTCCAGCGTGGGCGGTTTGGCAAACCGGACCAGCTGGATCCCGAGGTAGACGACGAACACCCCGATGAGCACCGTCAGCAGGGCCGCCACCACCACGGCGGGCGAGAAGGTCAGGCCCTGGCGCGGGGCCTCGAGAGGCTGCGGGACGGCCAGCACGGGCTCGGCCGGGATGGTGCTGTCGCCGCGCTCGCGCCGCCATTGGCGCAGGACGTCCTCGGGGTCGAGGCCGAGATAGATCGCGTAGTTGCGCAGGAACCCCTTCGTGTACACGGCGCCTGGCAGCTCGCCGTACTCGCCGTGCTCGAGCGCCGCCAGGTAACGGGATCGGATCTTGGTGTCCCGCTCGGCCCGGTACAGGTCCACGCCTTTGCGCTCGCGCGCGGCGAGCAACCGCTCCGGCAGCGCCGGACCAGCCTCGGTCGCGTAATCGCGGGCGTCGCGACGTGCGTCGGCACGGGTCCGTCGCGCGTCGTCTCGCGTGGTCATGCCTCGTCCTCGTTGTCGCCGGGGCCCGGTCCGTCGTCGCGACGCAGGACCACCCGGGCGTTGGAGCCATCGAACGCGCCCACGTAGCCGCGCGCCTCGAGCTGATCGATGATCCGGGCCGCCCGGGCGTACCCGATTCGCAGACGCCGCTGGAGCAACGACGCCGAGGCACGATCGTACTCCCGGACGACCGCGACGGCATCCGGCAACAATCGGTCGGCATCGTCGTCCGCGAGGTCATCCACGCTGCCCGTGGAGTCCTCGTCGGACTCGATGATCGAGAGGTCGTAGTGCGGGTCCTCGATCTGGTCGCGCCAGTGGGTGGTCACGCGGCCGATCTCGGCATCCGACACGAACACCCCCTGGAGGCGCATCGGGCGCGGCAGGTCGGACGGCTGATAGAGCATGTCGCCGCGCCCGATGAGGTCCTCCGCACCGGGCTGGTCGATGATCGTGCGCGAGTCGATCTGCGAGGCCATGGCGAACGCGATCCGGCTCGGGAAGTTCGCCTTGATCAGCCCCGTGACCACGTTGACCGATGGGCGCTGCGTGGCGAGCACCATGTGGATCCCGGTCGCCCGCGCCTTCTGGGCCAGCCGCACGATCGGATCCTCGACGTTCTTGCCCTCGCGCATCATCAGGTCGGCCAGCTCGTCGACCACGATCACGATGTACGGCAACCGGTCCGCGGGATCGATCCGCGTGTCGTTGAAGCCCTTGATGTTGCGTGCCGTCGCACCGGCGAAGCGCCGGTAGCGCGCCTCCATCTCGCCCACCGCCCACTTGAGCGCGGCCTTGGCGCGCTCGGGCTCGGTGATCACCGGGACCATCAGGTGGGGCAGCCCGTTGTAGCCCGCGAGCTCGACCCGCTTGAGGTCCATCAGGATCAGGCGAAGGTCGTCCGGCGTGGCGTTGCACAGCAGGCTGGTGATGAGCGCGTTGACCATGACGCTCTTGCCCGAGCCCGTGGCACCGGCGATGAGGAGGTGCGGCATCTTGGCCAGATCGACGGCCTGGGCATGGCCGGCCACGTCCCGGCCGAGCGCGAACGTCAGCCGCGACCCCGAGCCCGCGAAGTCGACCTCGTCGAGGATCCGGCGCAGGGCGACGATGTTGAACTCCTTGTTCGGGATCTCGATCCCGACCGCGCTCTTGCCCGGGATGGGCGCCTCGATCCGGATGCTCCGCGCCGCCAGCGCCATGGCCAGGTCATCGGACAGCGCCTCGATCCGGCTGACCTTGATGTGCGGTGCCGGCTGCACCTCGTACTGGGTCACCACGGGGCCCGCGTTGCGCCCGATGATCCGCGCGTCGATGTCGAAGCTCGCGAGCTTGCGGACGATCTGCTCCTCGTTCCAGACGTGGATCGCGGCCTGGTTCTCGGCCGACGCGTCCGTGGGCGGCTCGCCCGCATCGAGCAGCCGGTGGGGTGGCAGCGACCAGGCCTGGTCACGCTTGGGCGGCGAGTCCGAGGCGTCGGTCACGTCCTCGGGGTCCCGGACCACGGGTCGTGTCTCCCGCTCGACGCCCCCCGCCCGCGGCGCTCCCTCGGCCCCCGCGGCTGGCGCTCCGGCGATCGCCGCGCCCGCCGCGGTGCCGAACGCACCGGCTCCCGTCGCGGCGGACGCCCCTGCCGCGCCGGCCGCCACGGCGACGCCCGGCGGCGTCGCCACGCCGTTGCCGCTGCCCCGGGCTGGCGCGAACGTGGCCGACACGGGCCCGGTCGATGGCGACGATGCCGGGCCCGTCCCCGGGTCGTCGCCCCAGGCACCCGTCTGGCCGGGCACCTCGCCGGCCGGCATCCGTGGCGCACGGCCCCGACGGCCGCCGTTGCCGTTCGCGGCCGGCGCCGCCTCCGCAGCAGCGGTTCGGCCCTGCTTCATTCCCGCCGCCGATGAGCCGATCGTGGCCGTCGAGCGGTCCTGCAGCGTCGATCCGACCGCCCGGGCCGCGCGCGTGGCCGGCGACAACAGGGCATGCAGCGTCGCGTTGAACGCAATCAGCAGCCCGGCCAGCAGCATCCCCAGCAGGATCACGAATGCGCCGGGAGGGGTCAGGGCGGGCTCGAGAACCTCGGCCAGGAAGCGCCCGATGCGGCCACCGGTGGAGGTGCCCGAGAACTCGATCAGCTGCATCAGCCCCAGCAGCCCCGCATAGGCGAGCGCGATCCCCAGCAGGGTGCGGCCCCACGGCGCCCCGGGATCCCGCCCGGGTCCCCACTCGAGGTACCAGCCCGACAGCAGGAGCACGAACGGCAGCAGCCAGCGGCCGGTGCCGAAGAACGGCACCGCGAGGTTGCGCCACCAGTCGGTGAGCGCGCCCTCGCCGGGCAGCAGCAATGCGATCAGGGTCACCGCCCCCAGGACGAGCAGCAGGATCCCGATCAGCGATCGAACGACGGCGGGCGGCAACCCGAGCGAGAGGTTCGGCATGGGCAACCCACCGCCGCGCCGCCGCGCACTGGAACGCGTACGCCGTGTCGTGGTCGTCCTCCCTGACGTTCGTCGCCGCTGGGCCATCCGGCTAGATCTCGACGACGACCGGGAACACCATCGGCCGTCGCTTGGTCTGCTCGTACAGGAAGCGCGAGACGCCGTCCTTCACCTGCTCCTTGAGCAGGGCCACCTCGCTGATCCGATCGCCGGGTTGCTGGAGCGCCTCGATGATGCGCCGCGCGGCTTCCTCGATGATCGGATCCTCCTCGTTGCCACGGATGAAGCCGCGCGTGATGATCTCCGGCCGTCCGACCACGCGGCCCGTCTGCTTGTCCACCTGGACCACGACCATGAACATGCCGTCGTTCGCCAGCGCGCGCCGGTCGCGCAGCACCACGTCGCCGACCTCGCCCACCGACAGCCCATCCACGAACACGTAGCCGGCCGGCACGGGCTGACCCCGGCGGGCCGTCCCGTCCTCGAAGATCTCGATCGGTGTGCCGTTCTCGATGATGTACACGTTCTCGGGCTCGACTCCCGTCTCGATCGCCAGCCGGCCGTGCTGGACCTGCATCCGGAACTCGCCGTGCATCGGGATGAAATGCCGCGGCCGGGTGAGCCCGAGCATCAGCTTGAGCTCCTCCTGGCTCGCATGCCCCGAGACATGGGCGCGCCGGATCGTGTGGTAGTACACGTTCGCACCCGCCTTGAACAGGTTGTCAATGGTGCGAGCGACGTATTCCTCGTTGCCGGGGATGGGGCTGGCCGAGACGATCACCGTGTCGCCCTGCTGGATCTCGACGAACCGGTGGTCGCGGTTCGCCATCCGGGCGAGGCCGGACATCGGCTCGCCCTGGGCGCCGGTCGTGGCGATCACCGTGCGTGCCGCCGGGTGGTCCGCGATCCGGTCCTTGGACAGGAACTGGGACGGCGCAAAGCGCAGGTAGCCCAGATCCGCCGCGATCCTGGTGTTCTGCTCCATCGACCGTCCGACCACGGCAACCTGGCGGTCGAACGTCTTCGCCGCGTCGAACACCTGCTGGATGCGGGCGATGTTGGAGGCGAACGTGGCCACGATGACGCGACTCTCGAGACCCTCCATGATCTCGCGGAACGCCTCGCCCACCGTCCGCTCGGATGGCGTGTAGCCGGGGTTCTCGGCGCGCGTCGAGTCGGACAGCAGGGCCACCACCCCTTCCTGCCCCATCCGCGCCAGCGTCGCGAAGTCCGAGTGCTTGCCGTCGACCGGTGTGTGATCGAACTTGAAGTCGCCCGTGTGCACGACCACGCCGACCGGAGTCCGAAGCGCGATCCCCATCGCGTCCGGGATCGAGTGGCTGACCCGGAACGGGATGACGTCGAACGGCCCGATCCGCAGCTCATCGCCGGGATCGAGCGCGCGGAGCGGGTTGTTGTGGAGCTTGTGCTCCTTGATCTTGTTGCCCAGCAGGCCGCGCGCGAGGGTGCTCGCGTAGATCGGCACACCCGGGAACTCGGGCAGCACGTACGGCAGCCCACCGACATGGTCCTCGTGGGCATGCGTGATCAGGAACGCCCGAACCTTGTCCCGGTTGTCCTTCAGATAGGTCACGTCGGGGACGACGAGGTCGATGCCGAACATCTCCTCGTCCGGGAACATCAGGCCACAGTCGATGACCACGATGTCGTCGCCGTACTCGAAGACGTACATGTTCTTGCCGATCTCACCCACCCCGCCAAGCGGGATGATGCGAAGCGGCTTGCTCGGGTCAGGCATCAGAAGATCTCGTACCTACGGGGTGTGTCAGAACAGGGTCAGCTGCGAGGCGTCGTCGACGGTCGTCTCGGCCGTGGGGCTGGCGGGGCCGGGGATGGGCCGTCGGTCATCCACCGGTGACGGCCCGGCCCCGGCCGTCCGATCGGCGCCATCCGGCGGGACGAGCCCGTCGGTCATCGTGGCGGCCTCGCCGGGTTGCTCGCCGGCCTGCCGCCGCTCCCGGGCCCGGAGCAGAACCTCGGGCACCCGCGCGATGTCCTGGTAGCTCTCGCGCTCGAGCGCCTGCGTGCGCAGGGCAGCGGCCGGGTGGTACATGGCGAACGCGAGCGCGTCGCGAGCGCCGGTGTCCGGGTCGACGGGCAGGCTGGTGCCATGGACCTGGCCGATCCGAACGCCCGGCATGAACGTCGCCAGCGAATAGCGCCCGAGCGTGACGACCACGGCCGGATCGAGCGCCTCGAGCTGGCGCCGCAGGTACGGGGCACATGCCGCGATCTCGTCGGGCTGCGGATCCCGGTTGCCCGGCGGGCGGCACTTCACGACGTTGGTGATGAACACGTCCTCGCGCCGCCAGCCGATGCTCGCGAGGAGCTGGACCAGGAGCGCGCCGGCACGGCCGACGAACGGCCGCCCCTCGCGATCCTCGTTGAAGCCCGGGCCCTCCCCGACGAACACCACCTCCGTGTCCGGGGCCCCCTCGCCGGGCACAGCCCGGGTCCGATCCTGGTGCAACCGGCAGCGGGTGCAGACGCTGATCTCGTCGGCGATCGCTTCGAGCGCCTGGCGGCGCTCGTCGCCCGTCACGCGGGCCGTCCCCCGGACGCCCCGACCGGCTCGCGCTCTTCTGCCCGACCGTGCTCGCTCCCTGCGGCGCGCTCGCTCGCCTTCCGGATCCAGCCGCGTTCGATCAGCAGCTCGGCCAGCTCCACCGCGTTGGACGCGGCGCCCTTGCGCAGATTGTCGGACACGACCCAGAAGACCAGGCCCCGGTTGCCCTCGATCGAGGCGTCCTGGCGCACCCGGCCGACATACACCTCGTCCGATCCCGCCGCCTCAGTCGCCAGCGGGTAGGTGTTGGTCGCCGGATCATCCTGGACCACGACGCCCTTGACCGTCGCGAACGCCGCTCGTGCCTGATCCGGCGTGATCGGGTCACGGGTCTCGACGTGCACCGCCTCCGAGTGGCTCAGGAACACCGGAACCCGGACGGCCGTACAGCTGACACGGAGCTCCGGGAGGTGGAGGATCTTGCGGCTCTCGGTGACGACCTTCCACTCTTCCTTGGTGTACCCGTTGTCGAGGAAGGTGTCGATGTGCGGCAGGGCGTTGAAGCCGATCACATGCGGATAGACGTTGGCCACCTTGGGCCGACCCTCGGCATGCGCGCTGATCTGCTCCTCGAGCTCCACGATCGCCTTGTGACCGGTGCCGGCCACCGCCTGGTAGGTGTCGACGATCAGGCGCTCGATGCCCGCGGCATCGCGCAGCGCCATCAGTGGTGGCATGAGCTGCATCGTCGAGCAGTTGGGGTTGGCGATGATCCCCTCGTGCCACTCGAGGTCGTCCGGGTTCACCTGGGACACCACGAGCGGCACATCAGGATCCATCCGCCACGCGCTCGAGTTGTCGATCACCGCCGCGCCCCGCCTGGCAGCTTCCGGTGCGAGCGCCTTCGACGTGCCGCCGCCCGCGCTGAACAGCGCGATGTCGATGCCCTCGAACGCCTCGGGCGTCGCCAGCTCGACCTCGATCTCCCGTCCGTCGACGGTCAGCATGCGCCCGGCGGAGCGCTCCGAGGCGAACAGGCGCAGCCGCGCCGTCGGGAGCCCCTTCTCCAGGAGCACCTGGATCATGGTCCGACCGACGGCTCCGGTGGCGCCGACGACGGCGATGGACAGCGTTTCGGGGGCGGTTCCAGGCATGGTCCGACCTGTTAGCGATGGGTTGTCGGGCACGGCGCGGAGTATAGCAGCGCGACCTCCGCGCACCGGCGCGGAGACCGGCGTCGCGGCCCTGCGCGGCCGTTCCCGAGACACCCCGATGGCGTGCGTGACCCGCGCTCGGTCAACGCTCCATCCAGCGCTCCGGATGGCTGAGCGGCGCGAAGCCGAAACGCTCGTAGAACGATGACGCCGTGCTGGTCGCGAGCACGATCCGCCGCAGGCCCTGGAGACGCTGATCGGCGAGGATCGCAGCCATCAGGCGGCTGCCCACGCCCGCATCACGCCATGCCTCGTCCACGAACACGTCGCACACCCAGGCGAAGGTCGCCTGGTCGGTCACCACGCGTGCGAACCCGACCTGGTGGGCGTCGGCGAGCGCCGAGAAGCACAGCGACCCGCGGAGCGAGGTCTCCACGACCGCGCGGGGCCGGCCCTGTGCCCAATAGGAGCGCTGGGACAGCGCTGCGTGCAACCACCCAACGTCGACGTCGCCGGGATCCGTGCTGATCCGGAGGCCCCCCGGGGAGGCGGCCTCCGGGTCGCGGGACACGCTGCTACTTGGCCAGGTGCCGCTGCATCGCGGCCTTGCGCGACAGGTTGACTCGGCCCTGGCGGTCGATCTCGGTGACCACCACCATGACCTCGTCACCCACCGACACGACGTCCTCGACGGACGGCACGTGGTAGTCGGCCAGCTCGCCGATCCGGACGAGGCCCTCCTTGCCCGGCAGGATCTCGACGAACGCGCCGAAGCCCATCAGCCGGGTGACCTTGCCCAGGTACAGCCCGCCGACCTCGACCTCACGGGTCAGGCTCTCGATCCACGCGATCGCCTTGCGCGAGTTCTCGCCGGAGACGGCCGCGATCTCGACGGTCCCGTCGTCCTCGACGTTGATCTCGGTCTCGGTCTCCTCCTGGATCTTGCGGATCATCGACCCACCCTTGCCGATGATCTCGCGGATCTTCTCGGGGTTGATCTTGATCGTGATGATCCGCGGCGCGAAGTCGGACATCTCCTCGCGGGCGCTCGGCAGCACCGCGGTCATCTTGTCCAGGATGAACAGGCGGGCGGCGAGCGCCTGCTTGAGCCCCTCGCGGATGACCCGCTCGTCGATGCCCTTGACCTTGATGTCCATCTGGAGGGCCGTGATCCCCTCCGTGGTCCCGGTGACCTTGAAGTCCATGTCACCGATCGAATCCTCCTTGCCGAGGATGTCGGTGAGCACGACGAACTTGCCGCTGTCGGCGTCGAGCACCAGGCCCATCGCGGCGCCGGCGACCGGTGCCTTGATCGGCACGCCGGCGTCCATGAGCGCGAGCGTCGAGCCGCAGGTGGAGGCCATCGACGTCGAACCGTTGCCCGCGACCACCTCGGACACGAGCCGGATGACGTACGGGAACTCCTCCTGGCTCGGCAGGACCGGCAGCAGCGCCCGGCCGGCGAGGTTGCCGTGACCGATGTCGCGGCGGCTGGGCCCCCGCATCGGCTTGTTCTCGCCGGTGCTGTAGGGCGGGAAGTTGTAGTGATGGAGGTAGCGCTTCTCGGTCTCGGGGCTGATGGTGTCGATGCGCTGGACGTCGGACGACGCTCCGAGCGTGGCGACGGTCAGCGCCTGGGTCTGGCCACGGGTGAACAGGCCGGAGCCGTGCGCCCGCGGCAGCAGGCCGACCTCCACCGAGATCGTCCGGATCTCGTCGATCGCGCGGCCGTCCATGCGCACGCCCTCGTCGAGCACGAGCTTGCGGACGGTCTTCTTCTGCACCAGCCCGAACAGGGCCTTGCTGACCCGGGCGTTCCGGCGAGCGACCTCGAGCAGCCGCGCCGCCTCGTCCTTGTCCTTGAGGTTCTCGCGAACCGAGTCGGCGATCTGCGCGCCGAGGGTGTCGATCCGGCCCGGCAGGTCATTGCCGAACCAGATCAGCAGGTTCGCGGTCGCCTCGGCATCCGGGAGCGCGCGGTGGCTCTCCTTGAGCTCGACCCCGAAGAAGCCGGCCAGCGTCGCCAGCTTGTAGTTCTCGAGATCCGGGTAACCCTCGCGGGCGATGACGAGCGTGTCCAGGTAGCGACCCTGCTCGATGCGGGTACCGTCGCCGAGCGCTTCCTCGAGGAAGCCGATGTCGAAGCCCACCGAGTGCCCGACGAGCGGCGCGTCCCCGACGAAGTCGAGCGCCTTGCGCGCGGCCTCGGCGGGCGTGGGAGCACCCTTGACGTCCTTGTCGGTGATGCCGTGCATCTGGTTGCCGATGATCGGCCGCCCGGGGTTGACGAACGTGGACCAGCGGTCGGTGATCTTGCCGCCCTTGACCCGGACCGCCGCGACCTCGACGAGGTCGGCCATCTTGGGATCGGTCCCGGTCGTCTCGACGTCGACCACCACGAACTCGCCGCCGGCCCTGGCCCGCTCGGCGAACTTGAGCACCGAGTCGGTCGGCGGCTCGAGATACGGCAGGCGCTTGGGCTTGCCCACCAGCTCGCGCAGCTTCTCCTGCACGTCGATGAGCGGTGCGAGCGACCGGTGGGCGAACATGATCGCCTCGGCCATCACGTCCTCGGGCAGGATCTTCACCCCCGCCTCGACCATCATGATCGCGTCGCGGGTGCCCGCGACGACCAGGTCCAGCTCCAATTCGGCGAGCTGGCTGGTGGTCGGGTTGAGGACGAACTCGCCGTCGATCCGGCCCACGTGCACGGCGCCGATCGGGCCCTGGAACGGGATCTCGCTGATGGTGAGCGCGGCGGACGCGGCGATGGTGCCCAGGACGTCGAGCTCGTTCTCCTGATCCGTGGACAGGGTGGTGATGACGATCTGGACGTCGTCCTTGTAGCCCTCGGGAAACAGGGGTCGGATCGGGCGGTCGGTCAGGCGCGCGGCAAGCGTCGCGGCCTCGGACGCGCGACCTTCGCGCTTGATGAAGCCGCCCGGGATCTTGCCCGCGGCATACATCCGCTCCTCGAAGTCGACGGTGAGCGGGAAGAAATCGAGACCGGGTCGCGGCAGCGACCTGTTCGCGGTGCCAAGGACCATGGAGTCGCCGTAGCGCGCGGTGACGGCGCCTCCGGCGTTGCCGGCAAGCCGGCCGGTCTCGATGGTCAGCGTTCGACCGCCGAACTCGATCTCGAGCGTGGTGGGAGTGGGCACGGGTGTTACGACCTCCTTGGTCGTGTGGGTTGGAGCGACCTGCGGCCAGGTAGGCCGGGCTGGCGATGGTGCCGGACACGAACGACCCCGGGGTTGACCCGGGGCCGGAGCGGCGTGTCCTAGCGGCGCAGCCCGAGCGAGCCGATGACGGCTCGGTAGCGCGTGGCGTCCTTCTTCACGAGATACGCGAGAAGTCGCCGGCGCTGGCCCACGAGCTTGAGGAGGCCGCGGCGCGAATGGTTGTCCTTCGGGAAGCGGCGGAGGTGCTCCGTCAGGTCACGGATACGCTCCGTCAGAAGCGCTACCTGAACCTCAGGGGATCCGGTGTCGCCGTCCTTGACGGCGTACGCCGCGATGACCTCTTGCTTCTTCTCCCGCGCGAGCGGCACTCGATCCTCCGACACGAACGATGGCGTGACTTATTACCTTGTACTTCGACCGGCGGAGGATAGCAGGGACGATCGTGCCGGGCAAACACGGCCGGACGCTGCCCCGCGGACGCTCACCGCACCGGCCGGCCCCTGCAGCCCTCAGCGGGCCATCGCCAGCACCCGGTCCGGCCGGAGCAGCCACGGCGCGAGCACGGCCGGCAGGTTCGAGAACGGCAGCACATCGGGGTGCAGCTCGATGCCCAGCACGTCGCGCATGAACGTGCGCCGCGCCTGGATCCGGGACCATGCCTCCGGATACCGGGCCGCGATGTCACGCCGGAGCTCGTCGTCGGCGAGCGCGACGCCGTCCTCGATGTTGGTCGTGAACAACGGGCCGCCGGTGGCCGGGATGATGTCGACCTGGAGCGCCATGCCGGAGCGTAGCTCCACCGTCGACTCGCGCCAGACGGGCGAGTTGACCCACTCGTCGAGATGCAGCTGGTGGCCCGGGTTCAGGCCGATCCCGAAGAACGGGTCACCCAGCCGGCGGTCGATGATCTCCTGGAGCGCTCCCCCGGTCTGCCCCACGTGGAGCGCCTCGTACCACTCGACCACAGCCTCGAAGTAGGGCGCGACGAGCCGCCGTACGTAATCGCCTGCGCCGGCCGGCAGCTCGTGCTCGTCGTCGACGACGAAGCCCGCCCGGCAGGTGAGCGCGCCCCAGACGCCGAACGCGACCGTGAGCGGCTCTCCGCGACCGATCGGTCGATCGGCGGGACTCAGCAGCCCGAGCGCGGCGCGCGGTCCGGCGGTCAGCATCAGGTGGCACGACAGCGGCATGCCGTTCCAGCCGAGCAGGCCCACCGCCTGTGCCTCGGTCAGGCCGGGCCGGAGGCCGCGGAGCAGGTTCCGGACGCCCGACGACGTATGACACGAGGCGTGCTCGAACACTGCCAGCTGGTCGACGTCGTTGATCACGCGCAGGCCGTCGGCGGGGTGGATCAGCAGGTCGTTCGCGTTGTCCACGCGGCCGCCGGCGCCGACCAGCGCCCGCAGCGTGTCGACGATGTACGCGGGCGCCTCCAGGCGGGTCGGGTCGCCGTAGCTCTTCCAGCCGAGCACCCCGACACGCGCGCCCGGTCCGATCCCCTCCCCCGCCAGGAGCTCGGCCAGCGGGCGCGATCGGTCCCGAGGCTGCGAGGGCAGGCTGAAGTCCTGGAACAGGTGCCGCTCCAGCGGAACCGGCGCCGCGCCGGCCATGCCATAGCACTCGTTGCCGACCAGGATCGCCGGCGGGTCGTCCGGGCCCAGCACCAGCAGCGCCTCCTCGAAGCGCGGGTCGAACCCGGTGAGAAAGGCGAGGTTCGCGCTGTGCTCACGGTCCGCGTAGACCACCAGACGGTCATACGCGTGCTCGCTCGCGCGCGCGCGCAGCGCGTCGATCCGCCGCGCGTAACGCTCGGGCGGAACCTCGGGTCGCACCTCCGGCGCCCCGAAGTCCGGCAGCTCGACGGTGGTCAGCCTCGCGCGCGTCACTCCACTGCCACCGGGCGTGCCACTGCCACCAGGCGTGCGCCGCTCATGAGCCGGGCGGCGTCCAGGGCCGTGCCTCGCCCGCGCCTCGCTCCACGTCGAGCAGCTGGTTGGCGGCCACGGTGAGCCACGGGCCGGTCTCGCCGTCGGGCCAGGTCACGCGGACCCTGGCCTGGGTCGCCGTCCCGAGCCCCACGTGCGTCCAGCCCAGCTGGCCGCCGATATGCCCGCCGCCGATCGTCAGCTCGCGGCGCACGATCGTATCGCCCGCCTCGACCTCGACGACCCCTCCGATGGCGTCCCGATTGCCGCCCGGCTCGGTGATCCGCAGCCCGAGCCAGTTGCCCATCGGGACCGGCGCATCCGGGGTCCCGCTGCCCACGCTCCGCCACAACCGAACCGGAGCCCCGACATTGACCTCGACCAGGTCGAGCAGCCCGTCGAGGTTGAAGTCCGCCAGCGCGGCGCCGCGGCCCCGCTCGTAGTTGAGGATCCCGGCCTGCTCGGCGCCCTCGACGAACGTGCCGTCGGGCTGGCCCAGGAACAGGTTGCTGGGATCTCGGCTGGCGTAGTCGGGCACCTCGCTCACGTTCCCCTTGGTGACGTACAGGTCCATCAGGCCGTCGTTGTTGACGTCCTCGAACTCCGGATGCCACGCGGTGGACGGGAGGACGTCGCCACCCGCGAACGGCCGCGCCGCGTTCACGCCTCGCTTGAGGGCGATGTCCCGGTACGTCGGCTGGGTCGGTCCGGCCAGCAGCGTCTGGAGCTTGTTGTCGCCCTGGCTGGTGAGGTACACCTCGGGCAGGCCGTCCCCGGTCAGATCCTGGCTGGCAATGCCCATGCCCCAGATCTGCATCGACACCCACCCGTCGCTCGCCGTGTACTCGCGCGGCGCCTCTCCGGGCCGGATACGCCACAGCTGGTCATGCCCGTCGATGTAGTAGTGACGGTCGTTCGTCATCCGGAGATCGCGGAACCCGGACCCGTCCCAGTCGCTGAACAGGATCGAGAGGGTGCAGTAGCCGGGCGTCAGCGCGATGGGCGCGCCATAGCCGTCACCCGACGCTGCGGGCCGGTACAGGTAGTTGTCGGCACAGTCGAAGGTCGGCTCTCCCGTGTCGTCCAGCGTGACGTAGCTCCCGACGGCCATCGTCGGCAGCTGGTTCGCGCCCTCCCAGGTCGCGCTGAACGCGGTGGTCCAGGTGGACGGCGACTGGAACGACCACGCATCGTTCGCCCGCTCGAACCGGCAGTCGCCCAACCCCCGCAGGAGGTCGACGCCACCAACCCGCAGCACGGCCAGGTCCACGTGGCCATCCGCGTCGATGTCGATCGGATAGGCACCCGTCACCGACGACAGGTCGGTGGTCGGATCCGGGAGCTGCGTGAAGCGGAGCGCACCGCCCACGCTGCTGTCGTTGCGGTACAGCGCAGCCGGATTGGACCCGCCCGCCAGGTACACGTCGGGCCGGCCGTCATCGTTGCAGTCCAGCACCGCCACACCGCCGCCGGTGTAGAACGTCTCGCCGCCGTCGTAGGTGTGATCAAGACCGGCGGTCGACGTCTCCTCCACGAACAGCGGCGACCCCAGCGCGCCGCCCGACCCGCCCAGGAGCCCGCGCCACGGTCCGACGAGCACGGCGGCCAGGATCACGGCCAGCGCGGCCAGAACCGCGGCGCCACCGAGGAGCGCCTGCGTCCGACGGGTCATCGCGCCGCCGCCGGCCCGGCCGGCGCCCCGCTCACGAGGCAGCCTCGCCGCTGTAGTAGCGCTGGGCCAGCGCCCAGGCCGCCTGCCCGCAGGCCGAGCCGATCCGTCGCCCGGTGAAATCGTCGGCCTGGATGTGGATGCCGCCCCATAGCCGGGACTGCCCCGCCTGGTCCGATGCGTCGTCGTAGGTCGCCCACTCCAGATGGATGTCGGTCGTCGGCCCGTCCTCGAACTTGAGCGATCCCGCCTCGATGGTGTAGCCGGTCATGCCACCCGGAAAGTACTCGCTCCCGGTGAACCCTGCGAGCACCTCCGCGGCGGCGCGGCTGAACGTGGAGTGCCCCGAGACGTAGCTCGGGAACGAGGGCGTGACGAAGGTGGGCAGCTGGTACGGCACCCAGTCGACCGCCCGGATCCAGGTCACTCCACCCACCTCGGTCCTGGGATCCGAGGGGTTCCCGGACCACGCGCGAACGGCGATCTCGCCCTCGCGACCCGCCAGCGACGCGTGCCGCTGGCCGGTGGCCGTCGTCTCGGGCGTGATCAGCTCGACCAGACCGGGGACGAGCGGCAGTCCCTCGGGGTCGTACGACGGAAGCGCGGGATCGCTCGACTGCCCGAGACCGCCCATGTAGCGGATCATCGAGATCGGGCGGGTCGAGTCGTAGTAGCCCTTGAGGCCCCAGGCGGCGATCGCCGCGTCATGGACCGCGCCATTGACCGCGAGATACAGCTTGGTGTCCCACTCCAGGCGCGACACGCGCTCCCCGGTGCCGCCGATGCGGAGATCGGGGTCGAGCTCGTCCGAGACCAGGTTGGCCAGCACGTTCCAGTGCCCGGGCGGCGTCTCGGAGCTCGGGCCATCGGCCCAGAACTCGGCGATCACGCGGCCGAAATCGCCCTGCAGCACCATGTCCGGCTGGTACGGCTGGCCGGTCGCGGGGTTCACGCCATGGCCGTCACCGTCGTTGGCGCCCAGGGAGTTGCCCCCCAGCGACGCCGGCGAGATGTCGATCATGATCCCGTCGGCAGCGTCGAGCATGCTGCTGTCGCGGATCACCTCGACCGCCTGATCCTTGAACGCCTGGTCGGTCAGCGGATCGCCCAGCCGCGGCGGCGGGCCCGGATCGATGGGTGTCCCGGTGCCGGGGTCCGGCGGCAGCGCAAAGCCCGCGACATGCCCCCAGTGGGGACCGACGGCCTGCTGAACGCCGTTGGTGACCGGGATCCCGTTCTGCGAGATCATGTGCTCGATCTGCAGTGGCTGCCAGCGGTTGGGATCGGTCATGGTCGTGCCGGACCCGGCGACCGCCAGTGGCGGGTTGACCGGTTCGTAGCCCGTTGCGGCATAGCCGCCATCCTCGTTGGCGCCATCGGTCCTGGCGGCGGCGATGATCGTCGCGGCAATGCGGTTCCCCAGCGCGGCCGGGGTGTCGCCCTGCGTGGTGGTGACGTCGACCGGGTAGCACAGCGCGTCCATGAGGTCGGCGAACTCCGAGAGCGAGACGTCGCCGCCGACCGAGCTGATGTACCGCTCGTTGAGCAGCCGGTAGGCCGCGTAGCTCATCGCCTCTTCCCGGGCGGCGGTCACGTCCGCCGCCTGCTGCTTCTCGGTCACGTAGTACCCGGCTGCCACCGGGTCGTACGCTGCCCATGCGTCCCACATCGCGGCCGAGGTGTGGAACAGGTTCCGGGCATGAACGGTCGGCGCGGGCAGGGCGCGCCGGACAGCGTCCAGCAGGGCCTCGTCCCACCGGCGCGCGACGCTCCACTCCGGGTGCTGCGCGATCGCCGGACAGGCTCGCTGCGTCTCCCATGGTCGCGCGATCTCCAGCCCTGCACCGATCAGCACCGCAAGGCCCAGGAGCGCCAGCGCCGCGACTCCCGCAGCCCTTCCCGGTGAGCGGCGTCGTTGCGGCCTCGTGCTGTCCTCGGTCATGGCGGCATCCTCAGCTCGGCTCGGATGCGGCGTGGGGGCGCTGGCGCGCCGCGGTGGGCGATGGTAGCTCCGCTCAGCCGGGGTCACCGGCCGCGAACACGGCCTCGATCACCCGCAGGTTCGCGACTGCGTCCTCGGGTGGCACCGGGGCGGGTTCGCCGGCACGCACGGCCGCCGCGAATCGCTCCACCTCGACCGTGTACGGGTCGGCGGCGGGGATCGTGATCGTCTCGGTCGCCGGCGCCACGGGCGGGTCGCCGCCGGCGGTCAGCATGATCCGGGTCGGCCGGTCGGGTGGAATGTTGAACGGGATCTCGATCGAGATCCGACCGCTGGTGCCATACACGTCGACGCGCTGGTCGGGCTCGAGGCGGGTGGAGCTCGTGAAGGTGGCCGTGCCACCCGACGTGGCCGTGCTCTCGGACGTGGCCGTGCTCTCGGACGTGGCCGTGCTCTCGGACGTGGCCGTGCTCTCGGACGTGGCCGTGCTCTCGGACGACGGCGGCCCGAAGGTCAGCAGCCCGCTGGTCAGCACGTCGACTCCGCTGGCCGGATCCCTGGTGATCGATGCCGCGACGCGGGTCGGCTCGGATTTGAACAGCATCCGCGACAGGTTCACGCAGTAGGAGCCGATGTCATACAGGGCGCCGCCTCCCGCCTCGCGGATGTTGCGGATGTTGGCTGGGTCATCGTTGTAGTACGAGAACCAGCTGTCGACGGCCGTGAGGCGTCCGATCCTGCCGCCATCCACGAGGTCGCGCACCATGACCCACGAGGGATGGAGGCGGTACATGAACGCCTCCATCAGGAGCACCCCGGCGCTGCGACACGCATCGACCATCTCCTGGGCCTCGCGCGCGGTGAGCGCGAGCGGCTTCTCGCACAGGACATGCTTGCCGGCCCTGGCGGCCGCCTTCGTCCAGATCGCGTGCAGGTCATTCGGGAGCGGCACGTAGACCGCGTCCACGTCCGGGTCGCCGAGGAGCGCCTCGTACGAGCCGTATGCGCGCGGGATGTCCAGCCGCTTGGCGACCGACCGGGCGCGCTCGCCGTCGCGCGACGCGATGGCCACGACCTCGGTGTCGCGTGCCCGGCGCATCCCTGGAATGACCTTCTCGACGGCGATGTTCGCGGTGGACAGGATGCCCCAACGAAGCGGCGCCATGTTCGTCAATCCTCCAGCGCGGCGTCGACCGGACCGCCTTCGCGTCGCTCCAGCCCACCTGGACGATTCGGACGCAGGCCGTTGCGCCCGGGCAGGACAGGATGCCCCGACTTGACACGAGCCCGGCGTGTGTACCAGTCTGGCACATATTTGAGCGAAAGGATCACAAACCTGTGCGACCCGGTAGGGTGGATCTCGGACAGCGCAGCGAGACGGTTCGCCGAGCGAACCTGAGCGCGATCGTGCGCCAGCTCCACGAGCGTGGCCCCCTGTCACGCTCGGAGCTCGTCGCGTCGACCGGACTGACCCGGAGCGCCATCCGCGGGCTCGTCCATGAGCTGGCCGCGGCCGGCTTCGTCTCCGAGGACCAGGCCATTCGCCTCGGCACACCCGGGCGCCCGTCGCCGTTGGTGCGGCTCCACGCGGACCGGGTGCTGGTGCTGGCGATCGAGATCCTCGTCGATTCCGTCGCCGCCGCGGTGGTCGGGCTGGGCGGGGATACGCTGGCGCAACGAAGAATGGATGTCCCACGTGGTCACCTCGCGGCCGATGACCTCGTTGCCAGCGTGGCCTCCGTGGTCGACGATCTCCTGCCACCCACCGACGGCCGGCTGATCGGGATCGGCATCGCCGTGGCCGGCGTCGTCCGTCGCAGCGATGGGCTCGTCTCCATGGCGCCGAACCTGGGCTGGCGAGACGTTCCCCTGGGCGAGCTGCTTGCCCGGGAGCTCGGTCTCGGGGTGCCGATCGCGGTGGCCAACGATGCCGACGCCGGCATCCTCGCCGAGCATCGCCGCGGGGCCGCCGTGGGTGTGGACGACGTCCTGTACGTCTCCGGCGAGGTCGGCGTCGGCGGAGGCATGATCGTCGGCGGCGCACCCCTGACGGGCGCTGCCGGCTACGGCGGCGAGATCGGACACATGCCCGTGAGCCCGGACGGGCGCCGGTGTCGCTGCGGCGCGAACGGCTGCTGGGAGACCGAGATCGGTGAAGGCCGGCTCCTCGCGTTGGCCGGTCTGCCCGCCGACGCGGGCGGTGCCGGCGTGGAGGCGGTGCTGGCGGATGCCGCGGCCGGCGACGCGGTCGCCGTCGCGGCGCTGGAGCAGGTCGGATGCTGGATCGGCATCGGGCTTGCAGGATTGGTCAACGTGCTCAACCCTCGGCTCGTGATCCTGGGTGCGATGCTCGCTCGGATCTATCCCTTCGTTCGGGAGGCGATGGAAACCGAGCTGTCGCGACGAGCGTTGCCGGCCCCCGGCGGGCTCGTCCGTATCGTGCCCGCCACCCTCGGAGACGATGCGCCGCTGCGTGGTGCGGCGGAGCTCGCCTTCGAGCCATTGCTGGCGGACCCCGCGGCGTGGTTTGCGCCGCGAGATAGCGTTCTCCGCGTCGCGAGTGCCTGATAATGGCGCTGCGCTGCTCGTTACCGCCTCCCGTGGCAATCCCCGGTGGGCGGCTCGTTTGGAAAGGGGTATGCCTTCCGATGTAGCCTACGCGGCGGAATCAGGCGTCTTCGTCACCCGACGAACGCGCCACCAGGAGGAGGACTTCACGCATGCAACTTCGCAGGCTAGCGGCACTCGCAGGGGTCACGGCCATTATGGTCGGCGCCTGCTCCAGCAGCGCCACTCCCAGCCCGGCCGCCACCGAGGCCGCCAGCACAGGCGGTGGCTCGGCCACCGGCTGCACCGTCGGTGTCTCGTGGAACAACTACCAGGAGGAGCGCTGGGCAAAGTGGGATGAGCCGGCCATCAAGGCCGCGCTCGACGCCGCCGGTGCCAAGTACATCTCGAACGACGCCAAGTCGTCGGCCGAGACCCAGGCCAGCAACGTCGAGAACCTGATCAGCCAGGGCGCCAACGTCGTGATCGTGCTCGCCCAGGACGGTGAGGCGATCAAGCCGGCCGTCGAGTCGGCGATCTCCAACGGCGTGCCGGTCATCGCCTACGACCGCCTCATCGAGGATCCGCAGGCGCTGTACATCACCTTCGACAACATCCTCGTCGGCAAGCTGCAGGCCGAGGCCCTGTTGAAGGTCAAGGACTCCGGCAACTTCGTCGTCATCAAGGGCAACAAGGCTGATGCCAACGCCGACTTCCTCCGCCAGGGCTACGTCCAGGCGGGCGTTCCGGACGTCGGACAGAGCACAGACACCCTCAAGAACGTCGGCGAGACATATACCGACAACTGGGATCCGTCGAAGGCGCAGACCGAGATGGAGCAGTTCCTGACGGCCAACAACAACAACATCGACATTGCCTTCACCGAGAATGACGGCATGGCCGGTGGCGTGGTTGCGGCCCTCGAGGCCCAGGGCCTCGCCGGCAAGGTCCCGGTCTCCGGCCAGGACGGCGACGCCGCTGCCCTCAACCGGATCGCGCTCGGGACCCAGACGGTCGACGTGTGGAAGGATGCCCGCCTGCTCGGCAAGACAGCCGGCGAGGCCGCTGCACAGCTGTGCGGCGACCCGGACATCAGCAAGGTCACCGGGACGGTTCAGTTCCAGAGCCCCGGCGGCAACAGCATGACCTCCATCCTGCTGACGCCGGAGGCGATCACCCAGGACAGCCTCAACGTCGTCCTCGACGCGGGCTGGATCGACCAGGCCACGCTCTGCCAGGGCGTGCCGGCCGGGTCCGTCGCCGCCTGCGGCTGACGGCCTGACCCCTCGCAATGACGTGCCCCCTGGCGCCACCGGCGCCAGGGGGCGCTACGAATGACAGGCGACGTTGATCGCGAGGTGACGTGGTGACCGAGGCGTCCATGACCCCCACGGGCGCTGTTCAGCAGCGTGGCCGCTCGCCGGGCGCGCTGTTGCGCGTCCTCGAAGTGGACACCCGTCTGCTCGGCATGGTCGGCGCGCTCGCGATCATCTGGATCGGCTTCGACCTCGCCTCGGGTGGCAGCTTCATCACGGCGCGCAACCTGTGGAACCTGTCGGTCCAGAGCGCCTCCATCGGGATCATGGCCACGGGCATGGTCCTGATCATCGTGTCCCGCAACATCGACCTTTCGGTCGGCTCTCTGCTCGCCTTCGTGGGCTACACGATGGCCATGGTCCAGGCCGTGTGGATCCCGAAGACGCTCGGGCTCGGCTTCGACCAGCCCTACACCTGGATCGTCGCCCTTGCGATCGGGCTTGCGATCGGCGCTCTGATCGGCCTCATCCAGGGTGTCCTGGTCGCGTATGGCGGCATTCCCTCGTTCATCGTGACCCTCGGCGGACTCCTCGTCTGGCGCGGGCTCATCTTCCGTTACCAGCAGGGCCAGACGATCTCACCGCTCGACCAGACCTTCTCGCTGCTGGGCGGCGGCCCCACCGGATCGCTCGGCGAGTGGCCGAGCTGGATCCTGGGCGTTCTGATCTGTCTGGGCATCATCTACACGTTGATCAGCGGCCGCCGGCGCCGCGCTCGATACGGCTTCCCGATGCGCCCGATGTGGGCGGAGGTCACGATCGGTGTGGTGGGTTGCCTGGTCGTCCTGATCGCGATCGGTGTCGCCAATTCCTACCCGTGGCCGCCCGCGCTGGCGACCAGGTACGCGGCCCAGCATGGCATCACCGAACCACCCGGCGGCCTGATCATCCCCACCGGTGTGGCCATCCCGGTGCTGATCCTGCTGGGCGTAGCACTGGTCATGACCTACATCGCGACCCGCCGCAAGTTCGGCCGCTACGTGTATGCGATCGGCGGCAATCCTGATGCCGCCGAGCTCGGCGGCATCAACGTCCGCAGGACGATCACCGGGACCTTCGTCGTGATGGGCATCCTGTGCGCGATCAGCGGTGCGGTGCAGACGGCGCGGCTCGACTCCGCGGTGACCAACCTCGGCGTGCAGAACGAGCTGGACGTGATCTCGGCCGCCGTGATCGGCGGCACCTCGTTCGCAGGTGGTATCGGCACCATCCCGGGCGCCGTCCTGGGTGCGGTCGTGATGCAGTCGCTGCGCTCGGGCATGGCGCTGCTGCTGGTCGACTCCCCGACCCAGGACATCATCGTCGGCGTGGTGCTGGTGGGTGCGGTCGGCCTCGATGCCTGGCTGCGACGGCGAGCCTCGTAGGCGACGGAGGATCCACTCGATGACCATCGAAGCAGCCACTCCGCAGCAGGCACCCACCGCATCGCCGTCACCCGCGGGCACGCCGCTGGTCGAGATGCAGCACATTCGGGTTGCGTTCGGCGGCGTTCACGCGGTCGAAGATGTCTCCGTGGACCTGTATGCGGGCGAGGTCGTCGGCCTGGTCGGCGGCAACGGCGCCGGAAAGTCGACGCTGATGCGCGTGCTGTCCGGCGCGCACCCGGCGGATTCAGGCGACGTCCTGATCGAAGGCAAGCGAGTCTCCATCCAGAACCCGCGCGACGCCAAGGTCTACGGCATCGAGACGATCTACCAGACGCTCGCCCTCGCCGAGAACATCGACGCCTCGGGCAACATGTTTCTGGGCCGCGAGCTCGTGTCCCGCACCGGAACGCTGGACGACGCCGCCATGGAGGCCGCGACGCGCAGCGTCATGGGCCGCCTCAACCCCAAGTTCAAGAACTTCAAGACCGCGGTCATGTCACTCTCCGGCGGGCAGCGGCAATCGGTCGCGATCGCGCGAGCGATCCACTTCAACGCCCGAATCCTGATCATGGACGAGCCCACCGCGGCACTCGGCCCGGCCGAGACGGCACAGGTCCGCGAGCTCGTCGCCCAGCTCAAGACCGAGGGCATCGGCATCTTCCTGATCAGCCACGACATCCACGACGTGTTCGACCTGGCCGACCGGATCAGCGTGATGGCCACGGGGAAGCTCGTCGGCACGGTGAACAAGGTCGACGTCACCAAGGACGACGTGCTGGGCATGATCATCCTGGGCAAGGCGCCCGAAGAGGTCACCGAGGACGACGTCGAGCACGTCATCCACTGACCTCGGGCGCCGCCGGCGGCCCTCGCAGCCGGTTCGACGGGCGGCCGTGCCCGGCTGATCAGCGTCGCGTTGTGCGCCTAGAGCCGGTGGAACGACGGGGCCAGCGCCGGATACAGGTCGCGATAGATCGCGTGCAGCTCCGCGTAGCGCGCCACATCGGGTCCGGGAGCGGCCACGGGCGTGGCGGTGACGAGCTCGTCAGCAGCCGCCTCCACGGTCGGGAACCAGCCGCTGCCGACGGCTGCCAGCAGGGCGGCCCCGTACGCCGCGCCCTCGGTCGTGCTGACGGTCGCGATCTCCGCATCGAGGATGTCCGCCAGGACCTGGCGCCACAACGGGCTGGCCGTGCCCCCGCCTGAGGCACGGATCTGGGCGGGCACGGGCATGCCCGCCTCGACCATGAGGTCCAGGCCATCCCGTAACCCGAACGCGACTCCCTCGATCACCGCCCGGGTCAGGTGTCGCCGGTCGTGCGCCAGCGTCAGCCCCACGAATGCGCCGCGGGCGAGCGGATCGGGATACGGGCTGCGCTCGCCCGACAGGTAGGGCAGGAACACCAGCCCTTCGCTGCCGGCAGGCACGCCGCCCGCCGCACCGACCAGGTCGCCGAAGTCCACGCCCGGCGCGATGGCGTCGCGGAACCAGCGCAGGCTCCCGGCCGCCGAGAGCATCACCGACATCATGTGCCAGCGGCCCGGCACGGCATGACAGAACGCGTGGACGCGACCAGCCGGCTCGTACAGGGGCTGGTCGGTGGTGGCGAACACCACGCCCGAGGTGCCGAGCGAGAGCGCGACGCGGCCGGGCACGACCGCACCGACCCCGACCGCATTGGCCGCCTGATCGCCGCCGCCGCCCACCACCGGCGTGCCTGCACGGAGCCCCGTCGCGGCGGCGGCCTCGGCGCTCACCACTCCGGTGACGGCCGGGCCCTCGTGCGTCGGCGGCAGCCATGCCGGATCGATCCCCAGGGCCGCTGTGATCTCCCGTGACCAGTCCCGGGCCGCCAGGTCGAACAGGATCGTTCCCGACCCTCCCGCCTTGTCCGTCGCCCGGACACCCGTCAGCCGGAACCGCAGGTAGTCCTTGGGCAGCAGGACGTGCGCGATCCGCCGCCAGACCTCCGGCTCATGATCGCGGACCCAGACGAGCTTGGGAGCCGTGAACCCGGTCAGCGCGTCGTTCCCGGTGACCGCGATCAGATGCTCCTGCCCAACCGCCGAGCGGATCGCATCGCACGCGTCCGTCGTTCGCTGGTCATTCCACAGGATCGCCGGCCGGAGCACCTCGTCGGCAGCATCGAGCACGACCAGCCCGTGCATCTGACCGGTGAGACCGACGGCGTCCACCGACCCGCCGTCAAGGCCGCCCGAGCGCAGGGCCCGGCCGATCGCCTCGACGGCGCCCGTCCACCACAGCCCCGGGTCCTGCTCGCTCCACAACGGCTGGGGTTGCGAGAACCCGTATTCGGACGTCCCGATCGCGACGACCGACCCCGTCTGGTCGACGAGGACAGCCTTGGTGGCCGTGGTCGAGACGTCGATCCCCAGAACGACGCCCACGGGTCAGCCCGCGTGCCAGACGTGCCGGTTCACGAGGTTCTCGAGCTGCTCCTGGTGACCGGAAACCGGCTCCGGGCTGATGGCCCCGGACGCGACCTTTGACTCGAGCGATTCGAGCGACTCACCGCCGCCGAGGATCGCCGCGCCGAGCTCGCCGGCCCAGCCCGCGTATCGCGCGTCGCGCAGCCCATCGAGCATCCCCTCCTCGACGATGCCGGCCGCCGCGAGCAGCGCCTGCGCGAGCGTGTCCAGGCCGCCGATGTGCGCGTAGAACAGGTCGTTGCGATCGGTGCTCTGGCGCCGCAGCTTGGCGTCGAAGTTGAAGCCGCCGGGCGCGAGCCCACCGCTGCGCAGGATCTCGACCATCGGCATCACGAGATCATCGACCGAGTTCGGGAACTGGTCGGTGTCCCAGCCGTTCTGCGGGTCACCGCGGTTGGCGTCGACGCTGCCCATGATCCCGTTGGCACACGCCAGCGCCACCTCGTGGTGGAAGGTGTGCCCGGCAAGCGTCGCGTGGTTGGCCTCGATGTTGACCTTGTACTCCTGCTCGAGCCCGTTTCGGACGAGGAAGCCGAACACCGTGGCCACGTCGTAGTCGTACTGGTGCTTGGTGGGCTCCTGAGGCTTGGGCTCGATCAGCAGCTGGCCCTCGAAGCCGATCTTCGCCTTGTGCTCGGCGACGAGGTGCAGGAACCGCGCCAGCTGCGCCTGCTCCCGCTTGAGGTCGGTGTTGAGCAGGGTGTCATAGCCCTCTCGGCCGCCCCACAGGACGTAGTTGGTGCCGCCGAGGCGCTTGGTCACCTCGAGCATGTGCTTCACCTGTGCCGCGGCGTATGCGAACACCTCCGGATCGGGGTTGGTCGCCGCCCCACCCTGGTAGCGGGGGTGGGTGAACAGGTTGGCGGTGCCCCACAGCAGCTGGACGCCGGTGCGCTCCTGGTAGCCCAGGGCGTCGTCGGTCAGCGCGTCGAGGTTGTCGCGGAACGAGGCGAAGCTATCGCCCTCGGGCGCCACGTCGCGATCGTGGAAGCAGTAGTACGGCGTCCCGAGCTTGGCGAAGAACTCGAACGCAGCGGCCATCTTCGCCCGCGCGCCAGCCATCTCGTCATCGTCGTCGAGCCACGGCCGATCGAGCGTCGCGATGCCGAACATGTCCCGGCCGTCCCACGCGAACGAATGCCAGAAGCACACACCCGGGCGCAGGTGATCGGCCATCCGCTTGCCGAGAACCAGACGGTCCGGCTGGTAGACCTTGAATGTGAGCGGATCCGTCGAATCGAGCCCGCCGAACGCGATCGGCTCCGACACGTCCGTGAAGAACTCTTCGCCCACGATCGGCACCCTCCTGCTGGATCCTCTCCGGCCTCCCGTTCTCGGGCGGCCACCTCTCCTGCGGGTCACGCTGGCTCGGATTGCCCGCTGGATAGTTTGTTAGACGATATCACATACTATCGGGCGACTCCTCGCCTCCCACCGCGCGGCGGTCGTCCGCCCCGAACGCGATTCTGAACCAACCGCTGGCTCGCGGCCCGGCGATGCGCACATGGCCGGCCCCGATCCACGCGATCGACGGTCGCCCGCTCGCGTCGAGCTCCACCTCCCTGGGCACGACCTGTCCGTCACGCAGCGGCGCGTCCACGCGCGGCGAGACGCGTACGCGATACCGCCCATCGGGCGGCAACGCCACGGGCAGCGAGAAGCGCACGATGGCCGCATCGGCGCCCACGCCCACCGGATCGGCGCCGGCGCCCACGTCTGCCGGATGGGCTCCGGCGGACCTGTCCTCCGATGTCGCGTCACGCACCTCGCCCACGACGCAGTGATCGCGGCCCAGCAGACGGGCGGCCGACGCGAGGTCGCCTCGCGCGATCGCGGCGCGCACCTCGCTGCTGCTGACCTGTCGTCCGTCGATGAGGAACGGCGGCACCACGACGACCTCGAAACCCTGGCGTCGGCCGAGCTCGGCGAGCGCCGCGGGCGTCCCCGCCCGCTGGTAGCCGAAGGCGGCATCGGGGGTCATGAGGAAGCCCACCAATGGTGCCCGGGCAGCGATCAACGCCACGAACGCATCGAACCGCGTCTCCCGCAGCCGCTGATCGAAATGGACCACGACCGTGGTGTCGACGCCGGCCGCGGCGAGCCGCTCGAGGCGCTCCTCCGGGTCGCACAGCAGCGGCGGGGCGTTGCCCACCAGGATCTCGTCGGGGTGATGATCGAACGTGATCACGACCGGTCGAGCCGAGCGAGCCCTTGCCTCGGCCACCAGGTGACGGAGCAGGTAGGCGTGGCCCAGATGGAGGCCATCGAACACGCCCACCACCACGAACACCGGCGCATCCGAATGGTCGAGCCGATCGAGGCCCGCGACGACGCGCACGGCTCAGACCGCCTGATGCTGCGGCTGTCGAACGGGTCGCCCACCGACCGCGGGACGAGCGGCCAGAACCTTGTTCGGATGGAGCGTGCCGTGGATGGCCCGACACACGGCCGCCACGCCCCCATCGGGCGCGATCGCCAACACCGTCGGCGCATCCCTGACGACCAGCCGTGATGCGGGCGCCGTGGGCAGACCCAGGCCCAGCCGCCGGATCTCGTCCTCGGTCACAGCGGCATGTGGAAGGCTCTCGAGCCCGGCGTCCACCGGGCGGAGCAGCGCCACCACCCCGCTGGGTCCATCGGCCGCGCCGTCGCGCAGCGCCTGGAAGGTGACGGCGTCCTCGAGCTGAAATGAGCCGGAGGCCGTGCGGACCAGCGAGCCGAGGTAGGCGCCGCTGCCGACGGCTGCCCCGAGGTCGCGCGCGAGGGCCCGCACATAGGTCCCCGCCGAGCACACGACCTCGGTCACCGCAACCGGGCGACCGGGTTCGGTGTCGTCCCACTCCAGCAGCTCGAAGCGCTCGATGGTGACGTCTCGTGGCGCAAGCTGGACCTGCTCCCCCGAGCGTGCCATCTGGTATGCGCGGCGGCCCCCGACCTGAACCGCGCTGTAGACCGGCGGCACCTGTCGGATGGGCCCGGTCAGCTGCCCCATCGCGGATTCGACCGCCTGGCGTGTGACCGGCGGCCCGTCCACCGGGCTCCGCTCGCCGTCGATGTCATCGGTGGTGGAGGTGGCGCCGAAGCAGATCGTCGCTCGGTACCGCTTGCTCGCCCCGAGGTGATATTCGACCAATCGTGTCGCGCGTCCCAGGAACACCGGGAGGACGCCCGCAGCGAACGGATCGAGCGTGCCACCGTGCCCGACACGCCGGGTCGACGACAGGCGCCGGACCAGGGCGACCACGTCGTGGGAGGTGGGCCCGGACGGCTTGGCGACCACGAGCACGCCGTCCAACCCACCGCTGCGATCACGCGTCACCGCCTGACCCCGGCGGCAAGCCGACCGGCCACCTCGCGGGCGATCGCCACGGCCTCCTGGAGCGGCGCGTCGATGGTGGCGCCCGCCGCGCGCGCGTGACCGCCACCGCCGAAGGTGCCGGTCAGGGCCGTGGCATCGACGCCGCCGGGCTTGGTCCTCACGCTGAGCCGGGTCGTCCCGTCGTGCTGCTCCTTGAGCAGCATCGCAACCTCGGCGCTCTCGGCCTGCGCCAGCAGATCGATGATGCCCTCGGAGTGCGCCGGCAAGGCCCCGGTTGCGCCGAAATCTGCCTGCAGGAGGGTCGACCACAGGACGCGACCCTCGGACGACGACTCGATTCGATCGAGCACGCGCCCGAACAGCCGCAGCTGCTGCTCCGGCTTGGTCCGGTACAGCCGCCGCGAGATGTCGGACAGCGGGGCACCCGCCGCGACCAGCGCCGAGGCGACAGCCAGCGTTCGCGGCGTGGCGTTGGGATGCGCGAAGGTGGCGGTGTCCATCACGATCCCGGCCATCAGGACGGTCGCCAGCGCGCCGTCGGCAGCGTCGAGCGGGACCCCGAGACGAACCGCCAGCAGCGTGACCATCTCGCACGTGGCGGCCGCGGCCGGGTCGATCCAGTCGGCCTCGCCGCCGCCGTCGTTCGACACGTGATGGTCGAGGATCAGCCGCGGCACGTCGGCGAACAGGTCGGCGTGCCGCCTGGCCACGTCACCCACCCGTTCCGGGGTCGCGCAGTCGGACAGCACCAGCAGATCGAAGCGCTGCGCGTGATCAGGGTCGATCCGGATCCGATCCACGCCCGGCAGGAACCCGTACAGCGGCGGCACCGGATCCGAGAACACGACCGTCGTGCGCCCGCCCAGCTGACCGGTCAGGATGGCCAGCGCGAGGCTGGCGCCGAGCGTATCGGCGTCGGGGTTCTCGTGCCCGACCGCGAGCACGTTCCGGGCCGACCGCAGCCGATCGATGACCCCCTGCGGCACGGCCTCCCGGGCGAGGCTCGCGAGGTCCACGCCCGCGGTCATCGCCGCGGCCCCGGAGCCGGGCCGTGCCCCTGGCCATGGTGCGTTCGGTTGCTGCGCGGCTTCCTTCCCTTGACGGGGGCCGGCACCCTCGCCCCGGACGGCTGGCGCCAGGCCCGTGTCGCGTCGACCGGCGGCTGCGCTCGCCGGCATCCGTCCCGGCGCCTTCGCCGGTTGCGGCGCCCGGCACGTCGTCCGGGTGCTCGTCGTTCGCGTCACCTTCGTGCGGCAGGCGACGGACCGGCGTGGGCAGCGTGTCCTCGACCGGGGTGATCGCCTCGGGATCGACGCCCGCCTCGAGCTCCTGGAGCAGATGGAGCACGCGCGTGCCTCGCTCGGCGGAGTCGTCCAGGTGCACGTGCAGGTCCGGGATCCGCTTGATCCGCAGCCGGCGGCCAAGCTCGTGACGCACGAAGCCCATCGAGCGCTGCAGCGCCCGCAGCGTCTCCTCGCGGTCGGCCGGCTCGCCGATCACGCTCACCCAGACCTTCGCGTGGCGCAGGTCCCCGGACGTCTCCACGTCGGTGATGGTCGCGAACCCGATCCTCGGGTCGGCGACCTCCTTGGCGAGGAGCGCACCGATCTCCTGGCGGAGCAGCTCGTCGACACGCCTCGTTCGCTGGCTCATGACTCGATTGCCATGCTCACACGGATGCGGACCCGCCGTCGGCCGGCGGCGAACGCCGCCGCGCCAACGGGCCCGGCGCCATCCCCTAGCCGGCGATCCGGCTTCGGGTCTGGCTGGTGAAGCACTCGATGACGTCACCCTCGGTGAGGTCGTTGAACCCCGCCAGCCCGATGCCACACTCGAAGTTCTGGGCGACCTCGCGCACGTCGTCACGGAAGCGCCGGAGCGAGTCGATGCGGTCGGTCTCGATGACCTTGCCGCCGCGCCACACGCGCGCGCCCCCGCCGCGGACGATCCGGCCGTCGGTCACGTAGCAGCCCGCGATCACGGTGCTCTTGCCCACCCGGAAGATCTGGCGCACCTCGGCGCGCCCCTCGACCACCTCGACCACCTCCGGCTCGAGCATGCCCTTGAGGGCGGCATCGATGTCGTCGGTCAGCTTGTAGATGATGTCGTAGAGGCGGACGTCGACCCCTTCGGCCTCGGCGGCTCGGCGGGCCGTGTCGGTGATCCCGGTGTTGAACCCGACCACGATCGCGTTGGAGGCGGTCGCGAGCATGATGTCGTTGTCGGTGATGTCGCCGGCCGCCTCGAGCAGGACGTTGATCTTCACCTCGTCCGAGCCGAGCTGATCGAGGGCATGGGTGATCGCTCCCAGCGAGCCCGAGACATCCGTCTTGAGGATGATCCGGAGCTCCTTGGCCTGGCCGGCCTGGATCTGCCGGTACAGGTCCTCGAGCGTGGCCCGCGACCCACCGGCACCTTCGCGTGCCGCCTGGGCGTTCTTGCGCGCCTCGACCTGCGAGCGTGCCGTCTTCTCGTCGGACACGACCCGGAGCACGTCGCCGGCCTCGGGCACGTCGGACAGGCCCAGGATCACGACCGCCGTCGCCGGGCCGGCCTTCGTCAGGCGCTTGCCGGCGGCGGTCTCGAGCGCCCGGATCTTGCCGAACGTGTTGCCCACCACGACCACGTCGCCGACCCGCAGCGTGCCCGTCTGGACGACGAGCGTGGCCACCGGCCCGCGACCACGGTCCAGCTGCGCCTCGATCACCGTGCCCACGGCGGCGCGCTTGGGGTTGGCCTTGAGCTCCTGGAGGTCGGCGACCAGCAGGATCATCTCGAGCAGGGCGTCGATGCCCTCCTTGGTCTTGGCCGACACGGGCACCAGCGGCGTGTCGCCACCGTAGTCCTCGACAACCACGCCGGCCTCGGCCAGCTCGGTCCTCACTCGATCCGGGTTGGCCTCGGCCCGGTCGATCTTGTTCATCGCGATGACCAGCGGCACCTTGGCCGCCTTGGCGTGGCTGATCGCCTCGAGCGTCTGCGGCATCACGCCGTCGTCGGCGGCAACGACGATCACGGCGATGTCGGTGACCCGCGCGCCCCGGGCACGCATCGAGGTGAACGCCTCATGGCCCGGCGTATCGAGGAACACCAGGCGCTTGCCGTCCTTGGTGGTGACCTCGGACGCGCCGATGTGCTGGGTGATGCCACCGCGCTCACCGGACGCCACGGTGGTCGACCGGATGGCGTCGAGCAGGCTCGTCTTGCCGTGGTCGACGTGCCCCATCACGGTCACGATCGGCGCGCGATCGACGAGGTCGGCTTCGTCGTCCTCCTCGAACAGGACCTCCTTGGCGGCCTCCGCCGGCGGTCCGCTCCCCTCCTCTTCCTCGGTCGCCGTCGCGGCAACGACCGGCTCGGCGACCTCGTACCCGAGGTCGCTCGCCACCAGCGAGGCGGTGTCGCGATCGATGAGCTGGTTGATGGTCGCGAAGATGCCGCTCTTGATCAGCTCACGGATGATGTCCGCCGGGCTCACGCCGAGCAGCTCGCCCAGATCCTTGACGGTGATCGTGGACGGCAGCTCGATCGGGCCTCGCTCGCTCGGGTCGATGACCGAGACCGCACCCTGCGCGAAGCTGGGGCGGCGCGGGGGCTTGCGAGGGCCGCGCCGGCCGCGGGTGCCGCTCCTACTCCTGGCCATGGGTGCCTCCTTCGGTTGTTTCGGTGTTCGGGGTCCTCATCAGGTCCCCCGGCGACGCCGGCCGGGCCGGCATCTGATGGGTCGAAGTCTGGTCATGTGATTGGGCGCCCGCAGCGGCCGGGCCACGCCCGAGCCGCTCGGCGACGTCGTCCGGGAGCGAGGCACCGAGCGCCCGCTCCAGCGCGCGCCGCCATCCGGTGCGCGTCGAGCATGCCGGGTCGTCGCACAGGTATGCGCCACGGCCCGGCGCGCGGCCCGTCGGATCGAGGGCGATCGATCCGTCCGGCCCCCGGACGATGCGAACCAGCTCGCGTTTCGGCCGCGGGGTCCGGCAGGCGACGCATGTCCGCGTCGGCAGCGGTCGCCGGGCGGCGGCTCGACCATGAGCGGTCGCTGCCGGGCCTACGACGACACCTCCTCAGATGCCTTCGCGCGCGAGCGACGCGTCGTCGTTGCCTTTGGCTTGGCCTTGGCCTTGGGCTTGGGCTTGCTTTCGGCCACCGCGTCGGGTTCGGCTGCGTCGCCCTCCTGCCCGCCGGTCTGCGCGTCCTCCGCGGGAACCTCGGCGGCGGCCTCGGACGTCGCCGACGAGGTTCCTTCGGCCACGGGTGCCGGCGCTGCGGGTTCTGCGGCCTCGCGTTCTGCGACCTCCGCCTCGCTGGCTGCCGTGACCGGCGTCTCCGGCTCGGGCTCGGTCGGCGCTGCCTCGGTCCGTGTGGCATCGCTCGGCGCCGCGTCCGTCGGCTCGGGCGTGGCCGGCGATCCTGCCTCTGCGCCCGTCTCTGCAGACGTGTCCGGCGTGACATCGCTCCGGATGTCGATGCGCCAGCCCGTCAGGCGGGCGGCGAGACGCGCGTTCTGGCCCTCTCGGCCGATGGCCAGCGACAGCATCCGCTCGGGGACGGTGACGCTCGCGATCCGGTGCTCCTCGTCGATCCGGACGCCCAGCACCTGGGCCGGCGACAGGGCGTTGGCCACGAACACCGACGGGTCCTCGTTCCACGGGATCACGTCGATCTTCTCACCGCCCAGCTCGGCAACGACGGCCTGCACCCGCGCGCCGCGCTGGCCCACCGTCGCTCCAACCGGGTCCAGCCCGTCCTGGCGCGACGCGACGGCGACCTTGGACCGGCTGCCGGCCTCGCGGGCCAGCGCCTTGATCTCGACCGTCCCCGCATGGATCTCCGGAACCTCGAGCTCGAACAGGCGCCGCAGGAACCCCTTGTGGGTTCGCGACACCAGGATCTGCGGGCCGCGGGCGGACCGGCGGACCTCGAGCACGTAGGCCTTGACCGGCTGACCGATGCGATAGTGCTCGAGCGGGCTCTGCTCGCTGGTCGCCAGGATGGCTTCGACACCCTTCCCGACGTCGAGGATGATCGCCCGGGGCTCGACACGGCTGACCGGCCCCGTGAGCAGGTCGCCCTCGCGGTTGGCGAACTGATCGAACACCAGGTCGCGCTCGACCTCGCGCATCCGCTGCAGGATGATCTGCTTCGCGGTCTGCGCACCGATGCGTCCGAAATGCTCGCCGTCGAGCTGCTCGAGCTCGATGACGTCCCCCGGCTTGGCGTCCGCGTTGGTCGCCTCGGCCTCCTCGACCGTGACCTCGACCAGCGGGTCCTCCACCTCGGTGACCACGTACCGGCCGCGGAACACGCGGATCTCACCCGTGGCGGGATCGACCTTGACGAAGATGTCCTCCTCACCGGCGACACGCCGGTAGGCGGCCTGGATCCCCTCCTCGACAGCCCGGATCAGGGCTTCCTGTGGAACCTGCTTCTCGGCGTTGAGCTGGAGGAGGGCACCGACGAAGTCACGACTCATCCTGTGCCTCCCTGCTGACATGCTCGATGGCGGCGCGACCTGCCCATGACACGAAGAAACGTGGGTTGGTCACCCACGTCCTTGAGGCGGCCGCGCGTTGTTGGGCCGGAGTATACACCCGGGTCCGTGGACCGCCACGGCCCGAAACCGGCAGGACGGGCGGCGTCAGGAGACGGTCGCGGACATCCGCTCCGGACCGTACCGGCGGCTCACATACGTGTCGAGCAGCTCGATGAACTCGTCCACGATCCGGTCGCCGCGCAGGGTACGGTCGAGCTTGCCGTCGATGAACACCGGCGCGACCGGCGCCTCGAACGTGCCCGGCAGGCTGATCCCGATGTCCGCGTGCTTGGACTCGCCCGGACCGTTGACCACGCAGCCCATCACGGCCACCTTGAGATCCTCGACACCCGGGTACGTCTCGCGCCAGGCGGGCATCCGCTCCTTGAGGTGCTCGGTGATATCGCGCGCCATCTCCTGGAAGAACGTCGAGGTCGTGCGACCGCAGCCAGGACATGCCGACACCTGTGGCAGGAATGAGCGCAGCCCCATCGACTGCAGGACCTGCTGCGCGACCTCGACCTCGAGCTCGCGTCCGGCTCCGGGCTCCGGCGTGAGGGAGACGCGGATCGTGTCACCGAGCCCGTCATTGAGCAGGATCGCGAGCCCCGCCGTGGACGCGACCATGCCCTTCATGCCCATCCCGGCCTCCGTCAGGCCGAGATGAAGCGGGTAGTCGGAGCGGGGCGCCAGGCGCCGGTAGGTGTCGACCAGATCCCGCACGCCAGAGACCTTGGCGGACAGGATGATCCGGTCGTGGCGCATCCCGGTGGCTTCTGCCAGCTCCGCCGAGCGCATGGCCGATTCGATCATCGCGTCGATCATCACGTCGCGGGCATCGCGCGGCTCGGCGAGCGCCGCATTCGCCTCCATCAGGTCGGTCAGGAGCTGCTGGTCGAGCGAGCCCCAGTTGACACCGATCCGCACCGGCTTGTCGTTGTCGACCGCGACCCGGACGATCGTCTGGAAGTTGACGTCGTGGTGCTTCGTCCCCACGTTCCCCGGGTTGATCCGGTACTTGGCCAGCCCCGCGGCCATCGCCGGATGGTCCACCAGCAGCTTGTGGCCGTTGTAGTGGAAGTCGCCGATGACCGGGACGTCGACGCCCAGGTTGTCGCGGAGCTTGGCCAGCATCGCCGGCACCGCCGCGGCCGCCTGATCGGTGTTGACGGTCACCCGGACGAGCTGGCTTCCGGCATGGGCCAGCCGAGCGACCTGGATCGCCGTCGCATCCGCGTCCGCGGTGTCGGTGTTGGTCATCGACTGGACGACGATCGGATGGGCAGATCCGACCAGGACGCCGCCCACGTCGACCGAGACGGTGGGTCGGCGAACGGGTCGCAATGATCGCTCGGACGCGTTCCCTGCCTGCATGCCGTCCACCGGCTCGATCAAGGTGTGCCGCCGCCGAGCTGGCGCGCCACATCGAACACGGTGATCCAGATCAGGAACGCGAACAGCGCCACGAACCCGATGGCGTAGGTCATGCGCTCGGCGCGGAGCGAGATCCGGGGACCGTAGCGCGGGATGGCCTTGAGCAGGATCACCAGGATCCGGCCCCCGTCGAGCGGCGGGAACGGAAGGATGTTCACCAGCGCGAGGTTGGCGGACAGCAGCCCGGCCATGTACAGGACGTACAGCGGTCCCAGCGACCACAGGACATCGCCCAGCTGCACCGCGATACCCACCGGGCCGGCCGCCGGCGGCGCCGTCGTGGGACTGGTCACGATCGATCGTCCGAGATCGCCGAGCCCACCGAGGATCATGCCGAACGCCTCGGCGGTCCGGCGCGCGCCGAGGGACACGGCCTCATCGGCCGGGTAGCTGATCCTGCCCTCCTGGACGGCGGACAGCTGACTGATGCCGAGCGCGCCCGGTTCGGATGCCGTCGGGATCCTGAGCGTGACCTGGAGCTCGTCCGTCGTGCCATCGGGACGCAGGATCCCGATCGTCACGGGCTGGCCGGCATTGGCCGCCAGGGCATCGACCTCGGTGTCCGTGCCGAACGCCGAGTATCGGTTGCCGTTGACGCTGACCAGGGTGTCGCCCGGTTGCAGGCCGGCCGAGGCCGCGGGTGAGCCTGGCACGACCTCATCGAACCGGATCCCGATCGCCGGCTCGCCCGTGAGCGCGATCCCGGTGAAGATCACGAACGACAGCAGCAGGTTCATCACGACGCCGGCGACCAGGATGATGAGCTTGCGCGGCAGCGCGGACCGGCTGAACGAATGCGGGTCGTCGTCCTCGCCGTCCTCGCCCTCGAGCTTCACGAAGCCGCCGATGGGGAGCCAGTTCAGTGTGTACACGGTCCCGCTCCGGCTCTCTGCATCGAGCCGCCGCGCTTCGCTCAGGAATGCCTCCGCATCCGGCGAACCGGCCTCGATGTCCGGCGGCAGGGGCGGGTCCGGCCGCGGCGGGCGGGCCAGGTCGAACGCGGACGGCTTGCCGCGGTGCAGGATCCGCGCTCGTGGCGGGAACCCGACCCCGAACTCGAGGACCTTGACGCCGGACATCCGCGCGACCACGAAATGGCCCAGCTCGTGCACCAGGATCAGGGTCCCGAGCACGAGCAGGAACACGATGATCGTGATCGCCGACTGGCCGATCGCGATCATGCGGCGCCGCCGATCGGACCTGTGGCGTACCTGGCCCGGACCTCTCGATCGAGCGCGACCAGCGCGTCAACGTCGGGCGCCTGATCCGGACCGTGTCCGAAGCGCGAGACGGCCGCCGCGAGCAGATCGGGGATCGCGGCGAACTCGAGCGTGCCATCGAGGAAGCGCTCGACCGCCACCTCGTCCGCGGCGATCAGCGCCGCGGCAGCCCGGCTGCCGATCCGACCGGCCTCCCGCGCGACGCGCAGGGCCGGGAACCGGGACTCATCCGGGCCGCGGAAGTCGAGGCGGGCCACATCCATCAGGTCGGGTCGCGTGACCCGGGACGGGAGGCGTTCGGGGTAGGTCAGGGCGTATTGGATCGGAAGCCGCATGTCGGGGGTGCCCAGCTGGGCCTTGAGGGAGCCGTCTGCGAACAGCACGGCCGAATGCACGACGCTCTGCGGATGGATGATGACCTCGATCGCGTCGTAACCGACATCGTACAGCCAGTGTGCCTCGATCACCTCCAGGCCCTTGTTGGCCAGCGTTGCCGAGTCGATCGTGATCTTGGCACCCATGCGCCAGGTCGGGTGACGCAGCGCCATCTCGGGGGTGACCGCGGCCAGCTGGTCCGCCGGCGTATCCAGGAACGGGCCGCCCGACGCGGTGAGCAGCAGCCGTTCCACGGATGCGATGTCCTCGCCGGCCAGGCACTGCCAGATCGCAGAGTGCTCCGAATCGATCGGCCGGAGCCAGGCAAGGGGTGATGCCCACGGGTCAACGCCGCCGACGGCGGTGCGCTCGCCGGCCAGCGCCCGGGCGAGGCTCATGACGAGATGCCCGCCCGCCACGAGCGTCTCCTTGTTCGCGGTCGCCACGACCTTCCGGGCGCCCAGGGCCGCGAGCACGGGTCGCAGCGACACCATCCCGCCGGTGGCAACCACCACCATGTCGACGTCATCCCGCGTCGCCAGCGTCTCGAGCGCGTCGGGACCCGACACACGTGACACGCCGGCCGGCAGGTCGAGCGCGGCGCGCTCGTCGCTCAGCGCCGCTGCCTGCGGTCGCAGCCGGCGGACCTGACGCTCGAGCTCGGCGGCATTCCGTCCGGTCGCGAGCGCCGTGACCCGGAAGCGATCCGGGTGTGCCTCGAGCACCTCGATCGCCTGGCGTCCCACGCTGCCGGTCGATCCCAGCAGCGCAACGCGCAGGACGCGTTCAGCCGGCGAGCGCGACGACATACAGGGCAACCACGGGTGCCGCGAACAGGAACGAGTCGATCCGGTCGAGGATGCCGCCGTGTCCGGGAATGAGCGTGCCCGAGTCCTTGGCACCGGCAGCCCGCTTGAGCATCGATTCCGCGAGGTCACCCGCCTGTGCAGCGAGACCCAGCAACGGTCCCAGGATCAGCCCGCCGGCCGGGACCTGGCCGAGCGCCGCCAGCATCAGCCCGGTCACGATCGTGGCGACCACCAGCCCGCCGACCAACCCCTCGATCGACTTCGACGGGGAGATGTGGGTCAGGAACTTGTGCCGGCCGATCTGACGTCCGACCAGGTACGCGCCGGTGTCATAGCTCCAGACACCGAGCACGAGCAGCAGCACCCAGCCGCGCTCGGCACCGAGCCACGCCAGCGCGGCCCCGTCCGGCACCGGCGGCGCGACGGCTGCCACCTGGAGCACGAACGCGATCAGGCCCACGTACAGCGCGCCGAACACCGTGGTGAGCCAGGTCACCAGCCCGTCGCGTGGGTCGAGCCGGGCACAGGACCCGACCCCGGCCAGCACCACGCCGATCGCGATGAGCACCAGACCCTTGTCGCCGACGGGGTGAACCGCCGCCTCGAGCACGAGGGCAACGGCGAGGACCGTGCCCAGGACCGGGATCGACGGATAGCCCGCGCCCCGCAGCAGGCGGAACGCCTCGATCGCGCCCAGCACGGCCACGGCGACCAGCACGACGGTCAGGGCGGCGACGCCGAGCAGCAGGGCGATGACCAGCGGCGGCACCAGCACGAGCGCGGACAGCGCGCGGGTCCGAAGCACCCCCGCTAGCGCCCGAACCGCCGGGTCCGGCTCGCGAACTCCAGCAGTGCCTCGTCGAGGGCGTCCGGCCCGAAGTCGGGCCACAGCCGGTCGCTGAACACCAGCTCCGCATAGGCCGACTGCCAGATGAGGAAGTTGCTGATCCGCTGCTCACCGCCGGTCCGGATCATGAGGTCCGGGTCCGGCAGTCCTGCGGTGTACAGCGCGTCGCCGACCGTGCGCTCGTCGATCTCACCGGGGGCGACTCCGGATGCGACGATCCGGCGGAGCGCATCCACGATCTCCGTTCGGCCCGCGTAGTTCCAGGCGATGTTGAGCTGGAGCCTGGACCCGTCGGCCGTGCGGTCGAGCGCACCGGTGATCGACTCGCGGGTGGCTGCCGGCAGCTCGTCGAGGCGCCCCAGCAGCCGCACCCGGACACCCTGGGCGCGGAGCTCATCGGTCTCGTCGCGGATCGCCTGACCCAGCAGCTCGAACAGCCCGGCCACCTCGCTGTCAGATCGGGCCCAGTTCTCGCGACTGAACGCGTACAGGGTCAGCATCGGAACCCCACGCCGGACCGCGTGCTGCAGCAGGCCACGGATCGCCTCGACACCCGCGGCGTGTCCCTCAAAGTCCGACACGCCGTGGGCGCGAGCCCAGCGGCGATTGCCGTCCATGATGATCGCCACGTGCCGCGGGAGCTCGTCCGTCTCGACCGGCGCCGCCTCCACATCCGGCGCCGCCGTCGGCTGACCGGCAGCCGCCTCGTGGGCGAGGGAGGGAGCGTCCGTCGGGCGCGTGAGCGAGCGATCGAGCGGCGCCTGGGCCACTAGACCTCGAGGACCTCCTGCTCCTTGGTGTCACCGAGCCGGTCGACGTCGTCGATGACCCGGTCGGTGATCTTCTGCAGCTGGTCGTGCTGGCGGCGGGCCTCGTCGGCTCCCACGTCACCCTCGCGCTCTTCCTTCCTGAGCGCGTCGGCGGCGTCGCGGCGCGCGTTCCGCACCTCGACCTTGGCCTCCTCCATCCGCCTGTGGACGGACTTGACGATCTCCTTGCGGCGCTCCTCGGTGAGGGGCGGGATGTTGAGCCGCACGACCGTCCCGTCCACGTTGGGAACGAGCCCGATATCGCTCTTCTGGATGGACTTCTCGATCGCGCCCAGCACGCCGCGGTCCCATGGCTGGATCACGATCTGGTGCGGCTCGGGAACGCTGATCGAGGCCAGCTGGTTGAGCGGCGTCTGGGTGCCGTAGTAGTCGACGTGGATGCGTTCCACCAGGGCCGTCGAGGCGCGGCCCGTGCGCATCCCCTGGAAGTCACGCTCCATCGCCTCCACGGCGCGAATCATCTTCTGCTCCGCGGCGGTCAGGATCTCCGTGGTCATCGGGCGGCACCTCCACGCTGCGCGGAGATGAGAGTACCCACCGGCTCGCCGCGGGCAACCCTCGTGATGTTGTCTGGCTCGTTCAGATCGAAGACCACGATCGGCAGATCGTTCTCCAGGCACAACGACACGGCCGCGGCATCGAGCACCTTGAGCTGGTCTCGCAAGAGGTCCTGGTAGTCAAGGCTCGCATAGCGCGTCGCCGTCGGGTTCACGACCGGATCCGCGTCGTAGACGCCGTCGACCTTGGTTGCCTTCAGCAGGACCTCCGCCCCGATCTCGACCGCCCGCAGCGCGGCGGCCGTATCGGTCGTGAAGTACGGGTTGCCGGTGCCCGCCACGAAGATCGCGACCCGACCCTTCTCGAGGTGGCGCACCGCGCGCCGCCTGATGTACGGCTCCGCGACCTCGTTCATGGCGATCGCGGTCATCACGCGCGTCGGGACGCCGGCGCGCTCGAGCGCGTCCTGCAGCGCGAGGCCGTTCATGACGGTCGCCAGCATGCCGATGTAATCGCCCGTGGCACGGTCCATGCCCTTTGCGGACGCGGCCAGGCCGCGAAAGATGTTCCCGCCACCCACGACGATGCCCACCTCGACACCCTGCGCCCGCACCTCGGCCACCTGGCCGGCGATGAACGCGCAGAACTCCGGGTCGACACCGTACTGGCGCTCGCCGAGCAGGGCCTCGCCCGAAAGCTTGAGCAGGATCCGCCCGTAGCGGAGCCGCTCCGTCGCGGGCGGGGCATCCGCCTCGGCCGTCACCGCCGGCGCGGGATCATCAATCGTCACAGATCCTCCCCGACCTCGAACCGCACGAACCGTCGCACCTGGATGTTCTCGCCGATGGTCGCGATCGACTGCGTGATCAGCTCGCCGACCGTGATGCCGCTGTCGCGGAACGGCTGCTCGCTGAGCACCACCTGCTCGTACCACTTGCGCAGCTGCCCATCGACGATCTTCTCGCGAACCGCATCGGGCTTGCCCTGGGTGGTGGGATCAGCCAGGATCTCCGCCCGCCTGGCCTCGAGGACGTCGGCCGGGATCGACGCCACGGTCGGATATTCGGCGTGGAGGGCCACGACCTGCATCGCGAGGTCGCGCACGAGCTTCTGGAACTCGTCCGTCCGAGCCACGAAATCGGTCTCGCAGTTCACCTCGATCAGCGAGCCAAACTTGCCACCCATATGGATGTAGTGGCCGATGAGACCCTCGTTCGCCTCGCGGCTCGCCTTCTTGGCAGCCTGCGCCACCCCACGCTCGCGAAGCAGCGCGACGGCCTTCTCGATGTCGCCGTCGGTCTCCTCGAGCGCGCGCTTGCAGTCCATGAAGCCGGCGCCGGTCTGGTCGCGCAGCTGCTTGACGGCCCCGGCCGTGATTGCCATCGACGTTGTGCTCCTGTTTCTCTCGTGCGCCATGGGCGCGATGCGCGACCCCCGCGGGCGCGGGTCATTCCTCTCGCGCGACCGATGGTGCCGGCCGCGCGGCTGATCCCGGCTCCACGACCTGGCCGTGTCGCCGGCTGATGGTCAGGCTGATCCGGCCGTCTCGCCGGGCGTTGCCGTTGTATCCGCGCCGGCTGCGGCAGCTTGCACGGGTGCAGGCTCTGCCGGCTCGCCGGGCTCTGCGGACGCCTCCGTCTTCGCCGCGGGCTCGCCGGAAGCAGCGGCGGGTTCCGTCGCCGCCGCGGGCTGTGACGCGGCCGGGGCGCTCGCCCCTGCCTCGGCGGCCGCCTCGGCCGCACGAGGGCCACCCGGGAGCAGCTCCTCGTCGTCCGTATCCGGGTCGAACGAGAGCGTCCCGCCGGCGGCGAGCTGCGCCACGAGATCGGCGGCTGCCGTCTCATCGAGCTCGACCTCTTCGACCGCGACGGGTTCGGGGGCCTCGGGCTCGGCTGTCGCCCGCTCGGCGCGCAGCCGCGCACCCTCGATGGCGGCGTCGGCGACCAGCTGGCTCAGCAGCCGGATCGCCCGGATCGCGTCGTCGTTGGCCGGGATGATGTAGTCGAGCTCGTCAGGATCGACGTTGGTGTCTCCGGTCCCGACTACCGGGATCTCGAGCTTGTTCGCCTCGGTGACCGCGATCCGCTCGCGATGCGGGTCGATGACGAACACCGCTCCTGGCAGCCGCTTCATCTTGCGGATGCCGCCCAGCATCGAGTTGAGCTTGTTGAGCTCGTCGGTCAGATGTGCGGCTTCCTTCTTGGACAGGCGCTCGAAGTCACCCGCCTGCTGCCGGGCCTCGAGCTGGTCGAGCAGCCCGATCCGCTTCTTGATCGTCACGAAGTTGGTGAGCATGCCACCCAGCCAGCGCCGGGTGACGTACGGCTGGCCCGCCCGGATCGCCTCCAGCATCACAGGCTCCTGCGCCTGCTTCTTGGTGCCCACGAACAGCACGCTGTCGCCGCGCGCGACGGTCTCGGTGACGAACTCCAGCGCAGCGTCGAGACGCTTGACCGTCTGCGCGAGATCGATGATGTGGATCCCGTTGCGCTCCGCGAAGATAAACGGGCGCATCTTGGGGTTCCAGCGTCGGGTCTGGTGGCCGAAATGGACGCCGGCCTCCAGCAGCTGGCGCATCGAGACGGTGGGCACCGGGTAACCTCCTGCGGTTGGGCCTCCGCGGATCCCCTGCGGGGGCCGACGGCGCCTGCGCCGCCGACACCGTCCCGCCGGCATCTCGATCCGCGTGTGTGCTCCGCCCGGTTCGCCGGGCGGGCGTGAACAGGCACCGCGGATGTACCGCGGCGCGGCGGAGTGTAGCACAGCGTCCCGCTCGCCCCCGCCGGTCGCGCGACCGTCAGAAGCCGATCCCGACCATCACAGGCGAACCCCGCGATGATGGCGGACAACGACCCGGCGGTCGGGGCCGCGATCCACGGCTACGACGTCGATTCGCAGCGGCAGGGCCGGCAGCGGCGTCCCGTCGGAAAGCATTCCCCCGGCAAGCAGACGGCCCGTCGCCCGGCGCAGGGCCCCGCGCTTGCGCCGGTCCAGCGTCTCCTCCGCAAGCCCGAAGTCACGGCGTGCCCGCCAGCGCACCTCGACCACGACCAGGGCCCGAGGCGGTCCCGGATCGACGGCGATCAGGTCGAGCTCACCGTGACCGACGCGGACGTTCCGGCCCAGGATCGTCCATCCGAGCCGCTCGAGCCCGCACGCGACGAGCCGCTCCGCGGCAGCGCCGCGCCTGATCCGGCCAGTTGCCCACCCCATGGCACCGATGATCGCCGAAGGCGCTTACCGCCGGCTTAGGTGCGAGCTTCGCCCGGCGACACAGGCGGGCCCGGGTAGCCGTACGCGTCGTCGTCCGGGCCGGGGGACGGATCGACGCCGGACGCGCCCGATTCCCCGGCAGCCATGTCCGCGGCCGCCGACGGGGTGTCGGCGTCGAACAGCCCGAGCTGATCGCCGGCCAGCAGCACCTGGAGCGCCTGCCAGCTCCGGCGATGGTGCGGCGTCAGGCCGTGCGCCCGGATCGCGTCGCGGTGCTCCCGCGTGGCGTACCCCGCATTGTGCTCCCAGCCGTACTCGGGGTAGCGCTCCGCGAGCCGCTGCATCAGCCGATCGCGGACAGTCTTGGCGATCACCGAGGCGCAGGCGATCGAGTACACCCTGGCGTCGCCGTCGACGATCGCCGTGTACGGGCCGACCTGCTCCTCGAAGCCCGCGATCCGGAGACCGTCGACCAGCACGTGGTCGTGGCCGCCCAGCCGCGCGATCGCCCGGCGCATCGCGAGGTGGGTCGCGTGATAGATGTTGAGGCGCTCGATGTCGGCGACCGATGCCGCCCCCACGCCGACCATCACCGCCCGGCGACGGATCTCGGGGGCCAGCCGCTCGCGCTGTGCCGCCGACAACGTCTTGGAATCGCGCACGCCGGGAATCCGCCGACAGTTGCGGGGCATGATCACGGCCGCGGCAACGACCGCACCACACGTCGGTGCGACGCCGACCTCGTCCACGCCTGCGATGCGCACGGCGCCCGACCGCCACAACGGGCGCTCCCAGCGGAGTGTCGGGACGATCGCGGTCATGCGCCCCCAAGCCTAGCGCGTCCACCGGCGGGTCCGCCGGTGGACGCTCGCGGAGCACCCGGTGGGGCGCACAATCGGCTGCATGCAACGGCCGTATCGACTCATCGACGTGTTCACGACCGAGCCATACCGTGGCAATCCGGTCGCGGTTGTGCTCGACGCCCAGGGCCTGTCGGAAGCGGCAATGCAGCGCTTCGCGCACTGGATGAATCTGTCCGAGACGACCTTCGTCCTCCCGCCCACCGGCTCCGCCGCGGATTACCGGGTGCGGATCTTCGAGCCCGGCAAGGAGCTGCCCTTCGCAGGACACCCGACGCTGGGAACCTGTCATGCGTGGCTCGAGGCCGGCGGTCGGCCACGCCATCCCGAGCGCATCGTCCAGGAATGCGGGGCGGGCCTCATCACCGTGATCCGCACCCCGGCCGGCCTTGCCTTCGCCGCGCCACCGCTGGTCCGGTCGGGCACGGTCGAGGAGCCGATCCTCGACCGGGTCACCACCTCGCTGGGCATCGGGCGCGGCGACGTGGTGGACTCGCAGTGGGTCGACAACGGTCCCGGATGGGTCGCTGTCCTGCTCAGGGACGCTGACACGGTGCTCGGGCTTCGGCCAGGCGTCGTCGATCTCGACATCGGCGTCGCTGGCCTTCATCCGCTGGGCGCGCCCGCCCAGCTCGAGGTGCGGGCATTCTTCCCCAAGGACGGAGCCACCGTCGAAGACCCGGTGACCGGGAGCCTCAACGCGTCGCTCGCCGGCTGGCTGATCCGGTCAGGCCGGCTCCAGGCACCCTACGTCGCGAGCCAGGGTGGTGCGCTCGGCCGCGCCGGGCGGGTCGAGATATCGCTCGGGGCGGAGGGGTCGATCCTGGTCGGCGGGGGCAGTGTCACCTGCGTCGCAGGCGTCGTCGAGCTCTGACCCGGGCCTCGGGACCTGGCACGCGGGGGCGCGGAGCTGGCGACGCTCGCGCAGCCGGGGGCGCGGAGCTGGCTAGCGACGCTCGCGCAGCGTGGTCGCGGCCTTGCCCACCCGGTTGCGCAGGAAGTACAGCTTGGCGCGCCGGACCTGGCCGTGGCGCACGACCTCGATCCGCTCGATCCGCGGGCTGTGGATCTTGAACGTGCGCTCCACGCCGACGCCCGAGGCGATCCGCCGCACCGTGATCGCGGACGCGATCCCGCTGTTGCGCATGCGCATCACGAGACCCTCGAACACCTGGACGCGCTCGCGATTGCCCTCGACGACCTTGGCGGCGACCTTCACGGTATCGCCGGGCACGATCTCGGGCAGATCGGTGCGCAGCTGGTCCTGGACGATCTCGTTGAGCACGTTCACAGTTGGGGTCCTTGTTCGCTCGGCGGCAGCGGCGGCTGCGATGGGCTCGGGTTTCCCGGCACGTGCCGGCGTGGGCACGGCCGATCGCGCAGCCTAGCACGGCGTGATGGCGGCGGCCGATCGCGGAGGATAGCACGCACCCCCGCGGCGTGTCAGGCCGACGTCGGGCCGTCGCCTGGGGAGTGTTCGTCCGCGGCGTGAGGCTCGCGCGCTGCCCCACGCTCGCGCCGGGGCTCGCTCTCGAGCTCGGCGAGCAGCGTCCGCTCCTCATCGCTCAGCGGGCGATCCGCGAGCAGGTCCGGTCGTCGGTCCAGGGTGCGCCGGAGGGACTCGCGGAGGCGCCAGCGACGCACCTGCTCGTGATGCCCGGACACCAGCACCGGCGGCACCTCGACGCCCGCGAACGCGGCCGGGCGCGTGTACTGGGGGTACTCGAGCAGGCCTGCCGCGAACGACTCCTCGGCCGTCGATGCCTCATCGATCGCACCCGGCAGCAGCCGCAGCGTGGCGTCCACCACGACCAGCGCGGCGAGCTCGCCACCCGTGAGCACGTAGTCACCGATCGACAGCTCGCGATTCACCATCGACCGGATCCGCTCGTCGACCCCTTCGTAGCGCGGGCACAGCAGGATGAGGTGCGACCCGGCAGCAAGCTCGGAGGCAACCGACTGCCGGAACACCTCACCCGCAGGATCGAGCAGGATGACGGTCGAGTCGGCGCGGCGCAGCTCGCCCAGGGCGCCCGCAACGGGCTCCGGCCGCAGCACCATCCCGGCCCCCCCGCCGTACGTGTAGTCGTCGACCGAGCGGTGCCGCCCGATCCCCCATCGGCGCAGGTCGTGGACGCGGACAGTCGCCAGCCCGCGATCCAGGATTCGCCCCGGAATGCTCTCCCGCAACGGTGTCTCGACCATCGCGGGAAACAGGGTCAGGACGTCGATCTCGAGGGTCACGACGCGTCTCCGGGCGACTCGCGTGGCCGCGCCTGAGGCGAGCCGCGGCGCCTTCGGTCGCGCGGGCGGACGTAGTCGTCAGCCTCGACCGGTCGGGCATCGAGCGCCAGCGCGTTGAGGTCAACGACCATCTCGCCGCGCTCGGGTGCGAGGTCGAGCACGATCCCGTGCACGCCGGGAACGTCCAGCTCGCCCCGGGGGCCCCGCACCAGGAACACCTCCGCGCCCCCGGCCCGGTACACCTCGACGACCGTGCCCAGCTCCTCGCCACCGGCCCCCCGGACGGTCAGCCCTTCCAGCTCCTGCCACAGCCACCGGCCGGGCTCGCGTGGCTCATCGGGCGGATCGATCTCGAGGTACACGCCCCGCAGCGCCTCGGCCGTGCTGCGATCGGGGATCTCGTGGAACGTCAGCCACCAGCCGGGGCCGTCGGCGACGGGCGACGCGGTCGCGATCCTGAGCGGCCGCGAGGCGCCCTCCGGATACAGGTTTGCCCCGGCCACGAACCGGTCCTCGGGGCGGTCCGTGAGCAGCTCGACGCGAACCTGCCCGCGCAGGCCGCGCAGGCCGCGCACCAGACCCACGGTTCGGCGTGCCGAGGCCGTCCGGCGCCGGTCGGCGCCGGCCTCGGGTGCCGGGTCGGGCGATCGGCGGCGGGTTTGACGAGTCAGAGGACCCTCGAGCTCACTCGTCCACGATCTCGAGGCTGACCGGGTCGCCGCTCCGGGCGGCGGTCACCTTGAGCAGCGTTCGCAGCGCCTTGGCGACGCTCCCGTTGCGGCCGATCACCTTGCCCATGTCCGACTCGGCGACACGCAGCTCGATGATCGTGCCGTCGCTGCTGGCTACCGTGTCGACACGCACGGCGTCAGGGTCGTCAACCAGGGACTTCGCGACATATTCGACGAGGTCGGCAGCTGCCATCGTGCGGCCCTACTTGCCCGGGCTGGGGATGACCCCAGCCTGCTTGAGAAGACGCCTGACCGTGTCGGACGGCTGAGCCCCCTTGGCCAGCCAGTCCCTGGCCTTCGCCTCGTCGACTGCCAGCTCGATGGGCTCGGTGCGCGGGTTGTAGTGGCCGATGGTGTCGATCGCGCGGCCGTCGCGCGCGGCGCGGCTATCAGCGACCACCAGCCGGTAGGACGGCTGCTTGGTCGCTCCCACGCGGGTGAGGCGAATGCGTACTGCCATGTGGTGCGTTGCTCCTCCTTGGCGGGTCTTGGGCGACCCGTGGCTCTGGCTTGGGCGTCGGGGTCAGTGCTTGACGGTCAGAACGTAGGTCGTCCGATCCACATCCTTGCCGGCGACCGCGGCACCGATGATGGCATCCAGCGGCTCCAGATAGGGCTTGATGTCGCTGTCGTACCTGGCACGCGACTCCGCCGGGAGCAGCGGCTCGACGACCCCGCGCAGACCGTCGATGTCGACCCAGATCACGCCCGAGTTCGAGGTTCCGGCCTTGTCCAGCCCGTTGCTGAACCTTGGCTGGTCGGCCAGCGCCTGGCCGTCCTTGGCATCGAGGACGTCCTTGACGAAGTCCGTCCCCACGCCGAGCGCGACGACCTGGTCGGTGCTGGCCCACGCGAGGCTCAGGTCCGACGGGAGGCCGGTCGAGACACCCATCTCGCTGCCGGCCAACCCGGCCAGGCCGCTCAGATCGACGCTCACGATCGTGGTGCCGGCGTACGGCTCCTCCTTGAACTTCAGCTGGTCGCCGGCGCCGATCGCCGCGAGGCTGCGAATGGTGGTGAGCAGGCGGTCGGCCGCGGCGCGGTCCGTGGGGGCGATCAGAAGACCACCGTCCACCGTGTCGCCATGGCGCGTGATCGCGATCCCGGACTCACCCATCCAGCCGGTCACGGCCTGGAAGCCGCCCAGCACGCCCAGCGCCTGGTCGACCTGCTTGAGCCCATCGGACAGCTCCGGCTGGGCCGCAAATGCCTGGCGTATCGTCTCGAGGCGCGCGCCGAGATCGCGTCCCGTCGCGAGCAGCAGCGTGTCGGCGGGGGCGACGGCGGCCAGATCGGACGTGGCGTTGGCAGGGTCGCCAAAGGCCGCGACGTGAGGGGCCGCCGCGTCGACGACAAGGCCACCGTCGGCAGCTCGCACAGCCATCGCCGTCCAGCCCGGGACCAGCGTCTCGTACGCGTTCCACACGCCGGTCATGGCGCTGAACACGTCGCTCATGCCCATGTCGCCGCCCATGCCGGCCGCGCTGTCGAGCGTGTCCTTCATGGCCGCGATGCTGGCCGTCACGTCCGTGTACATGAGCGCGAGATGGTCACCCGGCAGCGACGCGACGGCGGTCTTGAACTGCTCGTTCGACGCGAGACCTGACGTGCCGCCGGTGTCGATCGAGCTCTCGACCGAGGTCAGGTCGCCCGCGATCAGGAGGTCTCCCACCACGCCGTACGCCAGCTTCATCGAGGTCGAGCTGCCATCCGGGCCCAGGGTGATCACGCGGATCGGCGTCCCGTTGTAGGTGTCGTCCGTGAACGCGCTGCTGCTGCCGGTCTCGGTCAGGACCGACTCGACCCACGACCTCGCGGCGGCCGCATCCTTGACCCGGATCAGGACCAGACCACGGGCATCGGCGGCGCCGAACATCGAACCGGAGGAGGATGTCAGGTCGGTCGGCCCCTGGGCGAACCCGATCTGCCCATCGAACCAGGGCTCGATCTCGGTGCGGTAGTCATGGCTGCCGTTGGAGGCACCCTTGATCACGTCGTCCGCAAGCTCTTCCAGCTTCGTCCCGAACGCCGCCTGGTCCGCAAAGCCCGGGAACGCCGACATGAACCGGGCCAGCTCGGCATCCTGGCCGCCCGGCAGGTCGAGCCGGAGCTCGCCATAGCTCACGCTGTCGGACGGGGCCCAGCCCGAGACAGCCGACGTCGTCTCGCTGCCGGTGAGCAGCATCGTGGCCCCCAGCGCGCTGCCCGCCACCAGGACCGTGACCACCAGCGCCACCAGCCACTTGATCCGGCTACCGCCGGTCCTGGGAGCCGGGCTCGCCACGACCGGCACGGTGGGCGCCGGTGCGAACACGGGGTCGGCCGGGGGCGCGGGCGGGAGCCCGGGCGGCGGCGTGAGATCGGACGCGGCCGGCGGCTGGTACCGAGCCGTCGGATCCTGGTCGGTCATCGAAAGCCCCCTATCGGTGTCCCAGGAGCTGGCCCATCGCGGCGCGACGACCACCGGCTCCCGAGAGCTGCTTCATCAGTTTCTGCATCTCGCCGAACTGTTTCACGAGCCGATTGACCTCTGGCAGGGAGGTCCCCGAACCCTTCGCGATCCGGCGCCGGCGCGACGCGTTGAGGACCCCCGGCTCGCGGCGCTCGCGGGGTGTCATGGACAGGATGATCGCCTCGACGCGTCTGAGCTCGCCGCGATCGACCGCATCCTGGGCATCCTTGGCCAGACCGCCCATCCCCGGGATCATCGACATCAGCTGGCCCATCGGGCCCATCTTCTGCATCTGGCGCATCGAGTCGAGCATGTCCTCGAGCGTGAACGACGCCTTGCGAACCTTCTCCTCGAGCTGCGCTGCCTGCTTCTCGTCGAAGGCCTCCTGCGCCCGCTCGACCAGGCTGAGGATGTCGCCCATGCCCAGGATCCGGCCCGCCAGCCGGTCGGGGTAGAACACCTCGATGGCGTCGGTCTTCTCACCGGTGCCCAGGAACTTCACCGGGAGCCCGGTCACGGCACCGATCGAGAGCGCCGCACCGCCGCGCGCATCGCCATCGATCTTGGTCAGCACGAGCCCGGTCAGCGGCACCGCCGCCGCGAACCCCTGGGCCACGTTCACCGCCTCCTGGCCGGTCATGGCATCCACGACCAGCAGCGTCTCGACCGGTCGCACGGCGTCGGCCACCGCGCGCACCTCGTCCATCAGCGCCTCGTCGATGGTCAGCCGCCCCGCGGTGTCGATGATCACGACATCGCGTCCCGTCCGCCGTGCCGCGTCGATCCCGCCCCGGGCGATATCCACGGTGGCGGTTCCGGCCGGCGCTCGATGGACCGGGATCCCGAGCTGCCGGCCCAGCGTCTCGAGCTGATCGGCAGCCGCGGGTCGATACGGATCGGCGGCCACGAGCAGCGGCTGACGGCCCTGCTTGACCTCGTGCTTGGCGAGCTTGGCCGCGGACGTCGTCTTGCCCGATCCCTGCAGGCCGACCAGCGCCACCACCGCCGGGCTACCCGACAGGTGGAACGTCCGATCGCCGACCGACAGCAGCGCGGTCAGCTCCTCGTGCACGATCTTGACCACCTGCTGGCCGGCGGTGAGGCTGTCCAGGATGTCGGCACCGACCGCGCGCTCGCGGACGCGAGCCACGAAGTCCTTGACGACCTTGTAGTTGACGTCGGCCTCGAGCAACGCCAGCCGGACCTCGCGCATCGCCGCGTCGACGTCGGCCTCGGACACGCGCCCACGGCCGGTCAGCGAACCCAGGGTTCGGCGGAGGCGATCGCTGAGGCTGTCGAACATGCGCGGACGGCGACCCTTTGCTGTCGGAGATCAGGCCGCACGGCGAGTACCGGCGGGCGGTGCGCGGGTTCTGGCGACACCTGAGCGCAGGGAGTGTACGTCATGGCCCCTGCCGGTGCCCCGGGACGATCGTCCGGTCGAGCCCATGCACCGGCCTCGCCGCGCCCCCCGCCCGGCGTGTCCGCAACGGCTGTTCGGTGCCCGTCGCAGCGGCTACCCTGCGCCGATGAGCGTCGAGCCCCTCCAGCCAGCTCTCGACCCGACGCCCCCGCCGCCCGGCGACCTTCCCCGGCGCGCGCTGTGGCGAAACGGCGCCTTTGCGCGCCTGTGGACCGCTGCCACGATCTCGATCTTCGGCAGCATGCTGACGCGGATGGCGCTGCCGTTCGTGGCGATCCTCGTGCTGGGCGCCGGCCCGGTCGAGATCGCCCTGGTGCGAACGATGGACCTCGCCGCGGGGCTGGCCGTGGGCCTCGTCGCCGGTGCCTGGGTCGACCGGCTGCGCCGGCGACCGGTGATGATCTGGGCCGATCTCGGGCGGGCGATCCTCCTGGGCAGCATCCCCGTGACCGCCATCGCGGGCTCGCTGACGCTGGCGCAGCTGCTCGTCGTCGCGCTGCTGACCGCGCTGCTCACCACGTTCTTCGACGTCGCCGACCGCGCCTACCTGCCCACGATCGTCCCCCGCTCGGATCTCGTCCAGGCGAACGGCGCCCTGGCCACCTCGTCCTCCGTGTCCGAGTTTCTCGCATTCGGTGCCGCGGGCTTCCTGGTCCAGGCGCTGACGGGGCCGCTGACGATCGCGATCGATGCCGTCACGTACCTCGTGTCCGCGGTGCTGCTGGGCACGATCCGAGCGCACGAGCCGCCACCGCCGCCGCACGCCGATCGCGAGCCCGTGCTGACCGAGATCAGGACGGGCCTGCGCGTCGTCGTCCGGCACCCGCTCCTGCGATCGATGACGCTGGCGGCCATGGCACTGGGCGCCCTGTCGGGTGTGTTCGGCGCCATCTGGTTCCTGTTCGCGATCGACGAGCTGGGTCTCGATGCGGCAACGATCGGGCTGATCGCGGCGATCGGCGGGGCCAGCTCGTTCGTCGGCGCGCTCGTCGCCTACCGCTCGAGCGGGCGGATCCGCCTGGGCCAGCTCCTGATCGCCTCGGTCGCCCTGGTCGGCATCGGCAACCTGCTGATGCCGCTCGCCCCGGCCGGGGCGCCACTGGTCGCGGTGGTGTTCCTCGTCGGCCAGCAGCTGATCGCGGACGCGGGGCATACGGTGTTCGAGATCAGCACCGTGTCGGTCCAGCAGGCGGCGGTCGACGAGCGCCAGCTCGGCCGGGTCAACGCCACGATCGAGGTCGCGCTGCTCCTGGCCCAGCTGGTGTCAACGCTGGGCGCAGGCGCGCTGGCCCTCGTGATCGGCCTCCGGGCCACGGCGTTCCTGGCACCGCTCGGTGGCGTGGTCGCCGTCGCGATCCTGTGGGCGTCGCCCGTTCGGCGCCTCGGCACGCTCGACGACGTCGAGCAGGCCGATGCCTCCGCCTGAGAGCGCCGCGAGCTCAGTCGAACAGGGCGGCAACGAACCCCTGCGGATCGAACGGCAGCAGGTCGTTCGCCTGCTCCCCCACCCCGACGAACCGGACCGGGACCGCCAGCTCGCGCTCGATCGCGAACACGATCCCGCCCTTGGCAGTCGAATCCAGCTTGGTCAGGACCACCCCGGTGAGCCCGACCGCCTCGTGGAACGCAATCGCCTGGGCAAGCCCGTTCTGGCCCGTCGTAGCGTCGAGCACGAAGAAGGTCTCCACGGTGGCGCCCGGCAGCCGCTTGTCGATGACGCGCCTGACCTTGGCCAGCTCGTCCATCAGGTTCGATTTCGTGTGCAGGCGGCCGGCGGTGTCCGCGATGACGATGTCCGCGTGCCGGGCGATGGCGGCGTCGAGGGCGTCGAACACGACCGCGGCCGGGTCGGCGTTGGGCGCATGCGCGACGATCTCCGAGTCGGTGCGCTGCGCCCAGATCCGCAGCTGGTCGATGGCAGCGGCCCGGAACGTATCCGCGGCAGCCAGCACCACTCGGCGGCCCTGCGCCCGCTCGCGGGCGGCGAGCTTGCCGATCGTGGTGGTCTTGCCCGTGCCGTTGACGCCCACGACGAGGACGATCGCGGGTCCACCCTCGACCGCGGGCGACGGCTCCCAGTCGTCAGCGTCGCGGGCCGCAAGGAGCGCGCCCAGCTCCGCCCGGACCGCCTCGTCGGGTGGTATGTCGCGCCGACGCCGGGCGCGCTCGACGATATCCATCGCCAGCGCCGCGCCGACGTCCCCGGCGATCAGCGTCTCCTCGATCTCGTCCCAGTCGACGGCCTGGCCTCCGCCGAGAGCGTCGCGCAGACGGGCGGCGAACCCTGATCGGGTCCGCTCCAGGCCGTGCTCGAGCTGCTCCTGCTCTCGCTCACGACGGGCGGCGTCGGCCTTCTCGGGGGTCCAGTCGGCGCCCCACGCCCACTCGACCGCGGCAGGCGGCTCGGGCTCGGGTTCCGGCTGCTCGGGTTCCGGCTGCTCGGGTTCCGGCCGCTCGGGCTCTGCTTCCGCCAGGCCGGGTTGAGGCTCCGGCTGGCCGCCCGCCACGGGTTCGACCTGGCGAGCGTCGAGCTCGGGCTCGACGGCCTCTGCCTCGGGCTGGGCGCCGTCGGGCGTCGTCTCCTGGTCAGGTGACTGCGGCGCCGAGCCGCGACGAAAGAAGCGCACGGGACCTCCGGTCAGCCGTCCCGATCGCCGGCGAGCACCGCTCGGGCGTCGGACCGGCCGCGGTCGGCGATGGCCTGGGCCTCATCGAGCCGCAGGCTGATCACGCGGCTGACCGAGTCGTCGCCGACGGTCACGCCGTACAGCGCATCGGCCACCTCGATCGTGCCGCGGTTATGGGTGATGACGATGAACTGCGTGCGTTCCGCCAGCGACCGCAACGCGTCCGTGAACCGCCCGACATTGGCCTCGTCGAGCGCGGCGTCGACCTCATCGAGCACGCAGAACGGCGCCGGCCGAACCTCGAGCATCGCGAACAGCAGGGCGACCGCCGTGAGCGCCCGCTCCCCGCCCGAGAGCATCGACAACGATTGTGGCTTCTTGCCCGGGGGACGGGCCGTGATCTCGATCCCCGTCGAGGCCAGGTCGGTCGGGTCCGTCAGCGACAGCTTCGCGAAGCCGCCGCCAAACAGCTGCTGGAAGCGCGCGTTGAACGCGACCTCGAGCGCCGCGAACGTAGCCCGGAACTGGGTCGCGATCAGGGTATCGAGATCGGCGATCAGCGCCCGCGTTCGACCGATCGCCTCGCGCAGGTCCCCGTGCTGGGCCTCGAGCGACTCGAGCCGCTCGCGAACCGCCCGGTACTCGTCGACGGCAAACGGGTTCGCGGCACCCAGCTCGTGGTAGCGGCGGCGCAGCGCGGTCAGGCGCCCGGGGGTCGGGATCTCCGTCTCGGCTGGCTGACCGGCCCAGCGAGGGGCGAGCGCGTCCAGGGCGGCCTCGAGCGCCGCGCTCTCCACCGAGGGCGCATCGTCCGAGGTCGCATCGTCCGGCGTCGCCTGCCCCGATGCCCAGGAGAGGGCGCCATTCGACCCGTCGCCACCTTCGGGCCCATCGTCAGCGCGCGTCGCCGAGATGGGTGCGAGATCGATGCCGGCGGCTTCCGCAAGGTGGCGCAGGCCGACCTCACCCAGGCCCGCCAGCTCCACCAGCACCTGCTCGCGGAGCGTGTCCAGGGCCAGCCGTGCCTCCATCGCCGAGACGTCCGACGCGCGGGCGCGCTCGTCAGTCGTCCGCAGCCGATCCCGGGCGGCCACCGCCGCCCGTTCGGCCTCGGCGAGACGCGTGCGCTCCTGCCGGTCATCGGCGAGCAACGCGTCGAGCGCCTCGCGAGCCGCCTGCTCGGTGGCCGCCGCGGCGGCCGTCTCGGCAGCCGCGATCTGCTGCTCGCCCTCGGCCTCCCGCTCTCGATCGGACAGGTCCGACAACGCTCGTTCGAGCTCTGCTCGCCTCGCCTCGACCATGCCCAGCATCGCCTCGGCGCGAGCGTGGCGCGCCTCGGCCTGGCGACGGGTGGCGTCCATGCCCCCGACCTCCGCCGCGAGCCGGTCGCGCCGAGCCCGCAGCTCGTCGACCCGTTGCTCCCAGGCTGCGAGGGCCTCGCCCTCCGGCTCGGCCGTGTCCTCACGGTGCGACCGGTCACCGTCGTCCGAGCCCGCGGCGGACTCGCCAAGGGCCGGAACCTCCAGCGCCGCCAGCGTGGCTCGTGCCCGCTCGACCTCGCCTCGCAACCGGTCGCGCTGCGCGCTCAGCCAGGTGGCCTCACGGGCAGCGTTCTCGAGCTCTCCGCCGGCGCGCCGCTCCGCGGCTTCGGCCTGGCGCCGCTCGCCCGCCGCCGCGGCCTCAGCCGCTCGAGCCGCATCGAGCGCCGACCGAGCTTCGACAGCCTCGCTTCCCGTTGCAGTCGATGCGGTCTCGGCAGCCTCGGCGTCGGTCTCGAGCAGCCCCAGGTCGCGTGTCAGCCGCTCCGCCTCCGCACGCCGCTCCAGCAGCGAGTCGCCACGTCCGACCCGTACCACGAGCGGATCGACGACCACGCCACCATCGCGCGTCACCGCCATCCAGCCCACCGGGAGGATCGGCTGCAGGCGCATCGCCGACTCGACGTCGGGCGCCCAGACCACCCGATCCAGCAGCACCCTCGCCACCCCCTGTGGATCGCTTCGCACCGCACTCGACAGTCGACCGCCACCCACCTCGGCCAGCGAATCCTCTAGGCGCCGCATCTCGCCTGCCGACGCGCCTGACCCCGGCGCGGTCGACCCGCGATTCCCTGCCTCGACCTGCTCCCGCACGACGAGGTGCCCGCGCTCGCCGGCCAGCGCCGGCGCCGAACGCTGCTCGACGACGTACGCGCGGAGCAGCTCACCGAGGGCCGCCTCGACGGCAGCGCGCAGGTCCGGGTCGACGGCAAGCGCATCGTCGACGCGGCGCCCGCCCAGCCGTTTGGCGGCGCGGGCGATGCCACGAGTCTCGTCTTCCGCCAGCCGCTCCTGGAGCGCCTGGAGACGGCCCCGAGCCGCCGCCAGCAACGAGCCGGCGCGGGCGGCGCGGTCGGCCGCCGCGCGACGCGTTCCATCGGCCGCGTCGCTGCGTGCCTGCGCCACCGACCGGGCATCCACGGCGGCGACATCCGCGGCCTGGGCAGCCGCCAGCGTGTCCCGAGCCGCGTCCAGCTCGGCGGCCAGTCGCGTTCGGCGCTCCTCCGCCTGCGCCCAACGACGCTCGACCTCCTCGCTGCGACGCAGCGCGTCCGCCACCTGCCGGCGCGCGGTCTCCGTCTCCGCCGCTCGTGCGGCCTCGGCCCGGCGCAGCGCGGTGAGCTGGTCGCCCCTGGCACGGCTCGCCGACCGCAGCGATGCCAGCTCGGTCAGCGCCTCGGTGAGGGTGCGGTCGGCATCGGCCAGGCCCGCCTCCAACGCGAGGTCACGCTCGGGGGACGGCTCGGCGAGAATGCGTCGCTGGGCCGCGAGCTCCGCCTGCTGGCTCGCCAGCTCGCCGCCCAGGCGCTCACGATCCCGGCGAGCCGCGGAGCGCTCGGCCTCGGCTCGTGCCTGGCGCAGACCCAGCGCGGTCACCTCGGCGCGCGCGACCTCGTGACGCGCCCGTAGCTCGCGCTCGGCGTCCGCGCGCGCCGCCATCGAGCCCGCCATCTCGCTGACCGCCGATTCGGCGATCTCGAGCATCGCCAGCGATCGACCCGACTCCTCGCGCAGCTCGGCCAGGCGCGCCTCCGTGTCGCGGACGCGGCCTGCCGCCTCGTGCCAGCGTCCGTGCGCAGCCGCGATCAACGCGGCGGCAAGCTCCTCGCCGGCCGTGACCCGGGTGGCCTGCTGCTCCGCGAGGCGACCGAGCCGACGCGCCTGCGGCCGCAGCTCGCCCAGGATGTCCTCGACGCGCGCCAGGTTGTCCTCGGCCTCGGCCAGCTGCGTCTCGGCCTTGCGCCGTCGCCGCTCGTGCCGGCGGACGCCGGCGACCTCTTCGAACAGGGGCCGTCGCTCCTCCGGCCGGAGGGCGAGCGCCTGGTCGACCATCCCCTGGCCGATGAACAGGAAGGCGTTCTCGGCAAGGTTCGCCGAATCGAGCAGCTCGACGAGATCGCGCAGCCTGACCCGCTGGCGGTTGAGGAGATAGTCGTTCTCGCCGGAGCGGTACAGCCGTCGTCCGAGCTCGACCACCGAGTACTCGACCGGCAGCAGGGCGTCGGCATTGTCGAGCACGATCGTGACGTCGGCCATGCCCTGGGCCCCGCGCCGCTCGGACCCGGCCCAGATGACGTCCTCGCTGCGCCGGATGCGCAGCGAGCGGCCCTGCTCCCCGAGCGCCCAGCGGAGGGAATCGGCGAGGTTCGACTTGCCGGAGCCGTTGGGTCCGACGACGGCGCTGATGCCCGGCCCGAACTCGACCAGGGTTCGCTCGGCAAACGACTTGAACCCATGCACCCGCAGCCCGAGCAGGCGTGCCGGCGCGGTCACCCGGCGTCGCCGTCGAGGCTCGGCTCCGACCCCACGGCCACGCGCGCGGGTCGCTTCGCGTGACGCAACGCCTCGAGCGCCTGCGCCGCCGCCGAGGTCTCCGCCACGCGACGAGAGGATCCCTCCCCGAGGCCGAGCACCTTCCCATCGACCTCCACCTCGACCCGGAACCGCTTCTCATGGTCCGGCCCGACGGCATCGACGAGGTGGTACACGGGTCGCCCGCCGCTCGTTCGCTGCGTGTGCTCCTGGAGGCGGCTCTTGGGGCTCTTGAGGGCGGAGAGGGCGTGGTCGGCGATGATCTCCGGCTCGGCCTGCTCGCGGATCCACGAGGACACCACGTCCCAGCCGAGGTCGAGGTACATCGCTCCTGCGACCGCTTCGAACGCCGAGGCGAGCAGGGACGGGCGCACACGCCCACCCCGTTGTGCCTCGCCCTCGCCGAGCATCAGGAACGACCCGAGATCCAGTCGGGTTGCCAGGCGGGCCAGACCCGAGGTGCTGACGATCGCGGCGCGCCGCGCCGAGAGCACGCCCTCGTCATCGGTTGGGTGACGCCGGAACAGGGCCTCGGATACGGCCAGGTTCACAACGGCATCGCCGAGCAGCTCGAGGCGCTCGTTGTGCCCCGGCGCATCGCCCGGGTGCTCGTGAAGCCAGCTGCTGTGGACGAGCGCCTGCTCCAGCAGCGCTCGATCGCCGACGGGTAACCCGAGGCGCTCGATCAGGGCATCGACCGGGTGCATCGCCCCCTGACGTCGATCAGGCTAGGACGAGTGCTCGTCGATGTAGTCGACGGCGTCCTGAACGGTCCGGATCTTCTCGGCATCCTCATCGGAGATCTCGGTGCCGAACTCCTCCTCGAGGCTCATGATGAGCTCAACGAGGTCGAGGGAGTCTGCGTTCAGATCGTCGACGAAGGACGCCTCGGGCTTGACCTCGGCCTCATCCACCCCAAGCTGCTCGATGACGATCTTCTTGAGCCGCTCGTATGTGCTGGCCACTGACTCCTCCACGGTTCCGGGTGTCCCTCTAGCGGGTTGCGTCCAGGTCGCGGGCAACTCGCCCGAGGACGCCGTTCATGAGCCGTCGCATGGGCTCGCCTGAGTAGGTCCGTGCGAGCTCGACCCACTCGGCGATCGCCACCCGGGCCGGCGTTGCGGGCGAGTGTAGCACCTCGCACAGGCCGCAACGCAGCAGCGCGCGGTCCATCCGGGCGAGCCCGACGACCGGGTATTGCGGGGCGAGCTCGCCGATTCGAGCATCGAGCGCGTCGCGGTTGGCCCGAACGTTCGCCACGATCTCCCGCGCGAGCGAGGCCGCCCCTTCGTCCCCCTCAAGCGCCAGATGCCGCTCCAGGACCGCGTCCGCCGTCCGCTGGCCGAACTCGGCCTCGAACACGCTGGCGAGGGCCATCCGCCGTCCCGCCCGGCGGCTCCGCGCGCGAGCGTCGCTGGCGGCGTCCCGGCGCGCGCCGGAGGCGCTGCGCCGCCGTGGATCGTGGCCGTCGCCGGTGGCGGCGCCATCACGAGCGGCTCGCGAGCGGCCGGTACCCTCGGCCTCAGCTCCCGACGCCATCGACCAGCACCGTCACGCCGCCGAGCTCGAGACCGAGCAGCCGAACGACGGCGGCCCCGACCGCGTCGCGGACCTGCGCCGTGAGCGGAACGAGCTGCTGCCGGGGGCGGGCGACGAGCCACACGGTCACATCAACCCGACCATCCCGCACGCGCACCCTGATCGGCGACCCACCCAGGGCATCTCGCCAGCGGGGACCACCACGCCCAACCCGCAGCACGCCCGGGACCTCGAGCGCAGCCAGACGGACGGTCTCCCGGATCACACCGGGACCGACCGACAGCGCGGGCTTCACGGCATGCCCTCCGGCATGACCGGCGGCGGCGCCGTGATGTCGGCGTCGGTGTAGGGTCCGAACCCGATCGCATCGCCGATCAGACGGTCCACCTGCTCGCGGGCGGCGGTCGCACCGACCCGCAGCGCATGCTCGATCATGCGCCGCCTTGCCCGGCCGTGGGTGATGATCACGACGCCCCGGACGCCGAGCAGTGGCGTCCCACCGACCACCTCGTAGTCGAACACGCTCCTGATCCGGGCGATCCCAGGGCGCAGCAGCAGATAGGCGAGCCGGCCGCGCAGCGAGCCCTGGAACTCGGCCCGGAACTGGTCGAAGATGAACCCGGACAGGCCCTCGAAGAACTTGATCACCACGTTGCCCAGCACCGCGTCGCACACGACCACGTCGGCAACGCTGTGCGTCAGGTCCTTGCCCTCGACGTTGCCGATGAAGTTGAGGTCGGTCTCGTCGAGCAGCTCCGTGGCACGCTGGATGCGCGCGTCGCCCTTGCCCTTCTCCTCGCCGATCGAGAGCAGCGCCACCCGTGGCCGGGTCACCCGCAGCACGTGCTCGCTGAAGATCGCGCCCATCCGCGCGTACTGGGCCAGGTTCTCGGCGGTCGAGTCGGGATTGGCGCCGATGTCGAGCAGCACGAACGGCCGACCATCGCTCACCATCTGCACGGCGAGCGCGGGCCGGTCGATCCCCGGCAGGCTGCCCAGGATGAGCTTGGCGGCGGCCATGCCCGCGCCGGTGTGCCCGGCGGTGACGACCGCGTCGGCCTCGCCCGCCTTGACCAGCTCCGTCGCCACCACGATCGAGCTCCGGCGCTTGCGAACCAGCGCCCGGGCCGGGTGCTCGTCCATCCCGATCACCTCGGGCGCGTGGACGATCCGCACATTGGGCGGCAGCGTGCCCGCGACGTGCGCGATCGCGGCTTCGTCACCGGTCAGCAGGATCGTGTCCTCGGGATGGGCTCGGGCGTAGGCCAGCGACCCGGGCACGACCTCGGCGACGCCGTGGTCGCCGCCCATCGCGTCGACGGCGACGCGCACGCCGCGTACCGCCGAATCGGCCGGCTGCCCATCGGCCGGCTCGGTCGTGAGCGGTCCGTAGTGGCCCGTGCGGGGTGCTTCGTTCTGGCTCACCTGACGAGCGCGGGTTACGCGGACTCCTCGGGCCCGGACGACGTCGCGGCCGGCTTCAGATCGATCGCCTGGCGGCCGTTGTACCAGCCGCATGCCGGACATACCCGGTGCGGCAGCCTGGGTTCGTGGCAGTGCGGGCACTCGACCAGCGTCGGCAGGGTGAGCGCAAGGTGACTGCGCCGCTCCATCTGCCGGGCGTGAGCGACCTTTCGCTTCGGCACACCCATATCGTTCTCCAGCTCCTGTGGACGCATCTCGGGGCACGGCCCGCATGAGACGCGGTGTCGTTCTGGTCCGGACCCGCTGCGCCTCCGCGACGGGCGCGGGCGCAGGACATGGGGCCGAGCGGGGAGTCTACTCGGTCTCGCCCTCCCCGTCGACTTGGAGCGACCGCAGCACCGCGAGCCGGGGGTCGATCGGCTCGTCGTCATGGGTGTGGCCAGGCTCCATGCGGGCGCCGCACTCCGGGCACAGCCCCGGGCAATCCGGCTCGCACAGCGGCGCCGCCGGCTCCTCGAGGCTGATCGCCTCGCGCACCAGCGGCCGCAGCTCGAGCTCGTGATGGTCGGTCAGGCGCGGTGCCTCGGGGTCCGCGCCCTCCTCGAGCGGTACCGGCTGGCCGGTCCCGAGGTCGATCGCCGGCAGGACCTCCTCGTCGATTCGGAACCGGATCGGCGTCACCACCGGTCGCAGGCACCGGACGCACTCACCGGCGAGCGCGGTGGACATGGCCGCCGAGACGACGATCCCACGATTGGTGCGAGACAGGTGGACGGTGCCGGTGACCGGCTCGACCACCTGGACGTCGCCGATCGGCTCGAGGTCCACACCTTCGACCGCGTAGTCCCTGACGCTCCCCGGTGCTTCGGCCAGGAACCCCGAGAGGGCGAACGTCAACGGGTCGCCGTGCTGATCGACCGGATGGAGCCGCTGGCTGCCGCCCGGGCCGGGCTCCCTCGAGGTCATCGACGGGCGGGCGATGCCCTCTCCTCGAGCGCGTCGAGCTCGTCGTCCCGTTCCGGCACATCGGCCCCGAGATCGGCGCTGGCAGCTTCGTCGGACACGGGCACGGCGCGCCGCTCGTCGAGCATGGCGATCCCGTGCTCGATGCTGCGCAGCGTGTGTGTGACCTCCTCCTCGAGCGAGGTCAGCACCCCGGCCGCGTAGTCATCGGCGCCCCGGCGCACGGCCGCCGCGTCCTCCTCGGCCCGGGCGATGATCACTCGACTCTCCGCGTCAGCCGCCTCGGTCAGGCCCCGCTCCTCGATCAGGAACGCCGCCTGCTCCTGGGCGCGCGCGACGATCCGCTCCGCCTCCTCCTGGGCCTTCTCGATGATGCGCTCGCCCTCGGAGTTGATCCGCTTGGCGGCACGCACCTCCTCGGGCACCGCGACGCGCAGCTCGTCGATCAGGTTCAGCGCGGCGTCCCGGTCGATGATCGCGTTGCGCGTCAGCGGCAGCGGCTTGCCGTTCGCGATCAGCGATTCCAGTCGCTCCACGAGGAAGATGATGTCCAGCGGACAGCCTCCCGTTCGGCTCGTCGTCCCGGCGGGGCGTACCGCCGGATTATGGCATGCCCCGGACCGCTAGCCGGCGCCCGTCCGCAGCGCCTCGCGCATGGCGGGCACGGCGGGCGCCGGGACCATGGTCGACACGTCACCGCCGAAGCGCGCGATCTCCTTGACCAGGCTCGAGCTGACGTACGAGTGCTCGAGCGACGTCATGAAGAACACGGTGTCGATGTCGGGCGCGAGCTGGTGGTTGTTGTGGGCCAGCTGGAGCTCGAGCTCGAAGTCGGCGATCGCGCGCAGGCCCCGGACCAGGAACGCCGCGCCGACGGTGCGGCAGAAGTCGACCGTCAGGCCGTCGAACGCCCGTACCTCCACGCACCGGGCCAGCTGGGGCTCCGCCGCGATCGCGTCAGCGATGATCGCCACCCGCGTGTCCACCTCGAGCAGGGGTGACTTGCGCGGGTTGCCGAGGACCCCGACGACGACCCGGTCGAACACCCGTGCGGCTCGCTGCACGACATCGAGATGACCGTTGGTGATGGGGTCGAACGAGCCCGGATAGACCGCGACGTTCACGCCTCGTGCGCCTCCTCACCGGCTGCGTGGCGCGGCGCCGGGCGGCGCCGGTAGAACGTGAGCGTCGTCTCGCCGAACCGCCGCTCACGCTCCGATGCTAGCAGCCCGATCTCGGCCGGTGGGGGCCGGCGCCAGAAGTGCTTGGCGACCACCCTGCCCCCGGGCCTGACCCGTTCGCCGACCAGCTCGAGGGCCCGGAGGAGCGCATCCGTCGAGTCGTAGGGCGGGTCGATCAGCGCCACGTCGAACGCTTCGGGGGCCGGCTCCGGTCCCGTGGCCCCGGTTCGCAGCCACGCGACTGCGTCGCCGCGGACGACCCGTGCCTGCGCGCGAACGCCGGCACGCTCCAGATTGCCGGCGATGACCCGGCACGCGCCCGCGTCGCGCTCGACGAACACGGCGCGTGCGGCGCCGCGTGACAACGCCTCGATGCCGCCCGCGCCGCTGCCCGCAAACAGGTCCAGGACCGCTGCCCCGGCGAGATCGGGGTCGAGGATGCCGAACAGCGTCTGCTTGACGCGGTCGGTGAGTGGCCGCGTACCGGCGCCGGGGGCGACCAGCCGGACGCCCCTGGCACTGCCCGCGATCACCCTGCCCGCGTCGGCCACGATCTGCTCGACCGGCTAGGCTGCGCTGGCCGGCTCGCCGGCGAACACGCGGGCCAGCCAGCCGCGCTCCAGCTCGGCGGCCAGGGCCGGCGGCTCCGCCGGCAGCTCGCCATCGTCGCCCACCAGGGTCTCCGCGTGTCCCCGGGCGCGGGCCGCGAGGTCACGATGCTCAGGGTTCGCCAACGTCGCGACCCGCAACCGCGGCAGCCCGCTCTGCGCCAAACCCAGCACGTCGCCCTCGCGCCGGAGCTCGAAGTCGCGTTCGGCCAGCGCGAACCCGTCGGTCGTGGACACGACCGCCCGCAACCGCTCGCGTTCGATCGTGCCCTCGGCCGCCTCGCTCACCAGCACGCAGAACGACGGCGCCGTCCCCCGCCCCACCCGGCCTCGCAGCTGGTGCAGCTGGGCGAGCCCGAAACGCTCGGCTCCCTCGATCACCATCAGCGTCGCTTCGGGCACGTCGACACCGACCTCGACCACCGTCGTGCCCACCAGGACGTCGAGCTCGCCGTCCCGGAAGCGACCCATCGCCACATCACGGTCCGCTGGCTTCAGCCGACCGTGAACGAGGCCCACGCGCAGGGGTGCCAGCAATGCCGACAGCCGCTCGAACTCGGCCTCGGCCGCGGCCGCCCAGGCCGTCTCCACGTCCTCGTCGAGCAGCTCGTCGTCGAACAGGCCGTCGATGCCGCCGCTGCCATCACCCTCGTCCGTCGCCGGCCGTCCGGCGGGGGGACCGATCCGCGGTACCACCACGAATGTTCGGTGCCCGGCCTCCGCCTCCCTGCGGACCTGCGCCCACGTGCCGTCGAGGCCGTCGGGCCGCTTGACTCCCGTGCCGACCGGCCGGCGGCCCGCGGGAGCGCCGCGGAGGGTCGACACGTCGAGGTCCGCGTACAGCACCTGGCCGAGGGTGCGCGGGATGGGGGTGGCGGTCATGAGCAGCACGTGCGGCGCGCCACGGGTCGCCTTGGCCTCGAGCGCCCCGCGCTGCTCGACCCCGAACCGATGCTGCTCGTCGACCACCGCAAGGGCGAGGTCCGCGAACGACACCCCCTCCTGGAGCAGGGCGTGCGTCCCGACCACGATCCCCGCCTGACCGGTGGCGATCGCCTCGAGCGCCTTGCGCCGCGCGTCCGCCTTGAGCGAGCCCGTCAGCAGCGTGACCGGCAGCCCCAGATCCTCGATCAACCCGGCCACGGTGGTCAGGTGCTGGCGGGCGAGCAGATCGGTCGGCGCCAGCAACGCCGCCTGCCGGCCGTCGACGGCGGCTGCCGCCAGGGCCCAGGCCGCGACCGCGGTCTTGCCCGACCCGACGTCGCCCTGGATCAGGCGCAGCATCGGCACCCCCCGGGCGAGGTCGCCGCGAACGTCCGCGATCGCGGTCTCCTGGTCCGCCGTCAGCGCCACGTCGCGGCCGACGGTCCGCGACAGGGACGCGGTCAGGCCGGCCCGGATCCGCACGTCCACGGCATCGTCGACCGGGATCGCCGCCGTCCGTGCCCGACCGCGCGCGCGGCGGCGCGCGACCATGCCCAGCTGGAGCGCCAGCAGCTCATCGAACGCCAGCCGGCGCAGGGCCGCGTCGCGCGCCTCGAACGTGACCGGGTAGTGGGCCGCCTCCAGCGCCTCGGCGATCGGCGGCAGCTGCTCGGTCGCGCGGATCGGGGGTGGCAGGTACTCGGGATAGGCATGACCAGCCCGGTCCAGCGCCTCGCGCATCGCCTGACGAAGCCGGGCCGCGGTGAGTCCATGCGTGAGCCGGTAGACGGGCACGATCCGCCCGACATGGAGCAGCGACGCGGCATCCGCTCGCTGGAACTCGGGGTCGTCGAACACGATGCCGAACCCGCGATGCTTGAGCCGCCCGGACACGATCAGCTCGTCGCCCGCGTGCATCCGCCGCTCGATGAACCGCCGGCCGAACCAGGTCGCCTCGGCGGTCCCGGTGTCATCGGCGAGGAACGCCGTGGTGACCTGGACCCGCCGGCGCCACGTCTGCTGGACGTGGATGTCCGTCACCCGCACCCGAGCCGAGACCACCGTCCCATCGTCCACCGCCTGCAGGTCGGCGAGCCGCCGCAGCTCACGCAGGTCGTCATAGCGCCGCGGCAGATGGAACAACAGGTCGCGCACCGTCACGAGACCCAGCCTTCGGCCGGTACGGCGGAGCACGCCGGCCGCCGACAGGCCCGAGAGCCCGAGGGGCAGGTCCAGCCGGGCGACCGGATCCGTGGTGACCGGGGCGGTCGCTCGCGGACGCAGGCTCCGCCCGTCGCCCGGCCGTCGCGTGGTGGAGCGCCGCTCGCCGCCGCTCACGCGGGGAGGATGCTCACTCGGCCGAGACGAGGTACCGGTAGTGGGGCTGGCCGCCGTGGACGACCTCCACGTCCACACCGGGCGTCGTCTCCCGTACGCGCAGGGCGAGGCTCTCGGCCTCGTCCAGGTTCGCCGATTCACCGTAGTAGATGGTCATCAGGCAGTAGCCCGGCGAGAGTCGCGCGATCGCGGCGAGCACAGCCCGCTGCGCGTCGCCGTCGGTGGCCAGCAGGCCGTCATCGGGGTCGAGCACGATCACCTGGCCCTTCTTGACCTTGCGTCCGGAGACGGTCGCGTCGCGGACCGCCTCCGTCACCTGCATCGACTGCACGCCTCGGCTCGCGTCGGTCATGGCGGCGGCGTTGGCGAGCCCGTCGACGGACGGGTCGAGCTCGATCAGCGCCGCGACACCCTCGGCGACGTTGCGGGTCGGCACGACATGCACCGGCCGATCGGTCATCGCGGCCACCTGGCGCGCGGCCAGGATCACGTTCGGGTTGTTGGGCAGGATGAACAGCTCGTCGGCCTGTGTCGCCTTCACGGCCTCGAGCAGCTCGCCGGTGGACGGGTTGGCGCCCTGACCGCCCCTGACGACCCGGAACGCGCCGTGCTCGCGGAACGCGGCGGCCGTGTCGGTCAGCACGTCGGCCAGACCATCCGAAGGCGCGACGGCCACCACGCCCAGCGGCAGCCGCGTCGCCACATCGCGATCATCCGCCGCACGATCGGCGAGGTCTCCGAGCGATGTCGTCGCGGGCTCACCGAGCGCACCCGCCGCGTCATGTCCCGATGCCGCCCGGGCGGGCAGCGGATCGATACGGCCGAGCGCGTGATGACCTGCCTCGCCGAGGATCCCTCCGACGAACGCGACCGCCCTTGCCTCCCGCACGTCGTGCGTCTGATTGTCGAGGTTCTCGACCGTGATCCGGGACAGGGTGCCCACCGACAGCCCGTAGGCGATGACGGCGTCGGGGCGATCGCTGTGGACGTGGACCTTGGCCAGGCGGGCGTCACCGGCGACCAGCACCGAGTCTCCGATCGACTCCAGGTGTGCCTGCATCGCGCCCACCTCGAGCGGCTGTCCGGCCCGGGCGCGAACCAGGTACACCGTCTCGTAGCCGAACAGCCCCTCGTCCGAGCCTGGCGCCGCGGGATGGGCGTGCGTGCCGTGATCAGCCCGGTCGGATGGCTCGGCCGCCGGAGCGGCGATCGGGACGGGCTCGGCGACCGGCCGGCCACGCGCCGCGGCCAGGGCGCCCTCGAACAACCGGAGCAGTCCCTGGCCGCCCGAATCCACCACGTGCGCCTCACGCAGGATCGGGAGCAGCGAGGGGGTTCGCGCGACCGATCGGGCCGCCGCCTCGACCGTCGCGGCCAGCACGTTCTCGACGTTGTTGTCGCGCTCCGCCGCGGAGACCGCAGCGGCGGAAGCCTCGCGGATCACCGTCAGGATCGTGCCCTCGACGGGCCGCGCAACGGCCTTGTAGGCCATCTTCGTCCCGGCGTCGAGCGCGTGCGCGAGGTCCAGGCCGTTGAACCGCCGCTTGCCGGCCAGGCCGTGCGCCATGCCGGCCAGGATCTGACTGGCGATGACCCCCGAGTTGCCGCGCGCGCCCATGAGGGCACCGAAGCTGACCGCCTGCGCGACGCGCTCGGCCTCGGCATCCGGGCCCACCTTGTCGGCCTCGTCCAGCGCCGCGCGGACGGTGGCCAGCATGTTGGTCCCGGTGTCGCCGTCGGGTACCGGGAACACGTTGAGCGCGTTGATCTCCTCGACATTCGCCTCGAGGCTTGCGACGGCGCTCCGGAATGCCGCGAGGTACCCGGCTCCGTCGCACGAACGCCGGGGCATCAGGCGACGTCCGTCCCGCTGTCGGCGAGGTCGGCCGTGCCGGGCGAGCCGGTTGCCGGCGTGCCCGGGGTCGGGGCCAGGCCGTGCTCGTGTCGCAGATGACCGATCCGGATGGTCACCCGATCAGGCTCGCGGTGGAGCGCGTTGGCGAGCGTGTAGCGAACCGACGACTCCACCTGGCGCGCAACCTCGGCGATCGGCAGCCCGTACGCGACGGTGAGATCGAGCTCGACCGACAGCTGGTCGTCCACCTCGAGATGCAGCCCCGGGTGAGCCAGGCCCAGCCGCTCGAACAGCCGTCCGACGGGGCCACCACCGGCGAACCCGGACACGCCATAGACCGACAGCACCGCGGTGCGCACCAGATCGCGGATCGCGCGCCGGGTGACCAGCGATCGGCTGTGGATGGGCTCGGCCATCACGCGGGCAACGTCCTCCTCGTGCCTGGCCGCTCGCGGCCTGGCCACGCTTGACCTGGCGCTCGGCCACCCTGGGAACGACGTCTGGAGGCCGCTGCCAGATCTCGATCGGGCGTGCCGGAGGGCTGTGCTACGATACCACCCCGTTCACGCCGGACCGGTTCCGGCGTGCTCGTGTGTCTGCCACGCTCCAAGGGACAACCAACCATGGCTCGCAGCTGCGCCATCTGCGGCAAGGCATCGATGGGCGGCTTCAACCCCCAGTCCTCGGGGATGAACCGCGTCCGTGCCCACCGCCGCTACCAACCGAACCTCCAGGTCACGACGCTGGTGAAGAACGGGACCTCGACCAAGGTCCTCGCCTGCACCCGCTGCCGTCGAACGCTGACCAAGGGCTCGCGCTAGAGCGGCCGTCGCCGGCCGGTCCGGCACGACCGATCGCGATCACAAAGCCGGCCGCACGCCGCGGCCGGCTTTGTCGTGGCTGACCTCAGCGCCGCGGTACCCCGCGCGCTGCGCCCGAGGCGTCGTGGCGTGCCCGGGGTGTCGGGGCGCACCCGGGGCGTCGTGGCGTGCCCGGGGTGTCGTGGCGATCGGGAGTGGCGCGATGACGGGAAGGCCCGGCGATCAGCGATCGTCCGTGTCCAGCCAGATCGTGAACGGGCCGTGGTTGACCAGCTCGACCTCCATCCGCGCGCCGAACTCGCCCAGCGCGACGCGGACGCCCAGGGCGGCGATCCCGCTCGCCACGCGCTGCCACAGCTCGCGGGCCACGTCGGGTGGTGCCGCCTCCGTGAACCCCGGGCGCCTGCCCCGCCGGGTGTCCGCGTAGAGCGTGAACTGGCTCACCACCAGGACCTCCCCGCCCATATCGAGCAGGGAGCGGTTGGTCTTGCCTGCCTCGTCCTCGAAGATCCGCAGCTCGCACACGCGACGTGCGAGCGCATCGGCCGTCGCCGCGTCGTCCCCGTCGCCAACGCCGAGGAGCACCAGCAGCCCCGGCCCGATCGCGCCGACCGGGCTGCCATCAACCCTGACCTCGGCTCGCGTCACACGCTGAAGCAGGGCGCGCACGACCGGTTCGGTCCCCTACCCGACCGGTGAGCCGGCGCGCGCGGCGTTCGCGATCGACCGGATCCTGACCACCTCGCGAGCCATGTCGTCGGCACGATAGAGCGCCGAGCCCGAGACGATGACGTCCGTCCCGCCCGAGCCGATGACCTCGGCCGTCTCCGCTCGGCCGCCGCCATCGACCTGCACCTCGCACGCGCCGGCGGGATCGAGCCAGGCACGAGCCGGCCCGAGCTTCGCGCGAGCCACGTCGTCCATGAACGCCTGCCCGCCGAACCCGGGCTCGACGGTCATCACCAGCACGATGTCCAGCAGCTCACGGTAGGCGTCGAGCGCCGTCAGCGGCGTCGCGGGTTTGACGGACAGCCCGGCCGATCGCCCGGCCTCGCGGATCCGGACCAGGGCCGGGCGGATCTGCGGCTCGGCCACCTCCACGTGGAACGTGATCGAGTCGCAGCCCGCGTCGAGAAACTCCTCGGCCCAGCGACCTGGCTCGGCGATCATGAGGTGCGCGTCGAACGGGAGGCTGGTCACCTTCCGAACGGCCTCGATCGTCTTCCAGCCGAAGGTGATGTTGGGCACGAAGTGGCCGTCCATGACGTCGAGGTGGATGCGGTCCGCGCCCGCCGCCTCGGCCCGCCGTATCTCGTCCCCCAGATCCCCGAGGTCCGAATCGAGGACGCTGGCAGCGATCAGCACCTCCGATGGTCGGCGATCCACGTCAGCGCTCCCCGACCCCGGCCGGGACCGGCTGCTGGCTGCGCTCGCCACGAAGCGCCGCCGCGCTCTCCGCCACGATCCGCTCGCGTCGCCGGCGTACCACGGCGGGTGTCGGCTGGCCGGCGTGCTCGGCCGCAAGCTGGCCGCAGGCGGCGCCGATCTCGGTGCCCCGGTTGTAGCGGATCGTCGTCTGGATCCCGGCGGCCCGCAGCTGCTCCGCGAACCGCTCGACCTGGGGCAGAGGCGTCCCGGTCCACGGCGTATGGGCCACCTGGTTCATGGGGATCAGGTTGACGTGCGCGTGATCGTCGCGCAGCAGATCGGCGAGCGCGGCCGCATCCATGTCCGTGTCGTTGATGTTCTCGATCATGGTCAGCTCGTAGGTCACCCGCCGGCCGGTGGTCCGGGCATGCTCGCGCGCCGCGGCGACAACCTCCTCGACCGGCCATCGACGATTGAGCGGCACCAGCACGTCGCGCAGCGGGTTGCGGGCGGCATGGAGGCTGATCGCGAGCGTGAACTGTGGACCGAGCTCGGTCAGGCGGCGGATCCCGGGCACGACCCCGGAGGTCGAGATCGTGATGTGCCGAGCGCCGAGCCCGAGCCGGTCGGGGTCGTTGAGCCCGGCGATCGCGTCGAGCACCCGATCGAGATTGAGCAGCGGCTCGCCCATGCCCATGAACACCACGTTCGTCAGCCGGCGTCCGCTCGCGGTCAGCAGCCGGGCGGCGTGTCGAACCTGGTCGACGATCTCTGCCGTCTCGAGGTCGCGCTCGAGCCCCAGCTCCCCGGTGGCACAGAACGGGCAGCCGACCGCGCAGCCCGCCTGCGAGCTGATGCACAGCGTATGGCGCTCGCGCGAGCCGGGTCGCGGCGGGTAATGCATCAGCACCGACTCCACCAGCAGGCCGTCCGACAGCCGGTGCAGGATCTTCTCGGTCAGGCCGCCGTCCGTCTCGCGCACCTCGCGCTCGATCGCGGTGTCGAAGCGGAACGTGGTCTCGAGGGTCTCGCGCAGCTCGGCAGGCAGCGTCAGCACCTCCGCGAACGAGGTCTGGCGCCCACGCCATACCGCGTCGAGCACCTGTGTGGCGCGATACCCGGGCAGGTCGCGCTCGCTGAACCAGGAACGCAGGTCGTCCGGCTCGACACCGGCGATGCCGGGGCGCTCATCGCGCGGCCGCGTGGCGGATGGGGCGGGGCGGAGCCCGAACAGGGGCACGACGGCGGGCTTGGGGTCGGTCATCGCCTGGATTCTGACATGCCCCGGATCCACCTCAGCTGACCGGCGTTCGGCGGCCGCGAAGATAGTCGGCACCGGACATCGATCTGCGGCCCGGCGGCGTGACGACCTCGAGCACGAGGCGGCCGTCGACCGTCGCCAGCGCCGGCCTGTCGCCCTCCGTCACGAGCCGCCCGCGAACGTCGCCGGCCCGGCCCGGAGCAACGGACGCCCGGGCAACGACCAGGCGCTCACCATCGAGCTCGAGGTATGAGCCCGGCCATGGCAGGTAGGCGCGGACCTGGCGCTCGAGCACCGTCGCCGGACGATCCGGATCGAGCCGGCCATCGGCACGTCGCAGGGGGCGCGTCAGGGTGACGCCCTCGGTCGCCTGCGGGAGCGCCTCGATCTCGCCGCGCAGCCACGCTCCGAGCGACCGGTCCAGCAGCTCGCCGGCGATCCGTGCGAGCCGCTCCTCGAGCTCCGGGGCCGTCTCCCGACCCCCGAGCGACACGGGCGTCCGGGCCACGACCGGGCCGGTGTCGAGCCCGGCATCCATGCGCATCAGGCTGACCGCCGTGGCGTCATCGCCGGCGAGGATCGTGGCCGGGATCGGGGACGCGCCGCGCCAGCGCGGCAGTGGCGAGGGGTGGAGGTTGAGGGCACCGTTGGGCAGCTCGAGCAGCGCCTGCGGCACGATCTGTCCGTAATCGGCAAGGATCGCGAGGTCGGGCTCCAGGTCGAGCACGGCCTCGATCGATTCCGGCGCGCGGAGCCGTTGCGGTGTCAGCACCGGCGCGAGCTCGAGCTCCGTCGCCAGCGTGCCGATCGGGGTGGGTGTGAGCCGTTGATGGCGCCCGACCGGACGGGGCGGTGCCGTGACGACACCGATGACTGCGACGTCCGGGTGGGCGGCCAGCCGGCGCAGGGTCGGGACGCCGAACGCGCCACTGCCGAGAAACACCGTCCGGGCTCGAACGCCGGCGTGCGGACGAGCGGTCACGGGTTGCCGCCCGCCCGAGGCGCGCTCACGCGAGCGCGCTCGTCGCCTCGCGGACCTCCTCGTCGTCCCCTTCCCCCTGCCCGACCGCGATCAGATCGTCCATCGAGTCCAGGTAGTCGATGTACAGCTTGCCGTCGAGATGGTCCAGCTCGTGCTGGAGGGCGCGCCCGAGCAGACCCGAGCCAGCGACCTTGAACTTCTTGCCGACCCGGTTCTGGGCAACGACCCAGACCTTCTCCTTGCGCGTGACATAGGCGACGTAGCCCGGGATCGACAGGCAACCCTCGAGGTCGCGATCCTCGCCGTCAGCCCGCACGATTCTCGGGTTGACGAGCTCGTGCAGCCGGTTCTCGACCTCGACCACGCAGGCGCGCAGGGGCTCGCCGAGCTGCGGTGCTGCCAGGCCGACACCCGGCGCGGCGCGCATCGTGGCCGTCAGGTCGTCGAGCAGCTCGTGGAGGTACTTGCCAAAGCTGTCGACGGTCTCGCCGCGGAGTCGGAGCCGGGGATCACCGAGGAGAACGACGGGGCGAACGCTCATGGTCGGCTGAGTATACGGAATGGGGAGGGCCGGCCCGCACGACGCTCAGGACTTCGCGCCCTCCTCGCCGCCGCCAGCCTCGGGGTGCTCGTGGCCGCCCGTGCCGGGGTGCTCCGGGCCGCCCGCGCCGGGTGCCACGCCCTGTGCGGTTCCGGGCGCCTGACCGCCGACGCCCGATCCCTCGGCGCTCGCTTCGGGTCGCTCACCGCCGGGCGACCACAGCGCGCCCTCGCCCGAGGAGGTCTCCTCCGGCGGCGTCGTCCGCAGCTCCGCGGCGACCGATTGGGCCCGCTCGGCAAACCGCTGGCTGTACTCGGCGGTCGCGGCACCGGCACGCTGCGCCGCCGGCCCCGCCTTGACGGCCGCGACTGCGGCCAGCTCGGCAGCCTTGGCGGCCACCTGCCGGGCGATCGGCGCGGCCTGCTCGGTGATCTCCTGGATCATCCGTTCCAGCTGCGAGAGCCACTCCCTGGTCTCGGGGCCGCCGGCGCCCCCGGGTCCGCCTGCGCTCCAGGACCCGCCGCGCTCCCGGATCCACCCGCGTCGCTACCCGGCACGTCCGCGATCGGCTCATCGGCGGGCGACCCGGCGGAGGGTGATGCCGCCTCGTTCGGCTGCTGCTCGGTCATGGTTCCTCCTTGACCCCTGGTCGCGAATGGCTCGATCGGATCGGACCATTGTCCCCGACCCTGCATCGCATCGCCGCGGCCCGCGTGCCCTGCCCGAGCACCGTCACGGCGAGCACCGTCACAGGAGGCTCTCCGGGTCGACGTCGACCGACCATGGAGCGCCCGGCGGCGGATCGAGCAGCGACACGGGGTCGTCACCCCGGAGGACCACGTTGAACCGCCATCGCCCGGCGCGGCGCGCGATGTACGCGGGTGCCGGACCGGCGATGGACACCGGTGGCACGGCCAGCGTGGCGCGCGCCCGGAGGTCAGCTGCCATCGCCTTCGCCGCCTGCTCCGCCTCGTCGCGGTCGGGCAGGCTCACCGTGAGCTTGGCCAGCCGGCCGAACGGCGGCGACCCGAACCGCTCCCGGAGCGACAGCTCCTCGTCATAGAACGTCGCCGCATCACGGTCCACGACCGCGCGGATCGAGCGATGGTCGGGACGGTACGTCTGGATGAAGGCGGCCCCCGGCCGATCCCCGCGGCCGGCGCGACCGACCGCCTGGGCCAGCAGCTGGTACGTACGCTCCGCCGCCCGCTCGTCGGGCAGGTTGAGCGCGATGTCCGCGGACACGACGCCGACCAGGGTCACCTCGGGCACGTCGAGCCCCTTGGCCACCAGGCTCGTCCCGACCAGGACGTCGAGCCCGCCGCCCGCGAACGCGTCGAGCACCCGGTCGGCCGCGCCACGTCGCTCCACGACGTCGCGGTCGAGGCGCGCGATGCGCAGCGCCGGGAACCGCTCGCGCACCTCCCGCTCGAGCCGCTCGGTCCCGCCCCCCAGGTACCTGATTCGCGGCGAGCCGCATTCGGGACAGCGGCCGGGCAGCGGCCAGGCACGACCGCAATGGTGGCAGCGCAGCGAGGTCCCCGCCCGGTGATAGACGAGCGGGCGGTCGCAGTCGGGGCAGGCCTGCACGTGACCGCAGTCCCGGCACAGCACCACCGACGCCGTCCCGCGCCGGTTGATCACGAGGATCGCCCGATCACCGTGCGCCGTGTCGAGATCGGCCAGCGCGGCCGCGAGCGCTTCCGACACCAGCCCGCGGTTGCCCGCCGCCAGCTCCGCCCGCAGGTCGACAGCCGTCACCTGGGGCTCCGTTCCGGCCGGGCGGCTGGGCAGGACGGCCCGCCGATAGGCTCCGGCCCGGGCTCGACCCACGCTGTCCACGGACGGCGTCGCGCTGCCCAGCACGACGGCGGCACCGGCGCGAGCCGCCAGCAGCAGCGCGGCATCGCGGGCCTGGAGGCGCGGCGTGCGGTCGCTCTTGTACGCGGCCTCGTGCTCCTCGTCGACCACGATCAGGCCGACATCGGCCAGCGGCGCCAGGAGCGCCATCCGGGTGCCGACCACGACATCCACGTCGCCGGCGCGGATCCGCCGCCACTCGTCGACTCGCTCGCCCTCACCCAGCCCCGAGTGCAACACGGCGATCCGTGCCGGCAGCTCGGCGCGCAACCGGTCGACGATGGGGGTCGCGAGCGCGATCTCCGGAACCAGCAGGAGCGCCGGCCTGCCCGCCGCGAGCGAGGTGGCGATGGCCTCCACGTAGATCGCGGTCTTGCCACCCCCGGTGACCCCGTCGAGCAGGATCGGTGTCGGGTCGCGCCCCGCGACGGCCTCGGCGATCAGGGCGACCGCCGACGCCTGGGCAGCGGTCAGGGTCGAGCCGGGCGGCCGGGCACCACGGATACCGACGGGCCGGGCCGCCATCGGTCGGCGGGGACGCTCGCGAACCTCGGCGCGCAGCAGGCCGCGCCGGACCAGACCGGCGAGCGACGACGATCCGTGCCGCTCCGAGACCGCGGCGGCAGCGATGCCGGCCTCGGCGGTGGGGGTTGCATCCGGGGTGCCGGCAAGCTCCAGCAGCGCCGCCCGCTGGCGCGGGCCCAGGGGCCGACCGGGCAGCCGGTCGCCGGCGCTGGTCCGTGCGGCTGCCGCCTCGCCCGCCTCGGTCAGCCACAGTCGCCGCTCGTACCGTGGTCCGGTCGCGGCCGACAGCAGAGTCCAGGTGAGCTCGACCATGCCGTCGTTGGCCAGGGCCCGGACACGGCGCAGCAGCCCTGCTCGGCCCTCGGGCGTGGCCAGCTCGCGCACCGGGCGCGCCCGGCCGGCCAGCTCGTCGAGGAGATCGACGTCGATCGGGCTCAGCCCGGTCGGTCCGGATGCCTCCGCCAGCGCGCGCTCGCCGCCGGGCGTCACCTCCACCATGAGCTCGAGTCGCTCGAGCATGCCCGGCGGGAGCATCGCGCGGATCACCGTCGCCAGCGGGGCCAGGTACCGGTCGGCGATGTCGGACGCGAAGTCGAGGGTCAACGGCGGCAGCAGCGGGCCGTCGCTCCGGACCCGCGCCGCCACGGGCTTGAGCTCGGGCGCACCGGGAGCGCCCGGCTGCCCGCCGCCCGGCGAACCGCCGATCACCGCGTCCGGCGCCCGCCCGTGGCCGGAGACCACGACCCCGATCGCCTGTCGCCCGCCCCGTCCGAACGGAACCAGGACCGCCTCGCCCGTCTCGAGCGTGCCGAGCTCGGCGGGCACCCGGTAGGAATACGTCCGTGGCCCCGGGCCACCCGGCGCATCGACCGCCACCTCGACGATCCGCGCAGCCTCGTCGCCGTCCGAGCCGCCCTCGGGCGGGAGCGTCGGGATCAGCACCTCGCCGGTCCGGCTCAGGTGATCCGGATCCGCCGGTCGCCGTTGCGCCGCTTCTCCTGGGCGATGATCGCCTCGATCTCGGCGGCCGTTCGCTCGATCTCGCCCGTCTCGTTGACCACCACTCGATCGTAGTCCCCCTGGCGGGCAAGCTCGATCGCCGCGTTGCGCTGCCGGATCTCCAGCTCGTCGGCCGTCTCGGTCGCGCGCGACCGGAGACGCTGGAACAGCGCCTCGAGGCTCGGCGGCACGATGAACACGAGCAGCGCGTCGGGGACGCGCCCCTTCACGACATGCGCTCCCTGGACGTCGATCTTGAGGATCACGTCGTGACCGGCCGCCAGGGCCGCCGCGACGTCGCGGCGTGGCGTCCCGTACCAGTTGCCGTGGACCTCGTTGGCCTCCAGCAGCTCGCCCGCCTGACGCAGCTCCTGGAACGCCTCCGGTGTGAGGAACTGGTAGGAGACGCCCGGGACCTCGCCCGGCCGTGGGCAGCGCGTGGTGCAGGTCACCACGTAGTGGTAGTCGGGTTCGCGTGGCCGGGCTCGCAGCGCCTCGATGATCGTGTCCTTGCCCACCCCCGACGGGCCGCTGATGATCACCAGCTGGGCACCGGGTGCACCGAGCAGGGCAGAGCGCGTCACTGGCTCTTCCTCGTCGGTTGTGGCAGCCGACCGTCTGCGGAGGCGTCGGCCGCCCGCAATCCCTCGAGCACCGTCTCGAGCGACTCGGGCAGCGGGGCCTCGGCCCGCACCAGGTTCGCCGAGGAGGGCGTGACCAGCTCCAGGCGCCAGGCGTGGAGGAACAGCCGATCCAGCCCATCGGGCCCCCGGCGGGCGGTCCCGGTGCCGTATACCGTGTCGCCGGCGACCGGGTGGCCCAGCGCCGCCAGATGAACTCGGATCTGGTGCGTCCGGCCCGTGACGAGGTCGAGCTCCAGCAGGGTCCAGCCGCGGAACCGCTCCCGGACACGGTAGCCGGTCACCGCCCGGCGGCCGTCGGGCACGACGGCCATCCGCTTGCGGTCCTTGGGGTCACGTCCGATGGGTGCTTCGATACGACCCACCGCGGCGGGCACCGAGCCCTGAACGAGCGCGAGGTAGGTCTTCCGGACGCGGCGCGCCTTGAGCTGCGCCATCACCGACGCCTGGGCGGCATCGTTGCGGGCAACGATCAGCAACCCCGAGGTATCGCGGTCGAGCCGGTGCACGATCCCCGGGCGCGCGACCCCGGCGATCCCACCGTAGTGATCGCCGCGGGCGAGGAGGCCGTTGACGAGCGTCCCGCGCCAGTGTCCGGGCGCCGGATGCACGACGAGGCCGGCGGGCTTGTCGACGATGAGCAGGTCGTCGTCCTCGTAGACCACCCGAACCTCGATGGTCGGGTCAGGCTCAAGATGGTACGGGACCTCGGGCGGCGGGACCTCGAGCACGACGCTGCCGCCCCGCACCTCGCTGTTCGCGCGCAGCCGGCGGCCCTGGTCGTCCACGAGCCGGCCATCGGCGATCAATCGCTGCACGTACGACCGCGAGAGGCCGGTCCGATCCGCCACGAAGCGGTCCACGCGTCGCACGATCTCGCCCTCCGGGACCGGCAGGCGTCGCGGGCCCGGCGCGATGGATGGAGCCGCCGGCTCGGGCGGCAACCCCGGCTTGACCTCGTCGCCCTGCTCGATGTCGTCGAGCTGCTCGTCGTCCACCACCGTCACGTCATCGGCGTCATCGGGCCGACGCCTCGCCGGCCGCCAGGCGCGGTGGGATCGTCGCCGCCCTGCGGAACCCGTCGGATCAACCATCCGGCGCGACGTCGGCCAGCCTTGGGAACACGGCCATCCCGATCAGCAGCACCAGCGACGCCGTGATCGCGCTGTCGGCCACGTTGTAGGTATAGAAGCGCCAGCTGCCGATGCCCATGTCGACGAAATCGATCACCGCGCCGTAGTGCAGGCGGTCGATCAGGTTGCCCAGCGCCCCACCCAGCAGCAGCGCCAGCGCGATCGACACCAGCAGGCCGCGGCCCGCCTTCGCGTGGTACGCGACGATCAGTGCCACGACGCCGATCGACACGATCGCGAACGCGGTCGCCGACTGGGGCAGCATTCCGAACAGGATCCCCGAATTCCGCCCGTGGACGATCCGGACCCAGTCACCCAGCACCTCGAAGCCATCACCGGGCGCGAGGTTGGCGACGACCCATGCCTTCGACAGCTGGTCGAGGATCACCACCGCGACGGCGATCACCGCGAACAGGGCCCAGCGCGATCTGGACGGGTGACGCCACGCGGGGCGATCGTCGCCGGCCGGCTGCGAGGGCGCCTCGGACGAGGCGTTCAGGGACGCGTCCATGGGCTCGTCAGCCTCGCTCATCGATCCGTCGCAAGCCAATCCGCACGTCGGCGCCATCGAGCCGGACGGTCGACGTCGCCACGCCGTCAGGCGCCGCGACCGCGTGCACCCGCTCGGTCAGCGTCTCGGCCCGGACGGCCGCGAGGTGTGGATCGATCTCGGCAGGCAGGCCGTCCAGCCACAGCTCGATCCGGTCGTCGAGCTCGAGCTCCGCCTCCTTGCGGAGATCCTGCACCGCCCGCTGGAGCTCGCGGGCATCGCCCTCGGCGCGCAGCTCCGGCGTGAGCTCCGTATCGATCACCGCGACCAGCCCGGCATCGTGGGCGACCGCCGTCCCGGGACGCGGCGTGGCGAGGACCTCGACCTCGTCCGCCGCCAGCGTCTCGCCGGCGAGCGAAACGCTGCCGTCCGGATGGATCTCGAACGCCCCGTTTCGCGCGGCATCCATCACGGCCGGGATCTTCGAACCCAGACGCCTGCCGACCCTGGGCAGCAGCACTCGAACGCCTCGATCGACGAGCTCGGACTCGTCGCCGATGATCTCCACCAGCTTGACGTTCGCCTCCACCCGGATCAGGTCGAGCAGCGCGTCCCGTTCGCTCAGCTCACCGCCGGGCAGCGCCAACCACAGACGCGCGAGCGGCTGCCGGACCTTGAGCCCCGCCTGCCCGCGCAGCGTCCGCACCAGGTCCACCGCACGCCGGGCGATCGCCATCTCGCGCTCCAGCGCCGGGTCGCGGAACGCCCTCATGTCGTCGGCCGGCCAGCGCGTGAGATGGACGCTGTCCGGGAGCTCCGGCACGACGGTCTCGACGAGGTTCCGGTACATCGATTCCGACAGGAACGGGAGGAGCGGAGCGAGCGTCCGGGCGAGGGCGACGAGGACCGCGTGGAGGGTCGCGAACGCGGCGTCGCGGTCCGCCGGCTCCGCACCGGCACGCATCCGGTCACGCGACCTGCGCAGATACCAGGTCGAGAGATCGTCGATGAAGGTGCTGACGGCACGTGTTGCGGCCAGCGCGTCGTAGTCGGCCAGCCGCTCACCCACGTCGGCGGCGAGCCCGGCCGCCCTCGAGAGAATCCAGCGGTCCAGGACCGGCCACTGGCCGGCCTCCCTGACGACCTCCTCGATCCCCGCGCGGGGCGTCCAGCCGGCGAGCCGGGCGTAGGTCACGAAGAACGCATAGACGTTCCACAGCACCAGCAGCTCACGCCGCGCCTCGTCGGCCGCGTGCCAGCCGAACAGGATGTTGTCGTCGGGCCGCGCAGACGCGTACATCCAGCGCATGACGTCGACGCCCATCCGCTCGGCCGCCTCGTCGAACTCGATCGCGTTGCCCCAGCTCTTGTGCATCGGCCGGCCATCCTCGCCGAACAGCGTGGCGTAGCCGAAGATCGTCCGGAACGGGGGCTCGCGCCGAAGCACGGTGGCCATGGCGAGCATCGCGTAGAACCAGTTGCGGAACTGGCCTGGGAAGCTCTCGCTGATGAAGTCGGCCGGGAACCACTGCTCCCAGAACTCGCGGTCCTCGCGGAAATGCATCGTCGAGAACGGCACGATCCCCGCGTCCAGCCACGGGTTGCCGACGTCCTCGATCCGCGACACCGGCTTGCCGCACGAGGGGCACGCGATCTTCACGGTATCGACATACGGGCGGTGGGGCGTGTGGCCCTCGAACGCATCCCAGCCCTCGATCGCCCGCTCGTGCAGCTCTTCGCGTCCGCCGATGACGTCGAACGTCCCGCACGCACGGCAGTCGTAGATCGGGAGCGCGAGTCCGTAGTAGCGCTTCTTGGAGATCATCCAGTCGCGCATGTTGAGCAGCCAGTCCAGCTCCCGCTCGTAGCCGAACCCCGGGATCCACCGGATCTGGTCGACGACCTCCATGATCTGGTAGCGGAGGCTGGCGTCCACCTCGGCCGCGGTGAGCTCCGAACGGGGCTTGTCGTAGACCTCGCCCATGCGGATGTACCACTCGTCCACCAGCCGGAACAGCAGGGGCGTGCCGCACCGCCAGCAGTGCGGGTAGCGATGGCTGTATGCCTCGAGGTGGTAGAAGAACCGACGCTGCTCGAGGTCGTCGATGATGGCTTCGGTGACCGCCGGCGCCTCGCGCCCCGACAGCCATCCGAAGCCGTCGTAGTAGCGACCATCCTCGTCGATCGGGCCCACGATCGGCAGCCCCAGCCGGGTGCCCAGCTGGTAATCCTCGGCACCGCACCCGGGGGCGATGTGGACGATCCCGGTCCCCTCCTCCTCGCCGACATCATCCCAGGTCACCACGCGATGCTCGAAGCCGGCCCTGGTGAACGCTTCGTCGATGGCGGGCAGGTCGTCGAACGGGCCCGTGTAGCGCCAGCCCTCGAGCGCGCTCCCCTTGACCTCGTCGACCACCTCGAACGGCCCGCGCAGCGCCTGCCTGATGGTGCCCTTGCCCAGCCAGAACTGGTCCTCGCCCTGGCGGACCTTGACGTAGCTCAGCTCGGGTCCGACGGCCGCCGCGACGTTGGCGGCCAGGGTCCAGGGCGTGGTGGTCCACACCAGCAGCGCCTCACCCGGCCGGTCGACCAGCGGGAACCGGACGGTCAGACCGGGGTCCTCGCGATCCTGATAGCCCTCGTTCATCTCCATCTGCGACAGGCCCGTGCCGCAGCGCGGGCACCATGGCATCGTGTCGTGGCCCCGGTAGATCCAGCCACGGCGGTTGCATTCGGCGAGGAAGCCCCAGATGAGATCGTTGTTCTCGTTGCTGAACGTGAAGTAGCTGCCGCCGACGTCGGGCATGCCCAGGCGGCCGACCAGCATCTCCACGGTGTCGGTGACGGGTCCGTCCGAGCCCTCGATGGTCGCCTGCTGCGCGGGGTCCTCCGCCAGCAGGTCGCGGAGCCGGATGAGCTCGGCGGGGTCGTTCCAGTCCATCCAGTAGCCGAGCCGGACGCTCTGCTCGGTCTGGCGGGCCGCGAACGTCAGCACCCGCTGTTTGCACAGGCTCACGAACGGGGCGATCCCGAATGCCTCGATGTCACGCTTGGACGTGAAGCCCAGGTCGCGCTCGACGTTGACCTCGACCCACAGGCCCTGGCAGTCGAACCCGTTCTGGAACCGCTGGTCCTCGCCCAGCATGGCGTGGAAACGCTGATATAGATCCTTGTAGGTACGACCCCAGGCGTGATGGACGCCCATCGGGTTGTTGGCCGTGATCGGGCCATCGAGGAAGCTCCAGCGCGGCCCGCCGGCGTTGCGGGCGCGCAGCCGGGCGAACGTGCGACGCTCGGCCCACTCGCGCAGCAGCTCATGCTCCTGGGCGACGAAGTCGGGGCGGGCGGAAACGGGTTCGAACATCGAGCCTCGATGGTCACGACGCGCCCAGGGCCGGGGCGCCGACGGCGGGCCACCAGTCTACGGAACCCCGCGCGCTCGCGCGGAGGCGGGCACGGGTCCGTCGGCAGCCGGGGCACCGGACGGTCCCATCAGCGGTCTCCGGCAGGTCTCACCGCCGCGGCCCCGATCGCGGCCGCGGCGTATCATTCCGCGCGATGCCGACACCCCAGCGCGGACCGCGCTCGCGCTCGCCGTTCGCCGCGGCGTTCCTGTCCCTCATCTTCCCCGGGCTGGGTCACGCCTACGCGGGCGCGTTCGCGCGCGCCCTCGCCTTTGCGACCCTGCCGCTGCTGTCGCTCGCGCTGGTGGCGGGGATCCTGCTTCGCGTCGACCGGTTCGACCTGCTGGGCTTCGTGATCCAGCCCGAGATCCTGTACGCGCTGCTGGTTGTCAACCTGATCGTCCTCGTCTACCGGATCGTGGCCGCCATCGACGCATGGCAGGTGGCCCGGTTCCTCAACGCGGTGGACGCCTCCGGCGGGGGCCGCCTGGGCCGCGCGCGGCTGCCGCTCAACCCGCTGTCGATCGCGGGCCTGCTCGCGGTGATCCTGGTCATGGCCAGCGGGCACGTTGCCGTCGCGCGATACAACATGCTGGCCCTCGACCTCGTCGGCTGCGTGTTCTCCCAGGACTCCGACCCGAGCTGTGATGTCGCCGACGATTCGCCGGCGCCCGACGTATCGCCGGATGCGTCCGCGTCGGGCGAGCCGAGCGTTGCCCCATCCGAATCGGCCGACGTCGCGCCGACACCCATTCCCGGCGCGTCGGGAACGGTGGCGCCCACCCTGCCGCCATGGGACGGCAAGGGCAAGCTCAACATCCTGCTGGTCGGCGTGGACCAGCGCGGCAGCCAGGCATTCTTCAACACCGACACGTTGATCGTGGTCTCGATCGATCCCCAGACCGAGCAGGTCGCGATGTTCCAGATCCCGCGCGACACGGTGGACGTCCCGGTACCCGCCAACGCGCGGTCGTTCTGGGGCTCAACCTATGGCGGCAAGATCAACTCCTGGTACGCGGAGAACCGGAACCGGTCGAACCTGTGGCCGGGCAAGAGCACCACGGCCCGGGGCTTCGCCGCGCTCAAGGCGATCCTGGGCGAGCTGTACGGGATCGACATCCCGTACTACGTGGAGGTCAACTTCTCGGGCTTCCGGCATGCGGTCGACACCCTGGGCGGCGTCCAGATCAACGTCCAGATCCCGGTCGCCGAGAGCGATTACCCCGTCGGGGGTGGCGTGGTCACCCGGATCTACATCCCGGCCGGTCCGCAGCACATGACAGGCGCCGAGGCGCTGATCTACGCGCGCTCACGCCATCGGGCGCAGGGCGGCGACTTCGACCGAGGCCGGCGCCAGCAGCGCGTGATCACGTCGCTCAAGGAGCAGATGAACCCGCGAGCCATCCTGGCCAACCTCGATCAGCTCGTCACCGACATGAAGGGCTCGGTCAAGACCGACATCCCGGTCAGCATGATGCCCAAGCTGCTGTCGCTGGCCGACGGCATCGACCTCAAGAACATCCGCTCCTACGTGTTCTCGCCGAGCTACTACGCGACCGAGGGCTACAACAACGGCGGCCAGTACGTCATCTGGCCCAACGTCAGCCGCATCCGGAAGGCGGTCGGCCAGGCCTTCTCGACCAGCACCGACGTGCTGGACCTGCGAGACCGGCTGAGCGCCGAGGAGGCACGGGTGTGGGTCATCAACGGATCCGGACGCAGCGGCCTCAACGCGGATGCAGCGGACTATCTCGCCTACGACGGGCTTGACGCCTCGGCGCCCAACAAGAAGGCCAAGACACAGGCCACGACGACGATCGTCGCCTACAACGGGGCGGAGACGGCGATGCCGGCCACGGTCAAGTACCTCGAAGACCTGTACAAGGTCAAGGTCACCACGGCCGTCGATCCGACGGCGACCGTGGACATGGTGATCACCCTCGGGCGGGATGCACCGTCGCTGAGCGTCAACCCGGTCAACTAGCGGGCTTGGACACCGGTGGCTGCTCCGTGCAGCCGAACGACGCCTAGCCCTCGACCGGGGTCAGCCAGCTCCGGTACTCGGGCAGGTTTCCACGCACGGCCGCGAAGTACCGCTCGCTGAGCTGGCGAGAGATCGGGCCGATCTTGCCCGTGCCCACCGGTCGATGGTCGACCTCGATCACCGGGCTCACCTGGACGCCGGTGCCACACAGGAACACCTCGTCGCACACGTACAGCTCGGAGCGGTCGATCGAGCGGACCTCGGTCGGGATCCCCAGGTCGCGCGCGAGGCCCAGCATGGCTCGCCGGGTCACGCCCTCGAGGATATCGTCGGACACGGGCGGCGTGAGCAGCACGCCGTCGCGCACGACGAACATGTTCGCGGCGGACGCCTCGGACGCGTGCCCGTCCGGCGTCAGCACCAGCGCCTCCTCGAAGCCGTTGAGCTCCGCCTCCGACTTCTGGAATGCCATGTTGACGTAGCCACCCACGATCTTGCCCCGGGCCGGCAGCGCCTCGTCCGCATTGCGCCGCCACGTCGACGTCATCACCCGCACGCCCTGCTCGATGTCGATGTAGTTCCCGAACGGCGTCGTCAGCACGTACAGCTGGTGGTCGAGGTGATGGAGCCGAACCCCGATCGCGCGGGTGCTCTTGTAGAACGAGGGCCGAATGTAGACATCCTCGCGGAAGTGATTGCGGCGAACCGTCTCGAGCACGATCGACATCAGCTCATCGACCGGGGGCAGGCCCTCCATCATCAGGATCCGGGCCGAGTTCCGGATCCGCTCCAGGTGCTCGCGCACGAACAGCGCGTACAGCGTCTGCTGCTCCTCGTTCCAGTACCCACGGATCCCCTCGAACGTCGCCGTCCCGTACATGAACGCATGGGTCATGATGCTGACCCGAGCGTCCTTGAGCGCGACCCAGTCACCCTCGAAATAGGCGATCAGGTCGTCCAGCGATCGGGGCTGGGTGGACGCCGCGTCGGGGGTCGCGGAGGCGGACGGCTGAGTGAGCATCGGGTCGGCTCCAGGTCGCGTGCGGTAGGTCGCCGCGGGGTGTCGTTGGGGGCCCGAGTCTAACACTTGGCCACGCGATGCCCGGGGGGTCACACCGTCGCCGTCCGTCGACCCACAGCCTCCGCTGGCGGCCATCAGCCGATCGGCAGCACCCCGGTCACGGCCAGGATGACGAGGCTCAGGTACAGGACATACAGCACGCCGCCGACCAGCAGCGCGCGGCCATCGAGCCGCGCTCGCCGCCACATGGGCAGGAACACCGCCGCCACGGACAGGAAGGCGATCGCGGCCGACGCGAAGGCAAGCCACGAGTCGGCCGTCACGCGCCAGGACTCGCCGGCCAGCACCAGCGCCACGACCGTCGGGATCGCGGACTGAAAGACCATCGCCCCGGTGATGTTGCCCATCGCCAGGGTGTCCTTGCCCTGCCGGACCCAGATCAGCGAGTTGAACTTCTCGGGCAGCTCGGTCGCGATCGGTGCGATCACGAGCGCCAGCAGGAGCTCGCTGACGCCGATCTCGGCCGCGAGCCGGTCCACCGCGTCCACGAACAGGAAGGCGCCGCCGATGATGCACGCCAGGGCGACGATCACCTGGACGCTGACGATGCGCAGCCGTGGCGCAGGATGACCCGATGAGCCGCCCCGGTCCAGCCGATGGAAGCGCAGCGGGGCGAGCTCATCCTCGTTCTCGTCGGCCTCGGCCTCGAGATGGCCCTTCACGTACCAGCCGTAGATGCCGAGCAGGACCAGGGCGATCGGGATCCGAACGCCGGACAGCCCCGCCGGCAGGAACGCGGCGCCGATCGCGATCGCGTACGCGACCACGAAATACCTGATGTCGTGGACCAGGACGACCGTGTCCACGACCATGCGCGTGCCGCTCGGGCGGCGGTTGCGGAACGTCAGCACGCCGACTCCCGTCACGAACATGGCCAGCGTCGCGAGCATGAACGGCGCACCGAGGATCGCGCCGATCCCGACGTCGTCGGTCGCGGCACCCCGCCCACCGAACAGGATCGCGATGATCGGGATCATCGTCTCCGGCAGCGCCGTGCCAACGGCGGCGAGCACGGACCCAACGGCGCCCTGAGCGAGCTCCAGCTTGCGTCCGAACCATTCGATCCCGTTGGTGAACAGCTCGGCACCGGTCAGGATGACCAGGAACGCGATCGCGAGCAGCGCGAGATCCATCAGCCAGCCAGCTCCAGCGCGGCGACGATCGAACCGGTCACCACCAGCAGCACGCCGAGCGACACCAGCGCCAGCCGCCGGTCGCCCGTCCGCAGGAAGCTGATACCGGCAACGATGACCCGGCCGATGGGCAGCGCGATGACGATCGCGATGCCCAGCCACAGGAAGCCCTCGGGTCGCAGCGCGACGATGTCGCCGGGGATGGTCGCCAGGTCGAACGGCTGGGGAGTCCCGTGCTGCGTGGGGTCGATCGAGCTGGCGAGCATCCCGATCACGCCGGCCAGGATGAACGCCATGGCGAGGTAGGTGCCGGCGATCAGCAAGCGGCCGATGAACACCTCGACCGAGGCGATGCCCCGGCCGTCCGGCTGACGCGGAAGCCTGTGGGCGCTCACAGGCCCACCGCCTTGCGGGTCATCTCGAACGCGGTGTACAGGAGCATGGCCACGAACAGCCAGCGCAGCACCCGGGCGTTGACACGGTGCGAGATCCGCGAGCCCACCGATGCTCCCAGGAACACACCCAGCGCGGTCGGACCGGCCACGAACGGGTCGATCTCGTCGCGCAGCAGGTAGATCACCGCCGAGGCAGTCGCCGTGACGCCGATCATCATGTTGCTCGTCGCCGTGGCGACCCGGAGCGGCACGCCCAGCACCAGGTTCATCAGGGGGACCTTGATGATCCCACCGCCGACGCCCAGGAGCGCAGAGACCAGACCCGCGCCGACCGACCCGACCATGCCGAGCGGAAGGTGGCTGACGTGATAGTCATCGCCACCCAGCTGGTCCGCCAGGGTGCCGGGCGCACGAGGGGCCGGCGCGACCGGGTCCGTCGTCGATTTGGTCGATTTGAAGGACAGGGGCGATCCGGAAACGGGTGGCGCGGCCACCTGCAAGCTCGAGCCGCCGGCCGGAGCCGCGGGGTCGCCTCCCCGGTCATCACTCGTGGCGGGAACCGGCTCGCGCGCCGGCGTGCGCGGACCGTCGCCTCGACGGGCCATCGAGACCGCCACCCACAGCATCAGCGCGGCAAACAGCCCTTCCAGCACCTGCACCGGGAGCATGAACGCGACCAGCCCGCCTATCAGCGCGCCGGTCGCGGTGAACAGCTCCAGCACCATCCCCAGCCGCAGGTTGGCCACATGGCGCTGCAGGTAGACGGCCGCCCCCGCGCTGGAGGTCACGATCACGCACACCAGCGACACCGCAACGGCGCCGCGGAGCGGCACCCCGAACCCCAGCGTGAGCAGGGGGACGATCAGGATGCCCCCGCCGAGGCCGAGCAGCGACCCGAACAGCCCGGCGGCAAAGCCACCGACGAGCAGGACGACGCCTGCGATCATCGTCGCCGCCGGAGCGCGCCGAGGCGGAGGCTGTGCCCCCGCTCGCCATCAGCCCGACGGTTCGGCCTGGAGCGTCGGTTCAGGGCCGCAGGTGCTGCGGCGCGTACGGCAGCAGTGCCACGTGCCGAGCTCGTTTGAGCGCGACCGCCAGCTCGCGCTGGTGCGCGGCGCACGTGCCGGTCTTCCGGCGCGGCTCGATCTTCGCCCGCTCGGACAGGTAGCGACGGAGGCGATTGACCTCCTTGTAGTCGATCGCGACCGTCTTGTCCGCGCAGAAGGAGCACACCTTCCGGCGGCGTCGATCCCGGTAGTAGTCGTCGCGCTTCTTCGACTTGGGTGCCATCGATCAAGATCTCCTGATTGCTGGCGGACGCGCGCCCGCCGGTGACGGCCACGGGCCGTCGGGGTGTCTCAGAACGGCAGATCGTCGAGGTCGTCGTCGGCAGGTGCGCTGCGGGTCGGCTTGACCGCCTCCGCGCTGCCACCACCGCCTCCGCCGCTCGCTCCGCCGAACCCGCCGGCCGGCGCACTGAACGCGCCCTCCTCGTCGCGGGGCCGGGACTCCAGGCTCACCACGTTGTCCGCGGTGATCTCGAGCGAGATCCGCTTCTGACCATCGCGGGCCTCGTATTCACGGGTCCGGAAGCGACCCTCGACGAACACCCGGTTTCCCTTGCGCAGCTGCTCGGCGACACGCTCCGCGCGGTCCCCCCAGACCGTGATCCGATACCAGTCGGTCGCCTCGATCCACTCGCCGGTCTGCTGGTTCTTGGTGCTCTGATTGACCGCCACGCTGAACTCGGTCACCGGGCGGCCATTGGGCGTGTAGCGCATCTCGGGGTCGCGCCCGAGATTGCCGATGATCATTGCCTTCGAGAACGACGCCATCGTCGGCTCTCCTCAGTCGATGGCCGCCGGCGCGGCTTCGCTCTCTGACTCGTCGATGCGCTCACCGGCATCCTCCTCCTCCTCGTCCTCGCTGGACGGGATGTCGGAGTCGCTGTCCTCGGACTCGGTGCTCGCGGCATCGCGCCGCGGTCGGACCGGGCGGAAGGTACGAACGACGAGGTACCGGAGCACGTCCTCGGTGATCTGCAGGCTGCGCTCGAGCTCCACGATGGACTCGGCAGGGGCCTCGAACACGATGATGTGGTATGAGCCCTCGCGGTAGCGCTCGATCGGGTAGGCCAGTCGCCGGCGCCCCCAGGGCGCAACCTTGACGATCTGGCCGCCCTCGGCAACCACGTAGCGGGTGGTGCGGTCGATGACCGCCGCGGCTCGCTCGTCCGGCGCGTCCGGCCGGAGCACGAGCATCAGTTCGTAGCGACGCACGCTGCGCTCACTCCTTCCAATGGGGATCTGCCCCGCTGACGGGATACCCGGCGCGGAGCCGAAAGGACCGCGGAAGTCTAGCACGAGCACGGTCCAACCCATCGGCGACCGGGACTCCGAGATCCCGATCCGGAGACGAGGCGGGTCGCGAGGGGCGTGCCGTGTATCCTTCCCGCGTCGTTCACCATCAGCATCGGTGGGTATCCGCCCGACCCCGGGGAACCAGTGCAGCTCTCGATCCTCCTCATTGCCGCCGATCGTGTCGCCGCCGACGCACTGACGGCGTCGCTCAGCAAGCCGGGACACGGCGTGACCGTGGTCTCCAACCCCGCCCAGGCGATCAGCGCAGCGACCGGCCACAGCCTGGTCATCATCGATCGGCTGCCTCCACCGGCCACCATCGCCGGCATCATCGCCGAGCTGCGCGGGAACGACGCAACGCACGAGATCCCGATCCTCGCGATCGCCCAGGCCGACGACGTCGAGGAGCGCATCGCGCTGCTCGAGGCGGGCGCCGACGACATCATCACCAAGCCGTTCGACCAGACAGAGCTCGAAGCCCGCATCGAGGCCCTCTCGCTCCGTGCCCAGCGCTCGCACGCCGGTGGCCAGGTCACCGCCCACTCGATCGGTGACGGGCAGGGGCGGCGCGCGATCGCCGTGTTCAGCCCCAAGGGCGGCGTCGGGACGACCACCATCGCCACCAACCTCGCTGTCATCGCTGCCCAGCGCAAACCGGGTGCCGTCCTTCTGGTCGACCTCGACCTTGCCTTCGGACAGGTCGCGTCTCACCTCAACCTGCAGCCAAAGCAGACCCTGCTCGAGCTGATCCGCGATGACGCGGCCATGCGCGAGGCGGAGCTGTTCCGCACCTACACGGTGCATCACCCGAGCGGTGTCCAGGTGCTCGCCGCGCCGCCCTCTCCGGGCTACGCGTCGCTGGTGGGCGCCGAGCAGCTCGAGCTCATCCTGACGCGTGCCATGGACGCGTACGAGATCGTGATCGTGGATGCTGGCGCCCTGCTCGATGAGCGCATGCTCGCGGTGTTCAGTCGCGCGGACACGGTCATCGTTCCGGTGCTGCCGGAGATCCCGGCCCTCAACGCGGTCCACCTGCTGCTCGAGCAGCTGACCGAGACAGGCCCGATGGACGCCACCACGCTGTTCGTGCTCAACAACGCCTTTGCGCGCGACCTGCTGAAGCGCCCGGACATCGAGAACGCGCTTGGTGCCCGCATCAGCGCCGATCTGCCCTACGACCCGATCGTCTACCTGAAGGCGGTCAACGAGGGGAACCCGGTCGTCCGCGGGGCGCCGAAATCGCTGGCCGCCGACCGGCTGCGCGACCTGGCCACGATCGTCCTCGGTCCGGGCGACGGCTTGCCGGACGCTCCCGGGTCGGCGGCACCCAAGGAGCGACGAGGGCTGTTCGGCCGCCTTCGCTGAGCGCTGACCGGCCCGGGTCGTCCTGGCGGGGCGGGCCCCAACGGTCGCCCTGCCACTCGGGCTGGCCCGCCGCAACATGCTGCCAGAACCATCCTTCGCAGTCAGGGCACAGCGGATCATCCTCGGCGGCCTGACGGGTACCCTCCAAGGGCACCTCGGCCCAGCACCGCGACCGCCCGTCGTGGCCCACGACCAGGCCGTAGAGGTGTGCGACGCTGGGCGTGGCGACACTCGATCGCCAGGCAGGATCGTCGAGCGGGCGCGGGGCGGTGAAGCGCATCGCCCCAGTCATGACCCTCGTCGACCCGGCCCGCAATGGGCCGGAGGTACCGATCGGCGGCCCGCCCCTCGAATGGCGGTCGATCGCGCTGCTCGCGGTGGCCGCGCTGCTGATCGGGCTGCGGAACTCCCTACCCGTCACCTGATCCGGTCGGCGGCGTCCGCTCGGCGGTCGTCGGCGTCGCTCGCCGACCCTCGCGCGCTGAGCATCATCCCGGATCGCCTCGGCACCCGTCCGGCCCTGGCTCGAGATGGTGCCGAGGCCGGGATTTGAACCCGGACGGGGTTGCCCCCAGCGGTGTTTAAGACCGCCGCGTCTGCCGGTTCCGCCACCTCGGCTCGATCCTGGTCGCCGGCATGCCCATCGTAGTGGCCGCGCTGGGTCGCCGGCGCCATCGGGAGACAACGGCCCCGGCAGATCGTGGCACGTTCCCGCGCAGGCACCTGCTCGAGTGAGGAGTGGAGGCGACGATCGGATTCGAACCGATGAATAAGGGTTTTGCAGACCCCCGCGTTAGGCCACTTCGCCACGTCGCCGTGCTCGCCGGCCGACCGCCGGCATCGAACAGATTGGCTGCCCCTCGAGGATTCGAACCTCGGCTAACGGATCCAAAGTCCGCTGTCCTACCACTAGACGAAGGGGCAGCGGTACCGGAAGTCGATCTCGGTTGTGGGGAGATTGGAGCGGAAGACGGGACTCGAACCCGCGACCCTCACCTTGGCAAGGTGATGCTCTACCAACTGAGCCACTTCCGCTCGATACACCGACGATGGTTGGTGCCGAGAGCCAGATTCGAACTGGCGACACCGCGATTTTCAGTCGCGTGCTCTACCAACTGAGCTATCTCGGCCCGGTCCCGAGACCCTTTCGGGCCCCGTCGGCGGGGCGGAGGATATCACGCGGGCCGAACGGGCGACAAGGCACCCGGACGGCGCGGATCACGCTTCCCACCATGGCCTCAGCCTGCCCGCGGGCCGGCCGCGGCCGGCTGTGGGGCAAGCACGTAGGCAGGATCCGACACCGGCTGCTGGCCGGTCAGCCCGCGCAGGCGATTGATCCGGTTGAGCACGGGCGGATGGGTCGAGAACAGGTTGGACTTGCGGTCGCTCACCCCCTTCATCGGGTTCTCGAAGTAGAGGTGCTGGGTGGCTCGGTTGGCCACCTCGAGCGGCTCCGTGTCGAGCGCGATCTTGGCCAGCGCCCGCTCCAGCCCCACCGGATTGCGGGTCAGCTCCACGCCCGACGCATCGGCCAGGTACTCGCGCTGGCGGCTGATCGCGAGCTGGACGAAGCGGGCCGCGATCGGCGCCACGATCGCCAGCAGGATTGCGACCGCGAACACCACCAGCTGGAGGCCGCCGCCGCCCGAATCGCGGCCACGCGAGCTGCTGCGCCGTCCCCCACCCCAGAACGTGAAGCGCAGGAAGAAGTCGGCCAGCAACGCGATCGAGCCGACCATGACCCCGACCATGAGCGAGAAGCGGATGTCGAGGTTGCGAACGTGCGAGAGCTCGTGCGCCATCACACCCTGGAGCTCCTCGCGATCGAGCTTCTGGAGCAGGCCGGCCGTGATCGCGACCGACGCGTGCTGCGGGTCGCGGCCGGTGGCGAAGGCGTTGGGTGCGGTGTCGTCGATCAGGTACACCCGGGGCATCGGCACGTTCGCCGCGATCGCCATCTCCCGGACGACGTTGATCAGCTGCGGCTGGGTCTCGGCCGTCACCTCGCGGGCGCCCGAGGCGGCCAGCAGCATGGCGCCGCCGAGGTAATAGGACGCCAGCGACGCGATGATCCCGATCACGATCGCGATCCCCATCGAGGGCAGCGCGTAGGTCGGGTCGCCCGTGACCGCCCAGCCGATGAACAGGCCGAGCAGCCCGAGCAGGACGATCACCGCGAGCGCGAGCAGCACCGAGTTGCGCCGGTTCTGCCCGATCTGGTCGTAGAACGTGGCCATGGCTATCGATCAGCGGTCAGCGGTCACCCGACAGCCTCTGCGTCCGGGGACCACTGCACGCGTGACGAACAGCGATCGTCGCCGCGCAACGCCGGTCAGCTGAGGCTCAGATCGACGTTCGGCACCTGCTCGGCCTCGGGCTCGGCGTCGAAGAACTCACGCCGCGCGAAGCCGAAGGTGCCCGCGATCAGGACGGCCGGGAAGGTCTGGATCGAGTTGTTGTAATCGAGCACCGTCGCGTTGTAGTGCTGGCGGGCGAAGCTGATCTGGTTCTCGGTCGTGGTCAGCTGCTCCTGGAGCTGCATGACGTTCTGGTTCGCCTTGAGCTCCGGGTAGTTCTCGACCACCGCGAACAGCGAGCGCAGGGCGCCGGTCAGCATGTTCTCCGCCTGGGCCTGCTGGGCCGGGCCCTGGGCTCCGGCCGTCACCGCGTTGGCGCGAGCCTCGGTGACCCGGGTCAGGACGTCCTGCTCGAACCCCATGTAGCCCTTCACGGCCGAGACGAGGTTCGGGATGAGGTCGTGCCGACGCTTGAGCTGCACGTCGATCTGGCCGAACGCCTCGTCGATCCGGTTCCGGCGCGTGACCAGTCCGTTGTACATCCCGACCAGGAACAGCGCCACGATCACGACGATCGCGATCACGATGATGAGGATGATGGTGCCGTCCATTCGGTCTCCCTCGAGCCGTACGCGCAGGTCCACCCGCGATGTGATCAGGATACCCCTCCGCGCTGAAGCGCTCGCTCCGCCACGGCGAGGACCGCCGGGCGAGCGATGGCATCCCGCGACATTTGGTGGCGGACAGCACGGCGCCGGAGGTCCACCCGTGGTCGCGGACCGGAGGTCGAGGGGCGACGGTGGTGGGCGGTGGAGTGGTGGGCGGTGGAGGACTCGAACCTCCGACTTCCTCGGTGTAAGCGAGGCGCTCTGACCAACTGAGCTAACCGCCCGGGCAGCGACGGGCGCCGATGAGGCCCGCATATGCCGACGGGCGGCCGCTGGCCGCCCGTTCCTGTGTCAGGGGATTGGTGCCCAGGCCGGGACTTGAACCCGGATGAGTTGCCTCATACGCCCCTCAAACGTACGCGTATACCAATTCCGCCACCTGGGCCCGAGTGCTAGACGGCCGGCCGAGATCCACACGAGAGGGCCGTGGTACCGAGGAAGGGATTTGAACCCATACGCCCTTGCGGACACTAGCTCCTGAAGCTAGCGCGTCTACCAATTCCGCCACCTCGGCGTGGATTCGCTCCGTGGATCGGGGCGCCAGAAGGCTCACCGGTCCGCAGCGAGGCGCCATGCTAGCACATCCCAGAATCGGTCACCAGGGCCTGTGATCAGGCGTGGCGTGACCCCCTCCAGACCCCGATCGAGCACGACGTCGTCGACCCACGCCAGCGGCAGCATGGGCAGCCGGTCGCTCAGGCCCACCAGCAGCGCCTTCCAGGCCGCTGCCCGCTCGTCGTGCGTGCCGCGGGCCCGCGCCGCCTCGAGCAGCTTGTCCAGCGCCGGGGCCTGGTAGCCACTCAGGTTGCTCCCGCCGGTTCGAACCTGGGTCGAGGCGAGCAGCGGGTACAGATCGGGCTCGAGGCCGAGCGTGATGTCGAGCACCGACGCCGTGAACGTCCGCTGGCCGAGCCGGTCCGCGAGGTCGGTCACGGGGAGCTCGACCAGATCGACCGAGAGGCCGAGGGCCGTCCAGGCATCGCGCACGAAGACACCGACGGCCGCCAGCCGTGGGTTGGCGTCCGCGGGGACCGAGAGCAGCTCGATCTGGTAGGGCTTCTTCGCGCCCGGCGCGCGCCACTCGCCGTCGACCTTGCTCCAGCCGGCAGCCTTGAGCAGCTTGGCGGCGGCCTTGACGTCGAACTTGACGGGTTTGACCGCGCTTGGGTCGTACAGCGGCCACGCGGCCGGCACGAGCGAATCCGCCGGGCGGCCGTCGCCACCCATCGCGTCTGCGATCAGGGCGTCGCGGTCGATTGCCCCCAGCAGTGCCTGGCGAACCCTCACGTCGGCAAGCTCGGGATGGTCGGACCGCAGGTTCAGCAGGACGGTCGACAGCGTCGTCGTCGGGTAGCTGATCCGGTCCACGCCCGGTTCGCCCGCGAGCTTCGCCATCGCCGCCGGCCCGAGCCCCGACACGGCATCGACCTGGCCGGTCAGCAGGGCGTCGGCCGCCGCTGCGTCATCGGCGTAGAAGTCGAACTCGATCTGCTCGAGGTACGGCAACGGCCGGGCAGGTGGCGCCGTCGGCACCGGCGTGGCAAGCGAATCGATCGACGGTGTCGGGCTCGTCACCTCGTCGGGCACGGCCGGCGCCGCGACCACGGCCGACGGCGTCAGCACCGCGTGATGGTCGTCGATCTCGGTCAGCGCGAACGGCCCGGTCCCCACCGGCTGGCGTGCGAACGCGCTCGTCGCGAGGTCCGCAAGCGGCATGCCACGCAGCAGGTGCGCCGGCAGGAGTGGCTGCGTGGCCGCGGCCACGAACCCGCTGACCGGCGCATCCAGGGACAGCACCACGGTCTTGTCGCCGGTGGCAACCGCCGTGACCGCGGTCCACGACGCCGACGCCGCCCCATTGGCATCGGGGTCCTTGAGCACCGTCATCGTGTACACCACGTCGGCGGCCGTCACCGGCGCCCCGTCCTGCCACGTCGCGTCAGGACGGATATGGAAGGTCCAGGTTCGTCCGTCGTCGTCGATCGACCAGGAGCTGGCGAGGTCGGGCTCCAGCGTGTCGTCGGGTCCGAGCTTCACGAGACCGCTGAAGATCAGGCCGACCAGCGTCCGCTCCGAGCGCGACCGGGCGCTGACCGGGGTGATCGACTCCGGCACGCCCACGACACCCTCGCGATAGATCACGGGTGGCCGCGACGTCTGGTCGGGCGCTATGTCCGGGATCGGCTGCGCGGCGGGGCTGGACGGCGGGATTGCGAGGAGGCCGCCGAAGACCACGAGTGCCAGGGTCAGCAGCGCAACGATGCCACGGTCTCGTGCGTTCACGGGCGCTGACGCCCTGTCCCGCGGTGAACCCCCTGATCGGCCTCAGGCAACGGGCGCGGTTGCGAATGCCACCAGCGCGAACACGATGAACAGCACGAGCAGCACGATGGTGAACTGCCACAGGCTCCGCTCGACGCCGCGACGGCTGCGGTACACGGACGAGTCGCCGCCGAACGTGCCGGACAGGCCCGTGCCTCGCGCCTGGAGCAGGATCGCTGCGATGAGGGCGATGCTGAGCAGGATCTGGCCGATGGCCAGGATCGGGTTCACGAGTGAGGTGACCTCCAGAGGGTGACGCTCGCGGATGGTAGCAGACACGGCCGATCGGCCGGCAGGACGGCATCGCCACGGACATCCCTGACCGACCGCAGCTGCCGAACGCTCGGCCGGCACGCGGCGAACGGTCGGGGTGCCGCGGCCGCCGCGTCAGTCATCGGCCAGCCGCGACTCGCCCGTCATCTCCGTCCAGCGCGGCAGACCGGCGATCTCGAGGATCGTCGGGGCAACGTCGGCCAGGACGCCGTCGCGCAGCGTCCGGCCCCGCAGGCTGCGCCCGAGCGCAAGGAGCGGCACCGGGTTGAGCGAATGCGCCGTCACCGGCTTGCCCGCGGCGTCGCGCAGCTGATCTGCATTGCCGTGATCAGCCGTGACCAGGAGCGCGGCGCCGGGTCCGTCGGGATCGCGTGCCTCGACCCGCTCGACGGCGTCCGCGACGCGGCCCAGGCACTCGTCGATCACCTCGAGCGCCTCGACCGTGGCATCCCACACCCCGGTGTGGCCGACCATGTCGGGGTTCGCGTAGTTGGCCACGATGAAGTCGTACCGGGCGGACTCGATCGCTGCGACCAGCTCGTCGGTGACCCCTCGCGCGCTCATCTCGGGCTGGAGGTCGTACGTCGCCACCTTGGGCGACGGGACGAGCTTGCGCTCCTCGCCCGGCCAGGCGGCCTCACGGCCGCCGTTGAAGAAGTAGGTCACGTGCGCGTACTTCTCGGTCTCGGCGACGTGGAACTGCGTCCAGCCGGCCTGCGAGAAGGCGCGGGCCAGCGAGTGCGCCTCTTCCGGGCCAAAGGCGACCTCGACCGGCAACCCCGACTCGTACTCGGTCATCGTGACCACGAGCAGATCGCGCGGGGCAGGCTGACCATCCGGGCCGGCTCGATCGAACGCGTCGAAGGCCGCGTCGGCGAGCGCGTGGATCAGCTGGCGCGCCCGGTCCGCACGGAAGTTGACATGGACGATCGAGTCTCGATCGCGCAGCGCGCCGTCGACACCGTCGATCACGGTCGGGGCGACGAACTCGTCCGTCTCGCCGCGTGCGTAGGCGGCCTCGATCGCGGCCGTCGCGCTCGGCGCATGCTCCCCCACCCCATGCACGATGGCGTCGTAGCCGCGCTCGGTCCGGTCCCAGCGCTTGTCGCGGTCCATCGCCCAGTACCGGCCGCCGACGGAGGCGACGCGCGCGTCCGGGTGAACCTCCGCCAGACGACGCTCGAGGTCGGTCATGAAGCCCAGCGCCGAGCTGGGCGGCGTGTCACGCCCGTCGAGCAGCGCATGAACCCTGACCGACGGCACGCCGCGCCGCGCGGCGAGCTCGACCAGCGCGAGCAGGTGGCGGTCGTGCGCATGGACGCCGCCCGGCCCGATCAGCCCGACGGTATGGAGACGCCCCGTCTCGATGGCGCGCCCGCAGGCATCGAGGAGGGCCGGTCGCTCGAAGAAGCTGCCGTCGGCGATCGCCGCGTCGATCCGGGGCAGATCCTGGAGCACCGGCCGGCCGGCGCCGAGGTTCAGGTGACCGACCTCGGAGTTGCCCATCTGCCCGTCCGGCAGACCGACCGCGCCCTCGGATGCCCGAAGGGTCGAATGTGGCCAGCGAGCGAGCAGATCGCGCCAGCGGGGCATGTCGGCCGCCGCGATGGCATCGGCCTCGGGGTCGTGGCCGATCCCGAACCCGTCCAGCACGACCAGCACGATCGGACGCGGCCGCGCTCCTCCGGTCACGACGCGAGACCACGGGCGGCTGCGGTCACGCCGGCCCGGGCGACGATGCCGGCCATCTCGTCGGGCTTGAGCGAGGCTCCGCCCACCAGCGCCCCATCAACCGCGGTCTCGGCCAGGAACTCATCGATGTTGGCTGACGTGACGCTCCCGCCGTAGAGCACCGACGTCTCGTCGGCCAGACGCTCCCACCCCATGGCGCGCAGCGCCGCCCTGATCGCATCGGCCATGGCGGCAGCATCGGCGCCGCGCGCGTTGCGGCCGGTGCCGATCGCCCAGACCGGCTCGTAGGCGATCACCAGACCGGCCGCGGCCAGCGTCCCCGCGTCACGTTCTCCCAGGGCGCCACGCAGCTGCGCCTCGACCACGGCGGCGGCCCGACCGGCCTCCCGGTCGGCCAGCAGCTCACCGACGCACAGGATGGGTCTGAGGCCGGCCTCGATGGCACGATCGAGCTTGCGCCCGATCAGGTCGTCCGTCTCGCCGGCGTACGCCCGGCGCTCCGAGTGACCCAGGATGACCCACGTTGCAAGGCCGTCGAGCATCGGTGCGGACACCTCGCCGGTGAACGCTCCGGCCAGCTCGTGGTGGACGTTCTGGGCACCCACGCCGACGTCCTCGTCGGCGAGCGCATCGCGGACCGCGGCCAGCCCCACGAACGGCGGGCAGATCACACGGGTGACCCCGTCGACGCGGGTCCGCGACGCGATGGTCCGGGCGAGAGTCCCGGCATCGGTGGGCGTGGTGTTCATCTTCCAGTTGGCGGCAATCACAATCGGGCGCATGCCCTGATCATGCCAGAGGCGCGTTCGCTGTCCCCCGGCCGCTCGGCCCCTCACCCTGCGTCTCCCGGCCCGGTCGGGACCCGCCGGTCGACACCCCCGATCCAGCGCCGGACGGCCGGTTGCCGCGGCCACGCCCCGCGCGCCGGTGCACGGAATCCGCGCTGCCCTGGCGTCTCGCGCCGGCCCGGTCATCGCGTTCCCGCCGCCGGCCGATCCCCTCGTCGTCGTGCAGCGCCAGCCGCTCGAGACGGTCGAGCGCCCGCTGGACGGCCGAGCGGTGCAGGTCGAGACGGGCCGCGATCTCCGACAGCGGTGCCTCCGGCGTCTCGCGGCGCGCGGCGGCCACGGCACGGACCGTGCGCGATTGCTCGTGCAGCCGGCCATCCGCCTCGAGCGCGTCGATCGCGGTCAGCTGGCGGCCGGCCGCCGCCACCGACCGCTGCAGGTTTGCCGACTCCGCGTTGATCACCCGGTTGAGATCGCCGCGCAGGCTGCGGGCCACGCTGCGGGCCTCCAGCTCGAGCAGTGACGCGTTGGCACCGATGCGACCCAGAAACCCGACGATCGTCTCGGTGCTCTTCCAGGTCACGACCCCGAGGCCGCGCCGGATCCGCCAGCGGGCGGGCAGCCCCATGTCGTCGAGCCGGCGGGCCAGCTCCGGGGCGTCGTCCGCGGGAACCACGAACTCGAGGTGTGCTCGACCGCCCGCGAGGCTCAGCGACCCCCGGGCCAGGAACCGGCCACGCAGCCAGGCGACGCGGCAGTGGTCGGCCGCGACGGCCCATTCCAGCCGCTCCTCCGGGAGCACGAACGGGCGCCGCGCGCTGGGCGTCTCCGCGTGCCGGGCACCGAGCCGGACCGCAAGCCGCGCAACGGTGGGCTCCCGGCTGACGGGTCGCGACCCGAGACCGGCGATCTCGGCACGCCGGTCACACGCGCGGGAGGGGTCGATGGCGGCCAGCTCGGCGCGCACGGCCGCCACGAGGTCCCGGTCCGACGCGGACATCCGAGGCTCAGGCCGTCCGGGCCACGCCGGCCACGCTCGGCCGGCGACGGTGGCCGCCCTCTCGCTCCCAGGCATCGACGATCGCCCTCGCCAGCCGTTCGGGATCGTGATGGTGCGCGTTGGCCGGATCGACCACGTCCTCGAGGATGAGGCGAGGCTGACCACCCACGGCGGGAGGCCACCGAAGCGCGACGGGCGACGCCTGCCAGCCCACGGGCGCACCGGCGTCGAGCCGGTTGTTCGCAAGCACAATGTGGACGAGCTGTCCCGCGCCATGCCGGCCGAGCGCCTCGACGTGATCGGCCAGGTCGAACTCCTCCGTCTCGCCGATCTGGGTGGCGACGTTGCACGCGTAGACAACGAGCGCACCGGAGGCGGCGATCGCCTCCCGGATCCCGGGGATCATCAGCGCCGGGAGCAGGCTCGTGAACAGGCTTCCCGGACCGACCACGATCAGCTCTGCGTCGCGGACCGCCCGCAGGGCGTCGGCGGTCGGTTGCACATCCGAGGGGGTGACCCACACGCCGTCGACGTGCCTGCTGCGCGCGATCCGGCTCTGACCCGTTACCTCCGTGCCATCGGACAGCCGGGCATGAAGCGTGATCGCCGTGCCGGCGATGGGCACGACCCTGCCCCTGACCGCGAGCACCCGGTTCATCTCGCGCACCGCCTGCTCGAAATCCCCGTGCTCCAGCTCGACCATCGCGGCCATCAGGAGATTGCCCACGGCGTGCCCGCCGAGCGTGGCGGCCGGCGGGCCGGACCCGGCGATGGCCGGGACAGGTTCCCCGACCGCGCCAGACGAGGCGGCGTCACCACCCGAATGGTCGATGCCACCGGGGAACCGGTACTGGAGCAGGCGCCCCATCAGCGGCTCGGCGTCGGCAAGCGCCACGATGCAGTTGCGGATGTCGCCCACGGCCGGGATGCCGAGCTCCTCGCGGAGAACGCCCGACGACCCACCGTCGTCGGCCACCGTGACCACCGCGGTCAGGTTCGAGGTGTGCTCCTTGAGCCCGCGCAGGAGCGTCGAGAGCCCCGTCCCGCCACCGATCGCGACCGTGCGCGGTCCGCGTGCCAGGAACCGCTTCTGATAGATGACCTCCACCATCGGCTGGTCGCGGTCCCACAGCGCGAACGGGTCGACCAGGGCCCGAACCAGTCGATAGGCGCCAACGAGGAACAGCGCGAGGCCCAACCCGCCGGCGACGACCCCCCGCAGCTGGTAGGGCAGGAACTGGAGCGTGAGCGCGTCGACCACCGCTCCGGCCGGTCCGCCCGGCTCGAGGTCTGCGGTGAGCTGGCGCAGCGCGTGCGCCACGCCCAGCGCGAGCAGCAACAACCCCACGAACGACACGACCAGCCAGCGCTTGACGCCGATCCCGACGGTCAGCCACCGGCGCAGCTTCACCGCTCCAGCTCTCGATGGAACACGGACACCGAGCCGACGTCCCGCTCCCGGAGCCAGCTCGCAAGCTCCTCGGCCATCACGATCGAGCGGTGGAAGCCACCCGTGCAGCCGATCGCGATGGTCAGCCTGGTCTTGCCCTCCGCGACGTAGGCCGGCACCAGGAGATCGAGCAGATCATGCAGCTGCTGCAGGAAGGCGCCGGCGATCGGCTGGCCGAGGACGTACTCCCGCACCTCGCGGGTCAGCCCGGACCGCGGTCGCAGCGCCTCCACGTAGTGCGGGTTGCGCATGAACCGGACGTCGAGCACGAGATCGGCCTCGAGCGGGACGCCGAACTTGAAGCCGAAGCTGATCAGCTGGATCGAGAGCCGGTCGGACCCCTGGACGTCTCCCAGCCGCGCGAAGATCTGCTCGCGCAGCTCACGGAGCGCCAGGTCGGAGGTGTCGAGCACGACGTCGGCCTGCGCCCGGATCGACTCCAGCATCGTGCGCTCGAGGGCGATGGAGGCGGCGATGCCACGCTCGTCGGCCAGCGGGTGCCGGTGCCGCGTCTCGGAGAAGCGCCGGATGAGGACGTCGTCCCGGGCCTCGAGGAAGAAGATGACCGGGCGGATTCCACGCCCCTCGAGCGCGCCGCGCATCGCCCCGAACGCGAGCGGCACATCGCCGGCACGCACGTCGAGCACGATTGCCGTCCGGGCGAACCGCGCGGGATCGGACGCGACCATGTCGGCGAGCTCGCCCAGGAGCTCGCCCGGCAGGTTGTCGACGACGAAGTAGCCCAGGTCCTCGAACAGCTTGGCGGCCGCCGTCTTGCCACCGCCCGAGAGACCCGTCAGCACCACGACGACCTGCTGGAAACGTTCGTCGCCGGGCACGATGCCCGATCCACGCAGATCGAACGGCTCCTCGCCCCGAGCCTCGCGATCGACGGCCGGCGACGGGGCCTGCGGCTCGTCCATGTGCTCGTTACTTCCCGCTGCGACGGATGAAGAAGATCGTGCCTTCGAACAGGATGTACATCGTCAACCCCAGCACGAACGGGCTGACCAGGTCGCCGCCCGGCGTGATCGCCGCCGCGAAGATGGCGATGCCGAGGATCGCCATGCGGCGGGCGCCCGCCAGCCGCTTGGAGGTCACGATCCCGACGCGCGACAGGCCGTAGAGCAGGATCGGGAACTCCATGATCAGGCCGAACGCGAGGAACATGGTGGTCACGAAGTCGAAGTACGGGCCCGCGGTGATCAGTGGGTGGAGGTACTCGTTGGAGAACGAGAACAGGAACGCGACCGCGAATGGCAGGATGAAGTAGGCGATCGCGACCCCGATGGCGAAGAACGTCAGCGCCAGCGGGATCCAGGGCCGGACGATCCGGCGCTCGTCGGCCGTGAGGCCCGGTGCGACGAACGACCAGATCTGATACAGGATCACGGGCATCGCCAGGATGACGCCGACCACGATCGCGACCTTGATCTGGATCACGAATGCGTCGCCCAGCCCCGTGTACTGCAGCTGGTTGCTGGGCAGGGGGGCGACCAGGACGCCGATGATGGGGGTCGCGAGCCAGAAGCCGACCGCACTGCCGATGGCGACCGCGATGACGATCCGGACCAGCCGATCGCGAAGCTCGCTGAGATGTCCGACCAGCGTCATCTCCGCGGCTGGCGTCGCCGGATCAGGCGCCGGCGGCGACCCCGTCGATCCCGGGTGGCCGCCCGAGGGCGAAGGCTCGGATGGTGTCAGGACAGTCGGCAGGCCGGCGTCGCGGATGGCGTCGGCATCGGCCATGACGAACCTCCGAGGGCGCGGACCCTACGCGGAGGGGGTGGGCTGCTCGTCGACCACGGCGACGGCTTCCGCGGCGGGCGCGGGATCGATGGTCGCCGTGGGTGCGGGCGGAGCCGACGGGACGGGCTCCCCGGTCGTCGGGACCGGGGCGGGCTGCGGGGTCGCGGCCGGCTGAGCGGGGGCCGGCGGGGGAGGCGCGGCTTGCGTGACCGGCGCGGCCGGCGCTGCAACCTGCTGGGCGGGAGCGGCGGCCGTCGCAGCCGCGACACCAGCTGCGGCCTGCCCTCCCGGCGTAGGCGCCGGTGCGTCCGGTTCGAGTGAGGTCGTTTCCTTGACGTCGGCAGCGGCCTTGCGGAACTCACGAATGCTCTTGCCCAGGGCGGACCCGACATCCGGCAGCTTGCCCGGACCGACGACGATCAGGGCGATGACCAGGACGATGATGAGCTCACCAGGGCCGATGTTGAACGGCATCTTGCGAAGACAACCTCTTGCTGGGTCACGCCCTCCTCCGGGCCGACCCGAAGGCCGTCAGCGTAGCACAGCGAGCCGGCGTGCCCAGCCGGCGGCGGCCTCGGCGAGACGCTCGGCGGGGTCGGACGAGCGACCGTCGGGAGCCGCGTCCAGCGCCGCGCGAGCGATCCCCCTCGAGACGTTGACCAGCAACCCACCACCAGATCCCGCCCCGGCCGGCGGCGTGCTGGCCTGGCCCGCCGACAGCACCGACTCAACGTCGCCACCCTGCGCGCCGACGCCGGGAACGAGAAACGCGAGCCCGGGGGTGATGGCCCGGATCGCGCGGAGCTCGGCTGGTGCCGTGGCACCCACCACCAGCCCCACGGTGCCGCCCGGACCCCACGTGGCCACCCGACGAGCGACACGCGCCCAGAGGGGCTCGGCCGGTGCCCCCTCGTCATCGTCGGCCGCCACCGGGAGGCCCTGCAGCTCGGCGGCTCCGGCATTCGACGTCCGGCACAGGACATAGGCGAACCGATCGACGCGCTCCAGGAACGGAACGATGGCCTCCTCCCCGAGGTACGGGTTCACGGTGATCGCGTCCGCGCCCAGTCCGTCGAACAGCGCCACTGCCTGGCGGGCCGTGGTCGACCCGATGTCGGCTCGCTTGACGTCGGCCACGAACGGCACATCGACCGGTAATCGGGCGCGGATCCGCTCCAGCGCGGCGATACCGTCCGATCCGAACGCCTCGAAGAAGGCCAGGTTCGGCTTGACCGCGGCCGCATGGGGCGCGGCACTCTCGATGAGAAGGGTGGCGAAACGCTCCACCCCGGCGAGCGTCGGCGGGAACCCGGGCGGCAGGCCCAGCGGGTCCGGGTCGAGCCCCAGGCACAGCACCGTCCGGGTGGCGGCCGTCCGGGCGGCGAGCCGTTCGAGGTAGGTCGTCACTCGACGGGACCCGGATCAGGCCGTATCAAGCGCGTGACGAACGAGTCGACCCGGAGCGTCCGGAGCGTCACGAGCCGGACGGCGACGCGGCCGGCGCCTGGGTGGGCGCGGGCGTCGGCAGCTGATCCTGGGGGATGAACCAACCGGGCCGCGAGACGCCATCGAGACCTGCGTTCGTGGTGAGGTCGATCGGATCCTTCGCCGTCCAGGTGGGACCGCTGCCCTCGAGCTGGATCAATCGCAGGTCGATCACCTGGCCCACCACGTGGAGATACACGATCTGGTCACCCTTCGGCGACCACGTCGGCGCCCAGCTGTTGCCGTCGTCGGTCAGCCGCAGCACCTCGGCGCCCTTGGACGCATCAAGGATCACCACATCCGTCCCCAGCGCGCTCGTCCTGGTCGCCGCGATGTATCGCCCGTCGGGCGACCACGACGGGTACAGGTAGCCGGGTCCGGTCACGGCCTTGGTCTTGCCTGTGGCCGGGTTGTACGCGTACAGGCGGGAGGCACCCTTCGCCCCGTCCCTGTCGTTGCGGACGTACAGCAGGCGGCTGCCGTCGGGCTTCCAGGCCGGGTCCTGATGTCCCAGCGGTGGCACCTGGTCCAGCCCGAGGTCCTTGATCTTGTCGGTCTTGAGGTCGTACAGCTTGATGATCACGTCGCTCGTCGTGGGATCAGGAAGGTCGGTCGCGATGGCCACGTACCGCCCGTCCGGCGAGACGGCCGGCTCCCGGATGAAACCGTTCCACTTGAAGTTCCCGGGCGGGTTCACGATGCCGTCGAGCACCTTCTCCGGGTTGCCGCCGGTCACGTCGACCTTCATCAGCGCGGGCACGTCCAGGCGGTAGTCCTTGATCACGCCGCCGATGCTCCAGCGGCCATCCGCCCGTCGCGTCCGGACGAAGTACACCGACTGGCCGTCGGGCGCGAAGGTGGGCATCGAGTCGTTGCCGCCATCGGTAAGCTGCGTCGCGCCGTCGGCGGTCTGGATCCAGATGTTGCCGTCCTTCGCGTACACGAGCGTGCCCGGCAGGTCGGTACCGGGTTCCGGTGTGGCAACGATGACGACGTTGGACGGGGTGGGCGTCTTCTGCAGGTCAGGGTTGTCGGTGCTGCCCGGTCCCCCGCCGTTGCCGCTCGGGACAAACGGGAGATTGCCGCTGCTCAGGCTGAGCGTGACGAACGCAACGAGGACGAGACCGACCACCGAAGCGATGGCCGCGACCGACAGTCCGCCCGATGCGAGCGAGAACGACGGCCGGTTCGACGGCACCTTTCTGGGTGCCGGGCGCCCGCCGCGCCGCTGTCCGCTCATGCGACCGTTCCCGCAGTGACCGAGGCCAGCCCCGGGCCGACCGGCTCACCGCCCATCCGGCCCTCGACGCGCGCGAGGACCTCGGCGGCACGCGGGTGTGCGCCGGATGTCGACACGTCGCGGATCTCGAGCTGGAGCGTCTCGAGGCCGCCGAACGTGCGGCTTGCCAGCCTGGCGACGACATCGACCCGGTCCCCGTCGGAGACCAGCCCGGCGAGCTCCGGCCAGCCGAACGCGATGCCGTCGAGAACGTCCCGATCGCGGCGCAGGACGAGCTGCGTGTGGCCGCCGTTGGCGGCGCGCACTCGCTGCACGGTCAGGCCGAGCACGGCGACCAGCGGCTCCGGGTTGCCGGTCCCGAACGGACCAAGTCGACCGAGATCGCGGTACAGCTCGTAGTCGACCATCGCCGCGGGCAGGGCCAGGTCAACGGCCAGAGCGGATCGTGGGGCTGGTGGTTGGACAACGGCCGCCAGGTCGAGGAACCGCACCGCGAAGGCGTCCCAGTCACCGGTTCGGATCTCGAAGCCCGCGGCCGCCGCGTGGCCTCCGTGCCGCAGCAGCAGGTCGTCACAGGCGTCAAGCGCCGTCGCGAGGTTCAACCGGCCGTCGCCACGGCAGGACGCGCGAATGACGTCGCCCAGGTCGCTGCCGACGACAGCCGGCCGGCCACTCTCGTCCGCCAGGCGACCCGCAACCAGTCCGATGATCCCGACCGGGAGCGGACCCCAGGCGAGCAACGCCGGCGCGTCCGGATCGGCCGCGGCCCGGATGGACGTGGCCCCATCGACCGTCGACCCGACAGTCGCCGATGCCGGCACGGAAGCGTCCGCGCCGGCCGCGGGCGTGCCGGCCGTCCGTGCCGGAGCTGCATCGGGAGCGTCCGGCTCGGGCAATGGCAGCTGCCCGGGTGCCTGACCGGGCGCGGCGAGCCCAAGCACCTGGCGGACCTCGGTGAGCGCCACCCGCATCAGGTCGCGACGCGTCGTATTCGCCGACTCGAGGGTGGTGGCGAGCTCGGCAGCCTCCTCGGGCGTCTGCGCGAGCAGCAGCCTCGCCGCATCGAGCGCCTCCCCCACCCGGCCAGCGGCGTTGAGGCGGGGTGCGACGACGAAGCCGATGGTCTCGAGGCTCACCGTCGCTGGCGTCACGTTGGCGCGCGCCAGCAGGGCGGCGATCCCCGGCCGCGGCGTCGAGCGCATGACCTCGAGGCCCAGCCGCGCGATCGCCCGGTTCTCGCCCAGCACCGGAGCCACATCGGACACCGTCCCGATCGCCGCCAGGTCCGCGAGCTCGAGCGCCTCACGCCCCGCACCCGCCAGCTCGTCGAGCAGCAGCCGGCAGACCGTGAACGCCACGCCGCTACCGGTCAGGCGCGGATCCGGATAGGCCGAGTCCGGACGATGGGGGTTGACCACGGCGACCGCCGCCGGGAGCACGTCCGGGACATGGTGGTGGTCGGTGATCGCGACGTCGATGCCACGGCCGGCTGCGGCCGCGACCTCGGCCACGCTCGTCGAACCGGTATCCACGGTGATGATCAGCCCGATGCCCTGCTCGGCTGCGGCATCGACCGCGGCCATCGACAGCCCGTGCCCCTCCTCCAGGCGCGACGGCACGTACGGCCTGGCGTCGATGCCCAGCGACGTCAGCGCCAGGACGAGCTGGGCGAGCCCGGTGAGCCCGTCGGCATCGAAGTCGCCGAACACCATCACCCGCTCGCCGCGGTCGCGCGCCGCGATGATCCGATCCACGAGCGCCGCGGCGTCGGGCAGCAGGTGCGGATCGTTCAGGTCCTGCTCAGGCGTCGCGAGGAACGCCGTCATCGTGGCCGGATCCGCGATCCCCCGGCGCGCCAGCACGGTCGCCGCGATAGGCCCCAGCCCCAACCCGCGCGCCGCCGCGCGCAGATCGGGCGCCAGGCGAAGCGGCTCGGGGAACACCCAGGCGTGGCGCGACTCGACCATCAGTCAGCAGGATGCCATGACGCGCTTATCCGCACCTTGCCCGGTCGGAACGCAGCGCAGCGAACGATCGCAAGGCAACGGAGATCGGAGGCGGGAAAGCAAATCGGGCCCCGGACTCGGCCGGGCCCCGGCGTCACGTGACGGCGCGGCGGCTTGGGCGAGCCGCATGACCGGCAGCGCGCCGGCGCTCTTCCCACTGGTGCCACACGACCAGCAACGGGCTGGCGTTGAAGATCGATGAGTACGTGCCCGAGATGATCCCCAGCAGCAGCGCGAGCACGAAGGTGCCGATCGCCTCGCCGGCGAACAGCAGCAGCGCGAGCAGGGTGATGACGACGGTCAGGCTGGTCGTGATCGACCGGCCCAGCGTCTGCAGCAGCGAGTGGTTGACGATCCGGTCGAACGGCTCGCCGACGTGACGCGCCTTGTTCTCGCGGACGCGGTCGAACACGACGATCGTGTCGTGCACCGAGAAGCCGATCACGGTCAGCATCGCGGTCACGAACAGGCTGTCGATCTGGAGCCCGATGAACGTGCCCAGGATCGCGAAGATCCCGACCACGACGATCACGTCGTGCAGCAGGGCGACGAGCGCGGTCACGCCCATCTTGAAGTCGCGGAACCGGTACGTGATCCATGACAGGATGCCGATCGAGCCGATCAGGATCAGCTCGAGCGCCTGGAAGATGAGGTCGCTGGATACCACCGCGCCAACCGTCGACAGCGAGCGCTGCTCGGCGATCGGGCCGAGCGCGTTCTCCAGGGCGAACCGGAGGTCACCCAGCTCACCGGTCGACGGCAGAACACCGCCGCTCCCGGCCGAGGGAGACGGGCTGGCGCCACCGACGCCTGCCGATGCTCCCGGCGATGCCGATGACGAGGCGGCCGGCGACGCGGAGGCTGACGCCACCGGCGACGGAGACGGCGATGCCGATGACGAGGCGGCCGGCGACGCGGAGGCTGACGCCACCGGCGACGGAGACGGCGCGGGTGATGCCGATGGGGCCGGTGAGCCCGATGGCGCCGCCGACGCCGAGGCGGATGCGGCCGGCGACGCGGACGCGCCGTTAGACGCCGAGGGCTGCGCGGTCGGGAGTGGCGTCGGGGTGGGCGCGGGCGCGGCGAGCGCCGCCTCCTTGGTCCGGATGTCCATGAACCCGTCGCCCGTCTGGGTCACGTTGGCTTCGATCCCCTTGGACGCGAACACGTCGACGACCTGCTGCGGCGTCACGTTCGGATCCTCGAACTTGATCGTCCATACGGTGCCGCCGGTGAAGTCGATGGCGAACTGCAGGCCAACCTTGCCGTTGGTGATCGGGCCCAGGAGGATGAAGATCAGGCCGGGGATCGTGACCGCGAGGGACAGCGCAAAGAACCAGTTGCGCTTCCCGATGATGTCAAACACCGCCGCTCGCCTCTCCGCGCAGCGGCCGGCGCCGGGTCGTGGGTCGGGCCAGGAACTCCTCCTCGGTCACGCCGTACAGGCCGGCGCGGCGTGCCCACGGCTGGGCCACGACGATCCGGAGCACGGTCCGGGTGACGGTGATCGCGGTGAACATCGACACCAGCACGCCGATGATCAGCACCAGGCCGAAGCCGCGAATGGTCGACGACCCGAACAGGAACAGGATGGTCGCGGTGATCAGGCTCGACACGTTGGAGTCGAGGATCGAGTTCCAGGCCCGGTTGAAGCCGGCCTCGATGGCCGCCGGCAGGCTCTTGCCGACGCGCATCTCCTCCTTGGTCCGCTCGAAGATCAGGATGTTGGCGTCGACCGCCATGCCCACCGAGAGCACGAAGCCCGCGATCCCGGCCAGGGTCATGGTCACCGGGACGAGCCGGAACAACGCGTACACCACCAGCGCGTAGTAGATCAGCGCACCGCTGGCGATGACGCCCGGCAACCGGTAGTGGATGCTCATGAAGAACACGACCATGAACATCGCGATCAGCCCGGCCAGCAGGCTCTGGTGCAGGAACGCCTCGCCCAGCGTGGGGCTGACCGTTGTGTTGGCGAGCTCCTGGATCTGGAAGGGCAGCTGGCCGAACTGGAGGATCGTGACCAGGTTCTGGGCGTCGGCCAGCGGGTAGCCGCCGATGCCGTTCTGGCTGATCTGGACCTGTCCGCCGGGGATGGAGTCCTGGATGACGGGCGCCGTGATCACCTTGCCGTCGAGGACGACCGCGAAGTAGTCGCCCACGTGGTCCGCGGTGTAGTTTGCGAACAGGTTCTTGCCTTCGTCCTTGAGCACGAAGTCGACCGTTCGCTGGCCCGCCTGGTTGGCACCGATCGACGCGGCCGCGATCTGATCACCCGAGAACAGCACGCAGTTGACCGTGTGCTCGGCGTCGCATTTCTGGCCCGTGGTCGAGTCTGGGAGGACCTGACCCTGCGACGCCGGCGTCTGACCCAGCGGCACAAAGTCGAGCCGGCCGGTGGTCCCGACGAGCTTGCGGATCTGGTCCGCGTTCTGGACACCCGGCATCTCGACGATGATCCGGTCGTTGCCCTGGACGACGACCTGTGGCTCCGCCACGCCAGAGGTGTCGATGCGGTTGACGATGATCTGGCGCAGGACGTTCAGATCATCGCGCGACGGCGTCTTGCCACCCGAGGGCAGCACCTGGTACTCGATCCGCAGCCCGCCCTGCAGGTCGAGGCCGAGCTTCGTCTCGAGATAGTTGGTCGTGCCTGTGCTCTGGCCGCCGATCGACGGCATGGGGAACCTCACGAAGTCCACCAGGAGCGCAAGCACGCCGATAACGATGATCAGGATCGGTCCGGCGCGTCGCATCGGGGCGGGATGATACAGGGAGCGGACATTCCGCGCCTGCCGGTCCCGGCCCGAGCGGCCATGGCGGCACGTCGAACGACACCGCCGCCGGGTGCCCGGCCGGGAGCCGAAATCAGCGCGGCACAGGTGGGCTCAGTCCTGCAGGTGGGCCTTGATCCGCTCGGCAAGCGCGCGGCTGATGCCCGGCACGGCTGCGATCTGCTCGACCGGGGCATCGCGCACCCGTTTCGCCGACCCGAACACCTTGAGCAGCTCACGACGTCGCTTGGGGCCGACACCGGGCAGGTCGTCGAACGCCGATCGGGTCGCCCGTTTGGATCGCAGGTTGCGGTGGTAGGTGATCGCGAACCGGTGGGCCTCGTCGCGCAACCGCTGGACGAGATACAAGGCAGGTGACGTCACCGGCAGCAGCACGGGCTCCGGCCGGTCAGGCAGGATCAGCTCCTCGCGCTCCTTGGCCAGCCCCACCAGCGGGAGGTCGGTCAGACCCAGCTCCTCGAGCACCTCCTGGCCGGCGGTGACCTGGCCCCGTCCGCCATCGAGGATCACGAGGTCCGGCATCGCCCAGCGGCGCTCCTCCTCGGTCCCCTCCTCGCCCGCGGCCGCACGCCGGAACCGCCGCCGCAGGACCTCCTGGTGGCTGGCGAAGTCGTTGGCGCCCTTGACGGACCGGATCCGGAACCGCCGGTACTCGCCGGTCCGCGGCCGGCCCTCCTCGAACACGACCATGCTGCCCACGGATTCGCTGCCCTGGAAGTTGCTGATGTCGTAGCACTCGATCCGCATCGGTGGCCCGGGCAGGTCGAGCGCGCCCGCCAGCTCCTCGAGCGCGCCCAGCGCCCGGCCCTCGTCCGCCAGCCAGCGCGCCGCCTCGCGCGCAAGCGCCTCCGAGGCATTCCTGGTGGCGAGGTCCATGAGCGCGCGCTTCTCGCCCCGTTGCGGCGTGCGGAGGCGGACGACGCCGTTGCGGCGGCCGGACAGGAACGCCTCGAGCTGCGCCGGCTCGACCAGCGAGCGTGGGACCAGGACCTCGCGGGGCACGGACGTGGCCCGCGCGTAGTACTGCTCGAGGAAGCCCTGGAGCACCTCGTCGTCCGGGACGTCGCGGGGCGCATCGAGAAAGAACACGTCGCGCCCGACCATCTTGCCGTTGCGGACCAGGAACAGCTGGACCGCCGCCTGATCGTCCTTGCGCGCGAGCGCGACCAGATCGAGCTCGGTGCGCGCGAACGCCGCCATCTTCTGGCTCTCCATGGTTCGCTCGATGGCCCGGATCTTGTCGCGAACGATGGCCGCCTTCTCGTACTGCTGCTGCTCGGACGCGAACTGCATCTCGTGCCGCAGCCCGTCGGCCAGCGCGTCCGCGTTGCCCTCGAGGAACAGCTCCACCTGCTCGATGTCGCGCCGGTAGGCGTCCTTGCTGATCGCCTCGATGCACGGACCCTGGCAGCGCTTGATGTGGTACAGCAGGCAGGGCCGGGCCAGGGCCCGCTCGCCGTCCCGGATGTCGATGGTGCAGGTCCGGAACGGGAACAGCCGGCGGACCAGGTTCATCGCCTCGTCCACCGAGCTCGCAGATGCGTAGGGGCCGAAGTAGCGGCTGCCGTCGCTGGGCAGCTTGCGGGTCCGCTCCACGCGCGGGAAGTCATCGGCCAGCGTGATCTTGATGTACGGGTAGCTCTTGTCGTCCTTGAGCCGGACGTTGAACCGTGGCTTGTAGCGCTTGATCAGGTTCGATTCGAGCAGCAGCGCCTCGGACACCGAATCGACCTCGGTCACCTCGAGGTCGGCGACGCGATCGATGACCTGGCGGATGCGATGGATGTCGCCCGGGCCGCGGGCCGGCGACTGCCGCTGCCAGTAGCTACGGACGCGGTGGCGGAGGCTCTGCGCCTTGCCCACGTACAGGACCGTGCCGCGCGCATCCTTCATGAGGTACACGCCCGGCCGGTCCGGGAGGTTGGCGAGCGTCGCCTGGAGCTCGGGGGTCACCCACCGATTGTGCGGCAGGTGCCACGGTCACGCCCAGAGGGGTCGCCGGACGACACCCAGGCGAGGCGCGGGCGCACCGCCTGGGCCGAGTCCGCCCACGGGTGGCCGAGGAGCGGCACCCAGGCCCTGCTGGCCCCGGCAGATGATCAGTGGCGGCGCAGCGACGCGACGACCTGCCCGGCTTCCAGCCGGATGATGGCCGTCGCCGCGACCTCGCCACCGACCCGTGCCTCGAGTCGCCAGCACCCGGGGCCGAGATCACCCGTTCGCAGGTTGAGGCGCCAGGCACCGTCGCCCCACCGGAACGCCCCCTGTGCGACGGGGTCGCCGGCGGTCGCCTCGGCGCTGCAGGCGTCGAGCGGGGCGACCAGCAGGATCGGCGCAACGATGTCGGCGGGACCCTGTGTCGAGCCGCCGGCCGTCACGCTGAGCTTGAGCGGTAGGGTCCGGCCCACCCGGCCAACGGCCGCGGGCAGCGCGTCGTCCAGCGGCTGACCCCAGCTCCCCGTCAGGGCGGCCACGTGCACCACCGTGACGTCGAACGACGCGTCGGCGCTGTTGTCCGCCGCATCGGTCGCGGTGCAGGTCACCGTCGTGGTACCGAGACCGAACGTCGAGCCGCTGTCGGGTGAGCAACCGACCACCGGGTCGGGATCGGTGTCGTCGGTCGCCGTGGGCAGCGGCCAGCTGACGACCGCGGAGGTGCCCGCGGTGGTCACGGTCAGCGAACCGGGCACATCGTGGAGGACCGGCGGCGTGTCATCGGTGGGTGCCGGGTCGACGACATCCATGACGATCGCGAAGTAGATGGGGTTGGTCACGGCGCCGGTGTCGGGATCCGGCACGAACCTGACGTCGAACTCCCGGCCGGGACCGGCCGTCGTGGGTGCCGTGACGACAACGTGCGCGGGCGTGGTCGAGACGGCCGTCAGCGTGGCCGGGCAATCCTCACCCGCCGCCGGCCAGGTCGCCGGCACGGTGACCGACCCCGGTGCCACGGTGGCCGAGCCGTCCCCCGGCACCGTGAGACCGACCTTCGCGATGGACACGGTGGAGCCGGCGACGAGATGGCTCGAGCCGGCACAGGCGAGCACGAAGTCGACGTCCACCGGATGCGAGCTGCCCGCGTCCACAGCTCCCAGGTAGACGCTGGTCTGCGCACCCGTCGTCAGGGCATCGCCGTCGGGCGTCAGGGTGTCGGCGACCGCGGCCGTGGTCACGACCAGCGAGAGCACGGCCGAAGCCGCGAGCGCCCGCCTGATCCTGTGCGATGCCATGTCGACCTCCCGCGTCCGCGGCTGCCTCGACCATTGCCGCTGCTCGCGGTCAAGGCTCATCGATGCCGCGTCACCGCGGAATGGGCCCGTCGTCCCGCGTGGTGCGCCGCCGCGCCCCACTTCGGTACCGGTGCGCGAGCACCACCGACGTCGGACTCCGGCGTACGAGTTGAGCCGGCGGTGAGCGCGGCCTGCGACCCTGCCGGCCGTGACAGGCATGCACCTCGCCGTCGAGGAGCGACTGGGCCGGCTGGCGCCCGATCAGCGCGCGGCCGCGACCGCGCCACCGGGACCCGTGCTGTGCGTGGCGCCCGCCGGATCGGGCAAGACGACCACGCTGGTGGCCCGCGTCGCCTGGCTCGTCGACCGCGGAGAGGCGCCCGGCTCGATCACGGTCGTCGCGTTCAACCGGCGGGCGGCCGAGGAGCTGACCGAGCGGCTCACGGCGGCGGTGGCGCCGCTGGGAGTCGGGGCGAAGGCGATCCGGGTTCGGACGTTCCATGCGCTCGGCCGGGAGCTGCTGGCCGAGGCCGGCATCGCCGTCGAGCCGCTGATCGATCGGGACGCGCTGCTGCGCGATCTGTTCCCCGAGGCGACGGTGGCCGATCGTGGCCGGCTCGATCTCGCGTTCTCGCGCCTCAAGCTGGACCTCCGGGTCAGTGCGGACGAGGTGGCCCGGGACCCCGCGCCAGGACCGATCGCCAGCGCGTACGTGACCTACGAGCGGGCGATTGCCGACAGCGGCGGTGTCGATTTCGACGACCTGGTCGTGCGCGCGCTGGGTCTGCTCCACGGGGACGACTCCACGCTCGCCGCCTGGCGAGCACGCTGCGCCAACCTGCTGGTCGACGAAGCCCAGGATCTCGATCGCACCCAGCTCGAGCTGGCGCTGCTGCTCGCGGCGCCGGCGAACCGGATCTTCCTGGTCGGCGACGACGACCAGACGATCTACGGCTGGCGCCTGGCCGACGTGCGACGGGTGTTGGGACTGGCAGCCGCCCTGCCCGGCCTTCGACGGGTGGATCTCGAGACCAACTATCGATGCCCGCGACCGGTGATCGAGCGGGCGGTGCGGCTGGTCGAGCACAACCGGGAACGGTTCGCGAAGCGGATCAGGGCCGGCCCGGCGGCGCACGGTCGCCTGGTGCTCGCGCCCGATGGCGCAGATGACCTGGTGCGGATCGAGCGGGCGATGCGGACGTGGCCGGCGGACCAGAGCACGCGCGCGGTCCTGGCCCGGACCAACCGCGAGCTGCTCGTGGCCGTGATCGCCGCTGTCGAGCTCGGGGTCCCGTTCCGGGCACCGGATCTCCCGCTGCCGATCGAGGACGAGCGGGTGGACGAGCTGCTGGCGCGAGCGGACCAGCTTGCCAGGCCGGGCTTCGGGCCGTCACCACCGGGGACGGGGACGGACGTCGGCCGATCGCCGTTGCACGCGCTCGCCGCCCTGCGCGCGGAGCTCATCGAAGAGGAGGCCGCCGATCCCCAGTCGTCGAGCGACCCGGACGGGCCGCCGCGGTCCGAGCTGGCGACCGCGCTCCTCGGCTGGTCACCGCCATTCGGGTCGGTGGAGGCGCTGCGCGATTCGATCACCGAGCGGCGGCGCCGGCTGACCGAGCTCCGGCGCGACGACGCCGCGCTGACGCTGGCCACCGCGCATGGCACCAAGGGTCTCGAGTGGGACCATGTCCTGGTGCTCGCGGACGGCTTCCCGGGCCGCCGCTCGGTCAGCGATGCCGCCGAGCCGGAGCGAGCGCTCGAGGAGGAGCGGCGGCTCGCCTACGTCGCGTGGACCCGTGCCCGCCGATCGCTCACGCTGCTGTTCGACCCCGAGGCACCGTCGCCGTTCCTGCTCGAAGCGTTCTCCCCCGGCGAGCTCGGGCTGAGTGCGGAGGTGGCTGCCGCGTAGACTCTTGTCAGCTCAAGACGCTCGGGGTCCCCGCCGGGCGCCCCCCGCCCGCTCCGGAGATGACCATGGCATTTCGCCGCGTTGGGACCCAGCAGATGATCGCCCACGGCAGCGTCTATCTTCGTGCCGCGGAGCGAGACGACGTCCCGCGGTTCGTGGGCTGGATGAACGACTACGACACGACGCGAACGCTCGGGATCCGGGCTCCGCTGTCGACCCCGCTCGAGGAGCACTGGTTCGACCGGATGATCGCCGACCAGGGCAAGGGCGGCTACTTCTTCGTCGCCTGCCTGGTCGCCGACGGGCGACCGATCGGGACCATCGGACTGCACGAGCTCGACCTGTTCAACGGGAGCGCGGGCCTCGGGATCATGGTCGGCGCGGCGGCCGATCGGGGCAAGGGACACGGGACGGACATGCTCCACGCCCTGCTCGGCTTCGGGTTCGGGTTCCTGCGGCTCGAGCGGATCTGGCTCGACGTGTACCAGATCAACCCGGACGCTCGGCGCGTGTACGAGCGCATCGGGTTCGTTCACGAGGGCACCCTGCGGCACGCCATCTTCCGCGAGGGCGCGTACCTGGACGTGGACCGGATGTCGATCCTCGCGAACGAATGGCGGGCGACACTGCCGGCGGAGACGGACGCCGGCTGAGGACGGCTCGCGGACGGGTGACGGACGGGTGACGGGTTGCCGATGACGGCGATCGGGACGGACGCATGAGCACGCTGCCATCGCTCGGCCCGCGTGGCGAGGGATGGGTGATCATCCAGTTCATCCTCCTGCCGCTCGAGGGGCTGGCGGGCTTCATCGGGCCGGCCTGGGGCGGGAGCCTGCGGCTGATGACGACCGGCCTCGGTCTGGCGCTGCTGGCTGCGGGCACGATGCTCGGCGCATGGGGCCTGCTCGTGCTGCGCGATGCGCTCACGCCGCTGCCCCATCCGCGCGACGGCGCCGAGCTCGTCGAGACCGGCGCCTACCGGCTCGCACGGCATCCGATCTACGGAGGGATCGTCATCGCGTCGATGGGCTACGGCCTCGTGATGGCGTCGGTGCCCGCGATCATTGGTGCGTGTGCCCTGCTCGGCTTCTTCCGCCTCAAGTCGGCGCGCGAGGAGGTGTGGCTGATGGCCCGCTACCCGGGCTACGGCGCATACCGGGCGCAGGTTCGACGCCTGCTGCCGTTCCTCTACTGAGGCGCCGGGGCTGCTGAGACGCCGGGGGCACCGCGAGCGCCCGGCTCAGCTGGCAACCTCTCGCTTCGCGAGCGCCTTGAGCAGCCGGTCGATCGCCTCGAGGAACGGCTCGGTCGCCTCGGCCGGCAGTGAATCGCGGATCGAGTCCTTCGCCCCGTAGGCGGAACGGGCGCGAAGCGCCGTCCGACGCAGATCGGTGATGTCATCGTCGCGCAGATGGTCCGGCAGCGTCTCGACGTAGCTCACCCAACGGGCCGTTCCGGCCGCGCGCGCCGCATCGAGGAGCCGGTCGCCGGCGCGCGCGGCCACCAGCGCGGCCTCGTCGATCGCCGGATGCTCGTGCCTGGGGACGACGGTCACTCGGGACCGTCGAGGATGGCCGCCGGTCACTGCTCCGACGTGGGCGCCGCGCCGACCCCCGCATCGACCGGGCGCACCAGCACCAGCCCGAGGCGCTTGCGCTCCGAGCCGTTGACCACGATCCGGAACGAGTAGTCGCCGGGCGCGGGGAAGGTGAGGTTCCAGAGGTCGATGCTGAACGTCAGGATCGCGTCGCGCCCGTCCGGATGGCCGCGCGCCACGAGGCTCCCGGTGGCGCCCGTCACCTCGTGGCCGTCGGGGTCGAGCAGCACGATCCGCAGGTCGTGCTCCCGGTCGGTCTCGGGTGCCGTGACCAGCAGCCCGACCACCAGCGCGATGTGAGGGTGGCGGAGCGGGAAGGTGCGTCCGCCGATACGCGTGATGCCTCCGCCGAGCACGTGGAACTTCTGGCCGGGCTGGGTCTCGGCGGCATCGGCCAGAAACGCGAAGTCGATCTCGGGCATGGACCCATCCTAGACCGCCGGCGACGGCGACGGGACCCGGGCGAACGCCTGATCCAGCGAACGGCCCAGGGGCGATCAGCGGTCGCCGGCCGACCGCGCGGCGGCCACCCGCTTGCGGGCGGGCGCCATCACCGGCACCGGCGAGCCGTTCCCGCCGCCCACACCTGGCCGCCCCGCCTCGTCCGCGAACGTCACGTCGCTCAACGGGACCAGGGGCTCACCGCGCAGGACGCGGCCCAGATACTCGCCGGTCGCCGAGCCCTGCGTCTGTGCCACCTTCTCCGGCGTGCCCTCCGCGACGATCCGACCGCCGCGGAGCCCGCCCTCGGGCCCCAGGTCGATGATCCAGTCGGCGGTCTTGATCACGTCCAGGTTGTGCTCGATGACCAGCACCGTGTTCCCGTTCTCGACCAGCCGGTGGAGCACGGCCAGGAGCTTGTCGACGTCGGCGAAGTGGAGACCCGTGGTGGGCTCGTCGAGCAGGTACAGCGTCTTGCCCGTGGCTCGCCGCGACAGCTCGGTGGCCAGCTTGACGCGCTGCGCCTCGCCGCCCGAGAGCGTGGTTGCCGGCTGGCCGAGATGGATGTAGCCAAGACCCACGTCGAACAGCGTCTGGAGCTTGGCCTGCACCTTGGGCACCGCCGAGAAGAACTCGAGCGCCTCCTCCACGGTCATCTCGAGCACGTCCGCGATCGAGCGGCCCTTGTAGTGGATCTCGAGCGCCTCGCGCGTGTAGCGCTTGCCCTGGCACACCTCGCACGGGACGTAGACGTCGGGCAGGAACTGCATCTCGATCTTGATGATCCCGTCGCCCTTGCAGTTCTCGCACCGGCCACCCTTGACGTTGAAGCTGAACCGGCCCGGCTGGTAGCCGCGCACGCGGGCATCGGGTGTCCCCGCGAACAGCTCGCGGATCGGCCCGAACAGGCCGGTGTAGGTGGCCGGGTTCGAGCGCGGCGTTCGGCCGATCGGGCTCTGGTCGATCTCGATGATCTTGTCGATGAAGCTCACGCCGTCGATGCTGTCGTGGGCGCCGACCGGCGCCCGCGAGCCGCTCAGCTCGCGCGCGAGGCCCCGGTACAGCACGTCGTCGATGAGCGTGCTCTTGCCCGACCCCGAGACGCCCGTGATCGCGATGAACGTGCCCAGCGGGAACGTCACGTCGATGCGCTGCAGGTTGTGCTCGCGCGCGCCCCGGATCACCAGCTTTCGGCCGTTGCCGCGGCGGCGCCGGGTCGGGACGGGGACCTGTCGCTCCCCACGCAGGAACGCGCCGGTGATCGAGCGCGGCTCCGAGAGCAGTGCCTCGAGCGTCCCGTTGGCGATGATCTCGCCGCCATGCTCGCCGGCTCCGGGGCCGATGTCGATCACCCAGTCCGCGGTCCGGATCGTCTCCTCGTCGTGCTCGACCACGAGCACCGTGTTGCCCAGGTCACGCAGCCGGGTCAGGGTCGCGATCAGCTTGGCATTGTCGCGCTGGTGGAGTCCGATCGATGGCTCGTCGAGGATGTACAGCACGCCCATCAGCGTGGTCCCGATCTGGGTGGCGAGCCTGATCCGCTGCGCCTCGCCGCCGGACAGCGTCACGCTCGCGCGGTCCACGGTCAGGTAGTCGAGGCCGACGTCGACCAGGAAGCCCAGGCGCGCGACGATCTCCTTGAGCACCTGGCGGCCGATGGTGCGCTCGCGCTCGGTCACGTGCTCGCCGAGCCCCGACGCCCAGCCCAGTGCGTCGGTGACCGACATCGTGGACACGTCCCAGATGCTCCGGCCGTCCACCGTCACCCCGAGCGCTTCCGGCCGCAGCCGCCGGCCGCCGCAGGTGGGGCACGGCTTCTGGACCATGAACTTCTCGAGCTCGGTCCGGATGTACTCCGAGTCCGTCTCCTTGAACCGCCGCTCGAGGTTGGTGACGACGCCTTCGAAGGTCGCCACGTAGCTGTTCTCGCCCCGCTCGTGGCGGTAGCGAACGACGACCTTCTCGTCCCGGGGCGCGTAGAGCAGGTACTCGACCGCCTCGTCCGGGAGGTCCGCGACCGGGACGTCGATGCTCCAGCCGTGCGACGCGAACACCGCCTCGGTGATCTTCATCCGCCAGCTGATCTCGGTGGGCATCTTGTTCCACGGCACCAGCGCGCCCGCGCGGATGCTCCGCGAGCGGTCCGGGATCACCAGCTCGGGATCGATGACCAGCTGGGTGCCCAGCCCGGTGCAGGTGGGGCACGCGCCGTGGGGCGAGTTGAACGAGAACGAGCGTGGTTCGAGCTCGTCGATCGTCGTTCCGTCGTAGGGGCAGCTGTAGCGCTCGCTGAAGCGCCGCTCCTCGAACGCCGGCGGCTCGCCGTCGCGCAAGGCTGGGGCGACGACCATCACGCCTTCGCCCAGCCGGAGCGCGGTCTCGATCGAGTCGGCCAGGCGCGCCGTATCGGGGTCCGGGACGACCTCGCCGGTGGCCGGGTCGATCGGGCGGCCGGCCGCGTCGCGGGCCCAGTCATCGGGCGCCTCCGCCCGGCGGACCACGAAGCGATCGACGATGACCTCGATCGTGTGGCGCTTGTACTTGTCGAGCTTCGGGGCCTCGGTCAGGTCGTATTGGGTGCCGTCCACGCGGACACGGACGAAGCCCTGCTTGCGGGCCCCGTCGAACACCCGGTCGCCCTCGGTCTTGCGGTCCTTGATCAGCGGCCCGAGGACGAGCAGGCGGGTGCCCTCGGGCATCGCCAGCACCTGGTCGACGATCTGGCTGACCGCCTGACGCTCGATCTCGCGGCCGCAGGTGGGGCAATGCGGGTGACCGATGCGGGCGAACAGCAGGCGCAGGTAGTCGTAGATCTCGGTGACCGTCCCGACCGTCGAGCGGGGGTTCTTCGAGGCCCCCTTCTGGTCGATCGAGATGGCCGGCGACAGGCCGTCGATCTGGTCCACGTCGGGCTTGTCCATCTGGCCCAGGAACTGGCGGGCATACGCCGACAGGCTCTCGACATAGCGCCGCTGGCCCTCGGCGTAGATGGTGTCGAAGGCGAGACTGCTCTTGCCGCTGCCCGACAGCCCGGTGATCACGACCAGCCGGTCACGCGGGAAGGCAACGTCGACGTTCTTCAGGTTGTGCTCGCGCGCGCCGCGCACGATGATCCGGTCCTGGGGCACGGTCCAAGTCTAGCCGATCAGCGCGAAAACGAACAGGCGTTCTATCTCTCAGGACGAGCCGGGAACGGCGAAGGTGTCCTGGCAGACCTTCCAGTCACCGCTCTCCCGGACCAGGCGCACCGACTGGTTGAGCGGGACATCCTGGCCGTACGCCTGGAGCGTGCTCAGCAGCGCGTCCAGCTGCTGGTCCGACATCGACGCCCCCTGCTGGTCGAGCACCTGGCGCATGATCGGTCGCAGGGTGTCCGCGTCGAAGGTGACCTTGATCGAGCCCGTGACCGGGACCTCGGCCGTGTCGCCGTCGACGGTCGCGTTGCCGAGGTTCACCCCACCGACATCCACCTGGACAGCGTCGAGCAGCGCCTGGGTGTCGAGACCGGGGAGCAGATCCGCGACGGAGCCCGCTCCGACCCCGCCCGGCAGCTGCAGGAGGTTGCTGATCTGGTCCTCCTGTCCCGCGCAGGCAAGCGTCTTGAGCCCGTCGAGGTCCTTGGCCGCGACCCTGTCCAGCGCCTGCCGGACGACGCCGGCGGGTCCCGAATCCGGCGAGGACGCCCCGCAACCGCAGACGCCGACCAGCAGGAGGACTGCCAGCGCGAGGATGGCCAGGATGAATGACGGTCGGGCCCGATGCTGCACGGCCAGATGCTACGTCCGGTGACGCAGCCGCGGACGGACCATCGCGCGCGAATCCGGCTCGAAGCCGAGGCGCGCATACCAGTCCTCCATACCGGGTGCGGCGAGCAGCGTGAAGCGCATGCTCTCGTGCCCATCCATGAGCGTGCGCATCAGCCGCTCCCCGATCCCCAGGCCCTGGTACGTGGGGTGCACGACGACCATCACGATCATCGCGTTGAGCGCGCCGTCCGAGAGCGACCGCGCCATGCCGACCAGCCGGTCGCCGTCCCGGGCCGATGCCATCACCGAGGATTCGCGGATGGCGGTGGCGACACCCTTGTGGTCGGATGCCCGGACGTCCCAGCCCACGGCTCGCAGCAGCGTCAGCGCCTCGGCTGCCGGGGGCCGCCGGTCGAGGGTCACCGACACGCGTTCGGCCGTCCCGGCTGCGCCCGCGAGGCGGCGGTCGAGCTCCCACAGGTGGTCGAACCCGTGGTACAGCAGCCGGCGCACCACCTTGGCCAGGGTCCACGTCTCCCCGTGGCGATCGGACACCTCGCCGCCGTCGTCGGCGGCCTGGAACGCCCGCAACCGCTCGACCGTCCAGGCGCGGGTCCCCGCGAGCGCCTCCTCGACGGGCGCGCCACGCAGCGGGCCACCGTACCTGAGCGCTGGATCGAGCCGCCCGATGAGCCAGGCCTCGGCACCGGCGAGATGACGCAGCACCGCGTCGGCGGTCCGCTCCCCCGCCCCGTCGTCGGCGGGCAGTGGCCCGTGGGCGGCCTCATGGGCGGCGATCCGGGCGCCGGTCGCGAGCAGGTCCTCGCGTGCCCAGGCCATCCAGCGCAGGGCTCGCTCGAGCTCGGCCGTCGAGAGGGGTCGGCGATCGGGCTCGAACGTCGCGTTCACCTCGTAACCGTCCCCCGCGTGGCGCGCCGCCACCTCGGCGACCACGTCCTGGCGACCCATGGGCGGCAGGTCGAGCGCCTCGCCGTGACCCTCGAGCCACTCGCGGACGCGTGCGGTCGCGGTGAGCGCGGCGGTCAGCGCGGCGCCGCTCGTCCGACCCGATCCGAACACGCCCGGCACGTCGAGCACCCAGCCGCCGACCCGGCTCTGCTCATACCCGGGCTCGAGCCACACCCGCAGGTGCGGGAACGCGGGGACTGGCGCGGTCGGGTGCGGCGCGGCGCCCTCGCTCAGCTCCGAGCGCCCCGGCTCGTCGCCGGGCGGCAACTCAGTAGCCCCGGCGTCGCCGGTTGGGTCGCTGCCCCGTCCGGCGACGGATGTTGGGCGTCACCGTGCGATCCCAGGTGGGCCGATCGAGCCAGCGCGCCTGCCAGCCGCCGTCGTCATCCTCGTGCTCGTCGCGGATCCCCGGGAACAGCTCGGCCGCGACGCCGACGCCCTCCTCCTCCTCGCCGTCGCCCGCCTCGGATCCGGGCTCCTCGCCCGACGGCAGCACGCGCACCTCGGTCACCTCGAACGTCGCACCGTCAGCCGCCGCACCGCGGTGCGCCGCCGCTCGTTCCTTCGCCGGCAGCGCCGCGTCACGCGCCGCGCGCTCGGCTGCCCGGGCGACGATGACGGAGGCGTCCTGCTCCAGGACCCGCAACCGGATCTGCTGGATCTCGTCGCGCAGCGCCGCGGCCCGCTCGAACTCGAGCTCCCGCGCGGCGGCCTTCATCTCGGCCTCCATCCGTGCGACCACCTTCTCGACCTCGGCCTTGTCGGCCGCCTCCAGCTCGCGCGCGCGCCGCTCGGACGAGTACATCGCCGTGCCCTCGGCGACCACGCGCAACCGGTCGTTGATGTCGTGGATGCCCTTGATGATCGTCCGGGGCTCGATGCCGCGCTCCGCGTTGTAGCGCTCCTGGACCGCCCGCCGGCGGTCGGTCTCCTCGATCGCGGCCTGCATCGACTCGGTGACCCGGTCGGCGTACATGATCACCTCACCGCCGACGTTGCGGGCCGCGCGGCCGATCATCTGGATCAGCGACCAGGCGCTGCGCAGGAAGCCCTCCTTGTCGGCGTCGAGGATCGCCATCAGCGTGACCTCGGGCAGGTCCAGGCCCTCGCGCAGCAGGTTGATGCCCACCAGCACGTCGTACACGCCCAGCCGCAGGTCACGGAGGATCGCGACCCGCTCCAGGGTGTCCACCTCGCTGTGGAGGTACTGGACCTTGATCCCCAGCTCCTTGAGATAGTCGGCCAGGTCCTCCGCCATGCGCTTGGTGAGCGTGGTCACCAGCGCGCGCTCACCGCGCTCGACCCGTCCCCGGATCTCCTCCAGCAGATCGTCGATCTGGCCGTCGGTGGGCCGGACGATGATCGGCGGGTCGACGATGCCGGTCGGGCGCACCAGCTGCTCCACGACCTGCTCGCTGCGCTCGAGCTCGTACGGCCCGGGTGTCGCCGACACGAAGATCGCCTGGTTGAGGTGCGCCTCGAACTCCTCGAACGTGAGCGGTCGGTTGTCGAGCGCCGACGGCAGCCGGAACCCGAAGTCGACCAGGATCTCCTTGCGCGTCCGGTCGTTCTTGTACATGCCCACGACCTGGGGGATGGTCATGTGCGACTCGTCGACGATCAGCAGCCAGTCGGGCGGGAAGTAGTCGAGCAGCGTCCACGGCCGCGACCCCGCCTCGCGCTGGGACAGGTGGCGCGAGTAGTTCTCGACGCCCGAGCAGTAGCCCAGCTCGCGCATCATCTCCAGGTCGAACGTGGTCCGCTGGCGGAGCCGTGCGGCCTCGAGCGCCCGCCCCTCGGCCTCGAGCTGCCCGACCCGCTCCTCCATCTCGGCCTCGATGGACCCGATCGCCAGCTGCAGCTTGTCGCGCGGCGTCACGAAGTGCGTGGCCGGGAACACGTTGAGCTCCTTGCGCTCGGCGAGCAGCTCCCCGGTGAGGGGGTCGAGCTCGGTGATCCGCTCCACCTCGTCGCCGAAGAACTCGACCCGGACGATCTCCTCCGAGCTGGCCGGGCCGATCTCGAGCGTGTCGCCGCGGACCCGGAACCGCGCGCGGGTCAGCGCGGTGTCGTTGCGCTGGTACTGGAGGTCGACCAGGTGGCGCAGCACGCTGTCCCGTCGGTACTGACCGCCGACCCGGAGCCGGAGCACGGTGGCGCCGTAGTCCACCGGCGCACCCAGGCCGTAGATGCACGACACGGAGGCGACGATGATCACATCGCGTCGCTCGAACAGGGCGTGGGTCGCGGCATGCCGCAGCCGGTCGATCTCCTCGTTCCGACTGCTGTCCTTCTCGATGTACGTGTCCGACCGCGGCAGGTACGCCTCGGGCTGGTAGTAGTCGAAGTAGCTGACGAAGTACTCGACGGCGTTGTCGGGGAAGAACTCCCGGAACTCGGCGTACAGCTGCGCGGCCAGCGTCTTGTTGTGGGCGAGGACGAGCGTGGGCTTCTGATGGCGTGTGATGGTCTGCGCCATCGAGTATGTCTTGCCGGAGCCGGTGACCCCCAGCAGCGTCTGGCTGCGCACCCCTCGCGCGAGCCCGTCCACGAGGCGGTCGATGGCCTGCGGCTGGTCGCCCGTGGGCTCGAACGGGGCGACGAGGCGGAAGTCGGGCACGGGCGGATGCTACCACGATCCGCCCGTTCGATTTCGAACGCATGTTCGCGGTGCGCGCACCCCACCTAACGGTTGCCCTTACAGGGACCAACGACCCATTCCTGCGCCGATCCGGCACGCGAAGACTGCTCGTGACAGCCCCTCGCCACGGAGCGAGCCACGCCCTGATGCCCGCCACCGATCCCGGTCCTCGCCAACGGCCCGCCGCCCCTCCCGGGAGCAGGCCCGGTCGCGCCCTGCCACGCGGCATCCGGTCCTGCCGGCGCGACAAGGACGGCCAGGCGCTGGTCGAGTTCTCGCTGATCCTGACGCCGCTCCTGTTCCTGCTGCTCGGCGTCATCCAGTTCGGCTTCGTGTTCAACAGCTACGTGACGGTGTCGACCGCGGCTCGCGAGGCCGCCCGCACCGGCACGATCTACGTCTACAACCGCACGCTCACCAAGGGCATGAACGACGCCGCCCGCAACGACGAGATCAAGGACCAGCTCCTGGCGTCGCTCAATGGGCTGTCCAAGACGTCGCCCAACTTCGCCAACGGGGACACGTGGACGAGCTCGACCAGTGGCACGACCACGACCTACACCAACGGCGACATCACGATCACCTACGAGCAGCCGGGCACGGTCACCGCCAACGATCCTCGCCAGGGCTACCGGGTGACCGTCCGGGCCACCTACCACCAGGACCTCGTGGTTCCGCTCGTCAATCAGCTGCTGCCCCACGACTCGGGCGGCCGGCTGGAGCTGGCGGGCGAGGTCACGATGGTCATCAACTGACGACCGATGCGAGACCGCTCCCTCGCGCGCCGTGACGGCGGCCAGGTGCTCGTCATCTTCGTGCTCTCGCTGGTGGCGCTCATGGCCGCCGCCGGGCTCGCGTTCGACATCGGGCGCTTCTACACCGAGCGACGCTTCCTCCAGAACGCCGTCGACGCGGCCGCGCTGGCCGCCGGCGAGGTGCTCGTCCAGGGCGGCACCGAGGATGCCGCCCGCACCGAGGCGCGGACGGTCCTGTCGCGCAACTTCAGCATCCCGCCCAACGGGATCGTGCCGTCGTTGCCGCCCGGCGACGGCAACGAGGTCTACGAATCGGGCCACGCCGGGGACCCCGCCCACCTGATCGACGGGATCCTGTTCTCCGGCGGCTCGGTTCGGGTCGCGATCCGCAACACGATCCCGTACACCTTCGGACGGGCCGTCGGGCTCAACACCAACACCATCGTCGCGCAGGCCCGGGTCAGGTTCGACGGCGATCTGCTGCCGATCGCGGTCCGGGAGTTCATCAAGGCGCCGGGCACCGGCAGCGGGGCGTCGCCGTGCACCGACAACTTCAACGAGTTCATGGACTTCTTCGCGACCGCGAACACCGCCTGCCTGGGCACCGACACCGACAGCTCGACGCGCATCGATCCCCGCGCGGGCTCGGCATTCAACGCGTCGAGCCCGGACGACGATCGCTCCGACCACGGGCCGATCGTCGAGATCCTGGGCCAGGGCGCGGACCCGGACAACGGCGCCGACTTCCGCGGCTTCGTCGCCCTCGACATCCGCAACTTCGAGACCGAGTACTCGCAGCTCTACTACAACGGCGTCACGACCTCGACCAACTCCCAGACGCTCAAGTCGATGGAGTCGAAGTGGATCCTGAGCGGTGGCTATCCGGGTCCCATGTTCCCGGCTGCCGTCACTCCGCCCGACCCCAACGACCAGGTCGCGACGATGAGCGGCAACTCGTCGGGCATCGCGGTGTCCTCGTTCAGCGACCGGTTCGCCCCGGGCGACGAGATCCTGGTCGCGGTGTACCCCGGCGTGACCATGCAGATCCCCGACTTCTCGATGACCAACCCGGGAACGGTGAGCCTGCCCACGACGGGGACCACGACCAACGTCGGCTCCATCCGGGTCGGTCGCAACCAGGCGTTTGCCGGGCAGGTGACGATGTCCACCGTCGCCGATGAGAACGACCCGAACAACCCGCTGGTGCTGGGCACGATGCTCAACCCATCGGCGCCCCTGACCTACACCCCCAACCCGGTGACGCCGTCGCTGGGCCACGGTACGGCCGTCGACATCGGCAACGCACAGACGTCGGGCGCCGCCGACGGCGTGTATGCGATCTGGCTCAAGGGCCAGGCCGGGAGCCCGTACCTCACGACCAAGTACACGCCGTTCGCGGTCGAGGTCGGCAACGTGGCCAAGGACTTCACGCTGGGGGCGTCGTCGGGCGAGGAGACGGCGGCCGTCAACGGCGACACGGTGAGCTTCGATCTCGACATCAAGCGCTCCGGCGCTGCATTCGGCTCCACGGTCGCGCTGTCGCTGGAGCCGCTGCCCGGCGAGACCCTCCCTGCCGGGATGGGTGCCGTCACGTTCTCACCTGCCGCGGTGACCCCCACCAGCAGCGGTGCCACCTCCACCCTGTCGATCAACACGGGGACGATGGCCTCGGGCATCTATACGTTCGTGGTGCGGGCGACCGGCACCAACGACACCGGTCAGCCCGTGACCCATCTGATGACGCTCGGGGTCAATGTCGCCACGGCATCGGCCGGCGGCAACCAGGAGTACGTCGACATCGTCGGCTTCGCGGTCATGCGCGTGGTCGGCATCAATTCCAACAGCGTCTCGGCATACGCGATCACCCCGGTGATCCCGGATCCCGAGGATTCCCGGCTGCGCCGCGGTCAGGTGGCACGGCTGGCGCCCTGGAACTAGCCGGATCGGGCGCGGCACACGCTTCCGGGCGACGCGTACGGCGTCGACCCGCATCCCTGGGAGGCAGATGCGATGGAGATGGAATACCGGGACCCGTCCAAACGTGGACGATGGGTCATCCTGCTGGGCGTCGTGCTGGCGCTGGCGGCGGGTGGCGCTGCCTTCTTCCTGATCAACAACGCGCAGCAGCAGGCCGGACAGTCCGGGCTGAAGCTGACCTCGGCCGTCGTGGCCGCGCGTGCCATCCCGGCGCGCAAGCCGATCGAGGCGGACGACGTGGTGCTCCGCAACGACATCCCGCTCGACGGCACCAACGCGGCTGAGACGGTCGCCGATCCCGCCCAGCTCGTCGGCCGGGTGCTCGCCGTCGACGTCCCGGCCGGTCAGCTGGTGACGACCAACCTGCTGGCCTCGACCACGGCCGGCGGCCAGTTCTCGATCCTCAAGCCGGACGAGACGGTGGCGCCGGATTCGGAGGCCTGGCGGGCGGTCTCGATCACGGTCAGCGACGACCGCGCCGTGGGCGGCATGCTGGGCGCCGGGATGCTGGTCGACGTGTTCGTCACGGCCACGGTCAACGTGCCCCAGAACGTGCTCGACGCGGGTGATTACTACACCGACCGGTCGACCAAGATCACCTACCAGGACATGGAGATCCTGGCCCGCCAGGGCACCTTCTACATCGTCAAGGCAACGCTCCCGGTGGCCGAGGAGATCACGCATCTCCAGGCGGCCGGCAACGCCCAGTTCAGCATGGTCCTCCGACCCGACCAGGACACGCGGATCCTCGACGTGTCGTCGCTCGGGACGACTACCAACCGGATCATCGAGCGCTACGGCCTGCCGATCCCGGAGACGTATCCGGCCGGCGGCGGCCCGCTGCCGACGCCTCCGCCGATCCCGGAGCTGACACCGGCCCCCTCGGCCGCACCGTCGGCGTCCGCCGAGCCGTCGGGCTCGCCGGCCGCCAGCGCGGCACCGTAGGCGAGCCGGCTGCCCGCCCCTCGGCGGCTCGCACCCATGCCCCGCTCGTTCGCATCTCTCGCGGACCGGCCGGTCTCGTCGCCGCTCCGGTCCGCACCGCCTCCTCCGGTGACGTCCCGTCAGGCGGAGCGCCGGATGGCGGTTGACCCCGGGAGGATGCCGCGCAGGGCGGTTCCCTCCATCGCGCGTCGCTGACCCGGCGCGCCTCCCAGCCGCCCGGCCGGGCTCGGCCCGGCCGGGCGGCCACCTCCCCGACCTAGCCGGCACGCTCCCGACCGGCGCTGGTGTCCGTGCCGCCCAGCGTCCGTGGCGCCTAGTGCACGTGGCGCCCCCGGCGGCTGGCGAGCGCCTCGCCGAGTGCCGCGACCATCAGCGCGCGCGTGGCGGCCGGCGGCCCGCTGGTGTCGAGCACGAAGGTGGCCGCCGGCCGCAGCCGCTCGGTGAGCCCGGCCTGCGCCACCGTGCGCCGGTCGATGTCATCGGTCGCCATCCCCCGGGCGAGCAGTCGGTCGCGCTGGGCACCGGGATCGCAGGTGACCAGCCATACCTCGTCGCACAGCGCTGCCAGCCCGCCTTCGACCAGCTTGATCGCCTCGACGGCGATCGCCGGCGCGCCGGCTGCCTCGGCCGCCTCCATTGCGGCCAGGATCCGCGGTCGCACCGCCGGATGGACGATCGCCTCGAGCCGCGCCAGTGCGGACGGGTCCGCAAACACGATCCGACCGAGCGCAACCCGATCGAGCGTCCCGTCCGCGGCACGCACCCGGTCACCGAACCGCGCCAGCACGACGTCGTGCACCGCGTGCCCGGGCGCCGTCACCGCGCGCGCCTCGAGATCCGCGTCGACCACCGCCACGCCGAGCTCGGCCAGCCAGCGCACGATCTGGGACTTGCCACACCCGATGGGTCCCGTGATCCCGATCCTGACCGTCCCGGACCCGCCGATCGGGCCACGCAGGCTCACGGGGCCTGCTCCTCGAGCTCGAGCCAGGCATCCTCCGCCTGGCTCAGCGCCAGCTCGACATCGGCCAGCTCGCTGGTGACCCGGCGCATCTCCACGAAGTTCCCCGCGACCGACGGGGTCCCCACGGCGAGCTCGAGCTGGCTGCGCCGGAGCCCCAGCCTCGACAGCTCGGCATCGAGCGCCTCGCGGCGGCGGCGATAGGCGTCCTTGGACAGCTTGCGCCGCGGCCTCGCTGTCGCCGTCGGTGTCCTGCCCGACGTGGCCCGCGCCGACCCCGCCGGTTCCCCGGCTGCCGCCTGCGGCGCGGGCGCCGGCGCCTGACCGGCGCTCCCGCCCCGAGCCCGCGTCCGGGACTGTCCGTCGCCGCGCTGATCGGCGGGCTGCGATCCGCGGGTCGCCCGCCGCGCCGCCTCCGCCGCAACCGTCCAGCCGTCGCTCACCGCGGCGCGCCATGCCTGGTAGCCGCCGTCGAACGGCACGGCCAGGCCGTCATCGACCACCCACAGCCGCTCGCAGATCGTGTCCAGCAGCCGCCGGTCATGCGACACGACCAGCAGCGTGGCGGGGACATCGGCGAGGAACCGCTCGATCGCCTCCCGGGCCGCGATGTCGAGGTGGTTGGTGGGCTCGTCGAGGAGGAGCAGGTTCGACGGCAGGATGCCCAGCAACGCGAGCTCGAGCCGGGACCGCTCGCCACCCGAGAGCGAGCGCACCTCCTTGAACACGTCGTCGCCGCGGAACAGGAACCTGGCCAGGTAGCCGCGCGCCTCGCCGGGCGTGACCGGGATCGCCTCGATGATCGCGTCCAGCACCGTGGCGCCCGGGATCGCGGCGTCGCGCAGCTGGGCGAGATAGCCGGGCTGGACGTTGTGCCCGAACGCGAGCGTCCCGTCGAGCGGCGGCAGGTCGCCCGCGATCGTGCGCAGCAGGGTCGTCTTGCCGGCGCCGTTCGGTCCCACGATGCCGATCCGTTCGCCGCGCCGCGCGGCCAGGAACGGCGCCCCGGCGACCCGCACCGGCGCGGGCGCCTCGCTGCCATCCGGTGCCAGCGCGCCGCGGCCCGGCAGATACCCGACCGCGAGACCCTCGAGCCGGATCACGAGCTCTCCCGAGCGAACCGGGCCGCCGGTGAGCGTGCGCCCGGGCATCGCCAGCGTCTTGCCGGGCCTCGGTCGCTCGATCCGCTCCGCCCGCAGCCGCTCCAGACGCGCCTCGTGCTCGTGCATCTTGACGTGCTTGCGCTGGCTCCGATACCGCTGGACGAGCTCGATCTCACGCTCGATCGCCTGATCGTGGCTGTCGGCCTCCCGGTCGGCCCGCACGTCCCGCTCCTGGCGCTGGCGATGGTAGGCGCTGTAGTCGCCGCGGAAGAAGGTGAGCCGCCGGGCACGCAGCTCCCAGATGCGCGACACGGTCGCGTCCAGGAACGCGCGATCGTGAGACGCGACCAGGAGCGCGCCCGCCCGCCGCCGAAGGTGCTCCTCGAGCCACTCGATGGCGCCCAGGTCGAGGTGGTTGGTAGGCTCGTCGAGGAGGAGCAGATCGGGATCGGCGATGACCAGGCGCGCCAGCGCCGCGCGGGTCTGCTGGCCGCCCGAGATCGCGGTCGGCGGCCGCACCCATTCGTCGCGCGCGAAGCCGAGCCCCGACAAGGCTGCGTCCACCCGCTGGTCGAGCGTGTAGCCGCCCAGCACCTCGAACCGGTGCTGAAGCTCGGCGTACGCCTCACCCGCCGCCTGCCCCTCGCGCTCGAGACGACCCAGCTCGTCGCCCATCTGCTCCAGGTGGGCGGCGCCATGCCGCACGGCGGCGCGCAGGTCGGGCGCGGCCATGAACGCGTCGTCGAGGTGCGCCTCCTGGCTCAGCAGGCCCGAGCGTGAGGCCCCGTTTGCGCGTGCTCGTGCCCCGATCGGGCTCGTCCCGCCCGGCGACGATCCGCAGCAGCGTCGTCTTGCCCGCCCCGTTGGGACCGACGAGACCCACCCGCTCCCCGGGGTTGATGGCGGCGGTCACCTGGTCGAGGATCACGAACGTCCCGATCTCCCGGACGACGCCCTCGAGGCGGATGAGGCTCACGACCCCGTCTCCAGCGCCAGGCCACCGCGCGCCGCCGCTCGCCGGCTGGCGGAGGCCGCCCTGGTCCGGACGCTGCGCTCGCGAGCCCGCGCAGCGTCCGCCTCCGAGCGGGTCTGCCCCAGCGACCCCGTGCCCCCGAGCTCCGTCCATCGCCGGCCCCGGCGACCAACCGTCGAACGGCCGGGCCGCGGTGTCATCGTCGCCAGCAGCTTCCCGGCGGCGTTGCGTTCGGCGGCCGGCAGCCGCTGGCAGAACGAGCAGAAATGCGTCGAGCGGATGCCGATCACGATCCGCCGGATCGGGCGGCCACACCGCGGACACGGCTCGCCCGTGCGCTGGTACACGTCGAGGTGCTCCTGCATCTCGCCGTCCCCGTCGGGTGCGGTGTAGTCATCGATCGAGCTGCCGCGCCGCTCGACGGCCTCGCGCAGGATGTCGATCAGCGCCCGGTACAGGCGCCGCTCGTCGGCAGGCCGGAGGGACGCCGCCGTCCGCAGCGGGTGGAGCTTCGATCGCCACAGCGCCTCGTCGGCGTAGATGTTGCCCACGCCTGCCAGGAACCCCTGGTCGACGAGCAGCGGCTTGAGCCGGGCGCGCCGACCGCGGATCCGGGCTCGGAAGGCACGCAGCGTGAAGCGCGGGTCGAGCGGCTCCGGGCCGACCCCGTCGAACGGGTCGTCCTCGGCCGCGTACAGCCCCACCCTTCCGAACTTGCGAATGTCGCGGAAACGGAGCTCTCGCCCATCCCCGAGCGACAGCGCCAGCCGCTCGTAAGGGTCCACCGGGGTGGCTCCGGGCACCACGAACAGCTGACCGGTCATCTTGAGGTGGACGGTGAGGAAGAAGCCCCGATCGAGGTCGATCACCAGCTGCTTGCCGCGCCGGCCGATACCCTCGATCCGCCGTCCGGAGACGCCCTCGACGAACCGTGCCGGATCCTCGTCCCGCAGCGTCCTCGTCCAGCCCACGCGCGCACCCGTGATCACCGGGCCGGACCCAACGCCATCGGGCAGCAGGTGGCGCCGGAGATCACGCGCGACGGTCTCGACCTCGGGTAGCTCGGGCATGGACTGACCATAGTCGAAATCACGGCCCGGCCGAGCCGTCAGCGACGACCAACTCTCCGCCGCACCGACCTCACCGCCGCACCGACCGGGCCGCGAAGCGTTGCGGGTTGCTGACGTCAGCTCCCGGCTACCGCGATCGGCTGACCGCCCGACCCGCTGGCGATCACCACGCGGTCACGGCCACGTTCCTTCGCCTGGTACATCGCCGAGTCGGCGGCCATGATCAGCTCCTCGGCCGATGCGCCGTGCTCCGGGTAGGCGGCGACCCCGATCGACATCGTGGTCGTCGGATAGAGCCTGGTCGGCTCGCCATCGTGGCTGACGCGTACCCCATCCCGCAGCGCCTCCGCTCGATGATGCGCGTCCTCGAGCGTCGCCTTGGGCAGGATGATCACGAACTCCTCGCCGCCGAAGCGACAGGCGACGTCCTCCGTTCGAACGGCGGTGGCCAGCAGCCGGCCGACACGGCGCAGCTCCTCGTCGCCGGCCGTATGACCGAAGCCATCGTTGAGCTGCTTGAACCGGTCGAGATCGGCCATCAGCAGGCCGACCTGATACCCCTCCCGGTCCGCCCTTCGCAGCTCCCTGCGAAGCGTCTCCTCCATGTACCGGCGGTTGAACAGGCCGGTCAGCTGGTCGCGCGACGACTGCTCGCGGAGATGCTCGCGGAGCTGGATGTTGGCCAGCGTGAGCCCCACGTAGTCGCCCAGCATCCTGACCACGCGCTCCCGCGCGGCCAGCATGGCCGCTCGCGCCTTGCCGGTCGCGCGGCGCCGGACATGGAGATGGAGGAGTCCCAGCGTGTCCGCCTGGGCTGCCAGCGGCTCGCACAGCACCGCCGTGGCGAGCTCCTCCTCGACGTGCGGACACAGGGGATCGCCGTCACGCCCGCCGACGACGTGGAGACGCCCACGTCGCAGCCCCCAGCAGTCCTCCGGGGTGAACTCGCTTCGAGACGGTTCGGGGCTGCCCCACGCGGCCACCTTCTCGGCCCGCGTGCGCCCCGGATCGAGGGCATAGAGCGCGCCGGCGTCTCCTTCGAACAGCCGCTCGGCCGCCCCGGCGATGACCACATGGGCCTCGTCGAGCGACTGACATGACTCGAGCATCTCGGCCATCTCCGCGAGCTGTGCGGCCTCCTGACCTCGGCGCTCGACCTCATCGGCATGCTCCTGGAGCTCCTGAAAGGCGTCCCTGAGCTGCCGCTGCAGCGCCGTCCTGGCGCTCGTGTCGACGATCGTGGCGCACACGAGCGGACCACGCCTGGATCGGAGCGGTGCGAGGCTGACCTCGGCGGCGAACTCGGTCCCGTCCCGGCGGCGCGCGGTCAGCTCCAGGCCATTTCCCATGGGCCGTGCCGCGGGCGCGTCGTTGTACTCAGCGCGGTGCACCGTATGGGCATCGGCCAGCCGCTCAGGCACCAGGATCTCGACCGCCTGATCCACGAGCTCCGAGGGCGGCCAGCCAAGGGCATCCTCGACCCGTGCGTTGGCGAAGATGATCCGGCCGCGCTGGTTGGCGACCACGATGGCGTCCGCGGCTGCGTCGAGCACGGTCTCGGCGCTCAGCCCCAGCGGCGCGGTGTTCTCGGTATGTGGCTTTCGCGGCCCACTCATTCAGGCGAGTCCCCTGCGCGTCCGTCGGCCAGCTAACCGTACGGCACCGTCCGGCTGCGCCAAAGGGCCATCAGTCCCCTGCCGAAAGTTGGTATCGCTCGAGGGCCCGGACCGCCATCAGGAACCCCACCGCCAGGACCGCGACCGCACCCACGATCGCGGTCGGCGTCGAGAGCGTCGACGCAGAGCCCACGGTATTCGACGGGTCGATGGCGGCGACCATGGAAAGCACGTACTGGCGGATGGACAGCACGCGCGTCCCCTCGAACAGCCCTGCGAGCATCCCCTCCCAGATCAGCACGTAGAGCAGGCCGATCACCAGCGCCCGGCCGGTCAGGATGCTCAGCGCGACGAACAGGGTCACGTACAGCAGGCTGCCGACCAGGACGCCTGCCGCGAACGACAGCGTCACCCCGACGCCATCGCCCTCACCGCCGATCAGGAGCCCGGTGAGCACCGTTGCCGCACCCACGATGACCGCGACCACCGGTGCCGCAGCCAGGATCTTGGCGGCCACGATCCGCCAGCGGGCAACGGGCTTGGTCAGGAGGTGGATCGCGCTGCCGTCCTCGAGCTCTGCGCCCAGGGCCGCCGTCCCGAACACCAGCGCGAGCAGCGGCAGGAGCGTGGCGACGATCACCGGCTCGAGCGTCCCGGCCGTTCGAGTGGCCGGGTTGCCGGAAAGGCCGTGGAGCCGCGCGAGCATGCCGACCAGCACCGGCACCGCCGCCAGCAGGAGCATCAGCACGGCGCGCCGCCGCCCGAGCAACGCGCGCACCGTGACCCGAACGATCGCCTCGATCATCGCTGCACCAGGTAGGCGAACACGCTCTCGAGCGACTCGTCTGTGGGGCGCACCTCGAACAGCGACACACCGGCCTCGCGCGCAAGTCTGGGCAGGCGGCGACCGAACCCTGCCAGGTCCGCGGTCCGAACCTCGAGGTGGTCGTCGCGCAGCTCGGCCCCGATGACCGCCTCGCCGGCGATCAGCGCCGCCGCGAGCGTTCGATCGTCGGAGGCGCGGATCGTGTAGGTGTGCGGGCGATCGGTCATCAGCCGCCGGATCGCCCGGAAGTCGCCCGAGGCGGCCAGCCGGCCCGCGTAGATCACCAGCACCTGTGCGGCGAGCCGCTCCACCTCCTCGAGGATGTGCGAGCTGAACAGGATCGTCCGACCCTGGGCGGCGAGCCGCCGGAGCAGCGTCATCATGTGCAGGCGCTGGCGCGGGTCGAGACCGTTGAACGGCTCATCGAGCAGGAGGACCGGCGGGTCGTGGACGAGCGCCGCGGCCAGCACGACCCGCTGCTTCATCCCCTTGGAATAGGTTGTCGTGCGGCGATCGGCGGCATCGGTCAGGTCGACCGTCGCGATGGCGGCCGTCGCGGCGCGATCCGGGTCGGTAATGCCCTGCAGCTGGGCCGCATAGCGGACGAACGCGCGCCCGGTGAGCCAGGTCGGCACCGATTCCCGTTCGGGCACCAGGCCGACCCGCCGATACACGTCGGGATGCCGCCAGGCGGGTTCCCCCAGCAGAAACACCGATCCGGCCGAGGGCGGCAGCAGCCCGGCGATCATGCCCAGGATCGTGCTCTTGCCGGCCCCGTTCGGGCCCAGCAGCCCCGTGATCCCGGGCCCAACGTCGAACGTGACGTCATTGCAGGCCACGACGTTGCCGAACCAGCGCGAGGCGCGATGCACCACGATCGGGGCGCGGCTCGCGTCGGGCGCGTCGAACGCCGGCAACGGCGGGGGCGGCGGGGGCGGCTCGAGGGGCTGAGGTGACGCCGGCGCGGCGGGCGGCACCGCAGGTGGCGCGGAGTGCGGCACGGAGGGCGGCGTGGAGGGCGACAGGGGCCCATCGCGCGGCACGGACCGCGACAGGGGTCCGTCGGGCGGCACCGACGGCTGCTCGTTCCGTGCAGGAGGCGGCGGGGTGGTCACGGCTCGATCACCCGGTAGCGCACCGCCAGCACCACCGTCGCGACCGTCGACATCACCAGGCCGGCCACGACGTATGCGGCGCTGGACATGTTGGCGCCGGCCGGTCCGGCGTGCGCATGGCCGTACACGAACGCGTTCGTTCCCTCGAGGATGTCGGCGGGGCTCAACAGCGACACGGCGCCCGCGAGATCAGGGCCGCTGAGGTCGCTCAGGGCACCGACCGCCACCAGCGGCACGATGACCGCCGCGAAGATCGCCGCGGTCGCGTACGCCCGGCGGGGTGTGAAGGCCGACAGCGCCAGCGCCAGGGCGGCCAGCAGCCAGGCGGTCAATGCCGCCTGTCCCAGCACCGGGATCAGGTGCGGCAGCTCATCGCCCACCGCGCTCGGAATATCGGTCGCGAGCAGGACCCGGCCCAGCAGGATCAGCAGCTGGGGAAACAGGATCAGCGCCAGCATCGCCGACCCCAGGGCCAGGAGCTTCGCCAGGGCGTAGTCCTCGCGCCGGATCGCGCGGCTGAAGAACAGGGCGAGCACCCGATGCCGCTGGTCGCGGACCAGCAGCTCCGGTGCCTGGGCGGCCGCGAACAGGAAGACCACCTGCGCCACCAGCGGGTAGTACGTCTCGTACCGGATGGGCGAGACCTCATCGGCGAGGTCACCCTGCGCGAGCTGCCGGGCAAGGGCGGACACCCCCAGGGCGACCACGGCCGGGATGGTCGCGATCGCCGCCAACCCGAACGGGATGAGCTTCGCCCGGCCCGGCCGGCCGAGGCCCCAGCTCTGGCGGAACGACTGGCGAACGAGCGAGGCGACAGCGTGCCGCCGCCCCAGTCGCGGCCCGTGATACCCGCGATAGCCGAGGTCGTAGATGCTGCCCCCGCCGCCACCGGCGGCGAGCGCCTGACCGCCGTCGCCTGGCGCCGGCACGCGATGCGGCACGGGCCCGCCGGGCGGCACGTGCGCCGGCACGCCAGGCGGCACGGAACCGCTCACCCGACACCTCCCGCGACAGGATCGTCGCGGAACAGGTCCTCGAGCGTCCGTCGCTCGGGCTGGATCCGGATCAGGCCCACGCCCAGGTCGGCCGAGGCGTCCCGGATCGTGTCGTAGCCCGTCTCCCCGGCCAGCTCCACGAACAGGTTGCGTCCGTCCTGGCGGCAGGTGAGCCCGGCCTGGGCCAGCCGACCACCCAGCGCGGTCGCATCGTCGTCGAGCTCGACGTGCACCACGCCCGTCCGCCCGGTGAACGAGGCCAGGGGCGCAGCCCGGATCAGCCGACCGGACTCGATCGCGACCAGGAAGTCGCACACGCGCTCGATCTCACCCAGCAGGTGCGATGCGAGCAGGATGGCGATCCCGAACTCGGTCCCGGTGCGACGGATGAGCCCCAGCATGTCCTCCCGACCGGCCGGGTCCAGCCCGTTGGTCGGCTCGTCGAGCAACAGCAGCCGGGGATCGTGGACGAGCGCCTGCGCGAGCATCACCCGCTGGCGCATGCCGGTCGAGTAGCCGCCGATCGGCCGGTATCGCTCCTCGTACAGCCCGACGTGCCGCAGCACATCCGCGGTCCGCTCCCGGGCCGCCGACCGGGGCAGCCCCGACAGCTCGGCCATGTGGGTCACCAGCTCGGTCGCCGGCAGATCGGGCGGCAGCGCATCGTGCTCGGGCATGTAGCCCACCAGCGCGCGAACCCGGGTGCCCTCGCGGGCCACATCGAGGTCCATGACCGTGGCGCGCCCCGAGGTGGGTGCCAGGAGCCCGAGCAGGATCCGGATGAGCGTGCTCTTGCCGGCGCCGTTGGAGCCGACCAGCCCGATGATCCCGGGCTCGAGATCGAGGGTCAGCGAGTCCAGCGCCACGACGGGGCCGTAGCGCCGGGTCAGGGAGTCGAGCCGGATGAGCGCCATCAGGCCTCGGTTGGGGCTGCGTTGCGGCTGTCGGCCGGGGCCGCCTGTTGCGGATCGGCCGGCGGCGCCTCGTGGCGGTCCACCGGCGTCATCCCCTCCCACGAGTCGCCCACCTTGGCCTCGACCGTGAGCGGCACCGACAGCGGCAGCGCGCCCTCCATCGTCTCGCACAGCACCGGCAGCATGCGATCGACCTCGTCGCGCGGCGTCTCGAGCACCAGCTCGTCGTGCACCGACAGCAGCAGCGTCGAGCGGAACCCGCCCTCGCGCAGCGCACGGTCGAGCCTGATCATCGCGATCTTGACGATGTCGGCGGCGGTGCCCTGGATCGGCATGTTGATCGCCATCCGCTCACCCGCGGCGCGCAGCGACGGGTTGCGCGCCTCGAGCTCGGGGATCCGGCGGCGGCGTCCCAGCAGGGTCGCCACGTAGCCCTGCTCGCGGGCGGTCTCCCGGATGTGGTGCATGTAGCGGCTGATGCCACCGTAGGCGGCGAAGTAGGAGTTGATGAACTCCTGGGCGTCCTGGCGGCTGATCCCGGCCCGCGTGGACAGCCCGAAGTCGCTCATCCCGTAGGCCAGGCCGAAGTTGACCATCTTGGCCATCGAGCGCTCATCGGAGGTCACGTCCGCGGGTTCCTTGCGCAGCACCCGCGCGGCGGTCTCACGGTGGATGTCCGCATGGCGGGCGAACGCATCGGCGAGGTGCTCGTCACCCGAGACGTGGGCGAGGATGCGGAGCTCGATCTGGCTGTAGTCGGCGGCGACGAGCGTGGTATCGGGCGAGCCGGCGACGAACGCATGGCGGATCCGGCGCCCGAGCGGGGTGCGGATCGGGATGTTCTGCAGGTTCGGATCCGACGACGACAGGCGGCCGGTGGCGGCGACGGCCTGGTGAAACAGCGTGTGGAGACGGCCGTCCGGGCCGATCAGGTTGGGCAGCGCCTCGACATAGGTCGAGCGGAGCTTGGTGTAGGTACGCCAGTCCAGCACGGGCTCGATGACCGGGTGGACCCCGCGGAGCTCCTCCAGCACGGCGGCATCGGTGGAATAGCCGGTCTTGGTCTTGCGACCCTTGGGCAGCCCGATCTCGACGAACAGCACGTCGCCCAGCTGCTTGGGGGAGCCGATCGTGAACTCGTGGCCCACGGCCGCGTAGATCTCGGACTCCAGGCGCGCGATCTCGGCGCCGAACTCGCGCTCGAGATCCGCCAGCGCCTCGCGATCGAGGGCGACGCCCGCGGCCTCCATGCGGGCGAGGATGGGGATCAGCGGGAGCTCGATCTCGTCCAGCAGTCGCTCCACGCCCTCATCGCGCAGCGCGAGCTCGAGCGACGGGCGGACGGCCACCGCGGACAGCGCCTCGAGACCGGCCGTGGCCGTGGGTGGCAGACCGGCGGCGGCCGGGGGGAGCACGAGGTCGAGGCGCTCGGCGACGACGTCGGCGATCTTCTGCGCGCGGAGCGCGGCGTTGACGAGGTAGGCGGCGATCTGGGTGTCGAACGCGACCGGCAGCGGCTCGGCGTTGAGGTCCTCGGCGAAGCGCGCAGTGAGGAGGGGTTTGACGTCGTGGCCGACGAGCGGCGTGCGGAGCGCCTCCAGGAGGTGCCGCAGCGCGAGCGCGGCAGCCGGCCCATCGGCTGCGACGACGCGACCGTCGGCCCCGGCGACGGCCAGCGCGTGCGGCGTCCCGGCGAGCGGCCGCGGGTCGTCGACGACGAGCCCGGTGCCGATCGCATCCTGGGCGCGCAGCCAGCTCTCCAGGCCGGCCACCCGCGCGGCATCGGCGAGCTCGATTCGGCCGGGATCGATGATCGCCGCAGCCAGGGAGCCCGCCACGTCCCCGCTCGCGGCCGCGACCGCCTCGGCGCGCGCCTCGACGGCGGCTGACGTCGTCGCGATGCCGCCCCCGCCGCCGCCCGGACCCCCGCCGGGCCCGCCGCCTCGAGCCCCGCCGCCGGCGCCCGACACGACATCGAAGTCCATCGACAGCTGGAGCGCTCCCGGGTCGACCGTCGCCGCCTCGCCACCGGATGTGCGCCCCCGTCCGCCGACGCCCTGCGCGGCCGGGAACCCCGCCTCGCGCAGCGCGCGCATCGCCGCGACCGCGTCCTCGGGTCGCTCGCCCACCAGCGGCGGCAGGCGGTCGATCAGGGTGCGGAACTCGTACTCGCGGAACAGCCGCACGACGGTCTCGCGGTCATACTCCCCCACCCGGCCGCGGTCCAGGTCGAGCGAGACGTCCACGTCACGTACCAGGCGCATCAGCTCGCGACTCTCGAGCACGGACTCGCGGTGGTCCGCGAGCTTGGCGCGCAGCTTCTCGGGCTGGACCTCGTCCAGGTGCTCGTACAGCGCCTCGAGCGTGCCCCAGGCCGCGATCAGCTTCGAGGCGGTCTTCTCGCCCACGCCCGGGATGCCCGGGATGTTGTCGGTCGGATCGCCCTTGAGCGCCTTGTAGTCGAGCATCTGGTCGGGCCGCAGGCCCCACCGGTCGTCGATCCGGGCGAGATCGTAGGTGACGGTGTTCGCGATGCCCCCGCGCAGCGACACCATGAGCTTCGTGCGATCGCTCACCAGCTGGAGCATGTCCAGATCACCGGTGAGGATCGTCACCTCCAGAGCGGACGCCTCCGCCTGGCCGACGAGCGTGGCGATCACGTCGTCGGCCTCGAACCCCTCCTGCTCGTACACCGGGATGCCGAGCGCCCTGACGACCTCGCGCACCTTCGGGATCTGCTCGCGCATGTCGTCGGGCATCCGCTGCCGGTTGGCCTTGTACTCGGCGTATCGCTCGTGGCGGAAGGTGGGCTTACCCAGGTCGAACGCCACCGCGAGCCGGTCGGGCGCGGCGTCCTGGATCGCGCGCAGCACGATGTTGGTGAACCCGAACACGGCGGTGACGAGCTCGCCCTTCGAGGTCGTGAGGGGCTGCTCGATGAGCGCGAAGTAGCCACGGTAGATGAGCCCGTTGCCGTCGAGCAGCAGGAGACGTTCCATCGGCTCCGAGCGTGCGGAATGGGACGGGTCCAGTGTACCCGCGGGCTCACGCCGATCGGGGTGGCGCGGGCGCGGGCGCGGGCGCCGGCTGGCTTGCGTGGCGCAAGGGGCGGTCGATGGCGCAAGTGGCGCGGCGCGGCCGATGGCGGAAGCGGGGCGGCGCGGGCGGCCGTTGCGGCGGGGCAGAGCGCGGCGGCGCGGGTAGGGCGGTCGATGGCGGACAGCGGGGCGGTCGGGCGACGTAGGATTGGCGTATGGCGTCAAAGCGACGGGTCGGCATCCTCACCGCCGGCGGCGACAGCCCGGGTCTCAACGCCGCCATCCGTGGCTTCGGCAAGGCGGCGATCAGCACCTACGGCATGGAGGTGGTCGGCTACCGCGACGGGTTCCGCGGGCTGGCCGAGGATCGCAGGGTCCGGCTGGACAAGGGTGCGCTGTCCGGGATCCTGACCGTGGGCGGCACCATCCTGGGTACGAGCCGCGACAAGCCGCACAAGATGCAGATCGACGGCGAGATCCGCGACATGACCGACGTCATCGTCGACAACTACCGGAAGGCCGACCTGGTGGCACTCGCCTGCCTGGGTGGAGGCGGCACGGCCAAGAACGCGCTTCGGCTGGCGAAGGCCGGGCTCAACGTGGTCACGCTGCCCAAGACGATCGACAACGACCTCGTGGGCACCGACGCAACGTTCGGGTTCGCGACCGCGCTCGAGGTGGCGACGGACGCCATCGACCGCCTCCACAGCACCGCGCACAGCCACCACCGGATCATCGTGGCGGAGCTGATGGGACATCGCGCCGGGTGGCTGACGCTGGGCGCCGGTCTGGCCGGCGGCGCCGACGTGATCCTGATCCCCGAGATCCCCTACCAGGTGCCCGCCATCGCCTCCGCGATCAAGCGCCGGGTGCGCCGGGGCACGAACTTCAGCATCGTTGCGGTGGCCGAGGGCGCCCGCAGCGAGGCGGACGCCCGGGCACTCGAGGCGGCCGAGGCCCGCGTGCAGCGGGCCGAAGATCCGACTGCCCGGGACGCGGCAAAGGCGGAGGTCGCGCTGCTCGAGACCCAGCACATCGGCAACACGCTGCGCCTCGCGCACCAGCTGGAGCAGCTCACCGGCCTCGAGTCGCGCGTCTCGATCCTGGGCTACGTCCAGCGCGGCGGCACGCCGTCGCCGGTCGATCGCCTGCTGGCAACCCGCCTGGGGAGCGCCGCGGCGGACATGGTGGAGGCGGGCACGTTCGGGGTGATGGTCGCGGCCCGTGGCGATGGGGTCGAGGCGGTCCCGCTCGAGGAGGTCGCCGGCAGGCGCAAGGTCGTGCCGCCCGACCACCCGTGGATCGCCGCCGCCCGGCACGTGGGAACCTGCCTCGGCGACTGACGTCGGGCTCTGCGCCGGGCGTGTGTCGTGCGCCGCAGACATGGCGGCCGGACCTTCGGTGGCCGGATCCACGGCCGGGGCCCTGCCGTGGCGGCGGACCTGCAGTGGCGGCCGGACCTTCGGCGGCGGCCCGAATGCGCGGCGGGACCTTCGGCGGCGGACCTGCAGTGGCGGCCGGACCTTCGACGACAGGCTGGCGTTGCACTGGTCGGGAGGCTGGGCCGGCCTCATACCTCACAGGTTTAGCCGATCGCCTGCACGAGAATCCGGCCGCCCTCACAGCCCGTCCGGCGGCACATTCATACCTGGAGGGGATGGATCGGGGCGGAGAAGGCGCCCGCCGTCCCGGTTCGGTCCGCGCGAGCGTCCGCTGGAGCGCCCCTAAACCTGGCAGGTATCAGGCACGCTGGATCCCCGACGCCGCACGCACGCCGGGTCCCGCACGCCGGGTCCCGCACGCCGGGTCCCGCACGCCGGGTCTCCAACGCCGCGAGAACATCGCGAGAACATCGCGAGCTGCCACGGATCGGGCCGGCGGGTCGAGGCAGGCGTGGCGTGGATGGGGCGCCGACCCCGCGTCGCGCCAGAAAGGGGCGCACAGGTTCGGCATCGCCCACGCACAGCTTCTGCACATCCGGACGCGAGCCTTGGCACCAGGCAATCGGCCCGGCCGCACGTGCGGGCCGCAATCCGGAGATGTCAATCATGCGTGGGTTCCTCGGGATCCTGGCCGTCGTGCTCGTTGCGCTGGTCGCGGGCACCATTGGCTTCGGAGCGGGCGTCGCGGCGAATGCCGGCGGGGCGGTGAGCGCGGGTACGGCGATCGCCCCGGGCTACGTCTACTGGTGGGGGTTCCCCCACTTCGGCGGCCTGCTGTTCGGCTTCCTGTTCCTGATCTTCGTGATCGGGCTCATCTCGTTCGCGGTTCGCGGCCCCCGGCGCGCGCGATGGGACCGCGGCTGGTACCGCGGCTACTGGGGATACGGCCCCACCCATGGCCCGGCCGATCCTCGTCACCAGTGGATGGCCGACGCGCATCGCCGCCTCCATGAGGAGGAGGCCCGCGGCGCTCAGGACGCGGGCGCGAGCACGGGCCCGGGGCCGAGCAACGCAGCATCGAGCGGCAGCGTTCCGCCGGGCAGCGTTCCGCCGGGCCCGCCGCCGAACGTCTGATCGGGCGTGCGAAGTCATCGCTGCGGACGCCGGGCGGGTATCCTCGCCCGGCGCCGCCGTGTCGGGAGTCAGCCATGCGCACCGTGCTCGTCGTCGAGGATGAGCCCCGGATCGCGAGCCTCGTCCGCGACTACCTGGAGCACGCCGGGTTCGCCGTCCTGACCGCCGGCGACGGAGCCGGCGGGCTCGTGCTTGCCCGGGCGCGCCGCCCGGACGCCATCGTCCTCGATCTCGGGCTGCCGAAGGTCGACGGGCTGGACGTCATCCGTTCGCTGCGCCGCGACTCGACCGTCCCGATCGTGATCCTCACCGCCCGGGGTGACGAGAGCGACCGGATCGCGGGTCTCGAGCTGGGCGCCGACGACTACGTGGTCAAGCCGTTCAGCCCGCGCGAGCTGGTGGCACGCGTTCGAGCCGTCCTGCGGCGAGCGGAGATGCCGCCGCTGTCCGACGAGCGGATCCAGGCCGGTGACCTCGAGCTCGAGATGGCGCGTCGCCGGGTGACCGTCGCGGGCCGCCTGGTCGACCTCACGCCCACCGAGTTCGAGCTGCTGGCGACGCTGGCCCGCGAGCCGGGCCGCGTGTGGACCCGGTCGCAGCTGCTCGACGCGGTGCGCGGCTTCTCGATCGAGACCTACGAGCGCGCGATCGACGGTCACATCCGGAACCTGCGGCGGAAGCTCGAGCCAGACCCGGGCTCTCCGAGTCACGTGCGGACCGTCCACGGCGTGGGCTACGCGCTGACCGAGCCCGATCCGTGACCCTCGAGCGCGGGGCGGTGAACCCCGACCACGAGCCGGACCATCCGCCAGCTCCGCCGCTCCCCGACGAGGCCCGGCACCCGTCGCCCCCGCCTCCGCACTCCCGGCCAGGCTCTCCGTCTCCGCACTCCCGGCCAAGCGCTCCGCCTCCCTACCCGCGGCCGAGCTCGCCGCCGCCCGAGGCTCCGTGGCTCGCGGGTCCGCCCTGGGCGAGCCGCCGCGCACACCGCCGGTGGGCCCGCCAGCGCCGGCGCGACGAGTGGCGAGGTCGTCCCCATGCCGGGTTCATCCGCTTCTTCGGCTGCCTGATCGTCTCGATCATCCTGCTCGCCGCCGGCGTGACCGCGGTCGTGACGTGGGTGGCCGGGGCGGTGCTCGGGCTCCTCGCACCGGAGGTCGGTCCCTCGTCGTTCGCCGCGATCGCCGGCATCCTGATCCTCGCCCTGGTGGTCCTGGCCGGGTTCGGCATCGTGGGTCGCGCGGTCCGGCCGCTGGCGGAGATCGGCGACGCCACGGAGCGACTGGCCGACGGCGAGGCGGGTGTTCGGGTCCCGCCGCGCGGACCCAGCGCGGTCCGAAGGCTCGGCACCTCGTTCAACGCGATGGCCGATCGACTCGACCGCTCGCGAGACGAACGGCGCGCCCTGCTCGCCGACGTCACACACGAGCTGCGAACGCCGCTGACCGTGATCTCGGGTGAGCTCGAGGCGATGCTTGACGGCGTCCACCCCCTCGATGCCGACCACATCGCCCCGATCCTCGCCGAGACGCGGGTGATGAGCCGTCTGCTCGACGACCTCCGGACCCTGTCGCTGGCGGATGCCGGAGCGCTGACGCTGCACCGGGAGCCGACGGACCTGCGGACGCTCGCCGCCGAGGTCGTGGCGGCGCACCGCCCGGCCGCCGAAGGCGCCGGCATCGAGCTGCGGCATGCGGGCATGGAAACCCTGGTCACGAGCGTCGACCCCGTCCGGGTCCGCGAGATCCTGGTGAACCTGGTGACCAACGCGCTCCGTCACACACCCGCCGACGGCCGGGTGACCGTGAGCATCGAGCGCGACGGCGACGACGCGCTGCTATCGGTGGCCGACACCGGCGAGGGCATCCCACCCGCCGACCTGAGCCGCCTGTTCGATCGGTTCCATCGCCGCCCGGACACGGGTGGGAGCGGGCTGGGCCTGGCGATCGTGCGAGACCTTGCTGTCGCACACGGCGGGAGCGCGACGGCCATGAGCGATGGCATCGCAGGTCACGGCGCAACGTTCCGGGTGCGATTGCCGCTGCGCGACTGACGGACCGAGCGAGGGCGGGCTCAGGCGGCGCGGCGTGCGGAGCGGCGTGCGGCCAGCCGGAGTCCCAGCAGGAACAGCCCCGCCACGAGGAGCAGCGCCGCTCCCGCGAACAGCACCGGCTGCGGTGCCGGCGCCGCCAGCGACTTGCTCGACCCCGCGGCCTCACGCGAGATGCTGGTGGTGCCGGTATCTCCGCTGCCGGCGGCCCCGGCACCGCCCGCGGCCTCGGGCACTGGGCTCGCCGCCGCGGGTCCGACCGTCGAGCCGCCACCTGCCGCATACGCGCCGGCCGGTCCCGACGTCGGCTCGCCGCCGGCCGCGAGATCGGATGTCGAACCCGACGAGAGCGGCGCTTCCGTGGCAGACGCCTGCCCGTTCGGGGACGCGGCGCTCTCCGCCGCAGGCCCCAGCGCACCCCCTTCGCCGGCTTCGCTGGCAGGGGCCATGCTCGGCGCCATGCTGGCGGCGGCCATGCTCGGCGCCGCGAGACCTTCGGACGTCACCTGGTCGGGTGCGGCCGTGTTCGCGTCGCTGTCGCCCGCCGGTGCGGGAGCCATCGCCGGAGCGCTCGTGGCGGTACCGAACGGCAGGCCCGGACCGGCGATCAGCAGCCCGACCAGCCCCAGCGTGGCCATCGCCGTACCCAGCGGCGCCGCAAACGAGAAGCGCGGGCCGGCCAGGGCGGCGACGAGGCCGCGCCAGCCCGCCGGACGGAGCGCAGCGGCCTGATCCGCCGTGATCCGGAAATCGCGCGATCGAGCAGGGGCCGGCAGGTCGACGAGGGCGGCGCTGATCGCGAGCAGGTCGGCGTGGAGCCGCTGGCATGCTTCGCAGCGCTCCACCAGGGCGGCGGCGGCATCGAGATCCCGGCCCTCGGCATCGCCCGCCGCGTAGGCGGCGATCAGCTCCGGGTCGTGGGAGGCATGATCGGCGGGGTCGGGGACGTTGGTCATCTCGCTCCCTTGACGGCGGCCCTCGCGTCCAGGTTCCGGGGACCCGGCCGAGCGCGTCATGGCTCGCCCTCCCCTCGGAACAGTCCGATCGATCCCTCGAGCCGATCGCGGAGCGCCAGGCGCCCGCGATGGATCCGCGATTTCACCGTGCCCAGCGAAACACCCGTCAGCTCGGCGATCTCGGCGTAGTCGTAGCCCTCCACGTCATACAGCACGATCGCCGTGCGCTGGTCGGCCGCGATCGACGCCAGCGCCGCGGCAAGCACCCGTCCGCGCTCACCTCGCATCGCCGTCCGTTCGGGGTCGTCCTCGGGACCGGCCGGTGGCTGCCAGGTCTCGTCCTCGAGCTCCGGGTACGGCTGCGAGGGCCGTCGCTTCCGGAGGCGCTGCTGGTCCATCGCGGCATTGATCGCGATCCGGCCGAGCCAGGATCGAACGCTGCCGCCCCGGAATCGGTGAAGGTTGCGGTAGGCGGAGAAGAACGCCTCCTGGACCGCATCCGCCGCCTGATCACGGTCGGGAACCATCCGCACCACCAGCGCGTGGAGGTGGTCCTGGTAGCACTCGACGAGGCTGTTGAAGGCGTCGAGGCTGCCACCTCGCGCCTGCTCGAGGAGGACGAGATCGCGGCGCTGGATCGGGTCGTCGACGGCCCCCGACGGCCGTGCGTCCTCCACGACTGGCGAGCCACTCCTGCTGGCGGTGGGTGAGGCGCGGCGAGTCTAGCATCGGGCCCGGGCCGCTCGGCCCGCCGTTCGTTCCGAAGGTGTGGTCACGGCGCGTGGCTGCGCACGTCACCGGTTGCCGAATCGCGGCTCCGCTACGATCATCCTGCCGGGCCGAAGTGGCGGAATGGCAGACGCGACGGTCTCAAACACCGTTGAGGGCAACCTCGTGTGGGTTCGAGTCCCACCTTCGGTACCAGCACCCATCGGCCGCCCTCGCGTGCGGGTGACCCACAGTCTGTCTTGTGGGTGTAACGCCGCCGTTTGGCGTCCTCGTGGACGCCTGTAATGGCACGTCGGCTATACCGAGCTCCGCTCGACGACGAGAAAGGAGCGACGTGTCATGACTACCACCCTGCAGGGCCACGTGCGGAGTGGCTGGCGGGTCTTCGTGGGCGCGGACGAGGTCGGTGAGGTCGAGGACGTCGGCGGGCAGGAGATCACGATCAAGCACGGAACCGTCTTCAAGCGCTCGGTGCGGTTGCCGCTGGACACGGTGACCGAAGCCGCGGAGGGCATCGTCGATCTCCGAGACGACGACCGAACGCGAACCCTGCTCGACTGATCAGGCTGCTCGGCGGACACGCCAACCCTTCGCATCTCCGATCCCGGTGGGCGGACGGATCTTCGGACCGCCTGACCCACCGGGTTTCATGCCGACCGGCGATCGGCCGGCGCCACTCGACGCACGGTCGACGCGCGGTCGACGCGATGGACACCATCCCGTAGGCTCGGGCTCGGGCGCGAGGTGGTGCCCGGGCCACGGCTCTCCCACCAGGAGCCGGGAGAGGATCCTCCGCAGCCATGACCGACCTGCCCGATGGCGTTGAGATCGAGAACGTGTTCCTGGTCGAGGTGCCGTACACGCCGGAGGCCCGCGAGCGACGACCGGCCCTGCGGCCGCGACATCTCACCCGGATCGCGCGCCTCATCCGCGAAGGTCGGCTGATCGAGGCCGGAGGCTGCGCCGACTTCAGCAGGGCCGTCCTCCTGGTGCGCGCCGATAGCGAGGAGGCAGCGCTGCAGCTCGTCGCGGAGGATGTCTACACGACCGGTGGCGTGTGGCAGAACCCCACCGCGGTGGGCTACGGGCGCGTCGTTCCCGGCCTCGAGGCCTGATCGCACCGCTGTCCCCCACCGCGACCGAACAGCCAGGCGGCGCGCGTCCTCCAACGGCAGCTGTCCACGGGCCGCAGATCGGTCCGCTGTCGCCGTCGCCCGCCGTGGGCCCACGCCGGCCCCGATCAGCCATCGGGGTAGACTCCAAGGGTCGTTCGCAGACCCAACGGAGTCACGATGAGCTTTCTGACCCGAGTCCTGGGGCTCGATGCACCGGCCTCGCCCGGCCTGCCCGTGGACCCGAACGCGCCGCTGCCCGTGGTGGCCGTGGGTGAGACCGAGAGCGTGAGCCGGATCGCCGCCAAGCTGACTGCCCTGCCGCCGGCGCGCGCCCGATACCTCGCCGCGTTCGCCTATCTGCTCGGCCGCGCCGCAAACGCGGACCTCGCGGTGACCGATGTCGAAGCGCAGGTGATGCAGCGCCTGGTGGAGGACGTTGGCGGGGTCGACGCCGAGACCGCCTCCATCGTGGTCGACATCGCGCGCCTTCGCGCCGATCGCTACGGCGCCACCGAGGACTACCTGGTGAGCCGCGAGTTCAAGGCGATCTCGACGATGGACGAGCGCGAGCGGCTGCTGCGCTGCTGCTTCGTGGTCATGGCGGCCGACGACGAGGTCGACGCGAGCGAGTCCTGGCTGGCGAACCGGCTGGCCGAGGAGCTCGACATCGAGCGACCCGACCTCAATCGGATCCGTGACGAGTTCCACGATCAGCTCTCGGGCGTGCGCGAGGTACGCAAGCTCGCCGCCAGCTGACCAGTCGCAGGCGGTCGCTTCAGGCGGGCCCGGTCACGACGTTGGTGGCTGTCCCTGCCACGTGCCGCGCAGGTCGATCAGCACGATCATCGTGAGCGTGCCCGGAGCGCTGGGCACGGTGAGCAGCTCGATCTCGCCGGTGAGCACCTCCCCGCGCACCGTCCAGCGTGTCTCGAGCGTGCCATTCGGCTGGCCCGCGTACGAGGTGCCGCCTACGAAGTCGGCGTCGATCCCGGACAGCTGTTCGCTCACACCCGCCGCGAGCCGGAAGTAGCGCGCCCGGTCTCCGGCCTCGCCGGTGCAGGTGAACACCCAGCCGCCGTGGTCGCGCGCCTCGACTCGCCCGCCGAGCGTGATCGACCGCTCCTCGCGCATCGGGATCCGCTCGAGGCTGCAGCCGCTCGGACCCGGCATGTCCACGAGGATCCCCGCCACCCGCAAGTGCTCGAGGGCCACGTCCGTGGCACCCAGCCCGGTCGCGGTGGGCGTCGGGCGAGCCGCCCCTGCGGGCGGCGAGACGCCGGGGCCGACGACGGCGCGCCCGGGGCCGACGACGGCGCGCCCGGGGCCGACGAGCCACGCACGATCGCCGACGGTCCGCTCACTCCCGCCGATGGCGTCGCATGCCGCGTCTCCGCACCGAGGCGGTAGGCAAACGGGATCCCGATAAGGAGGATCGCGACGGCGCCGATGGTCAGCAGCGCGGTTCGCGGGCCCCCCGACGAGCCGGTCGCTCCCCTGCCCTGGTAGCGGGTGGGTTCCCTGTCCGACCCGGTCATCGTCGGCGACCGACTGCGTTCCTCGTGGCGATCAGCCGAGGCTGAGCTCGACCACGCCCTCGCCCACGCGTCTCCGAACCTCCGCGAGCAGCTCCGCGTCGTACGCAACCGCGGCGCGCAGCGGCATCTGCAGCGACGAACCACCCGGTGCCGGGACGTGGACGACGACCGGTGTGCCGCCCGGCCGCTCGCGCAGCAGGGCCTGGAAGGCGCGCATCGCCGACACCACGCGATCGGGCTCGGCGGACGCGGCGAACCGCACGTTCAGCACGGCGCCTGGCGCCGCATCGACGGGCGCGCTCGGGGCTTCGGCGGCCGCCGCGGCACGCCGGCGCTGCTCTTCGGGGAGCGGCGGCTCGTCGGGCTCCGCGCCATCGCCGCGGACCAGTGCGGTCGCAAGATCGGGTGGCTCGACATAGGCCGGTATCGGCTCTGCCGGGGCAACGCGCGGCAGCGAAGCGGGCTCGGCGGCAGACCCGTCGCCGGCATACCCGGCGGCCGCGCCCGCGTCACCGGGCTCGCCGGCCGGGCGTGCGTCGGCGCGCCGCGGCGACACTCGAGGTGCCGGCGCCGAGCCGTCCGCTGCCGGACCCGCCGGTACCGGCAACCGACCAGGCCCGACGGCCACCGGCTCGCCGCGCGGGGACGCCGATCCGCCATTGGCGCCTCGGGACCCGCCGTTGCCGCCCCGGTACCCGCCGTTGCCGCCGGGACCTCCCCCTCCTCGCCGTCCGCCTCGCCGGTCGAGTGCACCCACCTCGCGGCCGAACGCCTCGGGTCCCCGTTCGGCGACGGCATCCCAGTCCCACACGGCATCGGCCAGCAGCGAGGCCTCCTCGCCGCGGTGATCGACGCGACCCGCGACCAGCAGGATCGCGCCGTCCCGCCAGATGCCCAGTGTCTGCTCGTAGGTCCGCGGGAACACGACCACCTCGATCGTGCCCTGCAGATCCTCGAGGGTGACCACGGCCATGGTCGATTTCGTCTTGGTGATGATCGTCCGCGCTCCGGTCACGATGCCACCCAGCACCACGCGCTGGCCGTCGAGCGACTCGTCGCGCAGATCGCCCGAATAGGCCGTCACGAACTGCCCGACCCGCTCCGCGACCTCGCCCATCGGATGGTCCGAGAGATAGAGCCCCATCAGCTCCTTCTCCCAGCGGAGGCGCTCCCGCACCGGGGTCTCGGGCGTGTCGGGCAGCGGCCGCTCGAGCGCCGCGCCTTCGTCGGCCCCCATGTCGAACAGCGACGTCTGGCCGGTCGCGCGGTCGCGTTGCACGGCCTGACCCGCCGCCAGCGCATCGTCGAGCCCCAGCAGCAGCTGCGCCGGGTGTCCGAAGGCGTTGAGCGCACCGACCTTGGCCAGCGACTCCAGCACCTTGCGATTGGCCAGCCGCAGGTCGACCCGGTTGCAGAAATCGGCCAGCGACCGGAAGTCGCCGCCCTCCTCGCGTGCCGCGATGATCGACTCGATCGCCCCTTCGCCCACGTTCTTGACCGCCAGCAGCCCGAACCGGATCGCCTCGTCCTCGACCGTGAACCCGAGCCCGGAGCGGTGGACATCGGGCTGCCTGACCTCGATCCCCAGCCGGCGGCACTCGGCGACCGCCGCGGCGACCTTCTCGGCGTTGTCGCGGAACGCGGTGAGCACCGAGGTCATGTACTCGACCGTGTAGTTCGCCTTCAGGTACGCGGTCTGGTACGCGATCAGGCCGTAGCACGTCGCGTGGGCCTTGTTGAACCCGTAGCGCTCGAACGGCTTGAACGCCTCGAACACGTCGTGGATCACCTGGGCGGGCACGCCGCGCTCGGCTGCCTGGGTGACGAACTTGTCCTGCATCGAGCGCAGGACCGACGACTTCTTCTTGCGGATCGCGTAGCCCAGGGTGTCTGCCTCGGGGCCCGTGAACCCGCCCAGGGCCATGGCCGCGGCCATGATGTCCTCCTGGTACACGAAGATCCCGTAGGTCCGGTCGAGGAACGGCTCGAGCAGCGGGTGCAGGTAGGTCACCGGCTCCTGCCCGTGCTTGCGCCGGATGTAGGCAGGGATGTTGTCCATCGGCCCCGGGCGGTACAGGGCGACCATGGCCGCGAGGTCGAACACGGACGACGGCTGGAGCTCCCGGACGTAGCGGCGCATGCCCGCGGACTCGAGCTGGAACACGCCCGTCGTCTCGCCCGAGGCCAGCAGCTCGAACGTCTTCGCGTCGTCGAGCGGGATCTGCTCGAGGTCCACCTCGATGGCGCGGTGCTCGCGGATGAGATCGACCGCCTTGCGCAGGATCGTGAGGTTGGACAGGCCCAGGAAGTCGAACTTGAGCAGCCCCAGCGCCTCGATCCCGTGCATCTCGTACTGGGTCATCAGGGCGTCCGAGTTGGTCGCCTTCTGGAGCGGCATCAGCTCGGTCAGCGGCTCGCGGCTGATCACGACGCCCGCCGCATGGGTCGAGGCGTTGCGGGCGACGCCCTCGAGCTGCCGGGCGAACCCGATCAGCTTGGAGGTCTGCGGATCGCTGTCGTGCATCTCCTTGAGCGAAGGTGACAGCTCGAGCGCCTCCTCGAGCTTGATCCCCAGCTGGTTGGGGACGGCCTTGGCGATCCGGTCCACCTCGCCGTAGCTCATGCCCAGCACCCGACCCACATCGCGGATCGCCGCCCGGGCGAGCATGGTGCCGAAGGTGATGATCTGCGCGACGTGGTCCTGGCCGTACTTGCGGCTCACGTAGTTGATGACCTCGTCCCGGCGCTCGTCCTCGAAGTCGACGTCGATGTCGGGCATCGTCACCCGGTCGGGGTTGAGGAAGCGCTCGAACGGGAGCCCGTAGTGGATCGGGTCGACCGGGGTGATGCCCAGGGTGTAGGTCACGATCGAGCCCGGCGCGCTCCCCCGACAGGTGGTCGCGATCCCCTCCCGGCGCGCGAAGTCGACGAAGTCGGCCACGATCAGGAAATAGCCCGCGTAGCCCATGCTGATGATCACGCCCAGCTCGTAGTCCAGGCGCTGCTGCAGCTCCGGGGTCACCGCCGGGTAGCGGCGCGCCAGGCCCGCCTCGCACTCCTTGCGCAGCCAGGTCTCGACGGTCTCGCCCTCGGGCACCGGGAAATGTGGGATGCGCAGCTCGCCCAACGGCAGCTCGAGGTTGACCATCTCGGCGATACGGCGGGTGTTGAGGTACGCCTCGCGCTGGTCCGGGAACAGCGCGAACATCTCGGCCGCGCTCTTCAGATAGAACTGGTCGGTGTCGAAGCGCATCCGGTTGGGCGTGTCGAGGTTGTTGCCCGTGCCCACGCACAGCAGCACGTCGTGCGCCTCGGACTGGTCGCGGGTGACGTAGTGGAGGTCGTTGGTGACCACCATCGGCAGCCCTGTCTCGGGCGCGAGGCGCAGCAGCTGCTCGTTCAGGCGCCGCTGGTCGGGCAGGCCGTGGTCCTGGAGCTCGAGGTAGAAGCGGTCCTTGCCGAAGATGTCGCCGTACTCGCCGGCCAGCCGCCGGGCGAGGTCCCAGTCCTCCGCCTCGAGCGCCTTGGGGATCTCGCCGCTCAGGCAGGCGGACATGCCAACGAGCCCCTCGCTGTACTTCGCAAGGTGCTCGCGGTCGATCCGCGGCTTGTAGTAGTAGCCGTCGATGTGGGCGTCCGTGATCAGCCGGGTCAGGTTCCGGTACCCGGTCATGTCGGTCGCCAGCAGCACGAGGTGGTAGGGCTGGCTGTCGGCCTTGCCCTCCTTGTCGCGCATCGATCGCCGGGCGACGTAGGTCTCGACGCCGATGATGGGCTTGATCCCGGCCTTGGTCGCGGCCTGATAGAAGGCGACCTCGCCGTACAGCGCGCCGTGGTCGGTCACGGCCAGCGCGTCGAAGCCATGACGTACCGATGCGTCGACCATCTCGGTGATCCGGCCGAGACCGTCGAGCAGGCTGAACTCCGAGTGGGTGTGGAGGTGGACGAAGTCGTTCGGCGCGATGGTCACGGGATGTCAATGGTAGCCCGGCCGGGCGGGCCACCGAGCAACCCGCGGATCAGGCTCGTCGTCGATCCCGGCCGCCGCTTCGGGCGCGCTCGGCCTTGACCGCCAGCATCCTGCGGTCCGCGGCCCGCATCGCCGCGTCGAACTCCGCCGGATCGGCGATGAGCTCCGTCCCGGTCGTCGCCGAGACGCTGAGCTGACCGGTCTCGTGCCTGATCGGCGGCGCGATCAACGCGCGCAACCGGCCGGCGAGCGCCTCCGCGGCACCGCCGTCTCGCACACCGTTCGCCAGGACTGCGAACTCGTCCCCGTGCAGGTGTGCGACGAACACGTCCGGCCCGGCGATCGAGCCCAGCCGCCGCCCGATCTCGCGCAGCACGTCATCGCCGACGTCGTGCCCGTGGTCGTCGTTGACGGCCTTGAAGCCGTCGAGGTCGAGGTAGACGAGGCACATCGAGGTCGGTGCAGCGCGCCGTCGCATGCGAGCCACGTGCTCCCGAAGTGCCCGACCGCTGGCCAGGCCGGTCAGGGGGTGGTGCCCGAGCTGCCACGTGGCGTGGTGGTGCGCCAGCGACCGGCTCGCCGCGAGGTCCGCGATCACGATGAGCAGCGGTGCCCACCACAATCCGGAGAAATACGCCACGGCGACGAGCCACGCGAGGCAGCCCTCGGCGATCGATGACAGGTTCCAGTCAGTGCGACTGACGACGCCGAATCCGTCCGAGACCGGGCGGTTCGTGCGCGCATGCCAGAGCAGGAGGCCGAGGCCTTCCTCCATCACGACCATCACGACGGTCCCGACCAGGATGGCGATCAGATCCCGGAGCTGAATGGGCTCGATCTCGAACGTGCGAACGAGCAGCATGGTCACCGCGGCCACGGTCCCACTCAGGGCGCGCGACCCGTGGCCGGCGAGGATCTCGGACCAGGACACCTCGCCGCGCAGCTCGCGGACCTGGACAGAGCCGATCAGCGCGACCCAGGCAGCAGCCGCCGGCCCGCCGAGCAGCCCGGCGGCCATGACCGGGCCCGTCGAGAAGACGAGTGGGACCTGACCCGAGCCGAGCGTGCCCTGGGCCGAGGTTCCCATGCACACGACGATCCACAGCCCCAGCCCGGCAACGGCAGGATCGATGCCGAGCGGCGAGAACGGAAGTGCGATCGCCGGAAACAGCGGGTGGAACACGAGCGTGGCGATCACCACGGCGAGCAGCCCGAGCACCGTGCATGCGGCCGCGAGCGCGACGAACAGCCGCGAGTGGCCGGCGCCTGACGTGGCACCGAACCGGCGCACCAGCACGGCCGGCGGCTGAATGGTCTCGGTCATCTCGCGTCTAGCGGCCCGCGGGCGGCGTGAGCCCGCAATCGGGTGTCGTACACAGCTCCAGGCCCAGCTCGGCCATGCCCTCGGCCAGCGGCGTGAACCCGAGCCAGCCACCGAAGCTCCGGCTGGTGACCCCGGCCGGGATCCCGCGCACCAGGACCGCGCCACCTGAGTCGCCCACCCCGACCTGGATCCGCGCGGCGATCATGCACGGGAAGTACGCGCCGTCTTCGTCCGCCGGCTTGAGGTTGTCGCCCTTCTCGGCCACAGGCCCGCTCCGGTACGTGTTGCGGCCGTCGATCTCGGCCTGGTCGCCGATCGCGATGTCGGCGCACGCGAGCGGCTGGGTGCCGGGCGGGATGATCCGGTAGCCGGCCGTGCCCAGATCGACGACGTTCAGGTGCCCCCACGGGATGCGATCGGGCGCAACCACCAGGTAGTTGAGGTCCGACGCCGCACAGATGTGGTCCGGGTACGGGCATGTCGCGTCGCGAGCGGCCGGGCCGAACACGCCGCGCACGGTGGTGCCATCGGCGTCGTAGGCAACGGTGCCCTCGCTCGTACAGTGACCGGTCGAGGTGAGCACGACCGTGCCGTCGTGACGGGCGTAGAAGCCCCCGGCGCACGCGCCCCACAGCTGCTGACCTGCGAGGACGGGCGGATCGTAATAGGGCGTGGTCCGCCGGGGCTGGGTGATCGATCGCACGATGACGAACGCACCGAGACCGATCGCCAGGCCCAGCAGGGCGACGATGAGCAGCCGCACCAGTCGGACCCGAGCCGGGCGACCAGCCGGGGTCGAACCCGCGAACATGGCCGTGACAACCGACCTCCGTGGCGTGGTGGGACGCACCGGCCCCAGCGTTCGCATCGGACACCGCGCCGTCCATCAACCGATGGTCCGGCCGGAGGGACACCGAATGAAGGGGATCTCCGATCGTGGCATGCTTCGGCAGCCGCCCGCATCGCGCAGCGACGGGTCGGCCGCACGTCACCGTCCCGTGACGAGGGGCGGCTCGGAGGTGGGCGATGGAGTCGGTCCTGGGCGGGCTGGTGGCCTTCGTGGTCGTCGTTGGATGGGCCCTGGTGCGGTGGCGGGCGACGGGCCGCGACCCGACGTACCTGGACGACCCGTCCATCCTGATCCCTGCGCCGCCCGAGGGCATGACGGCCGCCACGGCGACCATCGTGGACGGGGGTCCGGCCACCATGGCGTTCATGGCCGCCCTGTTCGACCTCGCGAGCCGCGACGAGATCGCGTTCCGCGACGAGACGCCTGACGGCCGCGGCGCGCACGAGATCGGGATCGAGATCCGCGGCGGGCAGACGGCGGACCCGCGCATCCTGCTCAATCGACGGCGACCGGTCGGTGAGGGTGAGGCCTGGTTGCTGGCCAACATCAAGGGCGTGCCACTGATGCGCGGCGACGTGCCGGGTGATGCCGCGCAGGAGGCGGCGGCCGTCTCGGCCATGTCGTCGTTCGCCGGGTTCCTGGCCACCGCCATGGCCGCGGGCCCGAGCGGGCCGGGTGGGTCGGGCGCTCCTGCCGATGCGGCGGCAGACCCACTGGCGCCCGCGGCGCCAGCGAGCATCCAGGACGCGCTCATCGCCGCGCTCGAGCGCAACGGCAGACCGGTTCCGGCCAGCCTGCGCAGCTCGGCGGCCAGGTACGCGCCGATGATGGGATTGCTGCACGAGGCGATGAGCGATCCGGCCGCGGTCGAGGCCGATCCGGATGCGTTCGCGCGCAGGATCGAGCAGGTCACCGGCCACAAGCCCACGCCCGAGGAGATGCAGTCGGGTCTTGCCTGGCTGCGCGAGCACGAGGCGACCACCGGCGCGCCCGCCGGCGGACCGTCCGCCGATGGGTCGACCACGACCTACATCAGCGCCCGTCGCGCCCTGACGTTCCACGCGCCGATCGGGTTTGCGACGTTCGTCGAGAACTACGCGCGTCGCATGGGCTGGATCAAGGGACTCTCGTTCATCTCCCGCTGGAAGTGGGAGGGCCTGGCGGTGGCCGAGGTCGTCGCCGGCGTGCTCGTGGCGGGCACGGACTCGACCGGCATGGGGCTGGTCTACGGCATCGGCCTCGGGATCGCCGCCGGTGGCGTGGGGACCTGGTTCGTCGCCCGGTTCATGGCATCGCGGACTCGCGAGGGTGCCGTGATGAAGGCGCAACTGGCTGCCTACCGCCGGACGCTCAAGGCCACCTTCGACAGCTCGCCCACCCTCGACGACGTGGCGCAGGACCTCGAGGATGACCTGGCTCGAGACTCCCGACCAGGCGCTCGTGTGGGGCGTAGCGCTGGGGTTGCGGCGTGAGATCGAGGCCATCCTGCAACGAACGTCGAGCGGGATCACCGCCGGCACGGTGCCCCGATCGGCATTCCTCCCCCACTGGATCGGGCAGGCCGGTCACGTGGTGAGCGCGGCGGCGTCGCAGCTCGCCGCCACTGCGACGCACGCGTCCGGCGCGGCCGCTTCGGACCCTGCGTCCGGCACGGCAGCTTCGGGCCTTCCACCTGCCGCGGGCCTGCCCGCGGTCGCCGCGGCACCGCGTGACTTCGCGGCCGTGTTCGCCGGGATCGAGCGGATCGGGAGCGTGCAGCCGGACGACTGAGGGGAACCGACGGACCCAGCGGACCCCGCGGACACCGCGCAACCCCGCGGACACCGCGCAACCCCGCGGACCCCAGCGCACCCTTCGCGCTCGGGATACCCTGCCGGGGATGGACGAGCAGCCCGGCCGGATGGCGGATGACGATCCGTTCGAGCAGTGGGTCGGCGAGGCCATCGATGCCCTCCCGCCGGTGTTTCGCGACCAGCTCGGCAGCGTGGCGATCACGATCGAGGAATGGCCGACGCCGGACCAGCTCGCGTCGCTGCACGTGCCGGGTCTGTATGGCCTGTATCAGGGTGTGCCGCGCTCGGCGTTCGGCGCCGACTACGCCGCGACACCGTCCCGGATCACGATCTATCGGGGCACGATCCGCCAGCGGTACCCGAACCCGGAGGCCCAGCGGCGGAAGGTGTTCGAGACCGTGCACCACGAGATCGCCCACCACTTCGGCATCTCGGACGCGCGGTTGGGCGAGCTTGCCGCGGAGCACGGGCGCTCATAGCGGAGCACGGGCGCTCATAGCGGAGCACGGGCGCTCATAGCGGCGCACGGGCGCTCGCAGCGGCTCCGGACCACGGGGCATCACTGCCATACTCGACGCCGTGGACGCGCGCATCCTGCTCGTCGAGGACGATGCCTCGATCCGCGAGGTGACCGCGCTCGGGCTCGAGGCGGCCGGGTTCTCGGTCGCCACCGCCGCCGACGGGATCGAGGGGCTCGAGCGATGGCGGAGCCAGCGACCGGATCTCGTGCTGCTGGACGTGATGCTGCCGCGGATGGACGGGCTCGCGGTGTGCCGCCGCATCCGGCGCGAGGCCACCACCCCGATCGTGATGCTGACCGCGCGGGCAGATACGATCGACGTCGTGGTGGGGCTCGAGGCGGGCGCCGACGACTACGTCCGCAAGCCGTTCGAGCTGCCGGAGCTGGTGGCCCGCCTGCGCGCGGCGCTGCGCCGCTCGGCCGCCCCCACCGAGGGCGAGGGCGAGATCGTCATCGACGGCCTGCGCATCGACCCCGACGAGCGGACGGTGACCCGCGACGGGAGTGAGATCCCGCTCACGCGCACCGAGTTCGACCTGCTCGCCACGCTGGCCCGTCACCCCGGCCGCGTGTACAGCCGGGAGACGCTGCTCGACCTGGTGTGGGGCTACGACTATCTGGGTGACTCGCGGCTGGTGGACGTCGCGATCGGTCGCCTGCGGGCCAAGGTCGAGGACGATCCCGCCGAGCCCGCGGTCGTGCTCACGGTCCGCGGCGCCGGCTACAAGGCCGCGCGGCCGCGCGGCTGAGCACGCCGGGACCCGACGATGAGACGGCTGCGCGGCGTGCCTGGCGTCCGAACGCGGCTGGCGATCACCCTGGTCGTGCTGGTCGCCGTGACGGTCGCCGCGATCGGGCTCGGCGTGTATGCCTTCGTCGATGCCTCGCTGCGCGACCGGCTGCTGAGCGATGCGCGCGCGCAGGCCAGCTACGACCTGTCGGTGCTGCTCCCGGGAGCGGTCCCGCCCGTCACGGACCGGGCCTCGTTCGAGGCCAGCGGCCTGCCGCAGGCGCTGACGCTGGGCGGGGACATGGCCACGATCGCCGACTTCGGTGACGGGAACCCGTACGAGCCCGCCTCGATGCCCGGAGCGATCGGGCAGCTGTCGCCGGAGCTGCGGACAATCGTGTCGGCCGGCGAGCTCGGCTATGCGTGGCAACGCTCGACGGGCAGCCGGTGCTCATCGTCGGCGGCCGCCAGGGTTCCGCGTACCCGGAGCTGTACTTCGTGTTCCCGGCGGCGGACGTCGAGACGGCCCTCGCGCAGCTGCGGATCGGGCTCGTCGTGGGCGGGCTGATCGCGCTCGCGCTGGCGCTCGCCACGGCCGGCCTGATCGCGCGGGGCATCCTGCACCCGGTCGACGCCGCGGCCAGGGCGGCACGGCGGATCGGGGCCGGCGACCTGGCCGCGAGGGTCCCCGTCCGGGGCCGCGACGAGTTCGGGCGCTGGGCGGTGGCGTTCAACGACATGGCCGCCACGCTCGAGTCGACCGTCCGCCGGCTCGAGGCGGCCCAGCAGCAGAACCAGCGGTTCGTGTCCGACGTGTCGCACGAGCTGCGGACGCCGCTCACCGCGCTGGTCGCCGAGGCGTCCCTCATCGAGGCGGGTCTGGATGGGCTGCCGCCGGGTCAGCGCCGTGCGGCGGAGCTGCTGGTCAGCGACGTCCGGCGGCTCCGGACGCTGGTCGATGACCTGATGGAGATCTCTCGGTTCGACGCCGGTGCCGAGCGGGCGGCGCCGCAGCGCATCGATCTCGCCCGCCTGGTGATCGGTGTGACGGCGTCCCGGCTTCCGGAGGCGACGGTGGTCGTGCCGGCCACGCCCGTGTCGGTGGGTGCCGAGCCGCGACGCGTGGAGCGGATCCTGGGCAACCTGCTCGACAACGCCCGCGACCATGCTCCGGGCGCACCGGTCGAGGTGAGCCTCGCGCCGACCCTGGGCGGGGCGGTGGTCGTGGTCGCCGATCGCGGTCCGGGCGTGTCGCGCGATGCGCTGCCGCACCTGTTCGAGCGCTTCTACAAGGCCGATCCGTCGCGCGCGGCTGGGAGCTCCGGGCTGGGGCTCGCGATCGCCGCCGAGCACGCGGCGCTGCTGGGCGGGTCGCTGCGGGCGAGGCGCAGGCCGGGCGGGGGCATGGTGTTCGCGCTGACGCTGCCTGTGACCGGATCGTTACCCGATGGTGATGCCGCCGATACGACGGCGCTCGATGCTGGCGGGACATCGGAGCCCGAACCGAGGTTTCGGCCATGAGCCGCTCCACCGCCCGATCCGTCGCCCTCCTCACCCTGCTGCTCACCGTCTCGCTCGCGGCGTGCACGCCGAGCACCGGAACCCTGGGCACACCGGCCACACCGGTGCCCACGGCGGCATCGTCGGGCGGACCGTCGCCCTCGGATGCGGTGCCGCCGACGGCGTCGCCGTCGCCATCGACCGCGACCGCCAGCCCATCGATCCCGCCTTCGAATGAGCCCTCGCCGAGCGGTTCCGAGACCGCCCCGTCGCTGACGTCCACGCCCACGCCGACCCCATCACCGACACCGTCCCCGTCGCCGGCAGCCACCACGATCGTCCGCGCCTATCTCATCCTCGGCAGCCTCACCGGCAACGAGGGGCTTGCGCCGGTGCTGCGTGAGGTGCCGGCCACGAAGGCGATCGCGACCGCCGCGATGCGAGCCCTGCTCCAGGGCCCTGATGCCGCCGAGACGGCGGCCCGGCCCGCGGTGTACACCGCGATCCCCGACGGGACGCGTCTGCTCGGCGTCTCGATCGCGCGGGGTGTGGCGACGGTCGATCTATCGGCCGAGTTCGCGAGCGGCGGGGGCAGCGCGTCGGTGCTCGGGCGACTGGCCCAGGTCGTCTACACGCTGACCCAGTTCTCGACCGTCGACCGGGTCCTGTTCGAGCTCGACGGGGCGCCCGTGTCGACGTTCAGCGCCGAAGGCATCGTCCTCGACCACCCCGTCGGCCGGGCCGACTTCCAGGACCAGCTGCCCGCGATCTTCGTCGACCGCCCGGCGTGGGGCGCATCGCTCGGCAACCCCGGCCACGTGAGCGGCCTGGCCAACGTGTTCGAGGCCACCTTCCAGGTCCAGCTGCGCAATGCCGCCGGCAAGGTGATCGCCGAGCAGACGGTGACGGCGTCATGCGGAACGGGCTGCTGGGGCACGTTCTCGACGGACCTCGCCTACACCGTGAGCAAGGCGCAGTACGGGACGCTCCGCGTGTACGACCGCTCCGCGAGGGACGGCTCGCCCGAGAACGTGACCGAGTACCGGATCTGGCTCACGCCGGCCGGCTGATGTTCGGTCTGCCCGGCGTGACCCACCCGATCACTTGAGGTAGTCGGCGATCCTGACTGCGCCGGACTCGATCTGGGCCTGGAGCTGGTCGACCTCGGCCTTGAGGTCCGCGGGGATCTGCCCGGCGAGCTCGTGGTACGGCGACAACGCGACCCCTCCGTTGGCGAGGGTGCCGACATAGTCCGACCCACCCGTGTCGCCCTCGGCGTTCTGCTTGAGCACGGCCAGCACGGCGACGTCGACCCGCTTCTCGGTCGAGGTCAGGATCGCGGCGGCGTACGCCGTCGCGATCAGCGCCTGGTCGCCGTCGCTGCCGATCGCCCACTTGCCGGCGTCGGCCATCGCCTTGAACGCACCGCTCCCGGTGGCGCCCGCGACCGGGTACACGACGTCCGCGTCCTTGGCCAGCAACGCTTCGGCCAGCTGCTGCCCCTTGTCGGGCGCGTTCCACGGATGGTCACCATCGACGAACGTGCCCTGCTCCGTGACAGCATCCCAGCCAAGGACCTTGACGCTCGCGTCGTGCCTGTCGTTGTAGATGTTGGCGCCCGCGACCAGGCCGTCCATGGCCCGCGTCACGCCGGGCGTCGACTCGGCACCGAAGGTCGCCAGGGTGTGGGACTGGCTGAAGGCCGCGGCCAGGTAGCCGGCCAGCGACGATGCCTCGTCGATGCGGAAGTCGATCCCGGTGTAGTTGGCCGGGATCGGACCGTTGGTTGCCTCGTCCCAAACCGCATCCACCTGGGCGAACGAGATGTCCTCGTTGGCCAGCGTGGCATCGACCGTCGCCTGCGTCTGATCGGACCCGACCGTGATGATCGTCCTGCAGCCCCGGTCGATCAGATCCTGGATGTTGGTCGCGAAGTCCGTGCCATCCGGCGGTGCCGAGGACGTCGTGTCGAAGCCGAGCGTGGCGGCGGCATCGAGGCCCTGCCGGGCGAGGTCGTTGAAGCCCTGGTCGCCAGGCCCCTCCGAGTCGAGTGCAACGCATGCCTTGTAGTCGACATACACCGATGGCTCCGTCGGCTGCGGCGGCGGCTGTGTCGCAACGGGTGTCCCGCTCGGCGCCGGCGTCGACGGGGCAGACGAGCATGCGCCAAGCGCGATCGCCGATGCCGCACCCAGGGCGATCAACCTGCGAGAGAGCTGCAACCACGTCTCCTTGCGACCGGGGGAGCCGGCGAGCCAATCGGCCAGCCGTACTCTAGCGTGCGGGAACGCACCGTCTCCCGGACACTGCTCGTCCCACGGCAGCCCACGAGGTCCGGCCTGTCCCGCGGCAGACCCCGGGATCCGCGCTACGATGCGAGCGCCGGTGGCGCCTGGACGCGCCCCGGCAGCGAGCCCCCCAGGACGAGGCGACATGGCCACCGTCACGGTCGACTTCCGCAAGCCCGACGCCGCGGGCCTCGATGGCACCGCGCAGGCATGGGCGCGCGTGCCCGCGGTCCCGACGCCGGCCGAGCGCGCCGCGCAGAAGGCGCGCGTCGCCGAGCTGCTGCGCGAGCACGACGCCGTGCTGGTGGCCCACTTCTACACCGACGGCGACATCCAGGACCTCGCCCTCGAGACCGGCGGCTGCGTGGCGGATTCGCTCGAGATGGCCCGATTCGGGCGCGACCATCCGGCGCGCACGCTGGTCGTCTCGGGTGTCCGGTTCATGGGCGAGACGTCCAGGATCCTGAGCCCCGACAAGCGTGTACTGATGCCCGATCTCGATGCGACCTGCTCGCTCGATCTGGGCTGTCCGCCCGACCAGTTCGCGGCGTTCTGCGACGCCAACCCGGACCGCACCGTGATCGTCTACGCGAACACCAGCGCTGCGGTCAAGGCGCGTGCCGACTGGATGGTCACGTCGTCGTGCGCGCTCGCGATCGTGCGCGAGCTCGCGAACCGAGGCGAGAAGCTGCTGTGGGCGCCGGACCGCCACCTGGGCGAGTACATCCGGCGCGAGACGGGTGCCGACATGCTGCTGTGGCAGGGCGCCTGCGTGGTCCACGAGGAGTTCAAGGGCGTCGAGCTCGAGCTGCTGCGCGCCGAGCACCCACAGGCGATGGTGCTCGCCCACCCGGAGTCACCGACGCCCGTCATCGAGCAGGCGGACGTGGTCGGGTCGACCTCGCAGCTGCTCAAGGCCGTCATCGACGGCACGGCGCCCGAGTACATCGTCGCGACCGACAACGGCATCTTCCATCGCATGCGCCAGCTGGCCCCGGGCAAGACGCTGATCGAGGCACCCACCGCGGGCGACAGCGCGACCTGCAAGAGCTGCGCGCACTGCCCGTGGATGGCGATGAACAGCCTGGCCGGCGTGATCCGGGCGCTCGAGACGGGGGCGGGCGAGGTGGACGTTCCCGAGGCGACCCGGGTGCGGGCGCTCCGCCCGATCGATCGGATGCTGTCGTTCGTCGCGGAGCATCCCGAGAGCGTGGTCCCCGCGTATCGCGGCCACGTGCCCCACCTCGGCTCCGCGTAGGGCGCGCGCTCGCCGCCCGATGGCCGCCTACATCCCGATCGAGGCGAACGAGACGCTGGACGAGGCGCGGGCGCGCAACGTCCACGATGCCCTGGCCGAGGACATCGGCACCGGCGACTGGACCGCCCGGCTGGTCCCGGACGGGCCGGCCACGGCGCGGATCCGCGTCCGCGAGGCGGCGGTGCTGTGCGGCCGCGACTGGCTCGAGGGATGCGTGCTCGCGCTCGATCCGCAGGCGCGCTTCTCGTGGGCTTACGAGGAGGGGGCCGACATGGCGGCCGACTCGATGGTGCTCGAGATGCGCGGCAACGCGCGGGCCCTGCTCTCGGCGGAGCGACCGGGCCTCAACTTCCTGCAGCTCCTGTCCGGTACGGCAACCGCTGCGCGACGTTATGCACGCGCCGTCGAGGGTGCGTCGCCCAACCCGCGGGGCTGCGTCGTGCTCGACACCCGCAAGACGATCCCCGGACTCCGCCAGGCGCAGAAGTACGCGGTCAGGGTTGGTGGCGGGGCCAACCAGCGGGTCGCCCTGTGGGACGGGATCCTGATCAAGGAGAACCACATCGCCGCCGCGGGGGGCGTGGCCGAGGCGCTGGCCGCGGCGCGGGCGCTGGGTGCGGGACCCGAGGTCTCCGTCCAGATCGAGGTCGAACGCCTGGATCAGCTCGAGACCGCTCTCGCGGCCGGGGCGACCAGCATCCTGCTCGACAACTTCACGCTCGATGCGATGCGCGACGCGGTCCGGATCACGGCCGGCCGGGCGCTGCTCGAGGCGTCCGGCGGCGCCGAGCTCGACGCGATGCGCGAGATCGCCGCGACCGGCGTGGACCGGATCTCGGTGGGCGCACTGACCAAGCACGTCCGTGCCGTCGACTTCTCGATGCGGCTGATCGAGGGCTGACACCCCGTGCGGCCGCCATCGCGGCAGGTCGTCCTTTCGCGTTGGGGGCCGCGTGATTGCCTCGATGACGCACGCTGATACCTCAGACGCACGCTGATACCTCACAGGCTTAGCTGCACCCTCAAGGCTGCCGGACTGGCGGCGATCCCGGTCGCACGGCGCCGATGGCCCCGATCCGATACCTGATGGGCATCAAACGACATCGCAAACGGTGGATCGGGTCGCCGGGCAGGGGGACGGCGGCCGGTAACGGACTCGCCAAACCTGTCATGCATATGTCGGCCGCGGTACGGGCGGCCGGTGGGCCGGCGCAGCCCGACGTCAGGCCTGGCGAGGCGTGTCGCGCACCACCACCGTGGGCAGCGTGGCCGGCAGCGTGACCGGGTAGTCGCGGCTGTAGTGGAGCCCGCGGCTCTCGTGGCGCGACAGCGCCGAGCGGACGACCAGCTCCGCCGTCGTGAGCAGGTTGCGCAGCTCGAGCAGGTCCCGGCTGACCCGGAACTGCGCGTAGTACTCGTCGGTCTCGGCGCGCAGCAGCTGGATGCGGTGGAGCGCGCGCTCCAGGCGCTTGGTGGTGCGCACGATCCCGACGTAGTTCCACATCGTGAGCCGCAGCTCGTCCCAGTTGTGCGAGATCACGACCTGCTCGTCGGCGTCCTCGACCTGGCTCTCGTCCCACGCCGGGAGGTCCGACCAACGGCCGGCAACCGGCGAGGCGTCGATGGCGGCCGCGGTCGCCCGCCCGATCACGATGCACTCGAGCAGCGAGTTGCTGGCCAGCCGGTTGGCGCCATGGAGGCCCGTGTACGTCGTCTCGCCGACCGCGTACAGGCCCGGCAGGTCGGTCCGGCCGTCGAGGTCCGTGACCACGCCGCCGCACGTGTAGTGCGCCGCGGGCACGACCGGGATCGGCTGGCGCGCGATGTCGATCCCGAGCTCGAGACACCGCGCGTGGATGGTCGGGAAATGCTCCTTGAGGAACGGCTCGCCCAGATGCGTCGCGTCGAGCCACACGTGGTCGAGCCCGTGGCGCTTCATCTCGAAGTCGATGGCGCGGGCCACGATGTCGCGTGGCGCCAGCTCCATCCGCTCGTCGTGCTGGGCCATGAACCGGGTGCCGTCGGGGAGCTTGAGCTGGGCGCCCTCGCCGCGCATCGCCTCGCTGATCAGGAAGTTGCGCTCGGCCGGGTGGTACAGGCACGTTGGATGGAACTGGATGAACTCCATGTTCGCGATCCGGCAGCCGACCCGCCAGGCCATCGCGATGCCATCGCCGGTCGAGGTCTCGGGGTTGGTCGTGTAGCGGTAGACCTTGCCCACGCCGCCCGTCGCGAGGACGACCGCCGCTGCCGGGAGCGTCTCCACCCGTCCGTGCTCGATGTCCAGCGCATACACGCCGTAGCAGCGGTCGGGCTCGGTGCGCTTGAGGTGGCGCGAGGTCACCAGGTCGACCGCCATCCAGCGTTCGAGCAGCGTGATGTTGGGGTGCTGCCGCGCCTTGTCCAGCAGGACGTTGTGGATCGCCAGGCCCGTCGCATCGGCCGCATGCGCGATCCGGCGCACCGCGTGCCCGCCCTCCCGGGTCAGGTGGAGGCCCAGTGGGCCGTTGGGGTCCGGCGAGAACGGAACCCCCTGCTCCACCAGCCATTCGATCGCCGCCGCGCTGTGCTCGGCGATGAACCGCGCGGCCCGCTCGTCGACCAGACCCGCGCCGGCGACCTGCGTGTCGTGCACGTGCAGCTCGACGCTGTCGTCCTCGCCCAGCACGCCCACGATCCCGCCTTGTGCCCGGGCCGTCGCCGCCTCGCCGAACACCCGTTTGGCGAGCACAACGATGGGCTGGGTTTCGGCCAGGTGGAGGGCGACCGTGAGGCCGGCCAACCCGGCGCCCACGATGACGATCGGGGCGCGGTCGGAAGTCGAGGAATCCATCGCTCAGATCGTACCTGTGCGCGAGCCCGGGCGTAGGTCGCGGCGCCAGTCGCGCCGCAATCAGTCACGCCGCAGTCAGTCGCGCAGCGGGTAGCGGCCAAGCTCCTGGGCCGCGTCCACCATGGCCAGGATGTTCTCCGCCGGCACGTCGTCCATGATCGTGTGCACCGCAGCGACCAGGTACCCCCCGCCCGGACCGAGCGTCCGGATCACCCGCCCGACCTCGGCCCGCACCTCGGCCGGGGTGCCCGTCGGCAGGACGCGTTTGGTGTCGATCGCCCCGCAGAAGCTGACCCGGTCGCCGTAGCGACGCTTGAGACCGGCCAGGTCCGACATCCGGCCGGCGGAGGTCTGGACCGGGTTGACGATGTCGATGCCGATCTCGACCAGGTCGTCGAGCAGGTCGAACACGTCGCCATCGGTATGGAAGAACACCCGGGCGTCCGTGCGCTCCCGGATGAACGCGATGTACTCGGCGTGGATCGGCTTGAGCAGCCGGCGGTACATGGCGGGCGACATGAGCAATGACTGCTCCGTGCCCAGGTCATCGCCGATCTTGATGATGTCGACGTTGGGTCCCAGCTCGTCCAGGAAGTGGCCCATCAGCGCGGCGGCACAGAGTCCGCGATCCGGCGCAGCAGCGCCTCGGCGAGCTCGGGCTCGACGGCGAGGTTGGTGAGGAACGTGTCCATGCCCTGCATCGCGAACGCCCGCTCGAGGGGGAACAGCAGCCACGGCGTGGCCATGATCGCGTACCGCCCGTCCGCGGCCAGCGCCGCCGCCGCCTCGCGCACATGCGCGACCCGCGAGGGGTCGTCCATGTCCGGCCACGGGTAGCGCTCGATCGCGTCGAGCGTCTCGGCCTCGCGCAGCGGATGAACGCCCGGGAACCAGTGGCCCTCGGAGACCTCGACCTGGCCGCTCCCCCAGTCGTCGATGAACGGCGCGTGCGGCGGCCGCTCGCGGTTCCGCTGCAGCGTCGCCGCCGGGTACGCGTCGAGCACCGGGCGCACGTCCGTGCCCAGGCGCTCCAGGATCGCCTCCGTCGGCAGCGCCGTGCCGAGCTCCGGCCAGTCGTAGATGGAGTCGTCGCCGGGCTCGAGCCCCAGCAGGCCGGCGAGCTCGCGGTACGGCTTGGCCTTGATCCCGGTGGCGTTGCTGACACCCACCACGATCGGCACCCGATCCGGCTCCTCGTGGGCGAGGGCGGCGAGGACGCGTTCGCGCGGGGTCATCGGCATGTGGCTCGCTCTCCTGGTGCTGCGGCGACCTGGCTCCGGTCGGCGGTGGTGTGGCGACGGCGCCCGTCCGGAGCCCGTCCGGCTCCCGGCCAGGGCCCGGCTGGGGCGCCACCCGCCATTATCGGGCGGGCCGCCCCGCGGTGACGGGGAGCGACTGGAGGCCGCGCAGCACGAACGTCGGCTTCCAGGCTGGCGTCTCGAGCAGCGCCAGGCCGGGCATCCGGGCGAGCAGCTCGCGGAACAGGATGCCGATCTCGAGCTTGGCGAGCGGCGCGCCCAGGCAGTAGTGGATCCCGGCACCGAACGAGAGATAGGGGTTGGGCCGCCGGTCCAGCACCAGGTCGTCGGGCCGCTCGATGCCATCCGGATCGCGGTTGGCCGAGGCGAACTGCAGGGCGAGCTCGGCGCCCCGCTCGATCCGCACCCCGTACAGCTCGAAGTCCTCGAGCACCCAGCGCTCGAACATCGGCAGCGGCGTGTCGAAGCGAAGCAGCTCCTCCAGCGCGGTCGGCACGAGCGAGGGGTCCGCGCGGAGGGCCGCCAGCGCGGCGGGATGGCGGAACAGCGTCCACCATGCGTTGCCGCTGCCGTTGACCGACGCCTCGTGACCCGCGTTCAGCAGCAGCGCGCAGGTCCCGATGAGCTCGTCCTCGGTCAGCACGTCGCCGGCCTCGGCCACCTGCGCCAGCCCGGAGATCAGGTCGTCGCCGGGATGAACGCGCCGGTCACGGGCGAGGTCGCGCAGGTAGTCGCTGAAGGCCAGGCTCGCGTCGATCGCGCGGTGCTGGCTGTCCTCGGGCGGGTTGAGCTCGTACATCAGGCAGATGTCCGCCGACCACGGGCGGAGCAGGTGCCGGTCCGCCTCCGGCACGCCCAGGAGCGCGGCGATCACGGTGACCGGCAGCGGCTCGGCCACGTCCGCGATGAGGTCGAACTCGCCCTTCTCGAGCGCGTCGGTGAGCAGCCGGTCCACGATCGCCTCGATCCTCGGCCGGAGGTTCTCGACGGTGGCCGGCGTGAACGCCTTCGAGACCAGCCGCCGGAGGCGCGTATGGTCGGGTGGCTCGCGGTCCAGCATCCCGCTCTGGACCAGACGCCAGAACGGGTCGTGCCACTCGGGCGGCGCCTCGTGGCCCATCTCGTCATGGGTCGCGACGTGGAGATAGGTGCGGCCCAGGCGCCGATCGCGGAGCAGCGCGTTGACGTCCCCGAACCGCGACACGATCCATTGCCCGGTGACCGGGTTCCACAGCAGCGGGTGGTCGGCTCGCAGCCGCGCGTACGCCGGGTACGGATCGGCGATGAACGCAAGATCGGTGGGGTCGAACCCGAGTGCCAGCGGCGTCGTGGCATAGGGGTCGACCGTTGCGCGCGCGGTGGTCGGCGTCGTCCTCATGAGCCGATCCTAGGCGAAGCCCGCGACGGCGTCGACGGGCCGACGCGATCGACGGGTTCGGCGGGGTCGACGGCCGGGATCACGCGGTCAGGTCGCCGCCTCGCGCTCGTATGGCTGGCCGTCGGCGGCAGGCGGGATGCTCCGGCCGACCACGCCGGCCAGGATCACGATCGTCAGCAGGTACGGCAGCGCGTCCCACAGCTGGGCGGGCACCGAGCTCATGATCACGCCCAGGTCGCCAGCGGGTGGAGCGATCTTGATCAGCGCGCTGATCTGCAGGAACAGCGCGAACAGAAGCGCCGAGCCGAACGACCCGATCGGGGTCCAGCGGCCCATGATCATCGCGGCCAGGGCGATGAACCCGCGGCCGGTGGTCATGCCGATCTGGAACGAGTTGGTCGCCTCGATGCTCAGCCAGGCGCCGCCCAGACCCGCCATCACGCCGCCCAGCAGGACGTTTCGGTAGCGGAGCTTGATGACGTCGATGCCGACCGTCTCGGCCGCCCGTGGGTGCTCGCCCACCGCCCGCGTCCGGAGACCCCAGCGCGAGCGGAACAGCCAGATCTGGACACCGATCACGATCACGATCGTGGACATCGCGATCGGCCCCTGGCTCAGGAACATGTCGAACACCCAGCCGATGACCGGCAGATCGACGAGGCCCGTGGGCGGCTTGAACGCGGCGAAGCTGCCCGCACCGGCCGGCGACGACTTGGAGATCAGCTGGTCGAGATAGCCGGTCACGCCGAACGCGGCGATGTTGATGATCGTGCCGCTGATGATCTGGTCGGCGCGGAGCGAGATCGACATCCACGCGTGGAGGGCCGAGATGACCACGGCCACGAGCACGCCGCTCACCAGGGCGATCAGCAGCGGCACCGTGATGCCGAACACCGGCCCGGGCTCGGGGTTGCCGAACATCGGGTTGACCGCGACCCCGACGATCCAGGCGGTGAACGCCGCGGCCAGCATCGTCCCCTCGATGCCGATGTTGACGATCCCGGAGCGCTCGCACAGGACGCCGCACAGCGCGGCCAGGGCGAGCGGGGTCGCCTGGTTCATGATGTTGGGCGCGTTGGACGGGATGACGTCGACCAGGAAGCCGACGACCTGGAACAGGATCCCGACGATGGGGATGCCGTAGAGCGCGTTGACCAGCACCGGTGAGGTCCATCAGATGACCCCCTCATGGGCCAGCTCGGTGGCCAGCGGCGTGGCGGAGCCCGCCGGGCCTGCCCGGAGCACGTGCCGGAGCACCGGGCTCGCGACCAGGAACAGCAGGATCACGGCCTGGAGCACGTCCACGAGCTCGACCGGGATCTGTGCCCGGATCTGCATCAAGCCGGCGCCGGCGCGCATGCCGCCGAACAGCAGGGCGGCCGGGATCGTGACCAGCGGGTGCGAACGGGCGAGCAGCGCCACCGCGATCGAGTCGAAGCCGACGGTGGTTCCGAAGCTCGAGGTCATGCTGTGGGTGACTCCCAGCAGCACGGACGTTCCGGCCAGGCCGGCCAGCCCGCCGCTGAACGACATCGTGGCGATCGTGATCAGCCGGGGGCGCATCCCCGCGTACCGCGAGGCGTCGGGGTTGGCGCCCACCGAGCGGACCTCGAAGCCCCAGGTGGTGCGGTACAGCAGCCACCACACGAAGATCGCGGCCAGCAGCGCCAGCAGGATGCCCAGGTGTCCGTTACGCCCGAGGATGATCGGGAAGGCGGCGTTGCCCACGTCGTAGGTCACCGGGGAGGGTGACTTCGGCACCTTGAGCGGGCCGCTGACCAGCGCAGCCAGGAGCGCCACCGCGATGTAGTTCATCATGATCGTGCTGACGACCTCGTGGGCGCCCGAGACCGCCTTGAGGAAGCCCGGCACGAAGCCCCACAGCCCGCCCGCGATGAACCCGGCGAGGGCGGCCAGCGGGATCGCGACGATGGCCGGTGCGTCGGCCAGCTGGACACCCACGATGACGGCGCCCAGCGCCCCGACGAGGAACTGGCCCTGCGCCCCGATGTTGAACAGGCCGGCCTTGAAGCCAAACCCGACCGCGAGGCCGCCGAACAGCAGCGGCGTGCTGTTCACCAGCGTCGACACGATCGCGTCCGGGCTGCCGATCGCGCCCTCGATCAGGGCGCCGTAGGCTGTCAGCGGCAGGGCCCAGTCGAACTCCTGGCCGGGCACCAGGAGCTCCGAGAACAGGATGATCACGGCGCCCAGCAGCACTGACAGCACGATCACCGTCAGCGGCAGTGCCACCAGCGACCAGATCCGAGCGGCAAGGCGCCGCCCATCGCGCGTGCGGGCGGGGGTGGTCGCGCTCATGCCACCGCCTCGGCGCCGTCGCCCGGCCCGCGATCCGCGTCGCCCGGTCCGCGATCCCCGCCATCCGGTCCGCGATCCCCGCCGTCGCGCCCCTCACCGCCGGTGGCCATCAGCAGGCCCACCGCGTTCTTGTCGGCGGTCGGACCGTCGAGCACGGCCACGATCCGTCCGCCGTACATGACGCCGATCCGGTCCGACAGCTCCAGCACCTCGTCGAGCTCCGCGGACACGAGCAGCACCGCGGTCCCGGCATCGCGCTTGGCGATCACCTGGCGATGGATGAACTCGATGCTTCCCACGTCGAGACCCCGTGTCGGCTGATCGAGGATGAGCAGCTTGAGCTCCCGGTCGAACTCGCGGGCGACGACGGCCTTCTGCTGGTTCCCGCCCGACAGCGTGCTGACCTTGACGTTCGTCGACGGCGTTCGGATGTCGAACCGCTCGACCGACGATGCGGCGTCACGCTCGATGGCGCGCGGGTTGCGCAGCAGGCCGCGCGCGTATGGCGACCGGTAGTAGCTGGTGAGCACCAGGTTGTCCGACAGCGGGAACGACAGGATGAGCCCGAACCGATGCCGGTCGGCCGGCACGTAGGCGACCTGGGCCTCGTTGATGTCGCGCGGCGGGCGACCGGTGACGTCCTTGCCGTCCAGCGTCACGCGGCCGGCGGTCGGCTTGCGCAGCCCGACGATCGCCTCGACCAGCTCGTCCTGGCCGTTCCCGGCCACGCCCGCGATCCCGAAGATCTCCCCGGCACGCACCTCGAGGTCGACGCCGCCGACCATCGGGTGGCCGCGATCGTCGTTCGCCGCGAGCCCGGTCACCTCGAGCACCGGGCCGGCCGGATGGGACGTGCCGCGATCGACGGTGAGCTGGACCTCGCGCCCGACCATCAGCTCCGCGAGATCGTCCTCATCGGTCTCGGCCGGCTTGCGCTCGCCGACCACGCGTCCGCGACGGATGACCGTGATCCGATCCGCGATCTCGAGCACCTCGTACAGCTTGTGGCTGATGAACACGATGCTGTGCCCGTCATCGGCGAGCCGGCGGAGGACGGCGAAGATCTCCTCGGTCTCCTGGGGCGTGAGCACCGCGGTGGGCTCGTCGAGCACGAGGATCCGGGCGTTGCGATAGAGCGCCTTGAGGATCTCCACCCGCTGCTGCCAGCCGACCGACAGGGTGCCGACCTTCGCCTCGGGGTCGATGTCGAAACCGAATCGCCGGCCCAGCTCGACGATCCGCTCGTGGGCGAGCCTGCGGTCGAGGAAGATTCGGTTGGCCATCGTCTCCTCGCCCAGGAGGATGTTCTCGGCCACCGTCAGCACCGGCACCAGCATGAAGTGCTGATGGACCATGCTGATGCCGCGGGCGATCGCGTCGGCCGGGCCGGCGATCCGCACCGGCGCCCCGTCGAGCAGGATCTCGCCCTCGTCGGGCGTGGCCAGGCCGTACAGGACGTTCATCAGCGTCGTCTTGCCGGCCCCGTTCTCCCCCAGCAGGGCGTGGATCTCGCCGGGCCGAACCTCGAGGCTGATCCGGTCGTTGGCCACCACCCCGGGATAGCGCTTGGTGATGCCACGCATCTCGAGCGCTGGGGCGAAGGGTGTGCCCGCCGGGTCGGTCATCGTCGGGGCTCCGGTGTGCGCTGACAGTCAGGTACGCGGACGGGTCGGCCGCGAGGCAGCCGACCCGTCTGGACGTGTTGCGGTTGGGCGGCTACTGGGAGTAGACGCCGCACCCATCGGTGGGGCAGGTCTGGAGCGTGCCGTCCTTCATGCCCTGGAGCGCCGTGTCGAGCGCGGTCTGGACCTCGGGCCCGAACATCGAGGCCGCGTCGTGGAACGGCGCGACGCCGATGCCGTCGTTGGACGCATCGAACAGCACGTCACCGGCAGCCAGGGTGCCGCCGGCGATCCCCACGATCGCCTGGTTCACCGCGGACTCGACGTGCTTCTCGGCGCTCGTGATGATGCACGAGTTGGCCGGTGCGCCGATCGAGACCCACTGGTCCACATCGACGCCGATGCCGTAGATGTTCGCGGCACAGGCGGCCTCGAGGACGCCGTTACCCGTCTTGCCGGCGACCTGGAACAGGACGTCGGGGTTGTGGGCCTTGATGAACGTGTTGGCGAACGTCTTGCCGCCCGCCGGGTCGTTGAACGCGGCATTCGAGAAGTCGCTGGTCACATAGGCCGAGCTGACCTTGATGTCCGGCTTGACGGACTTCGCGCCGAGCTCGTAGCCCTGGATGTAGCGCACGCACGGCGCGCACAGGGTGGTGCCGCCGATGGCACCGATCGAGTCGTTCTTGCTCGCGTACGCGGCGACGATGCCGGCGAGGTAGCCCGCCTGGTCCTCGGCGAAGTACAGCGAGGTGTAGTTCGGCAGGACGGTCGCGGCGTCACCCGCGCAGGTGAACGTCGAGTCGGGGTTACCCTGCTCGTCGACGCACACGGGAGACTGGTCGACGCCCACGAAGTGGATGTCCGGGTTCGCGTGCGCGGCGGACACGGTGTCAGCCGTCAGGTTGAACCCGACGGTCACGATGATGTTGTAGCCCTGGTCGACGAACGCCTGGATGTCGGCCGCGTACTCGGATGCGTCCTTCGGCACGGTCGACTGGGGGGCCGGGGCCCCGATCGCTGCGGCGCCGTCGACGGCGCCCTTGAAGCTGTACTCGTTGTAGCCCTTGTCGTTGAGGGTTCCGATGTCGGTCACCACGCCGATCTTCAGATCGGACTGCGGCGCCATCGACTCCGACGGGCTGGGTGCCATGGACTCGCTGGGCGCCATCGACGCCTCGGTCGGGGCCGGAGTCGGAGCAGTCGTCGGCGACGGCGTGGCGCCACCGCCGCACGACGCGACGATGAACGACGCGGCGCCCACGAGCGCGACGAGCCGGGTGCTGGTCCGCAAGGTATGGTCCTCCTCGTTGCTTCGGCACGCGAGCCGGGAACGGTCTCGGCACCGAATGGCTGACGGCGCGGTACTTCGCGCCCGCGTCCGGCCTCGGGTCGCGGCTCCCTGCGGCCAAATCCTGGCCGGGACCCGAGTCGGCTGAGCAGAGTATGCCTGCCCCGTCGTAGGCCGTGCAATGATCCTGACACCGATGGTGCCGGCGCGTGCGGCGGGTGCATCGGACACACGAGAGGACCCATGACCGAACCCTCAGAGCGCGACCTCGACCGGGCCGAGCGCGACGTCGCCCGGGTCGATCGCGACCGGGTCCGTGCGCTGATTGACCTCCATGAAGGGCGCGGCCGCGTGCCCGTGCTCGACGACGCCGGCATCGTGGACGTGCTGCGCCGGGCCCACCGGATCGCGGTGATCGGCGCCTCGCCGCGGCCGAGCCGGCCATCCCATGGCGTGATGGCCACCCTGCTCCGCGCCGGCTACGAGGTGGTGCCGGTCCGCCCGGCGGTCAGCGAGGTGCTGGGACGGCGCTGCTACCCGGACCTCGCGACCGCGGTCGCCGCGGAAGGACCCGTCGACATCGTGGATGTGTTCCGCAACGCTGACGCCTGCCCCGCCCATGCCCGGGAGGCCGTCGCGGTCGGGGCGGGCTGCCTGTGGCTCCAGCTGGGGATCGTCAGCTGGGAGGCCGCGGAGATCGCCGCGGCCGCGGGCATCCCGGTCGTCATGGACCGCTGCACCGCGATCGAGCTCCGGGGGGTTCCGCGCTGAGCGGCTGATGGGCCCGGGTGCGGCTTGTCAGCAGCGAGGGACGGCGCCCGGTGACGCCGGCAGCGGTGACGCCGGCAGCGGTGACGCGATCAGCCGACGACGAACGCGGCCACCACGCACACGACGCCGGCCACCGCGATCGCAATCCCGATCTGCATGTCCCGGCGGAGGATCTGCATCGCGACCGATGCGCCCGTCTTGGAGTCGTTGCGGACGCCGCCGCGCCAGGCCTCGTACCGGGCGATGTTCGCGTCCTGGTCGCGCAGCGCCGTATAGCGCTGGTACGGCCGGTAGGCACGCACCGCGCCCACCGCGGTCAGCACGATCCCCACCACGAGCAGCGCAAGGCCGGGGACGCCCATCGTCAACCCCTCCCGTCGAGACGCTGGTGCACGAGCGCCGCTACGCGCGACGCATCCGCGGCACCCCTGGTCGCCTTCATGACCTGGCCCACGAAGAAGCCGGTGACGGGCTTGCCCGCACGGTAGTCGGCAACCGCCCTGGGATTGGCCGCGATGGCCGCATCGATGTGCCCCAGCAGCGCGCCGTCATCGGAGATCGGGCCGGGCCCGGCCGATTCGAGCAGCGCATCCGCCGCGGTGCCCTCGGCCAGGTGTCGCTCGAGCAGCTCCCGGCCCACGGGACGTGTCACCTTGCCGTCGAGGATGGCCGCCAGCAGCGCCGCGATGTCGGCGGGTGACGATCGACCGGCCGTGCCCGCATCGCCCAAACCCTGTTCCTTGGCAGCCCTGGCGTGGGCCCCGGTGACGAAGTTGGCGATCTCCTTGGCCGAGATCATCGGGCCGGCCGCGGCGATCGCCTCGAACGCCGTCGTCATCGTCGGGTCGGCGACGATGACCGCCGCGTCGTAGTCGGTGATCCCGAGCGTCACGAAGCGGGCGCGGCGCGCGGCCGGCAGCTCCGGGACGGTCGCCCTGATCGCCTCGATCCAGGTGGCCTCGACGTGCAGTGGCGGCAGATCCGGCTCCGGGAAGTAGCGATAGTCCTCGGACGTCTCCTTGGAGCGCATGCGGTAGGTCGCCTGGCGGCCGTCATCCCAGCCGCGGGTCTCCTGCTGCAGCGACCGTCCGCCGTCGAGCGCCTCACCCTGCCGATCGATCTCGTACGCGATCGCCCGCTCCACCGCCCGGAACGAGTTCATGTTCTTGACCTCGACCTTGGTCCCGAACGCCTCCGCGCCCCGCAGCCGCAGCGACACGTTCGCCTCGACCCGCATCTGCCCGCGCTCCATGTCCGCGTCGCTGACCCCGATCGCGCGGAGCAGCAGCTGCAGCTCCTCGGCGTAGCGGCGGGCCTGCTCGGCGGTGCGGATGTCGGGCTCGGTCACGATCTCCATCAGCGGTGCGCCGGCACGGTTGAAGTCGACCAGCGATGCCCGGCCACCGGTGGGACCGGCGATCTCGGCGTGGACGAGCTTGGCCGTGTCCTCCTCGAGGTGCGCCCGGGTGATGCCCACCGTGAACGGCCCAGCCGAGGTGTCGATCGTCAGCCGCCCGTAGCCCGCGAGCGGGATCGCATACTGGCTGATCTGGTAGCCCTTGGGCAGGTCGGGATAGAAGTAGTTCTTGCGCTCCCACTGGGTGCGCTCGGGGATCGACGCCTCGATCGCGAGCCCGGTGGCGATGACCAGCTCGACCGCCCGTCGGTTGATGACCGGCAACGTGCCGGGGAGGCCCAGGCAGACCGGGCAGACGTGGGTGTTCGGGGCCGCCCCGTCATAGGCCGTGGAGCAGGCGCAGAACATCTTCGACGCGGTGCGCAGCTGACAATGGACCTCGATGCCGATGACAGCCTCGTAGCGCTCGAGGACGCTGGACATGCGCTCGGCCGCGGCCGTCACCGGAGCACCGTGGCGCCAGTCGTGGCCAGGAACAGCCCGTACATGGCGACGCTGATCCAGAGACAGGCGAACGCCACCTGGCGGGCAGCGACCCGGACCCGCGTCCGTGCGTGGATGGGGCGCGTGGCCTCGATCCGAGAACGGGTCTCGTCACCCTCGCGCAGCAGCGGCAGCAGCCCCGAGCGGGCAGCCACGTAGCCACGCCACGAGCCGAAGACGGCCGCGACAAGGCCCGAGAACAGGAGGATGGCACCGACCATGCCCAAGAGTTTGGCACAGGTCGGTGGCCCGTTCGCAGGCGGGTGGTCACGGTGCACAGGGGCGAGGATGCGGGGGCGGGCCTTCGGTGCGGGCCAGGCCTTCGGTGCGGGCCAGGCCTTCGGTGCGGGCCAGGCCTTCGGTGCGGGCCAGGCCTTCGGTGCGTGCGCGACCAGCCCGACCGGCGATCGGCCCCCTCCTCCCGGGCAGCCGGACTAGCCCTCGCCCTCCTGCTCGGGCGGCCCGGCGGTGATCGTGCGGCCGGTGTTGCCGGCGATCGCCTGCTGGATCGCCTCGTGCAACCGGGCACCAGTGGGCTGACCCTGGAGCTCGACGACGCCTCGATCGTCGGCAGGCTCCCAGCTGTAGCCGATGCCCGGCGTGGTGATGACCATCGGCACGTCCCGATGGAGCTCGCGCAGTCCGTTGATGAGATCGCCGGCGCCGGTGACGTCGCCGCTGGACCACGCGTCGTACACCAGCACATCGGCGCTGGCTGCGAGGTCACAGGTGCTCCCGCTCAGGATGGGGCAGGACCCGCTCGTGGGACCCTCGCACTGCTCGACCTCGTAGCCCAGCCGGCGGAGCGACTCGACCTCCTGGTCGGCGAGATCGATGTCGTGATGGACAACCAGCGCGCGCGTCATGGCACACCTCCTGCGGGGGGACGCGGCCAATGCCGGGTCACGTTCCCGGAGTCATGAGCGTGCGCGCAGCCCGATACGGCGAGAAAGGGACGAAGGTCACCCGTGAGCGGTGCGAACCGGCCCGCGATCGGCCCGCGATCGCGCAGGGGTCGGCCACGAACGACTCAGGCCGCACGTGTCCGGTCCACGAACCGGCCGATCCGCTCGAGCGCCTCTTCGAGCTGCTCGTACGCCGTCGCGTAGCACATCCGGACGTGGCCCTCGCCCGAGGGTCCGAACGCGTTGCCCGGCACCACGGCCACCCGCTCCTCGCGCAGCAGCCGCTCGGTGAACGCATCGGACGACAACCCGGTCGAGGTGATCCTGGGGAACGCGTAGAACGCGCCCCGCGGCTCGAACGTCGGCAGCCCGATCCGGTTGAGCCCGTCGACCAGCAGCCGGCGCCGCCGGTCGTACTCGGCGACCATCGACTCGACCGCGTGCTCGCCATCCTGGAGCGCCGCAAGCGCGGCGTCCTGCGCCACCGACGGCGCGGACATGATCCCGTACTGGTGGACCTTGACGATGCCCTCGAGGATCGGGGCCGGCGCGCAGGCCCAGCCCACCCGCCAGCCGGTCATCGCGTAGGCCTTCGAGAAGCCGCCCATCAGGACCGTCCGCTCCCACATGCCCGGCAGCGAGCTGAACGCGCGGTGGCGGTAGGTGCCGTACGCGAGCCGGTCGTAGATCTCGTCGCTGTACACGAGCAGGTCGTGGTCGAGCACGATCGACGCGAGCTCGTCCTGGATCTCGTCGTCGAGCACGGCGCCGGTCGGGTTGGCCGGGTAGCCCAGGAACAGCGCCTTCGTCCGCGGCGTGACCGCCGCCCTGACCGCGGCCGGATCGAGCGCGAAGTCATCCTCGAACCGGGTCGGGACGTGGACCACCGTGCCGCCCGCGAACACGATCGCCGGGACATACGAGACGTAGGACGGCTCGTGGAGGATGACCTCGTCCCCGGGATCGCACGTCGCCCGCAGGGCGAGGTCGACGGCCTCGGACGCGCCCACGGTGATCAGGATCTCGGTCGCCGGGTCGTAGCGAACACCGTAGCGGCGCTCGAGGTGCTTCGACAGGGCGCGCCGGAGCTCGATCGTGCCGTAGTTGGAGGTGTAGTGCGTTCGGCCCTCGCGCAGGCTCTCGACGCCGGCCTCGACGATCTCCCGGGGGGTGTCGAAATCGGGCTCCCCCACCCCCAGGCTGATCACGTCGTCCATGGTGGCCAGGATGTCGAAGAAGCGGCGGATGCCCGAGGGCGGGACCGTGAGCACGCGCCGGGACAGGACTCGATCGGCCAGCGGCGACCTGGCGGGGACGGGGTCGGTCATGGTCGGCAAGGGTACGGCATCGAGAGCGTCGCCCGGCGTGGGTTACGCGACCCTCGGCCCTGCGGCCCGGCCCCCGCGGGCCCATGGCTCGCGGCGGGTTCATCGCTCGTGGCAGGCCCGCGGGCCGGATGCGCGCCATCGATCGGTTGCAGCCGGACGCATGGAACGCCCAGCGTTCCCTAGGGCGGTCGGCGCGGGCCGTGGAACGGACGGCGTTCCAAGGGGCGGCTGGGGGCCGCGGGAAGCGCCACCTGGCTCTCCGGGCGTTCCAGTGCGCGGGTCCGCGGCCGATCGGGGACGATCATCCGCTGTAGTGAACGCGCCGCGATCCAGAGGGAGGCTGCGCCGCATCCGCTGTAGTGAACGCGCCGCGATCCAGAGGGCACGAGACAGGCTCGCCGATGCCGCCTCAGGCAGGCGCGAGGAGCGCCTCGTCCGGGGTCCTGCCGTCGCCCGCATCGGCGGACTCGTCGACCACAGCCGGTGCCGGTTCCACGACCGGGCCGGCCATCCCCGCCAGCGAGGCCGCCTCGGCACGCTCGCGGATGCCGAGCATCTGTCGCTGCATCATCACGAACACGCCGAACCCCAGGAACGGACCGACGGGCATCGTCGCGCGGCTGCCGGCCTCGATCCCGAACCGGACACGCTCGATCAGCCGCGTGCGGTCGCCACCAAGGGGCTTGAGCACGAACGCCCAAGACGCGGCGAACCGGGGTGGCATCGCCGCTCCCATCATGCGGCCCGACGCCGCCAGGCCCGGGGCTTCTGTCACCGGCAGGTCAAGGCTCCCCTGCCCGCGCTGCTCCGCGACGAGGTCGCTGTCGATGAACGCCACCAGGGAGCGCTCGGGCTCAAGGGCTCGCACCACGAACCCGCCACCCGGATCGGTCGGCAGCAGGTCACCCACCGCGAGCGACTGCCATTCGGGATTGATCTCGTCGGCGCTCCGGCCGCGCATGTCGAGCCGGTCGTAGCTGTACCAGCCGGCCCGTCCGTAGCCCATCTGGACCAGCCACGGCCACACCGCGGACGCCGGCGCCTCGATCGTGATCCCGCGCGTGTCGACGGCCTCTGGCTCCGGCACGAGCTCGTCGCCCGGCAGCTCCCGCTCCGTCTCGGCGGGATCCATGCCCCAGGTCGACCACCAGCGCCGCACGGCGTAGAAGGCTCCCCAGCCGGCAGCCGCCATGGCGGCCCCGACGATGATCCGTTTGCGCATCGCGTGCACCTCCCGCGCGTCATGGTCGCGGCCCGGGACGACGGGATCGAGGGCCGTCCGTCCCTACCAGGTGGCCACCGAGGTCGCGTTCGCGCGGCCGAGGTCGCGTTCGCGCGGCCAAGGCCGGAGTCCGCACGGCCCAGGGCTCGTTCTGCGTGGCCACCGTCGGGCTCCGCGCCCAACGTTGAGTTCCGCGCGGCCGAGATCCAGCCCCGCGCCCTACGTTGGGTTCCGCGCGGCCGAGGCAGCGACGCGGGTCGCCGGGGTCGGAACGTCCGGGTCCTCGAGCAGGGCCAGGTCGCGCGGCTCCACGCGGCGCCAGTCGGCCTCGGCCGTCGCGCCCTCGTAGCCGCGAGCCGCCCGCAGCAGGCTCGCCTCGGACCAGGGGGCGCCGATCAGCTGCAGGCCGACCGGGAGGCCATCCGAGAGCCCGCACGGGATCGAGATCCCGGGCAGCCCCGCCATGTTGACGGGCAGCGTGCACGCGTCGGACAGGTACATCTGGACGGGATCTGCCAGCCTGGCCCCGAACGGGAAGGCGACCGAGGGCGAGGTGGGCGCCACCAGCGCATCGAACCCCTGCTCCCACAGCCGGTCGAAGTCGCGCTTGATCAGCGTCCGGACCTTCTGTGCCTTGAGGTAGAAGGCGTCGTAGTAGCCGGCCGAGAGCGCGTACGTGCCGAGCATGACCCGGCGCTTGACCTCGGGGCCGAAGCCGCCGCCGCGCGTGGCGAGATAGTCGGCGAGGTAGTCGTCGCCGCCTCGCACGCTGTAGCCGAACCGGACGCCGTCGTAGCGGGCGAGGTTGGCCGAGGCCTCGGCGGGCGCGACGATGTAGTACGTCGCCAGGCCGTAATCGGTGTGTGGCAGGCTGACCTCCTCGACGATCGCCCCCGCGCCTTCGAGCGCCGCCACCGCGTCGCGCACCTGGGCCTCGACACCCGGCTCCATGCCGGCGACGAAGTACTCGCGCGGCAGCCCGAGGCGCTTCCCGCGCAGCCAGGACGCCGCCTCGTCATCCGATGACGGCAGCCGCAGCAGGTCATCGGGGACCGGTACCGGCGCCGAGGTGGAGTCGCGCTCGTCGCGTCCGGCGACCGCGTGGAGCAGGGCCGCCGCGTCGGTCACGTCGCGGGCGAACGGCCCGATCTGGTCCAGGCTGCTGGCGAAGGCGACGATGCCGTAGCGGCTGACGCGTCCGTACGTCGGCTTCATCCCGACGACGCCGCACAGCGCGGCCGGCTGGCGGATCGAGCCACCGGTGTCGGTGCCGATGCCCAGGGGGGTGTGGTAGGCGGCGACCGCCGCCGCGGAGCCGCCGCTCGAGCCACCCGGGACCCGGTCGAGGTCCCAGGGGTTGGAGGTGGGCCCGTAGGCCGAGTGCTCGGTGGACGAGCCCATCGCGAACTCGTCCATGTTGGTCTTGCCCAGGACCACGGCACCCGCCTCGCGCAGCCGCTCGGTGATGTGCGCGTCGAACGGCGCCGCGTAGCCCTCGAGGATCCGCGACCCGGCGGTGCACTGGCCGCCCGCGAGCGACACGAGGTCCTTGAGCGCGACCGGGATCCCGAGCAGCGGATGAAGGGCGTCGACGGCCCCGTCGCCCTGCCCCCGCGCCTCGGCCAGCCTCGCGTCCGCCGCGCCGGCCTCGTCCATCGCCCGTTCGTCGTCGAGCGTCAGCCACGCGTGCAGCCCGCGGTCGGTCGCGTGCGCCCGCTCGAGGTGCGCCGCAGTGATCTCGCGCGACGTCATCTCGCCGCCACGAAGCAGGCCCGCCAGCTCGTGAGCTGCGAGGCGCGTCAGGTCGAGGTCGTCGGACACGAGCCGGGCCTCACTCGCCGCCGAGGATTGCCGGGACGACGAAGAAGTCGCCCTCGCGCTCGGGTGCGTTGCCCAGCACCGCCTCGGGCGGCATCGACGCGCGGGCCACATCGTCGCGCAGGATGTTCTCGAGCTCGATCGTCTGGGCGGTCGGCGGGATGTCGTCCGTGTCGAGCTCGGCGAGCTTCGCGTACTGGTCGAGGATGTGGTTGAGCTGGCCCTCGAGCCGGGTCAGCTCCTCGTCGGTCAGACCGAGGCGGGCGAGGTAGGCGACGTGCTCGACGTCGGCACGGGTCAGCGAGGCCATGGCCCGATGATACGGTGCTCCACGGCCTCGTGGCCGATGAACGGCCGGACCGCTACAGGCGGTCGTGCTGCTCGAACTCCCGCAGCTCCTGGGCCCGGAGATGGGCCTCCTCGGTCCGCGGATGCGCCGGGCCGCCCTCGGCGTGGATGTGCGTGGTGTCCTCGGGGACGTGGACGGCGTCACCGCCCTCGTGCGCGTGGGCCTCACCGAGCGTCCGGGCCAGGAAGTCGCGGGTCCGGGGGTCACGCGGATTGCCGATGACCTCCTCGGGCGGCCCGGCCTCCACGAACACCCCTTCCTCGATGTAGTACACGCGGTCGGCGGCCTCGCGCGCGAACTGCATCTCGTGGGTGACCACGATCATCGTCGAGCCCTCGTGCGCGAGCTCCTCCATGACCGTCAGCACCTCGCCCACGAGCGTCGGGTCGAGGGCCGAGGTCGGCTCGTCGAACATCAGCACCTTGGGCTCCATGGTCAGCGCCCGCGCGATCGCCACGCGCTGCTTCTGGCCGCCGGACAGGCGCCCCGGGTACTCGTCACGTTTCTCTGACAGGCCGACCTTGTCCAGGTACTTCTCCGCCGTGGCGACCGCCTCGTCGCGCGGCACGCCCTTGACCCGGATCGGCGCCTCGATCAGGTTGTCGATGACCTTGAGGTGCGGGAACAGGTTGAACTCCTGGAACACCATCTGGGCGCGCAACCGGATCTGGCGGATCTGCTCGCGGTGGTGGCGGCTCCAGGCATGCAGCGGATCGGCATCCACGCGCAGGCCATCGACCTCGATCGCGCCGACGGTCGGCTCCTCGAGGAAGTTGACGCACCGCAGGAGCGTGCTCTTGCCGGATCCCGAGCGCCCGATCAGGCAGATCGTCTCGCGCGGGTAGACCTCGAGCGTGCAGCCACGCAGCACGTGGTTGCCGCCGAAGTACTTCTCCAGGGCCAGGACGCGAACGATCGGTTCGGCGCCGGCGGGCGTGAGCGCGCCCGGCTTCGCGAACGGGTCCCGATCCTCGACAGGGGTCACAGTCGCACCTCGCTCTCGGCCAGGCGCTTCTCGAGGCGATCCTGGAACAGGCTGAGGATGATCGTCATGATCCAGTACACGAGGGCGGCCAGCAGCAGCGTGTCCAGGCTCCGGAAGTTCGACTGGCCGATCCGCTGCGCCCGCCACAGCAGCTCCTGGACGCTGATGATCGAGACCAGCGCCGAGTCCTTGATCATCGCGATGAACTCGTTGCCGATGGCGGGCGTCACGATCCGGACCGCCTGCGGGAGGATGATCCGGCGCATCGTGGTCCGGTCGGGCATGCCCAGCGCCGCGGCGGCCTCGAGCTGTCCGCGCGGCACGGCCTGGATGCCGGCACGGAAGATCTCGGTCATGTATGCCCCGTAGTTGAAGGCGAGCGCCGCGATCCCGAGGACCACCAGGTCGATCGAGGCGAACCCCTCCCAGATCTGGGGCAGGGCGAGATAGAAGAACAGCAGCTGCACGATCAGTGGCGTACCGCGGACCAGCGACACGTAGAAGCTCGCGATACCGTAGATCACCGCGTTGCCGCTCAGCCGGCCCAGCGCACCCAGCGTTGCGAGCACGATGGCGACGCCGATCGACGCCACCGAGATCACGATCGTGAGCGGCACGCCGCCCAGGATGTACGGCGCCCACTTGGACAGGAACTCGATGTCGATCTTGCCCGCCAGGAGCAGCGCGCCGAGGATGAGCCCGACCAGGATCAGCCAGGTCAGGACGAACGTCGTCCGGAACCGACCGCGGGCACGGGCGCGCGACCTGGCGATCGCGGCCACGATCTCGGCCTGGTGATCCATGTCCAGCTGGGCGCTGGCGGCCGCTTGGGCGCCGGTGCCTCCGTAGCTCATCGCGCCCTCCCGGATGCGGCGAGGCCGCGCTCGTCGCGCGGCCTCGCTTCGTTGCCTTCCGTCAGCTTCCCTGCTTGACGGTCAGGTCCTCCCCGAACCACTTCATCGACATCGCGCTCAGCGTGCCGTCGTCGTGCATGTCGGTCAGGATCTGGTTCACCTTCGCGACCATGTCCGTCGGATCGGGGCCGCTCTTGTCGAACGCGGCAGCGAGCGGCTCGTAGAACACCGGATCGCCCACCTTGACGACCGGCAGCCCGTCATCGATGGCCGCCTGCACGGTCGTCGACGAGCTCAGCCAGCCCTCGAAGTCCTTGCGCCCGGCCTTCCAGCTCTCGGCGCACAGGCGGTCCGTCTTCAGCGTCGTCGCCTTGGCGCCAGCCGGTGGCTGCGTCTGCGGTGATTCGGTGCCGAAGTCGAGCTCGCCGTTGAGCCAGTCGAGGTAGGTCGTGGCCTCACCGACGCAGATGGTCTTGCCGGCCAGGCCGTCGAGCGTCGTGATCCCGGTGTCCGCGCGGGCCGCCATCTGGGCCGGCGTGTAGTAGTACGGGATCGTGAAGTCGAGCACCTTCTGGCGCTTGCTGGTGATGGTCATCGAGCCCACGCTGAAGTCCCAGCGGCCGCCCCACGAGCCCGCGGTCAGCGCGTCCCAGTCAGGCGTCTGGAACGAGATGGTCACGCCCAGCCGCTTGGCGATCTCGGTCCCGACGTCGATGTCGAAGCCCTGGTAGGTGCCGTCCGGCGTCAGCTCGGACTGCGGCGGGTACTGCGGGTCGGTCGACATCACGATGTTGCCGGCCGTCATCACCTTGTCCAGCAGGCCGCCCGGGATCGGGGTGGCCATCGCCTCGCTGGGGGCTTCCGACGGCATCATGCTCTCCGGGGCCATCGACTCGGGAGCCATCGACTCCTGGGTCGGCGCCGGTGTGGGCGCTGGTGTGGCGCCTCCCGTGCATGCCGCGGCCAGCACGGCCACAGATGCAAGCAGGGAAATTCGTCCGCGCAGGGACATTCGCTCCTCCTTCTCAGGGCATCGTCGAGCTACCAGAGGCGATACCGTGAATGGGCGGCATTATGCGCCCCTGTGCCATGGGCGGTGGCAAGGGCCGGACGGCCCTGCGTTGTGATTGGGTTCCGAATGGGGCCTGCTGCGCCGAATGGGGCCTGCTGCGCCGAACGGGCTGTTCGCCCTCAGGTCGGCCCGATCATCTGCCAGAACGCGGAGGCGAGGCGGGTCTCCGCGGCCAGCCGGATGATCTGCGAGATGGCTTCGATGGCCGTGTCGCCGCTCGTCTCGATCTCGCGCGCCATGCCGTCGACCAGGCAGGCCACGCGGATGGTCACCGGCCCGTCGCCATCGATCTCGAGATCCTGAACGGCGATCCCCGTCCCCAGGACCCGCCCCAGATCGTCGGCCAGGCGCTCGGCCAGCCGCGCCTCGGTGTCGTTCATGCATCGTCCTCCGCGGGCTGGTCATCCCCGGCCAGCTCGCCCGCCAGCAGCCGACCGAAGTCGCCACCGTCGACGACCCGAATGCCCAGGTCGTTCGCCTTCTGGAGCTTCGAGCCGGCACCCGGCCCAGCGACCACGTAGTCGGTCTTCCTCGACACTGACCCGGCGGGCTTGCCGCCGGCCGCACGGACGGCTTCCTCGGCCTCCTCGCGGCTGAACCCTTCGATCGTGCCGGTCACGACCACCGTCATGCCCGCGAGCGGTCCGGCCTGTGCGCCGCCGTCGGTCTCGCGGCTGACCGCGGGCGCCTCGGGCTCGATGCCCACCGCCGCGAGCTCGTCCAGCACGTGGGCGGTCGCGTCGTCGGCGAACCAGGTCGCGAGCGACGTCGAGACCGTGGGCCCGATGCCCTCGATCTCGACGAACCGCTCCGGGTCCTCGGCGGCGACCTGGCGCAGGAAGGCGGCGATCCGCGTGAGCCAGCCATCACCCGGTGGCACCTCGAGCGTGATCCAGCGAGCGAGATCGATCGCGGTGGTCTCACCCACCTGTGGGATGCCGAGCCCGTTGAGCACGCGCGCCAGCGGCCGCCGCTTCGAGCGCTGGATGGCCCCGTACAGGTTCTCGGCGCTCTTGCGCGCGAACCGGTCGAGCGTTTCGAGATCCTCGACCGAGAGGCGGTAGAAGTCGGCGCGGTTGTGGATCATGCCGCGCTGGAGGAGCTGGCTCAGCACCGCCCAGCCGGCGCCCTCGATGTCCATCCCGCCGCGACCCACGAAGTGCTGGAACTCCTGTGACACGCGGGCCGGGCAGGCACCGTTGGGACAGTAGTGGCGAACGGCGCCCTCGTCGCGCACGATCGCGGTGCCGCACACCGGGCAGTCGTGCGGCATCTGGAACTCGCGGGCATCGTCGGGCCGCTTGTCGAGCACCGGGCGCACGACCTCGGGGATCACGTCGCCCGCCTTCTGGAGCACGATCACGTCACCGATGCGGATGTCCTTGCGGCGCACCTCGTCGAGGTTGTGGAGCGTGGCGCGGGCGACGGTCGAGCCCGCCACCTTCGCGGGTCGCAGATGCGCGACGGGCGTCAGCGTCCCGGTCCGCCCGACGTAGGGCACGATGTCCTCGACCACGGTCTCCACCTGCTCGGGCGGGAACTTGAACGCGATCGCCCAGCGCGGCGCACGACTGACCATGCCCAGGGTGAGCTGCTGGTCGTAGCGATCGACCTTGACGACCACGCCGTCGGTCTCGTAGGGCAGGTCATGGCGCCGCTCCCGCCAGCGCTCGGTGAACGCGATCACGCCCTCGATGTCGAGCCCGGCCTCGCGATCGGGGTTGACCGGGAAGCCGAGGCTCTCCAGGCGCGCCAGGGCGGCCGACTGCGAATCCACGCTCGCCTCGTCCTCGACCAGCTGGTACAGCCAGGTCGAGAGCTGGCGCCCGGCGGTCACCGCCGGGTCCTTCTGGCGTAGCGATCCGGCGCCGCTGTTGCGCGGGTTGGCGTACAAGGGCAGCCCGGCCTCCTCGCGTTCGGCGTTGATCCGCGCGAACTCCGCCTTGGGCATGAACACCTCACCGCGAGCCTCGAACGTGGCGGGCTCGGGCAGCTGCTCCGGGATCGCGTCGATCGTGCGCAGGTTGGGCGTGACGTCCTCGCCCGTGGTCCCGTCGCCGCGCGTGGCGCCCAGCGCGAACCGGCCGCGCTCGTAGCGCAGCGAGATGGCCAGGCCATCGATCTTGAGCTCGGCGACGTAGGTCAGCTCGGGCACCGGCTCAGAGGCGGGCGCCAGGCCCAGGCCACGTCGGACCCGGGTGTCGAAGGCGCGCAGCTCGTCGTGGCTGAACGCGTTGGCCAGCGACAGCATCGGGCGGCGGTGACGGACCTCGGGGAACCGGCCACCGGATGGCGCACCGCCCACGCGCTGGCTGGGCGAGTCAGGGCTGGCCAGCGCAGGAAAGGCCGTCTCGAGTGCCACCAGCTCGCGGAACAGCTGGTCGTACTCGGCGTCGGACAGCTCCGGGTTGTCCTGCTCGTAGTACAGGCGGTTGGCGCGTCTGATCTCCTCGGCCAGCTCCGCGTGGCGGGTGGTGGCGGCGGACTCGTCGAGCGCCCTCGCGGCCTCGACCAGCGCCGGATCGACGGGCAGCGCCTCGGTCATCGGCCGGTCCGCTCGTCGAGCGTTGCCACGTGCTCCCGGCGAAGATCGGCCAGGGTCGGCGTCCCGAGCAATGACATCGCACGCGCGATCTCCTCGCGCAGGATCGCGAGCGCCTTCTCGACGCCCGCCTGACCGGCACATGCGAGCGCCCACAGGAACGGTCTGGCCGTGAACACCGCCCGGGCTCCGAGCGCCAGGGCGATCACGACCTGGGAGCCGCGCCGGATCCCGCCGTCGAGGTACACCTCCGCCCGCCCGTTGACCGCTTCGAGCACGCCCTCGAGCACATCCAGCCCCGCCGCCACCCGATCCAGCTGGCGGCCGCCGTGGTTCGACACCCAGATGCCGTCGACGCCGTGCTCGACCGCCAGCCGCGCGTCCTCGGCGGTCAGGATCCCCTTGAGCACGAGTGGTCGCGTCGACCACGATCGGATCTCGTCGAGCGAGTCCCAGGTAAGGGGAACCTGGCGGGCGTCGAGCACGCCATCGAGCCCCGCCCTGGCCCACGTGTCACGCCGGTCGAGATTGGCGTAGGCGCCGGGCGCGGGGTCGAACCCGGTGCGCAGGACCGCATCGCGGTAGCCGAGCACCGGCAGGTCCACCGTGAGCACGATGGCCTCGTAGCCGGCCGCGTCCGCCCGCTTCACCAGCTCCCGGGTGAGGCCCCGGTCCGGCTGCACGTACAGCTGGAACCAGCGCCGCCCGTCAGGCGCCGCCGCCGCGATGGCCTCCATCGACCGTGACGCCAGCGTCGAGACGACGGTCAGCGCACCGGCCGCGGCGGCCGCACGGGCCGTGGCAATCTCCGCCTCCGGGTGGCACATGGCGTGCAGCGCGGCCGGCGCGATGCCGACCGGCAGCGCCACGGGGCGATCAAGGATGGTCGTCGCCAGATCGAGCTGCGAGACATCGACGAGCACCCTGGGCCGCAGCCGGTAGCGATCCCACACCGCGAGGTTGTCACGCAGGGTGTGCTCGTCCTCGGTGCCCTGGGCGATGTAGGCCCACGCGACGGGATCGATCCGTGCTTGCGCCGGGCGCTCGAAATCTCGCAGGGCCACGAGCTCGGCGAGGTCGACGGGCGCGGTGTCGGCCGGCGGGTACGCGGTGCTGGTGGCGAGCTCCTCGGTCATGGCTGCAGGATAGGGCGCGGGCCCTGGTACCGCGTCGTCGAGGGCGCCACGGGCGCGTCCATCCCGCAGCGCGAGATCCTGCCGCGTCCTGACCGGCGCTGCGTCATGCTGCCTGCATGGACAAGCCGACGCTCCTGCGCGAGATGCGCGAGACCCACGGCGCGATCGAGGACGCGCTCGCCTCCCTCGGCGACGAGGCGCTGCTGGTACCCGTCGCCGGCATGGATGGCTGGACGCGCAAGGACATCCTCGTCCATCTCGAATGGTGGAGCGACCACTCCGCGCGCGTGGCCACGGCACTGGTCGCCGGCCGTGAGCCGTACCCCCAGAGCGATCCGTTCGACATCGACGTCCACAACGCCCGGGTCCTCGAGGAGGGCCGGGCACGGACCGCGGCCGATGCCCGGGCGGGCGAGGCGGCTGCGTTCGAGCGGGTGCTGGCGGCGGTCGAGGCGACCCCTGAGGACGACCTGCTCACCGCCGGACGCTTCGCCTGGCTCGAGGGCGAGGCGCTGGTCGACACCGTGGCCGCCGACACGACCGGACACTACGCCGAGCACCTGCCTCACCTGAGCGCCTGACGGCTGGCGCTCCCGGGCGCCGGCACCGAACGGATGGCTGTCCCCGGGGCCCACGAGCCGGCGGCCCGCGTCAGCGAGGGCCGTCCGCCGTCCTCGCCGGCCGGCGGCCTGCTAGCCGATGATCTCGAGGTTGGCCAGCGAGGCGAGCATCGTCTTGCGGCCCACCTGCGGGTCGCGGAACGCGACCGTCACCTCCTCGTCGTCACGGGTGAGCTTCGAGGTGACCACGATCCCGTCGCCCCACCGGATGTGGCGGATGCGATCGCCGTCGCGATACTGCCGCTCCCCGGGGATCACGGCCCGCTTCGGTGGTGTGGGTGCGGGCGATGACGGGCGGGGCTGCGGCCCCAGCGATCCCGAGCGGGCGCCGGCCGCGAACGCCTCTCGCCGGGCACCCAGGTCGCGCGACGGCCGGAAGGCCTCGCCGGGCGCCGGTGCACCGGGTCGCCCGCTCCCCTGCCGATAGGCGCCACCGCCGGCACGGATCCCCGATCCGAACCGCGAGCCGCGCTCGCGGAACACCAGATCGGGATCCAGATCCGCCCCGTAGTCCGTGTCCCGATGGAGCTGCGGCCCCACCATCAGCTCGGCCGGGATCTCGAGCAGGAACCGGGACGGCACGCTCATGCCGCCACCGCCCCAGGTGGCGCGGCGCCAGGCATGCGACAGGTACAGCCGCCGCTTGGCACGCGTGATCCCGACATAGGCGAGCCGCCGCTCCTCCTCCAGCTCCGCCTCGTCGTCCAGCGCCCGGTTGTGCGGGAACAGCCCCTCCTCGAGCCCCGCGATGAACACGACCGGGAACTCGAGGCCCTTCGCCGCGTGGAGCGTGATCAGCGTCACCGCGTCCTTGTCGTCCTCGTAGGCATCCTGGTCGGCAACCAGGGCCGTCTCCTCGAGCAACCGGTCGAGCGCATCGTCGGGCGACAGGTCGTCATAACGGGTGGTGACCGCGCGCAGCTCGAGCAGGTTCGCCCAGCGATCCTCACCCTCCTCCGAGCCGTCCGCGAGCATCGCCCGGTAGCCGGACGCCTCGAGCACCTCGTCCAGCAGCTCGGGCAGCGGGAGCACGCCGATCCGCGTCCGCAGCCGCCGGATCAGCGCCGCGAACTCGCCGAGGGGTCCGCGGATCCGCGTCCCGACGCCCTCGACCTCGCCCGCCGCCCCGGCCTCGACGGCCGCCCAGGTGCTGTCGCCGTGGTTCCCCGCGTAGTGGCGAAGCGCGGCCACGCTCCGATCGCCGATCCCGCGCGCCGGGACGTTGATGATCCGCTCGAACGAGACGAGATCGGTGTCGGACCGCAGGACCCGCAGGTAGGCCAGCGCGTCCTTGACCTCGCGCCGCTGGTAGAAACGGGTGCCGCCCACCAGCTGGTAGCGGAGCCCGTAGCGCAGGAACGCCTCCTCGATCGCTCTCGACTGCGCGTTCATCCGGTACATGACGGACACGTCGCGCGGCCGGAAGCGGCTCGATTCGTCGTCGTCGGCCCGTCTCGTGAGCACGGATCCTCGGCCGCCGACCAGCGCCTCGACCTGGCGCGCGATCCACTCCGCCTCCTCGTCCTCGTTGAACGCCTCGAAGCGCTGGATCGGCACCCCGCCCTGGTTGTCGGTCCACAGCTTCTTGTCCGTCCGGCGCTCGTTGCGTGACACGACCGCATGCGCCGCATCGAGGATCAGCTGTGTCGAGCGGTAGTTCTGCTCGAGCTTGACCACCGTCGCATCGGGGTAGTCGCGCTCGAAGTCGAGGATGTTCTGGACGTTGGCGCCGCGCCAGCCGTAGATCGACTGGTCGTCGTCGCCCACCACGCACAGGTTGCGATGCGCGGCGGCCAGCGCCCGCACCCACAGGTACTGCGGTCGGTTGGTGTCCTGGTATTCGTCGACGTGCAGGTAGCGCCAGCGTGCCTGGTAGCGCTCGAGGACCTCGGGCGAGCGCTCGAACAGCTCCACCGCGCGGAGCAGGAGATCGTCGAAGTCGAGCGCGTTTGCGGCGTGCAGCCGCTCCGCGTACCGGGCCGCCAGGCGGGCGATGACGCGCTCCCGGTGATTGACGGCGTGCTCGGCGAGGAACGCCGCGTCGAGCATGTCGTTCTTGGCCCGGCTGATCGCCCCCAGCACCGCGGCGGGTCGGTACTCCCCGGTCGCGGGCAGGTCCTGCTCGGCCAGGATCCGCTTCATCAGCTGCTGCTGGTCGTCGCTGTCGTAGATCACGAACCGCCGGTCGAGGCCCATGGCCTCGCCGTCACGCCGCAGGACGCGGGCGCACAGCGAATGGAACGTGCCAGCGTCGACGTCCTTGCCCTGTTCGCCGACCAGTGCGGTGATCCGCTCCCGCAGCTCTCCGGCCGCGCGGTTGGTGAACGTCACGGCCAGGATTCGCCGAGGCTGGACCGCCTTGACGCCGATGAGGTAGGCGATGCGATGCGCGATCACCCGCGTCTTGCCGCTGCCCGCGCCGGCCAGGATCAGGATCGGGCCATCGGTCGTGGTGACCGCCCGGGCCTGCTCGGGGTTGAGATGCGAGACGATCTCGTCGGCCCGCGCCGCGCGCCGGGCGGCGATGGCGGCCGCGACCGCGTCAGGGTCGAGCGCGGGACCCGGCTGGCCGATCTCGGGCGGGGCGGGCGCCTGTCGCACCCACTCGGGCTCCTCGGGCGTGACGGCCGGCGGCTCCTCGTCGACCGGTGCGAGGTCGATCCACGTTCCCTGCCCGTCGGGCTCGGCGAGGCGGGTACGACGGCGCTTCGGCGGCTCGTCGGCAGGGTTGGGACTCACCGCCCCATTCTAGGTTGACCGCCTCATCGCGGGCTCTCGCGAAGGGTCGTCATTGGGCCTGCGACCCGGAAACCGCGGGCGCTGCAGGTCGGTCGGCGGCGGGACGGCGGCGAGACAGCGACGACGGCAGCGAGTCGGCGACGACGGCAGCGGCGAGACGGGTCTCAGCGCCGGTGGTCCACCGGGTTCCGACGGGACACCTCGGGCTTGGTCAGCAGCGATGCGCACACGACCAGCCAGACGACGACGCTGGGCAGGAACCAGGCCTCGGAGCCCAGCGCGATCAGCGCAACCACGGCGAGCACGGCGACCACCGTCACCACCGCGATCATGATCTCCAGAGCGATCCGCATCCGGTCTCCGCCCGAGCTGGACGCCGACCCTCGATGCGGGCCGGTCGCCACGACTGTGCCGCAGCGGGCGCCGTCGGAACAGCACCGATTCGGGGTCACCGGTTAGGGGTAGCCGCAGTGAGGTCCCCGGGCATGACGAGGCCCCCGGCGACTTCGTCGACCGGGGGCCGCTTGTGCGCGAAGGAACGACTAGAAGTCCATCCCGCCGCCGTGCTCATGCCCGGCGCCGGCGCCGGCCTGCTCCTTCTGGGGCAGGTCGGTGATGAGCGTCTCGGTGGTGAGCACCATCGCGGCGATGGACGCCGCGTTCTGGAGGGCCGACCGGGTCACCTTGGCGGCGTCGACGATGCCCTTGGTGAACATGTCGCCGTACTCGCCCTTGAGCGCATCGTAGCCCTCACCGGCCTTCATCGTGGCGACCTTGGACACCACGACCTCGCCCGCAGCGCCGGCGTTGTCGGCGATCTGGCGAGCCGGGGCCTCGAGCGCCTTGCGCACGATGTCCACCCCGACCTGCTCGTCACCGTCGAGCTTGAGCCCACTGAGCGACGGGATCGCCTGCAGCAGCGTCGTGCCGCCGCCGGCGACGAGGCCCTCCTCGACCGCCGCACGGGTGGTCGAGAGCGCATCCTCGATGCGGTGCTTCTTCTCCTTGAGCTCGACCTCGGTGGCCGCGCCGACCTTGATCACGGCGACGCCGCCGGCGAGCTTGGCCAGGCGCTCCTGGAGCTTCTCGCGGTCGTAGTCCGAGGTGGTCTCCTCGATCTGCGCCTTGATCTGCGTCATGCGCGCCTTGATCTGCTCGGCCGAGCCCTCGCCGTCGACGATGGTCGTGTCGTCCTTGGTCGCGACGACGCGGCGGGCCTTGCCCAGATCCTCGAACGTGACCGAGTCCAGCTTGCGCCCGATCTCCTCGGAGATCACGGTGCCGCCGGTCAGGATCGCGATGTCGCGCAGCATCTCCTTGCGGCGATCACCGAAGCCCGGGGCCTTGACGGCCAGGACCTGGAGGCGGCCCTGGAGCTTGTTGACGACCAGCGTGGCCAGCGCCTCACCGTCGACGTCCTCGGCGATGATCAGCATCGGCTTGCTCTGCTGGACGCTCTTCTCGAGCGCGGGCAGGAGGTCGGGGACGGCGCTGATCTTCTTGTCGGTGATCAGGACCATGGGATCGTCGAGGACGGTCTCCATCCGGTCGGGGTTGGTCACGAAGTACGCCGAGAGGTAGCCCCGGTCGAACTGCATGCCCTCGGTGTATTCCTTCTCGAGGCCCAGCGACTGGCCCTCTTCCACGGTGATGACGCCGTCCTTGCCGACCTTGTCCATCACCTCGGCGATGATCTCGCCGACCTCGGCATCAGCGGCCGAGATGGCGGCCACCGCGGCGATCTGCTCGCGGGTCTCGACGGGGCGAGCCTTGGCCTTGATCTCGTCGACCACGGTCTCGACCGCGCGCTCGATGCCGCGCTTGACGACCATCGGATTGGCGCCGGCGGTCACGACGCGCAGGCCCTCGGCGACCATCGCCTGGCCGAGCACGACCGCGGTCGTGGTGCCGTCGCCGGCGACGTCGTCGGTCTTGGTCGCGACCTCCTTGAGGAGCTGCGCGCCCATGTTCTCGAACGGGTCCTCGAGCTCGATGTCGCGAGCGATGGTGACGCCGTCATTGGTGATCGTGGGCGAGCCGAACTTCTTGTCGAGCACGACGTTGCGGCCCTTGGGGCCGATCGTCACGCGGACCGCGTCGGCGAGGCGGTCGATGCCCTTCTTGAGCGAACGACGAGCGGTCTCGTCGAAGATGAGCTGCTTTGCCAACTCGTGGATCCTCCGGTTGGTGTTCGATGGGATGGCGTCGTGGCGGCGGGCGGGTCCGTCAGTCCTCGACGACGGCGAGGATGTCCTTCTGGCTGACGATCAGCAGCTCCTCGTCATCGACCTTGAACTCGGTCCCTGCGTACTTCGCGTACAGGACCTTCTGGCCGACGGAGACGTCCATCGCCTCGCGGGATCCGTCGTCGAGCGTCTTGCCGGGTCCGACGGACAGGATCTCGCCCTCCTGGGGCTTCTCCTTCGCGGTATCCGGCAGGACGATGCCCGACTTCGTCATCTCCTCACGGGGCGTCGGCTTGATGACGACGCGATCGCCCAGCGGGCGGAGCTTCGTCGAAGAGGCGCTGGCCAAGGTGCGGTCCCTCCTGTGGTGGCCATGGTCCGGCAACAGCCGGCCGGTCAGTGGATGAGATCGCCGGGGCGAGCTGGCCCCGCGCGACCCAAGATCCTCGATGCCGAGCGCATCACCGGGGTCGCGATCCTGCCCGGCAAGGGCATCGACGGGCTTCGGGCCAGACGATGAGCCCCTTGCCGGCGGCTCGCGGTTCCGCCGGTTTGGCACTCTCCATGTGAGAGTGCCAACAACGTACCCGAGGTGCCGGGCGGTGTCAACTGGCGATCACCGATCAGGGTATCGGCGGCGGCCCGCGACACGAGCGTGCAGGCAGAACAGACACCTCGTGCCCGGCGACCACGTGCTGGCGGGCCGCCTGCTGTTGCCTCGGGCGGCGGCATTCGCTGCTCGACGCCTTGTCCGCCCCGTCTTCAGACCACCATCATGCCGTGCCCGCGCGTCAGTCGATGTCGCGAGGGCGATGTCGCGGGAAGGTTGCATCGTACGCGACGACGAGGGCGTCGCCCAGCTCCTCCTCCGGTTGCTCGCGGCGGTCGGCGAGCCAACGCGCTGTCACCGCCACGTGCTCCGGCAGGTTGCGTGAGCGAGGCGTCCCCGGTGGCGACAGGAACGGGGCGTCGGTCTCCACCAGCAGCCGCTCCACGGGGACCCGCCGCGCGACCTCGGCCGATGGCTCCTCGCCGCGGCGGAACACCAGGCCCGAGAAGCTGATCGCAAAGCCCATCGAGATCAGCTCGTCGCCGTAGTCGAGCGGGCCCGAGAAGCTGTGGATCACCACCGACGGCCGATCACCGAACGCGGCCTGCGCCGGCGGTCCGCCGAACCCGGCCGCCCGAAGCTCGTCGACCAGGGCGTCCTGCGCGTCGCGGGCGCCCGGTTGTGATCGGCAGTGGAGGATCGGCGGCTTGCCGGTCGCGAGCGCGAGCGCGAGGTGACGGCGCAGGTTCTCGAGCTGCGCATCCCAGGGCGAGAACATGCGGTCGCTGTCGAGTCCGGTCTCACCGATCCCCAGCACCCGCTCGTCGCGCGCCCAGGTCTCGACCGCGGCCCAGTCGGCCTCGGTTGCCTTCGCAGCGTCGTGGGGATGGATGCCGACGCCCGCATCCGCCCAGCCGAACCGGTCGACCAGCGCCAGCGCCCGCTCCGAGGACGCCGCGTTCCAGCCCGGGACCAGCAACCGCTCGATCCCCGCCGCGCGGGCTCCGCGCAGCACGAGGTCGACGTCATCGGAGAACCGATCGGAGTTGACATGGGTGTGGGAATCGATGAGGCGCATCGAGCACAGGGTATCGCTGCGGCCGCGCCAGGATCGCCAGGCAGCGTCCCCGGGGCACGCACGTCGCCGGCGCAGGTCCGATCGGCGCAGGTCCGACAGGGGTTCGCGTCGCGGCGTTGCAGCCGCCTGTCGGAATGCCGGTCCGCGCAGGCCCGGACAGGGGTTCGCGCCGCGCCAGTCCGTTGCGGCCGGCCCCCCGTTTCGCCTCGCACCACGCCGCCTGGACATCGGCGGTCCGATGCTCCAGCCATACCTGACATGTATCGCGAGCACCGGCAACGCCCGGGGAACCGCCGGATGTCGTCTCCACGTGGCGCATCACCGCCTCCTGGCCGCAGGTCCATGCGTGTCAGGTATGTAGCGGCGCGTAATTGCGCTTGCGTAGCGCGACACCGTGATTCCTGATCCTGGGAGGTATCAGGAGCTCGACAAGGACAGCGTTGCCGGCCCGGGAGGCTCGCCGGACGGGTCATGATGCTGCCGGCGTCGGGTTGCGGCCGTCAGGGCGCGGCGGTAAGAGAGCGGCCTTCGGGACGGTGCCGTCCGTCGGGGTGCGGCCGTGATGCCGATGACGCGCGGCCAGTCGCGCGGCGCGCGGGTTCGCGGCGCGCAGGGCGCGGATCAGGCGGGCGCGGCCTCGCTCGGCTCGGCGTCGACCCTTGGGAACAAGGGCGTCGGCGTGCTCGCGACCCGGCCGCCCACCGCGGACTGGGCGCCCCACTCGAGCTGGCCGAGCACGGCGGGACCGCCGTTGCCGTCCGCGCCGTATGGATAGCCGTACCCCAGCTGGCCGAGGATCCGGGGCGCCATCGAGGGCATGAACGGCGCGACCGCGAGACCGACCAGCCGGCACGCTTCGACGAGGTCGCCCAGGACGTTGCGCAGACGGTCGGCCGCGTCGCCGTCACCGGCCTTCGCCGCCTTGTTGAGGGTCCACGGCTGCTCCGCGTCGACGGTCTTGTTGGCGCCACCCACGAACTCCCACAGCTCGGCCAGGGCGTCGTGGAGCAGGTGCTCGTCGAACCGGCGCCGGTACAGCCGGAGGGTATCGACCCAACCCTCGCCCAGCGGCGAGTCGCCGACGGGACGCGGGCGCGGACGCTCGCCATCGAGGTAGCGATTGACCATCGAAACCGTCCGGTTGACGAGGTTGCCGAAGTCGTTGGCGAGGTCGGCGTTGTAGCGCCGGACGAACGAGTCCCAGGACACGTCCGTGTCCCGGTCGAAGGCGATCTCGCGCAGGGTCAGGTAGCGCGTGCCGTCCGCTCCGAAGGCGTCGATCATCGCCGCAGGGTCGAGGAAGTTCCCCCGGCTCTTGCTCATCTTCTCGCCCTGGACCGTCATGAACCCGTGCACCCACACGTGCCGTGGCGCCTCGATCCCGGCCGACCACAGCATCGCCGGCCAGTAGATCGTGTGGAACCGGGCGATGTCCTTGCCGATCACGTGCAGATCGGCCGGCCACCAGTGGTGGAACGCGTCGAGGTCGTCCGGGAAACCGGCCCCGGTGATGTAGTTGATCAGCGCGTCGTACCACACGTAGATCGTGCCGGCCTCCGGGTCCCAGCTGCCGTCCTCACGCTGGGCGGTCTGCCCGTCGCCACCGATCGGGAACGGGATCCCCCACGAGGCACCGGCGCGACTGATCGAGAAGTCCTGCAACCCCTGGCGGATGAAGCCCAGCATCTCGTTGCGCCGGTAGTCGGGCTGGACGAAGTCCGGGTTCGCCTCGAAATGGGCGAGCAGCCGCTCCTGGTACGCCGACAGCCGGAAGAACCAGTTGCGCTCGGTGAGCCACTGGAGCGGCACATCCGGGTGGTTGGGACACTGCATGCCCCGCGCGGTCTCGAGCAGGTCCGACGGCGCCTTGAACCCTTCGTTGGGGCAGTACCAGCCCTCGTAGGTGCCCTGATAGATGTCGCCGTTGTCGTATGCGCGACGAACCATCTCCTGGGCGGACCGGTAGTGATCGGGGTCGGTGGTCCGGATGAACCGATCGGGGCTGATGAGCAGCCCGTCCTCGGCGGCGCGGAACAGGGCCACCTTCTCGTCCACGAACTCACGCGGCGTCTGGCCCCGCCCCTCGGCGGATTGGGCGATGTTGACCGAGTGCTCGTCGGTGCCGGTCAGGAACCGCGTCTCGTCGCCCAGCATCCGGTGCCAGCGCGCGATCGCATCCGCCCCGATGACCTCGTACACGGTGTGCAGGCCCGGGGCGTTGTTGGCATAGGCGATGGCGGTGGTCAGGTAGAACCGGCGACGTTCGGACATGGGATGCCGATGGTAGCAGCGGCCACCCCTCGCGAGCGGGCCCGTCGATCCGTCGAGACGACCCGTGGAGGCTGCGGCGCGCCTCCCCGCCCCCTACCCTCGGACCATGCCCGACCTGGTCCACATCGACGAGCGGAAATGGCCCGATCGACGGCACTGGCAGCTCGATGCCCGGCGGCTCGGGGAGGACGAGCACGGCACCTGGCTCCATGTGCCGGGGTCGACCATGGCCCGCAGGGGCGACGAGCCGACTCGCCGCCTGGACCACGGCTTCGTCGTGTGCGTGCCGGTCGCCGCGTGGTGGCTGATCGAGTTCTACGAGCACCATCCGCGACTCGAGCTGTACGTGAACATCGGGACGCCACCGGTGTGGGACGGTTCGCGGATCCGGCAGATCGATCTGGATCTCGACGTGGTCAGACGGCTCGACGGCACGGTCGCGATCCTCGACGAGGACGAGTTCCTGGACCATCAGGTGCGGTTCGGGTACCCGTCCGATCTGATCGAGCACACCCGGGCCGCCGCCGATCGCGCGGTCGACATGCTGCGCCGCCGGGACGAGCCGTTCGGATCCGCGGCGGGCCGATGGTTGGAGCTGGCCGGACGCCGGTAGACCGGCGCGTGCCGGATCCGTCCGTCACGAAACCCCCGGCCCGTGCCGACGAGCCGGCAAGAGGGTCAGTGGCGGAAGTGCCGGTTCCCCGTCACGAGCATCGCGGCACCGGCCCCGTTCACGACAGCCAGCACCTCGGCGTCACGCACCGAGCCGCCGGGCTGGACGATCGCCGTCACGCCGCCTTCGAGCAGCGCCTCCGGGCCGTCCGGGAACGGGAAGAACGCGTCGGACGCCGCCACGGCGCCACGGGCCCCCGCCTCGCCCTGGAACCGGCGGGCCTTCTCGACCGCCTGCCGGCAGGCATCGACGCGGCTCACCTGGCCCGAGCCCAGCCCGACCAGCATCCCGTCGCGGACGAGCACGATCGCGTTCGACACCACGCTCCGCACGAGCCGCCAGGCGAGGTCGAGATCGGTGCGCTCGGCGGCTGTCGGCTGGCGTGCCGTCGTGCACGTCCAGGTCGCCGGGTCGTCGGGCTGCGTGTCCGGAGCGGTGACCAGGACGGCACCGCCGGCCGTCCGGAACGAGCCCAGGTAGTCGGTCTCGAGCGGGTCTCGGGACGTGGTGCCGGCACGGGACACCGAGGCGTCGAGCGATGGATCCACGACCAGCCGCAGGTTCGGCTTGCCGGCGAGCACCTCGAGGGCCGCCTCGTCGAACGCGGGTGCCACGACGACCTCGAGGAAGATCGAGGCCATGCGCTCGGCCAGCGCTCGGTCCACCGTGCCGGTCACGGACACGACGCCGCCGAACGCGGACACGGGATCGCCGGCGAGCGCGGCGTCCCACGCGTCGAGCAGGTTCGAGCGCTCGGCGGCGCCGCACGGGTTGGTGTGCTTCATGATCACGACCGCCGGCCCGCGGAGCAGGCGCGCGACGCCCGCGGCGGCCGAGGCGTCGAGCACGTTGTTGTAGCTCAGCGGCTTGCCCTGGAGCGGCGGTCGGTCGGTCGCGAACGGGCCATCGGTCGGACGCGGCTCGCGGTCGGTGCGGCGATAGCGCGCGGCCGGCTGGTGCGGGTTCTCGCCGTAGCGCAGGGTGTCCACCTTCTCCATCGACACCGTGACCACGGGCGGGTACGGGTCCTCGGCGCCCGGCATGCCGGGCTCGTCGGGGAGCGGCACGCCTGCCTCATGCATCCGGCCCGGCAGCTCGGCGGCGATCCGGGCGTCGTAGGCAGCGGTGTGGCGGAAGGCCTCCACGGCCAGCGCGGACCGCAGGCCGAGCGGCACCTCGCCGTGCTCGTCGAGCGCGGCCAGCACGGCGTCATAGCGCGCGGGCGAGGTGACGATGGCGACCGAGGCGTGGTTCTTGGCGGCGGCGCGGACCATCGACGGCCCACCGATGTCGATCTCCTCGACCAGGTCGTCGAACGAGAGACCGGGCTTGCGCGCTGCCTCCGCGAACGGGTACAGGTTGACGACGACGAGGTCGAACGGAGCGATACCCGCCCCGATCAGGGCCTGCCGATGATCGGGGCGCCGGCGATCGGCCAGCAGGCCCGCGTGCACCCGCGGATGGAGGGTCTTGACGCGCCCGTCGAGCATCTCCGGGAAGCCCGTCACGGCGGCCACGTCGGTCACCGGCAGCCCGGCCTCGCGCAGGGTTCGCGCGGTGCCACCGGTGCTGACCAGCTCGAACCCGCGGGCGACCAGTCCGCGGCCCAGGTCGGCCAACCCGGTCTTGTCCGACACCGACAGCAGCGCGCGCTGCGGAACGGGCGCACCGGCATCGACGGCCCGCGCATCCAGGCGCGCCCGTCGGGCGCCTTCGCCAACGTCGAGCGCGCCGGCCAGCAGGTCCGCGACCGCCGCGGGCAGCAGCCGGTGCTCGACCGGGTGGATCCGGGCGAGCAGCGTGTCCTCGGTGTCGTCGGGCAGGACGGTCACCGCCTCCTGCGCGACGATCGGGCCACCATCGAGCGTCGCGTCGACGAGGTGGACGGTGACGCCGGTCACGGCGACACCCGCCGCCAGCGCATCGCGGGCTCCGTGCAGCCCGGGGAAGGCCGGCAACAACGAGGGATGGACGTTGAGGATTCGGCCCTCGAACGCGGCCAGCACCGCCGGACCGACGATCCGCAGGTAGCCCGCCAGCACGACCACGTCGGGCTCGGCCGCGGCCAGCGTCTCGGCCAGGGTCGCGTCGTCGCCGCCCGGCAGCAGCACGGTCTCGATCCCCTGCTCCGCCGCCCAGTCGAGCGCCGCGCAGGCCCGATCCGCGAACACGAGCACGACCTCCCCGCCCAGCTCGCCGCGCCCGGCCGCCGCCGCCAGCGCCCGCAGGTTCGAACCGGTACCCGACACCCCGACCGCGATCCTGCCGCTCACGTCGCCTCCTCCACGTATCGGCCCCCGATCGAGCCTGCCTCGACCACCTCGCCCACGACCCAGGCGCCGGCCCCCCGCTCCCGAGCGAGCTCGATCGTCCGCTGGGCCGCATCGGCCGGAACGACCAGCACCATGCCCAGCCCACCGTTGAACGTCGCGCGGAGCTCGTCCTCCTCCAGACCGCCGAGCGCACCCATCAGCCGCACCACCGAGGGCATCGGCCAGGATGTGGGGTCGAGTCGGGCGCCCAGGTCGTCCGGCAGCGCCCGCGGCACGTTGCCCGGCAGCCCGCCACCCGTGATGTGGGCGATGCCATGAAGGTCCCGGCCGGCTACGGTGAGCGCGGACCGGATCGCGAGCACATCGCGGGCGTAGATGCGGGTGGGTGTCAGCAGCACCTCGCCCAGCGTCGCGAGCGCGTGGTCGGGCTCGGCGGCGACGGCTCGTCGGACATCGCTATCGCCGAGAACCCGCCGCAGCACCTCCTGGTACGGCGCGCTCAGGTCCAGGTCGCGCTCGTTCACGAGCGCCCGTACCAGCGAGAAGCCGTTGGCGTGGAGCCCGCTCGATGCGAGCCCGACGATGGCATCGCCTGCCCGCGCCGCGGTTCCGTCGAGCAGCGAGGAACGCTCGGCCACGCCCACGCAGAACCCGGCCAGATCGAACTCGTCGGCCTCCATCAGGCCCGGGTGCTCGGCCGTCTCCCCGCCGATCAGCGAGCAGCCGGCCTGGCGGCAGCCGTCGGCGACCCCGGCGACCAGCTCCGCCACGTTGAACGGATCGAGCCTGCCGACGGCGACGTAGTCGAGGAACGCGACTGGCTCGGCGCCCGTGCACACCACGTCATCGGCACACATTGCGACCAGGTCGACGCCGATGGTGTCGAAGCGGCGCACGGCGGCCGCGATCGCCGTCTTCGTCCCCACGCCGTCGGTCGCCGACACGATCACGGGCTCGCGGACACCCTCGGGGATCGTGAATGCGGAGCCGAACCCGCCGAGACCGCCCAGCACCTCCGGCCTTCGGGTCGAGGCCACCGACGAGCGCATCAGCTCCACCGCGTGCTCACCGGCCGCGACGTCGACGCCCGCCCGCGTGTAGGCGGCCCTGGGCGCCGTCCGGCCCGGTCCGCGCTGCGTCATCCGGTCAGCCCGCCAGCGACGGTCTCGAGCATGAACTTGCGCGCCACCGCGTCATACGGCACGGGCTCGGGATAGTTGCCATCGAAGCAGGCGAAGCAGAACTGCTCGTAGGGCAGGTCGAGCGCCGCGAGCACGCCGCGGATCGACAGGTAGCCGAGCAAATCGGCGCCCACGAACTCGCGGATCTCCTCGACCGTGTGGGTGGCCGCGATGAGCTCGGTCTCGATCGAGGTGTCGATGCCGTAGAAGCAGGGGTGGAAGATCGGCGGGGCGCTGATCCGAAGGTGGACCTCGCGGGCACCGGCCCGCCGGAGCAGGCCGACGATCTGCTTGGTCGTGGTCCCGCGCACGATCGAGTCGTCGACCACGACCAGACGCCGGTCGCGAATGACCTCGCGCAGCGGGCTGAGCTTGACGTTGACCCCGCGCTGGCGCATCGACTGCGACGGCTGGATGAACGTCCGGCCGCTGTACCGGTTGCGCACCATGCCCTCGCGGTACGGCAGCCCCGACCGCTCCGCATACCCGGCCGCCGCGGGCGCGCCGGTATCGGGCACGGGCATCACCAGGTCGGCCTCGACCGGATCCTCGATCGCCAGCTGCATGCCCATCTGGCGCCGCGCCTCGTACAGGTTGCGACCCTCCATGTACGAGTCGGGACGGGCGAAGTAGATGAGCTCGAACACGCACAGCGCAGGCGATGCGGCCGCGTAGCGCACCGACACCGGCTCGCGCCCGGGCTCGAGGACCACGATCTCGCCGGGCTCGACGTCCCGCACGAAGTCCGCGCCCACGATGTCGAGGGCGGCCGTCTCCGAGGCGAGGATCCAGCCCGCCGTGTCGTCACCCCACAGGCCGGGTCCGTCATCGGCTCCCAGGTTCGCGGGCAGGCGCCCCAGGACCAGGGGCCGAAAGCCGTGCGGATCCCTGACACCGATGACCCGCCGCTCGTCGAGCAGGACCAGGCTGTACGCGCCGTGGACGCGCGGCAGCACGCGCCGCAGCGCATCGATGGTGTCCGCCGCCGGCTCGTCGGCGAGCAGCGCGGTCAGCAGCTCGGTGTCGGTGCTCGCGGGGAGCCGGCCGCGACCGCCCTGCAGCTGGTCGAGCAGCTCGCGCGTGTTGACGAGGTTGCCGTTGTGCCCGATGGCGAGCGCCCGGCGAGGGCCCAGCCGCAGCGTGGGCTGCGCGTTCTCCCACACGGTGGAGCCGGTCGTCGAGTAGCGGCAATGGGCGACGGCGAGGTCGCCGGCCAGCGACGGGATGCGCCGCTCGTCGAGGACCTGGCTGACCATCCCCAGGTCCTTGTAGATCATCAGGTTTCGGCCGTCGGACACCCCCACCCCGGCCAATTCCTGGCCTCGGTGCTGGAGGGCGAACAGGGCCGTGGCGGCCACCGCGGCGGCCTCGTGGCCGCGGTCGGGCAGGACGACCCCCACGACCCCGCACATCAGGCGCGGCCCTCGGCCGGGGCATCGGCTTTGGCGGGCGGCCCCTCGGCAGGCAGCGCGTCCGTTGGCATCGCCTGGGCCGGCATCCCTGCGGCCGCATCGCCTCGACGGCCTCCCAGCCCAGCGCCCTCGGCAGTCCGTGCTCCCAGGCGTGGCGCAGGTCCGCGAGCGCCACCTCGACGGCGTCCGCGATCCGGCTGCCCCGCTCCTCGGCGGCGCCGGTCGCGCCTTCGCCGGCGAGCTCGATCACCAGCCGCGGGCCACCGGTGCTGCCCAGCTCCTCGGCCGGCAGCCCATGGTGCCGGGCGAGCAGCACGAACGCCGGCACGTGTCGGGGCGTCACCTCGACGACCAGTCGCGACGGGCTCTCGCCGAACAGGCCGACCGCCGGCGAATCGCCCACGCCCAGCCGCAACCGCGCCCCGCGCTCCCCCCACATCGCCATCTCGGCCACGGCCACCGCAAGGCCGCCGCCGGACACGTCCTGGCAGCTCTCGACCAGGCCGCGCTCGATGGCCTCGCGGATGAACGCCTGGACGCTCCGCTCGCGGGCGAGATCAAGCGGCGGCGGACCGTCCTCGGGCGCCACGCCCGCCAGCCTGGCGTACTCGCTGCCCGCCAGCCCGGGACCCGCCTCGCCCACCAGCACGACCGTGTTCCCGTCCGCGGTGAACGCCGGGCCGACCCGCCGCGCGACATCGGCCAGCAGGCCCACGATCCCGATCTCGGGCGTGGGCGCGATCGCCGAGCCGGGTGCCTCGTTGTACAGCGACACGTTGCCGCCGGTGACCGGGAGCCCCAGCGTGGTGCACGCGTCGGAAAGCCCGCGGACGGCCTCCGCCAGCTGCCAGAACGCCTCCGGCCGGGTCGGGTCCCCGTAGTTGAGACAGTTCGTCACGCCCAGCGGCCGGGCGCCGGTGATCGACACGTTGCGCGAGGCCTCCGCGACCGACAGCGCCGCACCCAGCCATGGGTCGAGGGCGCCCACCGGCGCGTTGGCGTCGGTCGTGGCGACCAGCGCCTTGGGGGTGCCCTTGATCCGGAGCACGGCGGCTCCGTGTCCCGGTCCCGCCACCGTGTTGGCCTGGACGTTGTGGTCGTACTGCTCGTAGACGATGCGCCGCGACGAGAGGTTGGGCGAGCCGAGCAGGGCGAGCAGCACCGCACCCGGGTCCTGCCCCCGGAGCGGCAGTGCGTCGGGCGGCTCGGCGGGCGCGCCGGGTGCGGGCGCCGCGCGGCGCCGGGCCGGGGCGCGCGACTCGCGCTCGAACACGATCGCCTCGGACGCCAGCGCGGGCGCCGGGATCCGGGCCAGCTCGACGGCGCCCGGGACGGGGCGGCCGTCGGCATCGAGCGCGCCCGCGCTGTCGGGGCCGGTCAGCACGACGACATCGGGCTCGGCGGTGACCCGGCCGATGATCGCCACCGGGAGGTCCCATCGCTCGCACACCGCGCGCACAGCGTCCCAGCGGGCCGGCTCGACGATCGCGAGCATCCGCTCCTGCGACTCCGAGATCATCACCTCGAACGGCTCCAGCCCGGGCTCGCGGCGCGGGATCGCGTCGAGGTCGATCAGCATCCCGGTTCCGCCCCGGTCGGCGGTCTCGCTGGTGGCGCACGTGATGCCCGCCGCGCCCAGGTCCTGGACGCTGACCACCAGGGCCTTCGCGATCAGCTCGAGCGTCGCCTCGATCAGGAGCTTCTCGGCGAACGGGTCGCCGACCTGAACCGAGGGGCGCTTTGACGAATCCTGCTCGCCGAACGTCGCGCTCGCGAGCACCGAGGCGCCGCCGATCCCGTCGCGACCGGTGGCGCTCCCGTAGAGCACGACCAGGTTGCCGGGGCCGTCGCCCGAGGCGCGGGTGAGCATCCCGTCCTCGAGCAGCCCGATCGCCATCACGTTGACCAGCGGGTTGCCCTGGTAGCTGGGATCGAACACGAGCTCGCCGCCCACCGTGGGCACGCCGACGCAGTTGCCATAGCCGCCGACCCCCCTGACGACGCCGTCCACGAGGTGCCGGGTCCGGTCGTCCGACGGGTCACCGAACCGCAGCGCATCGAGCACCGCGATCGGCCGGGCGCCCATCGCGAACACGTCGCGCAGGATGCCGCCCACCCCGGTGGCCGCGCCCTGGTACGGCTCGACCGCGCTGGGATGGTTGTGCGACTCGATCTTGAACGCCACCGCCAGGCCGTCACCGATCGCGATCACCCCGGCCTGCTCGCCCACCGAGGCCACCACGCCCTCACCCTTGGTGGGCAGCGTGCGGAGCAGCGGCCGGCTGCTCTTGTACGAGCAGTGCTCGCTCCACATCACGCTGAACATGGCCAGCTCGAGGTCGTTCGGCTCACGATCCAGCTTCGCCCGGATCGCGTCGAGCTCGACGTCCTCGAGACCCAGCGCGCGATGCAGGGGGATCACCACGGGAGCCGTCATCGAGTCGCCCCGACCGATGCCGCCGGGCGCCCGGCGCCCGCGATCGAGCCCGTGCTCGCCCACTCCTCCGCGCTCGCGACCAGCGAGCGGATGATCAGCAGGCCATCGTCGGAGCCGAGCACTGCCTCGGATGCCGTCTCGGGATGTGGCATCAGACCGGCCACGTTGCCGGCGGCACTGGCCACCCCCGCGATCCCACGCAGCGAGCCGTTGGGATTGCCGGGATCGTCGGGTCCCGCCACGGACCCGTCCGGCGCCGCGTAGCGCCACAGCACCTGGCCGGCACGTTCCAGCTCGTCGAGCGTGGCCTCGTCCGCGTAGTAGCAGCCCTCGCCGTGCGCGACCGGCATCCGCAGCGGCCGGCGCCGGTCGATCTCGCGCGTGAACGGTGAGTCCAGCCGCTCCGGCAGCAGGGCGACCTGGCGGCACACGAAGCGCAGGCCGCGATTCCGCAGCAGCGCGCCCGGGACCAGGCCGGCCTCGGCCAGCACCTGGAACCCGTTGCAGATCCCGAGCACGGGACCGCCACGCTCCGCGAAGTCCGCAACGGCCCGCATCACCGGGCTGAACCGGGCGATGACGCCCGCCCGCAGGTAGTCCCCGTAGGCGAAGCCGCCGGGCAGCAGGATCCCGGCCACATCGCCCAGGTCGGCCGTCTCGTGCCACAGCACCACGGGCTCCGCGCCGGCGAGCCGAAGCGCGTTGACCGCATCGATGTCCCGGTTCGAGCCGGGAAACAGGACGACGCCGATCCGGACGCTCACCCGGCGGCCTCGACCTGGGTCTCGAGGGTCTGGATCTCGTACGCCTCGATCAGCGGGTTGGACAGCAGGTCGCCGGCCAGCCGCTCGACCACGGCTCGAGCCGAAGCCTCGTCGGCCGCGGCGACCGTGAGCTCGATGCGCCGGCCGACGCGGACCGCGCTGACCCCCTCGATGCCCAGGTGCGGCAGGCTGCGCTCCACCGCCTTGCCCTGCGGGTCGAGGATGCCCGGGCTTGGGCGCCACGTTGACGGCGAACCGGAAGCTGGTGACGTTGGGCTGGCTCATGGCTCGATGACGTCCTGCTCGAGGTAGCGGCTGAAGCTGGCGCCCGTGATCCGCTCGAACGCGGCGACGTACCGGGCCCGGGTGCCCGCGACCACATCCGCGGGCAGGTCGGGGCCGGGCGCCGTCTTGTCCCACGGCTGGGTCTCGAGCCAGTCGCGGACGAACTGCTTGTCGTAGCTCGCCTGGGCACGACCGGGCTCGTAGGCCGAGGCCTCCCAGAAGCGCGACGAGTCCGGGGTCATCACCTCGTCGATCAGCAACAGCTCGCCATCGGGCAGGATGCCGAACTCGAACTTGGTGTCGGCCAGGATGATCCCCGCCCGCTCGCACACCTCGGCACCCCGCGCGTACAGCGCCAAGCGACGCGTCCCGCACCGTTGACGCGCGCCCGTGCCCGATCATCGACTGCACCCGGGCGAACGGGATGTTCTCGTCGTGCGTCCCGGCGGGCGCCTTGTTGGCCGGCGTGAACACGGGCTCCGGCAGGCGATCGCTCTCGCGCAGGCCCGGGGGCAGCGGGATCCCGCACACCTCACCGGTCGCCCGGTACTCCTTCCAGCCCGAGCCCGACAGGTAACCGCGCACCACGCACTCGACCGGGAGCACCTCGGCCAGACGGCCGATCATCATCCGGCCGCGCAGCTCATCGGCGACGCCCGGCTCGGCCGTCAGCTGCGCCGGCAGCTGCGCCGGATCGGTGCCCAGCAGGTGGTTGGGGACGATGTCCTCGGTCTCGGCGAACCAGAAGCGGGACAGGCCCGTGAGCACCCGGCCCTTGTCGGGGATCGACGTGGGCATGACGACGTCGAACGCACTGATCCGGTCCGACGCGACGAGCAGCAGCCGGCCATCGTCGATCCGGTACAGGTCGCGAACCTTGCCCGAGCGCAGGAAGGCTGCCTCAGCGTGCAGCATGGGTCACCTCCATCCCCGTGTTCGGCTCGACGGGCGCCGTACCGTTCGTCGCCGTGGCCCGACCCTCGATGGCTGCCTCCAGGACGTCCAGGCGGGCCAGCACCGCGGGCACGTGACGCAGCACCGCGTCATCGTCGAAGCAGGCATCGAGCGCGGCCAGCGGCAGCTTCCGGGCCACGACCGGGTCGGTCGCGAGCAACCCGTGGAGCGGGACCCGCTCGTCCGCCGCCCGGAGCGCGCTGCGCTGGACGATCGCGTAGGCGTCCTCGCGCGAGAGACCCGCCTGCTCGACCAGCGCAACGAGCACTCGCGACGAGGCATGGAGGCCCAGGCCCCGCTCGATGTTCTCGCGCATCCGATCGGGGCGCACGACCAGGTCCTCGATCAGTCCGGCTGCCCTGACCAGCATGTAGTCGAGCAGGATCGTGGCGTCGGGCAGGATGACGCGCTCCGCCGAGCTGTGGCTGATGTCGCGCTCGTGCCACAGCGGCTGGTTCTCGAACGCGGTCTGCGCGTAGCCGCGCAGCAGGCGGGCCAGACCCGCCAGCCGCTCCGACAGGATCGGGTTGCGCTTGTGGGGCATCGCGCTGGAGCCCTTCTGGCCGCGGCGGAACGGCTCCATCACCTCGCCGATCTCGGTGTGCTGGAGGTTCCGGATCTCGGTCGCCATGCGCTCCAGGCTGCCGCCCATGATCGCGATGGCAGCCAGCAGGGCCGCGTGCCGGTCCCGCTGGACGATCTGGGTGCTGACCGGATCCACCCGCAGGCCGAGCGCGGCGAGCACGTCCGCCTCGAGGTCGGGGTCGAGATGGCTGTACGTCCCCACCGGACCGCTGATCTTGCCCGTCGCGACCTCCGCCACGGCGGCGGCCAGGCGGTCACGACCCCGGGCGATCTCGAACGCCCAGCCCGCGCACTTGAGCCCGAACGTGGTGGGCTCCGCGTGCACGGAGTGCGTACGGCCCATCATCACCGTCCCGGCCTCACGCCGGGCGCGCGCGACGAGCACCGTGACGAGCGCATCCGCATCGGCGAGGAGGCGCTCGCCCGCTGCGCGCAGCTGGAGCGCGAGGGCCGTGTCCACGACATCGCTGCTGGTCAGGCCCAGGTGCAGGTACCGGCCCTCAGGCCCGACCACCTCCGCGACCTGCGACACGAACGCGATGACATCGTGATCGGTCGTGCGCTCGATCTCGGCGATCCGGTCGACGTCGACGGCAGCCCGCTCCTCGATCGCCGCCAGCGCCTCGGGCGGCACCATCCCGCGGACGGCCTGCGCCCGGCACACGGCCAGCTCGACCTCGAGCATCCGCTCGAACCGAGCCCGGTCGGTCCACAGCGCACCCATCTCGGGCAGCGTGTAGCGCCGGATCATGCCCGCGACCCCACCGGCGATCCGGCCGGCGCGCCAGCCGGGTTGGGCAGGTCCTCGGCGATGTCGCGCCGGCGCTGCATCCCATCCCAGCCGATCGCGTCCGCGGCCCGCTCCGCCAGGTCCCGGGCCGTGCTCAGATCAGGACCCCGGCCGACCACGGTGAGCACCCGCCCACCGTTGGTGCCGAACCCGCCCTGCGGCCGGCCGACGGTCCCGGCGTGGAACACCAGCGCGCCCAGCGCCGCGGCGGCATCGAGCCCGGCGATCGGATCGCCCCGCCGCGGCGTGCCGGGATAGCCCCCGGCGGCGAGCACCACGCCCACGGCCGCGTCCGGCGCGGCGGGCAGCCGGGCCGGGACATCGTCGGGGATCCGGCCGCGCGCCGCGGCGAGCAGCAAGGGCGCCAGCGGCGCCGCGACCCGGGGCAGCACGACCTGGGCCTCCGGGTCGCCCATCCGGACGTTGCACTCGAGCAGCATCGGCCCGCGGTCGGTCAGGATGAGGCCCGCGTACAGGAAGCCTCGGAACGGAGATCCGCGCCGGGACATCTCGGCCAGCAACGGCCGGTGGACCGTCCCGACCACGGCATCGACGGCCGCATCGTCGACATCGGGGAGTGGCGAGTAGGCGCCCATGCCACCGGTGTTCGGACCCTGGTCTCCGTCGCACAGCCGCTTGTGGTCGCGAGCGACGGGGAGCGCGACCGCTCGTTCGCCGTCGCACACGGCGATCACGCTCGCCTCGAGTCCTGACAGCCGCTCCTCGATCACCAGCGCGGGCACGCCGGCCGGGTGCCCCGTCAGGAACGATGGCAGCAGCTCGATCGCCTGGTCCGTCGACTCGGTGACGATGACGCCCTTGCCGGCGGCCAGGCCATCGGCCTTGAGCACGACCCCCGCCCCATCGGCCGCCAGCTCGCGGACGAACGCCGTGGCGGCCACCAGCTCGCCACCCGCGAACGCACGGGCACGCGCCATCTCGACCCCGGCCGCCTCGGCGACCTCATGGCAGAACGCCTTGGACGTCTCGAGCCTCGCGGCCGCCTGATCGGGTCCGAACACGGCGATCCCGGCGGTCCGCAGCGCGTCCGCGACGCCCACCGACAGCGGCGCCTCGGGCCCCACGACGACCAGGTCGACGGCGGTCGATCGCGCCAGCTCGACGACGGCTACCGGATCGAGCGGCTCGACGGGGATCGTCTGCACCCCCGGCTCCCCCGCGATCCCGGCGCTGCCCGGGGCGACCACGACTGCCTCGACACCCGGCTCGCGCGACAGCTTCCAGGCCAGTGCGTGCTCGCGGCCACCGCCACCCAGGACGAGCAGGCGGGCCGGCGTTTCGCTGCTCACCCGCGGCTCCATCGGATCAGGCCGGCGTCTGCGGGCGGTGGCGCATCGGCCGCCAGGCCCGCTCGATGGTCTGGGTTCGCTCGGGACCGACCGACACGAACACGATCGGCACCCCGGCGTGCTCCTCGAGCGCGGACACATAGCGCCGGGCGTTCTCGGGCAGGTCCGCCAGCGAGCGGACGTCGTGGATCGGCTGCTCCCAGCCGGGGAAGTCCTCGTAGATCGGCACGGCTCGCGACAGGGCGGCGCCACTCGACGGCCAGGTTTCGACGCGCCGACCGTCGATCTCGTACGCGACGCACATCCGGATGGTCTCGATCCCGGACAGGATGTCGAGCTTGTTGAGCACGATCGCGCTGTTCGAGTTGACCGCGACGGCGTACCGCAGCGGCACGGTGTCGAACCAGCCAACCCGGCGAGGGCGGCCGGTCACAGTGCCGAACTCGCGTCCCCGCTCGGCGATCCCGCGGCCGACGTCGTCGTGAAGCTCGGTCGGGAACGGCCCGGAGCCCACCCGTGTCGAGTACGCCTTCATCACGCCGATGACCTCGTCGATCTGGAGCGGCCCGATCCCGGCCCCGGTGCAGGCGCCGCCGGCGACCGGGTTGGATGACGTGACGAACGGGTAGCTGCCGTGATCGAGGTCGAGCAGCGTGCCCTGGGCGCCCTCGAGCAGGACATGATCGCCGCGCCGGAGGGCGTCCTGGACGATCCAGGTCGTGTCGTCCAGGTGCCGTTCGAGCCGCACGCCCCAGGCCAGCGCCTGATCGACCAGGGCATCGACTTCGAAGGTGGGTGCGCCCATCGATTGGAGCAGCAGGTTCTTGTCGGCGAGTGCTCGCCCGATGCGCTCGCGGAGCACGTCCGGTGCGAGGAGATCCTCCATCCGCAGGCCCAGGCGCCACGCGCGGTCCCCGTACGCCGGCCCGATGCCCCGCCCGGTCGTGCCGACCTTCGCGCCACCCAGCCGCCCCTCGTTGGCCTTATCGAGCGCCACGTGGTACGGCATGATCACGTGCGCGCTGCGGCTCACCCGCACGCCGGCGACATCGATCCCCTTGGACGCCAGCATGTCCAGCTCGGCGAGCAGGGTGGCCGGGTTGACCACGACGCCGTTGCCGATCACCGATGTGATGTGCGGGTACATGACGCCCGATGGGCAGAGCTGCAGCTTGAGCGTCTCGTCGCCCACGACCACCGTGTGCCCGGCGTTGTCGCCCCCCTGATAGCGCACCACGACCGCGACCTGCTCGGCCAGGAAGTCGGTCGTCTTGCCCTTGCCTTCGTCCCCCCACTGGAGGCCGACGATCACGGTCGCTGGCATATCAGGCCTCCGGACATGAAACGACCCCGGTCGGTGCCGGGGTCCTGGATAGACGTCTCCCGTGACCGTCCGCCGACGTTCCGGCGAACCATCCGGTAGAAGGTGCAGGGCCGTCTCACGGGGCGGACGCCGCGCCTTCCTCGAGCAATGCTCATTCCCTCCTTTGCGGGCTGGGCCCCGCAAGGCCTCGAGGACGCCGCGAGTATAGCGAACCACCGGGGCTGCGGGTTGGTTGCTTCCGGGCTGCGGACAGGTGACACGCGACCGTCCGACCCGGACTCACGCGCGGGTTTGCGCGCGCTGCCGTTCGAGCTGCATGGTCAGCCCGGCCGTCCTCGTCCTCCTGGCGGAGGGGGCCGCGCTGCCGATGACCAGCATCCGCGCGGCAACCGGGTAAGCGCGCGGCAAGGCGGTCATAAGTCGCCGTGAAGGCTCATCGGCTAGGGTCTGGCTGCCCGTCGAGCTCGCCGGCCCCGCCGATCCGTCGCACCGTCGAGGCCCGACCCCGCCGGGGCCGGCACCACACCCTCCGCCGACCGTCGTTGCCCGCCGCACGCAGGATCGGCCGCACGAGGTCGCGCGCCCAGGAGCGCGCGGCGCGGCACGATCGGAAGGAGACACGGACCGATGAACAGGGTCCTCCTCACCGGGCGCCTGACGCGCGATCCCGAGGTCCGCACCACCGCGGGCGGCAAGACCGTCGCCCAGTTCGCGGTCGCGAGCCACGAGTACGTGTCGGGCAAGGAGAAGTCGGAGTTCCACAACGTCGTCGCCTGGGACCGGCTCGCCGAGACGTGCGGTCGGTATCTGGGCAAGGGTCAGCTGGTCGCCGTCGAAGGCCGGATCCAGACCCGGACCTGGGACGACGACAAGGGATCGCGCCACTGGAAGACGGAGATCGTCGCCAGCAGCGTCGAGATGCTGTCCGGCCGGCGCAAGAAGGACTATGCGGCGGAGACCGCCGCGACCTCGCTCGAAGCCCAGGCTGCCGCGGCGGGGATCGAGCCTGATGCCTCGGAGCCGATGGCGGACGACGCAGGCTTCAGCGTCGCCGCCGATGGCGACGAGGAGGAGGACGAGACGCTCGAGGAGGTCGTCGCCGCGGCCTGAACGACGCCCATCACCCAGGGCGGCGGCGCGGTTCCCCCTCCCGCGCCGCCGCCCGCACCGTCAACGGTGCCGACCCAATAGACGCTACGCTGCGCTCGTGGCCAATGATCCGCGACAGCCCCGCGTGAAGCTGCGAGACGTGACGCTCGCGGACGCCGACCTGTTCGATGCGATCCGCCGCCGGGAGCAGACCGAGGGCGGGTTCAACGACTTCGGCATCGAGCCAAGGCCGGTCGATCGGGAAGCGCTGATGGAGGGCCCGCTTCGCGACGAGCACACCGGCGTGGTGTTGATCGAGCGGATCGACGATGGGTCCGTGATCGGCACCCTCGGCTGGCGCCGGGTCAGGTACGGCCCGAACCGCGAGTCCGACGCCTGGATGATCGGGATCGACCTGGAGCCGGAGGCTCGCGGCCACGGCTACGGGTCGGAGGCCCAGCGGCTGGCAGCCGAGCTCCTGTTCGCGACCACCTCGCTCCATCGGGTCGAGGCATCGACCGACGTCGAGAACCTCGCCGAGCAGCGTTCGCTCGAGAAGGCCGGCTTCACGCGCGAGGGCGTCAATCGCCAGGCACAGTTTCGTGGGGGTTCCTACCACGACCTGGTGCTCTACGCGCGGCTGCGCTCAGATCCCGACTGACGCGGACGTCACCGGTCGCCAGGCGGCGCCGGCTGGGTGCGCCAGGGTCGGGCGTGACAGGCTCGGGCGGGCGTCGGCGCGATCGGCTACTCGGCAGCCTTGACGACGTACAGCGATCGGCGCGGCAGCCCGGTGCTCGCCGCGACCCGGCGCGCCGCCTCACCCCTCGCGAGGCCCCCGGCCACCAGGTGCTCGACCGCTGCTCGCGCGGCCTCGACGCTCGTGGCCGACGCGTCGTGGCGAGCGGCCGCGCGCTCGCTGCCGGTCCCCCACCCCACGACCACGACGAGCTCGCCCCGCGCCGGGATCCCGCCGCCGGCCGCCATCGTCGCCAGCTCGCCCAGCGGCGCGCGAACGATCTGCTCGTGCAGCTTGGTCAGCTCCCGGCAGACGGCGCCTGGTCGATCCTGACCGCAGACCGCGGCAAGGTCCCGCAGCGTCGCCGCCAGGCGGGGCGGCGCCTCGAACAGCACCGTGCCCCGCTCGTCGTCGGCGATCCTCGCCAGGCGCTCCCGGCGCTCGCGGCCGCTGCGTGGCAGGAAGCCCTCGAACGACCAGCGGGGTCCGGCGACCCCGCTCGCGGCCACCGCGGCCAGAATTGACGACGCCCCCGGGATCGCGACCACCGGCCCGCCGGCACCTGCCCAGGCCGCCACGAGACCATCGCCCGGATCGGACACGAGCGGCGTCCCGGCATCGGTGACCAGCGCGAGGTCGGCGCCACCGGCGAGATGCGCCAGGAGCTCGGCCTCGCGCGCGGGCGCGCTCCGGGCGTGGTAGCTCACGGTGGCCGTCGGGATCTCGTAGCGCGCCAGCAGCCGGCGCGTGACCCGCGTGTCCTCGGCGGCGATCAGCGGCACGGCGCGCAGCACCTCGAGCGCCCGCAGCGTGACGTCGCCCAGGTTCCCGATCGGGGTGGCCACGACGTACAACGTTCCTCGGCCGGTGCCGCTCGCATCAGCGGGGTCGTCGACAGGCCGCGGGCCGGCGCCCACCTCAGGTCCGCGCTGATCCGGCCCGGCGCCCACCTCAGGTCCGCGCTGATCCGGGCCGGCGCCGCGGGTAGAGGTAGTCGACGCCCGTGGTGCGTGGCCCCAGCTTGGCGATCGGCGGCACCTGGCGCTTGAACTCGGACGTCGCGACCATCCGATCGACCCGCTCGACGGTCGCCCGGTCGAACCCCATCGCCTCCATCTCGTCCACGCTGCGCCGCCGGTCGATCCGCCAGAACAGCATCCGGTCGAGCTCGTGGTACATGAAGCCCGCCTCGGTCTCGTCGGTCTGGCCCGGCCACAGGTCGGCCGAGGGCGCCTTGCGGATGATCGCCTCGGGCACCCCGATCGCTGCCGCCACCTGGCGCACCTGGCTCTTGTACAGGTCGCCGATCGGGTTGAACGCGCAGGCCGAATCGCCGAACAGGGTCGTGTACCCGATCAGCGCCTCGGTCTTGTTGCTGGTCCCGACCACCAGCCCGCCCCAGGTGACCGAGCGGTCGTAGAGGACGCTCATCCGCATCCGGGCCATCAGGTTGCCGCGTCGCAGCTGGCTGGCCTCGAGGCCCTCCGGTCCGGCTGCCCCGGGCATCCCGTCGCGCCCGAAGAAGCCGTCGACCATGGGGCTGATGTCGACCACCTCGGACGCGCAGCCCAGCCGGCGCACCACCTCCTCGGCGTCCGCGCGCGAGGCGGGCGCTGAGGTCCGGTAGGGCATCAGGATGCATTGCAGCCGCTCGGGACCGATCGCCTCGGCGACCAGGAACGCGACGAGCGCGGAGTCGATCCCACCCGACAGGCCGAGCACCGCACGTTCGAAGCCAGCCTGCTGGAGCTGGCCGCGGGTGAAGGCGGCGATGACCCGGCGCGCGACCCCCGTGTCGATGGCGAGCTCGTCGGGCAGCACGAACATCGGCGTCCCTGTGCCGGTCATCGGCGCCTCGGTGTCAGTCATCGGGCGCCCGCCGGCCGCGGGCCCGGCATCTCCCCATCGCCGGCTGTCGATGTGGCCTCGGGCAGGGCATCGGACGCCAGGCCGGCTCGCTCCGCGACCAGCCGTCGCCATTCCCGGACCACCAGCTCCGGTCGCTCGTCACGCAGCAGCGGCAGGCCGATCCGCTCGCGCCGGACGTCGGCCAGGTCGACATCGATCAGGAACAGGTCCTCCTCGAACATCGGGGCGCTGAACACCGCGGCGCCCGTCGGGCCGATCACCTCGGAGCCACCCCAGAACGAGAACGACTCGTCCACGCCCACCCGGTTGCAGAACACGACGAACGACGTCGTGAGCTGGGCGTACGTGCGCATCAGGGTCCGCCACGAGGTCGCGGTGCCGAGGCCGACCTCGTTCGTGGCGGCGAGATCGCGACCTGGCGAGGAGGAGACGTTGATCAGGATCTGCGCCCCGTCGAGCGCGAGCAGCTGCGGTGTCGACACGTGCCAGAAGTCCTCGCACACCGCCAGCCCCACCCCCACGCCCAGCCTCGACGCAGTCGCGCGGACGACCCCGCCCGCGGCGAAGAAGCGGCGCTCGTCGAACAACCCGTAGGTGGGCAGGTAGACCTTGCGATGCACGTGCCGGAGCTCGCCGTCCTCGAGCAGCGCCGCGGCGATGAACAGGCGATGGTCGGTCGACTCCTCGACGAACGAGACCACCGCCGACACGCCCCGGGTGGCGGCCGCGAGGCTCGACAGCCGCGGATCGTCGAGCGGCATCGCAACCTCGGCGGCGAGGTCCTGCAGCTGGTACCCGGTGAGCCCGAGCTCCGGGAACACGATGAGGCCGGCGCCCCGCCCGCGAGCCTCGTCGAGCAGCTCGTGGTGGCGCGCCAGGTTCGTCTCGAGATCCCCCAGGCGTGGCGCGATCTGGGCGAGGGCGATCCGCAGCGGCTGCATCGGTCGAGTCTAGGGCTGACGCCCGCCGGATGCGCGGACCGGCGGCACCCGAGGCGAACGACCGGCCGATGCTAGGCTGACGGCGCCGCTGCGTCCTTTGGACCCGGGCGGCCACCGTCGTTCTGCCGATCCCAACCCGGATGCCGATGCCGTCCGTGCTCAAGGTCCTGCCTGCCCGCGCCGCCCTGATCGTCGCGATCGCCGTCCTGCTCGCCGGCTGCGAGCCGGCACCCGTCGTCACGCAGACGTCGCCGCCCACCGTGCCCGGTGTCACTGCGACGCCGTCGAGCGCGCCGGCCACCGTCCCATTCGAGCCGTCGGCGTGGCCCGCCGGTGGCTCGGCGTGCGACACGCCGGGCTACGGCGGCCTGCTGGGCAGGATCGAGGCCTCGGCGGCCCGTACCGTTCAGTTCACGCTGTGCCGGCCGGACGCGGCGTTCCCGTCGCGACTCGCCCACCCGTCGCTGGGCATCCTGGATACCGCCACCATCGACCGCCTCGCACAGGATCGGGCCTCGGCGTCGATGCTCGCCGGCGCGGGAGCCTATCGGATCGCCGAGTGGACCCCGAGCGACAACGTCCGCCTGGAGCGAGTCGGCGAGGACCCCACGCCCGACGCGATGGTGAGCACGATCATCCTGCGCTGGGCGGCCGACCCCGCCGCCCGGACGAACGCGCTCCAGGAGGCCGAGGTCGACGCGATCGACAATCCGGGGGCGGCACAGCTGGACCGGATCGCGACGCTGCCCGAGCTCACCGTCGTACCCCGTGACGGGCTGGCCATGGCCTACCTGGCATTTGGCAGCGGATCTGCGTTCAACCGGGTCGCCGTGCGGCGGGCGATCGCAGGTTCGCTCGATCGAGACTCGCTCGTCGCGGCGACGTTCCCGGCTGGCAGCGTGGCCGCCACCCGCACGGTGCCGTGCGCCATCCCCGATGCCTGTGCGGGCGAGCCGTGGTACGAGTTCAACGGCCCGGCGGCCGCGGCCGAGCTCGCCGACGCGGGGTTCGACCTCGAAACGACCTATCCACTCCACATCCCCGATGCTCCGATCCCCGGGCTGCCCAACCCGGCCGAGGTCGCCGCCGCGATCCAGGCCCAGCTGGCAGCAAACGTCGGCATGACGGTCGCGATCGACACGATGCCGGCCGCCGACCTCGCGGCACGGGCGCGCGATGGCTCGCTCGATGGCCTGTACCTGGACGGGCTGGCGTCACCTGTCGCGGACGCCGGCGCCTTCCTGGCACCGCTGTTCGGCGCGGGCGCGACGGACACACCCGCGGACCGAGCCCCGTCGGTCGCCGACGACCTCGCCACGGCGGCGGCGTCCACCGACGCCGCCGGGCGGTCGGCTGCCTTCACCCACGCCAGCGACACCATCCGCAACCGCGCCCCGATCGTGCCGCTGGGCGACCCCGGTTCGGTGGCCGTGTTCCGCTCCGATGTCGGGGGGGCTGCCGCGGCGCCGCTCGGCCTGGATCCGCTGTGGGCCACCACGCCGGGTGATCGCAACCAGACCGTGTTCATGCAGGCCACCGAGCCACGCGGGGCGTACTGCGGTGATCAGGCGACGGACGACGCCTACCGCCTGTGCGCGCTGGTGACGCCGGGCCTGTATCGCCTGGATCCGGCCACGCTCATCGCCGAGCCGAGCCTTGCCCAGCGCTGCACGTCGAACGCGGACGCAACGGTCTGGACCTGCCGGCTCCGCTCGGGCGTGACGTTCACTGACGGGGCAAAGCTGGACGCCGGCGACGTGCTCAGCTCGTACGTTGCCCAATGGGACCGGTCGCAGCCGCTGCGGGAGGCCGACCCGGCGTCCTTCAGCGCCTGGGACGCGCTGTTCGGCGGATCCCTGGGTCACGGCTGAACCGACCAGCCGCGCGGCGGCACAAGGGTCAGGACGATCGGGCGCTGGACTGGTCAGACCAGCCGGGTCTGATGGATCGACCCGACGGGGCCGGTCTCAGCGACGATCGACGCGTTCCGTCGCGGCCTACTCCTGGACCGGGGCCGCGGCGCTCGCGGCGGGAGACCGCGGGGGGGCGGTTGGCGGGGTGGGCACGTCGGGTGTCACGACCACGACCGAATCGGTCTCGACCGAGGTCGGCGGCTCACTGACCGGGAAGTGGCAGGCGACCCAGTGATTGGGCGACACCTCCGTCAGCTGCGGGACTTCGACGGCGCACCGCTCCTGGGCCTGGAAGCACCGGGTCCGGAACACACACCCACTGGGCGGATCGATCGGGCTCGGGACATCGCCCTGGAGCATGATCCGCCTGCGCTTCCGCTGGAGGACCGGGTCCGGTACCGGAACCGCCGACAGCAGCGAGTGCGTGTACGGATGCAGCGGGCTCGTGTAGATGACGCTCCGCGGCGCCGTCTCGACGATGTGCCCCAGGTACATGACCGCGACCCGATGCGAGATCTGGCGGACCACGGCGAGGTCGTGCGCCACGAACAGATACGCGATCCCGAACTCCTCCTGCAGGTCGCGCAGCAGGTTGATGATCTGGGCCTGGATCGAGACATCGAGCGCCGATACCGGCTCGTCACACACGATGAGCTCCGGACGCAGCGCGATCGCCCGTGCGACGCCGATCCGCTGACGCTGCCCGCCGGAGAACTCGTTGGGGTACCGGTTGTAGTGCTCGGGGTTCAGCCCCACCCGCTCCATGAGCTCCTGGACAGCTGCCTTGACCCCACCCGGGGGGACGACGCGCTGGATCCGGAAGGGGGCGCTGATGATCGTACCGACCGTGTGGCGCGGGTTGAGCGCGTTGTACGGATCCTGGAAGATCATCTGCGCCTTCCGGCGCATCGGCATCAGCTGGCTCAGGGGTAGCCGCGAGACCTCCATCCCATCGATCTCGATCCGGCCGCTGGTCGGCTTCGTCAGGCGCAGGATCGAGCGAGCCGTCGTCGTCTTGCCGGATCCACTCTCCCCGACGAGCCCGAGCGTCTCGCTCGTCGAGAGCGTGAGGTCGACGCCGTCGACCGCCTTCACCTGACCCACGGTGCGCGGGATCAGCCCTCGCGACCGGACAGGGAAGTAGGTCTTCAGGTCCGAGACCCGCAGGATCTCATGGGCCTCGGCGGTCATCGCGACGCCCCGGTCAGGATCTGCAGCACGTTGCTGGCGATCTGCTGGCGCTCCTCGTGGGGCAGATGGCACCGAACCTGGTGGTCAGGGCCGGACGGCAGGAGCTCAGGGCGGACGTTCTTGCAGGCCTCGTCGGGGACACGATCGCTGTACGCGCAACGGGGCTGGAACACGCAACCCGGCGGGAGGTTGATCGGCGAGGGCGGATTGCCCGGGATCGGGTCCAGCCGCTTGGGCAGCTCGCGGTCCATGCGCGGGATCGAGGACAGCAGGCCCAGCGTGTAGGGCATCTCCGGGTGGTCGTACAGAAGCTCGGTCGGCGCCGTCTCCACGAGGCGGCCGCCATACATCACGGCCACCTTGTCGGCGACGTCGGCGACGATCCCGAGGTCGTGGGTGATCAGGATGACCGTCGTCCCGAACTCGTCCTTGAGCGTGGTGATGAGCTCGAGGATCTGTGCCTGTACGGTGACGTCGAGGGCCGTCGTCGGCTCGTCGGCGATCAGCAGCGCCGGCGAGTTGATGAGGGCCATGCCGATCATCACGCGCTGGCGCATCCCGCCTGACAGCTGATGCGGGTAGTCGTCGACGCGCCGTTCCGCGGCCGGGATTCCGACCTTGCGGAGCATCTCGATCGTCTCAGCGCGCGCCGCGCTGTTGCTGACCGATCGATGGGCCTTGATGGCCTCGATGATCTGGTCCCCGATCCGGTAGTAGGGATGCAGGCTCGACATCGGGTCCTGGAAGATCATCGCCAGCTGCGAGCCGCGCAGCGCCTGAACCTCGTCGCGCGCCAGCCCCAGCAGCTCCTCACCGTCGAGCCAGATCTCGCCGCCCACGTTGGCCGCGCGCCGGTCGACCAGGCCCATGATCGCCTGGGCCGTGACGCTCTTGCCCGAACCCGACTCGCCCACGATGGCAAGCGTCTGGCCGCGCTCGACGGTGAACGTCACGCCGTCGACGGCCCGCACGATGCCGTCCTCTGTCTTGAACGCCACCGAGAGAGCGTTGACCGCCAGAAACGCCTGGTCGGGCTGGCCGGTGCCCTGTGTCATGCCACCCGCACCCGCGGATCCAGCACTCCATACAGCAGGTCGACCACCAGGTTCGCGAACAGGATGAAGATCCCGGTCATGAGCGTGATCCCGGTGATCAGCGGGAGATCCGCGTTGATGACGGAGCCGACGGCGAGGGACCCGACCCCGGGCAGGCTGAAGATGCTCTCGGTGATGATCGCGCCGCCGAGCAACCCGGCCAGGTCGAGGCCCGCAGCCGTCACGATCGGCGTCAGCCCGGCCCGCAGCGCGTGCTTCACAACGACGGTCCGCTCCGGCAGGCCCTTGGCACGGGCCGTCCGGATGTAGTCGTCGCCGAACACCTCGAGGACCTGGTTACGCGTGAGGCGCATGTAGAACGCGGCGTACAGGACGGCGATCACGATCCACGGCAGCAGCATCGTCTGGAAGAACTGCACTGGGTCTTCGAACGGCGACACCCACGATGGGAACGGTAACCAGTGCCATTTCAGGATCACGAAGAAGATCAGCACGAGGCCGATGAAGAACGACGGCATCGAGTAACCGACGAGGGCGATCCCCATCACGGTCCGGTCCTGCCAGCGCCCGCGCCGCAGCGCGGCGTAGATGCCGGTGGCCACACCACTCGTCATCCACAGCAGGAAACCGCCAACGGCCAGCCAGAACGTCACCGGCAGGGCGCGCATGATCAGCGTCAGCACCTGCTCCCGGTGGTTGAACGAGTAGCCCAGGCAGGGCGCGTTGCACACGATCGGCTGGGGCGAGTCGGGCGAGAACACGCGGCCCACGAACAGGCCGCTGAAGAACTTCCAGTACTGGACCAGGATCGGCTCGTCCAGGCCCAGCCGATGGCGATTCGCCTCGATGATCTGGGGCGAGCACGCCTTGCCGCAGGTGAGCCGCGCAGGATCACCCGGCAGGAGGGTGAACAGGAGGAACACCGCGAGGCTGAGCAGGAACAGCAGCAGCAGCATCAGCAGCACGCGGCGAATCGTGTATCCGACCAATGCAGCCTGCCCTTTCCTGCACAGTGGAGTGGAGATGTCCCCGGGAAGCGCCGATGGCGCTTCCCGGGGACCAAGAACGCTCGGTTAGCGCTCTACGGCATCACGTACAGATCGCCGTACGGCCAGGAGCCGTAGGGGGCCCACTGGTAGAGCCCACCGATCTTGGTGCCGCCGATGGTCTGGGTCAGACCGAAGGTCGTCGGGATGGCGTAGACGTTCTGCATCGCCTCCTTGTTGAGGTCCTGCCACATCGTCGCCTGGGTCGCATGGTCGAGCTCGGAGAGCGCGGCCGAGACCTTGTCGTTCCACTGCGGATCGTTGGTTCCGGCGTTGCCCTGGTCGACGCGCGACAGGTTCCAGCCGCCCTTGTTGGTGAACAGCGGCGGGATGATGGTCGAAGCGTTCGGCCAGTCGGGACCCCAGCCGGCCCAGCCGAAGGCAGACGCCTTCTTGTCGTCAAAGACGATGCTGTAGTACTGGCCGGGCTCGATCGGGTTGGCGGTGACGTTGAAACCGGCCTTGCCAAGCGAGTCGACGACGATCGCCGCTTCCTTGTCGCGGGTCGGGGTCTGCGGGTAGTCCCACTTCAGGGTCGGGGCAGCCTCGCCGGACTCGGAGATGAGCTGCTTGGCGAACTCCGGATCCCCGTTGTCCGGGATGGCCTGGCCGAACAGGTCGGTCCACATGCCGGTCGGAGCGTACTGATCGCCCAGGTTCGGCTTGATGACGCCATCGCCGAGGTCGCCGGCGAACGCGCCGCCAGAGTTGATCCGGATCGCGGCCCGATCAAGCGCGACGGCCATGGCCTCGCGGATCTTGACGTTCGGGATCTTGTTCACGTCGATGAAGTAGTACCGAGCGTACGGGTCGTAATCGCTGAATGCGCGACCGACGTAGTCGGGGTTCGGGGTCTTCTCATCGGCGAACACCGTGGCCAGGTTCTCTGGCTGGATGTTGCCGTACTGGATGGCGTAGGCGTCGTCGCCCTGGCTGGCCATGATCCGCTGATCCATGACCTTCGGGTCGATGCCGAAGTCGATCTCCCACTTGTCGGGATACGCCTTGCGGACCGGGTCGCTGGCCGGATCCCAGTTGGGGTTCCGGACGAGGACCATCTTGCCGCCGTTGCCGGTGGTGTAGCTATCGATCTGGTACGGGCCCGAGGACATCGGGTGGTCGCCGTAGGTCTCGCCGGTGTCGGCTGCCTGCGGAACCGGGTTGAACCCGAGGGTCGTGGTGTAGTTGAAGTCCGCGACCGGCTGGTTCAGATGGAACGTGATCGTGTTTCCGTCACAGACCACGGCCTTGTCATACAGATCCTGGCCTTCACCGGAGTACGGGCCCTTGTACGCCGAGGTCCCGTCGTCGAGCGTCGGGATGTCGAGGTACTGGATCTGGTAGGTCGGACCCTGGTTGATGACGTCCGTCGCGAACGTGCGCGACACGCCGTACTTGACGTCCTCACAGGTGATCGGCGAGCCGTCCTGGAAGGTCAGACCATCGCGGAGCGTGAAGCTCCACTCGGTGGCGTCCGCATTGGCGGTGCCGGTGTCGGTCGCCATGTCCGGCTCGAGGGTGTTCGCGACCGCCGGATCCGTCGAGGACTTGTAGGTCACGAGGGACCGGTAGATCGTCGCGCCGAAGAACGCGAGGTCCTCACCGGTGTAGACCCGCTGCGGGTCAACCTGATCCCACTGCTCCGCCTGGGTCAGCATGTAGATCGTGCCGCCGGGCTGGCCACCGGAGGGGGCCTCGCTCGGCATCGCCGACTCGCTGGGCGCCATGGATTCCGGCGCCGAAGTCGGTGCGGCGGGGGTCGCCGTACTGGACGAGCCGCCGCAGGCCCCGACCACCAGCATGACCGTCATGCCGAGGGTCAGGACGCGCAGACGCGTCTCGGTTCTGACCATGGTTCTCCTCCATGCCATGCCGGGCCACCCCGGCTTTCGATTGATGGTACAGGGTGCGTCGGTAGCGGGTACACGGCACACACCTGCACGTAGGAGCGCCACGCGCAGGGTAGCAGGGCGCTCAGGAGACGGTCTTCGGATCGAGGGCGTCGCGCAAGGCGTCACCCAGCAGGTTGAACGAGACGACGAGCACGACCAGGATCGTGCCCGGGATGAACAGGTAGCTCGGCACGACGTTGAAGAAGCTCACGGAGTTGGCGAGCATCGTGCCGAACGTCATGTCGGGCGGGATCACACCGACGCCCAGGAACGACAGCGCCGCCTCGAACCCGATGTAGGTCGGCAGCAGCAGCGTCGCGTACACGATGATCGGCGCCCACAGGTTGGGCAGGATCTCCGTGAACAGGATCCGGCGTCGGTTGGCACCCATGGCCACCGCGGCCTCGACGAACTCGCGCTCACGCAGGCTCAGGACCTGCCCCCGCACGATCCGGGCCAGGTACGCCCAGCCGAACACGCTCATGACCAGGATCAGGTACAGGATTCGTGACGCCCCCGTCGGCACCCCCAGGTCGGTCAGGCGCTGGGTGAGAACGCCCGACAGGGCCAGGACGATGAGCAGGAACGGGAAGGCGAGCACGAGGTCGATCAACCGGCCGATGACCATGTCCGTCCAGCCACCGGCGTAGCCGGCGATGATCCCGACGACCACGCCGATCGAGACGGTCAGGAACGTGGCCGTGGTGGAGATCACGAGCGAGATCCGGAGACCGAACAGCAGCTGCGCGAAGATGTCGCGGCCGGTGCCCCACTCGACCCCGAGGATGTGATGGGGGCTGATGCCGCCCCATTCGCCGATGGGCTTGCCGCCCAGGTCGCTGATGGCCGACGCATCGAAGGTGTAGGGCGAGAGGCCGACCATGCCCGCCAGGAACGGACCGAAGATCGCCGTCAGATACATCGCCAGGAGGATGACGACGCAGACCATCGCGACACGGTCGCGGCGCAAGCGAGCCCAGATGATCTGGCGGAGGCTTCGACCTACCATCGGCGCGGAGGATAACAGACTGCTGCGCAACGCAACCAGAGTCGCGGGTCCCCGTGCATCGCCGCCCGGGCAGAGACCCTGACCTCAGGGGCGCGCCGGCCTCACCGCCTCACTCGGGGCACGGGGTCTGGGCGCCGGTCATGGGTCGCCAGCGCAGGTTCGGCTGGCGGGCGGCGGTGGCCTCGTCGAGCCGGCGCACCGGGGCCGCGTGCGGGGCCCCGGTCACGAGCTCGGGCTCGGTCTCGGCCTCGTGCGCGATCTCCGCCAGCGCCTGGGCGAACGCATCGAGCGTCTCGAGCGACTCGGTCTCGGTGGGCTCGATCAGCATCGCCTCCTCGACCGTGAGCGGGAAGTAGATGGTGGGCGGGTGGTAGCCCTTGTCGATCAGGCGCTTGGCGACATCGAGCGTGCGCACGCCGGTGCGCGCCTTCAAGCCCGCCGCCGAGGCCACGAACTCGTGCTTGCACGGCCGGTCGAACGGGATCTCGAACGCCTCGCCCACGCGCACGCGCAGGTAGTTCGCGGCCAGCACCGCGTCGTCGGACACCTCGCGCAGCCCGGCGGCGCCATGGGCGCGCAGGTACGCGTAGGCACGGACGAGGACCCCCGTGCTGCCGGTGAAGCTGCGCAGCCGGCCGATCGAGTCGGGTCGCTCACCGGGGGTCTCGAGGCGGTAGGTGCCGTCGGGGGCACGGCGCACGCGCGGGGCCGGCAGGTAGGGCACGAGGTGGGCCCGCACCCCGACCGGCCCGGCACCCGGTCCCCCGCCGCCGTGGGGGGTGCTGAACGTCTTGTGGGTGTTGAAGTGCATCACGTCGAACCCGGCCTCGCCGGGCTTGAAGCGACCCAGGATCGCGTTGAGGTTGGCGCCGTCCATGTACGCGAGCGCACCCGCCTCGTGGGTGGCGGCGAGCAGCTCGCCGATCCGGCGCTCGAACAGCCCGAGCGTGGACGGGTTGGTGATCATGATCGCCGCGGTGCGGGGGCCGAGCGCGGCCCGGAAGGCGTCGAGGTCCACGCCGCCGTCGGGCGCGGACGGGATGGTGATGGTGCGGAAGCCGGCCATCGACGCGGTCGCGGGGTTGGTGCCGTGTGCGCTGTCGGGGACCAGCACCTCGGTCCGCTGCGCGTCACCCCGCGCGCGGTGGTAGGCGCGGACCATCAGGATCCCGGTCAGCTCGCCCTGGGCGCCGGCCGCGGGCTGGAGGCTGACCGCGTCCATGCCGCTGATCTCGGCGAGCATCGCCTCGAGCTCGGCCAGCAGCGCCAGCGTGCCCTGGGCGGTCGCGTCGGGCGCCAGCGGGTGGAGGTTCGCAAAGCCCGGCAGCCGGGCCGCCCATTCGTTGAGCTTGGGGTTGTACTTCATGGTGCACGAGCCCAGCGGGTAGAAGCCGGTGTCGACCGCGTAGTTGAGCTGGCTGAGGTTGACGTAGTGGCGGACGAGGTCGGGCTCGGCGAGCTCGGGCAGCGCGGCCGGGGTCGCCCGCCGGGCGGCCTCGGGGATGCGGTCGAGCGCGTCCGCGGGCGGGTGCGGGATCTTGCCCCCGCCGCGCCCCGGCCGGCTGCGCTCGAAGAGGGTGGGCTGGAGGCGCTCGCCGACGACGCTCATGGCGCAGCCCCGGCGGGCGCCGGCGGCGAGCCCGCGAGCTCGGCCCGCAGCGCGGCGGCGAAGCGCGCGATCTCGGCGCTCGTGGTCAGCTCGGTGGCGCACACCAGCAGGCCGTCGGCGAGCGACGGCTCGTCGGGCAGCAGGCGGGCGGTCGGGATGCCGGCGAGGATCCCGTGCTCGAGCAGCCGCGCGTGGACGGCGGGCGCGTCGGGTACCCGGACCACGAGCTCGTTGAGGTACGGTCCCGGGTGGAGCCTGGGCGCGCCCGCGGCCGCGAGCGCGGTCGCGAGCTCGGCCGCCCGGGCGGCGCCGGTCGCCGCCACGTCGCGCAGCCCGTGGGGCCCGAGCGCGGCGAGGTAGATCGAGACGCGGCCAGCGCGAGCAGCGCCTGGTTGGTGCAGATGTTGCTGGCCGCCCGCTCGCGCCGGATGTCCTGCTCCCGGGCGCGCATCGTCATCACGAACGCGCGGCGGCCGTCGAGATCGGTCGTCATGCCCACCAGGCGACCCGGGATCTGGCGCATCAGCGCCTCGGTACAGGCGAGGATGCCCAGATACGGCCCGCCGTAGCGCGAGCGGGATGCCCAGTGGCTGGCCGTCACCCGCGGCGATGTCGGCCCCGACCTCGCCCGGCGGCGCGAGGACCGCGAGCGAGACCGGCTCGATGACGGCCACGAACAGGGCGCCCGCGGCGTGGGCGAGGCGGCCGAGCTCGGGCATCGGCTCGAGCAGCCCGAGCACGTTGGGCTGGGCCGCGAGCACCGCCGCGACCGGTCGCTCGCGATCGGCGAGCGCGCGCTCGAGCGCGGCGAGGTCCGTGGTCCCCGCGGCCGGGCCGTCGGGCACCAGGGGCAGCGGCTCGACGACGATCGAGCCCGCCTCGGCGTACGTCTCGAGCGTCTGGCGGTAGTGGGGGTGGACGCCGCGCGACACGAGCACCCGCGCGCGCCGGGTGGCGCGGCACGCGAGCAGCGCCGCCTCGGCGGTCGCGGCGCCGCCGTCGTAGTGGGAGGCGGACACGACCGCGAGCCCGGTCAGCTCGGCGAGCAGGCTCTGGTACTCGTAGATGCTCTGGAGCGTGCCCTGGGACACCTCGGGCTGGTACGGCGTGTAGGCCGTGTACCACTCGCCGCGCAGCAGCAGCTGATCGACCGCGGGCGGGGTCCAGTGGCGGTACGCGCCGGCGCCCAGGAAGCTCGCGAGCTCGGTCCGGTTGCGGGCCGCGAGCCCGGCCAGCCGGGCCGACAGGCGGAGCTCGGGCTCGGGCGGGTCGAGCGCGAGGGGGGTCGCCCGCAGCGCCTCGGGGATGTCGTCGAACAGGGCGTCGACCGAGGCGATGCCGAGCGATCGGAGCATCCGCGCCCGGTCGTCGGCCGCGTGCGGGCCGTAGGGCATCGGTCAGCCTTCGGCGATCAGCGCTTCGTACGCGGCGGCGTCGAGCAGCGCGTCCGCCTGCCCGGGATCGGCCAGCCGGAGCTTGACCATCCAGCCGGCGGCGAACGGATCGCTGTTGACGAGCTCGGGGGTCGTGGCCAGCGCCTCGTTGGCCGCGACCACCTCGCCGGCCAGCGGCGCGAACAGGTCGCTCACCGCCTTCACCGACTCGACCACCCCGAACGTCGCGGCCTGCTCGAGCGTGCGGCCCGCCTCGGGCAGCTCGACGAACACGACGTCGCCCAGCTGGTCCGCCGCATAGCGGGTGATGCCGACCGTCGCGAGCTCGCCGTCGATGGCGACCCACTCGTGCTCCCTGGTGTACCGCAGATCGGTGGGGACCATCAGGCGGGTTCCTCCATGGTGGCGCCGCAACCCATGGTCACGGCAGCTGGGCAGATGTGCGAGCAGTCGTCCCGATGCGATGCCCCAGGCGCGCCCGAGCGTCAGCCCGAACGCTTGTAGAACGGCAGCGCCACAACCTGCGCGGCGACCGCGGCGCCACGAATCTCGACGGCCAGCATCGTACCGGGTTCGGCGTTGGCGGGCGTGACGTAGGCCATCGCGATCGGCTCCCCCAGCGTGGGCGACATCGTTCCGGAGGTGACGGAGCCGATACGAGTGCCGGCGGCATCGAGCACCGGGTAGCCGTGGCGTGCGATCCCGCGCTCCCGCAGGACCAGCCCGACCAGCCGGCGCGCCACCCCATCCCGTGCAACCTTCTCGAGGGCGGCCTTGCCCACGAAGTCGCCGGCCTTGTCCAGCTTGACGACCCGGTCGAGGTTCGCCTCGAACGGATTGGTCGATCGGTCGAGCTCGTTGCCGTAGAGCGGCATGCCCGCCTCGAGCCGCAGCGTGTCGCGCGCACCGAGACCCACGGGGACGAGTCCCTCCGGACCGCCGGCTGCGAGCAGCGTGTCCCACAGATCGGCGGCACGGTGGGCGTCGACGAACAGCTCGAACCCATCCTCTCCGGTGTATCCCGTGCGGGCCACCTGTGCCGGGGTGCCGGCAACCTCGCCCTCCGCGATGCCGTAGTAGCGGATGGCGCCCAGGTCGAGGTCGGTGAGCGGGGCGAGGATGGCGACCGAGCGAGGCCCCTGGATGGCGATCAGCCCGGTCGAAAGGGACTGATCGTCGAGCACCGCACGGCGCTTCTCGAGGCGCGTCGCAAGCGCGTCCGAGACGACCTCGGCGTTGGCCGCGTTGGCGACCACCATGAAGCGGTCGTCCGCGAGCCGGTACACGATCAGGTCGTCCAGGATGCCGCCGTCCGGCGCACAGATCATCGAGTACTGCGCCCGGCCCACCCGCATCGCCGGCGGATCCGAGACCAGGCCGGCCGCAAGGGCGGCGCCCGCCTCGGGACCTTCGATCACCAGCTCGCCCATGTGCGACAGGTCGAACAGCCCGGCAGCCGAGCGAACGGCGCGATGCTCCTCGATGATGCTGGTGTACTGGACGGGCATCAGCCAGCCCGCGAACTCGACGATCCGCGCACCGAGCGCCTCGTGACGGTCCAGCAGCGGGGTTGGCTGCGCGGTTCCCGCAACGCTCATCTCGGACCCCTCAGGCAGGCACAGGGAAGGTGCCGTCAACGGCCGCCATCCCTGCGCGGGAAACCAGATCACGCTCGGTCTCGAACGTGAGCAGCGAGGGCGCCTCGTCGAATCGGATCCAGCGCACCTCGTCGAACTCGTGGTCGTGACGCGCGAGATCGCCGCCGACCGCGACCATGAGGAAGTAGTGGACCGTCTTGTAGATCCGGGTCTTGCCGTTGCTGAACGTGTACGCGATCGAATCGAACGGGCGGACGACCTGTACCTGCAGCCCGGTTTCCTCCGCCACCTCGCGCACGGCCGTCTGCTCGGTGGTCTCGGCCGGTATGGGCGTGCCCTTGGGGAGCGTCCAGGTCGCGCCATCGCGCTCTCGACGCCGCTTGCCCACCACGAGCTCCGGGGCGCCGTCGACGAACCGGATGACGATGCCGCCGGCGGAGGTGGCGGTTGCCTGCCTCAGGCGGGCCACGCGGGCGCCACGGACGAGCGGCGCTGCCCGCCGCCGCGGGCCGAGCTCGTCCACTGCATGTTGGTCGCGGGACGCACCAGACCACTGCCGGTCGACGGTGCGGCCGGGATCGTCAGCGAACGCCACGGTGCCCTGAGCGCGGTCAGCGGTCCGACATCGGGGCGCGACAGCACGGTGCGCCGGCCCGGGGCCGCGACGAATGCGGTCGCGGGGCGCAGACCAAGCCTCCGCTCGCGAGCCCTGACGGACGGATGGACGTAGCGCGACGGCCATGCCGCAAAGCGGGCGGCGATGCTGTGCTGCATGCCCGCATCGTACCGCGTCACGGGTCCCCTGCAAGTGCGGTGCGGACCCGTTCCGCGCCTTCCGGTGACAGGCTGCCCCGAGCCGCCGCGATCGCCGCTCCCCGGTCGATCAACGCGCGATACACGGGCAGCGCGTCGGGCGCCGCGGCCTGCAGCGCCCGGAGGTGCGTCGAGATCGTGCCCGCGTCGCCGCGCGTCACGGGGCCGGTCAGCGAGGCAGCGACGCCGAGCGCCCTGGCGTTTGCCACGGCCTGCTCGAGCAGTGGCAGGTAGATCCGCAATGCGCCGGCCTCGTCGAGGCCGATCTCCGCGCCGACCTCGCAGATCGTGTCGAGCAGTCCGATCACGCCGCCCGCCGCGAGCACCGCCGCCGCGTGGTACGCGGGCTTCGACCCCGACCCGAGGCGGACCGGCACGCCACCGATCGCCTCCGCCATGTCGGCCAAATGCGCCGCCAGATCGTCGTCACCCTCGATCGCGATCGTGGCGCCCTGGAGCGCGGCCAGCGCACGGTCGAAGTCGGCGAAGGCGACGAGCGGGTGAAAGGCCCCGGCCTGGGTGCCCGCGGCCATCGCGGGTTGCAGGACCTCCGCGCCCAACAGCCCGCTGGTGTGCACGACCGCCTGGCCCGCGTACAGCCGCATCGAGGCTGCAACCGCTCCCACCACATCGTCGGGGACCGCGAGGATCACCAGCTCGACGTCGTCGACGAGCGCGCTGACCTCGGCGAACGCGCGCACGCCCGGCACTCGCTCGCGGAACCGTTCGCGCCTGCCCGCGTCGCGCGAGGCCACGGCGCCGACCGGCCAGCCCGCGCGGTCGAGCGCCACGCCCAGCACGCTGCCGACCGCACCGGCCCCCACGATCCCGACCACCGGCCGTTCACCGGGCTCGCTGTGGGCATGCGGATGCGAGTGGCCGTCGGCGTGCTCGAGGTCGCCGTGACGATGACGTCCGGCGGGCACCGGATCGAGGTTGACACCTTCCTCGTCCAGCTCGCGGAGCCGCTGCTCATCCTCCTCCGCGCGGCGCTCGGCCTGACGCCGAATCACCTCCTCGGAGTCGTCCCAGGCCCTCATCGCATGGCCGCCGATCGTGTCCGGCGGCCCGCACGGTACGCTTCCACCCAACGAGTGTACCCAGCAGCCCGGGCGGCCTGTTCCCGCGCTGCCGCCAGCAGAGGATCGACAGCGTGCCAACTCCCAACGCCTTCGGCGCCCGCGCCTCGCTCGGTGCCGGTCTGCCCGATCTGTACCGCCTCACCGCACTGCCCGCGGCCGGCGTCAAGCTGGGCGTCGACCTGGGGCGCGCCCCGGTCACGCTGCGGATCCTGCTCGAGAACGCGCTGCGCCACGCGGGTGGCGGGATCGTGACCGAGGCCGACGTCGCGGCGCTCGCCGCCTGGCGACCGGGCGGGGCCGGCGAGGCCGAGGTCCCGTTCATGCCCAGCCGGGTCGTGCTCCAGGACTTCACGGGCGTGCCCGCGGTCGTCGACCTGGCCGCGATGCGGGACGCGATGGCGTCCCTCGGCGGCGATCCGTCGAGGGTGAACCCGCTCGTACCCGCAGACCTCGTCATCGACCACTCCGTCCAGATCGACGCCTGGGGCGGCGCGGGTGCGTTCGCGTTCAATGTGGGGCGCGAGTACGAACGCAACGGCGAGCGATACCAGCTGCTGCGCTGGGCGCAGACGGCGTTCCGCGACCTGCGCGTCGTGCCGCCGGGCACCGGGATCATCCATCAGGTCAACCTCGAGCACCTGGCGACCGTGATTGCCGATCGGGACGATGACGGCGGGCGGATCGCGTTTCCCGACACCGTGGTCGGCACCGACTCGCACACGACCATGGTCGACGGCCTGGGCGTGCTGGGCTACGGCGTGGGCGGGATCGAGGCCGAGGCCGTGCTGCTCGGCCAGCCCCTGTACCTGCCCATGCCCCGGATCGTGGGCGTCCGACTGGCGGGCGAGCTGCCGAGCGCGGCGACAGCAACCGACCTCGTGCTCACGATCACGGAGCTGCTCCGGGAGCTCGGTGTCGTCGGCTCGTTCGTGGAGTTCGCCGGCGACGGTCTCGCCGGGCTGACGCTCCCGGACCGGGCCACGATCTCGAACATGAGCCCCGAGTTCGGCGCAACGGCGACGCTGTTCCCGATCGACGACGAGACGCTGGCCTATCTGCGGCTGACGGGTCGGTCGGCCGAGCGGTTGGAGCTGGTCGAACGCTACGCCAAGGCCCAGGGCCTGTGGCGCGAGCCCGGCGACGGACCCGAGTTCGACGAGCGGCTGGAGCTGGACCTGGCGACCGTCGAGCCCTCGCTGGCGGGTCCCCGGCGGCCGCAGGATCGGGTCGCGCTCCACGACCTGGGCGAGAGCTTCCGGGAGGCCTACCCGGCCACGGTCGGCGTGCCCCCGACGACGATCGAAGCGGGTGGCCGGTCGGTCGAGGTGGGCCACGCATCGGTTGCGATCGCCGCGATCACGTCGTGCACCAACACCTCGAACCCGACGGTCATGGTGGCCGCCGGCCTGCTCGCCCGGAACGCCGTCTCGCGGGGCCTCGCGGTGTCACCGACCGTCAAGACCTCGCTCGCCCCCGGGTCGAAGGCCGTGACCGGCTACCTGGAGCGAGCCGGGCTGATGGAGCCACTGGCCGCCCTCGGCTTTGCCCTGGCCGGCTACGGCTGCACGACCTGCATCGGCAACTCCGGTCCGCTCGATGCGCCCGTGGCCGAGGCGATCGAGCACGACGAGCTCGTCGTGGCTGCCGTGCTGTCGGGCAACCGGAACTTCGAGGGTCGCATCCACCCACTCGTGCGGGCCGCGTACCTCGCCTCGCCGCCACTGGTAGTGGCGTTTGCCCTTGCCGGGCGCGTGGACATCGACCTCACCCGGGAGCCGCTCGGGACCGACGCCGACGGTCGCCCGGTGATGCTGGCCGACATCTGGCCATCGCCCGCCGCCGTCCGCGAGGTGATCGGCAAGGCGATCGACCCCGAGCTGTTCCGGCAGACCTATGCGTCGGTGTTCGAGGGCGACGATCGCTGGCGGGGGCTCCCGATCCCTGCCGGCGACCGTTACGCGTGGGATGACGACTCGACGTACGTCGCGAGCCCGCCGTTCTTCGCGGATCTCACGGCCCAGCCTGCCGCGCTGACCGACATCGTGGGCGCGCGAGTGCTGGCCCTGCTGGGCGACTCGGTGACCACCGACCACATCAGCCCCGCAGGATCGATCCCCGCCTGGTCCCCCGCCGGTGCGTGGCTGCAGGCCAACGGGGTGCCGGTCACCGAATTCAACTCATACGGGGCGCGCCGTGGCCATCACGAGGTCATGATGCGTGGCACCTTCGGCAACATCCGGCTGCGCAACGCGCTGACCGAGGGCAAGGAGGGCCCGTACACCCGGCATCTCCCAGATGGCGAGGAGATGTTCATCTACGACGCCGCCATGCGCTACCGCGACGACGGCGTGCCGCTGATCGTCATCGCGGGTCGCGAGTACGGGTCGGGCTCGTCACGTGACTGGGCGGCCAAGGGCCCGGCGTTGCTCGGGGTGCGAGCCGTGATCGCCGAGAGCTACGAGCGCATCCACCGGTCGAACCTGGTGGGCATGGGCATCCTGCCGCTCCAGTTCCTGCCCGGCGAGAGCGCGGCTTCGCTGGGCCTGACCGGCGGTGAGACGTTCTCGATCGCGGGCCTCGCGGACCTCGGTCCGCATCAGCGGGTGACGGTGACCTACCGCACTGGACCGGGCGAGCCCGACCGCCGGTTCCAGACCGTCGCCCGGCTCGACGGGCCGATCGACGTGGAGTATCTGCGCCAGGGCGGGATCCTGCCGACGGTCCTGCGCCGACTGGCCCGATCCTAGGCGCGGCCGGAGCGGCGCTCGCGACGGCGCCCAGCCTGGCCGGACACAGCACGAAGCCCCCTGGGAGGCAGGGGGCTTCGCGAACGCAGGGCCCGTCTCGACGCGGGGAGGAGAAACCGCAGCAGAGAAGGACCTTCACACATGCGACGCGCCTGGCGATCCGCCTGTGACGGGCGTGGCGCCACGACTTCCGTCGAAGCATTCGAGATCGAGTGCGGCGCCCAGGGAGGCAGAAGGTGGTGGGCGATACTGGACTCGAACCAGTGACCTCACGGATGTGAACCGTGCGCTCTAACCAACTGAGCTAATCGCCCGCAGCCCGAGGGACTCGCATTCTAGCGCGGCTCGGGGCGCCCGCGCCGTCCGGCCGGCCGCTACACACGAAGCCCGGGCCAGGCCGCCAGGACGTGATCACGCTCGGCCTCGACACCGATGAGCTTGGTCCTGGCGCGCTCGCCGGAGATCAATCGGACGCCGCTCGGGGGCACACCCAGCTCGCGTGCCAGCAGCCGGACCAGCGCCCTGTTCGCAGCCGCGTCGACCGGTGGTGCCGACACCCGCGCCCGAAGCACGCCGTCGACCACTCCGTCGATCCGATCCACGGTGGCGCGCGGCGTCAGGCGCACCGCGAACCGCAGCTCCTCGGAACGCACCCGGGTCACCGGAGCGCGCCCAGCAGGACTCCCAGCACGATCAGGACGACGAAGCTCGAGAAGTCGATCATGCCCGTCGGCGGCAGCACGCGTCGGACGGGGGCCAGGATCGGCTCGGTGATCTGGATCAGGAGCGCCGACAGCTGTGATCGGCCGGTGGGGTCCACCCAGCTGACCAGCACCCGCCCGAGCACGACGAGCCACAGAATCGTCAGCAGCGAGACGGCAAAGGTCTGGACGAACGAGCCCACGGCGCGAGTCTAGCAACGGGTCCCCTCCCGCGCGGCGGCAGGGCCGGGAGGCGTCCGCGTGGGCGCGTCACGCCGGCGGGCGGTCCCCGAACAGCGCACGGCCGACTCGCACGATCGTGGACCCCTCCTCGATCGCGATCTCGAAGTCGTCGCTCATGCCCATCGACAGCTCGGATCCCAGGTTTGCCCAGCGGTCGCGCAACCGCGCCGACAGCTCGCGCAGCGACCGGAACGTGGATCTCGTCGCCTCCTGGTCGGCCGTCAGCCGTCCGATCGTCATCAGCCCGCGGACGTCGAGCGTCCGCAGAGCGTCCAGTCGCTCCCGCACGGGCTCGATGGCATCGGGGTCGAAGCCTGCCTTCGCCGGATCGCGATCCACGTTGACCTCGAGCAGCACCGGAACGCGAGACCGGCCGAGATCGATCGCGATCCGGTCGAGTCGCTCCGCGAGCTCGATCGAGTGAACCGACTCGATCACGTCGAACAGCTCGAGCGCTCGGCGCGCCTTGTTGGCCTGCAGCGGCCCGATCAGATGCCACGTGGCGCCGTCGACCGACGGGATCTTTGCGGCCGCCTCCTGAACGCGGTTCTCTCCGAGCACGCGCATCCCGGCCCCGACGGCGAGCCGGATGCGCTCGGCGGGCACGGTCTTGGTGACCGCGACCAGGCGGATCGACGACGGCTCGCGGCCGGCCCTCGAGGCCGCCTCCCCGATCCGCGTCAGCACCTGCTCGCGCGCGCTCGAGAGCGCCGCGATCTCCGTGCGGCTCATCCGATCACCTGGCGGATCCGGGCCGGGCGGCTCACCCGAGCCATCGGCCCCGCCGGCTCAGTGACGACGCAGGAAGCTCGGGATCTCGAGATCGTCCGCGTCGTAGGCGGGCCGTCGCTGCGCCGGGGCCGGCTGGCCGACCGTGCGCTCCGGCCGGACCGGAACGGCGACGGGCTCGGTGTCGGCCGCCACCTCCGGGTCGGGCTCGGCGCGCTGCCGCTCCAGCTCCTCGAGGAAGTCACGTGCCGGGATGGCGGCGCCGGCGGCCGCCGAGCGCAGCGAACCGGTGGCGGTCGCGCGCTCCGCGCTCGACGCCTGGGCTGACTCCAGCCTGCGGCGACCGTCGAAGCCGGTCGCGATGACCGTGATCATCACCTCTTCGCCGAGGCGCTCGTTGAAGCTCGTCCCGAAGATGATGTTGGCCTCCGGGTCGGCCGCGGCGCGGATCTCCTCGGCCGCCTCGGTGACCTCCCACAGGGTGAGGTTCGACGAGCCGGTGATGTTGAACAGGATCCCCTGCGCTCCGGCGATGTTGATCTCCAGCAGCGGGCTGGCCACGGCCTCGCGCGCCGCCTCGAGCGCCCGGTTCTCGCCGGTCGCCCGGCCGATGCCCATCAGCGCCGATCCGGCGTCCTTCATGATCGCGCGGACGTCCGCGAAATCGAGGTTGATCAGGCCCGGGACGGTGATGATGTCGCTGATCCCGGCCACGCCCTGGCGGAGGACGTCGTCGACCACGCGGAACGCGTCCACGATCGACGTGTTCTTCTGGACCACGTCGCGCAGCCGGTCGTTGGGGATGGTGATCAGGGTGTCGACCTTGGCCTTGAGCTCCTCGGCGGCCTTCTCCGCGATGAGCTTGCGGCGCGCACCCTCGAAGCTGAACGGCTTGGTCACCACGCCGATCGTGAGCGCGCCCTGCTCCTTCGCGAGCTCGGCGACGACCGGGGCGGCGCCGGACCCGGTGCCACCACCCAGACCCGCGGTGATGAACACCATGTCCGAGTCGGCCAGGGCGTCGGCCACCTTGTCGCGGTCCTCCTCGGCGGCCCGCTGGCCGATCGAGGCATCGCCGCCGGCACCCAGGCCACGGGTGACCTTGTCGCCGATCCGGATCTTGTGGGGAGCGTCGGACTGCAGCAGCGCCTGGGCATCCGTGTTGCAGGCGATGAACTCGACGCCCATCATCTCCGCCCGGATCATGCGGTTGACGGCGTTGCTGCCGCCGCCGCCGACGCCGATGACGCGGATCAGGGCGAAGTTCTCGGAATCGGACCGCAGCGGCATCGGCGCTCTCCTCGGGTGGCGCAGGTCTGACGTCTTGGTTATGGCACGGGCTGACGGTGGGTCGTCATCGTCCCCCGGGCCCCACGCCGGCCGGTCGGGGCACCGGCTGGCGACTGGTCGTCGGGTAGCGCGGAGTATACCCGCCGATGGTCGTCCGATGGTCACCTGATCCCTGCGGCCGTCACCCGCTGCCGGCATGGCCGCGGCTTTGCCGGTGCCCCCGCGCGACGTCCGACGATCAGCCCGCGATGAAGCTCAGCCGGACCCGGCGGGTGGCGTTGTCGGCGTTGGGGTCGAGGAGGGCGATCGACTGCCAGGTGCCGAGCGCCAGCCTCCCCGCGATCACCGGGACGGTCAGCGATGGCGAGGCGAACAGGGGCACGACATGATCCGCGCCATGCCCGGGAGAGCCATGGCGATGGGTCCACCGGTCGTCGCGCGGGAGCAACCGATCCAGTGAGCGCATCGCGTCCACGTCCGACCCCGCCCCGAGCTCGAGCACCACGATCCCGGCCGTGGCGTGGGGCACGAACACCGACAGCAGGCCGTCCCCGTCGCCGGCCACGTCGACGACGAATTTGCTGCAGGCCGGCGTCAGGTCGGTGAACCCCCGATCGTGTCCGGTGCGGGCCTCGATCTCGATGGTGCGCATGTCGCCGAGCGCCCAGGGCTACGGAAAGATGTTGCGGATCGCGTCCCGGATGCGGCCCAGGCCACCGCCGCCCGGCGCCGACTCGTAGCGCAGGGGCTCGTCGAGCGTGACCTGGATGGCGCCCCAGTGCAGCAACCCCACGGCCGTCGCGTACGACGGGTCCTGGATCGTGTCGACCAGCCCGCCGATCCCGGACGGGCCGGCCACGCGGACCGGCATCTGGAGCACATCACGGCCGAGCTCGGCCGTGCCGGCCAGCTGCGCCGCACCACCCGTGAGGATGATCCCCGCCGGCAGCATCCCGTGCCCGCTGCGCGCCATCTCCGCATGCAGCAGCTCGAACGTCTCACGCATCCGGGCCTCGATGATCTGGCACAGCTCCGCACGGCTGACGGTCCGGCCGGCGTCGTCACCCATGCCGGCGACCGCGATCTCCTCGTCCTCCAGGTTGCGCAGGTCACAGGTGCCGTGCCGCACCTTCAGCTCCTCGGCGACCTGGAGCGTCGTCTTGGCGCCGATCGCAACGTCGTTGGTCACGTTGTTGCCGCCGACCGGGAGGACTGCCGTGTGGAGCGGCGAGCCGTCGGCGAACAGCACCAGATCGATCGTGCCCGCGCCGATGTCGGCCACCGCCACCCCGAGCTCCTTCTCCGTCTCGGTGAGCACCGACTCGGCCGCCGCCAACCCGTCGACCACGAGCTCGTCGATCTTGACCCCGGCGAGCTGGACGCACTTGGTGAGGTTCTGGACCGCCGTGGCCGACGCGGAGACGATGTGCGCCTCCACCTCGAGCCGCAGGGCGCTCATCCCCAGGGGGTCCTTGACCCCCTCCTGGCCATCGACGGTGAACCCCCGGCGCTCCACGTGGAGCACATCACGGTTCGAGGGGATCGACACGGCACGGGCGACCTCTATCGCCCGGTTGATGTCCTCCCGAGTGACCTCGCGATGGTGCGCGGTGACGGCAACCTGGCCGGTGGAGTTGAGGCTTTCGACGTGCTGACCACCGACGCCCACGAACGCCCGGTCGATCTTCCAGCCCGACAGTCGCTCCGCGCGCTCGACCGCATCGGCGATCGAGCGAACCGTCTGGTCGATGTTGACCACGACACCCCGCTTGAGACCCGTGGCCGGCACCGTGCCGTGGCCCATGATCGTCAGGCGGCCGTCGCGACTGACCTCGCCGATGAGCGCGCAGACCTTGGACGTGCCGACGTCGATGCCGACCAGGACCGCTTCCCGTTCCACCTGCCTGTCGTCCCTCGCTGCTGCGCGTGGCGTCCGATCGCCACCCTACTCGCTGATCAGATGAAGTGTCGCCTGATCAGGGCGACGTTGTTGAAGATCCGGAACCCGAAGTTGATGAGGGCAACCAGGTAGAGGTCGAGGCCCAGCCGGTCGCCGATGAACGTCAGCAGCACCGCCACGATCGCGTTGGTCAGGAAGCCGCTGATGAAGATCCGATTGTCGTAGACACCGTCGAGCTCCGCGCGGATCGCCCCGAGGACCGAATCGAGGGCCGCGAGGATGGCCACGGCCGAATAGCGTGATAGCTCGAAGCTGACGTTGACGTTGAGGACGAATCCCGCCAGCACGCCGACGAGAAGACCCACGAGGGGCAGGAGCACAGGCGGGCAGCCTCCCTCCGGTAGACCGTCCGCCATACGCTACCAGAGGACCGGGATACCGGAGCCTGGGAGTCCAGCCGCGAACGGTGCCCAGGACGGTACACGTGAGGCGGCCGCCGCGCTCGGCGGCGCCGCGCTCGGCGGCTCCGCGCTCGGCGGCTCCGACCGCGGGTCTCATGCCTTGGGGCTCGGGCTCGGCGCCGGGGTCGCGCGCGGGATCCAGGTGCCGCCGCGATCGTCAGCCAGGATCACGCGCAGCACGTCTCCCTCGCGACCGGCGATCAGGCTGCGCAGCAGGCGCACCTGACCCGGGATCAGGTCGGTCGTGCGCAGCGTCGGAGTGTAGAACCCGAACACCGCGGTCCAGCCGATGCCGGGTGCCCGCATCACGAACCCCGAATCGTCGTCGAGGCGCACCGTCAGCCGGGATGCCGCGCTCCCGACGTCCGCGGGGCGCAGCGATTCGAGGCGCAGCGCGGCGTCGATGATGACAGGGTCGAGCGTCCTGCCCACACTGAGGCCGACCGACAGCGCGCGACGGTCGTCCAGGACGGGCAGCCGGTCCGCCGCCGCGGGCACCGGATCGTCGAGCTGCGCGAACAGCAGCCCGGTCTCGTCGACCAGGAAGCGAAGGTCGCCGACCTGCCACACGAGGAGCGCCTGGCGCTCGTCGACCCGAACGCTGATCGTGTCGGGCAGCGAGATCGCGACCGAAGCAGCCCTGATCGCCGGGATTCCGTCGAGCCGGTGCGCGAGGGCGGCTGGCTGGAGCGTGAACAGGTTCTGCCCCTCGGGGATTGCCAGCGCCGCGAGCACCTGCTCCTGCGTGGTCCAGGTCAAGCCCGAGACGTCGGTCCGGCGAACGGCGAACGCATCCGATGACACGACGCCGTACAGGCCGGCCAGCCCGAGCAGCAGCGCCAGCAGCGCTCCCGCCCGCGTGGGAGTCAGACCGGCCGAGGCGCGGCGGACAGGGCGCGTGCGGCGTGCGGCGCCGCCGGGTCGAGCGCCCGCCCGGAGCGCGGACGGCGGCCTGGGCCGGAGGCCCGATCGCGGCTGGTGACTCGAGTCGCGTCGCACCATCGTCAGCGGGGCAGATCGGCCGTCGTCAGGCGCCGCCGAACACGGGTCGACGCACGCTCGAGCGCGAGGTCGATGACCCGCCGGCACACGGCGCCGAAGTCGTAGCCACCAATCGACGGCAGCGTCGGGAACAGGCTCACGGGCGTGAAACCGGGAATGGTGTTGATCTCCGAGATCACCAGCTCCTCGCCGGCCAGCAGGAAGTCGACTCGCGCAAAGCCCTCGCAGCCGACAGCGCGATACGCGTCCCGGGCCAGCTTGTGGATGGCTGCCCGTTCGACCGGGGTCAGCTCGGCCTGCAGCATCGTCTCGGACATCCCCGGTGTGTACTTGGCGGCGTAGTCGTAGAACTCGTGGCCGGACAGGATCTCACCCGGGCCGTACAGCTCGATGGTCTCAGGCTCGTTGCCCAGGACCGCAACCTCGAGATCGCGGGCGCCGGCAAGGTACCGCTCGACGAGCGCGAGGTCGTCGTAGCGGAACGCCTCGTCCAGGGCCGGTCCGCGCTCGCCGGGCACGTGGGCGACCGTCATGCCGACCGAGCTGCCCAGCCGGGCCGGCTTGACCATCAGCCGCGGATCACGGGTGCCGGCAGCGAACGACTCCAGCTCAGCGAGCACCGCCTCGCGATCAGCCGTCCAGCGGGCTGCTCTGACCTCGCGCCAGTCGGCGACCGGCAGCCCCAGGCCGCGCGCCAGGCGCTTGAACAACGCCTTGTCCATGCCCACGGCGCTCGCGGCCACACCCGATCCGGTGTACGCGAGGCCCGCCGCCTCGCACAGTGCCTGGAGCGTGCCGTCCTCGCCGAACGGGCCGTGGAGCGCCGGGAACACGATCGGCCGCGGTCGCCGCGCCGCCAGCTCGTCCAGGGCGGCCGCGGCCGGGGACGGGCCCGTGGCCCCGAGCGCCGCCGGCGCGTCGTAGATCGCCTCGGGACGATCGTCACGGCGATGGTCGATCGGGAGCCGCCACCATCGCCCGTCGAGATCGATCAGCCATTGCTCGACGGGGTAGCCCGAGTCCCGAAGGGCATCCGCGATGGCCGCGCCGGATACGACCGAGACGTCGTGCTCCGCAGACGGACCGCCGAACACCACCGCGACCGGCGTGGTCGATGGCTCGTGACGCAGCGGCGGCACCGGCATCAGGCGTCCTCCTCGATCGACATCAGGCGTCCTCCTCGCTGGGTACGCCGGACTCGCTCGCCCAGCCCGACCAGTCGCCCACGAACTCGATCTCGAACACGAGCTCGATCCCATCCCGCTCGCGGATCCGGCGGCGGACCTCCTCGGCGAGCCGCCGGACGTCGGCGGCCGTGCCGCGCCGGTCGTTGACGATGAAGTTGGCGTGCCGCTCGGACACGACCGCGCCGCCGATGCGGGTCCCCTTGAGGCCCGCGGCGTCGATCAGCCGACCGGCCGAGTCACCGGGCGGGTTCCGGAACACGCTGCCCGCCGAGGGGATCCCCAACGGCTGATGCTCTCGACGCCAGCGGCGGATCTCGTCCAGATGGCGGGCGATGGTCTCGGGCTCGGCCGGGCTGAGCCGGAACGTGGCGGCGAGCACGATCTCGGCCGACCCGCCGGTCGTCTCGCCAATGCGGTCAGCCCCCGCGTCCGTCGCTGCCTGCTCGGCGGCCGTCGATGCCTGCTCGGCGGCCGTCGATGCCTGCTCGGCGGCCGTCGATCGCGCGATTGTCGCCGCCTTGAACCGGCTGTGACGGTAGCCGAACCCGAGCTCGTCCGCCGGCAGCTCCCGCTCCGTGCCGTCGGCAAGCAGCACCGCCGCCGACTCGAGCACGCCGGCGGTGTCGCTGTCGTGCGCCCCGGCGTTGGCCCATACCGCACCGCCGACCGTGCCCGGGATCGCGAGCCCGAACTCGAGGCCCGACAGGCCGGACCGCTGGGTCTCCGTGGCCGCGCGGGCCATCGGAACACCTGCATCGGCTCGGTAGCGGTCGCCCTCGAGGCGCGACGACTCCGCTCGGGCCTGGATCACCAGGCCGCGCACGCCACGGTCCGAGATCACGAGGTTGCTGCCGCGCCCGATGACGAGGAACGGGATCGCGCGTGCGCGCGCGAACTTGATCAGCGCGCGCAGCTCGAACGTGTTGTGGGCGACCACGAACAGGTCCGCCGGGCCACCGACACGCATCGTGGTGAACCGGGCGAGCGGCTCGTCGCGCACGGTCTTGACCCCGATCCGGCGCTGGATGTCCGTGCCGACCGCAACCGGATCGAACGAGCGCACGCTCGTCTCCGCGGCACGACCCACGCCGCCCATGTCGGTCACGCGACGGCTCCCCGAGCCAGCGCGTCGATCTCTGCCGGAGCCGGCAACGGTGAGCGACCGGCGACCGCGAGGACGAGCGCGGCAACCGCGTCCGCGGCTCCTGGACGAGCCAGACCGCGTGCCGCGGCGGACATCGCCGCATGGCGCGCCGGATCCGCCAGCAGGCCCGCCGCGCCCAGCAACGCGTCACCGTCCATCGCCTCGTCCTCGATCAGCAGCGCCGCACCCGTCGCCGCCTGAAGCTCCGCGTTGCGCCGCTGGTGACCCGCCGCGTGGGGATAGGGCACGATCGCCATCGGCAACGCGAAGGCCGCGGCCTCGGCCAGCGTCGACGCCCCGGCGCGGCCCACCGCCAGATCCGCCGCCGCCAGCGCCGCGGTCATGTCGTCATGGAGGAACGGCCGGGGCTGGTACCGATCACGGCGCTCCTCGGGCAGCGCCTCGCGCGCGGCCTGCGCCGCGGCGAAGGCATCGTCGCCCGTGACGTGGATGACCCGTACCCGCTCGACCAGCGCCGGTAACGCGGCGAACACCGCGTCGTTGATGCGCCGCACGGCCTGCGACCCGCCAAACACGAGCAGGATCCGCTCCCCTGCCCGCCCGCCGAACGCCGCCCGGGCCTCGTCGGGATCCACCCCCGCGAGCGAGCGGATGGGCGTCCCCGTCACGTAGGCATGCCGATGCCCGAGCGTGGCCACCGTCTCCGCATGGGATACGGCGACCACCGACGCCCATCTCGCGGCCAGTCGGACGCTGCGTCCCGGGATCGCGTTGCCCTCCCAGAGCACGCTCGGGATGCGCAGCGCCCCGGCCGCCAGGAGCACCGGGATCGCCACGTAGCCACCGGTGGTGAATACCGCGGCCGGCCGCCGGGCGAGGAGCAGGACGATCGCCTGGGGAACCGAGAGCAGCAACCGCAACGGGTCGAGCACCAGGTGGACGTCTCGGCCGGCCGACCGCAACGAGCGCAGCCACAGTCGCCGGAGCGGGATGCCGGCACGCGGGACGACGGACGCCTCGAGCCCGCGATGACCGCCGATCCAGGCCAGGTCAACGCCGTCAGGCGCCGCGCGTCGTGCGCGAAGCGACCGGGCGACGGCGAGGGCCGGGTAGATATGCCCGCCCGTTCCGCCGCCCGCGATCAGCAGGCGCATCGTTCCAGCTTCCTTTCTCGACCGTCTCCCGTGACACCGACAGCAGGATGCCGACCGCGGCGAAGGAGATGACCAGCGATGACCCGCCGGCGGACACGAACGGCAGCGGGATCCCGGTGACCGGGATCGCACCGACGACGACCGCGACGTTGATGAACGCCTGGATGCAGATCCAGGACGTGATCCCGGCCGCCAGCAGGGCGCCGAACGTGTCCGGCGCACCCAGCGAGGTACGGATCCCAAGATAGCCGAACACGAGGAACAGGCCGATCACGAGCAGGGCCCCGAGCAGGCCGAACTCCTCGCCGATGATCGCGAAGATGAAGTCGTTCGACGCGTTGGGCAGGAACAGCGCGCCGGCAAGCCGGCTTTCCCCGAGGCCCGTCCCCATCAGCCCGCCCAGCGCGAGCGCGTAGAAGCCCTGGATGCTGTGAAAGCCGAGCCCTGACGCGTCTCGCCATGGGTCGAGCCAGGCCGTGATCCGATCCATCTGGTAGTCGCGCAGGAACAGGATCACCACGGGGATCGCCGCCGTCGCGAGGGCGATCACGTGGGACAGCCGCGCGCCGGCCAGGAAGAACAGCGTGAACGCCGTGAGCGCGAGCACCGACGCGGTGCCCAGATCGGGCTCCTTGAGCACCAGCGCCACCACTGGCCCGACGATCACCAGGAACGGGACCGTGCCCGACCGGAAGCCTCGGGCCTCCGACCCACGCTTGGCGAACCAGTGGGCGAGGTACACGACGAGCGCCAGCTTCATGTACTCCGCCGGGTGGCCCACGGTCACCGAGCCGAACCGCAGCCAGCGCGCGGAGCCGCCGACGACGACGCTGATCCCGGGCACGAACACCAGGATCAGGGCAATGATCCCGATCGCGAACATGGGCACGGACACCACGCGCAGCCAGCGGTAGTCGATGCGCATCATGACCAGCATCGCGACCAGCCCGAGGGCCGCCCACTGGATCTGCGGCCCGACGATCGCGAACGTATCGTCCTGCTGGAGGTACGCCTTCATCGCGGACGACGAATAGACCATCAGGATGCCGATGGCGGCCAGGGCGACGATGGCGACCAGCACCCCGAACTCGGGCTCGTGGCGCTCGCGCTGGAGGACGTTCGTCTGTGCACGCGGCTGGGCGCGCGTGCCCGAGCCCCTGGCCCTGGATCGCGAGCGCGGCAGCGGGCGGACGAGCGACAGCGGCGTGATACTCATTCGGCTCTCCGATCCGTGTCCTGCGTGTCCCGCGAGGGGCGTCCGGCGATCCGGCCGACCGAGTCGATGAACGCCCGGCCGCGATGCGCGTAATCCGTGAACATGTCGAACGAGGCCGCGGCCGGGCTGAGCAGCACGGTGGCGATCGCATCAGGTGCACGCTCGGTGCGAGCCTCGCGGGCCAGCCTCGCGGCCGTCGCCACCGCGTCGTCCATCGACCCTGCGCGCGCCGTGCGAGCCACGCCCGCCTCGCGCAGGCGCGTCTCGAGCGCAGGCCCGCTCTCCCCGATCAGCACCGCGGCATACGAGCGTCTGCCCGGCCACGCGCGCCAGCTCCGAGAGGTCGACGCCCTTGTCGCGCCCGCCGGCGATCAGCACGACCGGCGGCGGAAAGGCGCGCAACGCGGCGATCACGGCGTCGGGCTGGGTGCCCTGGGAGTCGTTGACGAACCGGATCCCGTCGTGGATCGCCACGGGCTGGAGCCGGTGCTCGACGCCCGTGAACGCGCCGACCGCCCGGCGGATCGCATCCGGGGCGACGCCGAACAGCAGGCCGACCGCGATCGCGGCCAGGGCGTTGGACACGTTGTGCTGCCCGGGAAGGGGGATCTCCTCGAGCGGCATCAGCGCGCCACCGGGTCCGGTCGCCGCGATGCCACCGCCGACCAGCGGCAGCCGCTCGACCGCCGCCCCGACGATCCAGCCGTCGACCACACCGAGCCCGCCCGGCACCGGACGATCGCGGCGGTAGAGGACGGACGGCGCGCCACCCAGGCCGGCGTAGCCGCCGACGACCGGGTCCTCGATGTTGAGCACCAGGGCGCCGTCCGGGTCGACGAGCTCGGCAAGCCGTCGCTTGACCCGGCGGTACGCCTCGACCGTGCCGTGCCGGTCGAGATGGTCGGCGGTGACGTTGGTGTACACCGCCACCGTGGTGCCGCGCGACAGCGAGGGCAGCTGGAGCTCTGACAGCTCGATCACCACCCGGTGATCACGCGTCAGGTCCGGGAGGCGCTCGATGAGCGGCGTGCCGATGTTGCCGCCCAGGACCGCCGGATGGCTGGGGTCGGCGGCGAGCACCGCGTGCGCCAGCGAAGCCGTCGTGGTCTTGCCCTTGGTGCCCGTGACGCCGATCGTGGGCGACGGGCACAGCCGCAGGAACAGGTCTGCCTCGCTGACCAGCGCCGGTGCCTCGGCGTCTCCCCGGGAGCGCGCCTCGACCAGCCGCTGCAGCGCGGTCCGCAGTCGGGGCTCGGTGGTCGGGTAGTCGGGCGTGATCGAGGGTGACGTGGTCACGAGCGCGGCGCCCGCCCAGCACGCGGCCGGGTCGACGTCGGGACCGAGCCGCAGCGACACGTCACGACCGCCGAGCTGCTCGATGGCCGTGGCCAGCTCGCCCGCGGTCCGGGCGTCGTAGACGGTGACGCTCGCACCCGCGTCGGCCAGGAACCGGGTCAGAGCGAGGCCGCTCCGGGCCAGGCCCAGGACCGTGACCGGACGCCCGTCGAGCGCCCCCGCGCGCACGGCCTCGAGCGTCAGCGCATCGGGATCGATCACGTGGGCGGCGGCCATCTCAGACGAGCGCATGGATCGAGGCCAGGAACAGGGTCACGCCCAACAGGCCGGCGAGGATGCCCACGATCCAGAACCGGATCGTGATCTTCTCCTCGTCCCAGCCACCGAGCTCGAAGTGATGGTGCAGGGGCGCCATCCGGAACACGCGCCGGCCGCCCGAGAGCTTGAAGTAGCCGATCTGGATGATGTCGGACATGGTTTCGATCACGAAGATCAGGCCGACCAGCGGCAGCACCAGGATCTGGCCGGTGATCAGCGCGATCACCGCGAGCGTGGCGCCCAGCGACAGCGAGCCGGAGTCGCCCATGATCACCTGGGCCGGGTGGGCGTTGAACCACAGGAACCCCAGCAGCGCGCCGATGATCAGGGCGCACAGCAGAGCCGTGTTGGGCTGGGTGGGCTCGTTGAGCAGGGCGATGATCAGGAACGACACGAACGCGAAGGCGAGTGTGCCGCCCGCCAGCCCGTCGAGCCCGTCCGTGATGTTGACGCCGTTGGACGAGGCCACGATCGCGAACGCCGCGAACGGGACGTACACCCACGTCTCGACCGCGACATCGCCCACGAACGGCACCCTGATCCCGGTGATCTGGTAGGTGCTCTGGATCTGCCACGCGACCACCAGCGCCACCACCGTCTGCCACAGCAGCTTCTGACGGGCGCGAATGCCCTCGCCGGTTCGGGCATTGAGGTAGTCATCGGCGGCACCCAGGAGGCCGACGAAGGCGAGCGTCGCCAGCGGCGCGATGATGCCGCCCTGCGGCGGCCAGCGCAGGACCAGGAAGATCCCGAGCACGACCACGATGATCAGGAGGCCGCCCATGGTGGGTGTCCCCCACTTGACCATGTGCGACTGCGGACCCTCCTCGCGGATCTGCTTGCCGAAGCCTGAGTGATGCAGCAGGCGAATGTAGGGTGGCATCAGGATCACGACCAGCGCGAACGCGAGCAGCAGGCCCTGGATCAGCTCCAGCGTCACGAGCCGGCGTCCTCGCCACCCAGCATCGCGACCAGGTCGTCCACGATGCGCCACAGCTCGACGCCGTTGGACGCCTTGACCAGGACCACATCGCCCGGCCCCAGACGGCCATGCAGCGCCGCGACCGCCGCGCTCGCGTCCGGAACCGGCAGCACCGCACCGAACGCCATCCCCGCAGAGCGGGCGCCATCGACCATGCGCTCGGCAGCGCCACCCACCCCGCCGTCCACGACGACCAGCTGGTCGAGCTGGCGCGCGGCGACCTCGCCGACCACGCGGTGGCCCGCGTCGTGGCCCTCGCCGAGCTCCCGCATCTCGCCCAGCACCGCGATGTGCCGCCCCGGCAACCCGCCCAGCGCCTCGAGGGCGGCGCGCATCGACGCCGGCGACGCGTTGTAGCTGTCGTCGACGATCGCGACGCCGCCGGCGCGGACCACGGCCGACCGATGCGGCGCGTGCCCCGGGGCAGCAAGGCCCCCCACGACCTCGTCGAGCGTCAGCCCGGCCGCGAGCCCGACGGCGGCCGCGGCGAGCGCGTTGTGGACGGCCATCCGGCCCAGCCCGGTGGTCGCTGCTGGGCGTGCGCCGGCCGGCGTGATCAACCCGAAGCGCATCCCGTCGAACCCGAGCGATTCGATGTCGACGGCGCGCACGTCGGCGTCGCCCGCGAAGCCGTAGATCATCGGGCGCGCGGCGGTCCGGGTCGCCATCCGTCGAACTCGCTCGTCATCGGCGTTGAGCACGGCGACGCCGCCCTCGGCCGCGGCGGGCAGTGCTTCCACGAGCTCCGCTTTCGCATCCTCGATCGCCGCCAGGCTCCCGATCCGCGCCAGGTGCACCGGCTGGACCGCCGTCACCACGCCGATCGACGGGCGGCCGATCGCCGCCAGCTCCCGGATCTCGCCGCCGGTGTACATGCCCATCTCGAGCACGACCGCCTCGTGGTCCGGTGCCAGCCGCAGCAGCGTGAGGGGCAACCCGATCTCGTTGTTCTGGTTCCCCTCCGAACGCAGGGTCCGGAACCGTCGGGCGAGCACGCCGGCCACGGCTTCCTTGGTCGAGGTCTTGGCGATGCTGCCCGTCACACCGACGACCAGCGGCCGGAAGCGCTGGCGCCAGGCGCGCGCGATCGACTGCAGCCCGCGCAGCGGGTCATCGACCTGCACCACCGTCACGTCGCCCAGGGCCTCGAGCGCTGGCTCGCCGCGGGCAGGATCGGGCTCGCGCGCCACCAGCAGCGCAGCCGCCCCGGCCTCGACAGCCTGGGCCAGATAGCGGTGGCCATCGGTGCGCTCACCCGCGAGGGCCACGAACAGGTTGCCGTCGGAGACCTGGCGCGAATCGACAGCGGCGTGGCGGACGAGCCGCTCGCTTCGGCGGAGCAACGTCCCGCCGGCCGCCTCGACGAGGTCGTCGGCGCGCAGGGCAACCTCGATGGACGGTGCGGGCTGGGGATCGGGCGAGGGCCCGGGTCCGGTCTCCTGTCCGGCAGCGCGCGCCGACGGATCGTCGCCGGAGCGCTGGTCTGGCGAGCCGTGGCCCGACGACGGTCCGTGGTTCGTCACGGCGGCGAGTGTCGCACAGGCCGCGATCACGGGCCGGCGGCCGGTGACCCAGCCTCACCGGTTCCGGTCGTGGCGGCCGCGTCGCTCATCGCGGATGCCGGGTCGGGCGCGGCAGATTCGTCGTTGAGCAGCTCCGGGACCGGGTGCGTGTCGGTCAGCAGGTCCGGCGTGTTGATCGCGTCGTGGGCGATCCGCCGGAACAGCTCGAACGACATCACCGGCATCTCGAGCTCGCCGAGCCGGGCAACGGTCGGGGTGCCCTCCTCGATCCGAATGGCCACGACCAGATCCGGGTGACCGGTCTGGCGCCCGATATAGCCGATGAACGAGTAGTTGAACAGGTTGACCTTCCACTGGTGCTTCGTCTCGTCCCAGATCTGCGCGGTGCCGCTCTTGCCGCCCACGTCGAAGCCCGGGATCAGCGTCCGCGAGCGGTAGAAGGCGACGCTCGAGACCACGTGCCGCAACAGCTTCGTGAGTGTCGTCGACAGCGCCTTGGACATCACCCGTCCCTTGTAGATCGCGGCAGTCTCGGTGTTGCCGATCGCCTTGACGACGCGCGGCTGCACGAGCGTGCCGCCGTTGACCATGGCCGCGTACGCCTGGGCCAGCTGGATCGGCGTGACGGCGACCCCCTGTCCGAAGGCCGCGTTCGCGACGTCGACCTGGGCCCAGCGGCGCTGGGCGGGATCGTGCATCAGGCCGGGCACCTCGTTGGCGACATCGATCCCCGTCAGCGCCCCGAACCCCATCTGCTGCCAGGTGTCGTACAGGATCTGCGCGGACTGCGCCGTCGTCTTGCCCAGCCTGAGCGCGACCTTTGCCGCGACGACGTTGCGCGAGTAGGCGATGGCGTCCTTGTACTTCATCCGACCCATCGGGCGGTGGTCGGCATCGTCAACGTGTGAGCGACCCTTGTCGAGGTGCAGGATCCCGGTGTCGTTGATCACGGTGTTCATGGTCACCGTGCCGTTGGCCAGGGCCGCCTTCGAGGTGAGCATCTTGAACACCGATCCCGGCTCGTAGACCGTCGAGGCGATCGGGTCGAGGAAGCGGGACGGGTCGCTCGCCGCGACGGCCTGATAGTCGTTCTCGTCGTACGACGGGTAGCTGCCATAGGCGTAGATCTCGCCGGTGTACGGGTCCATCACGACCGCCGACACGGCCTTTGCCCGATCGGCGATCCAGGCGGCGAGCAGCTCCTGCTCCACGGCCACCTGGAGCGACGCATCGATGGTCAGCGTGATGTCCTGCCCCGGATAGCCCGGGTCGAGCACCGTGGACGAGTCGGGCACGACGTTGCCGGCCGCATCCGTATGTGCCGCAACCCGCCGCGGCATGCCCGCCAGCTGGTCCTGGTAGTACTGCTCCACGCCGTACTGCCCCTGACCCTGGCGGTTGACGAACCCCAGCAGCTGCGCCGCGAGGGTCGACCCGGGCGCACCGCCCGGCTGGGGGTAGACGCGGAACGGCTGGGGGTCCAGGACGAGCCCGCTGAGCTGTGGGTGGTCGCCCGAGCTCAGCCGTCGGATCTCGTCGGACGCGGCCGGGTCGAGGTCGCGCGCGAGCACGGCGTACTTGGCCTCTGACGTCATCTTCGAGGTCAGTGCCGCCGCCGCGTCACCCTCGAGGCCAAGGATCTGCACCAGCCGCGCGGCCACCTCGGCGCGGCGCTTGGGCGCCAGGAGGTTCGGGTTCGCGGCGAGCAGATCCCGGTTGACGCTGGTGGCGAGGACGACCGTGCCGGTGCGATCGTAGATCGACCCCCGGGTGGCGGGGGTCACAGCGTCTGTCGACGACTGCTTGACGGCCATCGCCGCAAGCTCGTCGCGCCGTGCCACCTGCCAGTAGGCGAGCCGGACGCCGAGGGTCCCCGCCGCCAGCACGAAGGCAAGCAGGATGACCAGGGCGCGAGCACGCGAATCGGTCCGGCCCAACATGACGGTCTCGGCTCCTGGCTAGCGAGGCGCGATGACTTCGGGCTCCGGCAGCGGCCCCAGCCCCTGCTGGATCGCCAGCTTCCGGATCGCCGGCGCCTTGCCCAACCGGTTGAGCTCGTTGCGAAGATCCTCGGCCTGGGCCCCGAGCCGCTGCTGGGTGTTCGCCAGCCGGTCGAGCTCATAGCCCGTCGCCGACACCCGGATGTCCTGTGACAGGGAGAAGAACGCGCCCGCGAACGCGATCACGATCGTGGCCAGCAGGACGGCCAGTCGCGACGGCCCGCGCCGAACGCGGACGGCGGCTCGAACCCGGCGACGCGGCAGCGACGGAGCCGTGACCGCGATCCGGGGCCTGCGCGGCAGAACGACGGTGCGCTGGCGCGCACCCTGGTAGACAGCCATCGATCAATCGCCCAGGACGTAGCGGAGGCGGGGCGTGCGCGGATCCAGGAACGCGAACCGGTCGACCATGCCGCCGGGCGCCACGTCGTCGAGCGCAAGGTCTTCCTGTACGGGCTGGCGGGGACGCTGCGTCCGCTCGTGCAGCTCGTGCTGACGGCGACCGTAGCTCCTGCGGCGGTTGGCGTTGTGGCGCTTGCTCACGGCACTCCTCCTCCGTAAGCGGGGGACGGCGATCGGGTCCGGTGTCGATCGCCGGTGGACGACGGATGCGGGGTCGGCTGGCGGTGGGCGCTGGCTCTCCTTCCGTAGATGGCGATGGGGGCTCGTCGTTCCCTGGTCAGGCGGCCGCGAGTCGCTCGGCCGCCCGGAGGCGTGCGCTTCGAGCTCGCGGGTTGGCGTTGATCTCGATCTCGGTGGGGGTCAGCGAGGGCCGGGTCACGAGTCGCAGGCGCGGCGACCGGCCGCACGTGCAGACAGGCGCTTCGGGCGGGCAGACGCAGCCGCGTCGCTCGGCGTTGAAGAAGCGCTTCACGATCCGGTCCTCGAGCGAGTGGTACGAGAGCACCACCAGGCGGCCGCCCGGCCGCAGCAGGTCGACGGCCGCGGCCAACCCCACCTCGAGCGCGTCGAGCTCCTCGTTGACCGCGATCCGCAGCGCCTGGAACACGCGCGTCGCCGGATGGATCCGGCGCGGCCGGCGCGGGTTGACGGGCATGACGCGCTCGACCAGGGCGGCGAGGTCTTCGGCAGTGAGGATCGCGCTGGTGGCTCGAGCCTCGACGATCGCTTTCGCGATCCGCCACGCCGCGGGCTCCTCGCCGTAGCGGCGGAACAGCGCGGCCAGCTCGTCGGCATCGAGCGTCGCCAGCAGCTCGGACGCAGGCACGCCGCGCGACGGATCGAAGCGCATGTCCAGCGGACCGCCGGTGCGGAAGCCGAAGCCCCGCGCCCGGTCCGCGAGCTGATACGAGGACAGGCCAAGATCGAACAGCGCGCCGTCCACCGTCACGAAGCCCGCTTCGGGAGCCACCCGGATCAGCTCCCGGAAGTTGGCACGCCGCAGCACGAGCCGGTCACCGAAGCGGGCCAGCCGCTCGGCGACGCGGACGATGGCCGCCGCATCGGCGTCGAGGCCCAGCACGCGGCCGTCGGGGCTGGCGGCCTCCAGGATCCGCTCGGTGTGCCCACCGCCGCCGACCGTCGCGTCGATCTGGAGGCTGCCGGGGGCCGGCGCGAGCGTCACGAGGACCTCGTCCGGCATGACCGGCAGGTGTCCTAGCTCCATCACTCCTCCACGAGTCGGTTGCGGATCCCGAGCGGACCCTGGAAGCGCATGTGGTGCGACGTCAGATCCCCAGCCCGGAGATCGCCTGCGCGAACTTGTCCGAGTCGTCGAGGTCGCGCCGGTAGGCGGCCCAGGTGTCGGGCGCCCAGATCTCCGCGTGGTCACCGAGCCCCAGCACCATCGCCTCGGTCCCGAGGCCGGCCCACGACCTGAGGTTCTGCGAGAGCAGGACGCGTCCCTGCCGGTCGAGCTCGGTCTCGAGGGCACCGGCGAACAGGCGCCGCTGCAGCTGGCGGGCGTTGGGGTCGGTCATCGGCAGCCCGCCGACCGTCGCCGACATCGTCTCCCAGGTCGAGCCGGGAAAGATGGCCAGGCATGTCTCGATCCACTGCGCGACGACGATCCCGCCGGCCAGCTGCGTGCGAAACCGGGCCGGGACGGCGACCCGTCCCTTGCCGTCGATCGCGTGGCGGTACTCACCGGTGAACACCCTTGGCGCCGCTCCCTGACGTCGATGGCACAGGTGGAGCGATCAACCTGGGTCCGCGTCCCGACGTCGGGATGTTCCCCACTTTCCACCACTTTGCGCCACTTGCCGGCAATTCTAGCGCCCCGATCGGCCGAGTCAATGCCGATTTCGCCGCGTTCCGGCCACTCGCGGGGTTCTCTGCCGACCCCGCGGCCGGCTCGCCACCTGATGTCGGGCAGCCCGGTCAGCCCGCCCGAACGAGCCCTCACGCTCTGGTTTCGGCCGGACAACGTGTCGATGATGTCGAGCGAGATCGGATCGCTCGTGTGGGCCGGACGGCCGGAGGTGGGACGTGACCTTGCTGCATGCGATCGATGGGGCGGCGCATGAGGAGCGGCGCCGGGCGGTTCGCTACCTGGCCGCGGGCCTGTGCGTCGCGACGGCCCTGATCTACATCGCGATCGGGCTGGGCGCGATCAGCGTGGTCGACGAGGTGTCCGCGAGCGCGCCACCGATGCTCGTCTTCGGTGCCGCCGCCGGCGCGACGTTCCTCGCCGGCGCGGTCCTGCTGGTCGCGACAGACCAGCGAGTGCTGTGGGTCGTGGGCGCGCTCTACCAGGTCGCGGTGATCGTGATGTACCTCGACGTCGCCCCGCAGCGGACCCCGTCATTCGAGCTCTGGGGGGTCCTGATCAAGATCCTCCAGGTTGCGATCCTCGCCGCGCTCGTCTACCTGGCGGTCCGGCAACCGGCGCGCGCACACCGCTGATCCCGGTCGCGCTGCGCTACTCGGGCGCCTCGAACCGATATTCGTCGACATCGGTCACCGGCTGGTAGCCGATCCGCTGGTAGATCCCGTTGGCGGTCGGGTTGGCGAGATCGGTGAACAGGAACAGGAACCGCCGGCCGCGGTCCAGCTGGTCCTGGCTGGCCACGGCGGTCAGGGCCGCCGCGTAGCCGTGGCGCCGCTCGGCCGGTGGCGTGTAGACGGGCCCGATGCGCCGGCCGTTGGGGGTTCGTGACCCGGCAACCGCGAGCGACACGGGCCGGCCGTCGACCTCCCACAGGTAGGCGAACCGATCCTCGCGTCGTGCCCACAGGTCGATCATCTCGCGCTTCGGCGGATGGTGGCCGGGCGGGACGGCCTCTTCGTGAAACGCGACCACCCAGTCCATCAACAAGTCGCCGTCCCGTTCGTCGGCCAGCCGCCATGCGCCCGGTACGGGCGGCGGCGGAACCACGTGCGACAGGCGGTAGACGCGCTCGGCGATCTCGAGCCGGCTCGCAGCGCCGGTGATCGCCGACCAGCGTCGCGCGAATGGCTCGACGGTCGGCTTCGGACCCGAGACCGTTGGCAGCGCCGGCGCGTCCCGGACCAGATCGTCCGCGAGCAGCTCGACGGCCGCGTCGATACCTGCGCGATCGATCCCCGCCTCCGACAGGACGACCCCGTACGGCGGGGTGCGGACAGCCACCATGCCGACCGCGGCCCCGTCCCGCACGACCGCCAGGTACGGAGGCTCCGGATAGATATGGGGTTGATCGCGGAGCGTGCTCAGGATGCCGAGCGGCAGGTTGTGCTCGGCCTCGCGCTCGGCGAGGTAGTCGCCCGCATCGGCGATCAGCGATTCGGCGGTGTCGTGGCGGATGACATGCATTAGGACACGATACGGCTCGCGCCCACCGCGAGCGACCTCGCGAGCGATGCCGGCGGGGATGCTACCGCGTGGGCGGCGGCATCTTGATCTCGTCACCCGCCCGGAGCTTCGCTCCGTTTGCGTACTTCGGGTTCCAGTCGTAGATGGTGCTCAGCGGGATGCCGAAGTAGCGCGCGATGCTGTACAGGTTGTCGCCCGAACGGACGGTGTAGATGTAGCAGCTGCTCTGCCTGGGGCACGGATCGAGGAGCGCATAGCGATCGCTTGCCGGCGTCGCCGTGGGCTCGGGCGTCGCCGTGGGCTCGGGCGTCGCCGTGGGCGTGGGCTCGAGGGTGGGGGTCGGGGTCGGCTCGGGCGTTGGCGTGGGTGTCGGGCTCGGCGCCGGCGAGTCCGACGGATCCGGCCCCGGCGTGCCCGACGGCACGGGCGATGACGCCGCGCTGGGAGCCGGTGTCGCCGGGGCCGCGCTCGATGGCCCGGACGTCGCGAGCTCCGCCACGGCGGTGTCGGTTGCGCCGGCGCCGACCACCGGCAGATCGATCCCGCCCCGCTGGACCACGAAGCCGAACGAGATGCCGGCGCTCAGCACCAGGATCAGCAGCGCGGCGAGCGTCGCCCTCGGTACGGGTGGCCGGCGGCCCGGAGCACCCGACCGAACGGACATCGCGCCGCGCAGGTAGCGCGGGCAGTCGGCGTGGGCCGAATGGAGGCAGACCAGCTCCTGCTGACGAAGCGATTGCGGTCGAGGCGCACCGATGGCGATGCAACGGTTGCCGTCGTCAGGCACCTCCAGCGGCGCCACGAGCTGGCCCTCGTGTGCATACCGGAAGAACGGACACACCGCCGGGTCCGGAGAGCGGGCGGCATCATCGAGCACCGGCAGCGCGGCCCGCATCTCGACCGGGTCGTCGTGATCGCCGGCCTCCGATGCCGGACCGGGCTCCGCGGGCGTCGTCCGATCGTCGCTCAGTTCCCGTCCTCCTCGCGCGGGCGCGCCCCCCGACGCCGGCGAGTCTAGTACCTCCAGCACATTGCGGTAGCAGAACGGGCGGTGGTAGGCTGCGCGTCCCGTTGGAGCATTACCGTCAGGGGGGCTGGATCATCGCGTCGGGCGGCGCGCTCATCGGCGCGACCGACCGTCCGGAGGAAACGCACCGGCACTCATGGCGCTATCGCTCATCAGGCCCACCAGTCCCGAGGCTCACGAGCCGGACTCGTCGCGCCTTGCGCCGCACCGGATCAAGCGCTGCACCTATCGCAGGCTGATCTCGCTGGATCGGTCCCACGAGCGGATCTACGAGGTCGAGTGCCTGTACCCGGACCGGAAGGTCCCGGTCCCGCTGGGCGATCTCGAGTCCGCCATGCCGATCTGCAACGCGTGCGTCGCGGCACACATCTTCCGCCCCGACGAGGACTGACGGGATCCCTCGTAGCCCCGGACGGGCCCTGACCGGAACCTCGGACCATCCGCCGGCGCTGTGTCCGGCGCGAACGGTAGGTGCCAGCGAGACGGCCTGTAAGCCGAGTTCTGTGCCGCGGCCTGCGCCGCGGCGACGGCCATCCATCTGAGGCCGCCGGTTGCCCGACGGCTCTTGCGGCCTACCCGAGGGCTGGGCAACGCGCCTCTCCCCCCGGCGAACCGGGGTTGCGCCCTCCTATTTGGCCTTGCTCCGGGTGGAGTTTGCCGCGTTTCACTCCGGCGCCAAGGGCGCCGGCATCGTCACTGTGGCACTGGTCCTCGCCTCGCGGCGGACGGGTGTTACCCGCCACCCTGCGCTGAGGAGCTCGGACTTTCCTCACGCCCACCGGTCACCCGGCCGGCGCGCGACCGTCCGGCCGTCTCGCTGGCACGCCGATTCTATCTGCCCTGATCGAGTCAGCCGCGGGGCCCAGCCGCGAGCAGCCGGCGGACCTCCGCGGCCACCGCGCGACCGAGCACCGCGTGACCGTCCGCCGACAGGTGGACACCATCGGCCGGGTCGCCGCCGACCAGCGCCGATGCGTCGAGGAACCCGATCCGCTTGAGCTCGGCCTCGGCGCGGTACAGCCGCGGCAGCTCGGCAGCGACGCTCCGGGCCCTGCCGAAGCCCCACAGCTCGGCCCGGACGGTCGCCTCACCCAGGCGCGGCGGGGCGACGAGGAGGACTGCAGGGGCGCCCCCGCCCGGTCCCGCGCCCGACGTGAGCGCGATGTCCACCAGGGCCCCCGCCCCGGCCGCGATCTCGTGCGCCTGGCGCCCGAAGATCGACTTGAGATCGTTGGTGCCCAGCATCAGGACCAGCACATCGACCGGCTGATGCGAGCGAAGGCACGGCAGCAGGTAGGGCCGGCCATTGCGCCCGTCGGTGAACGGATCGTCCCAGATCGTCGTCCGCCCGTTGAGGCCTTCCTCGACGATGCGAGCGTCGCGCGCCAGCGCGGCCGCGAGCACACCCGGCCAGCGAACGGTGAACGGGAAGCGCCCGAAGGTCACCGGGTCTGCGCCATGGGTGTTCGAATCGCCGTAGCACACGATCGTCGGCAGATCGTCGCGTGCCGGCGCGAGGTCGCTCACGGGCGCACCCGCCGCACGCGGGCGACCCGGGCCGGACCACCGGCCGCCACGCGGTCGAGCGCCTCGTTCGCCAGCCGATCGGCCGTCGCGTTCTGCGCCCGTGGCACGTGGGTCGCTGACCACAGGCGGAACCCGCCCAGCAAGCGCTTCGCCTCGGTCCACAGCGGCTGCAGCTTCGGGTCCTTGACGCGCCACCGGCCGTGGAGCTGCTCCACGATCAGCTTGGAGTCCAGGTACATGTCCACCTGCTCCCCGCCCAGCCGCAGCGCCAGCTCCAGCGCGCGCAGCACACCGGTCCACTCCGCGACGTTGTTGGTCCGGATCCCGAGCGCCTCGGAGATCGTGGCGTCAGGCCGGGCGTCCGGGTCGCGCGCGTCCGGTCGCGAGCCGTCGATCAGGGCAGCGCCCAGCGACGCTGGCCCGGGGTTGCCACGCGCCGCGCCGTCGGTGCGCACCACCAGGTGCGGATACACGGGCAGCGTCTCGTCGCTCAGGCGTGACGCTCCACGATCGCCGAGGACACCTCGAGGATCGCCTGGGTGATGTGGATCCCGCGCGGACACGCATCAGTGCAGTTGAAGATCGTCCGGCAGCGCCAGACACCGTCCTTGTCGGCCAGGATCTCGAGTCGCTCCTCGGCGGCCTCGTCGCGAGTGTCGAAGATGAACCGATGGGCATTCACGATGGCCGCCGGTCCGACGTACCCGGGCTGAGCCCAGAATGAGGGGCACGAGGTCGTGCAGGCCGCGCACAGGATGCACTTGGTCGTGTCGTCGAACCGGGCACGCTCCGCGGCAGACTGCCGGCGCTCGCGCTCCGGGACCGACCGCTCGTTGACGAGGTACGGCTGGACGCTCCGGAACTTCGCGAAGAAGCCCTCCATGTCGACCACGAGGTCCTTCACGACGGGCAGCCCGGGCAGCGGCGCCACCGTGATCTTCCTCGCCCGCAGCTGGTCGACGCGGATCTTGCACGCCAGCCGGTTGCGACCGTTGATCAGCATCGCGTCCGAGCCGCACACGCCGTGCCCGCACGACCGACGGAACGTCAGCGTCCCGTCCTGCTCGTACTTGATCTTGTGCAACAGGTCCAGCACGCGGTCCATCGGACCCGATTTCGACCTGGTACGACTCCTGGTGCGGACGCTCGTCCCGCTCGGGGTCGAAGCGGAGGATTCGCAGCTCGATCTGCATCGTGGGCTCCCCCGCTCAGTAGACGCGCGGCTTGGGCTGGAACTTCGTGATCTGCACCGGCTTGTAGGCCAGGTCGATCCCGCCGTCCCGCCGGGTGGCCAGCGTGTGGGTCAGGAAGTTCGTGTCGTCGCGGTCCGGGAAGTCCTCGCGGCTGTGCGCGCCGCGACTCTCCCTGCGGGCGATCGCCGAGGCGACCGTGGTCTCGGCACAGTCGAGCAGGTAGCCCACCTCCCGCGCCTCGAGCAGGTCGGTGTTGAACGTCGTGCCGCGATCGTCGACCGCGACGTTCGCATACCGGGCACGCAGGTCCGAGACGGCCTGCTCGGCACGGCGCAGCCGACCCTCGTCGCGATACACGCCGACGTCGTCCATCATCACGTCGGCCAGGTCGGCCCGGATGGCCGCGGCCCGCTCCCCTTCCCGGCGACCCCGGATGGCCTCGAGCTCGGCGCTCACCGGCTCGATCACGTCGGGTGAGACCTCGGCAAGCTCGACGCCCTTGACGTCGACCACCATCTGGCGACCCGCCCGGCGTCCGAACACCAGCAGGTCGACCAGCGAGTTGGTGCCCAGGCGGTTCGCCCCATGCACCGAGACGCAGGCGGCCTCGCCGGCGGCGTACAGGCCGGGCACCACCGTGCTGGCGGCGTCGCGCGTCACCCGGGCATGGAGATCGGTGGGGATGCCACCCATCGCATAGTGCGCCGTGGGCTGGATCGGGATCGGGTCGGTCAGCGGCTCGATGCCCTGGTAGACGCGGACGAAGTCCGTGATGTCGGGCAGCTTCTCGTCGATAACCTTGCGGCCGAGGTGGCGGACGTCGAGGTACACGTAGTCCTTGCCCCCGATGCCGCGTCCGGCGCGGATCTCCTGGTAGATCGCCCGGCTGACCATGTCCCGCGGCGCCAGCTCCATCAGCGTCGGCGCGTATTCCTTCATGAACCGCTCGCCGGCATCGTTGAGCAGGTAGGCGCCCTCGCCCCGCGCGGCCTCGGACAGCAGGATCCCGATCCCCACGATGCCGGTCGGGTGGAACTGGTAGAACTCCATGTCCTGCATCGGAACCCCGTGGCGATACGCAAGCGCCACGCCGTCCCCGGTCAGGCTCCACGCGTTCGAGGTGACCCGGAACATGCGGCCGAACCCGCCGGTCGCAAGCAGAACCGCCTTGGAGCGCAGCGTGACCAGCTCGCCGTCCGCGATCCGGTAGGCCACGACACCGGCCGCGCGCCCACCGTCGCCCAGGTCCCCACCGTCGGCGATCAGGTCGACGACGTGGTACTCGTCGTAGAACTTGACGCCGTGCTTGAGACACTGCTGGTACAGGGTCTGGAGGATCATGTGCCCGGTGCGGTCGGCCGCGTAGCACGCCCGCTTGACGGCGGCCTCGCCGTAGTTGCGCGTGTGACCGCCGAACCGCCGCTGGTCGATCTTCCCGTCGGCCGTGCGATTGAACGGCAGGCCCATGTGCTCGAGCTCGATCACCGTCTCGATGGCCTCGCGGGCGAGCACCTCGGCCGCCTCCTGGTCCACCAGGTAGTCGCCACCCTTGATGGTGTCGAACATGTGCCACTCCCAGTGGTCCTCCTCCTGGTTGCCCAGGGCGGCGCATACACCACCCTGGGCGGCGCCGGTGTGGGAGCGGGTCGGATAGAGCTTGGTCAGGACCGCCGAGTCGACGCCGGCCTTGGCGAGCTCGAGCGCGGCCCACAGGCCGGCTCCGCCGGCGCCGACGATGAGGGCGTCGTGGTCGTGGATCATGGCGTCGGGAACGGCAGGGTCGCGACCACGATCGTGCCCATCGCGAACAGGATCAGGCCGGTCAGGTAGAGCGCCATGGTGAGCACGGTTCGGACCCCGCCCGACGTGTAGTCCTGGACGACCGTGCGCATGCCCATGAACGCGTGGAAGATGACGAAGCTGAGCATCAGCCAGTCGACCGTCCGCCAGGCGATGCTGCCCCACCGGTCGTCGACGATCCACGAGGCCTTCTGGCTCGCTGGATCCGACAGGAAGTGGGTGATCATGTAATGCGCGAGCGCGGTCACGAACAGGCCGAGGCCTGTCAGCCGCATCCCGTACCAGACGACGAGCTCCCAGCCGCCGCCCTGCGGTCGGGCCGTCCCTGCGCGTGTGATCCTCGCCATCGCCTACATCCCGAAGCTGAACGGCGCCGCGAGCCCGAAGGCGGGCGCCATGATCTGGACGGCGACCGGGATCCCGACGATCACGAACAGGACCCAGCTCGCGTACCACAGCTGCTTGTGGTAGCGGGTCATCGCGGGCCAGAAGTCCATCACGATGATCCGCAGCCCGTTGAGGGCGTGATACAGGAGCGCCGCGCCCAGCAGCGTCTCACCGACCCGGCCCAGCGGGCTCGCGTAGATCGCCAGCACGTCGTCGTAGAGCGACGGGTTCGCGCCCACGAGCCAGATGTCGAGGACGTGGAGCAGGATGAAGGCCCAGATGGCGATGCCCGAGATCCGGTGGAACGCCCAGGCCAGCATCCCCTCGCCACCCCGGTATCGCAGGAGCATGGACCCTCCCTGTCTGCGGCGATCCGCCGTCGCGGGTCGTCAGGATGCGACCGCGGCCGAGGAGCCGAGTCGCTCGATGATGGCGTCGGCGAAGTCGCTGGTACCCGCGTTACCGCCGAGGTCGTAGGTCACGTGCTTCCCCTCGGCGATCACCTCCCGCATCGCATCCTCGACGCGCTCGGCGGCGGCCTGCTCGCCGAGGTGGCGCAGCATCAGCACGCCCGACAGCATCAGGGCCGTCGGGTTCACCTTGTTCATCCCCGCGTACTTGGGCGCCGACCCGTGAACGGCCTCGAACACCGCGGCGTCGGCACCGATGTTCGCCCCGGGCGCGACGCCCAGCCCGCCAACCAGCCCGGCGCACAGGTCGCTCACGATGTCGCCATAGAGGTTGGGCAGCACCATGACGTCGTACAGCTCGGGCTTCTGGACCAGCTGCATGCACATGTTGTCGACGATGCGGTCCTCGAACTCGATCCGGCCCTCGTAGTCGGCCGCCACCGTCCGGCAGCTCTCGAGGAACAGCCCGTCCGAGAGCTTCATGATGTTCGCCTTGTGGACGGCGGTGACCTTGTGCCGGTCGTTGGCCACGGCGTACTCGAACGCGAAGCGCGCGATCCGCTCCGACGCCTCGCGGGTGATGATCTTGATGCTCTCCGCGGCGTCCCGGCCGACGCGATGCTCGATGCCCGCGTACAGGTCCTCGGTGTTCTCGCGAACGATCACGAGGTCGACGTCCTCGTAGCGCGTGCGCAGGCCCTTGATCGAACGTGCCGGGCGCAGGTTGGCGTACAGACCCAGGGTCTGGCGCAGGGTGACGTTGACGCTCCGGAAGCCTTCGCCGACGGGGGTCGTGATGGGTGCCTTCAGGGCGACCTTGTTGCGCCTGATCGACTCCAGCACGCGGTCCGGGAGGGGCGTGCCGTCCTGGGCCATGACGTGCTCGCCGGCGTCCTGCACCTCCCATTCGAAGCTGACGCCCGAAGCGTCGAGGACACGGCGGGTGGCCTCCGCCAGCTCCGGACCTGTGCCGTCGCCGGGGATGAGGGTGACTCGGTGGGGCATGCCCGCCATTCTAGCGACGCGGTCTCCGTCCCGGGCGGACGCTCGGCCCGGGCGCTACAGGCCATTCCGCCCGATGTGCGGCCATCGGCGGCGGTCCACAACCCGTGGCCGGCAGGCTCGGCGCCGGCGGCTTCGCATCCCACGTGAACGTCGCGCGGCGGCCGAGGGCGGGGCCCGCCGGCGTCGGCGGGCTATGATCGGGGCCCGCCCAGGTTCGCTCCGCCCGGAGGTCTCGCCCGTCGCGTGAAGATCCACGAATGAAGATCCACGAAGCCGACGCCAAGTCGCTCCTCGTCGCCCAGGGACTTCCGGTCCCGGCCTGGGAGGTCGCCAGGACCCCGTCGCAGGCGCGCGCCGCCGCGGTCCGCTTCCTGGCCGATCCGGCCAACGCGACCGGCAAGGTCGTGATCAAGGCACAGGTCCTCACCGGCGGCCGAGGCAAGGCCGGCGGGGTGCGACTCGCGGCCACCGCAGATGAGGCCGAGGACGTCGCGGCGCAGATCCTCGCGCTCGAGATCAAGGGCCTGCCGGTGCGCCGGCTGCTGGTCGGGGCGGCGGCCGAGATCGTCAAGGAGTACTACCTGTCCGTGGTGCTCGATCGGGCGACCCGGAGGCTGATGTTCATCGGCTCGTCCGAGGGTGGCGTCGAGATCGAGCAGGTGGCCGTCGACAACCCCGGGGCGATCGTCTACGAGCACACCGACCCCCTGCTGGGCCTGCCCGATTTCGCGGCCCGCGAGCTCGCCTTCAAGATCGGGTTCGGCACCCAGTGGAAGGCCGGCGCGGCGATCGCCAAGGGCCTGCTGCGCACGATGCTCGCCAACGACGCCGACCTGGTGGAGATCAACCCGCTGGCCGTCATCCGCGAGCACAACGCGGACGGCACGCCGGTCGAGCGGCTGGTCTGTCTGGACGCCAAGATGACGCTCGATGACTCCGCCCTCCCGCGGCATCCGCAGCTCGAGGAGCTGCGCGATCTCGACGCCGAGGACCCGACCGACATCGAGGCTCGCCGCTACGACCTGACGTTCATCAAGCTCGACGGCGACATCGGCTGCATGGTCAACGGCGCCGGGCTGGCGATGACCACGATGGACCTCGTCAAGCGGGCCGGCGGGGAGCCCGCCAACTTCCTGGACATCGGGGGCGGCGCGAAGGCCGATCGGGTCGCGGCGGCGATGCGGCTCATCCTTGCCGACCCCAACGTGAAGGCGATCCTGGTCAACATCTTCGGTGGGATCACCCGCGGTGACGAGGTCGCGCGTGGCCTGATCGAGGCTCGAGCGCAGCAGAAGCGAGAGGTTCCGATGGTCGTGCGGATCGTGGGGACCAATGCCGCCGAGGCGGCGGAGCTGCTCGAAGCCGCCAGCTTCGTCACCGCCGCCAGCCTCGACGAGGCAGCGGCCAAGGCTGTTACGGCGGCCAAGGCGGTTACGGCATGAGCATCCTGATCGGACATGACACCAGGCTCGTGGTCCAGGGGATCACCGGCCGCGAGGGCGAGTTCCACAGCCGCGCGATGCTCGAGTACGGCACCCGGATCGTGGCCGGCATGACGCCCGGCAAGGGTGGCCGGACGGCGCTCGATGGCCGCGTGCCCGTGTTCGACACGGTGGCAGGCGCGGTCCGCGAGACGGGCGCCAACACCTCGTGCATCTTCGTCCCTGCGGCGGGTGCGCCCGATGCCGTGCTCGAGGCGGTGGCGGCCGGCATCGAGACCATCTTCTGCATCACCGAGGGCATCCCGGCGCTGGACATGATCCCGGTCGTGGAGGAGGTCCGGCTGGCGGGCGCCCACCTGATCGGGCCCAACTGCCCCGGTGCCACGTCCCCAGGCCGGGCGAAGGTGGGCATCATCCCGGGCTCCATCCATCGCGAGGGCCACGTGGGCGTGGTGTCCCGCTCCGGGACCCTCACCTACGAGGCGGTCCAGGCGATGACGGACGCCGGGCTCGGCCAATCGACGTGCGTGGGCATCGGGGGCGACCCGGTGATCGGGACCCAGTTCCTCGACGTGCTCCAGCTGTTCGCAGCCGACCCGGAGACCGAGGCGCTGGTGCTGATCGGCGAGATCGGCGGCTCGGCCGAGGAGGAGGCGGCCGCGTGGGCCGCCGAGCACCTCGCGGACGTCCCCAAGGTCGCGTTCATCGCGGGCCGGACGGCACCCGAGGGCAAGCGGATGGGCCACGCCGGCGCGATCATCTCGGGCGGCAAGGGCACCGCCGCGTCGAAGGTGGCGGCGCTCGAGGCCGCGGGCTTCCGTGTCGCAGGATCGCCGACCGAGCTCCCGGGCCTGCTGCGCGAGGCCGGCTACAAGGGCTGACGCGAACCGAGGCAGCAGCCTGCTCGCGAACGAGGAGCGGGCAAGCGCGCGAGCCGGGCATGAGCTTCCGCACCGAGATGGTCGTGCCCTCCGACGCCTAGGCAGGCCGTAGACTGGACGGCGGCGACGCGGCCCGGTGTGGCCGCGGTGATGGAAGGAGGTTCGGCGCTCCGGCGCCTATGGGCAGTCTCATGGACCTCGTCGCGGGCGACGCCCGTGACATCGTCCTTGCCCTCGCGATCGACGATCTTGCAGCGTTCGAGGATCGCGACCGGTTCGTGGCTCATCTGTCGCTCGGTGGCGGACTCGACCCGACCTGGCTCGACCTGTTCTCCGAGGCCGTGCGGTCGGTGACCGAGCAGGAGGAGCCCGCGGACTTCCTCGACGCCCGCACGGAGCTCGATGGGTCCGGGGCGACCGTGGAGCGGGTCGTCGAGCGTGTCGATCCCGACTGGATCGAGGCGGTGGCGCGGATCCCCGACGAGCTCACCGGAGCCCTCGCCGGACGTTGGATCGGTCTGCTCGAGGAGGAGCTCGGGTTGCTGCCGCGCGAGGAGAAGCCGTGGATCCGCGATCTCGCGGAACGCATCGTCGTCTTCGCCCGGAGCGCGGAGCCGGCCCGCGACGTGGTCTTCGCCTGGTCCTTCTGACCGGCCGGGCCGAGCACCGGCGCTGACCACGGTGCCGAACCTGCCGTCCGGCTCTCGCTGCCGCCACCGGACCGTCCGACGCTGGGCGCATGACCGTCCTCGACCAGGCCCCTTCGCCGGCGCTGGCCTCGCCCATCGATGGGCCGGAGCCCCACCCGGTGGCGTCGAGCCCGCTCACCGGCCCGCAGGCGATGATCGTTCCCGCGCTCAATCGGGCGCTGAAGGTGCTCAACCGCTGGTTCATGGTGCCCGTCCTTCGCGGGGGGCTCGGGCCATGGATCGGCACGCCGTATGGCGGCTACATGCTGCTGCTGCGAGTGCGCGGTCGCCGCAGCGGCCTCCTGCGCTCGGTCCCGCTGAGCTACCTGGTGGCTGACGGAGCGGTCTGGGTGATGGCCGGCTTCGGGACCCGAACCGAGTGGTACCGCAACCTCGTCGCGGACCCGCTGGTCGAGGTCTGGCTCCCGGGCCGCTTCCTGCGCTGCCGCGCAACCGAGGTGACCGATCGCGGCATCCGCGATCGGCTGCTACCCGATCTCACGCGCGCGGCGGGCGTGCCGGGTGCCCTGATCGGCTGCAACCCCTGGAACGCAGCCAACGACCGGATCGTCGAGCTGCTCGGCGGCATCCCGCTCATTCGGCTGGAACCCCTCAGTGGACCGATCGTCGCCGGGCCGGATGACCCGGGCGGCCGGGCCTGGATCTGGCGGCAGCTGACCGTCGCCTGGATCACGACCTGGCTGATCGGTCGTGGCCTGCGGGCAGGCGCCCAGGCCTGCGCGTCGGTGCGTCGCGCCGAGGATCAGCCGGCCGGATAGCCCAGCGACCGCCAGGCCGGCCCGCCCGGGGCCTCGATCAGCTCGACCAGCACGCCATGACACGAGCGGGGGTGCAGGAACGCCACCGGGCCCTCCGCACCTCGCCTGGGTGCCGAATCGATCAGCTCCACGCCGTCGATCCCCAGCCGCGTCAGCTCCTCGGCCAGGTTGGATACCTCGAGGCACACGTGGTGGAAGCCCTCACCTCGGGCATCGAGGAACCGGGCCACCCCGGTCGCGGCATCGGTCGGCTCGACCAGCTCGACCTTGGATTCCCCCACCCCGAGGAACGCGATCCTGACCCCATCGGTGGGGATGTCCATGACGGTCTCGAGGTCGAGGTCGAGGAGATCGCGATAGACCCGCAGACTGTCCTCGATCGAGCGCACGACGATGGCGACGTGGTGGACGCGGGATGGTCCGTGCAGCAGGGATCGAGCATGCTCCGTGGTCACGACCGTCCTCCAGGGACTCGGCGGCGTGCCGGCGACGCCAGCCGGGACCGACGATACGCGACGCATGTTCCGCTTGCCAGCCCAGGCCGGCGGCTCCACCCTGCCAATATTGGGCAGATGCCCAATTGCGGTCAGGAGCTGACTCCTCGCGCAGCGACGCGGGCCAGCCGACCGGCTGCGTCAGACGGTGATCAGCTCCCGGTGCACGCCCCAGGCGACCCGCAGGCGATCGGAGATCTCACCCACGGTTGCGTAGGCTTCGACGGCCTCGAGGATCGGTGGCATGAGATTGGCCCCGGATCGGGCCTCGTCCTCCAGCCGGCGCAGGGCCGCCTGCCAGGTGGCACCGTCGCGCTCGCGCCGCACTCGCCGAAGCCCGTCGACCTGGCGCTGCTCGGACGCGGGGTCGATCCGCTGGATCGCGGGGCCTGTCCCCGGCTCCTCGTCCCGGAACCGGTTGACACCGACCACGACCCGGTCGCTGCGCTCGATCTCGCGCTGGACCCGGTAGGCCGACTCCTGGATCTGGCGCTGCTGGAACCCGTTCTCGATCGCCGCCAGGGTGCCCCCCTGTGCCTCGATCTGGGCGAGGTAAGCGGACGCGGCGGCCTCGAGCTCATCGGTCAGCGTCTCCACGAACCAGCTTCCGGCCAGCGGGTCGGGTGTCTCGGTCACCCCAGACTCGTAGGCCAGGATCTGCTGCGTGCGGAGCGCCAGCCTTGCGGCCTCGGCTGTCGGCAGGGACAGCGCCTCGTCCCGGGAGTTCGTGTGCAGGCTCTGGGTGCCGCCCAGGACAGCCGCCAACGCCTGCACCGTGGTTCGGACGACGTTGTTGTCGATCGACTGGGCCGTCAGCGACGATCCGGCGGTCTGGGTGTGGAAGCGGCACATCATCGACCGTGGGTTCTGCGCACCGAAGCGATCCCGCATGATCCGGGCCCACATGCGGCGGGCGGCCCGGAACTTGGCGACCTCCTCGAACAGCTCAGACCAGGCGGCAAAGAAGAACGACAGCCGGGGCGCGAAGTCATCCACGGCCAGGCCGCGAGCCACGGCGGCCTCCACATAGGCGATCGCGTCGGCCAGCGTGAACGCCAGCTCCTGGGCCGCGGTCGCCCCCGCCTCTCGCATGTGGTAGCCGGAGATGCTGATCGTGTTCCAGCGCGGCAGCTCGCGGGACGCGAACTCGAACACATCGGTCACCAGGCGCAGCGACGCCTTCGGCGGATAGATCCAGGTACCCCGGGCGACGTACTCCTTGAGGATGTCGTTCTGGGTCGTCCCGGAGACCGCGGCGCGCGGCACACCCTGGCGGCCCGCCGCCGCCACGTACAGCGCGAGCAGGATGGGGGCCGTCGCATTGATCGTCATCGAGGTGCTGACCTCGCCGAGCGGGATGCCGGCGAACAGGGCCTCCATGTCCGCCAGCGACGAGACGGGCACGCCCACGCGACCGACCTCACCGTCGGCCTCGGGGGCGTCGGCGTCATAGCCCATCTGGGTCGGCAGATCGAATGCGACGGACAGCCCGGTCTGTCCCTGCGAGAGCAGGTACCGGAAGCGCTCGTTGGTCTCGGTGGCGGTGGCGAAACCGGCGTACTGGCGCATGGTCCAGAGCCGCGACCGGTACATCGTCGCCTGGACGCCCCGCGTGAACGGGAACTCGCCCGGGAAGCCAAGGTCCCGATCCGGCCGGGCAGCCATGCGGTCCTCGGCTGCGTACAGGTCGCGGACCGGGATCTCCGATGTGGTCGCAAACGACTCACGCCGCTCGGGTGCCGATGCCAGCGCCCTGGCCCGGGTCGTCGACCGCCAGCGCTCGATCCCCTCCCCGGCTTCCGCCTCCTCGGTGGGGCTGCCGCCGGCCGCCGAGGCGCCTTGATCTCGTTCGTGCATCCAGTCCCTCCGGTCAGCTGATGACGACCAGCAGGTCGCCCACCTCGATGGTCGCCCCCGGCCTGACCGCGACCTGCTCCACCGCCCCGTCGCGCGGGGCGCGTAGCTCGTTCTGCATCTTCATCGCCTCGACGACCAGCAGCTGCATCCCGGCCGTCACGGCGTCGCCCGGCGCCACGGACACGGATACGACGCGTCCGGGGATGATCGCCCGGATCTCGAGCGACCCGTGGCGTGCGCTCGCCGCACGGCCGCGCCCGGCCCGCTCGCGAAGGGCGGCGATCCGCTCCGACTCGACGTCCACCTCGAACCGGAAGCCGTCGACCAGCACCTCCCGCCGCCGGACTCCACCGTCGAGCTGTCGATCAGGACCCAGGATCACGCTGCTGGCGACGCCGTCCTCCTGCAGCGTGTGGCGGTCATGTCCCTCTCCGACCAGCCCGAGGCTGACCCGCTCGCCGTCGAGGTCGAACTGTCTTTGCGCAAGGACAGTCGGCGGCTGCGGCTCGCCATCGATGGTCGTACCGCCCAGCGGCCCGACCCCAACCGATGGGTTGGTCATCCGCAACGGCTCCCCGATCGGCGACAGCCGCACCGGTGTCTCGTCGCCCGCGCCGGAGCTCGGGGCAAGGCGCGCGCGGACCGAGCGCGGGTCGAGCGGCTGCCGGCTGGCCAGCCCATCGACCGTCGGGTCGGCGTGGGCTGCCGGCATCCCGACATCGGACACGGCCTCGTGCCCGTCGCCCGCGCCACGGGACCGTGCCTTCGCCGTCAGGTCGGCCATCGGTCGATCCCATGTGCTCGTCCGCCTGATCGCCAACGGTTGGCTGTGTTCGCGGCTGATGTCCCGTCGCTCGCCGTGGTCGCCGACGGAGCGGCGGCCACGGCGCTCGCTCCCCCGCCCGAGATGGCTGCCACCGCCGCCGCCAGGACGGCGCGTCGGGCCGCCGCGCCACGGGCTGCCGCCCCATCCCAATGCGCATCGACCCAGCCCGTCGACAGCTCGCCGCCGCGGAACGCCTCGCTTCGCGCAACCGCCCGGTGGAACGGCAGGGTCGTCTGAACCCCGCCGATCTCGGTCTCGTCGAGGGCACGCCGGAGACGGTCGATCGCCGCAGCGCGATCCTGTGCGTGCACCATCAGCTTCGCGATGAGGTTGTCGTACTCGGGTGGTACGCGGTCGCCCGCCTCGATCGCCGTGTCGACGCGCACGCCCGGACCGGCGGGCATCACCCAGCGTCCGACACGCCCGGGCGTCGGCGCAAACGACCGTGACGGATCCTCCGCTGCGATCCGTACCTCGATGGCATGGCTGGCCGGAAGCGCTGCACGCTCCCCTGCCGCAAGCGCCGCGTCACTGAGTGGCGCGCCCGCGGCGATGCGCAGCTGCTCCGCGACGATGTCGACGCCCGCCACCAGCTCGGTCACCCCGTGCTCCACCTGGAGACGAGTGTTGACCTCGAGGAACCAGAAATCCCCGCGCTCGTCGAGCAGGAACTCGCAGGTGGCCGCGTTGCGCAACCCCGCGGCGTCGCCGAGCCGGATGGCCATCTCGTGGAGATCGCGTCGCTGCGTCTCGGTGAGCCCGGGTGCCGGGGCCTCCTCGACCAGCTTCTGATGGCGCCGTTGCAGCGAGCAGTCGCGCTCCCCCAGCGCGATCACGTGGCCGTGGTGATCGGCCAGCAGCTGTACCTCGACATGTCGCGCGGGCAGGATCTCCCGCTCGAGGTAGACCGATCCGTCGCCGAACGCCGACGCGGCCTCGCGTGATCCGGATACGAGCGCCGCAGGCAGATCCTCGGCTCGCTCGACGCGACGCATCCCCCGCCCGCCGCCACCGGCCGCAGCCTTGACCAGGAGCGGAAAGCCGAGCTCGCTCGCGATCGCAATGATCTCCGCGACCTGGTCCGGGCGATCCACCGGCGCCGGTTCGTGGGTACCTGGCACCGCCGCCACGCCCACGGTCGCCGCCAGCCGGCGGGCGTGTAGCTTGTCGCCCAGTGCCTCGATCGCGTCGGACGACGGCCCGACGAACGCGATACCCGCCCGCTCGACGGCTCGCGCAAACGCCGCGCGCTCGGCGAGGAAGCCGTACCCCGGATGGATCGCCTCGGCCCCGGTGTCCAGCGCAGCCTGCACCACGGCATCGATTCGCAGATAGCTCTCGGTCGGTGGCGGCGGCCCGATCGCGACCGCGACGTCGGCGAGCCGGACGTGCGTGGCCTCGGCATCGGCCTCGCTGTACACCGCCACCGCCTCGATGCCGAGCTCGTGGCACGCGCGGATGATGCGGACGGCGATCTCGCCCCGGTTGGCGATCAGGACTCGCCGGAACGGCGGCCGGGTCACGGCACGCGCCGGGGCAGGCGCCCGACGGGAATGGCGTCTTTGTGCAAAGACGCCATCGTGCGATCAGAGAGGGATGTTGCCATGCTTCTTCCTGGGATTGGTGTCGCGCTTGTCGGCCAGGATCTCGAGGGCCCGAATGAGCCGAGGTCGGGTCTCGCGGGGAAGGATCACCTCGTCGATGTAGCCGCGGGCCGCCGCGATGTACGGGTTCGAGAACTCGGTCTCGTACTCGGCCACCAGGCGTGCGCGCTCGGCAGCCGGATCATCGGCCCCCGCGATCGCATCCTTGAAGATGATGTTCACCGCGCCTTCGGCGCCCATGACCGCGATCTCCGCGGTCGGCCAGGCGAAATTCAGGTCGCCGCGAATGTGCTTGCTGCTCATGACGTCGTAGGCGCCGCCGTACGCCTTGCGGGTGATGACCGTGACCTTCGGAACCGTTGCCTCGCAATAGGCGTACAGCAGCTTCGCCCCGTGGCGAATGATCCCGCCATGCTCCTGGGACACGCCGGGCAGAAAGCCCGGCACGTCGACGAACGTGATCAGCGGCACGTTGAACGCGTCGCACGTGCGCACAAAGCGCGCAGCCTTGACCGACGCGTCGATGTCGAGGGCGCCCGCGAGCACCGCGGGCTGCTGCGCCACGATGCCCACCGGCCGGCCGCCGAGGCGCGCGAACCCGATCAGGATGTTGGCGGCCCAGCTGGGCTGAACCTCCAGAAACGCGGCGTCGTCGACGACGCGTCGCAGGACGTCGTGCATGTCGTAGGGACGCGAGGGCTCGTCGGGCACGACGCCGTCGAGCTCCGGGTCCATCCGATCGGACGGATCGGTCGCGGCGACGATGGGCGCGTCGGCCAGGTTGTTCTGCGGCAGATGCGCGAGCAACCCGCGAACGTGATCCATCGCCTCTGCCTCGTCGCGCGCCGCGAGGTGCGCGACCCCGCTGCGGCCGGTGTGGACGCCGGCCCCACCCAGCGCCTCCGAATCGACCTCCTCGTGGGTGACCGCCTTTACGACGTTGGGCCCGGTCACGAACATGTAGCTCGTTCCCTCGACCATCACGGTGAAGTCGGTCATCGCCGGCGAGTACACCGCGCCGCCCGCACACGGTCCGAGGATCACGGAGATCTGGGGTACGACCCCGGACGCGAGCACGTTGCGCAGGAAGATCTCCGCGTACCCGCCGAGCGACGCCACGCCCTCCTGGATCCGCGCTCCCCCGGAGTCGTTGAGACCGATGACGGGGGCGCCGACCTTCATCGCAAGATCCATCACCTTGCAGATCTTCTCGGCGTATGCCTCCGACAGCGAGCCACCGAAGACCGTGAAGTCCTGACTGAACACGAACACCAGCCGCCCGTCGACGGTCCCGTGGCCAGTGACGATCCCGTCGCCCAGGAAATGCTGCCGGTCGAGCCCGAACTCCGTTGCCCGGTGGGTGACGAACGCATCCAGCTCCACGAACGAGCCGGGGTCAAGCAGCAGATCGAGCCGCTCACGCGCCGTGAGCTTGCCCCACGCGTGCTGGCGCTCGACCCGCACCGGTCCCCCACCCTCGAGCGCTTCCGCGCGAAGCTGCTCGAGACGGGCGATGCGATCGGCGTTGCTCGGCACGTCGTGGGCTCCTCCGGGCACGCGGCCCGCTTATCGCTGCGTGATCCTGGCGGGCTGTCCGTACGCAAAGACACGGCCCCGATATCGTCGCCCGTCAATCATCTCGCAATCATAGGCTGATGCGATGCGGCCTCCGTGCAGGACCGCACGGGCCGAGCGACCGGCTGCCGACGGCGACCTCCGATGTGGCCCACGCCACACGTTGTCGGCGGATCAACGTCGTGTTATCGCTGTGTTACGCGCCGTCGCACGACGTCGCATTACGTCGCGATATGGGTCGGGATATCCACTTAACGGTGCACAACTCGGTGTCGGTGTGGACAACCTTGCTTACCGATGACCGGGGCCGCGAGGTAGCATTCTCCCACTTCGACCGACGAGGCCAGCCTCGCGACGGTCAGCTCGCCGCCCTGCAACGACCGTCCAGCCAGCTCGAGGTGACTCCTTGTCGCAAGTGATCGCGATCGCCAACCAGAAGGGTGGCGTCGGCAAGACCACCACCGCGATCAACCTCGCCGGTGCCCTCGCCGAGGGCGGGTTCCGGGTCCTGCTGATCGACATGGACCCACAGGCCAACCTCACGGCCGGGGTCGGCGTCAACCTCAACCTCGTCCAGAGCTCGATGGCCGATGTGCTGGCGGACGGTCGAGCCACGCTGCCCGAGGTCATCCTGGCTACCGAGACGGCCGGCATCGACGTCGCCCCGGCCCATATCGATCTCGCGAGCACCGAGGGTGAGCTGTTCACAGCGCTTGGCCGCGAGTCGATCCTGCGCGAGGCGATGCGCGATACCGTCGACGTCTACGACTACGTGCTGATCGATTGCCCCCCCAACCTGGGCCTGCTGACGGTGAACGGGCTGGTCGCCGCCAGCAGCGTCATCATCCCGGTGCAGACGCAGTTCTATGCCATGAAGGGCCTCAACAACCTGGTCAAGGTGATCAACGCGATCAGGCTCAAGCTGAACCGTGACCTGCGCATCCTGGGCCTGCTGCCGACGTTCTACGACGGTCGCACCAACCTCGCCAAGGACATGCTCGACGAGCTGCGCGTGGTGGGCGACCATCACGTGTTCGGATCCATCATCCGCAACACCGTGAAGCTTGGCGAGGCGCCGCTCGCCGGGCGACCCATCACGTCCTACGCAGGATCGTCTGAGGCAGCCCGCGCGTACCGCGAGCTCGCCCGGGAGGTGATCGAACTTGGCCAGGCCTGACTTCCGCGCTGCCGCTGCCCGTCGCCTGTCGGAGGAACGAGAGCTCCCACCCGCCATCGTCAGCCTGCTCTCGCCCGACGCCGGCCGCCGATCGACCGGGGTCAAGGTGATCGAGGTCGACCACATCGACTCCAACCCGGAGCAGCCTCGCCTCGCGTTCGATGAGGAGACGCTCGAGGAGCTCGCGGCATCCATCCGCGAGCACGGGGTTCTGCAGCCAATCCTGGTGCGACCGATCGACGAGGGACGCTACCAGCTGATCGCCGGCGAGCGACGCTGGCGCGCATCGCGGATCGCGGGGCTCGCGACGATCCCGGCCCTGGTCGAGGATATCGACGACGACACCGCCCTCGAGATCTCGATCATCGAGAACCTCCAGCGCGAGGACATCTCACCGCTCGACGAGGCGGCGATGTACGACCGGATGATCCGCGACCACGGCTACAGCATCCGGAAGCTCGCGGACAAGCTGGGCAAGGACAAGGGGTACCTCGAGAATCGACTCCGCCTGGCCGACGCACCGTCTGAGATCCGTGAGCTCGTGTCTTTGCGCAAGGACACCCTGTCCCATGCCTACGAGCTGATGAAGGTCGAGGACCCCAGGAAGCGGAAGCGGCTTGCCGATCAGGTGGCCCGCAACGAGCTGTCGCTGGTCAAGCTGCGCGAGCGGATCGAGGGTCGCCCGGCGCGGGCCACCCGCGACGGCGAGGAGTCACCGGTCCAGGTCGACACCGCCCCTGGACCGTCGGGTGACGAGGCATCCAGCTGGGATGAGGCGGCGACAGCGTCCCCCCTCATCGGTGACGACAGCCTGGTCGCGGCGAAGCAGCACCTGAACGAGGCGGTCGAGGGCCTCCTTGGCGTGCTGCAGGCACCCGAGGTGCTGGACGCGATCGACCCGATCGATCGGGCCAATCTCGCCAAGTACCTCACGATCGCCAAGCTGCGGCTCGAGAACGCGATCGCCGTGGTCAGGCCGGAGAGCCGACTGCCACGATCTGACGCCTGACAGCGCGAAGCCGGCGCGGTGGCGCCGGCTTCTGCGATGTGCTGCCCGTTGGTCCGGGCGTCCCCGGACCGGGCGATGAACGGGGCTTCGCGCTCCGATCAGTGGTGTGACTGACCCGCAGCGGCGTTCGCCTGCCCCTTTGCCTTCCCGGCCGCGGCATGCGCCTGGCCCTTGGCTTTGCCGGCCGCAGCCTTTTCCTGCGCCTTCGCTCGAGCGGCCTCGGACTTGGCCTGACCCGGCGGGGTTCCCTTGACGGTCGCGCACGCGTCGGGCGTCACCTCGTCCCAGTTGACCGTGGACAGGGTCACGTCCTTCATGTGAGCGACGCACGACACGAACGCGCCATGGTTCGCGAAGCCATCCGGGGTGTCCATCTGGGCCGCGGCGGAGACCAGGGCGCCGTGGGTGTCCTCCGGGGCGCCGGTCGCGTCGGCCTCGGCCGTCGGCGCTTCGGTCTCAGGGGCTGTCTCAGGAGCCTCTGTCTCAGGGGCCTCTGTCGCGTCCTCGCTTGGTTCCTCGGTCGCCTCGTCCTGATTCGCCTGCGCGTGCTCCACGGCAACAGCGCTCGCATGGGACGATGCGGGTACGAAGGGCGGGGCGGCCGCGAACACCGCGCCCGCCGAGAGCGCGAGCACGACGAGCGCGACGCCGAGCCCACGGAAGCGGCGGATCAATTCACTCAATGGTCAACCTCAAGCTCATGCTGGGTGGTCTCCAGGAACGGTAACGATCTTGCCGCGGGGTGTGTTAGGGGTACTTCCGGGCCTGGCGCCGGGGACGACAGGGGGCGCGCAGGCGCACCAAGGGGCAGGTGCCCGGGCGCAGACCCTCAGCTGCCGACGGTGCCCCCGGCGGCGCTCAGGGCCCCCAGCCACGCCACGGCGAGCAGACCGGTCCCGATCGCCTGGATCTCCCATGCGAGCTCGCGTAACCCGGATCCGCGCTGCCGGGCCGCGACCAGGCCCAGCAGGGCTCCGGTCAACGGCGCACCGGCGGCGATCACGACGGCGATCACCCAGCCAGTGGGAGCACCCAGGACCAGCGCGGTCGCGATCGCGAGCACCGCCACGACCAGGTGCAGGACCAGCACGAGCCCACCCGCCCGCACCAGGCCCAGCGCGCGAGCGATCGACTGGCGATGCGCAAGCTCATCGCGCTCGACGTCCACGATCGAGTTTGCGATCGCCAATGCCGTCCCGGCGTTGGCCGCGGCCGGCACCAGCACGACGAACACACTGGGCAGCGAGCCGGTGGCGCCAAACCAGCCGTAGACGGGCAGCAGCGGGATCCCGACCGCGAGGGGCAGCCAGGACAGGGTCGAGCCCTTGGCGAACAGGTCGTACCAGACGCCGATCCCGAGCACGATCAGGGCGAGCCCGGCGAGCACGGGCCCGGCCGCCAGCGCGAGCGCCACCCCGACGATCGCGACCACACCCGCCACCACCCGAGCGGCGGCCATCGGGACGACCCCCTCCGGGATCGGCTTGCCCGGCTTGAGGCCGGCATCCGATGGTGCGTCGACGATGTCGTTGAGGGCGCCGATCGCGAACTGGAGGAAGGTCATCGACGCGCCGATGGCCACGGCGATCCCGATCGTTCCGCCGGCGACGAGGGCCACCAGCGAGACCACGGCGCCGTCGAGGATCGACGGGAACGGATGCACCAGGCGAATGGCACGCCGGAGGCGGTCCCCTACCGCCACCCGCGCCAACGGCAGGCTCGCGGATTCCGGGAGCCGGGCCTGACCCGGCTCCGCGACCGCCTCGCCTCGCTGCTCAGACGTAGACGAGCTCGTCGAAATTGGCGACCAGGTAGTCGATCAGGCGGTCGCGAGCATCGGCGACCTGCGACCGGATCCCGGGCACCAGCGCCCAGACGCTGATCGCCGGCACCATCAGGCGCCCTGCCGCGTCCCGACCGACAGCCGCCGGCGGTCCGCCTCCGGCGGCGAACACCCGTTCGAATTCCTGCTCGTTGAGCCGAGCCGCACGACGGAAGTCGTCGACCACGCGGACCACGCCACGCCGGACCGACACGTCGCGCATCAGCTCTGCCGCCCAGGCATCGATCTGCGGATCGGGCTGCTCGAGCAGCCGGGTGCGGTATTCGGTGGAGTCGGTCGAGAGGCCGGTTGCTCCCACGGGATCTCCCTAGGCTGCGGTGCTCCCTCGCAGGATGCCATACCCGACGCTCAGGCTGCGGGCCCCGGCCCCCGCCCCGGGTTGCTCGCCGATCGAGGCTCGGGCCGTACTCCGCCCGGCCAATCGTTGAACAGCTCGGTCAGCCAGCGTCCAAACGGTCCAGGGGCCGGCACATCCGGGTAGTCGGCGACCATCGAGCGCAACGCGTCCGAGGTGCGGGCGGTAAGCGCATCGACAGCGCTACGGGTGGGTCGCTCGTGCGACACGATCGCCTCGCCGACACGGACCCGGATCGTTCGTCGGAAGCCCAGCCAGCTCGTGCCGTTGAGGGCGATGGGCACGATCGGGACCTTCGAGCGAAGGGCGAAGTACGCCGTGCCGTCGGCGAGCGGCAGCAGCTCCCGTTCGCCGCTGTGGATCCTCCCCTCTCCCGCGATGACCACGATCCAGTCGCGATCGATGACCCGCTGGACCCGGCGCGTGGTTTCCAGCATGTCCGTCTTCGCCGGCCGATACGGGATACCGAAGCCCGCCCACCGGATCAGCCGGTTCCGTGCACCCCGGCTCATGTCCTCCTCTTTGGGCCCGAACATGGCCACGCGCGGTCGCTCCGGCAGCACCGCGAGCAGGATCAGCGGATCGACCCAGCACAGGTGATTGAAGACGCAGATGGCCGCGCCGCTCGGAAAGCGCTCGCCGCCCTCGACGCGGATCCGCAGGTACGCGCGCGCGAGGACGCGGCACACCAGCCGGACGAGCCGGACGCGGCTCGGCCGGTAGACGGGATCGATCGGCTGCGTGCCGGGCACGACGGTCAGCCTAGGCCGGCGGGAGCTCGCCGTCGGCTGCGATCGCGTCGGGATCGAGGTCGGCGAGACGATCGAGGACGCGGTCCGCCAGCGTCCATGTCTCGGGCGGCGGCGGCACGCTCTCGCTCGGTATCAGTACCACGTACATGCCAGCCGCCTTGCCGGCACGCACCCCGTTGAACGAGTCCTCGACGACGAGACAGCGCCCGGCAGCGACACCCAGCCGCGACGCGGCGAGCAGATACACGTCGGGCGCCGGCTTCCCGTGCTCGACCTCGTCAGACGACACCACCGCCGCGAACGTGGCCGCCAGGCCCAGCGCGTCGAGCGCGGCCCGGATGACGTCACGATGCCCCGATGAGGCCACCGCCGCCGGCCAGCGGGCTGCGATCCGCCTGACGGCATCCACGGCGCCGTCGAACGCGGGCGGCGGACCCGACGCGTAGCGCTCGACGACGGCACGCACGATCGCGTCCTGGATCTCGTCGATCGACAGCTTGGGCAGGTCGAGGCGCTCGCGCATCGTCGCCGCCCACTGCCCGGAGTTGCTGCCCATCACGGCTCGCTGGTCCTCGTCGGTCCAGGGCCGGTCGTTCGCGCGGGCGAACTCGATGCGGGCATCGTTCCACCACGGCTCGGTGTCCACCAGGACGCCGTCCAGATCGAACAGCACCGCCTCGAACCGGCGCCCCCGCCGCCGCACCGGCGGCTCCACTCGTCCCATCCATCCTCCGCGTTGTCGGTCCGCCCAGGTCCCCCAGCGCAGGCTAGCCGATCCGGTGATGGTCGCTGGAAGCCGGTCGGCGGTGCGCTTCGTGCTATTGGTCACTGGGGACGCTTGCGGCGACCGGCGATGATGGGCGCGTCCGGTCCGCGCCGTGGCGATCCGTCACGCGTCGCCGCGGCGAACGAGCGACGGGTTCGGGCCAGGTGCGCCGAGGGCGGCGTCGGGAGGGCGCGGGGTGCGAGTGAACCGGAGTGTGCTCGGTTGGGGGGTGTTCTTCATCGTCGTCGGCCTGGTGCCCCTCGCGGTGCGGGCGGACCTGATCGACGCTGCCACCGTCAGGCGAGCGTGGGAGCTCTGGCCGCTCATCCTGATCGGCATCGGCCTGGGCCTGGTGCTGCAGCGCACGCGCGCGGCGATCGTGGGCGGCCTCGTCGTCGCGGTCACGTTCGGCCTGATGGCTGGCAGCGTGCTGGCGGTGGGGTTCGGCCCGGTGGTCGGGCTGGGCAGCTGCGGTCTCGGCGGCGCAGCCGGGTCGGGCCAGTCGTTTCCGGCTCAATCGGGGACCCTCGCCGCCGTCGCGACCGTGAGCCTCGAGCTCGACTGCGGCGAGCTGTCGGGCGCCGCGAGCGATGGCAACACGTGGCAGCTCGCCGGTCGCTCCAGCGACGGGACGCCGCCCGAGATTGCGGCGTCGCCCAGCCGGCTCGCCGTTCGATCGCCCGACCGGCATGGCTTCGACCTGATCGGTGGCACGACCTGGGAGATCACGCTGCCCCGCGCTCCCAGGACGCGGCTCGACCTGTCCGTCAACGCCGGTAGCGCTCGGCTCGACCTTGCCGGCACGCACCTGACCGACCTGAGCGCCTCGGTGAATGCCGGCGAGGCGCACCTGGACCTGTCGGCGGCGCTGGCGACAGCCAGCGTCAGCGCGAGCGTCAACGCCGGGTCGCTGTCGCTGTCGCTCCCGGCGCCCGAGGGGACGCTCAGCGCAAGCCTGTCGGCCAATGCCGGTTCGATCAACGTGTGCGTCCCCGAGGATGTTGGCCTGCGGATCGAGACATCGGACAGCGCCCTGGGCAGCTACAGCTTCGGCACGGGTGCCCGCGGCCTGACCCGGAACGGCAACGTGTGGACCAATGACGCCGGTCTGACCGGCGCGAGCCGGATCGAGCTCCATGCCAGCGCGAACCTCGGCTCGATCACGCTCAAGCCGGAGTCAGGCTGTGACTGATCGCCTCTATCGATCCCCCACCGATCGCGTGATCGCCGGTGTCGCCGGTGGTCTCGCGGTCTGGCTCAACATCGATCCGTCGCTGGTCCGCCTGGTCTGGGTGCTGCTGGCGATCTTCTCGGGCGGGATCTTCGTCCTCGTCTACATCGTGATGATGATCGTCGTGCCGCTGCCGCCCCCGGGCTGGACGCCACGGCCTCCCGCCGGCGCACCGGGAGGGTGGCCGGGCCAGCCCGGCAGCTGGGGAACGCCCGGCCAGGCACCGCCGGGCGGCGGATGGTCGGCCGCGCCCGGGTCCGAGACAGCCGGTGGCGGCTGGTCGTCGGCGCCACCACCGGCTCCCGGCTGGACATCGCCGTCGAGCGGGCGCAACGCCGGGATCATCGTGGGTGCGCTGCTCATCGTCCTCGGCGTCTGGTTCCTCATCGACCGCTACGTACGCGTCGACTGGAGCCTGGTGTGGCCGATCGCCGTGGTCGTGCTGGGTGTCGGGCTGATCGCCGTCGCGATCCGGCGCGGGCAACGGGGGACGGGCGGCTGATCGGCCGTCATGGGCATGGCGTCCCCGCCTGGCCCGGCCGATGACGGGCGATTCGCTGGGCCTCCTGGTCCTGTGCGCCGCGGGGATCGGCTTCGGTCTGCTCCTGCTGTGGCGCGGGTTCGGCGGCTACCTCGCCGCGGGCCGGATCGGCGACACGTCGACGTCCCGGGTCGCGACCCTGGCCGCGGGCGAGGTCAGGGTCACCGGCACGATCGAGCCCGCCGAGGTCCTCCTCACGTCGCCGCTCCAGGGCAGGGACTGCGTCTGGTACCGATCGCGGGTGACGTCGGGCGACAACGACGACGCCGGTCTGCTCGAGAGCCCGGCCGATCGAGGCCTGCTCGACGAGGAACGTGGCGTCGGGTTCCGCGTCCGTGACGCGACGGGCTCCATCCGGGTCTTTCCGAGCGCAGCCCGGGTGGACTGCCCCGACCAGTTCGACGAGCGCACGGACCTGTTCGGCAGTCCACCGCCCGGCCTCGCGCTCCGGCGCGAGACGAGCGCGCTGCCCGCCGCGTCGCTCGATCGTGAGGCCGCCATCGCCCAGCTCCTGACGGTCCACCCGCCGGACCCCAACCTGGGCGTCGATGGCCTGGGCGCGACGGGTGGTGGGGGTCGTCGTCGATACCAGGAGGCGCGCCTCGTGCCCGGCGACGTGGTGACGGTGCTGGGCGCCGCACGGCCCTTCGCCCGGATCGAGGATCCGTCCGGTGCCGACCGCCTTGACCGGTACGACGACCCGCTCACGGGGCTCGCGGACCCGACCGTCGCCGCCGAGGTGGCCGCCGCCCGGGCCGCCGGCGAGCTGCTCACCCCGGAGCAGGCCTGGGGCAACGCGGCCATCGCCGGCTTCGGCATCGGCCACCCGGTCAGCGAGCCGATGCTCGATCCGGCGGCGCAGCGACCGGCGCTCGCGACCAGCGACGAGGCCGAGCGGATCGAGCGCACCTTCGACATCGGGCCCGACGACCTCGTGCTCGCCTCCGCGCCCGATGTGCCCCTGCTCATCGCCTTCGGGACGCCGACCGAGGCGGTGGCCAGGGCCCAGGGGCGGTTCCTGATCGGGCTGCTCGGCGCGCTGCTCGCCATCGGGTCGGCCGTGGCCGGTGCCGTGCTGCTGAGCGCAGGGTGAGGTCGCGAGACCGTCGCCCGTCCGCGATGATGGCCGGGTCATGACCCCCGAGCTGCTGTCCGCCGCGTTCGCCGTCCTGCTCGTCGTCGTCATCGTCGGCTTCCTGGCCATCAGCACCTACAACCAGATCGTGGCGCTGCGAAACCGGATCTCGAAGGCGTGGGCCAACGTCGACGTTGCGCTCAAGCAGCGCTACGACGAGCTGCCGAACCTGGTCGAGGCCGTTCGCGACGTGATGGCGTTCGAGCAGGACGTGCTAACCGAGGTCACCGAGCGCCGCGCGGCCTACTCGGATCGCGACCCCATCCCGCGCCAGGCCGAGACCAGCGAGGCGACCTCGTCGGCGGTGCGGCACCTGTTCGCTGTGGTTGAGCGGTATCCCGAGGTCAAGTCGGCGGGCAACGTGGCCGCGCTCCAGGCCGAGATCGCGCGCCTCGAGGACCTGATCGCCGACCGGCGCGAGCTCTACAACGACCAGGTGTTCCGCTTCAACACGCGCATCGCGCAGGTGCCCGCGAACGTGCTGGCCGGCGTGCTCGGCTGGCAACCGCTGCCATTCTTCGCCGCCGACGGCGATGAGCGCGAGCGTCCCACGGCGGCGCTGCGCGAGGCGTAGCCGTCAAGCCTCACGGCCTTCGTCACGGCACCGTCACGTGTCGCGCCTAGACTGAGGGCGTTCGGAGGTCCCATGCAGTTCCTGTTCCACAAGCCATCCATGCCGCGCCCCGACGAGGTCCTCCCCGGCCGCGTCGAGCCGCTCGTCGCCCCCGGCGCCCATTTCGTGAATGGGCATTCGCTGACGCCCCCCTACCCCGACGGGTTCGAGATCGCCGACTTCGCGATGGGCTGCTTCTGGGGCGCCGAGAAGAAGTTCTGGTCGATCCCGGGCGTGTGGGTCACGGCCGTCGGCTACCAGGGCGGCGCCACGCCCAACCCCACCTACCGCGAGGTGTGCACCGGGCACACCGGCCAGGCGGAGGTCGTGCGGGTGGTGTTCGATCCTTCCGTCGTGTCCTACGAGCAGCTGCTCAAGACGTTCTGGGAGTCGCACGACCCGACCCAGGGCTTCCGTCAGGGCAACGATGTCGGCACGCAGTACCGGTCCGCGATCTTCGCGCACGGCCCCGCGCAGCTGGCCGCCGCCACCGCGTCACGCGAGATGTACGCGGGCGAGCTGGCCAGGGCGGGCTACGGCGCGATCACGACCGAGATCGGCGAGGCACCGGAGTTCTACTTCGCCGAGGACTACCACCAGCAGTACCTCGCGAAGAACCCTGACGGCTACGACTGCCACACGGCGACCGGCGTGGCCTGCCCGATCGGCCTGGGGGTGAAGGTCCGGGACTGACCGGCGAGTTGTCCGGCTCCTCTACCCAATCGCCATTCGGAATGCGAACGAAACGCTTGTTACCGATGACGGCGACCTGACCCGCGTTCACATCCACAAAGGTGACGAGGGACGGGTGAAACCAAGCCGAGGTGCCATCCTCGAAGCCGACGTTTAGGGCGTGGTCGTCGGCTGAGTCGCCGACGACTTGGACGCCGGTCACAGACGGTGTTGTGAAGCCGTAGCACGTGCCCCTTCGACCGGCATACCCCGCCGCAACCGTCTCCGGAGCGTTGACGATGTCTACGATGTCGCCCATTTCCAGCTTACGCATCGCGGCTAGCTTGCCAGAGCCATGCGTCGGGCAGGCCTGGCTGGCAGAGCGGGCTGGCGGGCAACAGACCATGTCCTGATGCCGAGCGTCGCCGGTGACCGGATGTGCGCGGCACCGGGCCCGTTACCTGCAGCAGCACGGGCCAGGGCAAACCTCAGGTGGCCCACCGTGCTCATGTGCTGCTGCAGCCGTGCTGATCCACGCTCGCCCGGCGACCTGGACTTGCGGTCGGCGACCCCGGTACCCCCCATAATTGTCAGCGCGCGGCGGCTACAGACGAACTCGACCGGCTGGAGGGCAAGCGAGTCGACTGGCTGCCGCCCGATGACGTTGGCGGCCCGTCGGTCCGGCCCCCGGAGAGGCGGGAGTCATCCGGCCCGCGCGACGGGCGGTACACGGTGCTGCAGCGCCACTGGAGGATGGCGGTGTGTGCACCAGCTGGGCGCATGAATGCCCGCAGCACGGCCCTGGAGCCGCCGCTCCTGCCGGATCTGGGCAGTGGCGACCCGATCCGTCTTGGCAAACCCGCTCAGCTACGACCCCATCCAGGGTGGACCGTCGAGTCGAGTACCAGAAGCGAAACAAGAAGCGCCATCTGCAGCGCGCTAGTCCCGCGACACCACCGAGGTGCAGAGCATCTGACGCAACGGAGCAGTCCCTGGACACCGGCATGCCCGAAGGTCGTTGGTGCGATGCGCGCGCAGCAGATGCTGACCGAGCGCGCGCTGACGGCGGTCTCGCTCCTCCAGCATGCTGAGGCCGACCCACACGTCCGCCGGCAGGTCGGGATCGTTCGGCCGAACCCAGCGGTCCGGCATGTGCTTAACCCAGGACATGGCGCAATGCTACGCATAAGCGACGGCCCCGACGCCCTGACCCGGCTGTCTCTCGCGACGCAGTGCAGAACGCGCCGATACCAAGTCTGTCCGACGCCCCTTACCGCCCATTGGGCTGATCGTGGACATGCGATGCGCTTACACTCCTGGGGTCGATACCGCCGCTGGTAGGGGATTGCAGATGGCCGAGTGGCCCAACGTCATTGTCACGGGCCGCGTCCCGACTTTGTTCGACGTCATCCGCAAAGTCAACGTTCCGCCGAAGGTCACTGTTCAGTGGCTGGAAGCGAACGGGTTCAAGTCCAAGAACGACCGCCCGCTGCTGGGATTGCTGAAGGGACTCGCCTATCTCGACACCTCTGGCACGCCAACAGAGAAATCGTCAGAGCTGCGAGGAACCGACGCGGACCGGAAAGCCTCAATCGGCCGCCAGATGCAGGTTGCGTACCCGCAGGTGTTCCAGAACTTCCCAATTGCGCACGTCCGCGACAGCCTGACCAAGGATGAGCTGAGGGCATTCATTCGACCGAAGGTCACGTTTGGCGAACCATCAGTTAACGCTGTCACGGACACGTTCATGGCCCTGCGCGCCTTGGCGACGTTCGATGTGGCCGGGGCGCCGATTCCTCCTGAGACGACCGTGAAGGTCACCGTACCGACTTCGAACCCGGCCGCTGCGCCAGCCGCCGGAGCGGCTCCGGCAGCGTCCTCTGGCTCCGTCAACATCGACATCCATCTCGCTCTGGAGCTGCCCGTTACGACCGACTCGGATGTCTACGACAAGCTGTTTGAGGCAATGGCCAAACACCTAGGTACGCTCTTGAACCGTGGCTCGTGAGTCGTTTCTGAGGAGTGTTCTCTCCGACGTCGCCAGTCTTGAAGCTTCGCACCGGGCGGTGATCGGCGCTGTTCAGACGAGCAAGGCACGAGCTGCGACGGTTGAAGCCACGTTGCGAGCGATCGCGAAGCTCCCAGCGATGCAGCAAGAGCTTCTTGCCGAGTCTGCCCAGGCTGTCAGAGCAGGGCTGTATCGCTCGGCGATCGTCGCGGCCTTCGCCGCCGTTGCGGACGCCCTTCATGAGAGGATCGATCGGAAGGGAGGGCTGGCAGCCATCGCGACTGCCCGGAAGTGGACTCTGACCACGTTGAGGACTTGCGCGAATACGCTGACCACAACGTCGCGGAGGCTGCGAAGGACGCAAACGTCATCACCAAGGCACAGATGAAGACATTCCACGGCCTGCTCCACAGACGGAACCAGTCAGCCCACCCAAGCGGCACCAAACCGACGGTTGACGAAGCTTCGGGGTTCATCAGCGAGTCGGTTCGACTTAATCGACACTTTCCAGAAGTAGCGCGAGCCAAAGAGGTGGCCTCCACGTCTTCTGTTCTGCGGTGACAGCCTCGAAGGGCTCCGGCCGCAAGTGAAGGACGAATGGTGGACCTGCGGATACCCTCCTTGCAAACTCGGACGTCAACGGCTCGACGGCTACACGTCGCTCCCGCAGAACTAGGACCGTCTTGTGAAGGTAGGCGGCCGAATGTGGCGGTTAGGTGCTGCCGTCAGCGGCTGGCCGAAGTGACAAGGGGGAGACGGTTGCTCGCGAGGCTCCTCGCCCGACTCGGCTTTGATCGAGTCTCCCTGCGGGCTGGACTGGGGCTCCTAGTAACGGGCGGGGCGTTCGTCCTCGCGGCCAACACATTCCGGCCCCGCCCCGACGACGCACTGGTGTACTGGCTGTTCTACTGGTCGGTCCTCGCTGCGGCTGTGGTCGTCGCCCTCGATGGACTCTGGACGATCATCCTGTGGCTGTGGGCCCGTGTGCGGTACGCGTGGGAGCGCCGATCACGGGTGCGTTTCCAGTCGCCCGTATACCTTGCACGCGCTGAGACGAGCCAGTCAGTGACGAGCCAGTCAGTGACGAGCCCCAGGATGGCGGGACCGCCGCGTCGCCACCTCCAACGCCGGCTCCAGCCGAGGCTGATACGGCCAGTCGTGATCAAGAGGAGCGTATCGCGACACTCCGGGCCGTCCGTGATCTAGTGGCTGACGTCATGAGCGCGTCGGAGGAGGATCGCGCCTATGGCCGCGATCAGGAGCGTAGCGATGCCAGCGCGGCGGCAATCCGGGCAGGCGCGATGGTTGGAGAGGTTCATGAGGCGGCCGTGCGCGGTGCTGTGGTCGCCTGGAGGCGGTCATTTGATCAGATACCCAAGGGCTGGGTCGCCAACGGCGGCTACCCTCCTGTGGCGTGGGACGGCGTCAGGTCTCAGTCCCAAACGGTGATGAACCTGATCGGCGCTGCGGTCCTAGACCTCAAGGATGCGGCTGGGCGGAGGAGCCAGCATCAGATCCATTCAGTCGGTGGCACACGGATCACCTGTACGTGCGGCCGTCAGTTCAACACCGGACCGGACTACGAGGCGCACTTGGCTTCGGTCTGATCGAGCCGCCTGAGGCGCTAGAACGGCAGTTCATCCACGTATCTATCGGACAGAGGTCGAAGAAGACTCCGGACGCGTGCCTCCTCGACCAGTTCCCTGCGGACCCGCTCCAGGGCCCGCAGCGTCTTCAGGGCGACATCGTGGTCTCGACACAGCTTGCTGAACGAGAGCGGTTCCTGCGCGTCCCTCCCAGGCGGCTTAGGCCGTAGGCACAGACCGATCCGATCCTGCCGGCGGCGATGTCCGCCTTCAGGCTGACGTAAGCCTCGCGCTTGGCAGTGCTCTGCCCCGAGCCCGAGATGCCCCAGTCCACGTACAGCGCAACATCGGGGCCGCAGAGGCGCTTGACGGCGGCCTCCTGCGCCTCGCGCGAGTCGTTGCCGGGGTTCTCGGTCGTAGCGGCCGAGCGGCGGAGATAGGCGACGGCGATGCGGGTGATGGCGGTCTCCGGCCGTTCGCGTCGGCGTTCGGCCGTCGCGGCGGTAGAGTCGTTCCGGGTCATTGCAGTGACCCTCCGTGCTTCGGGCCGGCCGCTCGACTAGTCCTCGGGCGGTCCGGCTGGCACGGAGAACGCAAACGAGCGAGCAGATGGGTCAGTCAAGAACCCTGACGGCTACGACTGCCACACGGGCGACCGGTGTGGCGTGCCCGATCGGCCTGGGAGTTGCCTCGACCGAGAGGTAATCCGACCGACCGGGATCCACGCCGGGTCGCTACACTCGAACACCCGAACCTGGAGGGCCTCCGAGGTGGCGGACACGAAGAGCGACGAGGCGGCGACACGGACGACCCCCGACCTTCCCCAGCCAATTCTTCTCCCGCCCGGGTCTGGCACCGTCCTGGACTTCCTGGCCGTCACCCACCGGCTGACGAGCGAGCAGTCCGGGGGCTCGATCTACATCTTCGAGTCATCGTTCGAGCCGGGCGACGGCAACCGGCTCCATATGCATCGCCACGAGGACGAGATCGCCTATGTCCTCGAAGGAGCGCTGGAGGTTCGGCTCCCGGATCGAACAGCGGTCCTCGAGGCCGGCGGGTTGGGGCGTCTGCCGAAAGGGCTGCCGCACGCGATCCGCAACCCGCTCGAGGTGCCGTCACGGTACCTGTTCCTGGCCGTGCCGGGCGGTCTCGACCGATGGTTCGATGCCGTGGCGCGGGCGAAGGATGCCGGCACGCTGGACGACGACCAGTTCGCGAGGCTGTCCCACGATCACGGGATCGACTGGCTGGAGTAGCGCGGCAGGTCAATGGCGGTCGCGTCCATCCTGATGTGCTGCGTCGCCTCCGTCGCGGTTCGGGCATCATCGCCGCCCATGACACGCGTGCGCGACGGCATCGACGTCATCAGGGAGGCCGACGTCCCGCGGCTGGTCGAGGTCTGGGAGGCGTCCGTTCGCGCGACGCACGACTTCCTGTCCGACGCCGACATCGTGGGCTACCGGCCGATCGTCCGCGACCAGCTGTTCGGCTCGATGGAGCTGTATGGCGTACGCGACGAGGACGGGCGGCTGGTCGCCTTCTCGGGGGTGGCGAACGGGAAGCTCGAGGCGCTGTTCGTTCACCCCGACTGGCGCGCTGCGGGGATCGGCCGCCGCCTCGTCCGGCATGCCGTCGACGAGCGGAGCGTGACCATCCTCGACGTGAACGAACAGAACGAGCAGGCCGTCGGGTTCTACCGCCGGCTGGGGTTCGAGGTCGAGGGCCGCTCCGAGCTCGACGAGCTGGGGAATCCGTATCCGCTGCTCCACATGCGGCTGGCGACCGACGTGCCGGGAGGTCGCGAGGAACGGCCGGACCGCTGATCGGTGCCGCCGCGCACCGCCCGCAGCGAGCAACCGGTCGGCGGCCCAGAATTCGGGCGTGGGAGCAGCGGTCGTCGTCGGAAGCCTCGCCGTGGGGGCGCTCGCCCTGTTCGCGCTGGGCCTGAGGACGGAACGATCACCGAGGATGCGCGGCACCCGCGTCGTCAGCTACCGGCGAGGCCTGCCCTGGGTGGTGGGGGCGATGCTGCTCATGGGCAGCGTGCTGACGGCCATCCCGGGCGTGCCGCTGGTCGTGGTGATCGGGCTCGTGCCGTACACGGGCCTGGCCGTGATGGCAACGTGGCGCATGTCGAGCCTGGACCGCGCAAGCCCGTGGATGCTCCCGTCCCATCGGCTCGCCCGGTTCGGATTCTCGCTGCTCGGCCTGACCTGGCTCGGGATCGTGCTGGGCCTGCTGCTCCAGATCGTCGACCTGATCCTCGCCTACCCGGCCGCGTCGTGACGGGCGTGCCTGGGGTCGGCACGTCGCCGGCGGCGGGCAGCCGTCAGTTCGACCCGACGGCGGCCGGCGGCGTGCTGTAGCCGCCCTCGGCGATCTCCCTGGCGCGCCCCCGGTAGACCTCGACGCTGGGCGCGGTCCTGGCGCGGAACCCCTCGACCATCCGGTTGTACATCGAGAACCCGGCCGCGATGAGCACGGCCAGCTGGACATCGGCGTCGGTGGCGCCGGCATCAAGCGCCGCGGCGACGTCGTCCTCGGTCAGCTCGCGAGCATCGCCGCGGACGGTCCGCGCAATCGTGATCAGCGCGCGCATCTTGGGGCCCAGCCCGGATGTCGAGCCGACCTTGAGCTCGTCGATGACCGGTGACAGATCCTCGAGACCCAGGCGCTCGAGCAGCGCGTTGGCGTGGGCACCGTGCGAGTCCATGCAGAAGAAGCAGTCGTTGGCCGCCGAGACGGCCGTCGCGATCATCTCCCGCTCGGCGCGGTTGATGGTGGCGCCGGGGAAGTCGTGGACCAGGAGCTCGTCCGCAAGACCCCGGAGATGGAGCCCCAGCCCGGGCGTCAGCGAGATGGCGGCCACGATCCCGGGGGCGTCGGGGAGGCTCCCGACGATCGGTGCCTGTCGAGCGCGTGCGAGCCGGTCTTCGTCGCGAGCCATGCGTTCCCTCCGATGCGATCGATGTGGCGGGCCGGATGCCTATGATGCGCGCCTTGTCGCCGGCGCGGCGGCACCAGAACTCGCGAACGGCTGGCGCGCGGCGATGGTCGACCCCGCCGAATTGGGCGATCCGGCCCTGCCCGCGCCCGGCGGCGGAGAGCACCGTCTGTCGGGGGTGATGGGCGGCCCTCGAAACGTTGCGATGGCCCCGTTGCAGCCCTGCGAAGGGAGCGAGAGCCGATGGTGAAGGTCTCTGACGCGGCCGCGGACTTCCTGGCCCAACGTCGAATTGCCGTGGCGGGCGTGTCGCGCGAGTCTGCCGGGCACGGTGGCAACACCGTCTACCAGCGTCTCCGCGATCGCGGCTACGAGGTGTTCGCGGTCAACCCGAACGCGGATCGAGTGGAGGGCGATCCCTGCTACCGCAACCTGGCGGCGATCCCCGGCGGCGTCGACGCGGTCGTGATCGCAACCCACCCCGATGCTGCCGAATCGGTCGCCCGGGAGTGCGTGGAGCTGGGCATCCAACGTGTCTGGATGCACCGGCTGTTCGGCGGCGGCAGCGAGTCGGCAGCTGCGGCCGAGGTGTGCGCCGCGAACGGGATCACCGCCATCGCCGGGGGCTGCCCGCTGATGTACGCGCCGACATCGGATACCGGGCATGTCTGCCTGCGCTGGCTGCAGGGTCTGACCGGCGGGCGTCCAAGGGTCGTGGGGGACGCCTGAGCGCCACCGGACACCCCGTGAATCGGGGCGCCGGGGTAGCCGGGCGACCGATCCGGGTAGCGGGCGACCGACCGGGTACCCGGTTGCGGGCGCGCGAGTACGATCTCCCGCACGATCACAGGAGGAGCGCCCCGATGGAGACCGTGCGAGACGTCATGACGCGGACGGTGCTCACCGTCCGCCCCGATACGTCGCTCAAGGAGGTGGCCCGGCTGCTGATCGAGCGGCGGATCAGCGGGCTGCCCGTCGTCGATGACGCCGGCCGGGTGGTCGGGGTGATCTCCGAGGGCGACCTGCTGGCCAAGGAGCAGCAACCGGACGCCATCCACCACCGCCCGCTGGCGCGCCTGTTCGGCGAGTCCGCCGAGACACGCCAGCTCCTGGCCAAGGCCGAGGCTCGGACCGCCGGCGACGCGATGACGTCGCCCGCGCTGACCATCGCGGCCTCGCAGCCGATCGACGTCGCGGCATCGATCATGATCGAGCGACAGGTGAACCGGCTGCCGGTGACCGACGCCGGCAAGCTGGTGGGGATCGTGACCCGCGCCGACGTGGTGCGCACGTTCGCCCGATCCGACGACGACCTCGCCGAGGCCATCCGGACCGATGTGCTGCTGCGGACGCTGTGGCTCGATCCGTCCCGGTTCAGCGTGAGCGTCACCGACGGCGTCGCCACGATCGAGGGTGAGGTCGAGCGACGGTCCACCGCCGTGATCCTCGAGCACATGGCGGGGATGGTTCCGGGCGTGATCGGGGTCAGCGCAGACGTCCGATGGACGACCGACGACCGCGATATCGAGGCGCCGGGGCCCGACTACGTCTCGCCCAAGAGCCCGTCCTGACCGGCCCGCGGCCCGGCGTCACCCGGATCATCGGCTTCGGCACGCTTGCCTCGGACCAGGCTGGTCGCGATCCCGATGGCGCACACCACACCGGCGACCACGAACGCGTCGCGGATCCCCAGCGCCAGCGCGCGGGCTGACGCCTCAGCCGGACTCAGGCCCGACAGCTGGGCGAGATGCGCCGGCACCCGGGCCGCCACGATCGCGCCGCTGGCGGCGATCCCCAGCGCCTGCCCATCGATCCGCATCTGGGCTAGCGTGCCTGACGCCGTCCCGATCCGCGGGCGCGGTACCGAGCCCAGCACCGCGCTCGAGTTCGGGCTCATGAACAGGCCCTGCCCGAGCCCGATGAGCCCGAGGCGCCACACGAGATCGACCGGGCCGAACCCGGGCTCGAGCTGGGACAGGCTGAGCAGACCCACGGCCATCACCGCGATCCCGATGCTGGCCGGCAGGCGGGAGCCGATCCGATCCGAGAGCGAGCCGCTGAACGGTGCCACGAGCGCGCCGATGACCGGGACGGGCGTCAGGAGCAAGCCGGCCTCGATCGGTTGGTAGCCGGCCCCGCGCTCGAGCAGGAACGGCAGCAGGAACGTCGCGGTGAACAGCCCGGCGAACGCGATGACGACGCTGGCGTTGCCGGCCGAGAAGCCGCGGATCGCGAACAGTCCTAGGTCGATCATGGGCTGGACCGCACGCCGCTCGACCCACAGGAACAGGGCCGCCGTCACCAGGAACGTCGAGATCAGCACCACGATCTCGGGGCTCGTCCAGCCGAGAGACTCCCCCTGCGTCAACGCGAGCAGCAGGGTGAGCAGTGCGACGCCAGACAGGACCGCACCCGGGATGTCGAACGTCTGGCCACCCTGGCGCTGCTCGTCCGGCAGCACCCGCGCCGCCCACACGATGGCCAGGATGCCGATCGGCAGGTTGACGAAGAACACCGCGCGCCAGGTCGCGAGCTCGGTCAGGATCCCGCCCAGGACCGGGCCCAGCGTGAGCCCCAACGAGACGCTGATCGCGTTGAGCCCCAGCGCGCGCCCTCGCTCGCCCGGTCCGAACGTCCTGGCGACGATCGCCGGGCCCATCGCCTGGAGCATTCCGGCGCCGATGCCCTGGACGACGCGGAACGCGATCAGCGTGCCCGGGCTCGGGGCCGCGCCGCACAGCACGCTCGAGATGGTGAACACGGCGAACCCGGTCAGATAGACCCGCCGAAAGGTGAGCACCTCGCCCAGTCGCCCGAACGGAAGGAGGACGGTCCCCACGACCACCAGGTAGGCGATCGAGACCCATTCGACGACGGTGAGGTCGATCCCGAATGCCGCCTGGATGCTGGGCAGGGAGATGTTGACGATGCTGCCGTCGAGCGTCGCCATGAACGTCCCCACCGAGACGGCGGACAGGATGAGCCAGCGTCGGTCCATACGAACCTGACGCTACCCCATCAGGTGCATCGTGATCGGCTGAGCCTCCGTTGGTAGCCTCCCGGCAAGCACGTTCGGCTATCCTTGGCGGGTGGCGCTGCCCGTGCCCACCTCGATTGGCGCCATATCGGGCGGACGAGGCTGATGGCAGGTGAATCAACCCGGCCGATGACCGGCTGGCCCGGCTGGCTCCGGGTCCACGGCGGCCGGCTGGCGCGGCTGCGCTACGCGCTCCAGCGCGGACCCGCCGGCATCGTGGCCCTGGCGCTGGTGACCGGGCTCGGCGCGGGCCTGGGGGCGATCGCCTTCCGGTGGCTGATCGCGACATTCACGTTCCTGTTCACCGGGCAATCCGACTACGGCGCTCTCTCCCGACCGGTCAACCCGACCGTGCCGTGGCTGGGCGTGTATTTCATCGTGTTCGTGCCGGTGGTGGGCGGGCTCCTCTACGGACCGCTGATCGACCGGTTCGCGCGCGAGGCCCGTGGCCACGGTGTGCCGGAGGTGATGCTCGCGGTCGCGGAGGGAGGCGGCCGGATCCGTCCCCGCGTCGCGGTGGTCAAGTCGCTGGCCTCGGCGATCTGCCTGGGTTCCGGCGGCTCGGTGGGTCGCGAAGGCCCGATCGTGCAGATCGGCTCGGCGCTCGGCTCGGCGCTCGGTCAGGCATTGCGCATGGGCGAGGCGAACCTGCGACTGCTGGTCGCGTGCGGCGCCGCGGGCGGCATCTCGGCGACGTTCAACGCACCGATCGCCGGGGTGTTCTTCGCGCTCGAGCTCATCCTGCGCGACTTCGAGGTGCGCTCGTTCGGGGCGGTGGTGCTGGCATCGGTGACCGCCGATGTCATCAGCCGGGCCGCGTTCGGCTCTTCGTCGTTCCTGCCGCTGCCCCCGTTCTCGATCGTCAGCATCGGGGAGTACCCCCTGTACGCGCTGCTGGGCCTGGTCGCGGCGCTGGTGGGCCTGGGGTTCGTCCGGGTCCTGTACGGCACGGAGGACCTGGTCGACCGGCTGTGGATCCCGCGACCCGAGTGGTTGCGACCCGTCGTCGGCGGGTTCGCGCTGGGGTTGCTGCTGCTCGCCCTGCCGCAGCTGTACGGCGTGGGCTACGCGCCGCTCGAGCAGGCCATCGCCGGCCAGGACACGCTGCCGCTGTTGATCGTGCTGCTGCTGGGCAAGATGCTGGCGACCAGCCTCACGATCGGGATCGGCGGCTCGGGCGGCGTGTTCGCGCCATCGCTGTTCATGGGCGGCATGCTGGGTACGGCGTTCGGCATGGTGATGAACGTGCTGTTCCCGGGGCAGGTCGCGGCGGCAGGTGCATACGGCCTGGTGGGCATGGGGGCCGTGTTCGCCGCCGCCGCCCACGCGCCGATCACGTCGGTCCTGATCCTGTTCGAGCTCACCGGCGACTACCAGATCATCCTGCCCATGATGACCGCGATCGCCGTCTCCGCCGGGCTATCGTCGCTGCTCGCGCGGGACACGATCTACACCCTCAAGCTCCGGCGGCGTGGCATCGATGTGATGCGCGGTCGGTCGGCGAGCCTGATGAGCCTGCTCACGGTCCGCGAGGCGATGCGGCCCGTGCCGGTGCCACTCCGGACCGACGCCAGCCTGGCCGAGGTCGTGGACCGGCTGGTGGTCGAGGGCGTCGAGGCACTCCCCGTGGTCGACGCCTCGGGCGAGTACAGCGGCATCGTCACCACCGACGCGGCGGAGGATCGAATGCGCGCCAACGCGCTGGACGCCACCGCCGGCGACCTCGCCCAGCACGTGCCGGCGGTTCGCGCGGACGACACGCTGGAGCAGGCAATGGTGCAGCTGCTGGCCCACGGGGCGGCCGGTCTGCCGGTGCTCGCCGGAGACGACGGACGCGTGATCGGGTGGCTCACCCATCGCGACCTGCTGCGCAGCTACACCTCCGCCGAGAGCGGCGAGGGCCGGCGACCGATGGTGCCCGCATCGGGCAGCGCGCCCGAGGGTGGCGCCGCCCGGGCAACGCCGGCCCGCGATGACGCCGGGGCGGCAGCGCCCGGACCCTCGTGGCTGCGCAGCTTCCGGATCGTCGATCTCGAGTTCACGACGTCCGACCCGCCCGTCGGCGACCGCCTCGCCTCCATGCCCTGGCCGGCGCTCGCGCTCCCGATCATGATCCGTCGCGAGGGCCTCACCTTCTCCCCCACCGAAGCCACCGTGCTGCAGGTCGGCGACCGGGTCACGGTGCTCGTGGAGCACGACGAGGCGGATCGCCTCGCGGACCGGCTGATCCCGGTCGCCGCAGACACGCAAGCCGCGCCCCCTTTGGACAGCTCGCAGGTTGAGGATGGCGACGCGGAGCCGGCGAGCGCCGACGTCGCTGCACCGGACGGCGCCCAGGAGCCGCCACCCGATACCGCTCGGGAGCCGCGACCGGACGGCGGTGAGGACGTGGCGCCGGACGGCGGTGAGGACGCCGATCTTGAGCCGGAGGAACGGCCGACCGCCTGAGCCCGGTGCTCGCGCCGAGCCGCCTTTCGCGAACCGGATCGGTGGCTTGCGCGAGCGATTCTCCACGGCTTGCGGGGCCGGTGTAGCATGCAGATCGATGACAGACCGACTGTCGGTCGGTCGATACTGGGAGCGATGGTCAAATGGCACGCACGGCGGCCGCCACGGTTGCCAGGGACATCCGGCGGGATGCCTTCGTCGACGCGGCGACCAACCTGATCCAGACCAAGGGCTACGCGCAGATGAGCGTCCAGGACGTGCTCGATGAGCTGGGTGCGTCCCGCGGGGCCTTCTACCACTACTTCGATTCCAAGGGCGCGCTGCTCGATGCGGTGATGGAGCGCCTGCTGACCATCGGCATGACGATCGCCCAGCAGGTCGTGGCCGACCCCGACCGCACCGCCGTCGACAAGGTCACCGCCGTCTTCACCGGTATCGCCAGATGGAAGAACGAGCGGCGCGAGCTGATGCTGGAGCTGCTCAATGTGTGGCTCTCGGACGACAACGCGATCGTGCGCGAGAAGCTGCGCCGGGGCATGGCCCGCCGATTGACCCCGATCCTGGCGGAGATCATCGGCCAGGGTTGCCGCGAGGGCGTGTTCGACGCGTCCTCGCCCGACGGTGCCGCACGGGCCCTGGTCGCCGTGCTCCAGGGCGCGCAGGAGACCGCGGGCGATCTGTTCCTCGCCCGCCAGGCGGGTGCTGTCCCGCTCGAGACGGTCGAGCGCACGTTCCGATCCTACGCAGATGCCTACGAGCGGATCCTGGGCGCGGCACCGGGTTCGCTCACCCTCGTCGACGACGAGACGCTCCGTCTCTGGTTCGCCTGACCACCTTCCGCCGAAGCAAGGACGTCCACCACATGACCACGATCATCCAGACCGAGCGGCTCACCAAGACCTATGGCGCCCAGCGCGGGATCATCGACGTCGATCTCGAGGTCGAGCAGGGCGAGGTGTTCGGCTTCCTCGGGCCCAACGGCGCCGGCAAGACGACCACCATCCGCACGGTCCTCGACCTGATCCGGCCGACCAGCGGGCGCGCGCTCGTGTTCGGGATCGAGTCGAGCGCCGACCCGGTGGCCATCCACCGGCGCGCCGGCTACATCCCGGGCGAGTTCACCCTGTACGACCGGCTCACCGGCGGCCAGACGCTGACCTACTTCGCCAACCTCCGCGGCGGCGTCGACCGGGCCTACCAGGCGAGCCTGATCGAGCGCTTCGAGATCGACCCCTCGCGACGGTTCAAGGAGCTGTCCAAGGGCAACAAGCAGAAGATCGGGCTCGTGATCGCGCTCCAGCATCGGCCCGAGCTGCTCATCCTCGACGAGCCCACCTCGGGCCTCGACCCGCTGGTCCAGCAGTCGTTCTACGCGCTGGTCCGCGAGGCCAAGGCCGAGGGCCGGACGGTGTTCCTGTCCTCGCACATCCTGTCCGAGGTTGAGCGCACCTGCGACCGGGTGGCGATCATCCGCGAGGGACGGCTGGTCAAGGTCGACCGGGTGGAGGCGCTGCGCGACCTCGCCCACCACCAGGTGGAGCTGCGGTTCGCGGGCCCCGTGCCCGAGGCCGAGTTCGCGGCGCTCCCGGGCGTGTCCGACGTGGCCGCCCAGGACCACGTGCTGCGGCTGCGCGTGTCGGGTGCGATCACCCCGGTCGTGCAGGCCGCCGCTCGTCACGAGCTGCTCGACTTCGTGTCCCGTGAGCCCAGCCTCGAGGAGACCTTCCTCGCCCAGTACGGCACGCAGCCCACGCAACCGGGCGAGGAGGTGGCGCGATGACCGCACAGGCCACCACGGCCCTCGTCCGGCCGACCGGCTTCGCCCGCATCTATGGCCTGGGCAGCATCTACGGCAAGACGCTCCGCGACTCGCGGCTCGCGTTCATCATCGCGGCCGGGCTCCTGGGCGGGCTCTCGCTGGCGATGGGTGCCGCGATCACGAGCGTCTTTCCCACGCCCGAATCCCGCCTGGAGATCGACCAGCTGATCGGCGGCATGCCACCGCAGATGGTCGACTTCTTCGGCAAGCCCGTCGGCCTCGGAACGTTCGGCGGCTACCTCACCTGGAAGTACGGCCTGGTGTTCGTCCTGCTGACGTCGCTGTGGTCGATCCTCGCCCTGTCGGGGACGCTGGCCGGCGAGGCCGGCCGGGGCAGCCTCGACATCATCGCCACAGCCCCGTTCGGCAAGCGCCGCATCGCGCTCGAGAAGCTCGCCGCCCACCTCACCGGGTTGATCGTCGCCCTGGCGTTCATGGCGCTCATGCTCACGGTCACCTCGAACGCGTTCGGCAATGCCGAGCTCGGCGACCCGCTGCCCCTTTCGGCAACGATCGGATACGTCCTGTGGCTCGGCTTCATCGCCCTGTTCTTCGGTGGCCTGGCGCTGGCGCTCGGCCCGATCCTGGGACGGGCCGGGTCCGCGGGCGTGGCGGCGATCGCCCTGGCCGTCGCCTGGTCGGTGAACGGCCTGCACCTCGATCCCCTGACCGCGCTGAGCCCGTTCGGTTGGACGGCGAACCATGTCCCGCTGGCCGGTGAGTACGACTGGGCCGGGCTCGCCCTGGTGGGTGTCGCGGCCGTCGTGTTGCTCGCGATCGGTATCGAGGTGTTCGCCCGCCGCGACCTGGGCATCACCGCAGGCCTCGGGCTGCCGACCCTGCCGGATGCGGTGCTGGGCGTCCGCGGGCCCATCAGCCGGGCGTTCGGCGAGCAGCTGCCGCGTGCCCTGGCCTGGGGCCTGGGGCTCGGGGTGTTCGGCATCATGCTGACGTCGCTCGTGGGTCAGATGTCGGACCAGCTTGCCGGCGACACGAACCTCCTGAATGTGCTGGGGACGGCATTCCCGGGCCTCGACCTGACGACGGCGGGCGGATTCCTCCAGCTGTTCATCGAGCTGTTCTACATCGTGGCCGGCTTCGCCGCCGCGACGTTCGTGTCCAAGTGGGCGTCGGACGAGGCCGGCGGCCGGCTCGAGGAGGTGCTGGCCACACCGATGCGGCGCTCCAGGTGGGTGCTCGCCGGCGGTCTCGCCGCGCTCGGCGCGGATGCCGTCATGACGGCGCTGTTCGCGCTGTCGATCGGCCTGGGCGCCGCTTCCAGCGGCGTGTCCATGGGCGACGCGATGCTCGGGTCGGTATCGCTCGGGCTGTACGCCGCCGCGCTGATCGGCATCGGCGTCGCGATCGGCGGCCTGTGGCGGACCTCGCTCGCCGCCGAGATCGTCGCCCTGTTCGTCGTGGCGACCTACCTGGTGGGCCTCCTGGCACCGCCCCTGGGCCTGCCGGACGTGATCCACCAGCTCGCGCTGACGACGCATTTCGGCCAGCCGATGGCGGGCCAGTGGGACGTCACCGGGGTCGTCGCCTGCCTCGTGCTCGCGGCGGGCGGCATCGCGATCGGCGCCTGGGGCGTGCAGCGGCGGGACGTCGAGCACTGAGGCTCGCGGCGACGTCGCAGGTCGGTTCGTCGGACGGTTCGTCGACCTTCGGGATGGTCAGCCGCCACCCCGGAGGTCGAGCACCCGGCCCCCGTGGAACAGACGCACGGCGACCAGCACACCCAGCGCGGCCAGCACCAGGATGACCGCCGCGGCGATCGAGGCGTCCAGGTCGCCCGCACCGAACTCCGCGTAGACGACCAGGGGCAACGTCTGCGTTCGGCCGGTGATGTTGCCCGCAAACATGATCGTCGCGCCGAACTCACCCAGCGACCGCGCCCAGCTCATGACGAGCCCGGCGCCCAGCGCGGCACCGGCCAGCGGCACCGTGACATGGCGGAACAGGTGCGGCTCCGACGCCCCGTCGACCCTGGCGGCGTCCTCGAGGTCGCGGTCGACGCCGGCGATGCCGGCGCGTGCCGAACGGACGAAGAACGGCGCCGACACGAACACCTGGGCGAGGATCACCGCCAGCGTGGTGAACGGGATCGAGAGGCCGACCAGCTCCAGCGAGTCACCCAGCAGACCGCGCCGACCGAACGCGAGCAGCAGCGCGAGGCCCGCGACGGACGGCGGCAGCACGATCGGCAGGTCGACCAGCGCCTCGATCAGCCATTTGCCGCGGAACCGGCGACGGGCGAGCACGACGGCCAGCGGCAGTCCGACCGAGACGGTGACGGCGAGGCTGACCGTGGTGGTCCAGAGGCTGAGCGACAGCGCGGCCAGGACCGCAGGCGCGCCGGCCGTCCGGACGAGCGACCCTTCGACCAGGGCGTGTGCGATCAGCGCGACGACCGGCAGGGCGAGGAACAGCGTGAACAGGGTGGCCACCACCACCAGGGCACGCCCACCCCATCGACCCCCGCCCGCACGCCGGGGCGAGACCGGGTGAGCCCCGGTCACCCGCGGACCGGGACCGGTGTCCCCGCCGCCGTCCCCGCCAGCCGCTCCGGCCGCCCCCCGCTCGAGCGCGCTGGTCATCGAGGGGCGACGAACCCGAACGACGCCAGGATCGCCTGACCATCCGGACCCGTCAGCCAGGCCAGGAACGCGCGGCCGGCCGCCTGCTGGCCGGACGCCTTCACCACGACGCCGGCGTAGTGCGCGGGCACGTTCGCGGCGGCCGGGACGTCGATGGCCTCGACCCTCGAGGAGGCGGCGGCATCGGTGCGGTACACGATCCCGGCATCGCCCTCACCCAGCTCGATCTTGGCCACGACGGCCTTCACGTTGTCCTCCCTCGACACCACGTTGGCCGTGTAGGCGGCCTCGAAGCCCACCGGGTAGCCGGGCAGTGCGGCCAGATTGGCAACGAGCCGGGTCGCGTACTTCGTGATCGGCACTTCGTCGCCTGCCGCGACGACCTTGAGCCCGGGCCGAGCCAGGTCGGCGGCGGATGCGACGCCGGCGGGGTTGCCCGCGGGCACGATGATCGTGAGCTCGTTGCCGGCAAAGGTCACCGCATCCCCGGCGGCAAGCCCATCGTCCACCAGGCGCTGGGCGTTGGCCGTGTCCGCGGACAGGAACACGTCGGCGGGTGCACCCTGCTCGATCTGGGTGGCAAGGGCAGCCGACGAGTCGGTCGAGGTCACCAGCACGAGACCCGGGTTCGCCGTCTCGTAGGCGGTCTTGAGGTCGGCAAGGACACCGGTCAGCGAGGCCGCACCGAAGATCGTGAGCTCGCCCACGGCATGGGCGCTCGATGCGGGCGTCTCGCCGGGCTGCGGCGTCACCGCGACCGGGGACGACGCCTCCGGCGCGCCGCCGGCACTCGCCGAGCAGCCGGCCAGCGCGAGGGCCAGCGCGAGCAGACCGACGGCGGCCGAGCGCGTCGTCACGCTCGTGGCTCCCGTCGGTTGGCCACCTCGACGATCACGTTGGTGGCCTTGACGACGCAGACGACCTCGTCCCCCACCGACAGCTCGAGCTCATCGACCGCCTCCGCGGTCAGCAGGCTGACCAGGCGATGCGGCCCCGCGATGACCTCGACCACGGCCGCGACACGGTCCTTCTCGACACGGGTCACGATGCCCGGGAGCCGGTTGCGCGCCGAGGCGCCGCCGGTCGGATGCTCCGGCGCGAGGGCGCGCCGCTCCGCCATCAACCGGGTGACCTCACCGATCGGAACCCGACGCTGCCCACCCGCCGATCGCTCCATGCGGAGCCGGCCCTCCGCCTCCCAGCGGCGCAGCGTCTCGACCGACACCTGCAGCATCTCAGCCGCCTGACCCACGCGAAGGGCGGTCGTCGATGCCGGGCGGCGATCGCCCGTCGATTCGTCCATACCGCGACATGATCGCATACAGGGGCACACATATGCAGGTATCGACCGGGCGGCACCTAGATACGTGCGGTTTGACGCCGGTGGTCCGCGGCGACGGCGTCCGCCGGGGCCGTAGACCCGGGTTGGTAGATTGGGGGAGATCGGCTGAGATCCGGCTGTCGGGTTCCCGGCGGGGGCTGCCACAGCCCCGTCCGGCGGCCATCTCATCAAGCCCTGCCACGGTTGGCGAGAACCGTGGACCGCGTCGGTGGGGCTTTGCACCCGGATGGGTCAGCTCAAATCCCGTCCGTGCCGTGCCTGCTGCGCGATGTTGCGCGTTCGGGTCGCGCAGGCACGCCGACGCCCGTCGAACGCCAGAGGAGGATGCGATGAACCTTGTGGACACGCTCAGCGAGAGCTTCAACAGCGCGATGGGGACGCTGGTCGAATCGATCCCGACGCTCATCGGCGCCATCGTCATCCTGGTCGTCGGCTGGGTCATCGGCCGCTTCGTGGGCGGGGTCGTGACCACGCTGCTGTCACGGGCCAACGCCGACCAGTGGTTCTCGAAGTACGCCGGCGACGTCTATGGCCCGAACACCGGCGCCATGGCACCCACGCGGCTGCTCGGGGGCCTGGCGAGGTGGTTCATCTACCTCGTGTTCTTCATCGCGGCGGCGAACTTCCTCAACTGGCCGCAGGTGTCGTCGCTGCTCAACGACTTCATCGCCTGGCTGCCCAACCTCGTCGCGGCGGTCGTGATCGTCATCGCGGCACCGGTCATCGGCCAGGTGCTGCGCGTGACCATCCAGACCTCGTCGGAGAGCCTCGGTGCGGGGAACGCCGCGTTCCTCGGGCGACTGGTCCAGTTCGGCGTCATCGTGTTCGCCGTCCTGGCCGCGCTGGCCCAGGTGGGGATCGCCCCCGGCCTGATCACGACCCTGTTCCAGGGCGTCGTCCTCGCGATCGCCGTGGCGATCGGCCTGGCATTCGGCCTGGGTGGCCGCGATGTCGCGGGCGAGATCGCGCGCACCGCGTACGACACGGCCCGGGCCGGGAATGCATCGGCTCCCGCGGCTTCGACCCGGCCGCCGGCCCCGAAGACCGAGTGAGGCCGGACAGCCCGAGCCTCGCGACGATCAGCTCGCGATCACCGGTCTGACGATCGGTCGCACCGGCCCCGCCTCCCCACCCGGAGGCGGGGCCGTCGTCCGTCATGGGCCGCACGACGCAGCGCGACGGCGCTCACGTCGCTTGCCGCCAACCCCGAGCTCGAGCGCGGCTGCCGACCAGCCCCCATGACCGCGATGGCGAGACGTTTGCGGGTGAGACACGCGATGATGGATCGACATGCGTACCTATCGGATCCCCGGCACGAGCGCGATCGAGATCCAGCACCTCGTGCTCGACCTCAACGGGACACTCTCGGATCACGGTGAGCTGATCGACGGTGTGGCCGACCGATTGGCAGCCCTCGCCCAGGATCTCACCCTCCATCTGGTCACCGCCGACACGCTGGGCACCGCGAGCCCGCTGACGGCGGCACTCCCCGTCTCGGTCGAGACGATCTCGCGCGGATCGGACAAGGCCGCGCTGGTCCGCGGTCTCGGCCCGGAGCGGACCGCCGCGATCGGCAACGGCCGCAACGACGCGCCGATGCTGGGGCTCGCGAGGATCGGGATCGCGGTGATCGGCCGGGAAGGGGCCGCGGGGCCCGCCGTGGTCGCGGCCGACGTCGTGTGCACATCGATCGTCGATGGGCTCGACCTGCTGCTCGACGAGCGGACGGTGGCTTCGACGCTCCGCCCCTGAGTCGCCGGGCGCCCGGCGTCAGGCTGCCTCGCGCGGCCCGAGCACCCTCACCTGGGCCCGAGCACCCGACCTGCCTGCGTGCCGGACCCGTGACCGCCGGTCTCGCGATGCTGACGTCGGTTGACACCCGCTCCGAGCGGCAGAACAATCGAACCAACCGATCCCGCGATGAAGCTCGCGGCATATCCCGTCTGACGGGTGATGGCTTCTGGGGCATGGCTCCGGGAGCCGTTCTCGTTCCTGGAGCCTCCTCGATCGGTGCCGAGGAGGTGGGCGTCACGTCGTCGTTCGAAAGCGTCCTGTTCGACCAACCGGGCACAGGCTCGCCGAGCGCGACGCCGGAGCCGCCCGACTACGTCGCCGATCTCCACCTGGCCGATATCGTCACGTCGATCACGACCGGCCGGGCCGATTACGACCTCGCATCCTTCTACCTCACGCCGCTCCGGCAGGTCTCGACCATCGGCTACCGCCACGCCGTGTTCCGGGACCTGGAGGACGAGGGCGTCGCGGCCGTCATCAGATCGTTCGCCGGGCGCATGCGGCGGGTCCGCAATCGCCTCACGCGTGCGTCCAACGTCCACTATCGCCATGAGCAGGAGCGCTGGTTCCTGGACGCGGCCGACGATTACGCGGACGCGATCGCCGAGGCGTCGAAGGGGCTGTCATCGCTCGAGGTCCGCTCGAGCGGCCTGACGGGGTTCCGCGACCACCTCGCCCGCTACGTCGCGTCCGATGCGTTCAGCGCGCTGGTCGCGGACACCCAGCGGATGAAGGCGCGGCTCGCGACCGTTCGCTATCGCCTGCGTCTCCATGGCCCGAAGGTCACCGTCACCCCGTTCGAGCCCGAGCCCGACTACGGCGCGGAGGTGCTGGCGCATTTCGAGAAGTTCCGCCAGGGTGCGGGCAGGGAGTACGAGTTCGACATCGACCGGTTGCCGAACATGAACCACGTCGAGGCGGCGATCCTCGAAGGGGTCGCCCGCCAGCAGCCCGAGGTGTTCGCCGCGCTCGACGCCTACTGCCGGGACCACGCGGCGTTCATCGACCCGACCGTCGCCCGCTTCGAACGCGAGATCCAGTTCTACATCGCCTACCAGGAGCACATCGGGAGCCTCAGGCAGGCCGGCCTGCCGTTCTGCTATCCCGACGTCGGCGCGATCGGCGACGTCGAGTGCCGGGGCCTGTTCGACCTGGCCCTCGCCGGAAAGCTCGTGGACGAGGGCAAGCCTGTCATCGCCAACGATCTCGACCTGTGCGACCCGGAGCGGATCATCGTCGTGTCCGGCCCCAACCAGGGTGGCAAGACCACGTTCGCGCGCGCGATCGGCCAGCTCCATCACCTGGCGCGGATCGGGGTGCCGGTTCCGGGAACGTCGGCACATCTGCCGCTGGTCGATCGGATCTACACCCACTTCGAGCGCCAGGAGCAGGTCGAGGACCTGAGCAGCAAGCTCGAGGACGACCTTCGCCGGATCCACGCGATCCTCGAGGCGGCCTCGGCCGACAGCCTGCTGATCATGAACGAGAGCTTCAGCTCGACCACCGTGACCGATCAGCTGTTCATCGGCCGCCAGGTCATCCGCCAGATCATCGAGCGCGGCGTGGTGTGCGTCGTGGTGACGTTCCTCGACGAGCTGGCCTCGCTCGACCCGACGATCGCGAGCATGGTCAGCACGGTCGACCCGGACGAGCCGGCCCGACGCACCTTCCGGATCCTCCGCCGCCCGGCGGACGGCCTGGCCTACGCGCTGGCGATCGCCGAGAAGCACCGCCTCACCTACCCCGGCGTCAAGGCGCGGCTGGGCCGATGAGGGTTCTGCTCGCCCACCCCGACCGGGACCTCGATCTCGCCGCCGAGCCGCCGGCCAACGCCGATGCGCTGACCCAGGATCTGGGACTGGACATCCTGTTCAGCGCCATGGCGGCCGGGGACCGCTACCTCCACGGTGTCGCCCGGACCACGATCTTCGCCGGCCTCGACGACCCGGTCGCCATCCGGTACCGGCAGGCTGTCCTCACGGACTGCCTCGAGCACCCCGTCATCGTCCGCGAGCTGTACGCGATCGCGGTCGAGGCGATCGATCGCGAGCGACGGGCCTGGGGCTACTCATCGCGGTATCCGGAGTCGATGCTCCGCCGTTCGGTGGACGTGCTGGGCCAGTTCATGGATCTGCTTCGGCGGCTGCGGGAGATCGGCGAGACGCACGGCGCGGGCTTCCGGTCCGAAGGCTTCAGGCGGCTGTTCGCGGAGATGACCCGCGAGCTCGACGACGGCTATCTTCGCGCGACCGAGGCGCACCTCGAGCGCCTCCGCTTCAACGACGGGATCCGGATGAGCGCCAAGCTCGGGCCGGGCAACCGGGGCACCGGCTACGTGCTTCGCCGGCGCGTCGGCAAGCGTGGCTGGCGGGAGCGCGTGGGCATGTCCGAGGCCGGCTCCTACACCTGGGAGCTGCCGCCCCGCGACGACGCCGGAGCCCGGGCGCTGGCCGAGCTCCGTACCCAGGGCATCGCCCTGGCGGCATCGGCGCTGGCCCGGTCCACGGACCACATCCTCAGCTACTTTCGGCAGCTCCGCGCGGAGGTCGGGTTCGGGGTGGCCTGCCTCAACCTGCGCGATGCCCTGGCGGCGAAGGGCGAGCCGGTCTGCCTGCCCGAGCCACTCGATCGGGGCCGGCCGGCGCTCGGGGCACGCGACCTGTACGACGTCTGTCTCAGCCTGAGCCTCGGCCGGGCCCGAGCCGTGGGAAACGACATCGAGGCGGATCGAAAGGCGCTGCTGGTGGTCACCGGCGCCAATCGCGGCGGAAAGTCGACGTTCCTGCGCAGCCTCGGCCAGGCCCAGCTCATGCTGCAGGCGGGCATGTTCGTCGCCGCGACCTCGTTCCACGCCGACATCCGGTCGGGGCTGTTCACCCACTTCCGGCGCGAGGAGGACGCGACGCTCGAAAGCGGCAAGCTCGACGAGGAGCTGGGCCGGATGAGCACGATCATCGACCACGTCGGGCCTGACAGCCTGGTGCTGCTCAACGAGTCGTTTGCGTCGACCAACGAGCGCGAGGGCTCCGAGATCGGGCGCCAGATCGTGCGCGCGCTGCTCGAGAGCGGCGTGAAGATCGGCTACGTCACCCACATGTTCGACCTGGCCAGCGGCCTCCGGGCCGAACGAGATGGCGAGGCGCTGTTCCTGCGCGCGGAGCGCCTGCCCGACGGGCGGCGGACGTTCCGCGTGGTGGAGGGCGAGCCGCTGCCCACGAGCCACGGCGGGGACATCTACCGCCGGATCTTCATCGACGACGACCGCGCCCGCGAACGCGCCTGAGCCTCCGCAGCCACACCTGGGTATGCCTGGGGAAGATTGGCGCGCGCCGGGCCAGGCGCATGCCAAGCGGCGCTCCCGGGCGGACACGATCGCCCTTCTGGCGAGGTTGGGGGCACGTTCGCCAGCGTCTCCGGGACGTCGCTGCGTGGCGGGACGTCGATGTCGACGCAGGGACGATGCGGCCGATCAATTCGTCTTGCGGCCGCGGACGAGCCGCGGATGGCGGATCGCCGGTCGACGGCCGACGGACGCTACGGCGTCGTGACGGGCACCGCGCGAGTGCGGTCCGTCGCCTCGCCGTAGGCCCAGAGATCGATCTCGGGCGGGGTCAGACCCAGGCCGGTGAGGGCTGTGCAGACCTGGCTGCGATGATCGGAGCCATGGTGGATGGCCTGCGCGAGGCGGAAGCCCAACGGTGCGTGGAACTCCCAGCGTTCGTCCTGCTCCAGGACGTCCGCCTCGGGGTCGGGGGCGCCGGCGAGCAGCACCGTCCAGGCCGCGCCGTTGGTCGCCATCGCGTCCCGCAGCTCCTCCAGGCCCAGCGCCGCCTCCTCGTCGATAGGCGCGAGGCCGGCGCCTTCGGCGAAGAACGACAGGTACCAGCGATCCGACGCGACGAGGTGGCGCAGGGTGCCGATGATCGAGCCATAGGTACCGGGCGTCCGGGCGTCCAGCTGGTCCTTCGTGAGGGCGGTGCAGGCGTCGATCAGCCGATCGGTCGCCCAGACATGGTGGGCGAACGCGTCGTCGAACAGCGAGGCGGTCATGCGGCACCCCTTGCGGCATGCCGTGCGACGTCGCCCAGGATCGTCGCGAGCTCGCCTGGCCGAGACCACATCGGCCAGTGGCTGGTCGGAAGGTCCACCCAGGTGACGTCGTGGAGCTCGGCGAGGCCGGCGAGCCAGGCCGGGTTGTGCTCCTTCGCGTATGCCCGAAACTGGTCGGACGGATAGCTGGTGCAGATGACGGTGGACGGGATGTCGAGGCGCGCGTCATTGGTCAGGTCGGCGGCCTCGCGCAGGGTGGCACCCGGTTGCGGCACCGCCCGCCGCCGGAAGGTCGCGAGCTGCTCCTCGCTCAGCCCGTCCAGATTCTCCTCGGCGGCGAGCTCCTCGGGCGAGGGCATGGGCCGCTCCACCCCGGCAAACTCCGGGTCCATCGCGCCCTTTCCCGGCCCGGTGTCGACGTAGACCATGGCGGCGATCCGGTCCGGCACCCGATCGCTCGCGGCATAGCCCGCAAACCCGGTCCCGCTATGGACGGCGAGCACGACCGGGCGGCCGGCCGCCTCGACCGCGTCGCAGATCGCGGCAACGTGGTCGCCGAGGCTGATCGTTGATCGATCCGTGGCGACCGACTCAAGACCCGGCAGCGTGAGCGCGGCGACATCGTGGCCGGCGGCGCGCAGCAGGCCCGCCACCTCGTCCCATGCCCACGCGCCGAGCCAGAACCCGGGAACCAGGATGATCGGCGGAGTCGCCATTCCTTACACCTCGTCTCGTGCGCACCTGGCCGGCGTCCCCGGCGCCCGCCGGCCAGCCAACAGCGATCCATCCATCTTCGACCACGAGCGTGCCAGGGCCACGGCAGGAAATCGCCGGGGTCCGGTCCCCTGCTCCCAGCCGATGGCCCTGCGCCTGTCATGCCGACGGCCGACATGCCCGCGCGCGACAGGTCCGCAACCGCCGTGCCCGCGCGGCAGGTCCGCAACCCGGCGGGCTCTAGGCCAGGTTGGCCATCGCCTTGCGGGCCAGCCTAACGAGCGCGACGCCCTGGTCCGCGAGGGGCGCGGGGTATGACAGGGTCAGCTGTGGCCCGAACGACATCCGCCCCGCAAGCGGCGACAGCGTGAGCGCGATGGCCGGCACGGACGCGAGATCCGCGCGCTGCCGGCGTGCGCCGGTCAGAAGCTCCACCGAGTCCGACGCCAGGGCGATCGCCGCCGGGCGACGCTGACCCGGGCGGCGAGGACTGTACAGCGCGGCGAGGATCTCGCCGCGCTCCCGAGCCGTGTCGACGAGCGCGCGTGCATCCGCTGCCTGGCCGAACCGGCCGGCCGGTTCCGGATCGAACGCGATGGCATCGATCGGGTACCGGCGGCGCAGGCTGTTGCCGGCGCCGCCGGGCGTGAACCGGGCCACGAGATCGCGCATCACGCCGACCTCGCGCTCGTGCTCCGGCGGCAGGACGTAGGTGCGGCTGCCGGCCGGCGTGGTGACGGTGAGCGCGACGCTTCCGGCGTCACGGGCGCAGGTCACGCCGGTCACGCGCTCGATCGGCACGAGCTCGAGGTCCACGCCCCAATCGGACAGGAATCGATCCGGCTGTGCGTGGTCGACGATCCACAGCAGCTGCCGGTCGGTCAGCACCAGCAGCGCCGCCCGGCGGTCGAGCCCGCCACGGACGCGCTGCAGGACGCCGATCTCGGTCAGCGCCGGGCGCTCGACCCAGTACAGCACCCGCTCGCCGTCGTCGAGCAGCCCCTCGAGACCGCGCAGGTACCGCGGCGGCAGGCGGGACAGGCGGTACTCGGCCGCCGAATGCGGCGTCGCGAACCGCGCGACCTCGGGCGGGAGCGCCCCCTGGGCCAGCCAGGCCCTGCCACCCACGATCCGGGCGTGACTCCGGCGCTCCCGATGACGCTGGCGCGCCCGCCGGGCCGCGCGCCGGGCCGCCGCCGGATCGAGCCACGTCGCGTCGTCCGCGACGCCCGCTGCGATGCGGGCAACGCCAGGGTTGGGCGAGGGTCCGCCGGGCACCCGCCCGACCAGGACCACCTCGTCGGCCGGATCACCGTCGGACGCCCAGCCGCCGGTCAGCTCGACCTCGAGTCGCGCTCCGGCGAACGTCGAGGCCGGGACCCCAACCAGCACGGGCAGGCGACGCCCGCGGCCATCGTCGGAGTCGACCAGCGCCGCCCGATCGAACCCGAGCCAGGCTCCACCTGGCCGGACCCGGCGCCCGAGCCATCCCGCCGCACCGTCGCGCTCGAAGTCGATCCCTGGGCCCAGTGCCTGCTCGATCTCCACCCGGACCAGCGCACCGCTCGGCTCCCCGGGCATGGCGGCGTCGGCCGCAGGACGGCCCGCATCGGGCGGGTCAGCCGTGTGGGTCGACGGTTCGATGGCCCCCATGGTGCCTCCAAGCCTCGGATCCCGGGCGGACGGCCGCGCGGGCGCGATCCAGGGGCCATCAGCCCAGCGGGCGGTTCAGGCGCAACCGGGAAGGCCCGGTCATACGCCCACGGCGGACACCATCGCCGTTCAGCCAGCGTAGGTGGCCCACCGGGGGGCGTCAAACACGGCCGTGCGCACCTCGCCTGGACCACGTGGACGTGTGGCGCATCGTTGGCGACCACCGGTACACGGTCCGGCGCCAGCGCTGCTCAGCTCGATGGCGAGGGCGTGACCGCGATCGCCGGCGGCTCGTCGGCAGCAAGCAGCGAGGCGGCCAGGATCACGACGGGTGCGTCGGTGTCGTTTGCCCCGTAGTGGACGATCGACGGCGTCTCGGCGATCCACTCGCCGGGCCCGATGGTGTCGGTCTCACCCGGCCCGATCGTGCGCGTGGAGCCGTCGGCGGCGTGCACCACGATCGTCCCGTCGATGACGCTGTAGGTCAGGGTCCCCGACTCGATGATGGCGAGCTGCATGCCGGGGTGGTGGTGCGGCGCGAGCGCCGTATGCGGCGCGATCGTGTACCGCACCAGCTCGAGATTCTCGCCCGGCGCCGATGACGGCTGGCCGGCCGCGAGCACCGACCGAACCACCGGGGCCGTGGAAGCTCCGGCGGTCGCGCCCGGGGTGGTCGCGGGCGTGCCGGACGATGCGGCGGCACAGGCCGCGAGCAGCAGGCTGACCGCCAGGATGCCGAGCACCGTCACGATGCGGGCCGGGCGTGACGGCGCCGTCGGGGGCATGCGGGTGACGCCCGTCGGGTACGCGCGAGCGGCGGGGACGGCTGGACGGTCGTGCGGCATGGGACGCTCCCGAAGACCGGCGATCTGGCCGGCTGTTACCGTTGGGGCCGGTCGAGACGGCGGAAAGGCGGCTGGACGAGGGCAGTATGGGCGACCAGACCACCGGCGGGACTGAAGAACGCACGCCGCGCCCGGTGGCGAGCCCGTCGGCAGACGAGGAGGCCAGGCGGCGGGTCGTCACGGAGGCGGAGCGGGCGGACCTCGACCTCGTACGCTTCCTGTACGTCGACCACGGTGGCATCGTGCGCGGCAAGGCCACCTCTCGTGCGACGCTCGGCGACCGGATGGGTACCGGGATCGGGCTGACGGTCGCGATGCAGGCGATGAACATGCTCGATGAGCTCCAGCCCGTACCCGGCCTCGGCCCCGTGGGTGAGATCCGCCTGGTCCCGGACCCGGAGACGTTCGTGGCCCTGCCGTATGCGCCCGGGGCGGGCGCGATGCTGTGCGACATGCGCCGGCTCGACGGCGAGCCCTGGGAGGCGTGCGCCCGCTCGTTCCTCAAGGCGGCGATCGCCGACGCGGCGCGGGACGGCCACGCCTTGATGGCGGCATTCGAGCCCGAGTTCACGCTGGTGACACGCGAGCGCGGTCCGAACGGCGACGAGCGACTGGTGCCGGTCGACGAGAGCCTGTGCTTCTCGACCACGGGCTTCGCGGCCTCGCACGACTACTCGATCGACTTCGTCCGGGCGCTGGAGGCGCAGGGGCTGACCGTCGAGCTGTACTACCCGGAGCTGGGCCACGGTCAGCAGGAGCTGTCGATCAGCCCCGCGGGTGCCCTCGCGGCGGCCGACCGGCATGTGCTGTACCGCGAGACGGCACGCGGCGTCGCCTCGCGTCACGGGCTGTGGGCGTCGCTCGCGCCCAAGCCCATCGCCGACCAGGCGGGCAACGGCGCGCATCTCCACCTGTCGCTGTGGGACGCGGGCGGTGCCGGGGGTGACGACGGTGAGCCGGGACCCGGATCCCGGAACCTGCTGTTCGATGCGAGCGACCGCCTTGGCTTGTCCCCCACCGCCTATCGCTTCATCGGCGGCATCCTCGCGCACCTGCCCGGGTTGCTCGCGCTCACCTGCGGCAGCGTGAACAGCTTCCGGCGGCTGCAGCCGATGCACTGGTCGAGCGCCTATGCGTGCTACGGGATGGACAACCGCGAGGCGGCGGTCCGGATCGCGTCGCCGATGTGGGGCCGGACGGAGCGCTCAACCAACATCGAGCTCAAGCCATCCGACTCGTCCGCGAACCCGTACCTGGCCCTGGGTGGCGTGCTCATCGCGGGCATGGACGGCGTCCGGCGCGGTCTCGACCCCGGCGAGCCGATCGACGTCGACCCGGGTTCGCTGACCGATGCCGAGCGGCGACGGCGCGGGATCGAACGCTTCCCGACCACGCTCGCGGAGGCGCTCGATGCCCTGGAGCGTGACGAGGTGCTGATGGACGCGCTGGGCCCGACGCGCTCCGCCGCGTATCTCGCGGTCAAGCGGTCCGAGATCGCCTCGTTCGGCGCCCGCGACGTCGACTTCGAGTGCCTGGCGCATGCTCTCCGGATCTGACGCCGCTCACGGCCCCGGCCGCGCGAGCCGTCCGGCGGACCCGGGCGAGCTGCCCTCCGAGCGCGTGGCCGGCGGGATCCTGCCGCGGGTCCTGACCTCGTTCGACATGGTCGCGATCTTCGTCGCGATCGTGCTGTTCATCACCAACGCCGCGGTCATCCAGAGCGCCGGCCCCACGGCGTTCGGGTGGTGGATCCTGGGCTTCGTCCTGTTCCTCATCCCCGGCGCGATCGTCACCGGCCAGCTCGGCCGGATGTTCCCGGGCGAGGGCTCGATCTACCTCTGGACACACAAGGCGTTCGGGCCGTTCTGGGGCTTCCTCGCCGGGTTCTGCGCGTGGTGGCCGGGGGTGCTGGTGATGGTCGCCACGGGCACGATCGTGTTCAGCTTTCTGGGCTACGTCCTGCCCGACCAGCTGGGCACGCTGGACATCCGGATCGAGGGCGTCGTCATCACCGGGTTCATCGCGTTCGCCGGTGCGCTGTCGGTCATGCGGCTGCGGGTGACCCAGAACATCGTCAACGTGGTGTTCGTGCTGTACGCGATCGCGGTCCTGCTGATGGGCGCGGCCGGCGTGGTGTGGCTGCTGGGCGGGCACGCAGCGGAGACCAATCCGCTCGACCTGGCCGCCTACGCACCGTCGGCCGCAACCGGTCTCAACGTCAGCAACTGGACGTTCTTCGGGCTCGTGATCCTGGCCCTGCTGGGCGTCGAGGTGCCGCTCAACATGGGCGTCGAGATCCGGGGGCCGTCATCGATCACGCGGTACCTGGTGTTCGGCTCTCTGGCCGTCATGCTCGCGTACCTGCTGGCGACGTTCGGGGTGATGATCGTCGTGCCCGCCGGCGGGTCGTCGGCCGAGGTCACGGCGGTCGCCCGGGCCGTGGGGCTCGCCCTGGGCGATCCGCTGGGCAAGCTCGTCGCCCTGATCCTGGCGGGCGTGTTCCTGTTCATCACCGTCGTCTACAACTACTCGTTCGCGCGGCTGGTGTTCGTGTCGGGGCTCGACCGGCGATTGCCCGCGGCCATGGCCCGGCTGAACGACAACAAGGTCCCGGCCAACGCGGTCTGGGTCCAGACGATCGTCGCCGGTGCGTTCGCGCTGCTCGCGTTCGTCGTCCTTCCGTCCGTCGGTCTCGGCGGCGGATCGCCGGTGGACGTTCAGACGCGCGTGTACGACATCCTCCAGGCGTCGGTCACCGTCATCTGGTGCATCTCGATGGTGATCCTGTTCGTGGACGTCGTGATCATCATCCGTCGCTTCGACACCGCGTTCGAGACGACGCGCCTCGCTCGCCCGCGCGTGTTCCACGTGTGCTCGCTGGTGGGTGGGATCGCGGCCTTCGTCGGCATCATCGCGACGCTCAGCGGCTCGTGGACACCGCTGATCCCCAACGACAGCGGCACGCTCGAGCTGTTCGGCGCGGTCATCGCCTACGGAGCGTGGTCGTACTGGATCGCGGGGATCGCCGTGCTGTCGCTGCTCGTGGGTGCGGCGCTGTACGTAGCGGGACACGCCCGGACCCCATCGCACGACGCGGCCGAGCCCCGTGCGGACGCCTGACGCCGACGAGCTCGCGACCCGCCTCGCGCGCATCCCGATCGTCGACCAGCACTGCCATTCGCTGGTCCGCGACTGGCAGATGGTCAGCGCACCGGATGCCCTCGGACCACGATGGCGGGGCTGCTTCAGCGAGGCGGTGCGACCGGAGAGCCTCGAGCGTGACGTGCCCGCGATGCGTGGCTACCGGGAGTTCCTGCGCGCCTTCGGCCGGCACCTGGGTGTCGGGCCGATGGCCGATTCGGCCGATGCGTCGGCTGCCGAGGCCACGATCGTCGAGGCCGCGGTCGTCGCTGCGCGAGACGCCCGAGCCGCGGATGAACGCTACGTCGCGGACCTCCTCGACAACGCCGTGGTCACGATGCTGCTCGTCGACACCGGGTACGGTGCCGATCGCTCCCTCGAGCCTGCCGCGCTCGAGGCCGTCGCCGGCCGCCCGGTGCGGACGATCGCGCGGCTCGAGACGCTGGCAGAGCGGGTGCTGGGCGCAGCGCACGGCTGGCTGTCGCCGGCCGGGTTCCGGGACGCGCTGTCCGAATCCATCGAGACCGAGCTCGACGCCGGTGCGGTCGGGCTCAAGACGATCGCGGCCTACCGTTGCGGCCTTGACCTCGTCGAGCCGACGCCCGGCCGGGTGCGGCGCGCGCTGGCGGATCGCACGACCCAGGCCCGACGACTGGATGACCCGGCGCTCGTGGCACTGGTCGTGCACACGGCGCTCGCGATCGCGGGCCCGCGCGGGATCCCCGTCCAGGTGCACACGGGGTTCGGGGATGAGGACCTCGACCTTCGAACGGCCGACCCGAGCCTCCTCCGTCCCCTGCTCCGGGACCCGACCCTTGGCGAGTGCCCGATCGTGCTCCTCCACGGCCACCCGTTCGTCGCCCAGGCCGCGTACCTCGCGAGCGTCTTCCCGCAGGTGTATCTCGACCTGTCGCTGACGATCCCGCTGCTGGGTGCCGTCGGAGCCCGGGCGGCGATATCGGAGGCGCTCGGGCTGTGTCCGGTAACCAAGATCCTGGCCGCCAGCGATGGGCACTCGTACCCGGAGATGCACTGGCGCGGCGCGGCGCTGTGGCGGGAATTGCTGGCCGCGGTCCTGGCGGCCGAGCTTCGGGCCGACCGGATGACCGCCGCCGAGGCCGAGGCGACCGCGCGCGGCATCCTCGGCGAGAACGCGATCCGCCTCTACCGGCTCGACCCGTAGCCTCGGGGTCCGCCACCCTCGGATTGTCCCGTGCCGGATCCGCAGCCCACCCGCTCGCGTGGCGTGTCACGATCAAGGCCATGGAGCTGATCGTCCTGGGTGGTTGGGGCGCCTGGCCCGCGGCCGGTGGCGCGTGCAGCGGCTATCTGGTTCGCGCCGGGGACTTCTGGTGCCTGATCGACCCGGGGTACGCGACGTTCCCGCGTCTCCAGCAGCGGATCAATGTCGACGAGCTCGGGGCCGTGCTGGTCACACACGGCCACCCCGACCACTGCGCTGACCTGAACCCGCTGCTCCGTTCCCTCGCGCTCCGTGACGGCCCGCAAGCCGCGCCGCTCCCCGTGTACGCGCCGCCCGGCGCGCTCGAGGCCGTGCTCGCGCTCGACCGGCCGGGCATGCTCGACCAGGCGATGGAGCTTCACGAGTTCCGACCCGGCGACCCGCTCCATGTCGGACCGCTCGCGATCGAGACCAGGCTCCTGCCTCACTTCCTGCCCAACGCCGGGCTGCGACTCGACGACGGTATGGCGCGGCTCGCATACACCGGTGACGCCGGTCCCAGCGATGAGCTGGTGTCCCTCGCGCGCGATGCCGACCTGCTGCTCGCCGAAGCGAGCTACCCTCGCGTCGTGCCCGCCAATTCGGCGGCGTTCCTGTCGAGCGCCCGCGACGCGGGAGTGGCGGCCCGCCGAGCAGGTGTCGGGCGACTCGTCCTGACGCACCTGTTCCCTGGCACCAGCGTGGACGCGTCGCTCGCGGCCGCCGGCGAGGGGTTCGACGGCCCCATCGATGTGGCGGCGGGAGGGGCCGTGTTCAAGCTGCCCGACGGCGCCGCGCCACGCGTGTGATCCGTCGGGACGGTGCACGATGAGCGGCCTACCCGATCGGCCCGCGTCGGGTTCCGCGTACAGCCGGACGCTTCGACTCGCCGCCCCGATCATCGTGTCCAACATCACGGTGCCGTTGCTGGGCGCCGTGGACACCGCGGTCGTGGGACACCTGCCCGATCCCGCGTACCTGGGCGGGGTCGCGATCGGCGTGACCATCTTCGACTTCCTGTACTGGAGCTTCGGCTTCCTGCGCATGAGCACCACCGGCTTCGTCGCCCAGGCGCGCGGGGCCGGCGACGCGGCCGAGATTCGGGCCGTGCTGGGTCGCGCGCTGCTCATCGCGGCGGCGCTGGGCGCGGCGATGGTGGTGCTCCAGGGACCGATCGCGAGCGCATCGCTCCGGCTCGTCGGGGCGAGCCCGGAAGTTCAGGCCAACGCGGCCGACTACGTCTCGGTACGCATCTGGAGCGCACCCGCGACGCTCGCCAACTACGCCCTGCTCGGCTGGCTGTTCGGCATGCAGCGGCCCAAGACGGCGCTCGTGCTCCAGGTGTTCACCAACAGTCTCAACATCGCGCTCGACCTGTGGTTCGTGGTCGCCCTGGGATGGGGTGTTCCGGGGGTGGCGGGGGCATCGGTCATCGCCGACTACGCCGCCAGTGGCGTCGCCTTGTGGCTCATCCTGCGCACGCTGCCCGGGCGGGCCGGTTGGGAGCGAGCACGGCTGTTCGATCGGGTTCGTCTGGCGTCGTTGCTGCGCGTCAATCGCGACATCTTCGTGCGCACGGTGTGCCTGATCTTCGCGTTCGCCTGGTTCACCGTGCAGGGCGCCAGGCTGGGTACCGTGACCCTGGCCGCCAACGCCGTGCTGCTCAACCTGCAGGCCATCATGGCCTACGGACTCGACGGGTTCGCGTTCGCCGCCGAGGCCCTGGTGGGTGCGGCGATCGGAGCGCGTGACCGTGCCGGCTTCGCGGCAGCCGTGCGCGCCGCGGCTGCCTGGAGCATCGCCCTCGCGGCCCTGGTGGCCGCGCTGTACGGCGTGCTCGGCGCGTCGTTGGTGAGCCTGTTCACCAACCTCCCGGAGGTCCAGGCCGCCGCCATCGCATTCCTGCCGTGGATGGTCGTGTCACCCGTGATCTCGGTCTGGAGCTACGTCCTCGACGGCATCTACGTGGGCGCGACGCGTGCCGTGGAGATGCGCAACGGCATGATCATCGCGCTCGGTGTGTATCTCGTCGCGACGCAGCTGCTCGTCCCGGTCATGGGCAACAGTGGCCTGTGGCTGGCCCTCATGATCCTGATGGCCGCGCGCGCGGCAACGCTGGGTGCCTGGTTCCCGCGCGTGCTGCGGACCGTGGGCTGAGGCCCGGATCGGTGCGAGACCAGGTCAGGGTGCACGGGCGGCCGAGCGCCTGTCGTCACCCGATCGGGTGACCTGCCTGCGTCGATCGAGCTCGCCTCGAGGTTGCGGCCTGCGCGGCCCGGATCACAGCCGCTCGGCGGCAAGGTGGTCGATCGCCCGCGCGAGCGCCGCCTCCTCGGCCGCCGTCAGGCGATCCTCGAGAATGGGAATGTACAGCTCCTCCTCGGCAAGGTGCGTCTTGAGCAGCGCGTGCAGCCGAAGCAGGATGCGTCGCAGCGCGAGGACCGACAATCGATCCTGGCGCATGACTGCCGCGTCGTCGACGAACGATCCGAGCGCATCGACCGACCGCCGGATCTCCCGATGCTCGCTGACCATCGGCACCGTGGAGCCCTGATCCGCCATCAACCGCTCAAGCGTCGGATAGACCGCGGCCTCGACGGCCTCCATATGTGGCAGGAGCTGGTTCAGCAGCCCGTCACGCACCTCGCGCAGCTGCGGGAGATGCGCGACCAGCCCGACCGAGTCGAGGCAGTCGGCGTTGAGGCAGTCGGCCAGCTCGTCGAGCCGGTTCACATGGTCCCACAGCAGAGCATGATGCTCGTGCGACACCCTCGTCAGGGGCAGCATCGTCAGCCTCCTGGGACGCCTTCGCCGATGTCGCCGTCCTTCCTCACAGTCGGCGGCCGCCAGACGGTCAGGGTGCTTCGCCCGGCGCCCCGGAGCCGCGCAGTCGTGCCAGCTCTGCCTCCACCCGACCGACCTGCTCGCGCAGCTCCCCGAGCGTCGCCTCGAGCTCCTGCGGTGTCGTATCGCGCTCATAGCGCCGGACCCGCCGATCGCGCCCGCGGGCCGGCCAACCCGCCTCGTCATACCAGTCGGGCGGCGGGCCGTACCAGTCGGGCGGCGGGCCGTACCAGCCTTCCCGTACGGCCGGCCCATACGATGGTCCACAGCCATGCCAGTCGTGGCGGCCATGCCAGCAGCTCACATCAACCTCCTTCGCCTCGGTCGAGGCGCTCCGTCCCATCGAGAAAGGCATCGATCAGGCGCGACCGTTCGCGCATCACGGCGATCCATTCGTCGAGCGCAGCCCAACCGGCGTCGGTCAGGCGGTACGTGCGACGCGGTGGACCATCGTCGGTCACCCACCCCGAGCCCACCAACCCCTCGGCCTCCAGCTCACGCAACGTGCGGTACGCCATGCCCACGTCGACCCCGTCGGGCGCGAGGCACAGGTCGTTGAGGCGGGTGATCATCGCGCCGCCGTGCGCCGCACCGTCAGCCACCAGGCGCAGCAGGAATGGCTCGAGCCAGCGGCCGCGCCGGCCATTGGGCCGGACCCAGCCGCGATAGCCATCGGGGTGATGGTGCGGATCAGCGTGGTGATGGCGGTGGCTTTCGGCATGCATATGCCAATAGCATGTCCATGTGGGGCGCACCTACGAGAGCCGGATGGCCCGATCGGGCCGGGCCGGGCCGCCGACACGAATCGCCGCGCGGGCGCCCGTCGATCGCTGGCACGATAGCCGGATGCTGCGACGCGCAATCGGACCGGTTTTCTGCGGCCCCATGCCGGGAGCTCGCGCCCCATCGCTCGCACGATCGGGCCGGCAGGCATCGGTCCGGAGCGCGACGGTCCGGAGCGCGACGGGGAGGCGATGACCCTCCCCGTGCCGCCCGCTCGGTCCCGGCTTCGATCGATCCGCCTGCTCGAGCCGCTCGCCAGCCGCAGCTTCGCGCTGCTGACGCTGGCCTCGGTCGTATCGCTGCTGGGCGACGGCTTCTTCAGCGTGGCGCTCGCCTGGCAGGTCTATGCGATCAGCAATGTGCCGACCGCGCTGTCAGTGGTCAGCATCGCGTGGAGCGTGCCCCTGGTGGCGATGCTGCTCCTGGGCGGCGTGTTGACCGACCGCTACGACCGCCGCTGGCTGATGATCGGCGCCGACCTGGTGCGCGCGGTGGCCGTCGGTGCGATGGGCGTGCTGTCGGTGACGGGCGTGATCGAGCTGTGGCAGATCATCGTCCTGATCATGTTCGTGGGGCTGGGCGATGCGTTCTTCAACCCCGCGTCCACCGCGATCGTGCCCGATCTGCTGCCCGAGAACCAGCTGGCCCAGGCCAATGCGCTCCAGGGCATGACGAGACCGCTGATGGTCCGCCTGCTCGGCCCCGCGGTCGCCGGGTTCGTGGTCGCCGGCGTAGGTCCCGGCTACGCGTTCGTCGTCGACGGTGCCTCGTTTCTGGTGTCGGCCGTGGCGCTGTCGGCGATTGCCGCCCGACCCGGCGTTCGCGCCCGGGCCCATGGCATGCGGCGGACGCTGGGCGAGATGCGCGAGGGCCTCGACTTCGTGCGTGCCAACCCGTGGTGCTGGGCGACGCTGGTGGCCGCGATGTTCAGCCTGCTGGCGTTCGTGGGTCCGGTACAGGTGCTGCTGCCGTTCCTGGTCAAGAACCGCCTCGAGCTCGGCCCGGAGGCACTCGGCCTCATCTTCGCGGTGAGCGGCGTCGGATCGATCTTCACCGCGATCATGGTCGGACAGCGCGGGCTGCCACGCCGACGGATCACGGTGATGTACGCATGCTGGACGGGCGGCGTCGCCGTGATGGCGGGCTATGGGCTGATGACCACCCTGTGGCAGGCGATGCTGATCGCGCTCACGACAGCCGCGCTGTTCCAGGTCGGCCAGATCATCTGGACGACCTTGCTCCAGCAGCTGGTGCCGCGCGAGCTGCTGGGTCGCGTCTCCAGCCTGGACTGGCTCCTCTCGAGCGGGCTCGTGCCGGTCTCGTTCGCGCTGACCGGTCCCGCCGCCGACCTGCTCGGGCCGAGCGTCACGATGGTCGGCGCCGGGCTGGTGGGTGCGGCGCTGATGGGCTCATTGCTGTTCGTGCCCCACGTCCGCGACCCCGAGCGGACGTAAGCGGCGGGAACGGCGGCTCGCTGCACGGTCGGTCTCGGCTCGCGGGACAACACGCGCGGGTATCCGTGGGAACCCGGGCGCGGGTCCGAGGAGGCTCAGCTCCAGGCGAGGAGGCTCAGCTCCAGGCGAGCGCGCTTCGCTCGCGCCAGTACTCGATCGCGGGCACCGCCAGCGCGCCGAGCGACTCGGCGTCCTCGTCCGAGAGCTCGATATCGAGCGCGGCCAGGTTCGACAGCACCTGCCGCGGGGTGACCGCCCCGGACAGGACGACATCGGCCCAGGGCTGCGCGAGCACCGCCGCGATCGCGACGGCGTCGCGACCGGGCAACCGCGCACCCGCTCCGCGGACCCCGTGGCGAGCCCCGATTTCGTCGAGCGCGGCGAGCGCCCGCGCCGCCTCGACGTCGGACCGATCAGCGTCGACCACCAGGCGGCCGTTCGCGAGCGCCTCCTTCACGATCACGCCCAGTCCCGCCGCATGGGCCTCCGCGAGCGCCGCCCCGGCGGAGGGCTCCAGCAGGTTCCAGGTCGCCTGAACGGCGTCGAACGGGCAGACCCCGTCCACGCGCACCTCGAGGGCCGTTCGGATCGCGTCGGCCTGGCCGGGGCCGCTCACGGACATCCCGATCGCCAGCCCATCGCGCCGTTGCGCGGCCAGCTCGGCCAGCACGTCCGGGTCGCGCAGGACGCCGCTCTCGAGCGTGGCCGAGTGGATCTGGTACAGCCGCAGCCAGCGACCGAGGAGCTCCCGACTTTCGCCCAGCTGGCGGACCAACGTCGGGAGCGTGTGGTCCTTGACCTCGTTGACCTCCGCGCCCACGACCCAGTCCGCCGTGTACGTGTAGCCCCACTTCGAGCCGACGCTGACCTCGTCCGGCCGCGTCCCCCGCGCCTCGAGCCATGACGCGAGAAAGGACTCGGCGAGGCCATAGGAGCGGGCGGCGTCGAAGTAGCGGATGCCGGCGGCCCACGCCGCGTCCAGCAGCTCGTGGGCCCGGGCACGCATCGTGTCGACGCCGCGCTCGGCACCCAGATCGGCCTCGCGTCCGAGGTTGATGTAGCCGGGCCGCCCGATCGCGGCGAGCCCAAGGCCGATCCGAGTCACGCTGATCGTGGTCGAGCCGAGCGTTCGGGTCTCCAACGATCCCTCCTTGCCAGATCTGATGGTCCGAGCACGGGCTGCCGACCCCAACCCGACTATGCGTGAGATGTCCCTCTCGTCCGGCGCCCGAATCCCGGATCCGAAGGCAGCGGGAGGGTACCTCCGGCACCCACGCCGAGCCAGCGGTGAGCTCGACATCGATCCGACAGCGGCGATGAGCGTCGCGACGGCGGCCAACGTCCCGACACCCTTCTCCCTCGAAGACCCGGAGGTTGGTGGCCCGATCAGGCCGGGCCCTCCTCGGGGTCGCTGCCAGCCGCCGACCGTCCACCGTCCACGGGCAGCACGACGCCGGTCACGAAGCTCGCCCGCTCGGACAACAGGAACGCGATGACCTCGGCTACCTCGTCCGGCGTGCCAACCCGACCGATCGGGTGCAGGCGCGCCATGTCCCGCTCGATGGTCGCTCGTGCGTCGGGCGACTGCCGTGCCAGGTAGGCGTCGTAGCGCTGGGTGCGAATCGACCCAAGCGCGACGCAGTTCACGCGGATGCCGTCAGGCCCGTGGTCGACGGCCAGCGCGCGCGTCAACCCTTCGATGCCTGCCTTTGCCGTTGCATACGGGAGGGCGCCCCGTACGGCGCGCTGCGCCTGGTGCGACGAGACGTTGACGATGCTCCCGCCGCGACCCATCTGGCGGAGGTGGCGGATCGCCGTCGCGCAGCCGGTGACGGCCATTCTGAGGTTGGCCGCGATCAGGTCCATCAGCTCCAGCCCGGACGACGTGGTCGCCGTCGCGTCCCGAAAGACCGCCGCGTTGTTCACCCAGCCGACCAGCGGGGCCGCCTCCTCGGCGATCGCGCTCGCTCCCCAGGCGACCGCGTCGTCGCCGGCATCGCCCGCGACCGCGTGCAGCCGATCCCCTGCCGGATGCGTGTGCGTCCAGCTCGCGGATGCTTCGTCGCGCTCCACGATCACCACGTGGTCGTGCGATCCGAGCAGTCGCTCTGCGACCGCGCGGCCGATCCCGCCGCCTCCGCCGGTCACGACGTACGAACCTGGCATGTGCTGCTCCCTGGTCACCGAACGGAGAGTAGCGCTCCACACGGCCGACCGCCGAAGGTGTGCCTCTCCTCGGGATGAACGCCGCTCGCTTGTCATCATGCCCGGCGATCCAAGGCCGTACGCCCACCTTGCACCGCCGGCCCTGGGCGGGCGATGATCCACTGCGATGACGTCTCCCCAGACCGGCATGTTCGCGCTCGGCACCACGTCTCACGCGTATCTCGAGCTCGACCTGCGCTCGGGCATCGACGCCCAGGCTGCCGTAGCCCACGTCGCCGCGCTGCGCGAGCCGCGGACGACGATCGGCGGCGTCAACCTCGTGGCCGGCTTCCGGCCCGAGCTGTGGGCTGCCGTCGCACCCGGCAAAGCCCCGACGCGCGCGACCGGCTTCAACGCGCCACGCGTCGGGGCGGACGGATACACGCTGCCGGCTACGCAGCACGACATCGTGATCTGGCTCACCGGTGCCGCGTACGACGTCGTGTTCGACGTCTCGCGCGACGTGGTCACGGATCTCGCCGAGCACGCCTCCCTTGCCCATGAGGTGGTGGGCTGGCCGTACCATCGCGACCTCGATCTCACCGGGTTCATCGACGGCACCGAGAACCCACCGCTGCTCGACGCGATGCGGGCGGCGGTGGTGCCCGAGGGATCGCCCGGCGCGGGATCAGCGATGCTGCTGCTGCAGCAGTGGGAGCACGATGCGGAGGCCTGGGCTCGGCTGCCGATCGTCGAGCAGGAGGCCATCATCGGCCGCCGCAAGAGCGACAGCATCGAGCTCGACCCGCGACCCGAGGACTCGCACGTCGCACGGACGGATCAGGAGACGTTCGGAACGATCTTCCGACGCAACATCCCCTACGGCGATGTCGAGCGGCACGGGACGATCTTCGTGGGGTTCGCGGCGGACCAAGGCATCCTGGCCCGGATGCTGGACAGCATGATCGGGCGCGGGGACGGTGTGCGCGATGCGTTGACGCGCTTCACCCGCCCGGTCACGGGCGCCTACTACGTGGTGCCGGCGGCGGATGACCTGGCGGCCTTCGAGGGTGCCGAGCGCGGCAACCCGTAGACTGGCGACTTCCGCGGCTCAGCGCCCGTGCACGGGGGTCAACGTGAGTCATCAAGGCGATGCGCCGGTGATCGAGGTCGCCGGGCTCCAGAAGCACTATGGCGAGGTCCACGCCGTCGACGGCGTGAGCTTCGAGGTGCATCGCGGCGAGATCTTCGGGCTGCTTGGACCCAACGGCGCCGGCAAGACCACGACGGTCGAGATCCTCGAGGGCCTGCGCAAGCCCGACGGGGGGACGGCGCGGGTGCTGGGCATCGATGCCGCCCACGATGCCGACCGGATCAAGGAGCGGGTCGGCGTCCAGCTCCAGACCGCCGCCCTCTATCCCTTCCTGACGGTCGAGGAGGTGCTCGACCTGTTCCGCAGCTTCTACGCGAACAGCCGGACGCTGGAATGGCTGCTCGAGGCCGTCGACCTCGGCGAGCGGCGGCATGCCCAGACGCGACACCTGTCGGGCGGGCAGCGCCAGCGCCTGTCGGTGGCCCTTGCGCTCGTCAACGAGCCCGAGCTGGTGTTCCTCGACGAGCCGACGACCGGGATGGATCCCCAGGCGCGGCGGTCGCTGTGGGACCTCGTGCTCCGGCTGCGCGAGCAGGGATCGTCGGTGCTGCTGACCACGCACTACATGGAGGAGGCGGAGCAGCTCTGCGACCGGGTCGCGATCATGGACCACGGGCACGTGCTCGAAGCGGACACGGTCGACGCGCTGGTGAGCCGACGGTTCAAGGAGCGAGCCGTGCACTTCGACACGATCCCCGAGCTGGGGCCGGCGGAGCTCGAGACGCTGCCGGAGGTGCAGCGGGTGGTCATCGAGGACGATCAGACCGTCCTGTACACGGCCGACGTGGCGGCGACGATCGGGGCCTTGCTCGACCGCACGGCACAGGCCGGCCTCGACCCGCGCAACCTCGGCATCCGCAAGGCCACGCTCGAGGACGTGTTCCTCGATCTCACCGGCCGGGCGCTGCGCGAATGAGCCGGATGCGCCCGCTGGTCATGCTCACCCGCGCCAACATCCGGAGCTTCGTGCGCGATCGGACGGCGCTGTTCTGGACGCTTGCGTTCCCGGTCATCTTCATCCTCCTGTTCGGCGCCATCTTCTCGGGCGGCGGGAGCACGACCTATGCGGTGGGCTGGGTGGATGACGACGGCACGCCGGTCTCGGCCTCGCTGCGCGAGGCGTTTGCCGCCGTTCCCCTGCTCGAGCTCCACGACGACACGCTTGACGCCAGCCTCGACGCCATGCGCTCGGGTGATCTGCGCGGCGTGATCGTGGTCCCCAGCGGTCTCGGTGCGGCGGTCCAGGCGGTATCCGGCGGTCAGGGATCGGCCGGCGGCGCGCCGGCGATCACGCTCGAGGTCTACACCGACCCCAGCCAGCAGACGAGCGCCACGACGATCCAGCAGGTTGCCAACCAGGTCGTGGCCAGCGCCAATGTCGCGCTGACCGGCAACAGCCCTGTGCTGGGCATCGCCGACCGGTCGCTCCAGACGCAGGACCTGACCAGTGCCGCGTTCCTCGTGCCGGGCATCCTGGGCATGGCGCTCATGCAGCTCGGCGTGTTCGGCGCCGTGCCGCTCGTCGCCCAGCGCGAGAAGCTGATCCTCAAGCGGCTGGGCGCCACGCCCCTGCCCCGCTGGACGCTGGTCGGCAGCAACGTCATCCTGCGGCTGCTGATCGGACTGGTCCAGGCGGTGCTGATCGTGGGTATCGGCGTGGCCGTGTTCGGCGTCCAGGTCCTCGGCTCGCTGGTGCTGATGGTGGCCATCGTCATCCTGGGCGCGCTGTCGTTCATCGCCATCGGGTACGTGGTCGCGGCGTTCGCGCGCACCGAGGAGGCGGCCAACGGGATCGTCCAGGTGATCCAGTTCCCGATGATGTTCCTGTCGGGTGTGTTCTTCCCGCTCGAGCTCATGCCCAACCTGCTGCGGCCCGTCGCCGTGATCCTGCCACTCACCTACCTCGGCGACGCGCTGCGCCAGGTGATGGTCAACGGCTCACCGTTCGCGCCGCTCCCGGTCGACATCCTGGTGCTCGCCGGCTGGTTCGTGGTGTGCCTGGTGATCTCCGCCCGATACTTCCGCTGGGAGTAAGGTCGAGCGGCACACCGTTGACCCAGGGAGGGTCCGTACCGTGGCCCGCAGCCTGATGATCGTCCTGCTCGCGTCGTTCCTGGTCGCGGGCTGCGGCTCGTCCGCATCCCCGACGCCCGGACCCACGCTCGAGCCCACCGCCGGCGGCAGTCCCGAGGCATCGACCACACCGAGCGGCACCCCGAATGTGGTCGATGCCGCGTCAGCCGTGGGCCGCGCGTATGTCGAGGCGATGGCGTCCGGCGACGACGCCTCGGCCGAGGCGCTCGAGGACGGCACGCTGCGTGCCGCACTGCCGGCCGACAAGATCGCGCTCCTGTGGACGCAGCTCGTCACCCAGTTCGGCGCCTACCAGGGGATCATCGGCGTGGACACCGCCGAGCAGGCGCCCTACACGGTGGCGACGGTCCAGGCATCGTTCGCCAGCGCCTCCGTGCCGCTGCTCGTCACCATCGATCAGGCGGGGGCCGTCGCGGGCTTCCACCTCGGATCGCCCGGTCCGCCGGCGTCCCCGGCGGGCTCGGTCGCGCCGTCTCCACCGCCGGCGTCGTACGTGGACCCGGCGTCCTTCAGCGAGACGGACGTGACCGTGGGCAGCGCGCCCTGGACGTTGCCCGGCACGCTCTCGATGCCGGTGGGCGACGGGCCGTTCCCGGGCGTCGTGCTGGTCGCCGGCTCGGGACCCGAGGATCGCGACGAGACGATCGGCCCCAACAAGCCGCTGCGCGACATCGCCTGGGGCCTGGCGTCATCAGGGATCGCCGTGCTGCGGTACGACAAGCGAACGCTCGTGTACGGCGCACAGCTGGCCGGCTCCACGACCATCACGGTCAAGGAGGAGACCACCGACGACGCGATCGCCGCGATCGCGCTGCTGCGTTCGACCGCAGGTGTGGATCCCGAGCCGGGTGTTCCTGGCCGGCCACAGCCTGGGTGCCTACCTCGCCCCGCGGATCGCCGCCGGCGTCCCCGGCGAGCTGCGCGGCCTGGTGCTGCTCGAGGCTCCCAGCACCCCGTTGGCCGAGCTCATCCTGACGCAGGAGCGGTACCTCGCGTCGCTCGGCGGGGCCAGCCCCGACCCATCGATGGGCGCGGCGCTGGACGACCTGGCCGCCAAGGTCCAGCTCGCCGAGTCACCGGACCTGTCCCCTTCCACGCCGGCGTCGCAGCTGCCGCTGGGCATCCCCGCCAGCTACTGGATCGACCTGCGCAGCTACGATCCGCTGTCCACCGCGGCCGGGCTCGACCTGCCGATGCTGTTCACCCAGGGCGGGCGCGACTACCAGGTGCCGCCGAGCGAGCTGCAACCATGGCGGGACGCCCTGGCCGGCCGCTCGAACGTCGCGTTCAAGACCTACCCGGCGCTCGATCACCTGCTGTTCGCGGGCTCCGGGCCGGCCACGCCCGCCGAGTACGCGCTGCCCTCACACGTTGCGCCCGAGGTCGTGACGGACGTGGCGACCTGGATCAACGGGCAGTGACCACGCGGGCCGATGGCCCCTGGGCGACCGAGCTGACGGCCGTGCGTCTCGTGTCCGGGGTACGCGGCTGACCGTCGGGAGCGGTACGCGACGATACCCGGGTCAGCCGAGGAAGAAGCGCACGAGCTCCGGCGCGAGGACGTCCGGCGCCGGCGAGTGAGGCTGTCCGGGCAGGGTCACCAGCTCGCCATCGGGCAGTGCCTCGGACACCTGCCTGGCCGTCTCCCCGATCCAGGGAAAGCTCGCCCCGCCGCGGAGAACGAGCACCGGCACGGTCAGCCGCGCGAGCCGATCGACCGGGATCTCCGAATGGACGGCCAGCTCCGAGTCATAGGCAGCCGTGTGCGCGATCGCGAGCATCTGCGGCCACACCGGCGATCCGCGCATCTGGTCCACGGCCGCAGCCGGCAGGCCGACCTGATCGACCAGGAAGGTCTGCAGCGCGCCGTCACGATCCCCCGCCGCGATCTGGTCGCGCAGCCGGTCGACGATCTCGAGCGGCGGCCGGGGGCGCGTCCCGTCCACGATGTACGGCGGCTCGTTGACGGCGAGGCGACGCATCGGGAGACCACGCATCGCCGCCTCGAGCGCCAGGATCGCGCCGCCCGAGTGTCCGAAGACGAGGCCCTCGCCGGGCTCTGCCACCGCCTCGAGGATGGCCGCGAGATCCTCGATCTCGCGCTCCGGCGCATACACGGGCCCATCGCCGCTCGCGCCACGCCCACGACGGTCGTAGCGAACGAGCGTGAACCGCGGCTCGAGGAACGGCGCGTAGGCGTTGGCGGTCGTGCCCACCGAGAGCGCGCCGTTGACGATCACGAGCGCGGGCCCCGACCCGCCGCGCTCGAAGGCGATGGTCGTCCCGTCGGCCGAGGTCACGTGCTCCATGCCACCTCCAGGGCCGGCGCGTGCAGCTCTCGCGTGCGCCGGATCCCGCCCGAAATGCTCGCACGGGTCAGGGGCGGGAGGCGTCAGGTATCGCGGTCGCACGGAGGTTGGCCCTCGCCGCCGCCTGCTCCCTGGCGCCGAAATCCAATCGGCAAAGGGTGAACTCCGCGGCCAGCAGTCAGGTGTCGGCAACAAGGCCTCAATCGAGCTCGCCAATCCGCTTAGAATTCCCGGACGCTCGGCAACACGCCGAGGAGCCAGGAAAGGGGGCCCGCAAGCGTCCATGCGGTGGTTCGACTCCGCCCGTCGCCGACCGTCGCCGACGACCGCAGCAGCACCGTCGGGCGCAAGACCGGTTCGCTGTCATCACGGGCGACAGGCGATGATGGCGAACCCAACGGCATCCCGCCCGGCCGGACCTCCGCGGGTGAGCGTCAGACCCGTACCCGAATCGCCACCATCGTGTGCCCAACATCGAGGACCTGAGGGTTGTTGATCTGCGGCATCAATTGCAGCCACACTGCCTCGGCGGTCCTTGTCGAGGATGGCCGAGTCGTGTCCGGCCTGCAGGAGGAGCGCATCACGCGCCTCAAGAATCAGGGTGGCCTGCCGGAGCTAGCGATCGAGCGTCTGCTGGAAGCCGCCAGTATCGAGTGGCGCGATGTCGATGCGTATGTCTTTGGCGGGTTCGAGACCTACACGGAGTACGGGCTGAGGGAGGGAGACAGGGAAGCCCGCATCCAAAGCTACCGGGATATGGCTACCACTTCGGGCAAGGTCAGGCAGGCGCTGCGGCGGACGCCGCTACGAGACCGAGTGCAGAGGCAGCGGCGACGACGCCAGATCGACGTGTTGCTGGCGCATGGCGTCGAGCGCGACCGGATCTCGTCCATCGACCATCACCTTTGCCACGCATCCGCGACGCATTTCGGCGCCGGCGCAGACCCGGAGGCCCTGATCCTCACCCTGGATGGTGCCGGTGATCGCCTGTGTGGGACGGTGTCCATCCCGGATGGCGACGGGAAGCTGAAACGGCTCGCGACCATAGATGAGCGGCATTCGATCGGGAATCTCTGGGCCGTCATCACCGCCCTGCTGGGAATGGTCCCTCTTGAGCACGAATACAAGTTGATGGGAATGGCCCCTTATGCGAGTGGGGGCCGGGTGAGCTCCGTCAGGGACATCTTCCACAGCGCCTTCCGGACGGGAAACGGCACCTGGAGGCTGGGCCCCGGCGTCCCCGACATGATGTTCTCGTATCAGTACTGGAGGAGGCGGCTCGAGTTTGCCCGCTTCGATCACATCTGTGGGGGCCTGCAGGCGTTCACAGAGGACGTGTTGAGCGAATGGGCACGGTACTGGCTGCAAGCGACCGGGCGCAGGAAGCTGCGCCTGGGTGGCGGTGTCTTCATGAATGTGAAGGCCAACATGGTGCTGGGTCAGCTCGCCGAGGTCGACGATCTCTTCGTGTTTCCCTCCTGCGGCGATGAGACGAACTCGTTCGGGGCCGCATGGGCGTTGCAAGCGGATCACGGTCAGGCAGACACGATCGAACCGCTGGAGTCCATGTATCTGGGACCCGAGCCCGCCAGCGACGAATACGAGCGAGCGACGGCAGAGGCACATGAGCTCGGATGGTCCGTGTCCTCCCCAACCAATCTCGCGGATGCCATTACCGGCCTCATCCAGCGAGGGGAGGTTGTGGCGCGCTTCGCGGGACGTGAGGAGTTCGGCGCCCGCGCCCTGGGTAATCGGTCGATCCTCGCCGACCCATCGAATGTCGGGATCGTCCGAACGGTCAACGAAGCCATCAAGAACCGGGACTTCTGGATGCCCTTTGCTCCATCCGTGATGGCGGAAGAATCGACGCGCTATCTGACGAACCCGAAGGAGCTGGCGGCCCCATACATGATCCTGGCATTCGAATCCCGACACACCGATGAAGTGAAGGCGGCCTGCCATCCTCACGATGGGACGATTCGCCCGCAAGTCGTCACGAAGCAGGCGAACCCGTCCTTTCACCGGATCCTGGAGAGCTTTCGCCAGAAGACGGGCCGTGGGGTACTCCTCAACACGTCGCTCAACATCCACGGCGAGCCAATCGTGTCTTCTCCAGCCGACGCGATCGACTTGATGAGGCGATCCGGCCTCGTCCACCTTGCACTCGGGCCATACATGATCTCGAAGTCCAACGGCACCTGACAGACCACTGCCGGTTGGCCCTCGGATGGGGATAGCCCGGAACGGCGGACGATCACCTCTCCGGCCGGCTCGCCATGGACCACATAAGTGCGAGCACACCGAGCCGTTCCGCGACGTTGCGGCCGTCGCGCCGGACGGTCACCAGGCCCGCGGCTTCGAGCACGTGAAGATGGCGGGTGGACGTTGGCCAGCTGTGAGCGAAACGCTGCGCAAGATAGCCCGACGGCAACTCGCCCCCACGGTGCGATAGACCTTCGTTGCGTGTGGCGAAGGGTCCCGACAACGCCTTCGCTGCGGTCACCGTCATGACTGGGCGGCGGCCGGGTGACCCGCCACTGCCGAAGATCGACTGGGCGTCGGCCTGGCACCAGCACCGGCGAGGACGGCCGCGAAGACCGCGATCAGCGCGAAGCCGATGGGCGTGCTCGGCTCGGTCAGGGTCCCGCGAGTGGCCGCCATCGCCAACGCGCCGACGATGCTGAGGGCCATCAGCACGCTGAACACGAGACTGCCGTAGGCGATCCACTCGCAGCGAACGGCTCGCCGAACCAGGAGCACGCTGGAGATCGCAAAGACCGGCAGGACGAACCCCAGGTCGAGTGCGTAGACACCGCTGGTGGGCAGGTTCAGGTCGACGACGGCCTCCGGCGGCCCGCCGCTCGCAATGGCCTGGCCGATCTGGCCCAGCCACAGTCCGGCAAATGCCACCGCGAGGAACGCCAGGAACCCGGCGGTCGTCCGGCGCGGCAGTCGGGGTCGGCTCGCGCTATCGGTCAGGGCGGCGAGGAGGTCAGGCAGCCCGGTGACCAGTGCCCACGCCGCGAGGCCCAGGATCGCGATGTAGATCGGGGTCAATGGATTGAACACGACCTGGAAGGCGAAGATCGCGTAGGTGTAGGTGAGGTAGGCCAATGCGCCCGCGACCGCCACCCGGGCGAACGGCGATCGGTCCCGGCCGCGCGAGAGAACGATGACCAGCAGCGGGACGGCAACCAGCAGCGTGGCCAGATCCGTCCCGCGCGCCTGGTCGACCATGGCCGGCGCGTCTCGATAGACCGCCGTCAGCAGGCCGGCCGCGCTCGCGATCGCGGCGAGTCCGGTCGCAAGCCAGGTCAGGGCTTCGGCGATTTGGTTCATCTCATCCCTCCTTCCGGGGAGCGTCGAGCTGGTGCTCCCGCTTCTGCGCCTCGACGGCCAGCCAGTCGCCGACCAGCTCCCGCAGCAGCTCGACCCGAGCCGGCTCGAGGTCAGCGAACAGGGAATCCAGCATCTCCAGCCGCTGCGCTCTGAGGTCAGGTGTGTAGAAGACCGACACCTTGTCGGTCAGCTCGAGTCGAGTTGCCCGGCGATCGAGACGATCGGGAACGAGGCGCAGGTAGCCACGTCGCTCGAGGCCCAGCGCCACCTGCTTGACGTTCTGGCGCGATGTCCCATAGCGCACCGCCGCCTCGGTCAGCGTCGGGCTGCCATCGGGGAACCACCGCTCCATGACGGCGAGCAACAACCACTGGCGAGACGTCAGCCCGAGTGGCGCGAGTGCGTCATCGAGATGCCGCGACAGGTGCTGGACGAGCACCAGCAGAGAGCCGAACAGGTCGGGTCGTGGGTCCGTGTACCGCGGGTCATCCATATGCGTAAGGTATTACGCATATCCGATGTCGCGGGCCTGCCGAACCTCCCGTCTCCGTGGGCCATGCGTAATGTGTTACGCATCTTCTGCCCGGACGGCTGCCGCCAGCGACGCCCCACCAGACGCGTGCGTGCGACGACGCCGAAGCACCTGCGTGCCCCGGCGCACGCGGTCGCCGCAGATCGATCAGGCAGGGTCAGGTACGTCTCGGCCTGCGGTCCGCGTCCCCCAGCCCGGCAACAGCCGGAATCACCTCCCGACCCATGATCTCGAGCGGCGTCATCCGATCGACGCCGACGACCCAGCCGATGACCGTCTCGACGCCCAGGCCGGACAGCCAGCGCAGCTGCTCGACCACCTCGCCCACCTTCTCACCGCGCTCCCCCACATCGAACCCGTACGGCACCGTCTTCTCGATCGTGTCGTAGTCGCGGCCGACCTCGTCGCACAGTCGGCGCAGCAGGTCGAGCTTGCGCGGCAGCTCGGGTGTGGGCGAGATGTTGCACGCGTCCGCGTAGCGAGCGACGAGAGGGAGCGTCCGCCGTTCGCCGCTGCCGGCGATCATGATCGGCGGGTGAGGACGGGTCAGGCTCTGTGGCAGGTTGAGCGCTCGGCCGAGCCGGACCTGTTGGCCCTCGAACGCACGGCCACTGCCCTGCTCTCCCTGCCACATCTCGAGGCAGACACGGATCGTCTCCTCCAGCAGGTCGAATCGCTCGCGCGCCGTGGGCGGGAAGGGCAGGCCGAGCCCCGCCGCCTCATCGGCGTAGTCACCGGAGCCGATACCGAGCATCGCACGCCCGCCGGACAGCACGTCAAGGGTGCTCACGATCTTCGCCAGCAACCCGGCCGAGCGGTATGGTGCGGCGGTGGCCATCGCAGCCAGGCGCACTCGCTCCGTATTGGCGGCGATGAACCCCAGGGCGGTATACGCCTCGATGTGGCTCTGCTCGGGACCGCCCATGATCGGGTGGAGCCAGACATGGTCGGCGACGGCGATCGCATCAAAGCCCATCGCCTCTGCCCCGCGTACGACGTCGCGCAACGTGTTGCGCAGCGCCGGAGCCCCGCCGCGCCACGTCGTCTCAGGGATGTGCAGGCCGATCTTCATCGCGTGGTACCTCCTGCCTGACGATCACATGCCCGGCTTGAAGACCATGTCCCAGGCCCCGGCGACGAGCAGCACCAGCACGACCCCATAGGCCACCTGCCAGCGGTCGAGGAGTGAGGGAGCACCGGCCGGCATCATCAGCATCTCCTCGTGCGGCACACCCTCGCATGATATGCTTTGTATTGTCAAATCATTGGAGGACTCAGTTCATTGGACAACTGCACGGGCAGGATGCGATCCGCCAGGTCGCCGTCGTGAGCGCACGCACGTCGAAGGCGGCGCTGGCCACGGAGGCATGGCGCGCCATCATGGACTTCATCGGCGCGACGGCCTGGCAGCGAACCCGGATCCTCGCCGAGCTCAACCTGACGGTGAACGACAGTCGCGCCCTGAGCGCCCTGGACCCCGCGCAGGGTCGGAGCATGCGAGCGCTGGCAGACGAGTGGTCCTGCGATGCGTCGACGGCGACATTCATCATCGACCGCCTCGAGAGCAAGGGCCTCGCCGAGCGCCGGCCCGATCCCACCGATCGCCGCGTGCGGCGCGTCGTGCTGACCGCTGAAGGGGTCCGTCTGCGCGACGAGATGCTCCGCCGCATGTACGCCCCACCCGCGGAGCTGAGCGAGCTGGACCGCGAGGCACTGCTCGCGCTGCGCGACGGCGTGGCCAGCCTGCCGGCCGCGATGCCACGACGGGCACGGGGTCGGTAAGCACGATCGCCCGTCCGGTCGGACGGAACCCGACCGACGGCCGGCGTCGATCAGGTCACTACCGGCTCAACCTGGAAGCCGACCCACCAGATACCAGGTCTCCATCTCGCCCTTGCCCTTCACTGGCACGGTGCCCCGCTGCTCGCAGATGAACTCGTCCCTGAGCAGCTCGTATGTCGCTCGCGTGATCTGGATGCGCCCCGGCGTTCCCTCCGTCTGCATCCGACCCGCCGTGTTGACCGCGTCACCCCAAAGGTCGTACAGAAACCGCTTGCGGCCGATCACGCCGGCCACCACCGGACCCGAGTTGATCCCGATTCGCAGCTCGAAACCCAGCGATCCCACGGCCCCCTGCTCGCGCACCGCGTCCAGCATGTCAAGGGCCACGAGCGCAAGGGCCTGCGCGTGGTCCGGCCGCGGCGAGGGAATGCCGGCGGCCATCATGTAACAGTCGCCTATGGTCTTGATCTTCTCCAGGCCGTACCGGCCCGCCAGCTCGTCGAAGTGACCGAACAACCGGTCCAGCTTCTCCACCACCTCGGCTGGCGAGATGCGCTCCGCCATCGGCGTGAACTCCACGACATCGGCAAACAGGATGGACGCCGACCCGAAGGCATCAGCGATGGTCTGCGGCCCCGCCTTCAGCCTCTCCACGATGGAGCGGGGCAGAATGTTGAGCAGCAGCGTCTCCGCTCGTTCCTGGGCCTCGGCCCGCTGCATGGCGAAGACGGCGAGCAGCGCGAAGACCACCGTCCCCCCCACCACGACATTCAGGGCCAGCATGGTGGCGCTGAACCAGCGCGGCAGGGTGGACAGGCCGCCGGTCAGCTCACCGGCGATTCCTGCGCCCAGGAACGCAGCCACGAACAGGACGAACCAGCTGACGCTGGAACGGACGCTGCTGAAGACCAGTGCGCCCAGCGGACCCAGGATTCCCCACAGTCCCACCGCGCCCGACACCACGAAGCCGGCGGTGGGAAACATGGACAGCGTGGGGGCCAGGGTGATGTCCAGCAGCTGGATGCGCAGGAGGAGCTCGAAGTTGCGCGTCCGGGCGAACAGGCCGATGGAGGCCACGGAGATCGCGAAGTAGGCGAACGCCACCGTGCCAGCCGGGGCACCGAGGCCGAGGTACAGGGTGCCCCACACGAGCGAGATGGGCCAGATCAACACGGCCAGATAGACGAGCAGCGCCTTGCGACTCCGCGTCTCCGCGTCGTCGGCCGGATCGGCGCCGATGCCCGCCAGCAATGCCAGGAACCGAGTCACTTGCCGAGGATAGAGCGTACGTCGGGCCTCGCGGCAGCCCGGGCTGTCGTCCGGCGCCACCGTCATCGTTCGGCGACCTGGGGGGGACATCGGCGTCGGGCTGGGGCGCGGGAGCCATGTCTACCTGAAGGCCACGCTCCCGGTCGAGTGCGCGTCCGCGACAACGAGCACCCATGGGTCGCGCGATGGGTCGGCGGGACCGACCAGACAGGCGGCCGTGTCACCACTCCAGGTCACCGGCCCGCATGCCTCATCGATCCGCCTGGACTCGCCGGACTGGACGTCATCGAGCTGCAGGAACGACCCGTCGAGCGGTTGGTGGATGACAACACTGCCCGATGGGCTCACGGAGACCGCCTCTCGTTGCCCATCCCATGTCTCGATCGATGGTCCAAGCTCCCCATTCAGACCCAGCAATCTCACCTCGCCATCGTTGAGCCCGAGCCACGCCAGCCCTGCACCGTCGGCGTCGTCAACGGACCGAACGGCGGTCGCCGCGCGGACAGGCGTTGGCATGCCAACCTGCCACACGAAGAGGTCGCGTGGGGCGCCCAGGTTCACGTCGCCGCGCAGGTCCGGGCGTCTGCGCACAAGGGCCGAGCCATCGGGTGCGACAGTCTCCGTGACGAAGCCTTGCGGGAGCCGTACGTCCGACATCCGGCCATCGGGGGTCAGCCGAACGACGGAACCCACCAGCGGCACCACATAGCCCTGCCCGGGAACAGGGCGCAACAGGTCCCCGCCCAGGATGCCCCATTCCTTGGTCCATTCGGCGTTCGGGCCAATCACCACGTGCCGGACCCGACCATCCTTGGCGATGTCGATGGACCGGTCCTGCTCGAGGCCCGCCCACGACGAGCCATCGGCCCAGCGCGCGCGCAGTTCCGGTGCAGGACCACCGAGCTCGCCGGGGACGCTCGTCCAAGCGTGGGCCACCGGGTCATAGGCACACGACACGTCGGCGAACGCCAGCACCACCCGGCCGTCGACCCATCCGACCAGAGAGACCGACGGCAGTTGCTCGCCCTTGACGGGATCATGCGCCGGCACGGCGACGTGCCCGCAGGCCCCCACGACAGGCCCGATGGACGGCGCGCTCGCGCTCGCGTCATCCCCGCGAGACGGTAGCGGCGACGGCGTCGCCGAGCACGAGAAGGAGGTGAAAGCAAGCAGCCATACGAGGGACGTGCGAACGATGACAGACAGTGCCGCGTTGTGCCCCTGCCCCCTGAGACGGCTCGCAGCCGAGCCCGGTGCTTCTTCAGCCGGCGCATGTGCCGCCGCGGAGGTCGGACTTCGAGGAATCAGTGCGAGAAGCCTGAGGACCCGTCGGTCCGGGTTCGCTACCCGCGGGTCATCCATACACGCGGCGCAGGAGGAGGGTTGCCCGCGCGTCCGCCATCAACATGATTCCGTCCCACTCCCGGAGACCAGGCAACGCGGCCGAAGGTGCTGCGAGGTCCGTCATTCTACGTGCCGCGTGGTCAGTCGCTGCTCACCGCCGTCCCGGTGTGGTCGATGCACACGAACATGCCGCGAAGGTCGCCCGATGGGGTGACGCCGGTGAACGTCGGTGCCTTGGGGATCCGGAGATGCGACTCGATGCCACCGTTGCTCGAGTCGTTGCCGACGTTGACCTCGATCCAGTCGCCGTCGACGCGGCCGTCGGCCAGCAGCAGCCAGCAGTCAGGGTCGTAGCCGGACGGTCGGGCGCCGACGCCCCACGTCGGCGGCCCGCTCCCGGCCAGCAGCAGGTCACCAACACTCGCGACACCGCCAGCCACGAAATGCCTGACATGAACCTCGCCAGGGCGTCCCTCGAGCGTGTAGGCGTACCCAGTCCCCGGCGCCACGGGTTCGTCGACCGTGATGACGCCGGCGATCTCCACTGTGTACACCGCCACGGCCGGCCCGCGTGCCAGGAGGCTGACGGCAGCCACTGCCAGCACGATGACCGCGACGATCACGGCGACCAGGGCACGTCGGTTCATGGGACCGCCGCTGTGTGGGCGCGGATGTGGTAGTCGGTACCGTCATCGACCGACACGACCACGGCGGTGGTTCCATCCACGCCCACCCCCCCTAGCTCAACGTCGCCCAGCGTGCTGACGGTAGGGCGATGGGTAGGCAGCGTCAACCGAGACGTTCCGTGCGTGAACTCGACAACCTGGTGAGGAATGGCTCCGGCGGTAGGATTCGAACCTACGACCAAGC